>NZ_JBAGIH010000002.1:0-704804 GCF_037150675.1 Serratia sp. KG1D
TTAATCCGTATGTCACTGGTTCGAGTCCAGTCAGAGGAGCCATATTTAGAGAAGCCCGCTCAGGGAAACCCGAGCGGGCTTTTTGCCTTTCAGCCGCCGTCAAAAGCTGCGTTTCGCCACCAGATAGGCGCCCGCCACCAGCAATAAGGCGCCGACCAGCGCCGGCAGATTCTCACGCAGCGCCGCCGGACCGGCGCGATAGGCATCGGCCAACAGCCCCATGCACAGCTGGCTGGCGACCAGGATCGAGATGGTGGCCGCCGCCCCCAGCTTCTGGTAACCCAAAATGCCGGCGAACACGAACAGCGATCCCAACAGCCCCGGCAACAGCATCCACCACCTGGCGGCGCCGGTCACTTCCGCCACCGCGCCGAGGCCGTTTTTGGCCAGCAGCAACCCCACCAGCAACAACAAACCGACGCTGGAGTTGATCACCAGCGTAATGAGGATGGTCGAAACACTTTCGGTAATGCGCACCATCAGCAGATTCTGCACCACCAACCCCATCCCGGCCGCGATCAGCAGTAACAGCATATTCATCGCCCTGTCTCCCGGGATCAGCGCGCGGGCGGCGTCGCCCGCTCGTCGAGCCTCAGCTGCAGGAACGTCAGATCCAGCCATTGGCCGAATTTGGCGCCCACTTGTTCCATGCGCCCCACGTCGCGAAACCCCAGCGCCAGATGCAGCTTAATCGAGGCCTGATTGCCGGATTCGATGCCGGCCACCATCACGTGCTTGCCGATTTCCCGCGCCCGTGCGATCAGCGCCAGCAGCAACGTCTTGCCAGTCCCTGCGCCGCGATGCGCCTGATGGACATACACCGAGTGTTCCACGGTATGGCGATAACCATCCCAGGCGCGCCAGTCGCCGAACGACGCGTAGCCGATCGCCTCGTCCGCGCCGTTCACCGCCACCAGCACCGGGTAGCCCGCCGCCTGCCGTTCGCCGATCCACGCCGCGCGGTTGGCCGCATCCACGGTTTGTTCATTCCAGATGGCGGTGCTGTTCAACACCGCGTCGTTATAGATAGCGGCAATCGCCGCGCTATCGTTGAGCGTCGCATTTCGTATAATCATGGTTTACCCCGGCCAATTGTCCACTATAATACTACGATATGAATATTAAATTAGACAATCTAAATCAGCTGATCGGCGCGCGCATTCGCATTGAACGCGAGGCGCGCCACTGGTCGCTGTCCGATTTGGCCGAACGGGCGGGCGTATCGCGGGCGATGGTGCATAAGATCGAACGCGGCGAGAGCAGCCCGACGGCGATGCTGTTGGGCAGACTGGCGGGGGCGTTCGGCCTCAGCATGTCCAAGCTGATCGCCCGCGCGGAAACGCAGGAAGGCCGGCTGCTGCGCCGGGAAGATCAACCGGTCTGGGTCGATCCCGAGAGCGGCTACGTGCGGCGCCACGTGTCGCCGCGCACCGATCTGCCGCTCGATCTGGTGCGCATCGAACTGCCGGCCGGCGCGGCGATCCCGATGCCGGCTTCGGTGTATGCCTTCAAGCGTCAGCTGATCTGGGTTTTATCCGGCGAGCTGGTCTTTCTTGAGGGCGACGCGCGCCATGAAATGGCCGAAGGAGACTGCCTGGAGCTCGGCCCACCGGCGGACTGCCGCTTTGAAAACCAAAGCGATGAGGCATGCGTGTATATGGTGGCGGTGCTGAGCGCCGCCTGACGGCTCGCCGGCGCTACCCCGGCGTCGGCTGGTTATAGCCGGCGTGGAAAAACTTCTCCGCCAACCGGCTGTCGCCGCCGGAGAAGAACTCGCTCATCGGCTCGCGGCCGAGACCATAGGCGCGGCTGAGTTGCCCGGCCTCGAACGCCGCCCGGTTCTCGTCGCCGCAGCGCTGCGCCAAATGGTGCGCATAACCGAGCACGAAACCGCGCTTGTAGTCGGAGCAAAAGCGCGACAGCTCCGCCTCCGGCTTCAGGTTCTCCACCTTTAACCCCGCCAACAACCCTTTGCCAAAATGATCTCCCACGGGTTCCTCCTCACCGCACAATCGCTATATAACAAAATATACAGCGAATGAACGAACGAGAACATACTCCCTAAGTTTTACTCGCCGCATAAAAAAGGCCCGCGAAGCGGGCCTCAGACTGTTGACAAAGAGGGAAAAAGCGTGGTTTTTCCCTCTTTGTGGTGATCGGTCGAAAATCAATAAATTGATTTTCCTTGTTTTTTTATTCTGTGCTATCTGCCAAACCAGCAAAGGTATGAGGTTTGTCATCAATCTCAGGCCCGCGAAGCGGGCCTGCGAGAAAGCGGGCAATCACAGCGTGAAATTCAGCCCTTCGCTGACGGTCTTGCCGAGCGGCAGACGGCCCGACGGCGCTTCTTTCTCCTGCAGGAAATCCGGCAGGCGGGCTTTGTCGCCCGGCTTGCCGATCGCCACCATGGCGTGCACCGCATAGTCGTCCGGCAGTTGCAACGCCGCTTTGATCTTATCGTGGTGAATGCCGCTCATGCAGTGGGTCAGCCAGCCTTTCAGGTGCGCCTGATGCGCCAGGTTGGCCCAGGCCGCGCCGGTGTCGAATGCGTGGGTCGGGTTGTCCACCAGCCGCTCGCCGTTCAGGCTGGTGGTTTTGGAGACGATCACCACCAGCGCCGAGGCGTGTTGCGCCCAGCCGCGGTTGAAGTCGATCAGGAACTCCAGGTAGTTCTCCCAGCTGTCGGAGCCGTGCTTGCTGTAGGCAAAGCGCCACGGCTGAATGTTGTAAGCCGAAGGCGACCAGCGCGCCGCTTCAAAGAAGCTCAGCAGCGTTTGATCGTCGATGGCGTCGTTGGTCATCGCGCGCGGCGACCAACGCTCGATAAATTGCGCGTCAATCGGGTAATCGGAGATTCTTGGCTGGCTCATGATAGGTTCTCGAAGTGAAGTAAAAACAAAAGTTCGCTGATATTCCCACAGCTTAGGACGGTAAAACTTTTATTTCGTGCCATTGTCCTGCGGCAATTCCTGCCGCAGCCAGGCCAAAAACGCCCTGACCGGCGGATGCCGCTCGCGCCCCGGCGCGCACAGCACGCTGTATGCGGCGCCCGGTACGCGCACCTCCGGCCGGTACGCCACCAGCAGACCGTTGTCCACCATCTCGGACACCATCACCGAGCTGGCGAGCACCCATCCCTGCCCGGCCACCGCCGCCTGCAGGGCGTAATGCTCCTCGTGATAGCTGCGCATCGCCGCATGGCGCTGCCACCAGTCCACACCGGCGGCCCGGCACCAGTCATGCCAGCCGCTGTCGTACAGCGCCGAATCCCCCCACTTGACGGTGATCAGCACCGGGTTTTCCGGCGGAGCGGCGGCCAGCCCCGGCGCGGCGTAGACGCCAAAGCTTTCCTCCAGCCGCGCCGCCTGATGCAGCGCGGGATAGTGCGCGCGGCTGTAGCGCACCGCCACATCCACGCTGGCGTCCTGCTGCAGGTCGATCACCTCGGCGCAGGCCTCCAGGCGCACCAGATAGTGCGGATGCGCCTGGTAGAAACGCCCCAGGCGCGGCACCAGCCACAGCGCCGCGAACGAGTGCGTCACCGAGACGCACAGCGATCCGCTGCTGGGCTGCGGCCGCAGGCCCTCAAGCGTGGCGGCGACGTCCAGCAGCGCGCCGTGCACTCCGGCAAACAGCGTTTCGCCCTTCGCCGTCAGCCGCACGCCGCGCGGCACCCGCTCGAACAGCGCAAAACCCAGCTGCTGTTCCAGCGCCTTGATCTGGTGCGAAATCGCCGTCGGCGTCACCGCCAGCTCGGCCGCCGCCAGCTTGAAGCTGCGCAGGCGAGCGGCGGATTCAAAGGTGCGTAACGCGTTGACGGGCAGCGTAGCGAACATGGCGAAGCCTCTTGGGATGAGTTGAGTTCATCCTGGCAGAAAAACCGTCATTTGTCGCCTGCAGACGTTCGCTTCTAGATTAAGGCTGAATTCACTTCACACCAAGGAGCATGACATGAATACAGCTCATCAACCCAAGCGCCTGGTGGTGCTGGTCGGCAGCCCGCGCCGCGACGGCAACAGCGCCACGCTGGCGCAGGCGATCATGGCGGGCGCCGCCGAAGTCGGCACGTCCGCCAGCCTGCATTTTCTCGACGATTACCTGAGCGGTTTCCTGAGCGATGAACGCCATACGCCGCCGCCGGCCGATCGCTACGCCGAGCTGTTCCTGGAGCACTTCCTGCCGGCCGACGGCGCGGTATTTTGCACGCCGATTTACTGGTACGGCATGTCGGCGCAAACCAAGGCCTTTTTCGATCGCTCGTTCAGCTTCTATTCCAACGCCTACCCTCAGGCGGAACAGGTGCACCAACGCATGAGCAGCAAACGCATCGGGTTGGCGGTGGCGTCGGAAGAAACTTATCCCGGCGCGGCGCTGGGCATCGTGCATCAGATCCAGGAGTTCAGCCGCTACACCCATTCCGCCTTCGTCGGGCTGGTGCACGGCGCCGGCAACCAGCGCGGCGAGATCGCCCGCGATCCGCGCAACCCGCTGCGGGCCGCCCGCGAGTTGGGGCGCGAGTTCTTCACCCGCCCCTACTCGGATTATCAGATGGACAGCCCGCGCAGCACGCAGGTTTGGACGGAATAGCCACGGCCTCAACCGCCACTGCCGATTTGCCAGATAAAGGTCGGCGTATGGCGGTTAATTTCCCAGTCACCGATATTGCGCGCCTTGTAGATCACCGGATTATGTGAAGAGAGCGTGCGCGCATTGCGCCAGTGGCGATCCAACGCCTTGCCGGTACGGGTATCTGAAGCGCCGAGCGCATTGAACAATTCACCGGCGGCGCGCTGCACCCACTCCCCGGCGATGACCTGCGCCCTGGCCGCGTCCAGCTCCGCCGTCACGTTAAGCGCCTGCAGCAGCGCTTCATCGCCGGATCGATGCGCCTCATAAGCCTGCTGCAGCGAGGAAGTCGCTTTTAGCACCGTCGCCTCAACCGCATAGGCCCAGGCGCTGATTTGCCCCACCACCTGCTGGATCTGCACGTCGTCCTTCACCCAACCGGCGTTGCCGTGGCTATAGATCCTTTTACGTTGCCTCACGCCCTCGCCGACGTCTCGCAGCACCGCGCGGCCGATCCCCGCCAGCGTCGCCAGCAACACATGCTGATAGAACGCAGTTTGGTAGCGGAAGCGCTCGGCAAAGTCATAGACGTGCGCCTGCTCGACCTGCGCATCAATAAAACGCGTGGTGCCGCTGCCGGTAGTGCGCTGGCCAAATCCGTCCCAGTCGTCGTCGCGCTCTACGCCCGGCTGGGCGACGTTAACCAAAGCGATCACCGGGCCGCCGCTGTCGCTGCGCTCGGCATACACGTCGATCCAATCGGCAAACAGACTGCCGGTGCTGTAAAATTTCTCGCCGTTGAGCGACCAGCCGTCGGCCTGCGGCGTTACCCGGGTATTGACCTGCCCCAGCTTCACGCCGCCGATCTCGGTCCAACCGCTGCCGACCAGCTCGCCGTCGAGAAAGCGTTCGAACCAGCGATTGCGCTCCGGGCCGTCCGGCGCGTTCAGCCGATCTTCCACGAAGGCGAAATGCGCCCGCAGCGCCTGCGGCAGGTTAGAGTCCGCCTCCGCCAGTTCGGCCAGCAGTTCGAACAGCTGCGGCAACGAAGCGCCGTCGCCGCCCTTTTCACGCGGGATGCGCACCCTGCCGAACCCCGCCTCTTTCAGCCAACGGATCGGTTCATGCGGCAGCGTGCGCGACAGCTCGCGCTCCACCGCCCCGGCGGCGATTTTGGCGAAGATCGGCCGAAAACGCGCGGCCAGCTGTGCGTAGTCTGCTCCGGTGGATAACAGGTGTTGCGTCATGTCAGTGTCCTCTGTGGTTAAGCGCGATCGGCCAGATCGTCGATATCGCGCGCCGTCGGTTCGAAGCGAATGATCAGCAGGAAGACGATGGGGATCGCCGCCGCCAGTGAAACAATCCAAAACATGTCGGTGCCGAAGCGCGCCTGCAAAATCGGCAGAATAAACAACGCCATCGCGCTGCCGATACCGGACAGCGAACGACCGAAACCGACGCCGGTGGCGCGGATCGCCGTCGGGTAAGAGAGCGCCGGGTAAATCATCATCTGCGCGCCAGGGCCGAAGCCTTCGGCGAACAGCCATAGGCCCAACATCAGGATCGCCAGCCCAACGCCGAACGCCGCCTGCGGATGCCCGATCAACGCCAGGGCAATCAGCGCGATAAACTGCAGCGCAAATCCGGCGATCGCCACGTGGCGCGACGGATACTTCCATGCCAGACGCATGCCGAGCAGGCCACCGGTAAAGGCGAACAGCACGTTCAGCCCGAGCGAGGCGGAGAGGGTTTCAAACACCCCGGCGCCGAGAAACTGCGCCAGAATCGACGGCAGAAAGAAGGCGATGGCGGTGTATTCAAAGGAAATGCAAACGTTCATCACGCAGGAGACCAGAGTGCGTTCGCGGTACGGCTTGCGGAACAGCACGCGGAAGCTGACCTTCGCCGCCGCCGGTTGGGCGGCGTCAGGTTCCGCCTCATGGGCGGCGATGCCGTATGACTCGCGCAGGATGCGCGCCGCCTCTTTCAAATCGCCCTGGTTAGCGGCCCACAGCGGCGACTCGTTCATAAACTTGCTGCGCACCATGATGATCAGCAGCGCCGGCACCGCGCCGAAAATCAACGAGGCGCGCCACAGCCAGTTCGCATGTTCGGCCGGCAACAGAAAATAGAGCGCAAAGATGATCAGAAAACACATCGACGAAGCGGCGTACCACATCGGGCACCAGGCCGCCAGGCGCGACGCCTTGTTGGCCTTGCCGGAGAATTTGGAGAATTCGGCCAGATAGGCCATCGCCACCGGCAAATCGATGCCGACGCCGATACCCATCAAAAAGCGCGCGCCGATCAGCACCCAGACGTTGGGCGCCAGCCCGGCGGCGATGGCGGAAATCACAAAAAACAGCATATCGGCCATAAACACCTGATAGCGGCCGTATTTGTCGGTCAACCAGCCGCCGACCAGGTTGCCGAGAATGGTCCCGACCATGATCGAAGAAGTTACCACCCCGGTCAGCAGCGGGCTGAGGCTGAATTCACGCACCACGTCATCGATGCCGTAAGACAATGTGGTCAGGTCATAGGCATCGAGAAAAACACCGCCCAGCGCCAACAGCACGATCATGCGCGCATGGGTATTTTTCTCGCTGCGTTGGTTAATCAAACGCGCCACATCGCTGGCCGAGCCGATGGGCGCAGATAACGGCGGCGCGGTATCGATATTTAAGGTACTCATAGTTTCCTCGTTGTAATTGGCAGGTGACACCTCGTTTATAGGGTGAAAAAATTACGCCGACAAACAACAAATTATTCTATAAATATCATTAATATCAATAAATTAAATATAGTTACAGCGTAACAGAAACGCCGGATTAACACGCGTTAATCCGGTCTTTATCACGGCCATTTCGGGCGGGGATTATTCTGCCGATACCGGCACCAGCACGCCTTTCACCAGCGGGTCGTCGGTGTTTTTCAGCCACGCCTGCAACCTGGGATCGGCAAACGCCCGCTGCAGCTTGCGAATATTTTCGTCCTGCAGATAGGGCGTGCCAATCACCAGCTGCGAGGCGAAGGTCTTCGGCGCCGGTGGGAACAAGATGCCCTTCTCACGCGGCACCTTGCCGGCGTCGAACTGCGACACATAGCCAATGGCCGCATCTACCGAATTCAGTGCGCGCGGCATGGTCAGCAAATCCAGCTCCTTGAAGTTAAAATGGCGTTTGTTCTCGCGAATGTCTTTTAGCCTGGCGGTGCGCGCCTCGATCGCCGGATCCAGCCCAATCAGTCCAATGCGCTGCAGCAGCCACAACGCCTGCCCCTGATTGGCGCCGTCGTTGGGCACCACGATCTCCGCGCCGTCCGGCAACTCGGCGATCGACGTATAGCGGTCGGAATAGATGCCGAACGCCCACTGAAACACCGGCAGCGTCGGGGTCAGCTTAAAACCGTTGGCCTCCACCACCTGCTTTAGCCACCACTGGTGCTGGTAGATCGTGGCGGCGTACTGCCCCTGCGCCACCGCACGATCGGCCTGCACCGGATCCTGCAGGCCAACCGCCTCCAGCCTGAGGCCGTAATCCGGCGCGATATGCTCACCGACGTACTCGATCACCCGCTGCTCTCCGGCCATCGCCGGCTCAAAGTGCACTTTCAGCGTGCTGCCGAACTGCACCGTCTGCTGCTGGCGGGCGCTGAAGTGCCAAACCGCGGCGGCGATAATCGCCACCGCCGCGATACCCACCGGCCACGGCCAGCGTTTCTTCTTCACTATCTCAAAATCGTGATTAGGCATGATTAAAGGGTTTCCTGATGATGACGCAACGCGGCGACCAGGCGGTCACCAATAAACTGAATCAGTTGGATCGTGGCGATCAGCACCACAATGGTGGCGATCATGATGTGATTGTCGAAACGCTGGTAGCCGTACACCACCGCCAGATAGCCGATGCCGCCCGCGCCAATGGTGCCGGCGATGGCCGAATACTCGATCATCGAGATGACGTTCAGCGTGATGGCGGCGACAATCGCCGGCAGCGCCTCGCTGAGCTGCGCGCGGGTGACTATCTGCCAGATCGAACCGCCGGACACCAGCCCCACCGCCGTCACCTCCGGCGGCAGTTCGCGCAGCGCGTTCTCCACCAGCCGGCCGAAGAATGGAATGCCGGCGACGATCATCGGGATCACCGCCGCCGGAATGCCGATGGTGGTGCCGGTCAACCAGAAGGTGAACGGAATAATCGCCGCCATCAGCACCAGAAACGGCAGCGAACGGCCCATGTTCACCAACCAGCTCAGCGCGCGATTCAGCGCCGGGCGCGGAAACAAGCCGCGCGATGAGGTGTTGAACAACACCACGCCGACGGCGCCGCCAATCGCCACCACAAACAGCATCACGATGCCGACCATCAGCCAGGTTTCGCCGTAGGCCGGCAGCATCAACCGATGGATCTCGCGCCAGGGTGTGTCCTGGCTCATCACGCTGTCAGACAGATTTTTCATACCGCCTCCTTCAACGCCGCCGGCTGTTCCAGCACCTCGGCGAGAATGCCCAACCGCCGCAGCTCGTCCTGCAGTTCAGCCACCGAACGCGAACCGCCGCCAAAACGCACCGCAATCTCCAACCGCCCGGCCAGGCTGCCGCCCACCACTTCAACGTGGCCGCCCAACAGATCGATCTGCAGGTCGAGTTGGCGGCTGATGCGGCTGATCCAGTCGGTGGCCGCCGGCTGACGGGCGCAGTAGGTTACCTGCAGCCGCAACGCGGCGTCGGACGCCAGCGTCTTCAGCGGGAACAGCCGGCGGCCCAGCGAGGAATCGGGCGCTGCCAACAGCTCGCGCACCGGCCCTTGCTGCACAATCACGCCGTCGCGGATCTCGGCCACCGCGTCGGCGGCGTCGCGCACCGCATCCATCTCGTGGGTGATCAGGATGATCGACAGGCCATACCGATCGCGCAGCTGTTTAAGCAGGCTGAGAATGGCCCCGGTGGCGTCCGGATCCAGCCCGGAGGTGGCCTCATCCGCCAGCAGCACCGACGGATTCAGCGCCAGCGCGCGGGCGATGCCGACCCTTTGGCGCTGGCCGCCGGACAGCTGCGCCGGGTAAAACGCCGCCTTGTCCGCCAACCCCACCGCCGCCAGCAGGCTCTTTACCCGCTTGTCGATATCGCGCGGCACCACGCCCAGATAGGTCAACGGCAGCGCCACATTCTGCCAGGCGGTTTTGCGCTGCAGCAGCGCGGAAGACTGGAACACCGTGCCTATCGCCCGCCGCTCCCTGCGCAGCGCCTCGCCCGCAAGCCGCGACAAGTCCTGGCCGTTCACCCGGATACTGCCGCTGCTCGGCCGCTCCAGCAGGCTGATGCATTTCGCCAGCGTCGATTTGCCCGCCCCGCTGGGGCCGACCACGGCGGTAATCGATCCGGCCGGCACCCGCAGCGAAACGCCCTTCAGCACCTCAATCCGGCGCCCGTCCGGCGCGCGGTAAGCCTTGTGCAACTCCTCAATCTCTATCATCGCATCCTCACTTGACGCTCAGTGCATCGGCCAAGGACGCGCCGGCCGGCCAGCGGTAGCCCACCGCCGGGTGCGGCTCCGCCAGGCGCGGCCCCTGATTGAACAATTTTTCTCGCAGAGTGCCCGCCGTGTAGTCGCGCTTGTACGCTCCGCGTTTTTGCAGCTCGGGGATCAGCAGTTCCACCACGTCGGTGAAGGTTTCATGGGTAACGGCGTAGGCCAGATTGAAACCGTCAACATCCGTTTCCTCCACCCACGCCTGCAGTTCGTCGGCCACGGTTTGCGGGCCGCCCACCAACAGCGGGCCGAAACCGCCGATGCCGACCCATTCGGCGATGCCCTGTACTGTCCATTCACGGCTGGGATCGGCGCTGGAGAAAGTTTCCACCGCCGACTGAATGGCATTGGTGTGCAGATGCTTCAGCACCTGATCCGGCTGATACTGGCCGAAATCGATGCCGGTCCAGCCGGACACCAGCGCCAGCGCGCCTTCGTAGCTGGTATAGGATTTGTATTCCCGCCATTTTTCCTGCGCCTGTCGGTCCGTTTCACCGACGATCACCGTCTGCAGGTTGAAGATCAGGATGCTGCGCGGATCGCGCCCGGCCTCGGCGGCGCGGCGGCGGATATCGGCTACGGTTTTTTTCAGCAATGTTTTCGAAGGAGAAGCGACAAACACGCATTCGGCGTGTTCCGCAGCAAACTGCTTGCCGCGGCTGGAAGCGCCGGCCTGATACAGCACCGGCGTGCGCTGCGGCGAAGGCTCGCTCAGATGAATGCCCGGCACCTGGAAGAACTCGCCCTTGTGGTTGATCGGATGAATTTTCGCCGGATCGCTGAAGATGCGCCGCTGACGATCGCGCAAAATCGCGCCGTCTTCCCAACTGCCCTCCAGCAGCTTGTAAACCACCTGCAGGTATTCATCGGCGTAGTCGTAGCGCGCATCGTGATCGGTCTGCGCCCGGTGGCCAATATTGCGCGCGCCGCTCTCCAGGTAAGAGGTGACGATATTCCAACCGATGCGCCCCTTGGTCAGGTGATCAAGCGTCGACAATCTGCGGGCGAAAGGATAAGGGTGCTCGAATGACAGCGAGGCGGTCAGCCCGAAGCCGAGATGTTCGGTAACCAGCGCCATCGGTGTCACCAGCGCCAGCGGATCGTTAACCGGCACCTGCGTCGCCTGGCGGATCGCCGCGTCGCCGCTGCCGTTAAGCACGTCGTAAATCCCCAGCACGTCGGCGATAAACAATCCATCGAACTTGCCGCGTTCCAGCAGGCGCGCCAGATCGGTCCAATATTCGAGATCCTTATACTGCCAGGAACGGTCGCGCGGGTGCGCCCACAGCCCCGGCGACTGATGGCCGACGCAGTTCATATCAAAAGCGTTAAGACGAATTTCACGTTGCGATGACATAGCGAGCTCCACAATTATCTGCCGGCCACGGGCGGAGCCGGGCCGGATGGGGGGTCTTAGGGTGTTAAAAACGGGAATGGACGATCAGTTTGCAGCCGGACATCGCGCCAGCAGGTATTGCGCGACGCTTTGGGCGTGTTCCGCCACCTGCGGCAGCCCCATCAGTTCGCCGAAGCGGCCGCGCGCCGCCGGGCCGGCCACCAGCAGGCGCGGGTTGGCAAGGCCGTCGCCGCCGATCGCCTGGCTGTCGGCATTGACCCACAGCCCCAATCCCAGCGGATCGGCGCGCAGCGTCCCCTGCTCCGCCAGCGAACTGAGCAACGGGCTGGCGGCGATCAGGCCGGCATGAGCCGGCCCCGTAGCGATCAACAGCCGCTGCGCCTGCAGCGCCCGCTCTGCGCCCTGGCGCGGCAGAATCGTCAAGCGCACGCCCTGCGGCGTGGGTTCCGCCCGCCGCAGACGAGCGGCCAATACCTGCAGCGTGCCCGCTGCCTGTTGCTCCGTCAGCAGCGTGCTCACCTGCGGCGCAATGCGATAGCGGTGCACGTCCCAATAGGCGCGCAGATGCCGCAGAAAGCGCTGCTGTTCGGTCGGCGTTAACGCTTGCCACAGGCGCTGGCCCTGGGCGCGCACCGCGTCCAACACCGCCTGCCACGGCACCCGTTGCCGAGCGGCGCGCGCCACCTCAAGACGCACCTGCCGCACCCCGTCACGCAGTCCGGATGGCGGGGTAAACGACCACGTCGGGTACTCCCCTTCGGCATTGGCACGCGGCAGCAGGCCGTGACGAGAGAACGCGGTAATCGGCCCGCGATGCCCGCGGCGGTGCAACGCCGCCACCGCATCGGCCATCGTCAGCCCGCTGCCGACGATCGCCAACGATTCATCGGGTTCAATCTCATCCAGCGCCCCCTCCGCCCAGGGATTGGCGATCAAACGCGCGTCGCGCGCCAGTTCCGGGGCGATCTGTCGCGGCAGCGCGGGCGGCGGATGGCTGGTCGCCAACACCACATAGTCGCCCCACAGCCGTTCGCCGCCGGCGGTGATGACGGACGCGCCCTGCGCCTGCGGCTGCAGGTGCTGCGCCCGATCGCGCAGGTGCCGCAAGCGGGCCTGGCCCGACTGCGCCGCCTGATGAAAACGTTCCTCGACATAGCGGCCGAAGGCGCTGCGCTGCGGATAGGCTTTACCGTCGCGCCACAACGCCTGCGGATCGGCCGCCAGCCCGCCGCCCTCGCGGAACCAGCGGTCAAAATCCCCCGCCGGTTCATCCGCCAGCTGCATCCTATCGGCCGGGACGTTGATGCGGTGAGTCGGCTCGGTGGTCGAATACGCCACGCCATAGCCCGGCGCGGCGCGCGGTTCGATCACCGTGACATCCACCGCTCCGCGCGCCAGCTGGATCGCCAGCGCCGCGCCGGTGAAACCGCCGCCGATAACGATAATATGGGCACGCTTCGCCATCAGCCCTCCCGCTGCGCCGGGCCGGGACGACGAGCGCCGCCGATGGTTTCGCCAAACGGGCCGGTATTGATCGTGCGAGCCGTCTGATGAGTCGACTGCGCCAGCGGCAGCAGCGGCATCACCAGCTCGGCGAAGCGGTGAGCCTCTTCCAGATGCGGATAGCCGGAAAGGATGAAATTGTCGATGCCCAGCGCCTGATACTCGCGTATGCGCGCCGCCACCTGCTGCGGGTTGCCCACCAATGCGGTGCCGGCGCCGCCGCGCACCAGGCCAACGCCGGCCCACAGGTTGGGGCCGATTCGCAGACTCTCGCGCGAGCCGCCGTGCAGCTCGCTCATGCGGCGCTGGCCGGTAGAGTCCATGCGCGCAAAGATCTGCTGCGCCGCCGCGATGGTGTCGTCATCCAGATGCGCAATCAGTCGCTCGGCCGCCGCCCAGGCTTCGTCTTCAGTTTCGCGCACAATAACGTGCAGGCGAATGCCATAGCTGAGTTTACGCCCCTGCCGCTCGGCGCGCTGGCGCACCGCCGCCAGCTTTTCCGCCACCTGAGCCAGCGGCTCGCCCCAGGTCAGGTAGGTATCGATCTGCCCGGCGGCGATGTCGATCGCTTCCGACGATGAGCCGCCGAAATAGAGCGGCGGGCCGTTTTCCTGCACCGGCGGGAACAGCAATTCGGCGCCTTCGACGTGAATATGCTTACCGCTGAAATCCACCTTCTCCCCTTGCAACAGCCGTTGATACACCGTGAGAAATTCCTGTGTCACCTCATAGCGTTCGGCATGGCTGAGGAAGATGCCATCCCCTTTGTTTTCCACCGGATCGCCGCCGGTCACCACGTTGATCAGCAGGCGCCCGTCCGACAACCGGTCCAGCGTCGCCGCCATGCGCGCCGCCAGGCTCGGCGGCTGCAGGCCGGGGCGCACCGCCACCAGATAGCGCAACCGGCGGGTGATCGGCGCCAGCGCCGCCGCCACCAGCCAGGAATCCTCGCAGCTTTTACCGGTTGGGATCAGCACGCCGTAATAGCCGAGGTTGTCGGCGGCCAGCGCCACCTGCTGCAAATAAGGCAGGTCCACCGGGCGCCCGCCCTGCGCCGTGCCCAGATAGCGACCGTCGCCGTGGGTCGGCAGAAACCAGAAAACGTTGATGCGATCTTTCACTGACTCAGTCATTTATGCCTTTCCTATATAACTATTTTCATTATTTATCGATAGAAAAACCTTGCTTGGTTATAAAAAGAAAAGCAGGATGCGTGCCACATTGCAGATTTAAAAAAACCAATGCATATCAATATATTGATGAGATATCGACGTCAAAACGCTGCTGCATTGGCAGCAGGCGGCGGCGGAAAGCTGTTGCCAATGCAGCACCGTGCGCCTTTTATCCTCTCGCGGCGGCTCATTGGCTGGGATAAGATTTTTTTCCCCCATCGTCGTCAGACAGGAGACGCCCATGTACGATCCCCAACCGTTCGCCGCCGACAAACCGGTGCTGATCGATCCGGCGTCGCTCGCTCTGCAAAGCGTGCTCGATCGGCTGGCTCCCACCGACGCCACCGTGCTGATCGTCGGTGAAACCGGCACCGGCAAAGAAGTGGTGGCGCGCTATCTGCACCACCACAGCGCGCGCCGCCATCAACCTTTCCTGGCGGTCAACTGCGGCGCGCTGACGGAAAGCCTGGCGGAAGCCGAACTGTTCGGCCATGAGAAAGGCGCCTTCACCGGCGCCGTCGGCACTCATCAGGGCTGGTTCGAAGCGGCGGAAGGCGGCACCCTGCTGCTGGACGAGATCGGCGAGCTGAACCTGTCGCTGCAGGTCAAGCTGCTGCGCGTGCTGCAGGAACGGGAGATCACCCGCGTCGGTTCGCGCAAACCGCTGAAGATCGATGTGCGGGTCATCGCCGCCACCCACGTCGATCTGGCCGGCGCGATTCGCCAACGGCGGTTCCGTGAAGATCTCTATTACCGCCTGAACGTGGCGGCGGTGACTTTACCGCCCTTGCGCCAGCGGCCGGACGATATTCCGGTGCTGGCCAGACATTTTCTTGCGCTGTACGCCCGCCGTCTGGAACGGCCACTGCCGCGGTTGACGGCGGAAGCGCAGCAGGTGCTGTTGGACTACCCCTGGCCCGGCAACGTGCGCGAGCTGGAGAACACGCTGCATAATGCGGTCTTGCTGAGCCAGGAGGGGGCGATCGCCCCGCAGCAACTGCAGCTCACCCATCGCCTGACGGATAACGACGGCGGCGGCGACGACGCCATCGATCGCTTTGTGCAGCAGCAGTTGCAAGGCGACAGCGCGCAGCTTTACCAACGGGTGCTGGATGCGCTGGTGCGCAACGCCTTCGAACGCAGCGGCGGCAATCAGCTGCAAGCAGCGTCGTTGCTCGGCGTCAGCCGCAATACCCTGCGCACCCATTTAGCGCATCTTGGTCTGATCAAACCGCGCCGCCGCAGCGCCGGCGCCCCCTCACATTCACCGGCCATCAGCGCAGCGCCGCTGCCCGAACGCGAACTGCGCATCGGCTATCAAAAGTTCGGCAACCTCGGGGTGCTCAAGGCGCGGCAAAGCCTGGAACAGCTCTTCGCCACACAGCGCATCAGCGTGCTGTGGAGCGAGTTTCCCGCCGGGCCGCAGCTGCTGCACGCGCTCGACGGCGATGAGATAGACTTCGGCACCACCGGCGAAGTGCCGCCGATCTTCGCCCAGGCACAGGGCAATGCGCTGGTGTACGTCGGTTTTGAGCCGCCGGCGCCGCAGAGCGTGGCGATGGTGGTGCCGCAAGACAGCCCGATACGCAGCGCCGCCGATCTGCGCGGCAAACGCATCGCGCTCAACAAAGGCTCCAACGTGCACTATTTATTGCTGCAGATGCTGGACGAACAGGGATTGACGTTGAACGACGTGCGTATCGTCTACGCGCCGCCGAAATATCCGCTGTCGGCGACCGATCTGCAGGCGGTGGACGCCTGGATGATGTGGGATCCGCTGCTCAGCGACGCGCAACGCAACGGGGAACTGCGCGTGATCGCCGACGGCACCCAGCGGGTGCTCAATCAGCAATTCTACCTGGCGCGCCGCGACTTCGCCGAGCGTTCGGGCGATCTGTTGCAGCCATTGATGCAGGCGCTGCAGCACACCGGCCGCTACATCACCGCGCAGCCGAGAGAAGCCGCTCGTCACCTTTCCAACGAACTGGGGCTGGCGAGCGCCTCGCTGGAACTCGCGCTGTCGCGCCGCAGCCACGAGATCCGCGCCATGGATTTGCAGGTGATCCGCCAGCAGCAAAGCATCGCCGACCGCTTCTACGCCCTCGGGCTGCTGCCCAGAGCGATCGCCGTGCGCGAGGCGGTCTGGCCGTTGTGATCCCCTGCCGAAAGCGCCGACGCCAGATGTCCGGCGGATCCCGGGCGGCAGCCGACAATGCCGCCGCCTGAAAGAGGGCAGAGATCAGAGATAAGGTTCGCCCAGCGTCAACATCAACCGGTTGGCCCAGGCGAAAAACGCCGTCGCCTGCACCAAATCCAACAGCGCCAGCTCATCCAGGCCCTGAGCGCGCAACGCCGCCAGTTGCCCGGCGTCAGCCTGCGGCGGCGTGGCGGATAGCGCGGCGGCAAAGGTTATCTGCGCTTGCCAGGCGTCATCCTGCCCCTGGCTCAACGCGCCGCCCGGCGCCACCGCCAGCAACCGATCTATCTCGGCTTCGCGCTTCGACAGCTGCGCCGCCTTGCGCGCATGCACCGAGGCGCAGTAGATGCAGCCGTTCACCTTGCTGGCGACCGTCGCCGCCAACTCGCGATCCTGCCGCGACAGCCCGCCGGGGGTATAAAAAATCGCCCGGTCCGCCAGCGTGCGTTGTTCCAGCACCGGATGGTTGCGCGCCAACAGGCGGAAGTAATCGGAATCGGCGTGGCCAAACCGCTCTAGCAACGCCCGGCCGGCGTCATCGAATTCCGCCAACGGCTTGGCGGCGATCCACGGCTCCCACCCCAGTTCTTGCCGGGTAAACGCCGGCGGCGCGTGACGGCCGCCTCGCGTCGCGCTCTCCGTTCGCCAGCGGCCGGCCGTTACCGGCTGATGCGCCGCAACGTCGTCCGTCTTGCCGCCCAACAACCGGTAGCCCCGCAGCAAGCGGCTTTGGAAACTGACAAAGGCGATTAACTGCGACAATGTGACGATGGCGTCCAGCGACCAGCCGGCCTGCCGCAGCGCCTGCAAGTGCTGGGCGTTGGCGTTGGCCGGTTGAAACGCCAAACGTTCTGCATGCGCCAACGCCGCCGGCAGCCGCTCGTCTTCCGGCGCGTCGCCCTGACGTTCCAGCAGAGCAGCGTAATGCGCGGCCAAGCGCGGCTCGCCATGCCATTCACTGATGCGCTGAGCCAACCGCAGCCGCTGCGCCAGCGGGAAATCGCCGGCGTCCGCAGGCGCAAACAGCGCCAGATAGCTGGACTGAACGGCATCGGTCGCCGCCTGCCGGGTGGCTCTGGCCTGCGCCAGCGTGGAATCCGGCGCAATCTCGGCCAGTTCGGCCAGCAGATCGACCTGGTGCGGTAATGTCGTCATAGCTTTTCCTCAACGTGATATTCATAAGCAACGGCGGGCGTGCCGCGCCGCCAGCCCAGTTCAGGGGCCACGTGGCGGGCGATAAGATCGATAGAACGCAGAATATGGGCGTGCGGCGGGTCGATGGAGTGCACCTGAAACGCCAGATCGGTGACGCGCGCCAGCGCGCTGTCCCGTTGCAGCGAGGCTATTACCTGATCTGGCGTGCCCAAGTGCACGTCGAAAGCGCGGATCAGGCCGTCGAGCGACGTATCGGCCAACCGGTGGCCGCTGGCGCGCATCCGCTCCAGCCCACGGCTCAACCCGGCCGTGGCGAAGTCGCGTGCCTGCTGGCCGTTCTCGCTGACAAACGCAGTGCGCGACCCCATGATGCGCGGCGCCACCCCTGGCGGCAGCGCCGCCAGATAAGCGTCAATGATCGGATTCTGCAGTTCGTCCAGCGGCAGGTCAGGCGCGTCCGCCGGGCGCGGCTGCGTGCGCGACAGCATCAGACCGTCACCGGCGCGGCCGGCCCGTTCGCCCCCTTCCACCGAGAACGTGGCCTGCCAGACGCGCTGCGCCAGCTGCGGCGCCGCCGGGTACAGCCGGTTGTCTTCGCCGCCCAACGCCTCTCCGCGCCAGGCGCTCAGCAACGTGCGCAAATTCTCGGCGAATGCCGTGTTGCGCTGCCCGGCGTCGAGACCGAAAGCGGCGAAAGAAGACGGCGTGCCGCCGCCGGCCACGCCCACCTCCAGTCTGCCGTCGGACAACAGATCCAGTACCGCAGTGTCTTCCGCCACCCGCAGCGCCGACTCCATCGGCAACGTGATCACCCCGGTGCCCAGCCGGATACGGCGGGTGCGTGCCGCCGCCTGCGCCAAAAACACCAGCGGTGATGGCAGACCGCCCTCATCGGCATGAAAGTGGTGCTGCGCCACCCAGGCGGTGTCGAACCCGGCTCGTTCGGCGTGCACGATCTGTTCGGTCGCCAGCCGGTAGCGCTCCTGCGCGCTGCCCTGATCCAGCAATCGGGTGAAGAAACCGAGTCTTTTTCCGCTCATATCGCCTCCTCGAATTTTGGCTGTCCGGCATGCGATGCGCGGCCGGGAATGGCGGCGATCAATTGGCGGGTGTAATCGCTCCCCGGCATGGCGAACAACTCGGCGGTGGCGCCGCCGTCTACCCGTTCACCGCGGTGCAATACCGAAACGCTGTGCGAAATCCGCCGCACCGTCGCCAGATCGTGAGAAATAAACAGGTAGGTCAGGTCCCGCTCCTGCTGCAACTCTTGCAACAAATGCAGGATCTGCGCCTGCACCGTGACGTCGAGCGCCGACGTGGCCTCATCCAATACCAATATTCGCGGTTGCAGCACCAGCGCGCGGGCAATCGCCACCCGCTGACGCTGGCCGCCGGACAGTTCGTGCGGCCTGCGGTTCAGCAAATCGGGCGGCAGCGCGACCCGTTCGAACAGCTCACGCACCCGCCGATCGCGCTCCGGTTTGCCGATCGGCGCGAAATTCAGCAGCGGTTCTTCAATCACCCGATAAAGAGTCTGTTTGGGATCGAGCGAGCCGAACGGATTCTGATAAACCAGCTGAATGCGCTGCCGAAACTGACGCAGCGCTTCGCCCCTGAGACCGATAACATTGACGCCGTCGATCAGGACCTGCCCGGCATCCGGCCGCTCGAAACCCAGCAGGCAACGCGCCAGCGTGCTTTTGCCCGACCCGGACTCTCCCACCAACGCATGGGTGGTGCCGCGCGGCACGCTGAATGACACGCGATCCAGCGCGCGGAACCCCTGGCCGCCGGACAGCCGAAAATCCTTAACCAGCGCCTGAACCACGATCGCCGGCGGCTGCCCGCTGCGTTTCGGCGGCGGCGCAACGGCGCCGCTCAATGAAGGCGCATCGGCTAACAGTTTACGGGTGTATGCGCTGGCAGGCGCGCGCAGCACCTCGGCGGTAGCCCCCTGTTCCTGCACCCGGCCGTGGCGGAACACCAGCAGCCGATCGGCGCGTTCCGCCGCCACGCCCAAATCGTGCGTCACCAGCAGCACTGCAGTGCCGAATTCGCGCCGCAGCTCGTCGATCAGATCGAGAATGCGTTTTTGCACCGTCACGTCCAGCGCGCTGCTCGGTTCGTCGGCAATGATCAACGCCGGCTGCAGCGCAATGGCGATGGCGATCAATACCCGCTGCTTCATGCCGCCGGAAAGTTGATGCGGAAACTGGCGCGCCCGCAGTTCCGGGTGCGTCAGCCCGACGCGGGTCAGCAGTTCCGTCACCCGCTGTTGTACCTGCCCGCGCGGCAACCGGCGGTGAATATTGACGATCTCCGCCACCTGCTCGCCGATGGTTTTTACCGGGTTGAGCGAGCTGGCGGGATCTTGCGGGATCAGGCTGATTTGCGCCCCTCTCACCGCATCCAGCCGCCGCGATGACCAGCCGGCGATATCGGTGCCGTGCAGCCGGATGGCGCCCTGTTCAAGGTGGCCGTTGTCGGCCAGCAAGCCGATGATCGCCTGCGCCGTGGTGGTTTTGCCGGAACCGGATTCGCCAACCAGCGCCACCACTTCCCCCGGCTCAATCGTGAACGACACCTCATGCACCACCCTTCGCCTGCCTTCGTTGCCCTGATAGGCTATGGAAACCTTGTCCAGCGCCAGTACCGGCGGCCGCGCCGCCTGTTGCCATGCCGCTTGCATGCTCATCGCGCTTTTCCTCCCAGCGAACGGCTGATGCGGTTAGCCGCCAACACCACCGCCACCACCACCATGCCCGGGAAGGTGGTCAGCCACCAGGCGGTGGAAATGTAGTTGCGCCCTTCGGCGATCAGCAGCCCCCATTCCGGGGTTGGCGGCGGAGTGCCGTAACCGAGGAAGCTCAGGGTGGCGATCGCCAGGATCGCACTGCCGAACTGCAGCGCCGAGAAGGCGATCACCGAAGTCAGCGAGTTCGGCAGGATATGCCGCCACAGCACCGCCCAAAAGCTGCCGCCGCTGCCGTAAGCCGCTTCAACGTAATCGCTGTGCCGCACTCGCACCACTTCCGCCCGTGCCAGACGGGCAAAGTTGGCAACCGAAGTGACGCCCACGGCGATAGCGGCGTTGACCGTACCGAAACCAAGCAGGATGATAATGCTCAGCGACAGCAGCAGGCCGGGGATCGACAGCAGCACATCGACGACGCGCATCACCGCGTCGTCCGCCACGCCGCCCAACGCGCCGGCGATCAGGCCGAGCGCGGTGCCGAACACCAACCCCAGCGCCACCGCCACTACCGCGCCGGCCAGGGTTTGCGACGCGCCGTACACCATGCGCGCATACAGATCGCGTCCCAGTTGATCGGTGCCAAGCCAATGCTCACCGCCGGGCGCCAGTCGCTGCGCGCCGGCAATGCCTTCGGTGCCGCTGTAGGCGGTAAACAGCTGCGGCGCCAACGCCCACAGCACCACCAGCGCAATGACCGCCCAGGCCAGCAAAAGCGTCAGAGGGACACGGCGGCGGCTCGAACGACTGGCGGGCAGCGCGCCTTCACTTTCAGCGCCGGACAGATCGCGCTCCGGAACCGTGGCTTTTTCAAAGGAGATACTGCTCATAGGGATGCTCCTGCCTGGGTTTTCAGCCGCGGATCCAGCAGCGGGAACAGCAGATCCACCAGCAAGTTGATGATGACGAAAGCGGCGGCCGAGATCAGCACTATCGCCTGCAGCACCGCCACGTCCTGATTGACCACCGCTTGCTGGGTCAATTGCCCCAGGCCGCTGCGGCCAAACACGGTTTCGGTGATCAGCGCCCCGGCGATCAGTTCGCCGAACAGCATGCCGGCGATGGTCAGCGCCGGCAGCATGGCGTTACGCGCCACATGCCGCCACAGCACCCCGCTGCGGCTGGCGCCCTTGGCCCGCGCCACCGCGACGAACGGCTGGGTTTGCACCGCATCGATGCTGCGGATCAGAATTTGCGCCAGCGGCGCGGAGATCGGCAGCGCCAGCGTCGCGATCGGCAAAATCACCCCCAGCCACTCGCCGGGGTTAATGATCGGGATCAGCTTCAGGCGGAACGAAAAGAGCTGAATCAGCACAATGCCCAGCCAGAAGGTGGGCACTGAAACGAACAGCGACGGCAGCATCTGCAGCGCCGAACGCAACCAGCCGAAGCCGGTCAGGTTGGAAACAAAAGCGATAATCAGCGCCAGCAGCAACGCCACCGCAAAGCCCAGCACCGCCAACTGCAGCGTGGCGGGCAGATTAGCCGCCAGCAGCGCGGTAACCGGCACCCCAGCCTGCATTGAGAAGCCCAGATCGCCATGCAGCACGCTGCCCAGAGTATGCAGATACTGCCGCCACAGGGGGACATCCGCGCCATAGGCCGCGCGCATGTCGGCGATCTGCGCCGGACTCAGCCCCATGTCCGGGTTCTGGAATTTGATCAGGATCGCATCGCCCGGCAGCACCTGCAGCAGGATGAACGACAGGGTAAAGGCCGCCCACAGCACCAATGCCGCCTGCCCGATGCGCCCCGCCAGATATCGCTTCATTGCGCCCCCTTAATGTTTCTCTAACCAGGCGCCGTAGAAGCTCGGGCGACCGACCGCTTCGAAACTCACCCCCTTCAAATAAGGCGCACCAGCGAACACCTGCGGCTCCTCAAAAAACGGGATCACGTAGGCTTGGTCAATCAGGTAGTTTTGCGCCTCGCCGGCGATCTGCAGGCGTTGTTGCGCATCAACCTCGGAGGCAATGCCGAGCAGCAGGGCATTCAGCTTGTCATCGCTAAAGTTGCTGTTGCTGCTGGTGCCGCCCTTCTGCAGCAGCCCGTCGCGGTTGGTTGGGTAAAACTGACTTTTAATCACGTCCGGATCGGCGCGCCCCACCTCCACCACCGTCGCCGGGGTTTTCTGTGGGTCGAGATTATCCGCCACCCGGCTGCCGGCGTCGCCCGCCAGAATGTTCAGCCGCGCGCCGACTTTCCCCCACTGCTGAGAAACCAGCTGCAACACCGCCTTGTTCTGCGGCTGCGGCAACGATTCATACACCGTCAGCACCAGCTTCTTGCCGTCCTTTTCCCGCAGCCCGTCGCCGCCCTTTTTCCAACCCGCTTCATCCAACAGCCGGTTGGCCTGCTGCGGGTCAAATTTCAGCTTGTCGGACAGATCGATAAAGCCGGCGGCCGAGGAGGCGATCACCGATTTGGCCTGCGGGTAGTTGGCGGAGAACAGCGTATCGACGATCTGCTTGCTGTCGGTGGCATGCAGCAGCGCTTGACGCACGCGCAGATCGGCCACCAGCGGGTTATCCGGCCGGAAAGCGATGCTGTCGTTGACGCCGCGCGTCGGTGCGGCATAAATGATAAAGCCCTGATCCTGCGTTTGCTTCTCGTCATAGGCCTGGATCTGGCGGATAAAATCCGCCTGCCCGGCCTGCAGCGCACCGATGCGCACGCTGTCCTCGCCGGTGACGATCACCTTGATGCCGTCCAGATTGGCTCGCCCTTGTTGGGGCGATTTGACCGGCCCCCAGTCATAATCCTTACGGGCGCTAAGCTCGACCTCACGCCCCAGCGTTTCGCCGCTGACCACAAACGGACCGGAACCGATGATATGGCGCGCATCGCCCAGTTCGTCGTAGCTGCGGTTCAGCGTGCTGAGCGATACCAACCCGGAGCCGATAGTGGCGGTGCCCTGCAGGAAACCCGGCGACGATCGCGTGAAATGGAATTTAACCGTCAGCGGATCCACCACTTCACTGCGCTGGTAGTTATTGATCACCTCAGAAACCGGCAGGCGTTTCTCCTTGTTGCCCAGCCCGTAGGTGTCGAAGTTCTTCGCCACCGCGTTGGCGTCCAGTGGCGTGCCGTCGGAGAAAGTCACGCCGGGGCGCAGCTTGAAAGTGTATTCGGTTTTGTCGGCGTTGCTGCTCCAGGACTCGGCGATCCAGGGTTCAATCTCCAGCGTCTTGGGGTTCTGGTAAGTCAGCTTGTCGGTGATCTGATTGAGAATACCGCCGTTGGGGTAAAACCCGCCGGAAGGCGGATAAAGATTGGTGTGCGCCTGTTGTTCGAGGTAGATCAGCGTGCCGCCCTGCACCGCCGCCAACGCCGGGCTCATCGCCGCCGCCCCTCCTAACGCCACCGCTATTCCACCGGTTAATACCTTGAAAGAAAACTTAAACATTAGTGCCGCACCCATATTATTTCTGAAAGTTATGGGTTAGATAACAAACCAAATCGGCGGGGAATTGAACGAACTAATTTCGCTAACCAATGGTGTAAATCGCACAAGACGCGTCGCTTGGCGGCGAATGCAATCTGTTATAAAGTATCAAAACCTCAGCCAAAGGAAGACGACGATGAAAATCCAGCTGTCGCTGTTGTTTCTCAGCCTGCTGGCCGGCAAGGCCGCAGCGTTTCAGTCGAAAGTGCCCGAACCGCGCCCGGAGCAGGCGCGGGTGGCGGAACAAAACATCGAAAATCTGTTTTACGGCTTTCACGCCATGGACGCCCAGCCGGTGAGCATCGGCAGCTGCGCGGCGGTGCCGGTAGCGGGATGCCAATGCGCATTCTGCACCCAGCTGCGGCAGGCCGGGCGCTGAGCCGCCCCCTTATTCAACCCAGCTCATATTGCACGTTCAATTGCCCTTTCTTCATCTTTAGGCCGGTAATCGCGATCGCGCCCACCTCGCCAAGCGCGGCGACATGGGTGCCGCCACAGCCGTAGGCGGGCAACTCGCCGAAGCCGACCTGGCGCAGGCCGTCCACCACCTGCTGGCGGCGCGGCAGATCGGCGGCGATCAAACGCATCAGCTCCGCCTGCAAAAAGTCCACTTCTATCGTCTGCGCATCCGATCCCGGCGCGAAAGTGATGCGCCCTTCCCCCGGCCAATGATGCGCCTTGACCGGCCGCCAGCCCCGGGTTTCGCCCAACCAGCCGATCAGATGCCCAGCGGAGTGCCAGCGGGCGTGCAGCCGACGCTGCGCTTCATCGATTTGCATCGTAACCGGCCCGTTCGGCAGCGGCGCGGCGGTAAAGTGCACCACGGTATCCCCCTGCTGCTGCACCCGCAGCACGGTAACGCCGCCTAACGACCCCACATCGGAAGGCTGGCCGCCGCCCTGCGGGTGGAACAGCGTGGCGTCCAGTTCCACGGCGTAAGCGCCCGCCTCGGCCGGCGCACAGCTCAACACCCGCGCCTGGCCCTGTAAATCGTCGCTGTAGTAATAACGTCGCTCGGTCATCATTTTTTCTCCTCGGTTCGGAGAGCCATTATATTCATGCCATAATCGGAGGATAATCCGCCGCCATCACAATGGACTTTTGCGTCATGAGCACAAATCTTTCTTACGCGCTGTTGGCCGAAATGGCCGTTTTCGTTCAGGTGGTAGAGAGCGGCAGCTTTTCCGCCGCCGCCCGCAAACTGGGCGCTTCGCCTTCCGCCGTCAGCCGCAGCGTGGCGAAGCTCGAACAGGCGTTGACGCTGCAGCTGCTGCACCGCACCACCCGCAAACTGCGGCTGAGCGAAAGCGGCGAAGAGGTGTTTGCGCACTGCCGCACCCTGCTGGCGGCGGCCGACGCGGTGATGGCGATCGGCGGGCGCGGCGCCGCGGAGCCCGAAGGACTGGTCAGCGTCAGCGTACCCAAAGCGGTGGGCCGCTTCGTGCTGCATCCGCACATGCCGGAGTTCCTGCGCCGCTACCCGAAGGTGGACGTGCGGCTGCGGCTGGAAGATCGTTATATGGATCTGATCGACGACCGCGTCGATCTGGCGCTGCGCATTACCGATCGCCCGTCGCCGGGATTGATCGGCCGCCAGTTGATGAGAATAGACCACCTGCTGTGCGCCACGCCGCACTATCTGGCGCAGCACGGCGCGCCGCAGCACCCGCACGATCTGGCGGCGCACAGCTGCATCTATCTGGGGGAAACGCCGAGCGACGCGCAATGGAAATTCCGCCGCAGCGGCAAAACGGTGACGGTCAACGTGCGCGGCCGCTACGCCGCCAACCACACCGGCGTGCGGCTGGACGCGGTGAAACGGCATATCGGCATCGGCAGCCTGCCGTACTTTACCGCCCGCCAGGCGCTCGACGACGGCGAGATCGTGCAGGTGTTGCCGGAATGGGATTTCCTCAGCAGCTATCACGGCGGCCTGTGGTTGCTCTACGCGCCCAACCAGTATCTGCCGCCCAAACTGCGGGTGTTTATCGACTATCTCGTCGCCTGCCTGGCGCAGGAGCCGCAGTTAAAGCGCCTTGCGTAGCGTGATGTTGATGCGGTGCGGCCCCACCAGCGAGTGGCAGCCTTCCTTGACCGGCAGGATGCCGTGAAAACAGAGCCGAGATGGGCCGCCCCACACCACCACATCGCCGTGCGCCAGCGGAATGCGCCGCGCCCGGTCGCTGCGCTGCAGGCCGCCGAACTGAAACACCGCCGGCAGCCCGAGCGACACCGAGACGATCGGCGCGCCGAAGTCGTGTTCGTCTTTATCCTGATGCAGCGACAGCTTGCTGCCCGGATCGTAACGGTTCATCAGGCAGGAATCCGGCACGAAGGGGCCGAAGCCCGCCTGCTGCGCAGCTTCGTCCGCCAGCGCCATCAGGATCGGCGGAATGGCCGGCCAGCGTTTGCCGCTGCGCGCGTCGCGTTCCGAATAGCGGTAGCCCCGGCTGTCGCTGGTCCAGCCGTTGCCGCACCAGCTCATCGCCACCGACATCACGTGCCCGCCGGGGGTGGTCAAATGCCGCCACGGCACCTGGGCCACCACGCCCTGCACCGCCGCCAGCAGTGCCGGCCCGTGATCGCGCACGAAGCCGTGCATCACCACCGCGCCGGGGGCGATCTCTTCGCGCCACGGCGGCGGCAGCGCGTCTTCAAAAAGATCGATTGTCATCGCCAAAACCTGTATGAATACACAGTATCCATTGTAACCCGCCGCCGCCGATTGTCCAGCGCCCGGCGGCGCCATTGTTGTTGGCGGCAAATTTCTCTACAGTAGCCGCCATAAAATCAATCACTCACCAGGAATGCGTGTGATTAAGGGCATCACTCTTTCAGTCGTCGCCTCCATCTTGTTCGGCGCGATGTATTACTTCACCTCTACCCTCACCCCGCTGAACGGCGAGCAGGTCTACGGCTGGCGCACGCTGCTGACGCTGCCGTTCCTGACGCTGTTCATGGCGCTGTCCGGCGATTGGCGCAAGGTGGGCGACACGCTGGCCTGGAACGGCCAACGGCCGCCGCGTCTGCTGGGCCTGCTGCTCACCTCGGCGCTGCTGGGGGTGCAGCTGTGGCTGTTCCTGTGGGCGCCGCTGCACGGCAAGGCGCTCGACGTATCGCTCGGCTATTTTCTGCTGCCGCTGACGATGGTGCTGGTGGGCCGTTTGATTTACCGCGATCGGCTGTCGCTGCTGCAAAAACTGGCGGTGGCATGCGCCATGGTGGGGGTGGGCAATGAGCTGTATCAGGCGGGTGGCGTGTCGTGGCCGACGCTGGTGGTGGCGCTGGGTTATCCGCTCTACTTTATTTTGCGGCGGCGTTTCGGCACCGACAATCTCGGCGGGCTGTGGTGCGAGCTGGCGCTGATGCTGCCGGCTGCGGCCTGGTTCGCCTTCGGCGACGGTGGCGCCGCGGCGCTGCCGATCAATACCGAGCTGTATTGGCGCATTCCGCTGCTCGGCGTCATCAGCGCCGTGGCATTGGTGTGCTACATCCTCGCCAGCCGCCTGCTGCCGTTCAGCCTGTTCGGCCTGCTGAGCTATGTGGAACCGGTGCTGCTGGTGATCGTCGCGCTGCTGCTCGGCGAGAACATCAGCCAAAGCGAATGGCCAACCTATCTGGCGATCTGGCTGGCGGTGCTGCTGCTGGCGGCGGAAGGCGCGCAACACCTGCTGCGCCGCCAGCGGGTCTGACTCAGGCGGCCAGCGTGGCGCCGCCGTCGATCACGATATCCTGCATGGTGATGTGGCTGGCCAAGTCGGAGGCCAGGAACAATACCGCGTTGGCGATCTCGTCCGGGCGGGCGATTTTACCCAGCGGGATCCCCAGTTTGAACAGCTCGGGGAAGCCGGCGATGGTGCGTTGCTGCGCATCGTCGGTCTGCCACATGCCGCGCTGCATCGGCGTGTCGGTCGAGCCCGGCGACACCAGATTGCAGCGCACGCCGAACGGCGCCATCTCCAGCCCCACGCAGTGGTTCAGGCTGGTCAGCGCCGCCTTGGAGGCGCAGTAGGCCGCCATCTGCGCGCGCGGCACGTGCGCGGCGTTGGAGCCGATGCTGACGATCGCGCCGCTGCGCTGCGCCTTGAAGTGCGGCAGCACGGCGCGGAACAGGTAAAACGCCCCCGAGGCGTTGACGTTGATGCACTGGTGCCAGTCATCCACGCTCAGATCTTCAGTATTGCCCATGCGCAGAATGCCGGCGGCATTGACCAACACGTCCAGTCGCGGGTTTTCCGCCAGCTGTTGGCGGCACACCGCCTCCACCTGCTCCGGCCGGCTGATGTCCAGCGTCACGCAAGGGTAAGGCAGATCCGGGTTGGCGAACTCGCGGTCAAACCCCACCACCTCGGCGCCCTGCGTCAAAAAATGCCGGGCGATCTGCTCGCCGATGCCGCGCGCCGCGCCGGTCACCCACACGCGTTTGCCGGTGAAATCCATCTGAATGCTCATGCGCGCACCGCCATCCGGGCGCACAGCCGGGTCATGTTGTTGTTCATCGTTGTCTCCTGCGAAAAGCATGTGATGCGGCGCGCTGCGCCGCACAGTGGCCCTACAGCGCGCCGCTGTTCAGGCCGAAAGCGTTGAGCATGGTGCCCAGTTTGGCGGCGGTTTCCATCCACTCGGACTGCGGCGTCGAGGCGGCGACGATGCCCGCGCCGGCGAACAGACGCACCCGGTTGCCGCGCAGCAGGCCGCTGCGGATGACGATCGCCCACTCGCCGTCGCCGTTGGCGTCGCACCAGCCGACGATGCCGCTGAACAGGCCGCGATCGTGCGGTTCCAGATCGGCGATCAATTGGCGGGCGCTCTCAGTCGGGAAGCCGCACAGCGCCGGCGTCGGATGCAGCAGGCAGGCCAGTTGCATCACGTTGAGCGCGGGGTTCAGCAACTCGCCGCGAATGCGGGTGGACAGGTGCCACATGGTGCCGGTGCTGAGCAGCGACGGGCCGCTCGGTACGCTCAGGCTGGCGCACAGCGGCGCCAGGCGCCGACGAATGTCGTCGATCACCAGTTTGTGTTCGTATTTGTCTTTGGTCGAGCGCATCAGGCGCTCGCTGCCGAGGCGATCCTGCCGCGCATCGTCCTGACGGCGCGCCGACCCCGCCAGCGGATTGGTGTGGATTTCGCCGCCCTGCTTGCGGATCAGCAGCTCCGGGCTGGCGCCGAGCAGCACGCCGCCATCGGCCAGCGGCAGGGAGAAGTGGTATCCGGTCGGGTTCTGCACCATCAGGTTATTGAGGATTTGGTGACCCGCCACCGGCTGCTCCAGCTCGATGTCGAGGATGCGCGACAGCACCGCCTTGTCCAGCTTGCCTTGTTTGAAGCGGCTGACCGCTTCCGCCACCGCGTGCTTGAAGCGCGGCTCGTCCGGAATGCTGGTGCAGGCGGCCAGGCGATGCGGCTGTTGCAGCATCGGGCGCGCGGCGCGGGTAAAGCTGTCGTTGGCGACAAACTGGCAGTTTTCAGGCACGTACAGGCTGGAAGGCCGGCGCGTATCGAACGGAATGGCGCCCACCACCACCGGTACCGCCTGGCCGGCGGCTTTGGCGCGCGCCAACGTCTGGCGGATATGCTGCGCGAGCGCGCTGTCTTCCTGCTCGCCGCCGAACGCCGGCGTCTCAATGCGCTCGAACACGCCGCTGGCGGAGAGGGAACGGAATTCGGACCGGTACAAAAAGGTCGATTGTTCGGCGTACGCAAACCCGGGGAAGGTTTGGTTTTCTGTCGTCAGTGTCGCCACAAGACCACTCCTTTGTTGCGCCTCACCAATGATAATGTTTATGCGAATAGTTATCATTAGCTGTAAAGGGATGGTAAATTACACCGGTTCCCCACCGTGGGTCAATCTCCGATGAATGAATCTTTCCGCCCGCTGCGTCAAATTCGCGTTACGGCACGAAAAGAAATAACACATTGTTATTATTGAATTTTAGAAAAAAATAAAGGTCGTGACGTCGTCACCTTCACGCCAAAAATGCCCGCTGAACCGGCGCCCGGCGGGGCAATGCGGCGTCAATGTCTTAAGCAGCTCTAATACGAACGTCTGCCGCTGCACATCCACGGCCGTCATGCGCGCATCAAGAAAATCGAAGTAACAACGCACCTGCGGATACAGCGCCTTAAACAGGCTCTCTTTGGCGGAAAACGTCAGCGTCAGCAGCGCGTTGAACGGCAGCGTTTCGCCCAGCAACGCCTCGCGCTCCGCCGGTGAAACGATCGCCCCCCACAGCTCCTCAGCTCGCTCCACGGACAGCAACGTCTCCACGTCCAGCCCAACGCCGCCCAGCCCGCTCTCGCGGTGCACGGCGCACAGCGCGGTATGCGAATTATGGCTCAACGCCCCGGCAATGCCCGGCGGCCACTGCGGCGCGCGGTCTTCGCCGCGCGCCAGGGTGAAATCGGCGAAACCGAGTGGCGCCAGCAGCTGGCGCGCCAGAACACGCCCGGCCAAATACTCCGCGCGGCGTTTCGGCACCGCGCGCGCCAGATGGTCCGGCAACGTAAAACCTGCCTCGGGATAACTCTCGTCGCGGTAATCCGCCAGCGCAAAATGGCAGCGCGCCACCTGGCCCGGATAACCGTCCGGCGTGAAAAATTCGATATTGCGGATAAAAGTGGGCAACGGCGGTATCCATGATAAGCAGGCAGGCTGATGATGTTAGCCCCCGAAACGGCCTGCAACAATGACCCTGGGCAAAATAAATGGCGTTAAGTCCCGCGCGGCGGCGCGTTGGACGAAGTGGGGAAAATGCCTCTCCCCCGCGGTCGGAAGAGAGGCTCAGTATTACAAGATGCCCTTCATGGTCTTCTCGAAATCGCTCCAGGCGCAGAAACCGTCTTTATCGATCGGGCAGCCTTTCAGCGCCAGCGTTACCCGCTGCGGCGGGGTTTGCAGCGTCAGCGGCGTCGCCTTGCGCAGCTGTTCGGTGGACTGATAGACGTACTCGATCTTCAGCAATTCACGGCTGTTCTGCGCGTCGCGCCAGCGCTGGAACACCAGTTTGCCGCCGATCGGCGTTTTCTCGTACTGCTGCGGCAGCTGATACGGCTGGAACTGCATGGCCGACAGCAACGAGGCGATATTGGAATCGTGGCCGACCAGCACCGTCAGCTTCGGCGCGTCCGGTTTACGCTCGCCGAGCAACGCGTTGTTGATGTAGGTCAGCAGCGGCTTGGCGACGTTTTGCGCCACCACCGGCGAGGTGAACAGCGAATCCTGATAGCCGTCTTTCAACTGCGCCAGCTGCTTCCACTGATGCGGGGTAGCGATTTTGCCCCAGGCCACCTCTTTCATCGGGAAACCTTCGTAGTACTGCAGCATAAAGGCGTCCACCAGCGAGTTGCCCACCCGCAGCGGGCCGGAGACGCCCGGCTCTTTGCCCGGCACCGCGCTCATCACGCTGGCTTCTTTGGTCAGATCGCAGTGTTTGTCGGTCTTGCAGGCGGCGGAATCCTTGTAGTCGATGAGCTTCGCCAGCTGTTGGTAAGAGGCGTCCAGCTTCAGCGATCCCAGCGCGGCGTTCATCGCCGCCAGCGCCTGCTGGTTGAAGGCTTCGCTGGTGTCGGTGATGATCGGGTTGAAAGTCGGATCCATCTCGCCCATCTTGTCCTGATGGTGCACGCTGACGTCGCAGCCCGGGAACGCGCCGTTGCTGAAGAACTGCGCGGTGGCCACCGTGCGCTGCAGGCTGTTGGCGTAGACGTACACGCTGCCGGCGGTCGGGCAGCCCTCTTGCGGCAACAGGCCGGTCTGCTTCAGCCAGGCGTTGAAGTAGTGCCCCATGTACACTTCCAGCACCCCGCCCTTGGTGGTCAGCTGGCCGCCCGGCGTTTCCCAGGCCGGCCAGGCCTTCGGCGTGGACTGCGCCAGCACGCTGCCGTTGTTGGCCAGCGGCGCGCGCAGGTTATGGCGGCTCATCACCAGCACCTGTTCCAGTTGATAACCGCCGGCTTCCGCCAGCGCGTTCCCGGTGAATAACAAGGGCAGGCACAGCAATAACGTTTTTTTTCTCATCCGCAGAGGCTCCCGGAAAATGATTATTTTTAAGGTGTTAGCGTTTGCCTGAGTATGATGGCGGGGTTAGTGTGACAAGTGTGTGACAGGGTTCACGGGAAAAGATCGTACCAGCGGCCACCGGGCGGCGGCCGCTGTGCGTCAACTCAGTACCACAGGCTCATGATCGGCCAGCCGATCAGCAGCAGCGCGGCGATGTACACCACGCCGAGAATGCCGCCCAGGCGCCAGTAGTCTTTCGATTTCACGTAGCCGCAGCCGTAGATGATCACCCCCGGCCCGGTGGCGTACGGCGTCAGCACGCCCATGATGCCGATCGACAGCACCAGCAGCATCGACAGCTGCTCCATCGGCACGCCCGGCAACCCTTTGCCGACCGCCAGGATCACCGGCAGCATGGTGGCGGTGTGCGCCGACAGGCTGGCGAACAGATAGTGGGCGAAGTAGAACACCAGCACCAGCGCCACCACCGTCATGTTCGGCGAGAAGCCGTCCAGGTGGGTGCTCATGGTCTGGGCGAACCAGTCGATAAAGCCGGAGCGCGTCAGGCCGTTGGCCATCACCACCAGCGTCGCCAGGTTAACCAGCGTATTCCAGGCGCTGGAATATTTGGTGATCTCTTTCCACGACACCACGTGCAGCGCCAGCATCAGCGACACCGCCAACAGGCACACCGCGGTGGCGTCCAGCACCTTGCCGCCGAACACCCACAGGCACAGGCTGAGCAGCACCAGGCCGATCAGGGTGTACTCCTTGCGCGTCAGCTTGCCCATTTCCCCCAGCGCGGTATTCGCCCAGGCGGCCACTTCGCTGCTGTGGGTCACGCCCGGCTTGTACAGATAGTAGGAGATCAGCGGCGCGATGATCAGCAGCAGCAGGCCGACCGGCAGGAACGCCAGGAACCACTGCATCCAGCTGATGTGCACCCCGGCTATCTTGCCGACGAACTCGATGCCCAGCACGTTCGGCGCGGCGCCGGTGACGAACATCGAGGAGCTGATGCTGGTGCCGACCACCATCATCCACATCAGGTAACCGCCGATGCGGCGCGAAGAGGGATCGTTAGGGAAGGAATCGAACAGCGGCGGCAGGTTTTTCACCACCGGGAACACCGTGCCGCCGGTGCGCGCGGTGTTGGACGGCGTGAACGGCGCCAGCAGGATATCGATGATCACCACCGCATAGCCCAGCGTCAGCGTACGCTTGCCCATGAATTTCACCAGGAACAGCGCGATGCGCCGCCCCAGCCCGGTGGCCTCGTAGCCCAGCGCAAAAATAAAGGCGCCGAACACCAGCCAGACGGTGGTGCTGGAGAAGCCCGCCAGCCCCCATTTCAGCGCCTCTTTACCGGCCTTGAAACCCGGCTCCGCCAGTTCCTGCGCACCGAACAGCACCCAGTTGGCGCTGAGCACGCTGACAGTCACCGCGATAAAGCTGATGGCGGTGGCCGGGATCGGCTCCAGAATCATGCCGACGATCATCGCCACGAAGATGGCGAAGTAGTGCCACGCCTGCGGCGGCATGCCGTCGGGCACCGGTATCAATAACAGGATCGCGAGCACCGCCAGCGGCGCTATCGCTTTCCAGATCTTTTCCTGGGTTTGGGACATAGGGACTCTCCTGAAGGCTTGGTTATTATTCTTGGGCACCCAGCTGCGCCAGCAGCCAGGTCACTATCAACAGGTCGGCGCTGCCGCCGGGGCTGAGGTTGCGGGCGATGCAGTCGGCATCGAAGCGCCGCAGGCGCGCCAGGCCCGCCTCCCCGGCCGAACCGCCCTGCGCCAGCAGCAACGCCGCCCGGCGCCGTAGCCAGCGCAGCCCTTGCAGGCCGCCGCGCGAGGCGACGTTGGTGTCACCGTTGTGGGCCATCAGCCACAGCAGACTGTCCAGCAGCGCCCGCTGTTCGTCGCCGTCAGCGGCCAACCGTTGCCGATACAGCGGCAGCGCGCCGTCCAGCACCAGCCGAAAACCGGCCTCCGCCTCGCCGCGCGCGCCGCTGAGGCCGTAGGCAGCGAACAGCCGCTGGCCGGCGGTCTGCCCGGCGTTGTTGCGCCGCAGCTCGCGGTCCACCAGCCCCCGACACATCGCCGCCACCTCGGCGCACAGCGCCTCCGCGCCGATGGCTTGCCCTTGCTGCTGCAGGCGGCCAAAGGCGGCGCACAGCAACCCGAGTGAGAACACGCTGCCCTTGTGGGTGTTAATGCCGCCGGTGGCGCGAAACATCTGGTTTTCGCAGGCCAGGCCGAGCGGCCGCAGCCGCGCCAGCTGCTGTTCTGCCGGCAGAGCCGCGTCTTCGCGCCCGCGCTGGATAAAGCGCGGCAGCCACACGCCGATGGCGCGGGCGCTGCGGTAGAAATGCCCGAGATCCATGTCGCGGTGGGCGCCGGTGTTATGACGATCGACCAGCCCCGGCTTGGGCGTGAGGTTGACCTCCACCAGCAGCGCGCGAAAGGCGGCGCGGGCGAAGTCGCAGGCCGGTTCGGCACGGCGGGCGGGCAGGTTAATCGGCAGAGATCGCATCGTTGAACATCCTTTCCATTTCATGCAGCAGCTGCTCGCTGCTGTGCCGCCGCTGGCGGGCGCAGATCTTGGCCGGTTGGCCGCACAGCAAGCAGCGCCGTTCCGGCAGGCCGATATCGCGGCGCGACAAAATGCGCCCCTGCGTATCCAGCACGTCGATATCCCACAGCCGGCCGATCGGGCGGCTCACCTCCAGCTGCATGGCGCAGTCCTTCACCCGCTGGGCATCGGCGCGCAGCGCGACAAAACCTTCGCAGCCGGTGGAGAGCGCCAGTGCTTCGGCCTGCGGGCTGGGCCAGCCCTGTTCGGCGCACAGCCGCAGCAGCGCCGCCCAGCCGAGGTTGAAGATGCCGCGCGTCAGCGCGCTGTCCTTCACCGGGCCGGGGACGACCAGCGTCAGCACCAGCAGCGTGCACTGGTGCTGCGCCAGCCACGCCTGCTGGCGCGCCTGACGGCATTCGCGGCTGGTGAGCAGCTCCGGCAGGCTGACCGCGCGTTCGGCGGCCAGTTGGGGATCGACGGCGGCCATCGGTTACTCCGCCACCTGATGCACCACGTCGATCACCGAGCCGTCGCGGTAGCGCACCACCGCCACCACCTTGTCGGTAAAGGCGATCGGCTGCGGTTCACCGGTCAGCTGCAGCGCGCGGGCGCGCAGCCAGTCGATGCTCACCACCTCGATCCCGGCCTCCCGCAGGCGCTGCGCCAGCTCCGGCCGCGCCGGGTTGACGGCGATGCCGTGGTCGGTCACCAGAATGTCGATGCTGGAGCCCGGCGTGACGCAGGTGGTCACCTGCTCCACCAGCGTCGGGATGCGCCCGCGCACCAGCGGCGCGACGATGATCGCCAGCCGCGCGGCGGCGGCGGTGTCGCAGTGGCCGCCGGACGCGCCGCGCAGCACGCCGTCGGAGCCGGTCAGCACGTTAACGTTGAAGCCGGTGTCGATTTCCAGCGCGCTCAGCACCACCACGTCGAGCCGATCGACCGAGGCGCCCTTGGAGCTGAGGTTGGCGTACTGGTTGGCGCTGATTTCGATATGGCGCGGGTTGCGCGCCAGCGAGGTCGCCGCCGCCCGATCGAAGCTCTGCACGTCCAGCAGCTTGCCGATCAGCCCTTTCTCGTGCAGATCCACCATGGTCGAGGTGATGCCGCCGAGGGCGAACGCGGCGCGAATGCCGCGGGCGCGCATCTTGTCCTCCAGGAACCGGGTCACCGCCAGCGAGGCGCCGCCGGTGCCGGTTTGCAGCGAGAACCCTTCGGTGAAGTAGCCGGAACCGGCGATCACCTCAGCGGCGCGGCGGGCGATCAGCAGCTCGCGCGGGTTCGAAGTCATGCGCGTGGCGTCGGCGCCGATCTTGTCGGCGTCGCCCACCCGCTCCAGCTGCACGATCAGATCCACCCGATCCTGCGCCAGGCTGGCGGGATGATGCGGATACGGCACCAGCTGCTCGGTCAGCAGCACCACGGTGCCCGCCGCCTCGGCGTCCACACGCGCATAGCCGAGCGAGCCGCAGCAGGCTTCACCGCTGTAGCCGTTGGCGTTGCCGAACTCATCGCAGGCCGGCACGCCGAGGAAGGCCACGTCTATCTGCAGCTCGCCGGATTCGATCAGATTGACCCGGCCGCCGTGCGAGTGAATTTGCACCGGCTCCGCCAGCAGGCCGCGCGAAACGGCGTCCGCCAGCGGGCCGCGCAGCCCGGAGGTGTAAATGCGGCTCACCACGCCGTGGCGGATATGCTCAACCAACGGCGCATGGCAGTCGGTCAGCGAGCTGGAGGCCAGCGTCAGGTTGCGGAACCCCATCGCCGCCAGCGTCTCCATCACCTGATTGAGCGCCAGATCGCCGCCGCGAAACGCATGGTGGAAGGAAATGGTCATGCCGTCCTGCAACCCGCTGCGGCGCACCGCTTCCTGCAAGGAGTCACACAGCTTGAGATCGCGCGGTTTGCGCGCCTGCAGGTTGGCTTTGGAAACGTCCTGATAGCCCGGCAGATCCGCCGGGTTGGCGAAGGTCATCAATCGTTGTTGGCGGTTCATCATGCTTCCTCCCCGTGCTGCGCCGGTTCTTCCCGTAAGCCGGACAGCGCGGCGCGCTCCAGCACCAGCCGGGCGCGTTCAATCACCGGGCTGTCGACCATTTTTCCGTTCAGCGACACCACGCCGCGCCCTTCCCGCTCCGCCGCTTCGGCGGCGTCCACCACCCGCTGCGCGTGCGCCACCTCTTTGGCGGTCGGCGCGTACAGGTTGTGCAGCAGCTCAATCTGGCGCGGGTTGATCAGCGATTTGCCGTCGAAGCCGAGCTGTTTGATCAGCGCCGCTTCCTGCAGGAAGCCGGCCTCGTTGTTGGCGTCGGAATACACGGTGTCGAACGCCTGAATGCCGGCGGCGCGCGCCGCCTGCAGCAGCGAGCAGCGGGCGAACAGCAGCTCAATGCCCTCCGGCGAGCGTTCGGTGCGCAGGTTGCGCACATAGTCTTCCGCCCCCAGCGCGATGCCGATAAGACGCGGCGAAGCGTGCGCGATCGCCACCGCGTTGGTGATGCCCTGCGCCGATTCGATCGCCGCCAGCAGCCCGGTGCTGCCGACCGGCCGGCCGCAGGCCGCTTCGATGGCGGCAATCTCGCGCTCCATGTCGATAACGTCCTGCGCGCTGTCGGTCTTCGGCAGGCGCACGATGTCCGCGCCGCCGCGCACCACCGCCTGCAAATCCGCCAGGCCGTAGGCGGAGTCGAGCGCATTGACGCGCACGATGGTTTCCACCTCCTGGTACAGCGGGTGCTGCAGCGCGTGGTACACCAGCCGGCGCGCCGCGTCTTTTTCACGCAGGATCACCGAGTCTTCAAGATCGAACATCAGCGCATCGGCCTGATAGATAAAGGCGTTGCTGACCATCGCCGCGTTGGCGCCGGGGACGAACAACATGCTGCGGCGCAGCCGGGTTTTATTCAGCGTTTTCATCTTTCGCCTCCCACGGCAGTTGGCCACCCTCGCAGGCGCGCATCAGCGCGGTTTCCAGCCGGGCGCGCAGCACGCAGTCCAGCGCCCCTTTGTCGTCGACGATCACCTGCACCGGTTCCACCTCATAACGCTGCAGCACCTCCAGCAGGGTGCGGCGGATCGCCGCGCCGAACTGTTTTTCCACGCTGCTGGCGATCAGCAGATCGTGCTGTGGCCCTTCGGCGGGCGCGATGCGCACCATGACATCGCTGGATTCCAGCGTGCCGGCCATTGCTTCTCGGATAATTTTCATCATTCACCTGATTGTGCGGACTCAAAAGGATGCGGGGCCGCCTTGGCCCGGCGCTGCGTTTGCAGATCCTGCAGGTAGTACAGGGTGTCCGGCGGCACCAGCGGCGCGGCGGCGTGGAAGTCCCCCGCCGCCAGCAGCTTGCGCACCCAGGAGGCGGAGATCGCCGTGCCCTGATATTGCAAACGCTCGATTTCCACCAGCGCGATCGGCGGGCTGGGCAGCGCCGGCGTTTCCAGCCAGTAGCGCATGTCGCGGTTGTATTTCGCGGTCACCGCGCAGAACGGCTCGTTGCCGACGAAGCGGTGCGTAATGCCCAGCGCGGGCGCCAGATACTGGCGGAAGATCTTCAGATCGATTTCGGTGTAACAGTCGTCGGCCACGCCCTGGTCCTTGATGAAGTAACAGGGGAAGGTGGCGCGCGAGATCACGTACTGCGAGCCTTCGTGTACCGTGAGGTTGGGGATATCGGCGGTGCCGGCCAGCACCAGCCGGCGGCGGTCTTCATAGCTGAAGCGCGAGGTGTTTTCCTTCACCAGAAACAGGTGCAGCCAGTCGCAGCGTTTGGCCGCCTGCCGCACCAGATATTGGTGCCCGCGAGTGAAGGGGTTGGCGTTCATCACGATGCTGCCGATGGTCTCGCCCGGCCGGCGCTGGCTCGCCAGCTGGGCGGCGTAGCGCTTCAGGCGGCACGGGCTGTTTTCCATCAGCACCACGATGCCCGGCACGGTGGCGATCGGGTAGAAACCGCACTGGCGGAACAGCGGCTCGTTCTGCACCTTGGTGTAGATAAACAGCTGGGTGTGATGGCGCTCATAGGCCAGGTTCACCAGCTCGGTCGCCAGCGCCAGCGCCAACCCTTCGCCGCGCATCAGCGGGCTGATGGCGACGCATTTGATAATATTGTCGGCGATGCCGCCGCAGGCGACCAATTTGTCGTGCTGGGTAACGGTAATAAATATTTCAACCGTGGTGTCGATATTCAGATCGTTACTGCGCAAGAAGGCGCTTATTTCTGAAATCGCTTTATGATCCGATCGCTTTACCCGATTAAATACGGCATCGCCTAACATAACACGCTCTCTGGGTTAACTGGCAAACAACAAATGAAATACAAAAAGGCATTTTAATTAACATCAGAAATGGCAATTAAAACCTTAAAAACCATGAAGATAAAATCATCCCCTCATTCAATAAACCCATGGTAAGCAGAAAAAAAACGCCGATTATTGACCTATTTCACAAACCGATCCCGGTTAATAAGTTATTTAATGTTCTTTATTTACTTAATTAATCTTATGGTGTTTATTATTGAGATAATCTTTATTTGGCGCCGCAATTCACTTACATTCACTTAGCATTTTTATTGCAATTACGGGTCGCACTATGGAATGGCTGAACATCCTGATCGTTGAAGACGAAACGCCGCTGGCGGAGATGCACGCGGAGTTTATCCGCCAGAACGGCGGCTGCCGCCAGATTTGGCTGGCCGGCACGCTGGCGCAGGCGCGCGCCATGACCGAACGCTTCAAGCCGGATCTGATCCTGCTGGACAACTTTCTGCCCGACGGCCAGGGCATCACCCTGCTGCGCGAACTGACGCTGAGCGGCTATCGCGGCGGCATCGTGTTCATCACCGCCGCCAGCGACATGGCCACCGTGGCCGAGGCGTTGCGCTACGGCGTGTTCGACTACCTGATCAAACCGCTGGCCTATGACCGGCTGAGCCAGACATTGCAGCGCTTCAGCCAGCGCCGCGAAGCGCTGAAAGACAAAGCGCGTCTCAACCAGCGCCGCATTGACGAGATGTTCAACACCTACGCCCGCGGCGAACAGCAGGCGGCGCTGCCCGCCGGCATCGACGAGCTGACGCTCGGCAAGATCCGCGCGCTGTTCGCCGAGCCCGCCGCGCGCCACACCGCTGAAAGCGTTGCGCAAAAAATGGGGCTCAGCCGCACCACCGCGCGCCGTTATCTGGAGTTTTGCACCGCCGCGCAGCAGCTGCGCGCCGAGATCATTTACGGCAAGGTGGGCCGCCCACAGCGGATCTACCGTGCCGGCGAGCCGCATTAGCGGTTATTTGATCGCCCTTGCAAGGTTGCGTGTAACCGCTTTACTTTTTATGCGCCGGTCAGCATCTTGGTGAGCATCACCTAGCCGACTGGACGATCGCCGATGCCCGCTGAACCCCTAGCTTCCCTGTCCGAGATCCTCGCCCGCCGTGACTGGCAAAACCCGGCCTGCACCCACTACCGCCGGCTGGACGCCCACCCGCCATTCGCCAGCTGGCGCACGGTGGAAGACGCGCGCGACGATGCCCCCAGCGCCAGCCGCCGGTCGTTGAACGGCGAGTGGCGTTTCAGCTACTTCCCGCGCCCAGAGGCGGCGCCGGAAGGCTGGCTGCAGCAAGATCTGCCGGACGCCGCCCCGCTGGCGGTGCCGGGCAACTGGCAGCTCGCAGGCTACGACGCGCCGATTTACACCAACGTGCGCTACCCGTTCCCGGTCGATCCGCCGCGCGTGCCGGAAGACAATCCGACCGGATGCTATTCGCGCACCTTCAACGTCGATCCGGCCTGGCTGGCCGCCGGCCAGACGCGCGTCATCTTCGACGGCGTCAACTCGGCGTTCTATTTATGGTGCAACGGCCACTGGATCGGCTACTCGCAGGACAGCCGCCTGCCGGCGGAGTTCGATCTCAGCCCGTGGCTGCAGCCGGGTGAAAACCGGCTGGCGGTAATGGTGCTGCGCTGGTGCGACGGCAGCTATCTCGAAGATCAGGACATGTGGCGCATGAGCGGCATCTTTCGCGACGTCAGCCTGCTGCACAAACCCGCCACGCACCTGAGCGATGTGCGCATCACTACGCCGCTGCATGACGGCTTTACCCGCGGCGAACTGGTGGTGACGGCGCGCGCCAGCCGGCCCGGCCCGCTGCTGGTGCAGGTTCAGCTGTGGCGCGACGGCGCGCGGGTGGCCGAGCGCACCCAGCCCCTCGGCAGCGAGATCGTGGACGAGCGCGGCGCCTATGACGATCGCGTCACGCTGCGCCTGCCGGTGGAACGCCCGGCGCTGTGGAGCGCCGAAACGCCCGCGCTGTATCGCGCCACCGTCGCCCTGCTCTCGCCCACAGGAGAAATTATCGAGGTGGAAGCCTATGACGTCGGCTTCCGCCAGGTGGAAATCAGCGGCGGGCTGTTGAAGCTCAACGGGCAGCCGCTGCTGATCCGCGGCGTTAACCGCCACGAGCATCACCCGCGCCACGGCCAGGTGATGGACGAGGCGACGATGCGCCACGACATCCTGCTGATGAAACAGCACAACTTCAACGCGGTGCGCTGCTCGCACTATCCCAACCACCCGCTGTGGTACCGGCTGTGCGATCGCTACGGGCTGTACGTGGTGGACGAAGCCAATATCGAGACCCACGGCATGCAGCCGATGAACCGCCTGGCTGACGATCCGCTGTGGCTGCCGGCGATGAGCGAGCGCGTCACCCGCATGGTGCAACGCGATCGCAACCATCCTTGCATCATCATCTGGTCGCTGGGCAACGAGTCCGGCCACGGCGTGAACCACGACGCGCTGTACCGCTGGGTGAAAAGCCAGGATCCGACCCGCCCGGTGCAATATGAAGGCGGCGGCGCCGACACTGCCGCTACCGACATCATCTGCCCGATGTATGCGCGAGTGGATCAGGATCAGCCGTTCCCGGCGGTGCCCAAATGGGCGATCGGCAAGTGGATTGGCCTGCCGGAGGAGCAGCGCCCGCTGATCCTGTGCGAATACGCCCACGCGATGGGCAACAGTTTCGGCGGTTTCGAGCGCTACTGGCGCGCGTTCCACGCACATCCGCGCCTGCAGGGCGGCTTTGTCTGGGACTGGGTCGATCAGGCGCTGATCAAGCGCGACGAGCGCGGCGAAGAGTTCTGGGCCTACGGCGGCGACTTCGGCGACACCCCCAACGATCGCCAGTTCTGCCTGAACGGACTGGTGTTCGCGGATCGCACCCCGCACCCGGCGCTGTTCGAAGCGCAGCGGGCGCAGCAACTGTTCCGCTTCGCCTTCGACGCCGCCTCGCTGACGCTGACCGTCACCAGCGATTACCTGTTCCGCCACACCGACAACGAACAGCTCAACTGGCGGCTGGAGCTGGACGGCGTGGAGCGCGCCAGCGGCAGCTTCGATCTGGCGCTGCCGCCGCAGGGCAGCGCTAGCTTCACCCTGCTCGACCGGCTGCCGATGCTGCATCAGCCCGGCGAGCTGTGGCTGAACGTGGAGGTGGTGCAACCGCAGGCCACCGACTGGTCTGAAGCGCACCACCGCTGCGCCTGGGATCAGTGGCGGGTGCCGCGCGCGCTGCATCCCGCGCCGCCGCCGGCGCAGGGCGTGCCGCCCACGCTGATTGAAGACGATCAGGGGCTGACCCTCACCCACGGCGACCAGCGCTGGCGCTTCGAGCGCAGCAGCGGCCACCTGACGCAGTGGTGGCAGAATGAGCAGCCGCAGCTGCTGACGCCGCTGCGCGACGGCTTTGCGCGCGCGCCGATCGATAACGACATCGGCGTCAGCGAGGCGGACCATATCGATCCCAACGCCTGGGTCGAACGCTGGAAGCTGGCGGGCCTGTACCGGCTGGAGGAGCGCTGCACGCGGCTGCAGGCCGATGCGCTGCAAAACGGCGTGCGGGTGGTGAGCGAACACCAGTTCGGCGTGGACGGGCAGATTTTACTGCTCAGCCGCAAGCAGTGGCTGTTCGACGCGCTGGGCGCGGTGAGCGTGAACGTGGAGGTCGAGGTGGCCGACGCCCTGCCGCCGCCGGCGCGCATCGGCCTGCACTGCCAACTGGCGACGGTGCAGCCGCAGGCGGAATGGCTGGGTCTGGGCCCGCACGAGAACTACCCTGATCGCCGCCTGGCCGCGCAGCATGGGCGCTGGCGCCTGCCGCTGGCGGATCTGCACACGCCGTATATTTTCCCCGGCGAGAACGGCCTGCGCTGCGACACCCGCAGCCTGCGCTACGGCGGCTGGCGCATCGACGGCCGCTTCCACTTCTCGCTCAGCCGCTACGGCCTGCAACAGCTGATGGCCTGCAGCCACCAGCATCTGCTGCAGCCGGAAGCAGGCACCTGGCTGCATCTGGACGGCTTCCACATGGGGGTGGGCGGCGACGACTCCTGGAGCCCGAGCGTGCACCGGGATTACCTGCTCACCGCCGGCGTTTACCGCTATCAGCTGCGCCTGCAGCGGGCGCCAGAGGGCTAAATCTGCCAAAAAACTCAACGGGTTGCGCATTCTGTAAGCAAACAGTCACAGAATGTGTAATCCGCCTTTGACATGCCGACGGCGCCTCGCTATTATTCGCCCCGTTCCAACGATTCCTCTGTAGTTCAGTCGGTAGAACGGCGGACTGTTAATCCGTATGTCACTGGTTCGAGTCCAGTCAGAGGAGCCATATTTAGAGAAGCCCGCTTAAGGAAACTTAAGCGGGCTTTTTGCTGTTGGGCGGCTATGCTCGAGTATCCCCGACACTCTCTACCCGAAACCGGTCAGCCATCCGTTGAACGGGTAAGTTTCTCCCATTGTTCAATTTCCTGACCTAACGCCTCGAGCTTTTGCCGCACCAAACTTAATGCGTCACTGCCTAACAACAGATGCGTGGGTGGGTTCCGGCTCTCAATCACTGCCAGCATGGCGTGAGCCGCCTTAATCGGATCGCCGAGTTGCTTACCGCTTTTTTCCTGACGCGCCTGACGAACAGGTTCAAATAACGCGTCATAGTCCGGGAGACGGCGAGGGCTGCGCACCATTGAACGCCCGGCCCAGTCCGTTCGAAACGAGCCGGGCGCTACTGCGGTCACGTAGATGTTGAACGGGTCAAGCTCTTTACTTAACGTTTCTGATATCCCTTCCAGTGCAAATTTGCTGCCACAGTAATAGCTGATACCGGGCAAGGTAATGAAGCTGCCCATTGAGGTAATATTGATAATGTGGCCGCGACGGCGCTGGCGCATGCCCGGTAGCACGGCTTTGATCATCGCCACCGCGCCAAACACATTGACGTCAAACTGGCGGCGCAGCTCTGCAAGCGGGGACTCTTCCAGAATGCCTTCGTGGCCGTAACCGGCATTGTTCACCAGCACATCTATCGGACCGACGGCGGACTCAATCTCTCCAACCACCTCATCAATACGCTCAACGTCCGTGACATCAAGCAGATAGCCAAAAGCCCGCTGCGTATCGAGCGCGCCGAAAGCCTGCAGTGCTTCGCTGTTGCGCACCGTCCCTACAACCCGATGTCCTACGGCGAGGGCTTCCCGCGCCAGCGCCTGGCCAAAGCCACTGCTGACGCCGGTAATTAAAATCGTTTTTGCAGATGCCATAAAAAGAACTCCCATGAACCATGAAGGTTGCATGGTATTCTCTGCTCTGCCGCATTTTTAGGCCGTATCTTCTCTTTTTCTTGCCTGATTTTATGAGGTGTCGGGATGTCCGAAATGATTGCCCTGATGAATAGACTTGCGGTGCAAGAGGGATACAACCTCACTGCCCTACCTGATGTGCGAATTTTGCGTTCCGATCGCCCGCTTGCCAGAACGCCGGTGCTGTACGATCCGGGGATCGTGATTGTCTGCCAGGGCAGCAAACGCGGCTATTTCGGTCAACAGACCTATTTATATGATGAGCAGCACTACCTGGCGGTTTCGGTGCCGGTGCCGTTTGTGATGGAAACCGACGCGTCGGCAGCGCATCCGCTGCTGGCGATTTACATGCATCTGGATTTTCAGCTTGCCGCTGAACTGATGTTGCAGATTGAACAGCATGGCACCCCGCATCTTCCCGCCGCGCCGCAAAGCATGATGTCGAGCCCCATGGACGACAGGGTAAAAATGGCCGTTCTTCGCTTACTTGACGTCCTGGACAACCCGCTTGAGGCGGCGATCCTCGGCCCGGCGCGGGTACGAGAGCTCTATTTCCGCGTGCTGACAGGCGCACAGGGCAACGCGATGCGTGCCGCGCTGGCCTTACAGGGCCAGTTTGGCAAAATCGGTAAAGCGTTGCAGCACATCCACGCCACTTACGCGGAGCCGTTAACGCTGACGCAGCTGGCGATGCTGGCCGGCATGAGCGTGCCGACCTTTCATAGCCATTTCAAAGCGATAACGCAGATGCCGCCGATGCAGTATGTGAAATCGGTACGACTGCACCAGGCACGGATGCTGATGGTGCGCCAACAAATCACCGCCGCCGCCGCGAGTTACGCCGTTGGCTATGAAAGCCCATCGCAATTTAATCGAGAATTCAAACGTCTGTTTGGCCTACCACCGGCAGAGGAGATAAAACGCATGCAGCGTCACTTCGCCATTCCGCCCGCGCAGCCTGCCTCGGTATTTGTTTCATCGCACTGAGGCTTATGTGGTCAGGCGAACGATAGTCCGCTTCTGGCGCCAGGCGGATCGGCACTTGGGGAGAAAGTCCGCTATGAGCGAGAGCGGACATCAAAGTATTAAAGCAAAGAACAACATCTTCAGGTGATAAATAAATTTGACTGAAATAACGTACTTACCGACCCGAAGGCCGGTCATTGTTAACACGGATAACGGTTACCATGCGTAGGCTTCAGGGGCTTCCCCACCCGGTCCCGGCCAGATGGTATCCAGTCTTTTGAGCGTATCGCCTGAAAGGGACAACGTCAGGGCATTGAGATTCTGACGGAGCTGTTCAGCTGTGCGCGGACCACTGAGCACAGCGGTAACCACGGGGTTCTGCAACAGCCAGGCCAACGCCACGTCTGAGGGCGCCTCCCCCAGCTCATCACACAGCGTTTCCCAGGCCTCCAGTTGCGGCCGCAAGCGATTGATTTGTGCCTGCAGCTGCGGTGTTGCCCGGCGGCCATCGGCAATTTTTTTCAGCACGCCACCCAGCATCCCCATCCCGACCGGGCTCCAGGGGATCAGGCCAATGCCGTAATGGCGCAGTGCCGGAATGACTTCAAGCTCAACCGTGCGCTGGGTCAGGTTGTAAAGGCTCTGTTCCGATGCCAGCCCCAGCAGGTTGCGCGCATCAGCCGTGCACTGTGCGGTGGCAATATCCCAGCCGGCAAACTTACTGCTGCCCACGTAGCTGATTTTACCCTCACGGATCAGCTGTTCCATGGCCTGCCAGATTTCCTCCCAGGGGGTGTTCCGGTCGATATGGTGCATCTGGTAGAGATCGATATGGTCCGTTTTCAGTCTTTTCAGACTGGCCTCACAGGCCCGGCGAATATGGTAAGCGGACAGATATTTGTCATTCGGGCCCGTATCCATCGGCTGGTAAACTTTCGTGGCCAGCACGATTCGGTCACGCAGGCCACTGCGCGCCAACCAGTTACCGATGATTTCTTCGGATGTCCCGTACCCCTTTGCCATATCCGGTGACTGCGGTCCGCCATAGACGTCAGCGGTATCGAAAAAGTTGATACCCGCATCCACGGCTTCATCCATGATCCTGAAGCTGGCCGGCTCATCCGTCAGCTCACCGAAATTCATGGTACCGAGACCGATGCGGCTCACCCGCAGGCCGGTACGACCCAGATGTTTATAGTTCATGTCAGATGCTCCTTAACTGAACGTGTTATTGCAGGTTCTTACGGAAAAAGTCTGTCAGTTTGTCAAAAGGGATCACGTCGGTACGATCATAGAGATCGACATGCCCTGCGCCCGGTACGACATAAAGCTCTTTAGGCTGACCGGCGCGTTTGAATGCATCCTCGCTGAACTCTTTTGAGTGAGCCCGATCGCCGGTGATAAACAGCATCGGACGCGGTGAAATGGTTTCAATATCGTTGAACGGATAGAAGTTCATAAACTTGCCGATACTGCTCAACATCGGTTTCGTCGTCAGTGCTTCTTTCTCACCCTTCGGGGTGTAACCACCGCGTTCGGTGCGGTAGAAATCGAAAAACTCACGCTGAATATCCGGCGTTGAAGCGTCCAGTGTATTCACGGTACCGGGAATGTAGGCCGTCTCGCCTCCCTGAAACTCTGCTAAACGCTGCTCTGTGGCTGACCGGATAAAGGCCTTTCGTTGTTCCGGCGTCTGGGAATGGTTGAGGCCGTTGCGAAATGCAGCCCCCATGTCATACATGCTGACGGTGGCAATAGCTTTCATACGCGGGTCAATCTTGGCAGCACTGATAACAAAACTTCCGCTGCCGCAGATACCTAATACACCGATGCTATCCGGATCAACAAACGGCTGTGTGCTTAGATAATCAACCGCCGCGCTGAAATCATCTGTGTAGATTTCCGGTGAAATCAGGTGCCCCGGTTTGCCCTCGCTTTCGCCCCAGAAAGAGAGATCGATAGCCAGCGTGACAAACCCCTGCTCCGCCAGCTTCTGCGCATAAAGATTCGAACTCTGTTCCTTAACGGCTCCCATCGGGTGACCAACGACGATCGCCGGGTGTCGGGTATTCTGGTTCATCTTTTTCGGGATAAACAGGTTGCCGACCACGGCCATCTGATACTGGTTTTTAAAGGTGACTTTTTGCTGCGTCACCTTATCGCTTTTATAAAAATTATCGGCCCCACGGGACATATCCGCCGCAGAGGAAGCAAATGCACTGATCAACAGCCCCAGCGCTAACGTAAATTTTTTCATGATGGTCTCCTTATCATTAAGCCAGGGTGGCGTTATCCGAATGGCAGACGCCGCAGAACGCGAAATCAATCTGCACATCACGGGCGCCGGAGGCGCGACGGGTGATATCCATCGGCTCCAGCGGCAGTGTGCCCGCATGGGCACCGTAAGCTTTACCTGTCATGACATAACTCCAGGGTTTATGAATGGTCTCTGGCAGAGGTGTCTGCGCGTGAGGTCAGGAAAATCAGCCCGGCCGCGATAAGCAGCATCGTGACGCTGGCCAAGAAAGTGCTCTGGTAGCCGTGGTGATCGAAAAGCAGCCCCCCTACCGTTGAACCTAGCGCAATGGATAACTGGACCATTGCCACCATCAGCCCGCCGCCGGCTTCGGCATTCTGCGGAAAGATACGCGGTACCCAGGCCCACCACCCCACCGGCGCACCGGTAGAAATCAGCCCCCACAACCCGAGCAGCACCATCACGATGGCCACCTGACTGCCAAAAGCGATCAGTACCAGCGCGGTGATGGCCATCAGCACCGGAATGGCTATCAGGGTCGAGTAGAAGCCGCGTTTCAGCACTCTGCCAATCAGCGTGGTGCCGATGAAACCCGCGACACCGATAACCAGCAGGATTAGGGTGACCACTGAAGCATCCACCTTCGTCACCGTTTCAAGGAAAGGCCTGATGTAGGTAAAGAGCGTGAACTGCCCCATAAAGAAGATGCCGACGCCCAGCATGCCTAACGTGACCACTCGACGGCGAAACAGCGTGAAGACATTGCTGGCACCGTTACTCTGCCGGGTGACCTGCATGGAGGGCAGGCTGAACAACTGCCAGATAAACGCGGCGATCGCGACCGGCACCAGACAAAAGAAGGCCCCGCGCCAGCCGATCACCGAACCGAGCCAACTGCCCAAAGGGGCCGCGATGACCGTGGCCAGTGCATTGCCGCTGTTAAAAATGGCCAACGCCAGCGGAACTCGGTGCACCGGAACCAAACGCATCGCCGTGGCTGCCGACATCGACCAGAACCCGCCGACTACGATGCCAATCAGAGCCCTGCCCGCCATATAGGTCAGGTAATTGGGTGCCATCGCAATAACAGCACCGGAAATTGCCATCATGCAGGTCAGGCCGAGCAGCAGCGTTTTCCGGTTAAGCGTGCCTGCCAGCACGGAAATAAACAGGCTGGTTACCACTGCAAATGCCCCGGAAATGGCGATGCCCTGTCCGGCCATGCCTTCGGTGACACGAAGGGTCTGCGCCATCGGTGTCAGCAGGCTGACCGGCATGAATTCGGAGGCGATCAGGGCGAAGACGCACAGCGTCATGGCAAAGACACCACTCCAGTGCGCAGGCTGTTTCCCGCTTCCGGTGTTTTTTTTTCTGTTTTCGTCTGTCTTATTACTCATTCAGGGATTTCTTTTCAGTAGATAACATGAAGTCTGTGCCCCGGAGCCTTCAGCGCTGCAGGAAGAGCTGAAACGGCATACGGAGACGGGATAAGGGGGATAATCGCGGTACGGAAGGTGCTGCGGGTCAGTTGGCGACCCTGATCTGCACCGCAAGAGGTCCGTGGCGCTGCAGGACCGGCAGTCCGGAATCCACTTTCCCTAACGGGATCAGTGAACGGGCGTAAGCCCTGCCCTGGGCAAAAATCGCCAGGTTGCCCCAGGGCGCGTAGTAAGTGATATCTCCGGCTTCCGGCGTCATGCCGTCCGGTGCCTGCACCGTGGAAAGCCTGCGCGGCAGGTCGCTTATACGCTCAATATCGTCATAGTCTTCCAGCGTCAGGCTGAGGGGAAGCAAAGACGCAAAGTCCCGGCCTGTCGGCGTATCAAAGAGGGTGGCGGTGGCGGTTTCTCCCTCCACAATGATCTCAATTTTCATAAGCGTCTCCTGCGCCACTCCCCGGTCGTTGTCACCCGCCATAGCGGACTGCGTGACGAAAAGCAGGCCGGCAAGGAGCAGCAGTGATGTTCTGCAGTAAGCGTTTTGCATAAGGGTTAGCGTTGACTTTTTCATCGCATTATTGTTACCAATATGCAGCGGGTTAACTAGCTAATGAATACTTAATACCCTTATAAGTAAAATTTATAAATGGACCAGAAACGAGCATGGCCAGACGCAATCTCAACGACTTACTCTCTTTCGTCACCGTGGCGCGTGAGGGCAGCTTTACGCGCGCTGCCGCCCAGCTCGGCGTGACCCAGCCCGCACTGAGCCAGGCGATTTCCGGGCTGGAAGAACGGATGCAAATCCGCCTGCTGACGCGAACCACGCGCAGCGTGTCAGTGACCGCCGCCGGGGAACGCCTGCTGCAGTCTGTGGGCCATCGTATTGATGAGATTGAAGCCGAGCTGGACATGCTGACGGCACTGCGTGATAAACCTGCGGGGACCGTCCGTATTATATGTGGACCTAATGTTCTGAAGACCACGCTGCTGCCAAAGCTGACACCACTGTTACGCGAATATCCTGATATTCATATTGAGTTTGATGCCAACCACGGGTTCCGGGATATCGTGGCGGACCGTTTTGATGCCGGCGTGCGGCTCGGAGACACTATCGACAAAGATATGATAGCCGTACCCATTGGCCCGAAACTGCGCATGGCGGCTGTAGCTTCCCCTGAGTATTTTGCCCGGTGCGCCGCCCCTCAGACGCCACGCGATCTGATGCAACACTGCTGTATTAATGAGCGCATGGTTCAATCGGGGAAAATTTACGCCTGGGAGTTTGAGCAGGAAAACGGTAAATTTCACGTTCGGGTTGAAGGGCAAATGACGTTTAACACATCGGAACACGTCGTTGACGCAGCTCTTGCCGGACTGGGCATTGCCTTTTTACCTGAAGAGGAGTTCGGCACACATCTGCAGGAAGGAAAACTGATCCGCGTGCTTGAAGAATGGTGCCGTCCTTTTCCCGGCTACTATCTTTATTATCCCAGCCGTAAACAGCCTTCCCCAGCGTTTTCACTCGTTGTGGATGCGTTGCGTATTAACCGGAAAATTTAACGCTGAATTATCGGGCCAATATTTCAAGAACGGACGTGAACGTCCGCTTCTGGCACGCAACGGACAGGCTACGTGGTCATTGGGTCTGCTTTGAGCGAAGTGCAGACTTCGGCGTCAGCAAAATTACGCTCAGTTGACAAAGCTATATGATATAATTTTATCATGCTGAATCGGCGAATAATTCGGTAGAGTAGTACTAAGTATGCGTTACGTTGCTATTAAGAATGAGACAGTAAATTGAAAACAAAACAGTCAAAAATCCCCAAATCAATTTATAGGCCCATGCATGACGACGAATTTGGCCTCTGGGGGGGCCTCTCTTTAAATGACTATGTTGAAGACCTGATGGCAAATCATCGATACAGTCGTAAAAAAGCCCAGATAGAGGCGTCGAAATCATTTAAAGCAGCCTTGCCAGCGGGTATCAATACTCAGAATAACCATTTTAGAACTTATGAACATGACGGTCAGGCTGCGGGATATCTGTGGTTCAGCCTGGAAGATAACTCAGCCTTTTTGTCAGATATAATGCTTCTCCCAGAATTTCAGGGTAAGGGAATGGGTCGGGATTTTATCCGTGCATTCCTGAATGAGCTGACTCAACAGGGCGCATATGAGGTGGAACTCAGAGTGTCACCGGACAATCAAAGGGCTTTGAAATTATATAAAGAATTTGGTTTTCGGATAACTGGTTTTGATATGAGTCTTTTGCTAGGATCCGACTGATCAGCAATCCGTTAATCATAATTTTCGGAGACAATCTCGGGTAATATCAACTATCGATAGGCAATCTACCACTATATATCTTCACATCATCAATGTCCGCTTCTGGCACAAAACCGACCGCCAGAGTCCCCACTCCAGCATTCCCCCCCATTCCACACTCCAGCAGCGCCAGAGAGAAATCGCCCTCCTGCGTTGCCGTCGGTGTGAACCCGCAAAGCGGCAGCCACCGCCATAACGCCGACGCTTGGCCCCACCAGCGAAACCCACTCTTTTATCCAAGAAGATTCCTAACCCAGCTGACGGATATCCCTTCCTGACGCCAATACGCGGGTTAACCCGCCGATTTACAGCAATAATCCTGTAAAAACAATCGATAAGCGAATTGTTCGCGCTCGGCAAGTTGCGTCTATCCTTTCGCTATGGGCGCCTGCCGCCCATCGTTCGCTGCGGCTCGCGGCATGCGCGTTTCTGGCTGTTTGGGTTTCGGTTTATTCCATCGCGCGCTTCCATTCATCATGTTGAATTTCAAAGCAATCTCTCAGCAACAAGGAGTGTTTATATGGCTTACGTCATTACCGACCGAGAAAAACTGCAAGCGATTTGGGAGGCCGCCAAAGCCGGCGACTGGCCGGCCGTGTATGCCGCATCCGTCGATGCGCTCACCGATCCCAACCATGCCAACCAACCCATTGATGGCGTGGATATCGCGGTGTATACCTGGATCAAAGGCGCCTATGGCGTGAACTCGAATCAGGGGGCGTTTGCCCATTACATTCGCGACCAAACCAAGTTGCAGTATGAGCTGCGCACCGGGCATGTGCCCGATGACTGGGAGGCGCGCATTCAGAATGCCTCCGACAACATCGCCAAAAACTTCGCCAAAACGCTGTTTGGCGTCGATCTGAGCAGCGATCCCAATGCGCCGCTGCCGGATGCCCCGCCCACCAGCGCCAAAGTGCCGGATATTCACGAGGTTGGCCTGATCGACGCCGGTGCGGCGGCGTCCGAAGTGTTCACCGACGCCTCCTCGACCGGTGCCCCCAACTATTCTCCCTGGGCCGGCACCACGCTGTTCTCCTATTTAGGCGACACCTCGTTCTTTACCGAATGGGTGGCGACCAACGACACCTCGGCCTTTAAGGTGGAAGGCGGGACTTACGATCTGATTGCCGCGGCGCAGGTCTCCATGCAGATGAAAAACCTCAGTTACGTGGTTGAAACGCTGCTGGCGGGCGAAGTGCCCACCTATTTGACCACCCTCGGCATTGGCCACGAGACCATCCGCCTGGCCGCCGAGGCGGCGCGTGATTTCTACACTGAGTCCTACGGCAGCAGCGTGACCGGCGGCGGCAGCATTATCCCCGGCAAGCTGGACATCGGCTCGGCGATTTTCAACGACATTGCCGACGTGCTGTCCACGCCGAATCTGTACCGCGTCGGTACGCTGCATGATGATGATTTCACGCTGGCGTTCGGCAATATCGCCGTTAACACCGGCAGCGGCGACGACACCATCAGCGTGCCGCGCGGCTGGCAAAACAACGCCGGCAACTACGGCTGGACGGTGATCGACGGCGGCAGCGGCCACGATACGGTCGATTATTCCAGCCTGTCGCACGGGGTAAACCTGAAGTTTGACGCCCAGGGCAGCTATGGCGGGCGCGGGGTAATCGAGAAAAACGGCATCGGGCTGTATGGCTTTAAGGACGGGCTGTACAACATCGAAGCGGTGAAACTGACCGACTTTAAGGACAACGTCACCTTTAACGATCGGGTGCTGACGCCGGCCAACGGTCTGGAGGTCAACCTGGGCAAAGGCTCCAGCGAGATTCGTTTCGAGCACGGTTATACCACTGCGCCGGGAGGGAGCGCGCCGCAGGATTATCTCGGCGTGAACCTGAGCATGCTATCCAACGATGTGCCTTTCCCCAACAGCCTGCTGAACATTCCCTTGAAGCAGACCCACAATATCTACATCGACGACAGCTTCGAGCTGGGCTTTTTACAGGCCTCCTCCCTGTCTATCGATAACCACCTGCTGGCCTTCGGCGCCGAAGGATCAAACAGCAGCTTCTCACTGAACTACAACGCGCAAACCCATACGCAGGATCTATCGATATTCATGCAGGGCGAAAGCGCGCTCAATCAGCACGTCGTCAATATCTACAATTGGGATCAAGGATACTTTGGCATCAATCTGGAGCAGCCGGCCATTCAGCTTGTCGGTTTGCAAACCATTGCCCCGCAAGAGCTGGCGGCCGCCTAAGCGAAGCCCGCCGGGTTTACCGGCGGGCTGTTTACCTGCGGCGCGGCTCACTCCCTGTCACGCTCCGCAATCCGCGCCATCAACGCCCCCAGCAAGGCCAGATCGACCAGCAACGCCAGCGCGAAACAGCTCCCTCTCACGCCCGGCGCGGCATAGGTTTGCACCAGCGAAACGGCAACCACTACGGCTACGAGAGTCACCACCGTCGTCAGCCTGCACGCCACGGCGAACGCCGCTTTCTCCCCCACTGCAGTGCGGTAGGCGACGCCCTGGCCCAGGCCGCCGAGGGCGAGGCCCGGCAGCAGGGCCGGCCAGCCGTGGCCGCCGAACAGCATCAGCAGCATCAATAGCCATCCCGCCGCCGCCAGTAAAAAGCCGTGGCGGAGAATAGCCAGCGCAGGCCGGTTCCGCAGCGTCCGCCAGCGGGCCAGCGCGGCGCCGCCGAGAAACGCCAGCGCCAATGCCGTCAGCAGCATCAGGGTGGCGCCGATGCCCAGCAGATTTTCGGTCTTCAGCAGCAAGGCGCCCGCCGCGACCGGCACGCTGAGCGCCAGGGCGCTCGCCGCCGTTCCCGTGTGTTCCATGGCGCCCAGGGCGCCGTTGTTGATATAGAGGCTCATCGTTCACTCCGACATGATGGAAATGATGAAATAAATTCATTTCCCTGTTCACATGTCAGTAGCCTATCTCTTGTATAATCGGTCAGACAAACTCATAGTTTTCAGCCTTGGATGAGAATAATTCAGCCATGAGAAAAACCCGTTTGCCTCCGCTGGGCGCGCTACGCGCTTTCCACGCCGTGGCCGTCTGCCGCAGCTTCAAACTGGCCGCCGAGGAGCTGGGCGTCAGCGCAACGGCGATCAGCCATCAGATCAAACTGCTGGAGTCGGTGCTGGCATGCCGGGTGTGCGAGCGCAGCGCGCAGGGCGTCAGCCTGACCGAGACTGGCGAGATCCTGTATGCCGGCACCCAGCGCGCCTTCGCCGCGCTGGAGCAGTCCGTCGCCCAAATCACCCGCGCCCGGCAGCCGCCGGCGCTGACCGTCACCACCACCTCCAACTTTCTCACCCACTGGCTGGTGCCGCGCCTGGCGGATTTCAAGGCGGAGTTTCCCGCCATCGATCTGCGCCTGCACACCAGCGTCGAGCGGGTGGATCTCAGCCAGCGCACCGTGGACGTCGCCATCCGCTACCGTGAAACGCCGGAAAGCGATCTGCACTGCACCCTGCTGCATGAGGATCGCTTTATCGTGGTGGCCAGCCCGGCGCTGGCGCTGGAGCGCATCGAAGATTTGCTGCGGGTGACGCTGTTTCACGTGGAGCATCGGCAGGTGCCCGCCGACTCACCGACCTGGGAGAACTGGCGGCGGCGCTACGGGCCGGAAGGATTGAACGTGGAAGCCGGGCTGACCTTCAGCGACGAGACCCATGCGCTGCAGGCGGCGGTGGCGGGCCAGGGGGTGGTGATCGCCAGCCGGCTGCTGGCGCGCGATTTGTTGCAGCGCGGCGTGCTGGCCGCACCGTTCGAGATGGCGTTGCCCGGCGCCAACTATTATCTGGTGGCCACCGAAGAGACCGCGCAGCGCCCCGATATCATGGCGCTGCGCGCATGGCTGCTGCGGCAAATGGCGGCGGGCTAACGGCTCTCGGGGGCGATTTCTCCCAGGCGGATCGCCACGCTGATCGCCTGCGCGGTGGTGGCGGCGCCGAGACGTTGGCGAATGCGCCGCAGGTGGTTTTCCACCGTGCGTTCAGACAGGCCGAGCATCGCGGCGATATCCGCCTGCCGCCGGCCAATGGCGGTCCAGCTCAGCACCTCGCGCTCGCGCGCCGACAGCCGGCCCTCCCCCTCACCGGCAGCAGGTTCGAACAGCCTCCGCGCCGCCAGAAAAGCCGCCGCGCCCACCAGCGACAGCGCCAGCCGCACCGGCGGCGAGGCGTCGATGCGCTCGCCCCCCAGGCTGACCGCCCCCTCCAACCCGGCGGGGCCGAATACCGGGATCTGCACGCCGTGCAGACCGGCGCCGCGCGGCGTGCGCACAATCCGGTAGCGCTCGCCCTGCTGCGCCCGGGTTTTGGTCCAGAAGAACGGTTCGGCGGCCCGCAGCATGTGCCGGGTCACCGGGCAGTGCCGCACGTAGGTCAGCGCATCGACCGCCTCCCCCTCACCGAACCAGTCGCCTTCGACCCAATAAATATGCTCGATCCCCGCCTCCGCCGCCGCGGAGGCGGAAAACAGCACAAAGCGGTTGAAACCGAACGGCGCGGCGAAGGCGCGAACCCGCCCCTGAATGGCGGACAAGGTGCGCTCGTGGTCCATCGCCAACGCCGTCTGGAAAGCGCGCTGCGCGATCTCGTCGCTCATCGCGCGGCGACGTCGGCCAGCAGCGTTTCTGCCGCCAGTTTGCCGAGGTTGTTGGAAGCCAGCGGGCTGTCGCCGGTCAGCAGGCGCCGATCTTTATGCACCTTGCCGGTGATGTCGGCGTTGACGATCTTAACGCCCAACTCGCGCAGGCGTTCGCCCACCAGCCAGGGCATCGGGCCGGGGATATAGCCGATATCGATGTTGGCGCCGGTATCGAGCGAGTCCGGGAACACGCACATCTCATAGCCGCGATAGAGGAAATCGTCTTTGCTCTCGCCGATGCCCGCCGCCAGCAAACCGGCCGGCCCGTGGCACAGCGAGATCACGTAGCGATCGTGGTCATGTGCCCAGTGCAGCGTCTTTTTCACCTCTTCACTGAACGGGATATCGTTGAGCACGCCGTGGCCGCCGGGAATGAAAACGCCGAGGTAGTTGCCGCCATCCAGATCCTTCACCACTTCCGTCAGCTTTTTCGGCTGCTTGAGTTGACTGCGGTACTTCTCGTAGGTGGTCTTGACCGCTTCATCTTCATGCGGGAACGCCCACATCTCCAGCTTCACCGGATCGCCGGACGGCGTGGCGATGTCGATCTCGAAACCGGCCAGATCCAGGTGATACATCGGCAGCAGCATCTCGACCGGGTGATTGCCGGTGGAGAAGAACTTGCCGTTTTGCATCAGCAGGTAGCGCTCCTGCGAGGCGATCATCAGCACCTTCCACTTGCCGCCGCGATAGGCGTTCGGGTAGCTGGCGCCCGTGAAGTCGGTTTTGGACGAGGTGTATTGGCTGAGGGAGTAAGGGGATGGGAAGAACGCGTTGTCTTCCGCCACATCCGGGGTGGGATTACGATCGTTGGACACTGAATCAGTCATGATTATCTCCATATTCACCGTTGCATTGCCCATTCAGCTTAAATAACCGCCGGCAGGGCCGCAATGAGGGATATCCCTCAATCACCCTCGCGCTGGCGGCGCTCAAGCGGGGTACCATAGCCAATAAAAAGCCCCGCCCGGAGAAGGACGAGGCTCGCTCGCGCCGATCGAGACGGTGTGAGAGGATCATGAGGGCAGAGTGATGACAGGGTGCCGAATGCGCCTGCTCATGGCGCGACAGATGCCTTAACGTCGCGCTTGCGCGTTCTTCCACTCCCGCCAAATCGTTTCCAGCCCGGCGCGATACGTCGTGACGGCGAAATCGGGAAAACGCTGTTTGAACTTGGTCGAGTCGAACAGGTTATCGTGCTCGTAGCGCGGCAGCAGCTCGCGCATCTCTCGCGCCCCGGACGAAAACAGCCCTGCGGCGATCAACGCCCATTTGCCGATAACGGAATATGAAATGTCCTTCCCAAACACCTCGCAAGCCAAGGCGGCGAACTGCGCATAGGTGAGCCGCTCGTCGCAGCATGGGAGATGCCACGTCTGGCCGAACGCGTCGGGCGTATTGCCGAGCCGAGCTAACCCGCGGCTGGCGTCGGGCGTCCAGATCAGCGTGCGCAGCCTGTCATCGCGAACCGGCACGCGCGGTTTTTCCCCCGCTTTCAGCCTGTCGACGATCAGCGCATTGGTGAAGCTCTGCGTTTTCCCCGGCCCATAAAACTCGGGCGCACGGCCGATCAGCACGGGGATCTGCCCCCGCTTCATCTCGTCGAGCACCCTCTCGGTCATCAGAGCGCGCACCCGTCCCTTGCGCCCCCGAGGCGCGAACGGCGTCGATTCCGTCTGCGGCTCGCCGTTCTGCGGATACATATAGGTATTGTCGAAATAGACAAAGGGCACGCCCGCGGTACGGCTGGCGTCCAGCGCATTCTGCAGCATGGTCGGAAATTGCCGCTCCCACAGCGCCGAATCCGGCGGCAGGCCGGCGGCGAAATACACCACCTCGCTGCCCTTCACCGCCGTCAGGGTCTGCTGTGCATCGAGCAGATCGGCCGCAACCAGCGTATCGCTGTCGTTGACCTTCCTCGGGTTGCGGCTGACCAATCTTAAATCATCGGTGTACGCGCGCTTCAGTTCACGCGCCAGCTCTTGGGCGATCTGGCCACTGGCGCCCAGGATCGTTTGCATTGGCGTTCCTCATCGCAATGAAAAAAGCCCCGCCCACTCAGGGCGGAGCAAAGTGCTTGTTCGCGCTTAACTGTTCACGAACGCCAGCAGATCGGCGTTGACCTGATCGGCGTGGGTAGTCGGGATGCCGTGCGGAGCGCCCTTGTAGGTATGCAGCGTGCCGTTTTGCACCAGCTTGGCCGACAGCACGCCGGAATCCTGATAAGGCACCACCTGATCGTCGTCGCCGTGGATCACCAACACCGGAATGGCGATCTTCTTGAGATCTTCGGTGAAATCGGTCTGCGAGAAGGCGACGATGCCGTCATAGTGCGCCTTGGCGCCGCCCATCATGCCCTGGCGCCACCAGTTCCAGATAATGGCCTCCGACGGTTTGGCGCCCGGACGGTTATAGCCGTAGAACGGGCCGGCGGGCACGTCGTAATAGAATTGCGCCCGGTTGGCGGCCAGCTGCGCCTGGAAATCATCGAACACCGCTTTGGGCGTGCCCTGCGGATTGGCATCGGTTTTCACCATCAGCGGCGGCACCGCGCTGATCAACACCGCTTTGGACACCTTGTCCTCGCCGTGGCGCACGATATAGCGCACTACCTCGCCGCCGCCCGTCGAGTGGCCCACGTGCATCGCGCCCTGTACGCCCAGGTGTTTCACCACCGCGGCGACGTCATCGGCGTAGTGGTCCATGTCGTGCCCTTCCCACACCTGGCTGGAGCGGCCGTGGCCGCGGCGATCGTGCGCAACCACGCGGAACCCTTGGTTCACGAAGAACAGCATCTGGGCATCCCAGTCATCGCTGGACAGCGGCCAGCCGTGGTGGAAATAGATAACCTTGCCGTTTTTAGGGCCCCAATCCTTGTAGAAAATCTCGACGCCATCGCTGGTCGTTACATAACCCATGTCGTTTCTCCCATTTACACTATGGTTAAAAAAGAAGGTTTATACTGCGCGCGGCGCCGGGATCTCTGGCTCCCTCATCCCGGCTGGCCGACGATCTTGCGTTGATCGTTTAACGAGTATAGGTTTAAAGCTCACTTTAAGGTCAAACCCAATTCGGCAAACCGCATTCCCGCTTTCGATCGGCATCAGGAGTATTCAAGTGCAAGGAGATGACACCGCCACGACGATAGAGCAACGGCTTGCCGCCCAGCGCCACGCCTTCCTGCGCGACGGCGCGCCGACGATGGATCAGCGCAAGGCCGCCCTGCGCCGCTTGCGGAGCGCCATTCTGGCCCAGCGCGGCGCGCTGGCGGCGGCCGTCAGCGCGGACTTCGGCCACCGCTCGCCTTACGAGACCGACATTCTGGAGATTCTGGTCACTGTGCAGGCGATCGATTACCTGCTGCGCAACCTGAAACGCTTCATGAAGCCGGAGCGCCGCCACGTCGCCCTGCCGTACCAGGCTGCGCGCGCCTATGTGCAATATCAGCCCAAGGGCGTGATCGGCGTCATGACGCCGTGGAACTACCCTTTATCGTTGACCTTCATCCCGCTGGCCACCGCCCTGGCCGCCGGCAACCGCGTGATGCTGAAACCTTCGGAGCTCACGCCGCATACCAGCCAGCTCATCGAGACGATGCTGGCGGCGCAGTTTCCCGCCGACGAGATCGCCGTGGTGACCGGCGGGCCGGAGATCGGGGCCAGATTCAGCGAGCTGGCGTTCGACCATCTGGTGTTCACCGGCAGTACGGCGATCGGCCGTCAGGTCATGCAGGCGGCCGCTAAAAATCTGGTGCCGCTGACGCTCGAGTTGGGCGGCAAAAGCCCTGCCGTCGTGGCGCCCGGCGCGCTCACCGCCAGAGACGTCAACAGCCTGGCGTTCGGCAAGCTGTCGAACGCGGGCCAAACCTGCATCGCGCCCGATTACCTGCTGATCCATCAGAACGATGTGGAGAGCTTCATTGCGCTCTACGACGCGGCGGTCAAAGCGTTTTACCCCACAGGGCCGACGGGCAGCGACTACGGCGCCATCATCAGCGACAGGCACTATCAACGTTTGCAAGACCTGCTGGCCGATGCCCAGGCGCGGGGCGCGCAAATCATTCCGGTCGGCCATCGCCCGGACTCGGCGTCTGAACGGCCGAAAACCCTGGCTCCCACGCTGATCGTCGGCGCCCCCGACGACAGCCGGATCATGCAAGAAGAGATCTTCGGGCCGCTGCTGCCGGTGCGCACCTACGCCGCCTTTGATGAAACGATCGACGTTATCAACGCCGGGCCGCGCCCGCTGGCGCTGTATTACTTTGGCCCGGCAGGCGCGCAGCAGGATCGGCTGCTGAAGCACACCACCTCAGGCAACGTCAGCGTCAACGCCACCCTGCTGCATTTCGCCCAGGACGATCTGCCGTTCGGCGGCATCGGCCCCAGCGGCATGGGGGCCTGTCACGGCATCGAAGGATTTCGGGCGCTGAGCCACGCCAAGGGCGTTTTCATCCAGAGCCGCTGGCACTTTACCGGCCTGCTGCGCGCGCCGTTCGGCAAACTGGCGGACGCGGTGCTCACGTTCATGTTGCGGCGCCGATAAAGCGGTGTGCTGACAATCAATAGCACAGCCATGAATCGCCGCAAGCTATCACAATATTCACTCATTCCTATTTTATCTCTCCGCCGCCGCTGACTAAGCTTAGCCATGAGTCACCCTTTGTCCGTTGGCGACGGGGGTGACGTAAATCGATTGAGTTCAGTTATTTAGCGCAACACCCGACGCAAGCCTTACCCGCATGCCTTGTTAACCGCTCCACGCCCGGCGGCTGGAGCATCTTTACGGAAGCAGAGAGCGCATTATGACAACTGAAAGCAAATGCCCGTTTTCGGGCGGCAAGCAGCCCGCACCGCAGAACGGCCCCACCAATCAGGATTGGTGGCCTAATCAGCTCAGCCTGAAACCGCTGCATCAGCACTCCCCCCTGTCCGATCCGATGGATAAAGACTTCAACTACGCCGATGCCTTCAACAGCCTCGATCTGGCGGCGGTCAAACAGGATCTGCACGCCCTGATGACCGACTCGCAGGAATGGTGGCCAGCGGACTTCGGCCACTACGGCGGCCTGTTCATCCGCATGGCCTGGCACAGCGCCGGCACCTACCGCATCGGCGACGGCCGCGGCGGCGCGGGCGAAGGCCAACAGCGCTTCGCCCCGCTCAACAGCTGGCCGGACAACGTCAGTCTCGACAAGGCGCGCCGCCTGCTGTGGCCAATCAAGCAGAAATACGGCCGCAACATCTCCTGGGCCGATCTGATTATCCTGACCGGCAACGTGGCGCTGGAATCGATGGGCTTCAAAACCTTCGGCTACGCCGGCGGCCGCGCCGACACCTGGGAGCCGGACGACGTCTACTGGGGGTCTGAGAAGATCTGGCTGGAACTGAGCGGCGGGCCGAACAGCCGCTACTCGGGCGACCGCGATCTGGAAAACCCGCTGGCGGCGGTGCAGATGGGCCTGATCTACGTCAACCCGGAAGGCCCGGACGGCAACCCCGATCCGGTGGCCGCCGCGCGCGACATCCGTGAAACCTTCGCCCGCATGGCGATGAACGACGAAGAAACCGTGGCGCTGATCGCCGGCGGCCACACCTTCGGCAAGACCCACGGCGCCGGCCCGGCGTCTCACGTCGGCGCCGATCCGGAAGCGGCCGGACTGGAGTCGCAGGGCCTCGGCTGGCACAGCACCTTCGGCACCGGCGTCGGCAAAGACGCCATCACCAGCGGCCTGGAAGTGACCTGGACCACCACCCCGACCCAGTGGAACCACGACTTCTTCCGCCACCTGTTCGAATACGAATGGGAGCTGAGCCAAAGCCCGGCCGGCGCGCACCAGTGGGTGGCGAAAGACATCGGCGAAACCATTCCCGACGCCTTCGATCCCAACAAGAAGCGCCGCCCGACCATGCTGACCACCGACCTGTCGCTGCGCTTCGATCCGGCCTACGAGAAGATTTCACGCCGCTTCTATGAACACCCGGAAGAGCTGGCCGACGCCTTCGCCCGCGCCTGGTTCAAGCTGACCCACCGCGATATGGGGCCGCGCGCGCGCTACCTCGGCCCGGAAGTGCCGCAGGAAGAGCTGATTTGGCAGGATCCGATCCCGGCGGTCGATCATCCGCTGATCGACGAGCAGGACGTCGCCGCGCTGAAAAGCAAGGTGCTGGCCTCCGGCCTGCCGGTGTCCGCGCTGGTCTCCACCGCCTGGGCTTCCGCATCGAGCTTCCGCGGTTCCGATAAACGCGGCGGCGCCAACGGCGCGCGCATTCGCCTGGCGCCGCAGAAGGACTGGGCGGTCAACCAGCCTGCGCAGCTCGCCGCGACGTTGGCCAAGCTGGAGAGCATCCAACGCGCCTTCAACGACGCGCAGACCGGTGGTAAGCGCGTCTCGCTGGCGGATCTTATCGTGCTGGCCGGCGCGGCGGGCGTGGAACAGGCGGCGAAGAACGCCGGCTTGACCCTGACGGTGCCGTTCGCCCCAGGCCGCATGGACGCCTCGCAGGAACAGACCGACGTGGACTCCTTCGAGGCGATGGAGCCGCTCGCCGACGGTTTCCGCAACTTCCTGAAGGGCAAATACCGCGTGCCGGCCGAAACGCTGCTGGTCGACAAGGCGCAGCTGTTGACCCTGACCGCGCCGGAAATGACGGTGCTGGTCGGCGGGCTGCGGGTGCTCGGCGCCAACGTCGGCGGCACGCAGCACGGCGTGTTCACCCATCGCCCGCAGGCGCTGACCAACGACTTCTTCGTCAACCTGCTCGACATGGGCACCACCTGGCACCCGGTGGGTGAGGACGGCCTGTTCGAAGGCCGCGATCGCCGCAGCGGCGCGGTCAAATGGACCGGTACCCGCGTCGATCTGGTGTTCGGTTCGCACGCGCAGCTGCGCGCGCTGGCCGAAGTCTACGGCAGCGCCGACGGGCAAGAGAAGTTCGCCCATGACTTCGTCGCCGCCTGGAACAAAGTGATGAACCTCGATCGCTTCGATCTGGCGTAAACTCCCCGCAACGGTCTGCTTCGGCAGGCCGTTTTTCCTCCCGAGAGCAACACTGCCTCCGCTCAGCGCCAGCCGTAGCGCACGTCGCTATATTTCTTTTCCCGCTTATTCGTATTTACTCAACAAGTCATATAAAAATTTGATGGGCGGCAATTCTTTTAATGCTGTATTTATATTTAGAGGGCAATGAAGAACGTAAATTCAGCGCGCTAATACGATATATCCCATCAAGGAGAACACCGTTATGGATTATCCTCAATTCACTTCAACACGCGACGAGCCGGGCCGCATTATCAGCGCCGTCCCTTAGCGACAGCGGGCCTGCTGGCCCGGCGCCTCACCGTTTACACCAATAAGAATAAATGTTCTGCCCCTGCGCCATATTCGCCGGGGCGTCAGAACTTCGCCCCTATTTAGCGTTTCATCACGCGCGTTGCGTTTTTAGCTTTTATTTTTCAGCCGACGGGAAAACTCATAGGAAATTACGCTGCACTCAGGAAAATAACCGCTACCTGGAGGTCATCATGCAACACATTATCGGTATTTCTTCTCGTCGGCTGAGGATATCGGCCCTTGCGCTGCTGCTCCCTGCCGTATCATGGGCGGCCGATACGGCATCTCTCGCCGTGGGGCCGCAATATGACACCACCCATGTCTACGTCGAACGCGGCAAGATGGATGCCTTTGTCGACAGCATCCTAAAAACCTTCGGCGGCACCCGCACCGAACGCGTGCTGGTCAACGTCACGCCGACGCCGAGCGAAACCTATTCCCAGCTGATACTGACGCCGGCCGGCAGCTTCTCGGTGTTCGATTTCAAAACGCCGATCCCATACCCGTTCGGCGTCGAACGCAACGGTTTTCTGGTCAGGGATATGGACGCCGCTATCCGGCAGGCCAGGGCCGCCGGCGCCGATGTGCTGGTCGCCCCCTTCGATGATCCGATTGGGCGCGACGCGGTGATCCAATGGCCCGGCGGCGTCAACATGCAGCTTTATTGGCACACCAAGGCGCCCAACTACAAGCCGCTGCTGAGCGTGCCGGAAAACCGCCTGTATCTCTCCGCTTACCGCGTCGATGACTTCCTGAAAAGCTATCAGACGTTCTCGCACGGCAAAGTCGTGCGCGACGAGCAGGTCAGCGATGCGGCGATCGGCCGCAACGATAACGGCAAGATCCGCCAGATCGAACTGGACTCGCGTTTTGGCAAAACGCGCATTTTCGTCACCGATGGGCATCTGCCTTATCCGTTCGGCCATGAGCGCACCGGCTATGGCGTCGAGGATCTGCAGGCCACGCTGGCCAAAGCGACGGCCAGCGGCGCGCAGGTGCTGTGGCGTTCGACGGCGGCGGAACGCCGCGCCTCGGCGCTGGTACGTTTCCCCGGCGGCTACATCGCCGAAATTCACCAGACGGCCAAATAAACCCAAGGCGCGCTGCGGCGCGCTTTTTTCTTCGGATATTCATGATGAAACGCACGCTACCCGCACTGTTGCTGTTCTCCACGCTTCCCGCTCTGGCGGCGGAGCCCGCCGCTTCCCCCTGGAAAAACATCCCGTTGGGCGATGCGGCCACCTTATCTTTCGACGGTTCACTGCGCGAGCGCTATGAATGGACGGATCAACGGGATCTGAGCGGCGGACGCGACGACACTTTCATGCAGCGCTTGCTGGTTGGCGCGCGCCTCGACTACGGCGACTATTTCGGCGCCTATGTGCAAGTGGGATCGTCGCTGGCCACGCCGCGCGATCGCGGGCGCAAGCCGACCGACGAAGATCATGCCTACCTCGGGCAGGGCTATGTAGATATGAAACTGCCCACTGCCTACGGCCTCGGCACCCTGCGGGTCGGCCGCCAGGAGATTGCGCTGGGCTCGCTGCACCTGCTGGGCACCCGCGACGGCCCCAACGTGCGCCGTTCCTTCGATGCTATCCGCGCCAGCTGGGTCAAGGATAAAAACCGCCTCGACGCCTTTATCGGCCATCCCGTCACCCTTAAAACCGGCAGTTTCGATGACGATACCGACAACAGCCAAAAGGTGTGGGGACTGTACGGCACCACGCCGCTGACGCCGCTGGCGTCCTCGCTCGATCTCTACACCTTTGGCTTTGAGGATAACGACGCCCACTACGCGCAGCTTAGCGGGCAAGAGCGGCGCTATACCGTCGGCGCACGCATCTTCGGCGCAGCGCGGGGGTTCGACTGGGATAATGAAGCTGCCTGGCAGTTCGGCAGCGCAGAACAGCGCGATATCCGCGCCTGGTCGGCGTCGGCGCACGCCGGCTATACGGTGAGCGACTGGCGCTGGCGGCCGCGCTTCGGCGGCAAGATTGGCATCGCCAGCGGCGACAAAAACGGTCACGATGGGCAGCTCAACACCTTCAACGCCATGTACCCCAAGCTGCCCTACCTGACCGAAAACGGGCTGGTGGCGCCGGCTAACCTGATCGCCATCCATCCTTCGGTCACCATTACGCCGTGGCAAACCCTGGCCATCGATTTCAGCTGGGACGCCTTATGGCGGCAACGCCGTGAGGACGCCTTCTATCTCGGGCCAATGCGCCCGGTGAAAGGCAGCGAACAGGGCTCGCGCTTTATCGGCAACCAGTACCAGGTCGAAACCACCTGGACGCCGAGAAGCGATCTCCAGTTCAAGGTGGCCTACGTCTACTTCGACGTCGGCCACAGCCTGCAGCAACATGCCGGGCTGAAAGATATGAACTTCGTGCTGGCGCAGGGCACCTACAGTTTTTAAGTATCAGGTAAGTTAATCGATATACGCGGGCACCCTTAATAATCCCGTACTCAATTAATGACGATCGCCGGCGAGTAGCCACCCATATGCATTGCGGCAATGGCGGCTACTCACCGCCATTCACAGATAAAAGCCAAATAAAAGCAAAAAGATAAATCAATCACGTAAACTCCGCGAGCCAATCACAGTGTAATATTAAATAAAGATTTAATTCCACCTAGTTATTTAAGCACGCCTTTTACGCATATCTTATGTAAAAGATTCATATAAGAATAACTCATTAATAAAATAATTGTGTTTATACTGCTTTAACTCAGTCACAGTACACAATTAATTCCTCACCGTGATTAATGATAAGGATATATTCCGCTTGAACGCAATATTCAAGCCAGACCAAGGAGGCAAGCCAATGATATCACATTAATTATCCCTGATTTTCAAACCTGTGTACGAGCATATAGAGCGTTAGGTGCAATATTGTCAACGTCCAAAGGAGTTTGATATGTCATTAGCTACCGATAAGATTTCCGATTATTTAACCCGTTATGAAAGAGGCGATCACGCGGAGAGCAGTAAACCGTCATATACCACGCAAGAGGTTTCAGATCTGCTGCTGAGAAGCCATTATTCCGCCAATGGCAAAGGCGTGACAGACCATGCGGCTACCTTGACCTACTCTTTCCCCGTCTATACCGGCAGCGACAAGACGGGCGCCACGCAGCTTACCGCCGCTCAGCAAGCCCAAACCAAGCTTTCATTGCAATCCTGGTCGGATGTGGCCAACATCACGTTCACCGAGGTTAAAGGCAACGACGCGAAAAATGCAGATATAAAGTTTGGTTTTTATAAGGCGGCCAGCGGGGGCAATTACACCTCGTATGAAAGTACGCAGAGCAATCTCAAAAGCACCATTTGGATCAGCGGTAATAACGGCTACGACGCCTCCAATCCGCAAACCAATAACTACGCCAGGGATACGCTTACCCATGAAATAGGGCATGCGTTGGGGCTTTCTCATCCCGGCAATTATGATGCGTCAAATGCCACCTACCCCACCTACGCCAACTCGGCGAAGTATTATGAAGACGACCATCAATATTCTTTGATGAGCTATTTTAACGAACAATACACCAGCGCTGACTATAAAGGCGTTTGGCCATCAGGACCGCAGCTGGATGATATTACCGCCATACAGAAGCTTTACGGCGCGAATACCACCACGCGCACCGGCGATACCACCTATGGTTTCAACTCGAATACGGACAGAGACTTTCTGAGCGTTAAAGCGTCCACGGACAAAATCGTGGCGGCTATCTGGGATGCCGGCGGCAATGACACGCTGGATTTTTCAGGCTACAGCCAGGATCAGCGCATCAACATTAACGAAGGCGCATTCTCTGATGTAGGCGGCTTGAAGGCGAATATCGCCATCGCCTACGGCGCGCAGATTGAAAATATCATCGGCGGCAGCGGCGCCGACATTCTTGTGGGCAACGCGCTGAACAATACGCTAAAAGGCGGTGCAGGCAACGACATCATTTACGGTGCCGGCGGCGCCGATCAGCTCTGGGGCGATGCAGGCGCGGACACCTTCGTCTTCCGCGAAACCGGCGACAGCCAAGCCACCGCGCCGGATTGGATCCGCGATTTCCAGACGGCGGTGGATAAAATCGACCTGTCGTGGCTCAACCAGACGGCTAAGGCCGAGGGGGGCGAGTTGCACTTCGTGGATAGTTTAAGCGGCTCGTTATATGAAGCGGCGCTGAATTATGACGCGCAGCAGAATCTCACCGATCTGGCCATCAATCTCTCCGGCAATCAATCACCTGATTTCTTGGTTAAAATCGTTGGGCATGTCGACGCTTCCGCCGATATTCTCGTCTAGCCAAGAAACCAACAGTCCGGCGCGAACGCCGGACTGTTCATCTCTTATCAGGCCTCACCCCGGCGTCTTTTTACATTACCACAGCAATAAATCGCGCAGACGAGGTCACACCGCTGCCAGCTCCGCCGCCAGGGTGGCGACCAGCTGCGCCGCCGGCATCGGCCGCGCCAGACCGACACCCTGCCCGGCCCACAGCGACATAAACTCCCCGCGCCCGGCCCTGGCCGCCGCCTGGCGGATATCGCCGGTGAGCGCATTCTGCACCGGATAAGGCAGGATCTGCGCCTCTTCCGCGCGCATCTGCCGCATGAAATCATTAACGATGCCGCGCGCCGGGCGGCCGCTGAAGGCGCGCGTCAGGCGCGTGCTGTCATCGCCGGCGTTGCTCAGCGCCGCCCGCCAGGCTTCGGCGATGCCCGACTCCGGGCTGCACAGAAACGCGGTGCCGAGCTGCGCCGCCTGCGCGCCCAGCAATTGCGCCGCCGCGATGCCGCGCCCGTTCATGATGCCGCCCGCGGCGATCACCGGGATTTTCACCGCCGCCACCACCTGCGGCAGCAGGGCCATCAGCCCGACGCAGGATTGTTCGATATCGCCGAGGAAGGTCGGGCGGTGGCCGCCCGCCTCCGAGCCCGAGACGCAAACGAAGTCGGCGCCCGCCTCTTCCCAGGCGCGGGCTTCCGCCACCGTGGTGGCGGTGCCGATCACCCGTGAACCGGCCTTCTTGAACTGCGTGACCGTGGCGCGCGGCAGCACACCGAAGGTGAAGCTGACCACCGGCGGCGCAGCCTCCAGCAAGGCTGCGATCTGGTCGCGGTTGTTTTCGGCGAATTGAGTGGGGATCGGCGGCTCGCTCAGCCCCAGCGCTTCGCGGAACGGCCGCAGCAGGTGCTGGGCGCGCTTCAGTTCGGCGAGATCCGGGTGCTGCTCATTGAGCAGAAACAGGTTGATGTTGAACGGCGCGGCGGTCTGCGCGCGGATCTGCTGCACACGTTCGAGGATCACCGCCGGTGAAAACAGCGCCGCCGCGCACGATCCCAGCGCCCCGGCGTTGCTCACCGCCACCGCCAACGCCGGCGGCGACGCGCCGTTCATCGGCCCCTGAACGATCGGATAGCGCAGCCCAAGCTCGCGGGCAAAAGCAGAAGGTGCCGTCATCAATGTGTCTCCCTGTACTGACTACATTCGTCTTACGGCGGCCGCGCCGCCGAACCGACCAAAAGCATAGCACCTTCTCACCGCCTGGCCGTGCAGTTAATGCTTCACCTGCCGCCTGTCCAACGACAGGAAGTGATGCACCACCGGTTTCTCCGGGCCGATATGGAAGCGCAGCGCCTCCTGCTGCAGATCGGCGTCGGCGTGCGACACCCGCTGGTGCTGCCGCAGATGCTCCGCCCAGGACTCCACCAGGAACCACTCCATGATGCATTCCGGATCGCCGGTATGCTCGGTGATGCCCCAGGCGTAAGCGCCATCGCGGCGGCGCGCCCGCTCCAGCATCAGCAGCGTGCGCAAGAACTGCGGGCGATCCTGTTCGCGGATGCGGTACTCCACCTGAATCATGACCGGGCCGCGATCGTTTTCGACCGGCGTGTTGACCAACGGTTCCGGCCAATGGTTCGACGGCTGCAGATCGGCCTCACCGGTCGGCAGACGCAGGCGGTGGAACAGCAGCCCCGCCGCCAACAGGCCGACGCCGCCGACCAGCAGCGTGGCGGCCACGCCCAGCTCCTGCGCCACCAGCCCCCACAGCAGGCTGCCCGCCGCCATCGCGCCGTTGAACACCATCAGGTAGATGGCCAGGCCGCGGCCGCGCACCCAGTTGGGCAGCACGCCCTGCGCCGCACCGTTGAGCGTGGTCAGCGCGATAATCCAGCCTGCACCCAGCACCAACAGCAGCACCACCGCCAGCCACTGCGGCGGCGCCAGCGACAGGGCCGCCATCACCGCCGCCGTCAACACCGCCGCCAGCAACACCAGCCCGTCGGCATTCAGCCGCTGGCGCAGGCGCGGCAGCACAATAGCCCCGAGGATCGCCCCGGCGCCCACCGCCCCCAGCAAAACGCCGTAAAAGCCGGCGCTGCCGCCCAGCATGCGGCGCGCCACCAGCGGCAACAGCGCCCAGACCGAGCTGGAGAAGGCGAAAAATACCGCCGCCCGCAGCAGCACCACGTGCAACTCGCGGCTGGAGCGGGCATAGCGCAGGCCGGCGCGGAAGGCGCCGAAGAAGTGTTCCGACAGGCCGCTGTCCTCAACCTTCGGCCGCTTCCACCACAGCAGCGCCGCGATCACCAGCACATAGCTCATCACGTCCGCGCCGTAGGCCGCGCCGGCGCCGAAGCTGGCCAGCAGCAGCCCCCCGGCCGCCGGGCCGATGGAGCGAGCGATGTTGATGCCCAGCGAGTTCAGCGCCACGGCGTTTTTCAGCTCGGCGCGCGGCACCAGCTCCGGCACGATCGCCTGCCAGGTCGGCCCCATCAGCGCCGCGCCGATACCGCCGACGAACGTCAGCGCCAGCAAATACTCCACCGTCAGCGAGCCGGTCTGCGACAGCACCAGCAGGCTGCCGCTCACGCAGGCCAGCAAGATTTGCACGAAGATCAGAAAGCGCCGCCGATCGAGAATGTCCGACAGCACCCCGGCCGGGATCGCCAGCAGGAACACCGGCAGCGTAGCGGCGGTTTGCATCAGCGCCACCGCCGAAGGGTTGCTCGACAGGTCAGTGATCAGCCACGAGCTGGCGACGTCGCGCATAAAGCTGCCGACGTTGCCGAGCACCGTCGCGCCCCACAGCACCGCAAATAATGGGATTTTCAGCGGCGCGAAGCCGCCCGCCGCCGCCTTGTTTTCCGTCTGCTCAGCCATCTGTTCGCTCCTTCAAATCGTTAAATGCCACCAGCAACAGCGCGCCGGCCAGCCCAAGGTGTTCAAAAAATCCGTTCATCATCTGGCCGCGCTCCGCCCCGTCGAACTGCCAGAACGGATTGGCCATCAGCGTCGCCATCAGGGTAAAACCGGCCAGCGCCAACGCGCCGAGCCAGCGATAAAAGCCGCTCAGGATCAGCGCCGACGCCGCCAGTTCGAGCAGCGTCACCAGCACGGCGAACAGCGCCGCCGGCTGCAGGCCGAAGTGGCTCATCTCGGCGACCGCGCCTTCGACGTTCAGCGCTTTGACCAACCCGCCCTGAATATAGGCGGCGCAAATGGCGAGCAGCAGCAGCCAGCGCACCGCAGGCGCATGCAGCCGCTGTGCGCAGCGGGCGGCGATAGCAGTCAGGTTCATCGCGCCCCCTTAAAACGGCGAATTTTGGATGAAGGCCAGCAGATCGGCGTTGAAGCGATCGGGATCGATCTGCGCCAAACCGTGCGAACCGCCGGCGTAAACATTCAGCTCCGCCTGTTGCATAAGCTTAGCGGCTTTCAGCGCCGAGGCGCCGATCGGCACGATCTGATCGGCGTCGCCGTGCACCAGCAGCGTCGGCTTGTCGATCGCCAGCAGGTCGGCGGTGTAATCCACTTCGGAGAACGCGCGCACACACTCGTACTGCCCTTTCACGCCGCCCTGCATGCCCATCAGCCAGAAGTGGTCGATCAGCCCCGCATTGCTCTCCACCTCGTCGCAGTGGAGGCCATAGAACGGCACCGCCAAATCTTTGAAGAACTGCGAGCGGTTGCCCGCCACGCCGCTGCGAATGCCGTCGAAGGCCGCCATCGGCGTACCCTCAGGGTTGACCGGCGTTTGCAGCATCAGCGGCGGTACGGCGCCGACCAGCACCACCTTCGCCACCCGATCGCTGCCGTGACGGCCGATGTAGCGCGCCACTTCGCCGCCGCCGGTGGAATGGCCGACCAGGATCAGATCGCGCAGATCCAGCGTTTCGATCAGCAGGGCCAGATCGTCAGCGTATTGGTTGATGTCGTTGCCGTGCCAGGTTTGCTCCGAACGGCCGTGGCCGCGGCGATCGTGGGCGATCACGCGGAATCCGCTCTGGCCGAAAAACAGCATCTGGTTGTCCCAGGCGTCGGCGGACAGCGGCCAACCGTGGGAGAACAGGATCGGCTGGCCGCGGCCCCAATCCTTATAGAAAATGCGTGCGCCATCGGGCGCGGTAAGGGTGCTCATGACGTGTTCCCCGCTCGGTATCGAATTGGATTTTGTACGGGTTAACAGTACGGCAGGCGTAAAGGCAGTGATAACGGAATAATTTTCGCATGATCGCGAGTTTTTTTGCTGAAGAAGCCGGCGTCGCCGCCGGCGCAAAAACGTCAGATGTTTTCCAGATCGATACCGCGCGTTTTTGGGCCGAACAGCCCGATCACCAGCATCACGATCAGCATGCTGGCGACGATAAACGCGATCACCCCCAGCGAACCGCCGTACTGCAAGATAATGCCGATGATGATACTGCTGAACACCGTCGACAGCCGGCTGAAGGAGTAGCAGAAACCGACGGCGCGGGCGCGGATATGGGTCGGGAAGATCTCGGACTGGTAAGAGTGGTAGCTGTAGGTCAGCCAGGCGTTGGACCAGGTGATGAAGAAACCGCACAGGATCAGCCACAGCGGGTTGTTCTGCAGTGCGAACAGCGAGCCGAAGATCACCGTCACCAGGCAGGACAACACGATCTGCCACTTGTTCTCCATCTTGTCGGCGTAGAAGCTGCACAGTAGCGAGCCCAGCGGGTAGGCCAGCGTGATAAAGAAAGCGTACAGCAGGCTGTGGGTGACCGAAGCGCCCTTGCCCGACAGCAGCGCCGGCAGCCAGTTGCCGAAGCCGAAGAAGCCGATGGCCTGAAAGAAATTCATCACTACCAGCATCAGCGTGCGATCGCGATATTGCGGCGCCCAGATGTCGCGAAAGCGGCCGCGCAGCGGCGCTCCCTCGGCATCGTCCACCGGGCGCGACGGGAAGTCCGCGGCCGCCACGCCACAGCGCCGCTCCATGTCCCGCATCACCTGCCGAGCCTGCGCATAGCGCCGCTGTTGCACCAGCCAACGCGGCGACTCCGGCAGCCCCTTGCGCACCAGCCAGATCACCAGCGAAGCCAGCGCGCCGGCAATCACCACATAGCGCCAGCCGCTCAGCCCCCAAATCGTCTGCGGCACCAGCCACCAGGACATCAGCGCCACCGCCGGCACCGACAGAAACTGCACGAAGAACGCGAAGGCGAAAGCCCGGGTGCGCAAGTGCGCGGGCACCCACTCCGTCAGGTAGGTATCGATGGTCACCAACTCGATGCCGAGCCCGACGCCCACCAGAAAACGCAGAAAGATCACCCATTCCGCCTGCTGTTGAAACGCCAACAGCAGCGAGAAGGCGCCATACCAGATCAGGGCGAACATAAAGGTGGCGCGCCGGCCGAAGCGATCAGCGTACGGGCTCAGCAGGCTGGCGCCGACGAACAGACCGAGAAAGGTGGCGGAGGCAAAGGCCGCCTGATCCGACACGCCGAAAACGCCCTGCGCGCCGGTGTGGAAAATGCCGTCGGCGATAAGGCCAGTGCTGATATAGCCGGTCTGGAACAGATCGTAGAGTTCGAAAAAGCCGCCCAGCGACAGCAGAATGATAAAGCGCCACAGGCCGGCCGACGCGGGCAAGGCGTCGATTCTGGCCGCCAAATCCCGCGCATGGATCGGCGACGCCGCTACAGATTCACTCACCATTAACCTCGCATTAACATTTTTGATGACTTTCTATGCTAGCGAAGCGGCGTCGGAGTTAAATTTTTAATTAGCAGACTATGAAAAAAAGTTAAGCATAAAACGCTGCAGCAGCCTGTTTTATAGCAGGAAAATGTAGCGCGGGATGCCGCAGCGGCATCCCGAATCGGCAGGTTAACGGCTGTGGTGCTGCTGCAGCCGTTCGCTGCGGTAGACGCTCAACAGGCACCAGCCGAGGGCGATCAGCGCCAGCGGCGCGGCGACGAAGCCGATGTTGCCCATGCCCAGATGCAGGCTCACCTGGTTGCCCAGCAGCGCGCCGCTGCCGATGCCGAAGTTGTACAGGCCGGAGAAAATCGCCATCGCCACGTCGGTAGCGTCCGGCGCCAGGCTCAGCACTTTGGCCTGCATCGACAGGCCGATCGCCATGATCGCCATCCCCCAGAAGATGCACAGCACCGTCAGGTGGCTTTCACTGCCGGCCGCCGGCAACAGCAGCAGCAGGCTCAAGGCCAGCAGCGTGATGGCGCCGATGAAGAAGCCGGAAGGAAACCGCTCGCTGTAGCGGCTGAACAGCAGGCTGCCGACGATGCCGGCGGCGCCGAACAGCAGCAGCATCAGCGTGGTGAAGTTCTCCGACAGCCCGGCCACGGTCTGGATAAACGGCTCAATGTAGCTGTAGGCGGTGAAGTGCGCCGTCACCACAATGATGGTCAGCATGTAAAGCGCCACCAGCGCCGGGCGCTTGAACAGCAGCGGCACGCTGGCCAGCGAACCGGAATGCTCGCTTTTCAGCACCGGCAGCAGGCGCCACAGCAGCACCAGCGCCAGGGTGGCGCACACCGCGATGCCGATAAAGGTCATGCGCCAGCCGAGCAGCTGCCCGACCACCCGCCCGAGCGGCAGCCCGAGCACCATCGCCAGCGCGGTGCCGCCCGCCAGCAGGCTCAGCGCCTGGGCTTTCTTGCCCGGCGGCGCCACGCGGATCGCCAGCGAGGCGGTGATAGACCAGAACACCGAGTGCGCCAGCGCCACGCCGGCGCGCGAAATGACCAGCGTGGTGAAGTTCCAGGCCACGGCGGTCAGCACGTGGCTGGCGATAAACAGCATGAACACGCCGATCAGCAACTTGCGGCGCTCAATCTTGCTGGTCAGCAGCATGCACGCCAACGAGGCGGCGGCGACGATCCAGGCGTAAATGGTAATGATCAAGCCGACCTGTTCGGTTTGCATCGAGAAGCTGGCGGCGATATCACTCAGCAGACCGACCGGAATAAACTCGGTGGTGTTGAAGATAAAGGCCGAGACGGCAAGGATAACCACGCGCAACCAGGCGGTTGAGCGCGAAACGGGAGCGTGTTCCATGGTAAACAAAATCCGGACAGGTGCGGCAAGTTGCGATATTTTAACCAACCGGCCCGATAAATGCGATATGCGTCACACTTTAATTGTGTGGTTTTTTTCACCGCCCATCGACACGCTCACCGACGCACGGTTGCCAAAATGCTGTGCTAATCTATTGAAGCGTACCAATTTTTCCTGCCGTTCTTCCCAGGCCGTCCACGCGCCGCGCCGAAGAAGCGCGCAGTGTCCCTTTGGCGTTTCCTGAGGCGAGGTCATTATGATGTCCGCGATTTATGATTGGTCCGTGCTCGCATTGCGCAATGTTTACGATCGCCGCATTCAGGGCAAGCCGGTGCTCGACAGCGCCGCGCTGTTCCCCGACGCCGAACGTTTCACCGCCCAATGGCGGCAGATCCGCGAAGAGGCGCTGACCGTCGCCCACGATCTGCACAATATTCCCCGTTTTCACGAGATCATGAGCCAGCAGGCGTCGATCTCCGCCAACGACGCGCGCGACTGGCGCATGTTCATCATGAAGGCCTACGGCCAGCCCATCCCCCACAACCTGGCGCGCTGCCCGACGCTGGCGGCGCTGATCGCTTCGTCGCCTGACGTGCTGTCCGCCTCGCTCTCCTTCCTGGCGCCCGGCAAACAGGTGCCGCCCCATCGCGGGCCGTTTCGCGGCATTCTGCGCGGCTATCTGGTGCTGGACATGCCCAAACGCGCCGACGGCGCGCCGGCGGCGGTGCTGAAAGTGGACGGCCGCGAATACCGGCTGCACGAGGGGGAGTTCATGCTGTGGGACGATACCTTCGAACACGAGGTGTGGAACGACAGCCCGCAGGTGCGCACCGTGCTGCTGCTGGACATCCGCCGCCGCGACATGCCCGCCGGGCTGCGGCTGCTCTCCGGCGCCATCATCGCGCTGGTGCGGCTGAACGTGCGCTGGATGCAGCGCCAGTTCTGACTGCGGCGCTCAGGCGATTAACCGCCCTGATAAGCCAGCCACTGCTCGGCGGTGGTGGTGGCTATGCCCTGGCGCGCATTGAAGGTTTTTGCCTTATCCCAGGCCACGCCGTCGGGCCGGGCGAAAGCCAGCCGGTATTTGGCGCCGACATCATGCGGATGATTGCGCACCTCCGCCTGCAGCCGCTCTTTGTCCAACAGGATCCTGTTGACCTCCACGCCCCAGTGCGCCTGCATAAGATCGGCAAGCTCGCGGTAGGTCAGCGTGTCGCCGGCGATATAGACCACCTGGTTGCGAAACGCGGGCCGATGGAAAAAAATCGCGGCCGTCAGCCGGCCAATGTCCTCAGGGGTGGTCAGCGTCACCGCGTAGCGCCAGTCGCCCAGCGCGCGCACCGTTTTGCTTGCCACATCCACCACGCCAAAGCCGGGGTCAAACAGGTAGCTGGTGAAAATGCCCGTGGAAACAATCACCCACTCCGTCGCCTTCTGCGCACGCAGCAGGTGGCGCACCTCAAGCTGTTCATCCCACACCTGTTGCCCGCTGCCTTTACCCACGACATCGTAGTCCACGCCGAACTGCCACGGGAAGTAGCGCGCCACGCCCGCCAGCAAGACGGCCTGGGTGATCTTTACCTGCGTGCCCGCCCCGCCGACAAAGCCGCTGCAGTTGATCACCGCGTCGAAGGAACGGAATAGCGCGCTCAGCGCCTCCACGCCGTTTTGCTGCAGATCGCCTTCCACCACGGCGATGCCGAGCCGCGCCAGCGCATCCCGCCGCGCCCGGAGCGGGCCGCTCACGGCGCGTGCAGCCTCCGGCCGGAGCAGCACGCTGATTTTTAAAGATGGAGATAACCGAGCCTGCCGGCTCATCGCACGCAATACCGGCAGCCCCAGTTCACCGGCGCCGAGTATGAGCACGGCATTGATAGATGGATTTGTGGATTTCATTCTTGCCTCCTGTCTTGACACTGCGTCATCCTGACAGCTGACAAAAACGGGTTCAATTAGGTACACGCGTGATACCGGAGAGGAATATGACGAGCGATCGGGAAGCGCTGCTGCAATTTTCGCAGGCGTTCTGTGAAGAACTGAGCAACGACGATGAAGGGTTGAAGCGTGAGATCCTCGCGCATGCGGGCAACCGTTGGTCGCTGGGGGTATTGCATATCCTGGGCACTCACGGGCCGCTGCGCCACGGCGAGATAAGCCGCCAACTGGCGGGCGTGACGCAGAGAATGCTGACGCGGACGCTGCGCCATCTCGAGCGGGACGGGCTGATATCGCGCTGCGATTATCAGGAGAAACTGCCCCGCGTGGTTTACACCATCACCGACGCGGGGGAAGAGATGCTGCTCAACATGCTGCCACTCTGGTCGTGGATTATCGCCTCCGCCGACGCCTTCAGAGCGGCCCGTTCGCACTACGATGGCCAAGAGCGCAACGCCGAAAAATGAACGCGGGCATCCCTGCCCGTGGGGCGGCGCTCAGCCGCCGCCCAGATAGGCCTTTCTCACCTCCGGATCGTTCAACAGTTCTTCCCCGCTGCCGGTGAGGCGGATCTGGCCGTTGACCATCACATAGCCGCGATCGGACAGTTTCAGCGCATGGTTGGCGTTTTGCTCCACCAGAAACAGCGTCATGCCGCTGCGGGTCAGTTCGCGCAGCACGCCGAAGATCTGCCGCACCACGATCGGCGCCAGCCCCAGGCTCGGCTCGTCCAGCAGCAACAGCTTCGGCCGGCTCATCAGCGCGCGGGCGATCGCCAGCATCTGCTGCTCGCCGCCGGACATGGTCATCGCCCGCTGGTTGCGCCGCTCCTTGAGGCGCGGAAACAGCTCGAACATGCGCGGCAAATCCTCCTCCAGGTAGCGATTGCCGACGGTGATGGTGCCCATCAGCAGGTTCTCCTCCACGCTCATGTCCGGAAAGATGCGCCGCCCCTCCGGCGCCTGCGCGATGCCGCTGCTGGCAACAAAGTGCGTGGAGCGACGGCTGATGTCCTCGCCGCCAAACAGGATCTGCCCGCCGGCGATGCGCGGCTGGCCGAAGATCGACATCAACAGCGTGGACTTGCCCGCGCCGTTGGCGCCGATCAGCGCCACTGTCTCCCCGGCGTTCACCTGCAGCGACACCTGGCGCAGCGCCTGGATCGGCCCGTAAAACACATCCACTTCGCGAAATTCCAACATCGCTTCGCTCATCCCGCCAGCTCCTCTTCATCCGCGCCCAGGTAGGCGGCGATCACCGCCTCGTTGTGCTGGATCTCCTGCGGCGTGCCGCGGGCGATCACATCGCCGTGATCGAGCACGATCACCCGATCGGAGATCTCCATTACCATGCCCATGTCATGCTCGATCAACAGCACCGTGATGCCGTGATGCTGCCGCAGGAAGCGAATGATGCGGCTCAGCGTGGCCGTCTCCACCGGGTTCAGCCCGGCGGCCGGCTCATCGAGGCAGATCATCTCCGGCGCGGTGCACATGGCGCGCGCGATCTCCAGCCGCCGCTGCTGGCCGTAAGACATCTCCCCCGCCAGCCGGTTGGCGCAGCTCACCAGATCCACCACCTCCAGCCAGTAGAAGGCGTGATCGAGCGCGGCGCTCTCCGCCCGGCGGTAGCCCGGCGTATTCAGCACCCCGGCGATCAGGTTGCGGTTGCTCTGCATGTGCTGCGCCACCAGCAGGTTCTCCACCACCGACATTTCGCGGAACAGACGGATATTTTGGAAGGTGCGCGCCAGCCCGGCACGGTTCACCAGGTGGGTGCCGCCGAACATCTTGTAGTAGAGGCGCGAACCGAGCCGCTTTGGGCGTATCCAGTCGCCGGCGCGGAACTTCTGCCCCAGCACCTGGATCACGTCGGTCGGCCGCTTGTGGGTATTGAGCAGGATCGCGCCGCCGCTGGCGCGGTAAAAGCCGGTCAGGCAGTTGAATACCGTGGTCTTGCCGGCGCCGTTGGGGCCAATCAGCGCGGTGATGGAGCCGCGTTCCACCTCCAGATTGACGTCGTTCAGCGCTTTGATGCCGCCAAAGTGCATCATCAGGTGTTCCACCCGCAAAATGGCGTCGCTCATGGCGCTACCCCCTTGCGTTCGGCGAAGCTGGATCGGCTGATGCGCACCAGCCCGCGCGGCCGCCAGATCATCATCGCCACCATCAGCACGCCGAACAGCAGCACCCGGTATTCGGCGAAGCTGCGCAGCAGCTCCGGCGCCACCGTCAGCACGAAGGCCGCCAGCACCACGCCGAGGGTGGAGCCCATGCCGCCCAGCACTACGATCGCCAGGATCAGCGCCGACTCGAAGAAGGTGAACGAAGTCGGGTTGACGAAGCCCTGGTAGGTGGCGAAGAACACCCCCGCCAGCCCGGCGGTGGAAGCGCCGAGCATAAACGCCGACAGCTTCACCAACACGTGATTCAGCCCCAGAGAACGGCAGGCGATCTCATCCTCGCGCAGCGCCTCCCAGGCGCGGCCGATCGGCATGCGCGTCAGCCGGTGCTTGATATACAGCACCAGCAGCACCACCAAAAACAGCACCGCGTAGATGAAAATGAACTTGAGATTCGGGTTGTAATCGATGCCGAAAAACTCGTGGATCGGCACCCCGCCGTCTTTGGCGCGCCGGCCGAACTCCAGGCCGAACACCGTCGGCGCCGGCACCGAGACGCCGTTCGGCCCGCCGGTGAGCGACATCCAGTTGTTCAGCACCAGCCGAATGATCTCGCCGAAACCCAGCGTAACGATCGCCAGGTAGTCGCCGTGCATGCGCAGCACCGGAAAACCCAGCAGTGCGCCGGCCAGCGCCGCCATCAGCGCCCCCAGCGGCAGCATCGCCCAAAACCCCAGCCCGAGATATTGGTAGCCCAGCGCCAGCCCGTAGGCGCCAATGGCGTAAAACGCCACGTACCCCAGATCGAGCAGCCCCGCCAGCCCGACCACAATGTTCAGCCCCAGGCCGAGCAGCACGTAGATCAGGCCGAGGATCGCCACCGTCAGCAGGTATTTGGTGGCGACAAACGGGAACAGCAGCGCGATCGCCGTCATCAGCGGCAGGATCCAGCGCAGGTTGGATTTATAGCCCAGCGGCCGCACGTAAACGCCGTCGTTGCCGCCGTCGAAGCGCGCCAACACCCTGCGCCCCGGCGCGGTTTGCAGGAACAGGCTCAGCAGCAGCCGCCCGGCCATCACCGCGGCGATGATCCATACCAGCCGATGCGGCTCGAAGTTGAAGCTGTAGCCGTTCAGCACGATGCCGACGATCGGCCCGAACACGATCAGGGCGATCAGCCCGGCCAAAACGGCGTCCAGCAGGCTGCGTTTGACGTTCAGCCCGCCGTTGATTACGAATTGCGACATGGCGTTCTCCTTAAACCTTGGCGACCAGCGGCCGGCCGAGCAGGCCCTGCGGGCGGAAGATCAGGATCGCCACCAGCAACCCGAAGGAGAACACGTCCTTGTAATCCGAATTCACCATGCCGGCGAACTGCGCCTCCGCCACGCCGAGCAGCAGCCCGCCCAGCATCGCGCCCGGCAGCGAGCCGATGCCGCCCAACACCGCGGCGGTGAAGGCCTTGATGCCGATGATAAAGCCGACGTAAAAATCGAAGGTGCCGTAGTTCATGGTGATCAGCACCCCGGCCAACCCGGCCATGGCGGCGCCGATCACGAACACCAGCGAGATCACCCGATCGGTATTGATGCCGAGAATCGAAGCCATTTTGCGATCCTGCTGGGTGGCGCGGCAGATGCGCCCCAGCCGGGTGCGCTGAATGATGTAGGTGAGGATCGCCATACCGAGCAGCGACGCCACCAGAATGAACACTTTGGTGTAGGTGATCTGCACCACGCCGCCGTCGAACTCCAGGCGGAACACGCCGCTCAGCAGCGTCGGGATGCCCTGCTGGCGCGGCCCCTGGCTTATCTGCGCGTAGTTTTGCAGGATTAACGACATGCCGATGGCGGAGATCAGCGGCGCCAGGCGGGTGGAGTTGCGCAGCGGCTTGTAGGCAATGCGCTCGATTACCCAGCCGTACACCCCGGTGATGACGATGGTGAACACCAGCGTGCCGAGGATCAGCAGCGGAAACGAGTGCAGCCCGAAGAACGACAGCAGCGCCAAACCGATGGCGCACAGGTAGGCGGAGATCATATATACCTCGCCGTGGGCGAAGTTAATCATGCCGATGATGCCGTAAACCATGGTGTAGCCGATGGCGATCAGGCCATACACCGCGCCGAGGGTCAGGCCGTTGATCAGCTGTTGCAGAAAGAATACATCCATAATGAGCAGTCTCGCCTGGTAAGGCCGCCAACGCAGTCCGACGCGGCCAAAGGTCATCGCGGAACGGGCGCGCCAGAGCGGCGGCCCGTCGGTCATAGGGTCATAACTTCACGGTTCGGCCGTTTACAGCTGGTGATATTTGCCCTTGTCATCCCATTGATAGACCACGTAGTCCGAGACCTTCAGATCGCCCTTCTGATCCCAGGCTTTTTTACCCATCACGGTGTCCACGTCGTGCGACTTCAGCCATTCGGCGGCCTTGGCGCTGTCTTTGCCGCCGGTGGCGTTGAAGGCGGCGGCGATCGCCTGGATCGAGGCGTAGGAATAGAGGGTGTAGCCTTCCGGCTCAAAGCCGCTGGCGCGGAACTTGGCGATCACCGCCTTGCCCTCCGGGATCAGGCGCGGATCGTTGCCGAAGGTCATCAGCACGCCGTTGGTGTACTGCGGCCCGCCGGCGGCGGTCACCAGCTCTTCGGTCACCACGCAGTCGCCGGAGAAGAACTTGGCGGTCACGCCCTGCTCGCGCATCTGGCGCACCAGCGGCCCGGCTTCCGGATGGCAACCGCCGAAGTAGACCACGTCAGGTTTGACCGAGGCGATCTTGGTCACCAGCGCGTTGAAGTCTTTCTCGCCGCGCGACAGCCCCTCATACAGCACCTCTTTAACCCCGCGCTTGTTCATCGCCGCCTTCGCTGCGTCCGCCAGCCCCTGGCCGTAGGTGTCTTTATCGTGGATCACCGCGATGCGTTTGGCCTTCAGGGTATCCAGCATGTAGTTGGTGGCGATGACGCCTTGCTGATCGTCGCGCCCGCACATGCGGAACATGCTCTTCATGCCGCGCTCGGTGATCTGCGGGTTGGTGGAGCCGGGGGTAATGGCGATGATGCCGGCCTCGTCATACACCTCGGAGGCGGGCATGGTGGATGAGGAACAGAAGTGGCCGACCACCGCCGACACCTTGTCCTGATCCACCAGCCGGTTGGCGACCGCGACCGCCTGCTTCGGTTCACAGGCGTCATCCCCCTGCACCAGTTTGATTTTTTCCCCTTTGATCCCGCCGGCGGCGTTGATGTCCGCCGCCGCCTGCGAAGCCCCGCGCCAATACTGATCGCCATAGGTGGCGTTCGGCCCGGAGAACGGCCCGGCGACGCCGATGACGATATCGGCCTGCGCGGAAAAAGCCGTACCTAAACAACCGATGAGCAAAGCAGCGAGCGGACTTTTTATCAATTTCGATGACATTGTTATCTTCCTCAGCACTGTTGTAGCGAAACGCCCTGGGGCGCGGATCAGTCACTTTATGTGTAGACGGGGAAAATAATTTTCTTGAGAGCGCAGTCGCATTCCCCAAAAATGGGTAAGCAAAAATCCAGCCATTGTGACGACGAATACATATTGTTTGCTTATTCATCCTACATATCAGTTGCAGCGCGGCGTGTAGCGGGGGTAACCGAGAGTATGGGCAGTGCGGCTAGCGTGAGAGGGAGAACGGCCCTGCACCATCGCCGTGCAAAGGCTTGTGCAATCGTTGTGGGCCGCAAAATCACCGCACAGCGATGGAAAATGCCGAAAAACAGCGCAAGGTGTTCATTCCCTCAGCAAACGCGCTTTTTTTGCAGTTTAGCGCTTTGACAAACCCCGGACGCCCCGCTATTATTCGCCCCGTTCCAACGATTCCTCTGTAGTTCAGTCGGTAGAACGGCGGACTGTTAATCCGTATGTCACTGGTTCGAGTCCAGTCAGAGGAGCCATATTTAGAAAAGCCCGCTTAAGGCAACTTAAGCGGGCTTTTTGCTTTAACGCTAAACGCGTCGACAGGCAGCGTTACTCTTTGGCTATCGGCGCGGCATTCTCATCAATTTTTACCTTACCCTGAATATCAGCAATCTTCTTCTCCAGATCCGCCACCTGCGCTTTGCTGTGCAGCAAGGTATAGGTCAGATCAAACTGCGCACTGGCGCCAGGCTGCAACTGCTTGACGCGTTTTTGTTCGCGCTCGACGGTAACCGGGTAGGCATAGCTGGTGCCCGGCTCAATCCCCGTCACATACCCTTGTTTTAACGTATCGGTATTCTTCCACAGCGTCAGGACGGGCAACTGGCGGGTATCGAACTGAATCGCCACCCCTTTGTCGCCCGCGTTATTGACCAGCGCCGCCAGTGTCTGATGATTCGGATCCGATAATGGCTTAATGTTAAAGACCATTTCATCGAACCCTTTGGTTGGGCCGGCATAGGTTCCCCAGGTCTTCAGCCCGGCTTTGGCATAGTCGTTAAACGGGCTGATGCTGGCCATCGGCGCCAGGAAACGGGCGCCATTTTCCAGAATCGGCGCGCCGAAATTGCTGTGATAAATAATCTGGTAGTCATGGGGATAATCCGCCCGGTTGGTTAACACATCATGCAGGCTGAAACTGTTGCTGCCGGGCACATAGCGCAATTCGGTGAGGGTTTGCAGATCGGCTTTTTTGAATGTGCTCTCTTTGATCAGGCCGCGAATACGAATTTCATACGGCGCCGTATCCGCTACCTCAACCTCAACCCGCGAGGCCGGCGTATTGCCCGCTTTGCCGTGCAACGTGTAAATTTGCCCTCCTTCGGTCACCGGATGACCGGTCCACTCATAGCCACAACGCACCATCATCTCATTGAAACCTTCCAGCCAGCCGAGCCCATTGCGGCTTTCCAGATTGATAAAAGCGGGGTTGACCACCTCTTTGACCGGTGAATCCCATCCCATTTTCGCGCCAAAGCCTTCTGCCCGCAGGAGGTTCATGCCGCGGGTGGGACTCAGCGTGATGGTCAGGCCATCCTGGCTGCGGATAATCAGGACTTTGCTGCCTTCTTGCTTACCGCCGTGCAGCACTTTCTGCTCGATGCTGAACGTTTTATCCTTCACCTTCAGCGCCTCGCTCGAAATCTTCCAGTTTCCTTTCTCCACGCCATCTTCAGCGCTGGTCAGCGCCCAACTCTGCGCCGCCGCCTGCCCTGAAATCAGGGCCGAAAACACCGCCATAACCCATGTCTTTTTCATTTCCCTTCCCCTTTAGCTGAATCGATTTTTTTCTAAACAAGGAAAATCTACTGTTAAGCAGGTTAAAGAAATGTGATGAACTTCACCGGGTGAGTATTTGAAGTAATAGTGCGATAAAAATACGAATTTCATCGCAGTTCTAATGAAAGATATTGAGTTTTTGCACATGAAATGAGCTATTTATCAACATAATTTGTATCGTTTCAGCTAAGAAGCAAGGAGACAGTTACGGGCAAGCAAGACATCGCGAAGGGAGTGCGGGTGGCTTGTTTAACGCTATCCGGCCCAAACGAAAGCGCTCACACAGCCTGCCCGTTTTGAGCCTCTTTGCTTTCACGGCCGCCTGCTCGTGTCAAAGGAGCCCTGGTGCACAAAGCCCGCTCCGGGGAACCTGAGCGGGCTTTGTGCTTTTCTGCCGTTAGCGCTTACAGCACAAATTCGTAGTGCGAACCGTCCGGCAGTTCGACATCCAGCCGCAGTTTGCCGCCGGCCGCCTCAACATAGCGTTTAAGCGAAGACAGTTTCAGATCGCGGCCCGGTTTTTCCATCACGGCGACGGTCGGCTGCCTGATCCCCAGCGCCTGCGCCATTTCAACCTGCGTTTTCTGTACTTTTTCACGCAGCTCGGCAAGGTGAATGTTCAGCATGATGTCCGCCACCAGCGCCTGCGCTTTGGCCACGACCTCGGGCTTTTCATCCGCAATAAGCTGTTCCAACGTTCTGCCCATCGCGTCACTCCTTCTCGTTTAATGTGTTCAGCCAGTTCGTGAATTCCCGATCGGCAATCTGCAGCATTCGATCGTAAAAACGCTTTTCATTACCGGCTTTATTGCCCGCGCAAAGCACAATGCCAATACGGTACGGATCGAAAGCGAAGAATGCCCGCAACGGTTCGCCACGGCTCTGAATACGCAGCTCTTTCATGTTGCTGTAACGCGAGCCTTTAACCGTATCGGCATAGGGCCTGGGCAAGCCGTGCCCTTTTTCCCGCAGGACCATCAATGCAGCAAGCACGCAGGCCCGGTCGGCATCGCTGAGTGATCTGAACCAATGATCAAATGCATCCGTTGTTTTAATTTCCCACACGGGACCTCCCTAAAATATAGATCAGTAACTATATAGATGTAAAGCTATAGCAGAGAGGCGCTGGGATAGCATGCAAAGGCATGCGTTGTTACTGCAAGGCTGAACGTACATCCACGCATTTTGCAAACGCAGTGCGCGGCATTCACCTTTTTACGAGCGGTATCGAATAATCGTTCAGAGGCACGGGCGCTTCCCCGCGCCCCTTTATGAACCCTGTCACAAAAAGCGCATAACGTTTTCGGCGTTCTGCGCAGCGGGCGGTGAGCGGCAAACTTGTTAACGCCACGTTACATCGGGTTAGGCAACATTGTTAACGCAGATTGATGCGCCAAACGCATCGCGCCATGCGTTTATTGCGCTTATTTACTTTATTTTCCTGAGCGAGTCTTCAGCAACAGGCGCGGCGTCAGGCGCCAATAACAAACTGGAGATAACGATGCATTCCTCTACCTCACCCATGACCACCCGGGCCAGATCCGGCGCGATACTGCGCGTCACCTCCGGCAACTTTTTAGAGCAGTTCGATTTTTTCCTGTTCGGCTTTTACGCTACCTACATCGCACACACCTTTTTCCCGGCCAGCAGCGAGTTCGCCTCGCTGATGATGACCTTCGCGGTATTCGGCGCGGGCTTTCTGATGCGCCCGATCGGCGCCATCGTGCTGGGCGCTTACATCGATAAAGTCGGCCGCCGCAAAGGGCTGATCGTCACCCTGTCGATCATGGCCGCGGGCACCTTCCTGATCGTGCTGATCCCCTCTTACCAAAGCATCGGGCTTTGGGCGCCGCTGCTGGTGCTGTGCGGGCGTCTGTTGCAAGGCTTCTCGGCGGGCGCGGAGCTGGGCGGCGTGTCCGTCTATCTGGCCGAAATCGCCACGCCGGGCCGTAAAGGCTTCTACACCAGCTGGCAGTCCGGCAGCCAGCAGGTGGCTATCATGGTGGCGGCGGCCATGGGCTTCGCGCTCAATGCGGCGCTGGAAGAAAGCGCCATTCGCGAATGGGGCTGGCGCCTGCCTTTCCTGTTCGGCTGCCTGATCGTTCCCTTCATCTTTTTCCTGCGCCGCAAGCTGGAAGAGACGCAGGAATTTACCGCTCGCCGTCACCACCTGGCGATGCGCGACGTGTTTAAAACCCTGCTGAAAAACTGGCCGGTGGTGATCGCCGGCATGCTTATGGTCGCCATGACCACCACCGCGTTTTACCTCATCACCGTCTATGCGCCGACCTTCGGCAAAAAGGTGCTGCTGCTCAGCGCTTCCGACAGCTTGCTGGTCACCCTGCTGGTGGCGATCTCCAACTTCATCTGGCTGCCCATCGGCGGCGCGCTGTCGGACCGTTTCGGCCGCAAACCGGTGCTGGTCGCCATGACGTTGCTGACGTTGGCCACCGCCTACACGGCGCTGAGCCTGCTCGCCGCCGCCCCCAGCTTCAGCATGATGCTGGCCGTGCTGCTGTGGCTGTCCTTCATTTACGGCCTCTACAACGGCGCCATGATCCCGGCGTTGACGGAGATCATGCCAACGGAAGTGCGGGTGGCCGGGTTCTCGCTCGCCTACAGCCTGGCGACGGCGGTGTTCGGCGGCTTTACGCCGGTAGTCTCCACCGCGTTGATCGAATACACCGGCGACAAGGCTTCACCGGGCTACTGGATGAGCTTCGCCGCGTTGTGCGCCCTGCTGGCGACGCTGTATATGTATCGCCGCATCGCCATGCCGCTGCAAACCGCGCGCTAAGCCGCCATCTCAAAAGGAATGATGCCATGCAAAAACTCACTCGTTCGATCCTCGCCGCGCTGGTGTGCGCCTCCTGCAGTACGGCGGCGCTGGCCAAAGACGTGACCGTCATGATTTCCGGCGGCTTCAAAGCCGCGCTGGAGAAGCTGGCTCCGGAATATGAAGCTCAAAGCGGCGACAAAATCATTCTGGTGTCCGGCCCCTCGATGGGCAAAACGCCGCAGGCGATCCCCGCGCGGCTGGCGCGCGGAGAGCAAGCCGATGTGCTGATCATGGTGGGCGACGCGCTCACCCAACTGGAAAAAGAGCGCTGGACCCAGCCGGGTTCGCGCGTGGAGCTGGCCGATTCGCCGATCGGCATGGTGGTGAAACAGGGCGCGCCCAAGCCGGTGATAAAAACGGATGCCGAGCTGCGCAATGTCTTGCTGCAGGCGGACTCTTTCGCCTATTCCGACAGCGCCAGCGGCCGCTATGTCAGCGGCCAACTGTTCAAAAAACTGGGCATCGAGGAACAGGTGAAAGGGAAAGCGCATAAGGTTGAGCGCATTCCGGTGGCCTCTGAAGTGGCGCAGGGGAAATACGCGCTGGGCTTCCAGCAGGTGAGCGAATTGCTGCCCGTGGCGGGCGTCACCTTTATCGGCGAGCTGCCGGAAAACGTGCAGTACATCACCCGCTTCGCCGGCGCGGTGACCGCCAAGGCCGAGCACCGCCGCGAAGGCAAAGCGTTGCTGGACTTCCTCGCCTCCTCTCAGGCCCAGCCGACCATTCGCGCGACCGGCATGCGAACCGTGCCGGCGCAGCAGCCGGTCAGGCAGAGTGATACTGTTCAGTAATCAGCTTTTCCAGCTCGGCGGCGACGAAAGACTGCATGCGGCCGCGGCGCCGGATCAAACCGACGGTGCGTTTCACCACCGGATCAACCAGCGATACCGACGTCAACACCGAATGTTCTGAAGTGGGCATCGACATGGCGGGCACGGCGGCAATGCCGATGCCCGCCTCAACCATGCCCAGCATGGTCGTCACATGGCGAGTTTCACACACGCTGGGGCGTTCCGGCACGAGGTGTTCCAGGCGCTGATCGAGCAGATTGCGATTGCCGGAGGTTTTATCCAGCGAGACGTAATCCTGCTGATAGAACTCTTGCCAGGTGAGGCTCTTTTTAGCGGCGAGCGGATGGTCGCGCCGGCAGGCGGCCACGTAGACGTCCCCCACCAACGGCACAAATTCAAGATTAGGCTGCAGCCGCCCGGCGAAGCAGATGCCGAAATCGGCCTGGCCGCCGGTGACCGCCTCGATGACATTACCTGCGCTGCCGTCGATCAGCTTGACGCGCACGCGCGGATAGCGCAGCCGGAAACGGCGTATCACGTCGGGCATGAAATAGTAGGCCGCCGAGGGCACCGTGGCGACGGTAACCAGCCCCACCCGCTCCTGGCTGACCTTATCGATATCGGCCATCACCGCTTCGACGTTCATCAGCAACTGTTCCGAACGTTCGGCAAAAGCCTGCCCGTACAGCGTCAAGGTCACGCGCCGGGTGGTGCGATCGAACAGCTTGATGCCCAGCGCGTTTTCCAGCTTCTCAATCCTGCGGCTCAATGCCGACTGGGACAGGCAGATGGACTCTGCGGCCAGCCGAAAATTGCCATACTCCACCAGCGCGCGAAACGCATAGAGATCGTTGAGATCAAAATTCACGGGCATAACGGCCAACTCTCCTTGCTTAAATGGCAGAAGACGCAAAACAGCGATGATAACCGCTTATATCGCCACGTTCACCGACTGGGTGGTTGAACCACCCAAGCCCCTATCGCCCCAGCAGCACCATTCCCCAAATAATGATAGTCATCACCACGGCTACCAGCTGCGCTGCGCCGCCCAAATCTTTGGCGCGTTTGGATAACGGATGTAATTCCAGCGAAATGCGATCGACTACGGTTTCAATCGCCGTATTAAGCAGCTCAACCACCAATAGCAGAAAACTGCAGGTGATTAATAACAGCCTTTCTATATTTGTAATATCCAAACCAAATGTAACAACCAGTAAAATAGCGTTAATAACCAATAATTGGCGGAACGCATCTTCGGTAAGCACAGCATCAATAAACCCGGCCCAGGAATTCCTAATGCTGTAGGTTAATCGGCTTATTCCTTTTTTCTTTTCCACAGGCATACAATCAGCTCTCGTCAAAACTGCGACAGTCACTCGCAAATAAATCACGCAGCGTGAATTTATCTCAAGTTTATTAATTAAAAACCTTAACCGTTCTCTTTCAGAAAACGATGCATTCACTCACTCGCCGTCACCCTGCTCCTGAAACGGCACCGCCCGAAAATGCCCTGGCGCGGTTATTATTCTGGGAGCGTAAAAAGGGGACGCGATATCAGCCGCTTAAAGCGTTTTCTCGTACAAGCGGTAACGCTTGTACGGCACCGCGCCAATGCGTTCTAAAATCGTCCGCATGCCGGTATTGGTTTCCAGGATCCACGACATTTCCAGCGCGTCGATATTGCGCTTCGCGAAAGGCTCGCGCAGCGCCTCAATCAGCAGCAGCGCAATAATGGGCCCGATGCGGCTGAATTGATATTCCTGGCGTACGCCCATCAACGGCACGCGCGCGGTGCGCACGCCGCTGACTTTCAGGCGCCACAATAGCTTCGCCCAGCCAAACGGCAATAAACGCCCCTGCAGATCGGCAATCGCTTCGTTAATGTTCGGCAGACCGACGATAAAGGCGCAGGGGGCGCCATCCACCTCGGCGATATGGATCATATCGTCGGGCACCAGGAACTTCAGCTGATCCCCCATGGTGGCGAACTCATGCTCGGTGAACGGGACAAACCCCCAGTTATGTTGCCATCCGGAGTTGAACACCTCGCGCAGCACCTGCATCTCCTCGCGAAAGCGCTTGCGATTGAGACGGCGGACGGTCACCTTTTTACGCACCTGATCCATCATCCGGGTTAACGACGGCGAAAAATGCAGGTCGGTTCTTTTCATCCAATAGGCAAGCAAATCAATCCCTTCACTGTAGCCCTGCTGCGCTATCTGGGCCGCGTAGTAGGGTTTCGCGTGCGTCATCAGGGCGGAAGGCGGGGTATCGAACCCTTCGACCAACAGGCCGCTTTCCTGATTGATATTGAGGCTGAATGGCCCGGTGATTTTACGCGCGCCTTTCGACCTCAGCCACTCCTCCGCTACCGTGAATAAGGTGCTGAACACGGCGGGATCGTCAACGGCGTCAATCATGCCGAAGTGGCCGGTATCCTCACCATGCAGCTCCCGGTGCAAAGAATCGATTTGCGCAGTGATGCGCCCAACCACTTTGCCCTGTTTTTTGGCCACCCATGCCTGCCATTCAATATGGTCGGTCCCGGGATTCTTCTTTGACAGGTGCTCTTCGCGCTCTACATGCAGCGGCTCAATCCAGTTCGGATCATCGCGAAACAGTTGCGAGGGGAAAGCAATAAATTCTTTAAGTTCGCGTTTATCCAGAACTTTCTCAATACGGATCATAAATAGCCTTACGTTTTAATAAAATAATTAAATAAGCACGCGACAACGCCTTTAGCATTTTTTATGCTGTTGCCTTTTATTGAATTGTGTATTGCCTCCGGCTCAATGATAAGAAAAACCGAATATTCCCCCCCGGCGAATCAGCAATGTGTTGCCTGACATTCACCCTGCGATGTCCATAATTGATAAAAAAAGGAAACAGAAAGCGGCGCAGCCAGGCTACGCTAATAGTGCTCTTTTATTATTTCGTGCTGTTATGGTAAAAGAAACTCGCCGCTTTTAGTGTACCGACTTTAATCAGGAGGTGCGCCGCCATTTTTACCACTTAATGCTATTTTTAAGATTAGCCTTAAATGAATCGTTCACTTTTGAATTTCTTGCGGCATACTGTTTATGAAGTGTTTAAGTTCCAAGATAGCCATGCATGAGGTCATAACCTATGAGCCGACAGTTATTTCCTGCCCGACAGATGCAGACTAAAGAACGGCGAAGCCCGGATATTACAATAGTCTCTCGTATCTCGCCAGGGTGCCGCTCAAGGCTGATGACTCGGGCTACTCACGCTCTGCCCGGTTAATAACCGGCATGCCGCTCAAGCACGGCAATATACGCTGTTCGCGGAATGAAGATGGTTGAATAACAAACTTATTCAAAACCTATTCATAGTAAAACATCAATTACCTCGCCAAGAGTGATTTCTCTCTTTTGGTGATTTTTAATCTATGGCTAAGTTTGTCTATGTCTGAAACAAGTTCCGTTCATTCTCTTCCCATGCGCTATGCGGACTTCCCCACGTTAGTAGACGCGTTGGATTACGCGGCGCTCGGTAATACGGGAATGAATTTTTACGACCGTCGCAATCAACTCGTGACCGTTCTCGACTATCGCACGCTGCAGCAGAAAGCGATCGCGGGCGCGCGGCGTTTATTGTCCCTGAAGCTCAAGAAAGGCGATCGCGTGGCGCTTATCGCCGAAACCAGCCCGGGCTTCGTCGAAGCCTTTTTCGCTTGCCAATATGCCGGCCTGGTGGCGGTGCCGTTGGCGATCCCGATGGGCGTTGGCCAGCGCGACTCCTACACCGCCAAACTGAAAGGGCTGATCGCCAGCTGCAACCCCGCGGCGATCATCAGCAGCGAAGAGTGGACACCGCTCATCGCGTCGGCCACGGAAAACACGTCGGCGATGCACATCCTCAGCGACGCGGACTTTAACGCCTTGCCAGAGCCGGAGATCGCGTTGCCGGCGCCTTCGCCCGACGATATCGCCTATCTCCAATACACCTCGGGCAGCACCCGCTTCCCGCGCGGCGTGATCATCACCCAGCGGGCGGCGATGGCGAACCTGAACGCGATCAGTCGCGACGGGATCAAGCTGCGCGCGGGCGACCGCTGCGTGTCGTGGCTGCCCTTCTATCACGATATGGGCCTGGTCGGTTTCCTGCTGACGCCGGTGGCGACCCAGCTGTCCGTCGACTACCTGCGCACGCAAGATTTCGCCATGCGCCCGATGCAGTGGCTGAAACTGATCGCCAAGAACCGCGGCACGGTGTCCGTCGCCCCGCCGTTCGGCTACGATCTGTGTCTGCGCCGCAGCAACGCCAAAGAGCTGGCCGATCTGGATCTTTCCAGCTGGCGGGTCGCCGGCGTGGGCGCCGAGCCGATCCCGGCCGAGCTGCTCAGCCAGTTTGGCGAACACTTCAGCAGCATCAACTTCGACAGCAAAGCCTTCATGCCGTGCTACGGCCTGGCCGAGAACACCCTGGCGGTGAGTTTTTCCGACCCTTGCTCCGGCCCGCAAACCAACGAGGTCGACCGCGATATTTTGGAATACGAGGGTAAAGCGGTCGCGCCAGGCAAGAAGACCCGCGCCGTCTCGACCTTCGTCAACTGCGGCCGTGCGCTGCCCGGCCACCGCATCGAGATCCGCAGCGAAACCGGGCAACCGCTGCCGGAACGTCAGGTCGGCCATATCACGATTTCCGGCCCTAGCCTGATGAACGGCTATTTCTGCGACGATGAGTCCCAGCAGCAGATCCAGGTGACCGGCTGGATGGACACCGGCGATCTCGGCTATCTGCTGGACGGCTATCTGTACGTCACCGGCCGCAAGAAGGATTTGATCATCATTCGCGGCCGTAATATCTGGCCGCAGGATATTGAGTACGTCGCGGAATCCGAACCGGAAATCCGTTCCGGCGATGCGATTGCCTTCGTGACCGAAGAACACGACGAAGCGGCCAGGATCATTTTGCAGATCCAGTGTCGAGTCAGTTCGGAAGAACGCCGTGAACAAATCGTGCATTCGCTGAGCGCGCGCATTCAAAGCGAGTTCGGCATCGCGGTGGACATTGAGCTGCTGCCGCCGCACAGCATTCCCCGCACGTCGTCGGGTAAACCCGCGCGCGCGGAGGCCAAGAAACGCTGGCTGAGCGCTTCGCTCTACCCGCAAATGCCGCAGCTGGCCGGTTTCGCGCAATGAGCGGCACCGTGGCAGTGACGGGCGCGACCGGCTTTATCGGCCGGCATATCGTCCAGGAACTGCTGGCGCAAGGGTTTAGCGTGCGCGCCCTGACGCGGCAAGCCGGAAAAGCCGCCGCAGACAACCTGCAGTGGATCCCCGGCGCGCTGGAAGATCGGCCCTCGCTCACCGAACTGGTGCGCGGCGCGGAGTGCGTCGTGCATTGTGCGGGCCAGGTGCGCGGGCATGCGGAAGCGGTGTTCACCCGCTGCAACGTCACCGGCAGCCTGAATTTGATGCAGGCGGCCAAACAGAACGGCCGCTGCAATCGCTTCTTGTTCATGTCGTCGCTGGCGGCCCGCCATCCGGCGCTGTCCTGGTACGCCCATTCAAAACAGGCCGCCGAGCAGCAACTCATCGCCGCCACGGGCGATATCGCGCTGGGGATTTTCCGCCCGACGGCGGTTTACGGACCCGGCGATAAAGAGCTGAAACCGCTGTTCAACGGCCTGCTGCGCGGCGTGCTGCCCCGGTTGGGCGCGCCTGACGCCAGGCTCTCTTTTCTGCACGTGAGCGATTTGGCAAAGGCGGTCAGCCAATGGGTGCAAACCGAACCCGCGCAGCCGAATATTTACGAACTGTGCGACGGCGTGGCCGAAGGCTATAACTGGCTGCGCCTGCGAGACATCGGCGCCGCCGTGCGTCACGGGCCGGTGCGTCTGGTGGGCATTCCGCTGCCGCTGCTGAAAGCCCTGGCGGATATCAGCGTGGTGTGGAACCGCCTGGTAAAACAAGAACCGATGCTGACGCGCAGCAAAATACGCGAATTAACGCATCGCGACTGGTCCGCCAGTAATCAGGCGCTGTCTCAACAGATTAATTGGTTTCCACAGGTGAGTTTGGAACGCGCGCTGCGTGAAGGGCTGTTTTAATTATTCCAAGTAGAGGTGTGTCAACGTTCTTATGCTAAATCGCGATGCTGTAATGGATTATATCCTGACGTGTTTGCAAGGTATCGTCGAAGGCGGAGTGGAAATAAAACCTGATAGCGATCTCGTCAATGATCTTGGCCTGGAATCCATCAGAGTCTTGGATCTGCTTATGATGCTGGAAGATGAATTAGATATCTCCATTCCTATCAATATATTGCTTGATGTCAGAACGCCTGAGCAACTGCTTGACGCGCTGCGCCCTTATCTGGAGAAAAACCATGGGACTGTATGATAAGTTTGCGCGGCTCGCCAATGACCGTGAACAATTTCAAACGTCCGGTCTGAATCCGTTCGGCACCTGTATCGACGAAGTGTATTCCGCCACCCAGGGGCGCATCGGCGATCAAAAGATTGTCCTCGCCGGCACCAATAATTACCTTGGCCTGACGTTCGATGCGCAGGCGATCGCCGCCGGCCAGGCGGCTCTGGCCGCGCTCGGCACCGGCACCACCGGCTCGCGCATGGCGAACGGCAGTTACGGATCGCACCTGACGCTGGAACGGGAGCTGGCGGAATTCTTCGATCGCCCGAGCGCCATCGTGTTCTCCACCGGCTATACCGCCAACCTGGGCGTCATCAGCACGCTGGCGGGACCGGGTGCCGTGGTGCTGATCGACGCGGACAGCCACGCGAGCATTTACGACGCCTGCGCCCTCGGCGGCGCGGAAATTATTCGCTTCCGCCACAATGACGCCGCCGATCTGGAGCGCCGCATGGTGCGTCTGGGCGAACGCGCCCGCGAGGCGATCATTATCGTGGAAGGCATCTACAGCATGCTGGGCGACGTCGCCCCGCTGGTGGAAATCGTCGACATCAAGCGGCGATTGGGCGGGTATCTGCTGGTCGACGAAGCGCACTCCTTCGGCGTAATGGGCGAGCACGGCCGCGGCCTGGCCGAAGCGCTGGGCGTCGAGCAAGACGTGGATATCATCCTGGGCACCTTCAGCAAAAGCCTGGCTTCGATCGGCGGCTTCGCCGTCGGCGGCAAGGGGATGGACGTGCTGCGCTACAGCAGCCGGCCGTATATCTTTACCGCTTCGCCGTCGCCGTCCAGCATCGCTTCGGTGCGCACGGCGCTGCAAAAAATCGCCCGCCATCCCGAGCTGCGGGAAAAACTGTGGAGCAATGCGCACCGCCTGTACCACGGCCTCGCCGAGCTGGGCTATACCCTGGGGCCGCGCATCAGCCCGGTGGTGCCGGTCATGATCGGTTCAAAGGAAGAAGGGTTGCGTTTCTGGCGCGAGCTGATCGCCCACGGCGTCTATGTGAACCTGGTGCTGCCACCGGCCGCGCCGGCGGGCGTGACCCTGCTGCGTTGCAGCGTCAATGCCGCGCACAGCGATGAAGAAATCGACACCATCGTGCGCGCCTTTGCAGCGCTGAAAAAATAAAGCCTTTCCTTCTCGGCCGCGGCGGCGGTGCCGAAAATGGCCACGCCGCCCTGCCGAACCGATGCGCACCTCAGTGCGCAGCCGTTGATACCCCATCAGCCGAATAGCGATACCCCTGCGCCGCCATAAATTCCGCGATGGCTTTTTCCGCCGCCGAAAGCACCTCCTCGATCGGCCGATCGGCATCGAGATCCACGATGTCGGCGCCTTCGAACGTCAATAGCGGCGTGACGGCGATCTTCTTCTCCAGCGCCGCTTTGCGGTGATCGGGTTTGCGCGCGCAGGCCACGTCCAGACTGACATTCAGCTTGAGCACCAGATCCGGTTTTTGCCCCGCCATCCATTGAAACGCCGCCCGTTCACGCGCCGCCAGCCAACGGACGAAACGGCTCCCTTCAACGTCGACGGGAAAAACCGTGCCGTCGTAAGCGCCAGGGATCTGCGCCTGCGGAAAACGGTCGGTCAACACGATGAACCCTTGCCGGCGATACGCCAGCATGCGGCGAAAACGCAGCAGCCGCCGCCCCACGAAAGCGATAATCACCGCCGACGGCAACAGGCCGATGCGGGATTTTTTCGTTTTGACTTTTTTGGTATTGCTCTCGATAGCCTTGCCCACCGAGCGCCCGAGCAGCGGCAATTTCGCCGCCGCGCGCCCGACGTTGCCCGCCTGCTTGCCCAGATGCACCTGCACCGCCGGGCCATAATGTTTCACATACTCGATCAGATGTTCACAAACGGTGGACTTACCCGATCCGTCGCTGCCGATAACCGCAATCAGCGGCGGAAATTTTGCACTCATAATAAGACTCTCTTTCAATACACCAGAAACGGCGTGCCATATTTGAAGCGAACGATCGCTTATCATTGCCGCGGTGGCTGCGTGAAAAAAATTTGCCATACGCAGCGCCCAAAAAGCACAAAAGATTAAGCGAAAATTGAAAACCTCTGCTCTTTTTTCGCCGTGAGCCATGCCGAAAATTAACATAAAAAGCGAAACCGGCCCACGCACGAACAATTAGCACAAAATAACAAGAACAAACGCCATGAATATCAATTCAAATAACGAAAAAGAATACCGATCTCATTATTTTATCGCAGCAAAGCACAATAAATATCTTGAACCCAAGGCGTATTGGAATACAATAGTTTTTTTCGCATTGGATCAATTATTGTGAGTCAGCAGATAAGACCTTCATCTGATCGCTCGCCCGTGCGCGTAATAGCGATAACCGGCTGTGACGGCTCGGGAAAATCCACGTTAGCCGCCAGCCTGGTCAACGCTTTATCGGCACAAGAACCTGCCGAACTGCTGTATCTCGGCCAGTCTTCCGGGCGCATCGGCGAATGGATCAGTTCGCTGCCGATTATTGGCGCGCCCTTCGGGCGTTATTTGCTGAAGAAATCGGAACGCGTGCATGAGCGCCCTTCCACACCGCCGGATAATGCCACGGCGCTGGTGATATTTTTACTCTCCTATTGGCGCGTTTATAAATTCCGTCGCATGCTGAAGAAAAGCCGCAGCGGCGCATTACTGATCACCGATCGTTATCCGCAAGCCGAAGTGGCGGGGTTTCGTTTCGATGGCCCGCAGCTGGCGAAAACCGCCGGCGGCAATCGCTGGATCCGCTGGCTGAGAAAGCGCGAACAAAACCTGTACCAATGGATGGCGTCTTATCAGCCCTTATTATTAATTCGGCTGGATATTGACGAACAAACGGCCTATTCACGCAAACCCGATCACTCGCTGGCGGCGTTGCGTGAAAAGATCGCCGTCATCCCGCACCTGACGTTTAACGGCGCTAACATATTGGATTTAGACGGCCGCGAGCCGGCCGACCGTATTTTCGACGCATCGCTGCGCGCCGTTAAAATATCGCTGAGGGCCGCCAATGCCTAGCCGACAAATAACCTTTCCGTACCGAAACAGATGAAAAAAAATAAACTCACCGCCACACAGGATACCTCTCCCACCTGCATCACCGGGCTGATTGCCGTGGTGGGCAGCGACGGCACGGGCAAGTCCACGCTGACCGCCGACCTGGTGAAAAACCTGCAGCAACATCGCCCCACAGAGCGGCGCTATTTGGGGCTGATCTCCGGCGAAGACGGCGACAAAATCAAGCGTTTGCCGTTCATCGGCGTGTGGCTGGAACGGCGCCTGGCGGCCAAATCCGACAAAACCCAACGCATGAGCAACAGGCCGCCGGCGCTGTGGGCGGCGCTGATCATGTACGGCTTTTCGCTGTGGCGCGCATCCAACCTGCGCAAGGTGCGGCGGCTGGCGCAGAGCGGTGTTCTGGTGATCAGCGATCGCTACCCGCAGGCGGAAATCTCAGGTTTTTACTACGATGGGCCCGGAATCGGCGTGGAACGCGCAAAAGGGTGGCTATTAAGCCGCCTGGCGGCGCGCGAACGCCGTTTATATCAACGCATGGCCGTCTATCGGCCGGAGCTGATCATTCGCCTTGATATCGACGTCGATACGGCCTTTTCCCGCAAGCCCGATCACAGTTACGAAGAGCTGAAAGACAAGATCGCCGCCATGGTGCGCCTGCAATACAACGGCTCGCGCATCATCGAGCTGGACGCCAGAGCCCCTTACGACGAGGTGCTGAGCAATGCGCTCAATGCCATTTCCGCCGTGGTGAACCCCGCGAAGCGCCCGCAGAGCGATCTCGGGCAACCCGGCGAGAACGCCGGCGAAGAAACTCAGGTTTATTAAACGAATACAGGGCAAACGCATGACTGCGGAACACAAAATGCAGCAAAACAACGATAACGGCTGGTTTGGGCTATGAAACGGTGGTTTTCCGACGGCGCGTTTCGTTCCATTTTACGTAATGCCGCCTACCTGGGCTCCGGCAGCGTCGCCAGCGCGCTGCTCGGCCTGCTGGCGCTCTCCTGCGCCGGTAAAGGCATGTCGCCTGAAATGTTCGGCGTGCTGGTGGTGATTCAGGCCTATACCAAAGCGGTCAGCGATTTCATCAAATTCCAGACCTGGCAGTTTGTGGTGCAATTCGGCACTCCGGCGCTGGAGCATCAAAATACCGGGCGCTTCCGCGACGTCGTCGCCTTCTCCTTCGGCCTGGATATCGCCAGCGGCGTCATCGCCGTGCTGGGCGGCATGATCATGTTGCCGTTCTTGTCTCACGCTCTGGGGCTGGACAGCGAAAGCTTCTGGCTCGCCATGCTGTACTGCACCCTGATCCCATCGATGACCTCGTCCACGCCGACCGGCGTGCTGCGCGCCTTCAACCGCTTCGATTTAATCGCCATCCAGCAGGCGATCAAACCGTTCCTGCAGGCGGTGGGCAGCGTCATCTCCTATTATTTCGATCTGGGGTTCCCCGGCTTTATCGTCACCTGGTACGCCTCTAACCTGATCGGCGGCACGCTGTTTTGGTGGTTCACCGCGCGCGAGCTGCGCCGCCGCGATATCCATGGCGCGCTGAGGCCGCGCCTGTTCAACGCCGCGCGCCGCATCGAGGGCGCCTGGAACTTCGTCTGGACCACCAACATCGCCCATACCATCTGGGCCGCGCGCAACTCCTGCACCACCGTGCTGGTGGGCGTGGTGCTCGGCCCGGCCGCCGCCGGGCTGTTCAAGATCGCCATGACCTTCTTCGATGCGACGGGCACCCCGGCCAAGCTGCTGGAGAAAAGCTTCTATCCCGAGATCATGCGCCTGGATCCGCGCACCAAGACCCCGTGGCTGCTCGGCCTGCGCTCTTCGCTGCTGGCCGGCGGCATCGGCCTGGCCGTTGCGGTGTTGATGTTGCTGGTGGGCAAGCCGCTTATTTCCGCGGTCTTCGGGCAGCAATACCTGGAAGCCTATGACCTGATTCAAATCATGCTGGGCGCGATCATCGTCTCCATGATGGGCTTCCCGCAGGAATCCTTACTGTTTATGGCGGGCAAACAGCGCGCCTTCCTGATCGCGCAGGCGACGGCCTCGGCGGCCTACATTGCGCTGCTGGTGTCGATGGCGTATGCCTTCGGCGTACAGGGCGCCGCCTTCGCTTATTTACTTGGGCAATGTTTAGACGTTCTGTTATCCCTGATACCGACGATCGGCGCCTACCGCAATCGCTTTATGTTGGGGCTGAATGTGCCCAAAGAGAGTAATCAATGACCGCTAGCAATAATTGGAAAAAGTTCTCAGCCGAAACCACCCAGGCGCTGTTTGTCGCGGTGGAAGAGGACGACCTGGTTGAGGCGAATATCAGCCTGCCGCAGCAGATTGATCTGGAATGCTCCCCCGAGAGCATTCGGGACAACTACGCGCTGTGCCTGCAGTTTTGGGAAGACGGCTTTTCCCGCCGCGAGCTGCTGCAATTGGTGAACGGTTTCCTGCAAGACCCGCAGTTGGCGGCGGCTACCCGCATGCGCTACAAATATATCCGCGCCCGCTATAAGCACCTGCGCTTCGCCCAGCAGCTGTACGGCGCCCCCCACCGCGCCAACCGCCTGTTCCACACCACCACCGTGGTGCTCGGCCATTTTCAGGACGCGTTTCGCAACGGCAACCAGAAGAACCTGACGCTGTACGGCAACCTGCTGCGGCTGCTGCTCAGCAAGCCGGTGTGGTCTTACGTGCGCTATGCGCTGCGCCACACCCGGCTGGAAAGCGCACAGGGCTTTATCACCTACCGCCAGGAGCAAATGCGCCAGCTGCAAACGCTGATCGCCGGCCCGGCGCTGACCGGGCATCAGTTCCATGACGTGCGCAAAATCGTCAGCCGCCAGGTCTCGTTCTACGACACGCTGAGATCGATCGATCCCGACAACCGCGAGGCCCGGCAGATCTCGCGCTTCCTGGCGGCGATTAACGGCCTGATGGGCGACCGGCATGACGTGATGGTGGCGGACAAGCTGGCCGGCGGCGATATCTATGATCGGCCGGCGATCCTGGATATCGACATCCGCCAGCGCCTGGAGCTGCTGCTGGCGCGTTTTCCGCTGTCGTTTTCCCAGCCGGCCATCGCGGCGGGCAGATAAGCGGGTTGCACGGAGCCATGATGACGTTACGTCGCTTGCTGACCCTTGCGCTGCTGCTGTCGCCGCTGACGGCATCTGCGCATAACTTCGTGCATGGCCGGCCGGTGGCGCCGATCGCCATCGCCGATCGCGGCGAGCTGCTGCTGCGCAACGGCGATTTCAGCTACCGGTCGTGGAACAGCGCAAAACTGGCGGGCAAGGTGCGGGTGATCCAGTACATCGCCGGGCGCACCTCCGCCAAAAAGAAGAACTCGCTGCTGATCAACGCCGTTAAGGACGCGAACCTGCCGGGCGATCGCTTCCAGCCGACCACCATCGTCAACACCGACGACGCGATACCGGGCTCCGGCTTCTTCGTGCGCGGCAAGATCGAGAAAAACAAGCGGCATTACCCCTGGGCGCAATTCATCGTCGACAGCGACGGGCTGGGGCGCATGGCCTGGCGGCTGCCGGAGGAGAGCTCCACCATCGTAGTGCTGGACAAGGCCGGGCGCGTGCAGTGGGCGAAGGACGGCGCACTCACCCCGCAGGAAGTTGACCAGGTGATCGCCCTGCTGCGCGCGCTGATCGCGCAGGAGACGCCATGAAGCGCACGCCGCCGGGAACCGATAACGCATGTCTTTGATTGAACGCTATATCACGGTTGAGATCCGCCGCCTGGTGATGATGATCGCCGGGTTTCTGATCTTCATGTTCGCCAGCTACTCCGCTCAGCGCTACCTGACCGACGCCGCCAACGGCACGCTGGCGCTGCGGGTGGTGGCCGACGTGGTTTTCTATAAATCGCTGATCGCGCTGGAGATGATATTGCCCGTCGCGCTGTATGTCTCGGTGGCGGTCGCGCTGAGCCAGATGTACAGCGATGCGGAGATCACCGCCATGCTGGCCGCCGGCGCCAGCCCGCTGCGGCTGTACAAGGCGGTGCTGATACTCGCCGTGCCGCTGGCGATAGCGGTCACGCTGCTGTCGCTGTATGGCAGGCCCTGGGCGTACGCCAATATTTATCAGCTGCAGCAACAGTCGCAATCGGTGCTGGACGTGAGCCACCTGCAGGCCGACAAATTCAACGTCAGCGGCAACGGCCGCATGATCCTCGCCAGTCACGTCGACAAAACGGCCAACCACCTGACGGACGCCCTGATTTATGTGCGCGGCGGCCATCACACCAGCCTGTACCGCGCGCAGTCGGTGGAGGTGCTCGACGCCTCCCCCGCCAGCCCCGCCGTGCGGCTGAAAACCGGCACCGCCTATGTGCTGGATCGTGAGGGCGCCGACGACAACGGGCAGAACTACGACAACTTCGACATCGCGCTCAAACCGTTCGTGCCCAGCGCCGAGAGCCGGCACAAGTCGGCCTCGCCGGCGGAACTGGCGCGCTCCGCCGATCCGGGCGACGCCGCCGAACTGCAATGGCGCGAGAGCCGCGGGCTGACCACCGTGCTGATGGTGCTGCTGGCGATCCCCTTTAGCCGCATCAAGCCGCGGCAGGGGCGCTACGCCGCGCTGCTGCCCCTCACGGTTCTGTTTACCGTGATTTTCTATGGCGGCAACATTTGCCGCACGCTGGTGGCCAACGGCTCTCTGCCAACGATCCCCGGCGTTTGGCTGGTGCCGATAGCGATGGCTGTCGGTATCGCCCTGCTGCTGGCGCGCGACCTATCTCTGCTGCGGAAACCCTCCCGATGACCCTTTTTAGCCGCTATCTGATCCGCAACGTGTTCATCGGCTTCGCCGCCGCGGCCGGGCTGCTCATCCCGCTGTTCACCACCTTTACGCTGATCAACGAGCTGGAGGACGTGACCCCGGGCGGCTACCGCTGGCAGCAGGCGCTGCTGGTGACCGTGATGACCCTGCCGCGCAGCCTGGTCGATCTGGGGCCGTTTATCGCGCTGCTCGGCGGCATCGTCGGGCTGGGGCAGCTCTCCAAAAGCCTGGAGCTGACGGCGATCCGTTCCGCCGGGATGTCGATATTCCGCATCGCGCTGGTGATGCTCGCCGCCGGGCTGCTGATGAACCTCTCGCTCGGCGCCCTCGATGAATGGGCCGCCTCGCCGCTGCAGCAACGCGCGCTGCAAATGAAGAATAACGCCCTGGCGCAGTCGAATAATAACGACGTTACCGTTAACCCGCTGTGGGCGCGGCACGGCAACGAGTTTGTAACAGTGAAGACCGTCGATGAGAACGACCAGCCCCACGGCATTGAGATCTTCCGTTATCAAGCCAACCGCGCGCTGGAGTCTTACATTTACGCCGACAGCGCCAGCACCGCCGCTGACGGCAGCTGGCTGCTGCACAACGTGATGCAGAAAAGCTGGCAAGGCAGAAAGGAGACGATTGCGCGACAAGACAGCCTGCTCTGGCGCTCACTGTTCGCCGTGCCGAGCCTGAAAGAGCTGACCCTGCCGGCGGGCAGTTTCTCGCTCCAACAGCTGGATCGCTATATCGATTACCTGCAAGGCTCGGGGCAGCCCAGCACCGAATACCGCCTGGCGCTGTGGAAAAAACTCGGCCAGCCTCTGCTGGTGCTGGCGATGATTTTGCTGGCCATCCCGTTTACCTTCACCGCCCCGCGCGCCCCCGGCATGGGCAGCCGGCTAGCGCTTGGCGTCATCATCGGGCTGCTGACCTACATCGCTTACCAGATCGTTCTCAACCTGGGGTTGCTGTTCGCCCTCAACTCGCCCTTCACCGCCCTCGCCCCGCCGCTTTTGCTCCTGGCGTTGGCGCTGGCGCTGGTTTATCGGTTTGACCGGCGGGGTTAAGCATTTTCTGAGGTTGATAAGGGATAAGAAGAGAATCGTAATTTCCATTCCAGAGAAAATATCACGCACTCACCTGCTCGCGATTTTTAAGGATGTTAGTTAATGGCAAAGATAGCTGTTTGTATACTGACTTTTAACTCCTCTCGTTTATTACACGAGGTGCTTTCTCCACTCATGGGCATTGCGGATGAGTGGATTGTGGTGGACTCCGGCAGTACGGATAAAACGCTGTCTATTTGCCAAAGCTTTGGAATAAGCCCTATTTATCATCGTTTCGAGACTCACGGACGGCAAATGAACTTTGCGATTTCTCAAGCTCATCATGACTGGGTGTTGTGCCTGGACAGCGACGAAATCCTTGATGCCGAAACCATAGCGTCCATTTTAAAATTCAAAGCGCAGGAAAACCCACCGCCACAGCAAGCCTTTAGAATCAAAAGGAATTGGTTTGTTCTCGGACAGCCAGTCAGAACGATTTATCCCATCTCCTCACCGGACTACCCCGTTCGGCTGTTCAATAGAACACAGGTCAGGTTCAATGATGCTCCGGTAGATGATGCCGCTGAAGGCTATATTCACACGTCGGTCATTCCCGGCAATGTTAAGCACGATACCTTTTACTCTCTCCATGAAATATTCAACAAGCTCAATAGCTATACGACAAGGGTAGTAAAATACAGAAACATTAGGCCCTCGATATTTCGTGGCGTCGTTAGCGCGATCGGCGCATTTTTTAAATGGTACATACTGAGCGGCGCATGGAAGGAAGGCAAAGTCGGCGCCGTCACTGGCTTCTATGCCGTGGCCTACAGTTTCCTGAAGTATTTTAAATCCTGGTATGGCAAAGATTGATAACGTTAAGGACAGAAACAGGGGCACATCCCCGCCGCTACTGATCCTGGCGTTGGTTTATCGATTTATGCGGCGGAGTTAACACCCTACAGCAGCCTTTAGAAAACAAGAGCTTTCCGGTTAATAGTTGGCCGGCTTTACAAATTGGCCTGAGCCGTTATCATCCTTTATTTGGTGTCCTATGCGCCGTTAGCTATCGCTGGCTGCCGTTCGATAACATGCCCCTCAGGGGGCCATCGAGTGCAAGGAGTGCGAGCGCCCGCCTGAACAGGCCAAGACGCAGCAAGCAAAGGAAGAGACACACTATGTTTTCCAGTTTGAAACTGCTGTATATCGCCGATGATATTATTTCACCTGATGAATTCCCCCGTATAGTCAGCCCCTCCAGCGCCTGTCACGGACTTTCATACATGCCGGACAATGACATTCTGTCGCTTTTTTCTGGTTTTCGCGGTGGTGAACGGATCCGCCGTGAAGTCGGCGTTACGCAAAACGGAATAAGCTCCAACCTGCGCGCAAAGGTGCAGAGTGACCTGATGAGCGGCGTTGTCGTAGCGGTCGAAACCCGGCCCGGCGTGTTGGCGACGATGGGGCCATTTTACGCCGACATCGACGGTTATCTGATACCACAGGGGCGACAAGAGCCCAACTACCCGGTGGACAGGATAGTGAGGCGGTACGAAGAGGCCGTGAAGTCTTATGGCGGCCGCCGGGCGCGCCCGTCCGTCTTCCCCGCACAAGTCACGCGGGCCAAACCGGCCCTTGGCCCGGATATCCCGGCGCAAAGTGGAAGAGCTGCACAGCAGGTCGTGTCAGGGCCCTTGACCAAGGCACAACGCTGGCAGGAGCGAAAGTACCTCATTGGCCGCGGGCAACGGAGTATCTACCCCGACGCCCGAATCGCCTCGGAACGCCTGGCGGCAAACAATGTCGCCGTCGAGAAGGCAAAGCTGGCGGAGAATATCTACAAGACCACGAACCCGCTAAAGGATACTCCCGGCGTTCCTGAGGGTTGGAAAGATATCAGTAACGATAATGCGGCCCTGAGTAAAATTGGGCTAAACAGAAATATGCTCTTTGACAGGGATGAATCGCCGGATTTTTTGGCAAGGGTATATCAACCTGATAGCCGTGTTTTTGGTAAAGAGATGAATCCGACGGTCGTGTTCAGAGGGTCAAGAGCGCCAGAGTTCCCGCAGGGAATCGGCAGCGCCGCCAAAAAGGCCCTTAAGGGCGACTTATCAGGGGTTAAAAATGTGAATGACTGGATAAATAATGGCGCTCAGGGGATGGGGGCAAACTCCGAGTATTATAAAAAGGCCATCAATATTGGCGAAAGCATATCAAAAACCCCCGGCATTGATATTACTGGTCATTCATTAGGTGGCGGCATGGCCTCCGCCGCATCAATGACCAGTGGAAAACCCGCCTGGACGTTTAATGCAGCCGGACTCAACAGCGGAACAATTAGAAAATACGGAGGGGGGACTCTTGGTTCAGCCAAGAACATACAAGCCTATCGAGTGGAGGGTGAGCTGTTAACCACGTTACAGGAGGTTAATAACGAAAGTGATTATGAGCTTATAAAAAATGCCCTGCCCGATTCGTTACAAAAACCCTGGGGGGTAGCATTTCCTTTCACCTTGAAAGTGTGGTCATCACTAGCGCTGCCTGATGCTGCCGGCATACCGCACACGCTTGCCGGAGGGACAGGAACCCTGCTCGATAAACACGGTATAGACCAGACAATAAAGTTGATTGAAGATCAGAAAGACGAGGATATCGCCACTATCAGGGGGAGATTATGAGCAAGTTGATAATGGCAATGGCGTTACTGTTTACTGTTTTCATGATGCAAGGATGCAATAAAAAAATGGAATATGAACCACAGGATTTTTTTGAAGGCCAGCAACTGGAAGTCGCACAGCTAATTTATGATGGCGATGAAGTGAAACTGAAAGAAAAGCTTCCTTCAATAAGTAAGCAAGAACTGAATCGACCGGTTAAGGCGGACATGACCCTGCTGTTTTGGTCGGTGCTAAACTCAATTTATGATAAAAACACGCCAGAAAGGCTGAAAATAATAACCGACTTGGTAAAAGCTGGCGCAGACCCGCTGCAACCCAGACCAGAAGGAGGAAGCAGCCCAGCGGAATTCGTCATGAAAGCCGACAAGGGAATTTGGATCAAGGCCATGCTCGACGGCGGTTTACCGCCAAACGCAAAAGATAAGGTATTCAATGAGCCCATTGTATTCCAAACAATCAAAGCCAAAAACACTGAAACGTTAAAGGTGATGCTGGATTATGGCGCAGACATAAATACAAGAGACTCATTGGGAAACACCTTATTGATAAGCTCACTGGATTCTCATTCGTTTGATCATACGATTTTTTTGTTAGAGAGAGGTGCAGATAGCAAAATAAAAGGGAAATTTGGTTGGACTATGGGTAATCAGCTTCAGCGCTTTATAGATAGAGGTGTAGGAGATGCCGAGGATAAAGAGAAAATTGACAAGATAAAAGAGTTATTAATTAAAAAGGGTGGTGACTGGCCTCCACTACCTGTAGAAAATTGACTCTATTCTATCACCACTATCAGGGAGAGAATATGAGAAAATTGATAATGGCAATGGCGTTACTGTTTACTGTTCTCATGATGCAAGGATGCAAAAAAAACATGGAATATGAACCACAGGATTTTTTTGAAGGCCGTCAACTGGACATCGCACAGCTGATTTATGATGGCGATGAAGTGAAACTGAAAGAGAAACTTCCCTCTGTCAGCAAGGAAGAACTGAATCGACCGGTTAAGGCAGACATGACCCTGCTGTTTTGGTCGGTGCTAAACTCAATCTATGATAAAAACACGCCAGAAAGGCTGAAAATAATAACCGACTTGGTAAAAACTGGCGCAGACCCGCTGCAACCCAGACCAGAAGGAGGTAGCAGCCCAGCGGAATTCGTCATGAAAGCCGACAAGGGGATTTGGGTCAAAGCCATGCTCGACGGCGGTTTACCGCCAAACGCAAAAGATAAGGTATTCAATGAGCCCATTGTATTCCAAACAATCAAAGCCAAGAACACTGAAACGTTAAAGGTGATGCTGGAGTACGGAGCGGACATAAATATCAGAGACTCCTTGCAACAAACCTTATTAATGGATGCTTTTTTTAGCTCAGCCTTTGAGCACATGACCCTACTGCTCAATCGGGGTGCGAATCCTAATCCGGTAAATATAAACAATCTTTCGCTGTTAACAGCAGTAAATCGGCAAATAAAAGACAGCCAAGATGACTCAGAATACAATGAACAGTGTAAGAAAATACTCGAGCTCATGCTTTTAAAAGGAGCAAAGGAAGCGCAGTAATTTCATCAACGCTGATCTGACAGCTGCCGGTTATTTATACAGAGCTGTCAGATTGCATCTGGCTTAAATATTCGCAGCCCAGATGCATTCTCCATCAAGTAACGTTTCCATTGACGTCAGGCTACAACATCCACCATCAACAAAGAATATCCCTATACGTCCAACTCCTTCGCCCCTGCTCGCTCTGCCGATAGTTGCCGACGTTAACGCAACTCCTTCGCTATCGCGCTAAACATCAGCGATGCTTCCAGCGGTTGCGCGCTGAAAGAAGGCTCCGCCTGCGGCCAGGTGGACCACTGGACTATCACCAGATTCTCCGCCTGATTCACCATGATCATCTGGCCGAAGATCCCCAGTGCCCACAGGGAATGCTTGAGGGACGCCTGCGGAGCGGGTTCTACGTTAGTCGCATTCATTGGCACTTCGTTGTTCCACCACTGGTAGCCGTAGATGCCGTCAGGATGCGCCACCGATACCGAGCCCGTCGCCCGCGTCCAGTTGGACGACTGGGCTACCCAATCTTCCGGCAAGATCTGTTTGCCGTTCGGCAACGTCCCGTTATGCAGAATGAACTCACCGAAGCGCCCCCAGTCTTCCAGCGTGGCGTTGAACCCGTGCGCGCCCACGTCGTGCTGGCCTTTGGCGTAGGCATGCCACACGCCGTCGCTCGCCATGCCGTACGGCTGCCAGATGCTTTGCTCCAGATAGGCCGCCAGCGGCATGCCGGTGGCGCGCTCCAGCACATCGCCCAGCAACCAGGCACCGCCGGAGGAGTAAGACCAGTTCTGCCCGGCCGGATGCGCACGCTGCAGGCCGGCCACCAGCTTGCGCACGCAGGCATAGGTGCCGGGTTTGGCTTCACACTCGGTCAGCTGCGCGAAGTCCGACTTCGGGTTGGTGTAATCCTCATTCCACGCCACGCCGGAGGTGTGGGTTATCAGCTGCCTGAGGGTCACACCGTCCCACGCGGTGCCTTTCAGATCGGGTTCATATTGCGTGATGAGATCGTCGAGCGAGCGGATCTTGCCCTGTTTAATCGCCACGCCCACCAGCGTGGCGACCACGGATTTGCCCACCGAGCGCGACGTCCACAGCGTGGCGTCAGCATTGCCCTGCCCCAGATATTTCCAGGCGATTTTGCCGTCTTTCAATACCAGCATGCCGCTGACGTTCTGGCGCTGAAGATAATCCTGCAGGCTGTAGGTTTTGCCATTCACCTGATAGCTGGCATTCGTTAGCTGTTTAGCGGCAGCCACCAGCGGTGTGGCACTGCCGTGATGAAACACATCCCCGGCATAGTTGCGGTAGTCATTACGAAAACCGATCACCCGGTCGCTCTGGCTCCAGGTGAGCATCTTGTGCGTGTCCGGTAATTGCGCATCGAAAGGCGCGGGACAGGCGCTGAGTTCGGTGCCCGCACAGGCGGCCAGCGCAGCGGGCGCCAGCAGGCCGCTGCAGAGACTGATGACAACGCCCGCCAGTAGGCTGCGGTTAAACACTTTGCTTTTCATATTTTTTCTCGCTTAGCTCAGGAAGGCGTTCAGCTTAAAAAAACGCGACCTATAATAAAAAACGCCTGATGGGGGAAAATCCCCCGCAAAATCGACGGGGGAACCGCGTGCCGAGCCTGATTTATTCCTTTGCCCAACTGGAAGCCTTCACCGCCGTGGCCGAGCACGGCAGCCTGGCGAAAGCCGCGCTCAAGCTGGGCAAAGACCGCACGACGCTGCGCGATTTGATTGATTTTCTCGAGGATGGCTTGGGCTATGCGCTGTTCCTGCGCGAGGGGCGCAGCCTGCACCTGACGCCGGAAGGCGAACAGCTGCAGCGCCAGGCGCACCTGCTGATGCGCCAGGTGAAAGCGTTTGAGGCGTTTGCCAAAGACGTGCCGAAGAGCGCGGCGCAGGAAATCTCGCTGGTCTACGATCCCTTCACGCCCCGCGCGCTGCTGCAGGCACTGATTGCCACCATGGCCAAACGCAACACGCGCCTGAGCCTGATTAACGCCTCGCGCGACGAAGCGGAAAGGCTGCTGGCAAGCGGCCAGGCCGATCTGGGGATCTGCCAGGCGCGCCATCGCAGCGTGGGCGACGCCATGGAGTGGCGCGCCTTAGGGGCGATAGAGATGGATTTTTACGCGTCTAAAGCGCTTTTCCCCGGCGCGGAACAGCCGCTCTCGCTGCTGGAACTCTCGCTCACGCCGCAGGTGATCATGCACCCGGATTCTGACGAGCCCGTGGCGCGCCGCCTGCAAATTTCCGGGCATACCATTTTCACCAACGAGCTTGAGATGTTGCGCGCCCTGCTCGAACAAGGCTGCGGCTGGGGATTCCTGCCGACGCACATGCATGCGGAACAGTGGAAAAACGTCAACACGCTGTGCACCGAAGTGGGCAGCCAAGGGATCAGCCAAACCATGGTGACTATCTGGAAACCAGGCAATGACCGACGGACGCTGATTGATGAAACGTTGGGGTTGTTGCCGGGGTTGTGGAGAGGGGTTGGGGGTGAAAAGTCGCTGCTAGATTAGCGGTGTTGTTACCAGAAGACGATCGTAGAGCTCATCGTCCACGTTGCTTTTTCGATCGTTCTTTGTCGTGGATTGCTGTTTTCACACAGTGAGTCTCTCAGCGCCTTAGCTCCACTGCTGTTGGCGCTAGTTTATTGTTTTGAACGATGACATTAGAGGGGCGGCTTTGAGCAAGAATCGGACATTACTAGGTTAAGAGCATTCATCGTCATCATGTTTTTCACTCCAATATTGCCGATGATTTATCAAATGAGTGATTAACGGCCAATCTTTTTTATCTTTTGGTAACCTTAGGTATCGTCCATCTAACTCTGCATATTCTGTCCCAGCTAACTGTTCTGATATCCTTATTTTCAATTCGGTATCAATCCAGAGCAAACCACGGTCAAATAAAGTATGAATATCTGTTTTGAGTAACAAACCGTGCTGGGCGCGGGTATGCCAGGCACCGGCATAAGGGATGATATGAGCAGCCTCAAGTAACACCTGGATCGAAGAGCCTGTTACCGCACATCTGCCCTCATAAGCTTCAATGAGTTTTCGTCTAAATACGGGTTGTCCTTCCCGAACAATAACTTCACGCAGAGCCTTTAGACGGATGTCACCTTCATCCTCAGGGAGTTCCGTGAATACTTCGTCTCTCGCTTCGAGCACTAACCGATCACATGACCTTGGGACAGCAATCTGAACTGGCGTTCTGCCATCATCGCCAATATCCCATATACCGTGCAGCTCTTGGGCATAAAGTTCATACCGTGTATTTCGTAGTTTTCCAGTACGAAATAAAACGTCGTATGGGTTACCTAGGTCAGTACGAGCACTTTTACGGCTACCAAGATATCGATACCGAGAGTTGCTATTGACAGTCAGTGCATCCAGTTGAATGCGGATCTCAGTCTCTTTCAAGGGCGCGTTGCTGTTCCGGATCCACTTAACAATATCTGCAGCAGAAGCGGAATTTAGTTGTATTACGGCATACCATACACGGAGATATTGTGGATAGAGCATTTCTTCAGGGATGATACCTGGTGCATCAGCCACAAATGTTGAGAAATTATGATGACGCATCCACTCTCCCCATTGGCGTGAGTGTGTGCTAATGCCTACGCGATGGGGTTCGCGCTTGCCGATTTCATCATTAAGTTCCTGTCGGGATGGAGCTCGACCCAATTTATCATAAAGCTCATCACAACAGTCCCACACAGCTCGTACCAATGGGCCCTGTGGATATCCATCTTTACTTTGATCCAAAAGTGTTCTCCTTCAACGAATATACCATTAAATTAGTATATCCTCTTATAGCTCTAAACCGTTCGAAAACTATCATTTTTTATAAGTGCATGTTATCCATATATCATTAATCAATATCGTTTACTATGGTTAGAGCATCAGGCCATGTGGTATTCTCCTCAATGTGTTTTTTAATTAGCATCCGGTTTGACACAATCATAGATGGCCAACGATTCTTCCAAGAGCGGTATGCATGCCAAGAGTATCCAATATAGTAATCTTTCCTCATTGTTGTCATCGAGCGTAGTACTGCATCAAGGTATTTCGCCTCTATTGAAGTTTTATGCACTTCAAAAATAGTTCCGAGGTAAATTAGCCAACGAGCTAGATGTTCATATTGTTCCCAGGCATTATGCTCGTTGGTTAAATTTGTTTTTGTTTCAATAACATCGCCAATCATTGCTACTACCATTGCATTATTCCAGCTCAGCCCTTCAGCGGCAATTGCAGAAATAATCTGATAGAATGAGTCTTCGAGCTTTAAGTACGTGTCTTTGAATGAGTGATTTTCATATACAACTTTCCGGATGGACTTTAAAGATATTTCAGAAATTCTTTCTGCTTTCGGTATTTCCTTGTTTAAATTCTTAAAGAAAAGATTAATTTCAAGGGCATCTAAAACTCTAATTCCGTAGCAGTGAAAATAATAATCCTTCACATTTTGGTCGATTGAGGATCTAGAAATCAAAAATATATTCGAGCCAACCACATGACTTTTAGAAAAACCCTTATAATCACTAATAATTGCTTTTAGGTTTGTATCCCCAAGAGAATACCCCAAAATCACAACAGTGTTTTCATACAAAACAGTGCTTAATTTTCGAGAAAAATATGAATCACTATTTATAAATTTAAAGTAATCCTCTGATGTGATCACCATGTTTTGGGGAGAATCTATGGAACCATGTACATGATAGACTTTAACATTCGCAGAAGATCTTGGTATCGGTAACCCCGGTGTAATTGATTGAGAAGTATTTTCACATGTTAAACTTTCAGCTAGCTTATCATAATTGGTTGTTACAACTCGGAAAGAACGGTTAGAAAAAAAATACTCAATTTCCTCATTACCACCCCCTAATTGTATCTTGGAAATAATCTTAGCAACTTCTTCATGAATGTCCTTATCTTGAGCTGCCAGCTTTATTGAGATTATTTGCGCTGTTTCTTCTAGGCTTAAAGGTGATGACTTTTCTTTTGGAAAAAGTGACATATTTAATTTATCTGCATTTGGTAAAATGCCGCACAGTTCTTCGAGAAGACCTTTCCATGTTGGGGCATCACCATTAGACACCTCCTTAGAAAAACCTGTTCCGGTAAATAGACAAAGCCTATTTGTGGCTGCTGCATATGCAATTTCAAACATCTCACTCATCTGAGAACCCTTTTTCATTTTTATAACCACCAAAAATACAGCTTAGCGGTTTTGTTTTCAATATGGGGATGTCCGCTCCTGGCACAAAGCTGCCATTGATACCTAGCTTCGAACATGAAACACACCTTATCAAATTCCCCGCAACAAAATACGGCCATATAAAATGATTCAACTCATAATTAATAAACCAACGACATTATTACCTCTATTTTCATTTCATTATTTTCCCTCCCCAACTCCAGCCTCCCCCCAACGCCCCCCTAGCACCGCCCCCGCCCTTTCCCTACAATAAGGGATCTGTTGAGGCATAACGCAAGGAAAGACGGTGTCGAAAGCCAATCCCAATGCCACTATCGTGGATATCGCCCGCCGCGCCAGGGTGACCAATATCACCGTTTCCCGCGCCTTCAATAAGCCCGAGCTGGTAAAGCCGGAAACCCGCGAGCGCATTCACGCCATCGCCAAAGAGCTGAACTATGTGCCCAACGCGTTCGCGCAGGGGCTGAAAAGCAGCAGCAGCCAGATTATCGGCATCGTCACCAGCAGCATGTACAACCCGTTCTATTCCGGCCTGATCAAGACCGTGTCGCGCATTGCGCGCCAGCAGGGTTATCAGATCATGCTGTTCGACACCGACGGCAGCGAAGAGGCGGAAATGCGCGCCATTCAGGCGCTGTTCGGCTACAAGGCGCGCGGCATCCTGCTGTCGGCGGTGCGCGACGACAAGCGCTACCGCCCCGCCTATCTCGAGCTGGCCGAGGTGTACGGCGTGCCGCTGATCCTGATCGACCGTGACCTTTACGATCAGCAGCTGAGCGGCGTGTTCCTCGATAACCGCGAGATCGGCGTGCTGGCCGGGCGTTATCTGGCGGAGCAGCCGGAGCAGAAGCTTTTGATTATCGGCGGCCCGGCGGATTCGGAAATTACGCTAACGCGCACCGCCGGCATCGTCGCGGCCTTGCAGGGCAGCGGGCGTGAGATTCATATCATCAACGGCGACTACGATTTCACCTCGCAAGAAAGCGAGGTGCGCGCCTATCTGGCGCAGCCGGAGAACCGCCCGGATTACATCATCGGCCTGAACGGCATCATCACGCTGGGCGCCATCGCCATCTGCCACGAGATGGGGCTTTATCAGCAGGTGAAGTTCTTCTCGATAGACGAGCCGCCGCGCGCCGGCGCTTACGGCCTGCACATTCCGGGGGTGTATCACGATACGCAGAAACTGGGGGAGATCGCCGCGGAGCTGCTGTTCAGCGCCATTAACAGCCCGCGCGGCGAGCTGCCGGTGCGCAGAGAGTTCTTCACCGGCTCGCTGTTGAATCGCTGACGGGCGCTATTGCCCGTAGTAGGCGTGTTTGCCGTGCTTGCGCAGGAAATGTTTGTCCAATAGCTCCGGCTGCATCGGGGCGATGGCCGGCGCCAGCTGGCGCGTCGCCATCGCCATGATCGCCACCTCCTCCAGCACCACCGCGTTATGCACCGCATCCGCCGCGTCCTTGCCCCAGGCGAACGGGCCGTGGGAGTATACCAGCACCCCTGGCACCTGCTGCGGATCGCGCCCCGTCTGATTGAAGGTCTCGATGATCACCTTGCCGGTTTCCCCCTCGTAATCCCCGGCGATCTCCGCCTCGCTCATCGGCCGAGTGCAGGGAATGTCGCCGTAAAAGTAGTCGGCGTGGGTGGTGCCCAGCGCCGGGATCGGCTGCCCGGCCTGCGCCCAGATGGTGGCGTTGCGGCTGTGGGTGTGCACCACGCCGCCGATATCGGCGAAGGCGCGGTACAGCGCCAGATGGGTGGCGGTGTCAGATGAAGGTTTGCGGTGCCCTTCGCGCACCTTGCCCTCCAGATCCACCACCACCAGATCCGCCAGCGTCATCGCCTCGTAGGCGATGCCCGAAGGCTTGATCACCACCAGCCCGCTCTGGCGGTCGATCGCCGAGACGTTGCCCCAGGTAAAGGTCACCAGCCCGTATGCCGGCAGGCTGAGGTTGGCGGCCAGCACCTGCCGCTTGAGTTCGTTCAGCATGCGATGCCTCCCTCATTCATCTGTTGTTCGATCCAGGTCTTGGCCTGGGCGATGCGTTGCTTGTCCTGCCCGTCTTCGCGCGCCCACATCTCCAGCAGATAGGGGCCGCGATAGCCGAGCGCGTTGAGCACGGAAAAAGCGTGGGCGAAATCCACGCAGCCCTCGCCGAACGGCACGTCGCGGAACTGCCCGGCGCTGCCCGGCCCCACCGCCACGGTGTCTTTGAGGTGTATGGCGGTGATGCTGCCGATGCCCAGCGCCAGCTCGGCGGCGACGTCGTTGCCCCAGGCGCTGAGGTTGCCGAGATCGGGATACACCGTGAACCACGGGCTGTTGATGTGGCGGGCGATGTCGCGCCATTTGCTGATGCTGTTGATGAACGGCGTGTCCATCACCTCCACCGACAGCATCACCTGCGCCCTGGCGGCCTGCGCCGCCGCCCACTGCATGCCCTCGATAAAGCGCTCGCGGCTGTGGCGATCGGCGGGTTCGTAATAGACGTCGTAGCCCGCCAGCTGGATGTTGCGGATGCCGAGATCCGTCGCCAGTTCCAGCGCCTTGCTCATCAGCACCCACGCCCGTTCGCGGGTGGCGGCGTCGGCGCTACCGAACGGATCGCGCCGGTGCGCCGACAGGCACAGGCTCGGCACCGTCACCCCGCTGTCGAGCCGCGCCTGGATAAACGCCAGCCGCTGGCGGCGATCCCAATCCAGCCGCTGCTGGCGCGCCGGCTGTTCGTCTATCGACATCTCCACAAATTCAAAGCCCAGCTCGGCGGCGGTGGCCAGCCGCTGCGGCCAGCTCAGTTCGGCGGGCAGCGCCTTTTCATACAACCCCAGACAGGCGGCGTTAGTCGTTTGCATCAGTCACCTCACTCAAAGCCTGAGCGACCGCCAGATAGCGCGCCTGCTGGGCGCGCAGGCGCCGATGGGCGGCGGTCGCGGGATAATAACAGCGCAGTTTGGGCGGCGCGGCGGCGATCGCCTCGGCGAACCCGGCGTACTCCCCGGCGCCAACGGCGGCGCACAGGGCGGCGGCGCGGCAGCCGCTCTGGCGCGTTTCCACCACCTCAAGCGGCAGGTTGCCGGCGTCGGCGTACATCTGCATCCACACCTCGGACTGCGTCGGCCCGCCGGTCATGCGCACCCGCTCAATGCGCGGGTTCAGCTGCACCATGCGCTCCTGATGGATCAGGTGCGAGAACACGATGCCCTGGTAGATCGCCTGCACCACGTCCGCCATCTCGTGATGGGCGCTCAGGCCGATCAGCCCGCCCGGCGTGTTGCCGCCGAGGTTGGAGCCGTACAGATACGGCAGGAACAGCAGCCCGCTGGGCTGCTCGCGGCGCTCGGCCACCCAGGCGTTGAACTGGGCGTAGCGCTGCCGGTCGCCGGCGCAGAACTGGCGCAGGAACCAGGCCAGGTTGCCGGCCGAGGTCGGGCTGCCTTCGTGCACGAAATAGCGGCCGTCGATGCAGTAGCGCCCCCAGGCGTAGGGGTAATCGGCGGGAATGATGCGCTCGGTCACGCAGGTGGCGATCGACCAGGTGCCCGCCACCGCGCTGAGCGTGCGATCGTCGGCCACGCCGGAGCTGAGCGCCGCGCCCACCACGTCGAACAGGCCGCCGTACACCGCAGTTCCTACCCGTAGACCACATTGCGCCGCCGCAGCGGCCGTCACCCGCCCGGCCAGCTGCGCCGAGCCGATCGTTGGCGCGGTCTTCTCCTGCGCCTCTTCGATGCCGAAGGCGGCCATCAGCGCCGGATCGTAAGCGCCGCTGCGCTGGTTAAACAGGTTGCTGCCGGAGATGTTGGTCACTTCGGCCGCCGCCTCGCCGGTGAGGCGAAAGCGCAGGTAGTCGTGCGCCATCAGGATGCGATCGACGGCGGCGTATTGCGCCGGTTGCCGCTGCTTCAGCCAGCGCAGCAGCAGCGCCGGGTGGCTGGGCCACAGCGGCTGCAGGCTGCGCGGGTAGCTCTGCGCGTCCACGCCGGCGCGGCGCAGCTCAGCCGCCGTGGCCGCCGCGCGGTTGTCCGAGGAGAGGATGCCGTTACCGACCGGCTTGCCGTGGCGGTCGATGGCGTACAGCCCTTTGCCGTGCGCCGAGAAACTGACGCCGCGCACCTGCCCGGCCGACAGCCCCGCAGCGTGCAGCGTCTGGCGGATTGCCGCGCAGACGTCATCCCACAGCGCATCCATATTGCGTTCGCTAAAGCCCGGCTGGGCGGCGATCGCCGCGCCGTCGCGCTCGGCGATCGCCAGCTCTTCGCCGCTTGCCCGGTACAGCCCGGCCTTGATCACCGTGCCGCCGACGTCTATGCCAAGAAAGACTGACATCGCGCCTCCTATTTGCGCCGCACGGAGCTGAGGTAGATGGCGGCCAGGATGATGCCGCCCTTCACCACGTTCTGGATATACGGCGACACGTTCATCAGGTTGAGGCCGTTGTTGAGCACCCCGAGCATCATCGCCCCCACCAGCGTGCCGACGATGGCGCCGCGCCCGCCGGAGATCGCCGCCCCGCCCAGCACAACGGCGGCAATGGCGTCCAGCTCGAAGCCTTCGCCGGCGTTGGGCTGCCCGCTCATCAGGCGCGAGGTCAGCACCAGCCCGGCCAGCGCGGCGGTCAGGCCGCTGATCACGTACACCAGCATCTTGTAGCGCGGCACGCGGATGCCGCTCAGGCGCGCCGCCTCTTCATTGCCGCCCATCGCGTAGACGTAGCGGCCGAACGGCAGCTGGTTGAGCATCAGCCAGGCCAGCACATACACGCCGAGCATGATCAGGATCGGCACCTGGATACCCAGCACCGTGCCGCGGCCGAAGAAGGAGAAGACGTCGGGCAGGCCGGAGATCGGGTAGCCGCCGGTATAAAGCAGCGCCAGGCCGCGGGCGATGCCCATCGAGGCCAGAGTGACGATGATCGGCGGCATGCGCAGGTAGGCGATGCAGGCGCCGTTGGCCAGGCCGAACAGCGCGCCGAGCGCCAACGCCGCTACCATCGCCAGTGGAATGGGCACCGCCGCCAGCATCAGCCCGGCGGCGACCGAGCCGGCCAGCGCCATCACCGGCCCCACCGAGAGATCGATGCCGCCGGTCAGGATGGCGCAGGTCATGCCCACCGCGATGATGGCGTTGATCGACACCTGGCGCGCTACGTTGGTCAGGTTGTTGACGCTGAGGAAGCTGTCGTTCAGCAGACTCATCAGCACGAACAGGACAGCGAAGCCGATAAACGGCAGGACCGCCGGGTGATGCAGCAGTTTTTCCCAGCGCTTGCCGAGGCTGAGGCCGGCGGCGCGGCGCGCCACGGCGGGTTGTTCAATTCCGATCATAAGGCACTCCCGGTCGCGTGAAGCATGATGTGGTTGGATTCGATGTCGTCGCCGGTCAGCTCGGCGACGATATGGCCGCCGCGAAACACCAGCACGCGGTCGCACACGCCGATGATCTCCGGCAGTTCGGAGGAAATCATGATGATGGAGATGCCCTGCTGGGTCAGTTGCTGCATCAGCTGGTAGATCTCGGCCTTGGCGCCCACGTCGATGCCGCGCGTCGGCTCGTCGAAGATCAGGATGTTGCAGTCGTTGTTGAGCCAGCGGGCGATCACCACTTTCTGCTGGTTGCCGCCGCTCAGGGTGCTGACGGCGGTCTCGGCGTCCGGGGTTTTCACCCCCACGGCGCGGATCAGCCGCTGCACCACGTCGCGATCCTGGCGGGCGCTGACGAAGATCTTGCCGCGCCGGTGGTGCCGGTTGAGGGTGATGTTCTGCGCCACCGAGAACGGCAGCACCAGGCCCTCGGTTTTGCGGCTCTCCGGCAGCAGGCCGATGCCCTGCGCCAGCGCCTGCGCCGGGGAGCGCAGCGCCGCCGGTTGGCCGCCGAGGCTGACGCGTTTGCGGTGGCAGCGGCTGGCGCCGATCAGCGCCGAGACGGTCTCGGTGCGCCCGGAGCCCACCAGCCCGGCGAAGCCGAGGATCTCGCCCTTGTGCAGCCGAAAACGGTCGGTCGCGCCGTGCTTCTCGCGCTGGATCTCCGCCTCCAGCAGCACCGTCTCGGTATCAACCGGATGCTGTTTCACCGGGAAGGCGTTCTCGATTTTGCGCCCGACCATCAGCCGCACCAGCTCTTCCACGTTGGTGTCGCCGGTGGCCAGCGTTTCGATGTAGGCGCCGTCGCGCAGCACGGTGATGCGATCGCAGATGGTGAAGATCTCGTCCAAATGGTGCGAGATAAACACCATGCCAACGCCCAGCAGCCGCAGATCGTTCATCACGCTGAACAGGTGTTCGGCCTCGCCCGGCGTCAGCGTGGCGGTCGGTTCGTCCAGCACCAGCACCCGCGCCTCCAGCGACAGCGCCTTGGCGATCTCAACGAACTGCTGCTGCGCCACGCTCAGCTGCTCCACCGGGCAATCGAGATCGATAGCCACCGTCAGCCGCTTGAAGATCGCCTCGGCCTTGCGCCGCATCGCCCGCCGATCCAGCAGGCCCCAGCGGTTCCTGATCTCCCGGTTGAGGAAGATGTTGTCGATGGCGCTCATGTAGGGAATCAACGAGAATTCCTGAAAAATAATGCCGACCCCGGCCTCGATCGCCTGGCGATAGTTGTTAAAGTGGCGCTGCTCGCCGTCGATAAAAATGTCGCCCTCGTCCGGCTGATGGATGCCGCACATGATTTTCACCAGCGTCGATTTGCCGGCGCCGTTTTCGCCCAGCAGGGCGTGCACCTCGCCCCGTTGAATGGCCAGATCGATGCCGTCCAGCGCCTTCACGCCGGGAAAGCTCTTTTTTATTCGCTTCAGTTCCAGTAAAGGTGTCACCGCATTGCCCTCCGCGCCGAACGCCCCGCCGCAGCGGGGCGAACCTGCCGCTGTTACCAGCTAAAGCCGGCCGCATTGCTGCGGTCGATCAGCTTCACTTTGACCGGCACGGTTTTCGGCACCGTGGCGCCCCAGTAGCGGGCCAGCGCAATGCCGAGCGCGATGCGCAGCTGGTCGCGCGGGAACTGCGCCGAAGTGGCGATAAACGGCGAATTCGGCTTGAGGATCTCTTTGATGGCTTCCGGCTGGCCGTCGACGCTCACCAGCTTGACCTTGGCGCCGTTGCTTTCGATCGCCGCCAGGGCGCCGAGCGCGCCGACGTCGTTGACGCTGAAGATGCCCGCCAGATCCGGCGCCGACTGCAGCATGTTTTCGGTGACGGTCAGCGCGGTGTCGCGCTCCTGCTTGCCGTTTTGTTTGGTGACGATCTTGATGTCGGGGTATTTCTTCATCGCCGCTTCAAAGCCGCGCACGCGCTCCAGGATCGGCACCACCGGGATGCCGTCGAGGATCGCCACCTTGCCTTTGCCGCCCAGCGCTTTCGCCAGGTACTCGCCCGCCTGGAAGCCGGCGTCGTAGTTTTCCGAGCCGACGAACGAGTCCAACGGCCCTTCGGCCTGCGCGTCGATCGCCACCACCACCGCGCCGGCCTTATGGGCGGAGATCACCGCCGACTGCACCCCCACCGAATCGGTTGGGTTAATCAGCAGGATATCCACCTTCTTCTGCAGCATGTCCTCCACGTCGCCGATCTGTTTGGCGACGTCATGGCGGGCATCGGCCACGTACACCTTGGCGCCGATATCCGCCGCCGCCTGATCCAGCGCCTGCTTCATGGTGACGAAGTAGTCGTTGTTCATTTCCTGGAACGACATACCGATAGTGATTTGCTTGGCCAGCGCCCCATGGCTGGCCGCCAACATTCCACCGGCGACGATAAAAGGCAGGGTCTTTTTGAATAATGAAAACATAGCCAATTCTCCTGTAGGGAAGCTTCTTGTTGTGGTTATCAGAGCAACAGCATGTCTTTACGTTTGGCCGACCGGCCGGCCCCTCCATTGCGGACGGGCCGACGGTCGTGACTGCAACAGCGGTACGGCGGGAGGGTCAGGGAACCAGGATCACCTTGATGGAGTCGGTCGAGTCCGCCAGGGCGAAGGCTTCGTCCCAGTCGTTCAATGAATAGCTGTGGGTGACCACGCCGCTTGAGGTCACCAGCCCGCGCTCGAACAGATCGATGGCGATCTCATAGCTGTAGGGCGCCAGGTGCGCGCCGCGAATGTCCAGCTCCTTGCGATCGCCGATGATCGACCAGTCGACGGTGGTTTCCTTGCCAAACACGCTGAACTCCACGAAGCGACCCAGCTTGCGGATCATCTGCAGCCCCTGAGTGACGCCGATTGGCGCGCCGGTGGCCTCGATGTAGACGTCGCAGCCGTAGCCGCCGGTCAGCGATTTGACGATCTGGTCGGCGTCTTCCTTCAGCGGGTTGATCACCACGTCGGCGCCAAATTCCTTCGCCAGCGCCAGCCGCTCGTCGATGGCGTCGATCACGATCAGTTTCTTCGGCGTTTTCAGGCGCGCCACCTGCACCATGCACAGCCCCAGCGGCCCGGCGCCGGCCAGCACCACCACGTCGTCCAGCTGGATGTCGCCGCGCGCCACGGTGTGGATGGCGCAGGCCATCGGCTCAATCAATACCGCGTCTTCATGGCTCAGGCTTTCCGGGATCTTGTGCACGATGGCGTTCTCGGAAAAGCGCATGTATTCCGCCATGCCGCCCTCCGCCACGTCTTTCTGGAAGCCGTAAATGTTATGCGTCTCACACATCCAGTAACTGCCGGATTTGCAGTAACGGCACTCCCAGCACGGCACGATCTGCTCGGCGATCACCCGCTCACCGATCCGGTATTTGCCTTCCGCGCCCTCGCCCAGCGCGGCGATGCGGCCGTAGAACTCGTGCCCCGGCACCACCGGCGGTTTGACCCACGGGGTCTCCCCCCAAAACATCTGCGCACCGTTCTTGCACTTGCAGTCGCCTGCGCAGATGCCGCAGCCTTCCACCTTGATCACCAGCTCGCGCGCCTTCGGCAGCGGCGTGGGCACCTGTTCGAAACGGTAGTCCTGCGGGCCGTGGCAAACGACCGCGCGCATTTTTTCCGGCAACTGGCTCATCTATTCCTCCAATACTCTCATTAAACGCTTGAAAATTATAAATGTTGACGTTGTCATTTTTATCAAACAAAAAACGAACTGAGTTATAAAATTATAAATTTCAACAAATTAACCATTACACATCCCGATAACTAAAAATGACAACGTGAACATAGAGCGACATATAACCAAAGCTGCAAAAATAATTATTTGAGCAAAATCACAGTTCGTTAACATTGCGGCTAAAAATGCTACAAATGCGGATCGCGATCCCATTTACGGGATCGGCGATCCGGGCAGATCCGCTAAATCAGCAGGCGCACGCGATCGTAGATCTGGCGATCCTCCGGCCGCGACGATCGCACCTGCTGGCGCAGGGTGCGCACCAGCGTGTCGATAAACGCATGGGCGGCGGCGTTCAGAATGCTGTTGCGCCGGGTGACGATATTCAACTGCGCCGGTTGGCAGCTCTCGCGCAGCGCCAGCGGCTGCAGGCGAGAGGCGAATTGCGGCAGCGCGGCGATCGGCCGCGGGCACCAGGTGCACATCTCGGCGGATTCCACCAGCGCCTGCAGCATGCCGAACGAATGCGCCTGGATAATGCGCTGGCGCGGCAGGCGCGCGCCGTGGCGGTGGAACACCTCGTCGAGCAGCGCATCGAAACTTTCCTGGGTATAGCTCATCACCCAATCCTGCTCCAGCAGCTGATGCAGCGAGGTGCTGTGCGCCAGCGGGTGGCCGCGCCGCACCATGTACGCCGTTTCATACTCCAGCAGCGGCTCGCAGTGGAACTCCTGCGGCGCCGACGACGCCGGCAGCGGCGTGATGGCGAAATCCATCGTGCCCTCGCGCAGCTGCGACTGGGCGTTGGCCATCAGGCTTTCCGACAGTTCCAGCCGCACCGCCGGCACTTTGCCGCGAAACGCCATCACCGCCGGCGGCAGCACCGTCAGCATCAGCCAGGGGGTAATCGCCGCCTTGACCAGATCCGCCGCACTCCCGCGCAGCGCCGCCATTTCGCCCTGCGCCTGCTCTAACTGGTTCAGCACCAGCCGGGCGTGCGCCAGCAGGGTTTTGCCGTAGGGGGTAAAACCCAGCCCGGTCGGCGTGCGGATCAGCAGCGGCAGCGCCTGTTCTTGCTCCAGTTCGCGCAGTGCGCGGGTCACCGCCGCCTGCGACAGCCCCAGATGCCGCGCCGCCGCGCGAATGCTGCCGCTGTCGGCGCTGGCCACCAGCGCCTGCAGTTGGTGCAGTTTCATGTCCACCTCCTGACAATCATAAGTTGTCAGCATAACCGAACGGCGGCTACCCGGCAAAAATGGAGTTTGCTAGTCTCGATGCCTATCCCCTCTGCCCCGTTCCCCGCCCACTGGCCGGGACCCTTTTGCCGGAGACCGTGATGATGCATTCACTGCTACTGCCTGAGATCGCCGCCGTTCATGATGAGATGGTCGCCCTTCGCCGCCATATTCACGCCCACCCGGAATTGGGATTCCAGGAGTTCGCCACTTCGGATCTGGTGGCGCGGCGGCTGGAGGAATGGGGTTACCGCGTCACGCGTGGCGTAGGACAAACCGGCGTTGTCGCCACACTGCAGCGCGGGCCGGGAAAATCGCTCGGCATCCGCGCCGACATGGACGCCCTGCCGATTGCCGAAACCACCGAACTGCCTTACGCCAGCACCCATTCCGGGGTGATGCATGCCTGCGGCCACGACGGGCACACCGCCATGCTGCTGGCGGCGGCGCGCTATCTGGCGCGGCAGCCGAACTTTTTCGGCACGCTGCATCTGATCTTTCAGCCGGCGGAAGAAGGCGGCGGCGGCGCCAGAGTGATGATCGAAGACGGCCTGTTTGAGCGCTTCCCCTGTGACGCGGTGTTCGCCATGCACAACGTGCCCGGCTTACCCACCGGCCACCTGGGCTTCGCCTGCGGCCCCTTCATGTGCTCGGCCGATACGGTGCACATCACCCTGCACGGCCACGGCGGCCACGGCGCGGTGCCGCAGAGCACCGTCGATCCGGTGGTGGCCTGCGCAGCCATCGTTATGAGCCTGCAAACCATCGTGGCGCGCAATATCGATCCGCAGGAAACGGCGATCGTCACCGTGGGGGCGATGCAGGCCGGCCAGGCCGCCAACGTGATCCCGGCGACCGCCACCCTGACGCTCAGCGTGCGCGCGCTGACGGCGGCGGTGCGTGCGCGGCTGGAACAGCGCATCACCGAACTGGTCACGGCGCAGGCCGCCAGCTTCGGCGCCCGCGCGGAGATCGACTATCAACACGGCTACCCGGTGCTGGTGAACCACCCGGCAGAAACCGAACTGGCGCGCGCGGTGGCGCTGGAATGGGCCGGAGAGAGCCGGGTGATCCCCACGCTGCGGCCGTTCACCGCCAGCGAAGATTTCGCCTTTATGCTGGAGAAGTGCCCGGGCAGCTACATCTCGATCGGCAACGGCCCCGCCACGCCGGGCAATTCCCTGCACAACCCCGGTTATGACTTCAACGACGACAGTCTGTCGTTGGGCGCCACTTACTGGGTCAAATTGGTCGAGCGCTTTTTGGCTCGCCCCGCGGTTTAATCGCCAACACAGAGGAAATGACATGAAAATCATCAAAGGGCTGTTGTTGTTGCTGCCGCTGGCCGCGAGTTTTCCCGCGCTGAGCGGTGAATTCAGCGGCAAAGTGATCAAGCTGGGCATCGATCCCACCTTTCCGCCGCTGGAGTATAAAAATCCGCAGGGCAAGCTGACCGGCTTCGGCGTCGATATCGCCCAGGCGCTGTGTGACCAGATACAGGCCAAATGCGTGTGGGTGGAAAGCAGCTGGGACGGCATGATCCCCGGCCTGCAGGCGAAGAAGTTCGACGCCATCGCCTCGTCGATGACCATTACGCCGCAGCGCCGGCAGCAGATCGCTTTCTCCAGCAAAGTCTCCAACGCCCCGGCGCGGCTGGTGGCGCATAAAGGCAGCAACCTGCAGCCTACCGCCGCCTCGCTGAAGGGCAAATCGGTCGGCGTGCAGCAAGGTTCCAGCCAGGAGGCCTACGCCAACGCGCTGTGGCGGCCGGCCGGCGTCAACGTGGTGGCTTACCAAAGCCAGCAGGAGGTGAACGAAGATCTGGCCAACGGCCGCCTGGATGCGTCGCTGCTGGCCAGCGTCAGCGCCAGCGAATTCTTCAAAACGCCCGGCGGCAAAGATTTCGCCTTTATCGGCGCCGAATTGAGCGACAGCAAGTACTTCGGCATCGGCGACGGCATCGGGGTGCGCAAAGAGGATACCGCGCTGCTTAACGCCTTCAACGCCGCGCTGCAGGCGATCCGCGCCAACGGCACTTACAAGAAAATCAACGACAAGTATTTCGACTTCGACATGTACGGCGCGGAGCAGTAACACGCGTTCCCCGACGGTTACCTGCAGATCCTGCAGGATGGGGAGGCGCCTTCGGCCGCCGGGGAACGCCCCAACGGAAACGGCAGTGTCGGCAAGAACGGAAAATCAGGCGGGATAAGGATGCGGGCCAGGCAGGACGCCCGGCCCGCTAAAGCGGGTTACTTCACTTCGCCCATCGCCTTCAGCTTTTTGGACAGCTCGCGGCGTTCTTTGGACAGATCGGCATTTTTGATGATGTAGTCATCAACGCGATCTTCGTAGTCGCTGCGCATGTTGGCGATGATGCCCTGAATGTCTTCAATGCTCATGCCGGGCTTGATGTACTCACTCAGGTTGTCGAGCAGCAGCACGCGCTTCTGGTTATCACGAATTTTCTTTTCGTTGTCGACGATCTCGCGTTGCAGTTTGTTTTTGCGGCGGAACATACGCACAAACTCCAGCACGTCCTGGAAACTCGGCTTATTTGCATTATCCATCTTTATACCCTTGCTTTAGTAATACACAGATTCATTTGCTTACGGCCACATGGCACCAAGATACAGGTTTGTGGCGGTCCGGCACAACAGTGATTGGCTTATCTTACCCACTTTGCCCCGGCGGCCAAAACCCAAAGCGCCGCCTTCATGATCTGACCCCTTATTCGCGCCCGGCGGCGGTGCAAACCTGAAGCAAATCCCCCAACTCTTCCAACTGCTGCGCCAGCTCCATGCTGAGCCAGACATAGCCGTAAATCGGCGCTTCGCCGTGCTGGCCAAGGCTGACCTCTTGCATCAGCGTTTTCAGCTCGCCGGCGATCTCCGCCAACTGCCCCGCCGCCGCCTGCCGCTGCGCCTGCGGCCCTTCGCGCATCAGCACCGCCAACGACTCCAGCGAGCTCAGCGTCAGCAGCTGGGTGCTGCGCAGCGTGCGGGCGTTCAGCATGATGAAGTGCGTTTCACGCGAGGCCCAGTAGGCGTCGGCCATCAGCTCCAGCGTGCACACCAGATTGCGGCTGAGGGTTTGCACCGCCTCGAACACCGCTTTGGGGATGCGGGTTTCCTTGCTGGCGGGCACGATCAGGCTGCGCAGCTTCACCACCTGATTCAACAGATCCTTGAGCTGCGGCTCCAGCCGCGGCCGCTCAATGACGTTCGGCGAAAAATACGCGCCGTAGATACGGGCGGCGGTTTGCAGACAGTCCGCCATTTGCATGCGCCACAGAATATAGGCGCGCTGTGGGTAGATGCTGGTGAACAGCAGCGCCAGCAGCGAGCCGAAGATCACGTCGCCGCTGCGCCACAGCGCGGTGTGCATGTCACCGGCGCCCGCGCCGCACACCACCGCCAGCGTGATCCCCACCAGCAGCGCCATATACGGCCGTTTGCCGAGCGTCAGGTAACCGCAGACGAACATCACCACGCCGCACCATGCCAGCATCAGCGGCAGCGAATAGAGTTCCAGATACAGGGCGATCAGGCCGGAAGCCGCGCCGAACACCGTACCGGCAATGCGTTGCAGCGCCCGCTGCAGCACGTTGCCCCAAAACGAGATCGGCCCCATCACCACCACCAGGGTGATCAGCGGCCAGGTGCCTTCGGGCACCGCCAGCAGGCGGATCAGCAGAAAGGTCAGGATAAACGCCAGCCCGATGCGCACGCCGTGAACGATGCGATAGTGGCGATAGGTCAGCAGTTCAAGTGAAGAGATTTTTCGATCGAGGCGCACAGTGCCTCCGATAAACACCAGCCAGGCCGCTATTTTAGCGGAGGAAGCCCGGCAAGGAAAAGGCGAATGAGGCGTCCCCCATTCGCCGTCAGGCTCAGGCGGCGTATTTGTCGACCAGCGCGCGCAGAACGGCGGCGGTTTCAACATCCATCACGCCGTCATACTTCTGCGGACGGAAGTGCAGCTGGAACGCGCGCACCAGCTGGCGATAGCCTTCTGCGGTGTTCGCCGCCGAGGTGTCGTAGCCGTATTGGGCGAACAGTTTCAGCAGCTCAGCCTGCGCCGGCAGACCCTGGCTGCAGTATTCCTGCTGGCGCTGCTGCTTGGTCGCTTCGTCATACCAGGCGCCGACGCCGGCCTGATACAGCTGCTGCCACGGGAACTGCGGGCCCGGATCGCTCTTGCGGCCCGGCGCGATGTCGGAGTGCGCCACCACGTTCACCGGCGAGATGTCCGGATAACGCTGCAGGATGTTCTGCGCCAGCTGGGTGACCGCCTCGATCTGCTGCGGATTGAACGGCGGAAAGGTGATGTTTCCACCGTCGCCGCTCGCCAGGTTGACGATCTCGATGCCGATCGAGGTGTCGTTGATATTGCTGCGGGTGCCCCACTGGCTGGTGCCGGCATGCCAGGCGCGCTCATTCTCGTCCACCAGGTTGAAGATGCGCACGCCGCTGAAGCCGGCGGCCTGATAGGTGGCATCGGTCGGATCCGGCACCAGATAGTGCGCGCTGACCGATTTTCCGGTCAACGACGTCACCGAGTCGGCGAAGTTTTGCGCCGTGTAATGCAGCACCAGAAAGCGCACGCGGTGGCCGAAGCTGGCGACCGATCGGTAGCTATTGTAATCAATCTTGTACATCGTAAAGTCCCTCTCTCGTTTGATTTCACTGAGCGGCCTCTCATCATGACAGGCCGCCCCGCACGGGTGAACCCTTGGCTCACCCTTTTTGTTTTAGCTAATTGCTAAATCATGCGCAAGTGTTTTTAGCAAAATCGTTATTTACCTTTTTGCTAAAGAGTGCGATCATTGCACGATGGAAACTAAAGAAATCAGGCGCAACAATCTGCGCGAATTAATGGCCCGCTACGCCCGGCAAGGCGTCAACCAGAATGAATTCGCCACGCTGGTTGAGTCTTCCGCGCCGACGCTGAGCCAAATCATCGGGGAGAAATCCTCCCGCAATCTTGGCGACAATCTGGCCAGGCGGATCGAGGCCAGGCTGAATTTGCCCAAGGGCTGGTTCGACGTGTTTCATGAAAAGCAGCTGGTGCGCCCGTTTGACAACGTGGCGGCGGAGTCGGACTTCCAGCCCGCCCGTTTGAAACCGGTGGTATGGGAAGATACCGAACAAGACAAGGAAGAGTTTGTGGAGATCCCGCTGCTGGATATCGATTTTTCCGCCGGCGACGGCTGCTACGAAATCGTCGATCGCGAGGAGTTTTCGCTGATCTTCCGCCGTTACTATCTGCACAAGATGGGGGTGGCGGTCAACGCCGCGCGCATTATCCGCATCTCCGGCTCCAGCATGGAACCGCGTCTGCAGGACGGCGACGTGGTCGGCATCAATACCGACGACACACGCATCCGCGAGGGCAAGACCTACGCCATCCGCCACGGCAATTTGCTGCGGGTGAAGGTGCTGATCGAACAGCCGGACGGCGGCGTCGTCATCCGCTCCCTCAACCGGGAAGAGTACCAGGACGAGCATCTCAGCTATCAGCAGCGCAAGGAGCAACTGGTGGTGCTCGGCCGCGTCTTCTGGTCGTCTTCGTCCTGGTAACGGACGATAACCTCGGGCGCCCGTTGCGCCCGGCGGTTATTTGAAGTCCACCACCATCTGCTGCTGGATAGACAGCCCGCGCGTCGACTGCACGCAGCCGGCGATGTAGTCGGTGAAACGCGGCGGTTTCGGCATGCCCAGCTTGAGGATCTTCTCGTTGCTGAAACGCACGTTGAGCATGGCGAACGATCCGTACAGGCGCATCGCCTTCAGCATCAGCCGCTCGTTGCACGGGCCGAAAATGTCTTTCAGCTGGCGGCGCATTTTCACCAGCGCGTCATAGGTCACCTGCGCATACTCATCGCCCACCGGCGCTTTTTCCAGGGCCGCCGCCATGGCATTGTCAATTTCGGCAAAGCTGACGCTGCTCTCCTCACCGGCGGAGATGTGATAAACGTCGTTCTCCAGCGTTTCGCTGTTCATCAGCATCACCAGCGCATCCGCGCAGTAGTCCGCCGGGATCACGTCGATATTGTCCTGCAGCGAGCACATGAACTTGCGCAGCATCAGCGCCATGCCAAACACCCAGAAAATGCTGCTGGAAGGCTGGCAGCCCAGGCGGGTGTGCCCCACCACGATCGACGGACGAGCGATGGTCAACGGCATTTGCGGGCAGCGCTGGCGCATCAGCTGTTCGATGGTGGATTTGGAACGGGTATATTCCACCAGGTGTTCGGCGTCTTCCTCAAACTCGCCGCTCTCCGCCACCAGCGAACCCGGCTCCGGCGAACAGGACATGGCGGTGCCGACGTGCAGGAAACGTTTTAATCCCGGCACCTGCGCCATTCTTTCGGCAAAGGCCAGAGTGCCTTCTACGTTTACCTTCCAAATGAGCGGGTTATTACCAAATGAAGCAACGGCCGCGCAGTTAATAACGTGCGTAACATTGTTAATACGAGCGTCAGTTAAAAAGTCGGCCGGCTCGGAAAGGTCGCCCAATAATATATTTTCAATCGTAATTTTAGACAGCAGGTTCGCATCGATATTAAACTTTTCCATATTCTCGCGAATACGGGCCAGCCCTTGCTGCGCATCGTCTGCACGCACCAGTAAAAGATAATTAACAGACTGATTTTCAATCAATAATTTTTCGATAACCGCACCACCAAGAAAGCCGGTAGCGCCGGTCAACAGTAGCGTTTTCATCATTGTCACCCACATTGGCATTGAATGTGGTTGATTGTATCCGCGGATATTTAAACAAATATTAAATAGAATTACGGCGCCCTTAAACACTTTTCTTAATATTATCTTAAGGAATCTTTTGAAACATCCATCATGGGTTTAGTAACAAAAGAACCGCGTAGATTCTATGATTAATCTCCGCCGTTTAAATACTATTGATGTAGTGCCTGATTTAATTTAACGGTCAATGTTATTTCTCTTCTCGTCCGTGGAGGACTTATGACCTATAACCAAAAAATCTGGTTGGGGGTTTTGCTGCTGTGCACCCTGTTTTGGGGGGCAGTGATAAGCGGCGCCTGTTCGCTGTATAATCGGACAGATCGCCTCAATGCGCACCAGGCGCAGAGCGAGTTCGCCGCCCGCCACAGTCTGCCCCACTGCCCGCAGCAAAGCGTTCAGGCCTCCGCCGCCCCCCGGAATGGGTAGGGACAAGACCGGCTAACGATCCTATTATACCCTAAGATTAACAGGGAGATAACGATGGCTCGAAAGCTGGATAGCTTACCGCAGGCGCAACGCGAGAAAATAGAAACCGATTTGCTGGCCATCAGCGTGATCTACAACGAGCGCTACGGCATCGCCTCGACCCAGACGGAAACGGAACAACAGATCCCCGACCACCTGCTCCCCTACTTTCATCAGCGGTTGGATTACTATCGCCGTGCGTAATTGCGCGCATTTCGCTAACCGCCGCTTGGCATCGCTCCCCACGCCGTTACAATAGGGGCATATTGTATCCGCCACTGAAGAGACGCGATTTTGAGCAGCAAGGCAACGGCCACATTTTATATTCACGATTACGAGACCTTCGGCAAGAGCCCGTCGCTGGACCGCCCGGCGCAGTTCGCCGGCGTGCGCACCGATATGGATTTCAACATTATCGAAGAGCCGCTGGTCATCTACTGCGCCCCGGCCGACGACTACTTGCCGGAACCGGAGGCGGTGATGATCACCGGCATCACGCCGCAGGTGGCGCGCGCCAAAGGCGTTAATGAAGCCGAGTTCACCCGCCAAATCCATCAGGCCTTCAGCGTGGCCGGCACCTGCATTCTCGGTTACAACAACATCCGCTTCGATGACGAAGTGAGCCGCAATATCTTCTATCGCAACTTCTACGATCCCTACGCCTACAGCTGGCAAAACGGCAACTCGCGTTGGGATCTGCTGGATGTGATGCGCGCCTGCTACGCCCTGCGCCCGGACGGCATCGTCTGGCCGGAAAACGAAGACGGTTTCCCCAGCTTCCGCCTCGAACACCTCACGCGCGCCAACGGCGTCGAACACACGCAGGCTCACGATGCGATGTCGGACGTTTACGCCACTATCGCCATGGCCAAGCTGGTCAAGCAGGCGCAGCCGCGGCTGTTCGATTTCCTGCTGCAGCACCGCAACAAGCACAAGCTGAACGCCCTGATCGACGTCGCCGACATGACGCCGCTGGTGCACGTCTCCGGCATGTTCGGCGCGGCGCGCGGCAACACCAGCTGGGTGTCGCCGTTGGCCTGGCACCCGGACAACAAGAACGCGGTGATCATGTGCGATCTGGCCGGCGACATGACGCCGCTGCTGACGCTGAGCGCTGAGCAGCTGCGTGAAAGGCTGTACACCCGCCGCGACGATCTGGCGCCGGATCAGGCGCCGGTGCCGATCAAGCTGGTGCACATCAACAAATGCCCGGTGCTGGCGCCGGCCAAAACCCTGCTGCCGGAGAACGCCGAGCGGCTGGGCATCGATCGTCAGGCGTGCCTGCAAAATCTGCAGCGGCTGAAACAGCACCCGGAAGTGCGCGAGAAAGTGGTGGCGCTGTTCGCCGAAGCCGAGCCGTTCAGAGGTTCCGAGGACGTCGACGCCCGCTTGTACGACGGTTTCTTCAGCGACGCCGACAAGGCGGCGATGAGGATTATCCAGCAGACCAAGCCGCAGAACCTGCCGGCGCTGGATCTGGCCTTCAGCGACGGCCGCATGAAAGAGCTGCTGTTCCGCTTCCGCGCGCGCAACTATCCGAATACGCTGGACGACGCCGAGCAGCGCCGCTGGCTGCAACACCGCCAGGAAGCGCTGAGCGCGGAGCGCGTGCAGAGTTACCTGCTGCAGCTCGAATCACTGTATAACCTGCACGAAGGCGACAAAGAGAAAACCGCCCTGCTGAAAGCGCTGTTCGATTACGGCAAAGAGTTGGTGGGATAAAACCCGCAGCAAGCAGAAAAGGAAAAGGCCGCGAAAGCGGCCTTTTTTGTGGCTGAGGAGACGGCTCGCGCTTAGGCGGCGTCTTCGCTCGCTTGCGGCACCGGCAGACGGAAGCTGCGGGTGACGAAGGCCAGGTAGATCAGGCCGATGGCCGCCCAAACCAGGCCCAGCGTCATCGAGCTGGCTTCCAGGTTGATCCACAGCGCGCCGACGGTCAGTGCGCCCATCACCGGCAGGATCAGGTAGTTGAACGTGTCCTTCACGGTGCGGTTCATCTTGTCGCGAATATAGAACTGCGAGATCACCGACAGGTTGACGAAGGTGAAGGCCACCAGCGCACCGAAGTTGATCAGCGCGGTCGCGGTCACCAGGTCAAACGACACCGCGGACAGCGCGATGGCACCTACCAGCAGCACGTTCAGCGCCGGGGTACGCCACTTCGGATGCACATAGCCGAAGAAGCGAGTCGGGAACACGCCGTCGCGGCCCATAACGTACATCAGACGCGAAACGCCCGCGTGCGCCGCCATGCCTGACGCCAATACCGTCACGCAGGAGAACACCAGGATCACCGACTGGAAAAACTTGCCCGCCACGTACAGCATGATTTCAGGCTGCGACGCGTCAGGATCCTTGAAGCGCGAGATGTCCGGGAAGTACAGCTGCACGAAGTAAGACACCACGATAAAGATGATGCCGCCGATCAGCGCCGTCAGGAAGATGGCTTTCGGGATCACTTTCTCTGCGTCTTTGGTTTCTTCGGACAGCGAGCTGATGCCGTCGAAGCCCAGGAACGAGAAGCACAGGATGGTCGCGCCGGTAATCATCGGCACCACGTGAGCGTTATCAGACCAGAACGGGCGGCTGCTGACCAGCGTACCGGCGCCTTCGCCGTGGTAAACGCCGTTGATCACCAGACCCAGGAACACGATCATGATCGCCACCTGCACCACCACGATGATGGAGTTCAGGTTGGCCACCAGCTTGATGCCGCGCAGGTTGAAAATCGTCATCAACCCGACCAGCACCGCCACGAAGATCCAGGACGGGACGCCCGGGAAGATCGCTTCCAGGTAAATCTTGGCCAGCAAAATGTTGATCATCGGCATGAACAGGTAGTCCAGCAGCGATGACCAGCCCACCATAAAGCCGACGTGCGGGCTGATGGCTTTCTGGGCGTAAGTGTAGGCGGAACCGGCGGAAGGGAACTTCTTCACCAGCTTGCCGTAGCTCAGGGCGGTAAACAGGATCGCCAGCAGAGCGAAGGCGTACGCGGTCGCGACGTGACCATCGGTCAGGCCGGATACGATGCCGAAGGTATCGAAGATGGTCATTGGCTGCAGATAAGCCAGACCCATCATCACTACCGGAACTAATGTCAGGGTTTTACGCAGCTGAGTGCGCTGAGCCGGAGCGGCGTTAAGGGTGTTATCGGACATTGTTCAGCCCCCCCTTACCTTGAGCCTTGCGGATGGCGGACACGCCAAGACTTAAGGTTGCGGGGAAACTTCGCAACGAGCGACTTAATTCTAAAAGAAGGGGATTGTAAGCTGGATAACGGGTCGAGGTAACCTCGGCTGCTCCATAGTCGCTGCGGCCACAGCGGAAACCGGCGGGCACCGGCGCTAAAGTGAAAAATTGCCCCATCTTTCTAATCCTCATGAGTCACGACCATAAAGTTTTGTTTGATCGTGCACGAAACTATTTATCTATCCGGATCGGTGTCCGGCCTCGCTTGGTGTATGAAACGCTACGTTGGTAAAACTTAATGCAAAAAAAATAACCGACGCTTTCAAAACGTCGGCTATCTGCATTTGAGATATTTTGCACCAGAATGCCTCCGGATGACAAGATCCGGAAGCCCTCAAATACAAATTCTTTTTGTCGATCGAACGGAAAACCAGCCCGGCAGGCGAATTAATCCGCTACCAGCAGGCCGGTCGCCCGCACATACTTCTTACTTTATACGCCCATTCAGGCATTTTTCAACATCCAGTCGATCTCGGTTTCCGTCACCCGCCGTTCAAACTGCAGCAATTCGTCCGTCTTGCAGGCGTGATAAACTTGGGTGAAACGCTCGCCCAGATAGTGGGTCAACGCATGCTGATGTTCAAACTCGTACAGCGCATCGCTCTGGCGGATCGGCAGCGGCAGCCCCTCCTGCTCCAGCCCGTTGCCGGTCACCGGCTCAGGCAACGGCAGCGCGTTGTCCAACCCGTACAACATGCCGGCCAGGATCGCCGCCATCACCAGATAGGGGTTGGCGTCGGCGCCGGCCACGCGGTACTCCACCCGATGATTCTCCGGTTCGCCGCAGGGAATGCGCAGCGCCACGGTGCGATTGTTGTGGCCCCAGGCGGCCTGGATCGGCACATACATCCCCGGTTGGAAACGCCGATAGGCATTGACGTTCGGCGCCAGCAGCGCCATCGACGCCGGCATCAGGGTGATCATCCCGGCCAGCGCCTGTTTCAGCAACGGTGAATCCTCGCCTTGGCCGTCGGCAAACAGGTTGTTGCCCGCCCCGTCCTGCATGCTGACATGCACATGCATGCCGCTGCCGGCGTAATCCTCATAGGGTTTGGCCATAAAGGTGGCGTGCATACCGTGGTTCTCGGCCACCAGCCGCACCAACCGTTTCAGCGCCAGCGCGTGGTCGCAGGCCAGCAAGATGTCGTCGGAATGGCGCAGGTTGACCTCGAACTGCCCCGGCGACGCCTCCGCCACCGCGCCGTCCGCCGGCAGCCCCTGCAGCTTCGCCAACGCGTCGATATCGTTCAGCACCTCGGCGAAATGGTTCAGGTTATCGACGGAGTACACCTGGCTTTGGGTATTGCGCTCCTGAGTGCCGGGCGCACACGGCGGCTGCAAATCGCCTTCTGCGTCGCGCTGCCTGTCGATGAGATAGAACTCCAGCTCTACCGCTGCCACCGGGAACAAGCCGCGCTGTCGCAGCGCCTGCCACACGCGGTTCAGCACATTACGGGGTTCAACGTCAAAGGGAGTGCCATCTTCATCCAGCATGGTCAGCAACACCTGGCCGATATGCTCCGGATCGGCGGCCGACGGCGTCAGCGAACCGGGCACCGGCAGGCAAATGCGATCCGGCTCGCCGAGCTCCTGCCCAAGACCGGTCTCCTCCACCACGTTACCGAGGATGTCCATGGCGAACACCGACGCGGGGAAGTAGCTGCCTTTTTCCAGTTTTTTCAACCCTGAGACGGGTATACGTTTGCCGCGGAAGGAACCATTGAGATCGGTAAGAAGGATATCGACATACTGCGTGGCGGGATGGCGTTCCAAATAATGAGCAACCTCATTTTGGAACGCGCTACTTCGCCTCTCTTCATGATGCTGTGCAAAATGTTCAACTGCTGCGCTATTGGTTTGCATACGTCACCCGCCATTATGCTCTTAAGGCGCGTTAGCGCCCGTCCGCCGTTCGATTCAACACATGATTGGATTTCTCGCCAGGTCGCGCCGCTGCCGGGCGCTCAAAATAACATCCACAATATGAAACATAGTCTTAACAGAATGGGTTTGCAAATGTTACAATCCTGTTTGATTATTCACCACCGGCTGCTAAATTGATAAAATATTGACCGAAAAGGCCTTGCTGCCATTTTTACGTCAACTATTTCGTCCAACGCACCGAGAGTGAACATGGGCAATATATTTTCCAAACCTGCCCTAACTATCGATATCATGCAGCATCGTTATCGCCCAGACAGGCGCCCGATAACGATATTCATGTCTGCCTGTCGCCCCTACCAGAAGGAAGTACCGCTATGAGCGAAGCCAGCTTGGCACCGGGCAAACGCCTGTCACAGATCCGTCAGCAATTGGGTTTGTCGCAGCGCCGGGTCGCCGAACTGTCCGGGTTAACCCACAGTGCGATCAGCACCATCGAACAGGACAAGGTCAGCCCGGCCATCAGCACGCTGCAAAAGCTGCTGAAGGTGTATGGCCTGTCGCTGTCTGAATTCTTTGCCGAACCGGAGGCCGTCGACGAACCGCGCGTGGTGATCGACGCCGAGGATCTGATTGAGATCGGCAGCCAGGGGGTGTCGATGAAGCTGGTGCACAACGGCAGCCCGACGCGCAACCTGGCGATGATGCTGGAAACCTACCAGCCCGGCACCACCACCGGCGAAAAGATCAAGCATCAGGGCGAAGAGATCGGCACCCTGCTGGAAGGCGAGATCGTGCTGACCATCAACGGCCAGAGCTATTGCCTGAGCGCCGGTCAGAGTTACGCCATCAACACCGGCATTCCGCACAGCTTCAGCAATACGTCGGCTCGCGTTTGCCGCATCGTCAGCGCACACACCCCTACCACCTTCTGACCGCTTCTCGCACCGGCGCAGCCTGACGCGGGTTGCGCCCCTGCCCACCCACGATTTTTTCATCGCCGTTATGCCATTTTGTTGGTTGCCAACGGCGCAATCTATGTTACAACAGAGCAAAACAGCCATCTAAACATCTAAACGGCCTTAACACCCTATGTCAACCGCAACGCCTTCACGCCTCGAGATGCGCAATATCTCGATCGCCTTCGCCGGCTTCAACGCGCTGCAGGACGTGGACTTCACGCTGCAGGGCGGATCAATCCATGCGCTGGTCGGCGCCAACGGCGCGGGCAAGTCGACGCTGATGGCGATCCTCTCCGGCGCCCACGATCATTATCGCGGCGAGATCCTGATCGACGGCCAGCCGGTGGCGATCCACTCCCCGTTGCAGGCGCGCCGTCACGGTATTCACGTGGTGCAGCAAGAGGTCGACGTCGCGCTGATCCCCACGCTGTCGGTAGCGGAAAACATCATGCTGGACTGGCTGAACGAGCCGGGCCACTGGCTGAACTGGGCGGAGCTGCACCGCCGCGCCGTGCAGCTGCTGCAGCAATGGGCGCTGCCGCTCAACCCGCGCAGACGCCTGGCAGACTGCACGCTGGCGGAAAAACAGCAGGTGCTGCTGGCGCGCGCGCTGTCGCACCGCTGCCGTTTTCTGGTGCTCGACGAGCCGACCGCGCCGCTCGATCGCGCCGAGAGCGAGCGCCTGTTTAACGTGGTGCGCCGCCTGCAATCCGAAGGCATCGGCATCGTGTTTATTTCCCACCGCATCCACGAACTGAGCGACATTTGCGATCGGCTGACGGTGCTGCGCGACGGCCGGCGCGTCAGCGAAGACGCCATGCGCGGGCTGAGCGGCGAACAGATCGTCGAGAAGATGCTCGGCCATCGGCTGGACGACATTTTCCCGCCGCCGCGCCCGCCACACCCTGAGCGAACGCTGCTGCAGGTGCAGGGCTTGCACGATCGCCATAAGCTGCGCGACGTTTCGCTGCGGCTGCATGAGGGCGAGATCCTCGGCATCGCCGGGCTGGCCGGGGCGGGCAAAACCGAACTGTGCAAGGCATTGTTCGGCGCCAGCGCCGTGCAGCTCGAGCGCGGCAAACTGCGCGGGCAGCCCTGGGTGCCACGCGCGCCGCACCTGTCGGTCGAACAAGGATTGGCGCTGGTGCCGGAAGAACGCCGCAAAGAAGGCATTTTCATCGACGAGGCGATCCCGATGAACCTGAGCGTCAGCGCCGACGACAGCTTCTCGCGCTGGAGCCTGTTCAGCCGGCGGCAAGAGCTGCGCTGGGCGCGCGAGATCATGCAGCGTCTGAATATTCGCGCCTCCGGCCCTCAACAGCGGCTGGCGCGCCTGTCAGGCGGCAATCAACAAAAAGTGGCGATCGGCAAATGGCTGCGCGGCGACGCCGAGGTGCTGATCTTCGATGAGCCGACCAAGGGCGTGGACATCAAGGCCAAACAGGAGCTGTTCAGCCTGATCGACGGCCTGGCCCGCGCCGGCAAAGGCGTGATTTACGCCTCCGGCGAGTTCGCCGAGCTGATTGGCCTGTGCGATCGCATCTGCGTGCTGTGGGACGGCCGCATCGTGGCGGAATTGAACGCCGCCGACATCGACGAAGAAACCTTATTGCTCTATTCCACCGGAGGAACCCCTGCGTGAGTAAAGAATTTGCCTTGCGGCCTGCGCTGCCCTGGCGCCAACAGCTGTTTGATTTCCTCTACAAGTGGGGCATGCTGCTGACCGTCGCGGCGCTGATCGCCCTGTTTGGCCTGGCGTCGGACAACTTTCTCGATGCCAACAACATCATCAATATCCTGCGTTCGATCGCCATCGTGACGGTGATCGCCATCGGCGTCTCCATCTCGCTGTCGGTCGGCGGTTTCGATCTGTCGGTCGGCTCGACCGCCTCGCTGGCCAACGCGCTGGTGATTTCGCTGTTCGTCTGGCACGGTTTCGGCACCGCCGGCGCCATCGTGGTGACGCTGTTGCTGTGCACGCTGGTCGGCCTGTTCAACGCCCTGCTGATCGTGGTGCTCAAAATCCCCGATATGCTGGCGACGCTAGCCAGCCTGTTCGTGATCCAGGGCGTGGCGATGACCTACAGCTACGGCGGCTCCATCACCCAAAACATGGTGCTGCCGAATGGCGACATGGCCGAAGGCCTGATCCCGGAGGTGTTTTCCGCCCTCGGCCAGGTGCCGGTGATCGTGCTGATCATGCTGGCGGTCACCGTGGCGGTGCAGCTGTTCCTGTCGTTGACCAAGCACGGCCGCCGCATGTACGCCATCGGCGGTAACCCCGAGGCGGCGCGCCTGTCGGGCATTCGCACCGTGCGTTACAGGGTTGCCGCTTACGTCATTTCCTCTTGGCTGGCGGCGCTTGGCGGCATCCTGCTGGCGTCACGTATCGGCTCTTCGCAGGTCAACGCCGGCGGCGGCTATCTGATGGACGCGGTGGCGGCGGCCTATATCGGCTTCTCTCTGGCCGGCGCCGGTAAACCCAATGCGCTCGGCACCCTGATCGGCGCGGTGATCCTCGGCGTGCTGCAAAACGGCCTGGTGATGCTGTCGGTGCCCTACTACGCCATGGACATTATCAAAGGCCTGGTGCTGGCGCTGGCGCTGGCCATCACTTACATCCAGAAACGCTGATCCTTCCCGGCGCACGCCCGCTGCGCCGCTTTTCCCTTTAATTCATCCGGTTACCCTTTTCCGTCAGCAGAACAAGCATACAAATGATATGAATTATCATTAGCGTTTACATTAAGAAAAAAATCCTTACAATACCCTCACGCAACGCTGACGAAGCGACGGATTTCTCAGCGAACGATGAATAATTTCATTAGAAATTCAATTGGTTAATTACTTTCACTTCAATCCAGGAAAGGTTTACCTCATGGAAACGCCACGTTACAGCAAGCTCGCCGCTCTGGTGATCGCCTCACTCAGCGCCACCGCCGCGCTGGCCGCGCCGCAGGACGACACCCAAGACACCATGGTCGTCACCGCCTCCGGCTTCCAGCAAAAAATTCAGGACTCCGCCGCCTCCATCTCGGTGATCCCGCGCCAGCAGATCGAAGATAAGGCCTATCGCGACGTGACCGACGCGCTGAAAGACGTGCCGGGCGTAGTGGTCACCGGCGGCGCCAGCAGCAGCGACATCAGCATTCGCGGCATGTCTTCCAAGTACACGCTGATCCTGGTGGACGGCAAGCGCGTCGACACCCGCGGCACCCGGCCGAACAGCGATAACGCCGGCATCGAACAGGGCTGGCTGCCGCCGATGGAAGCCATTGAGCGCATCGAAGTGGTGCGCGGGCCGATGTCTTCGCTGTACGGTTCCGACGCCATGGGCGGCGTGATCAACGTCATCACCCGCAAGACCTCGCGCACCGAGTGGAAAGGCTCGCTGCACGGCGACGCCACCCTTCAGGAAAACCGCGATTCCGGCGATCTGTTCCAGACCAACGCCTACGCCTCCGGCCCGCTGGTTGAAGGCCTGCTCGGCCTGCGGGTCAACGGCCTGCTGTCGCGCCGCGCCGAAGATAAAATCACCAACGGTTACAACGAGCAGCGCATGCGCAGCGGCACCGCGGTGTTCACCCTGACCCCGGACGAGAAAAACGAATTCGACTTCGAAATCGGCCGCTCGCTGCAGGATCGCAACAGCACGCCGGGCAAATCGGTGGTAGCGGAACGCTGCAGCAAAGGCAAATGCACGCCGACATCGCGCAGCGAAAGCCTGTATACACGCACCAACTACGCGCTGACCCACAACGGCTATTACGACTTCGGCAACTCCACCAGCTACGTTCAGCGGGAAGAGACCAACAACCCGGGCCGCAAAATGAAGATGTACAACACCATCTTCAACACCCAGAACCAGTTCGAGCTGGGTTCACACATGCTGAACCTCGGCGGTCAGTATCGCTATGAAAAACTGAGCGACAGCGGCAACCAGCTTGAATCGGCACAAGGTCTCAGCAAGCTGACGCGCTGGAGCTGGGCGCTGTTCGCCGAAGATGAGTGGGCATTGACCAACGACTTCAGTCTGACGACCGGCATCCGCATGGATCAGGACGAAAACTTCGGCAGCCACTGGACGCCGCGCATGTACGGGGTCTGGCACCTGACCGAACAGTGGACGCTGAAAGGCGGCGTCTCCGCCGGCTACAAATCGCCGGATCTGCGCCAATCCTCCGCCAACTGGGGCCAGGTCACCGGCGGCGGCGTGCGTAAAGGCATCATCGTCGGCAACCCGGATCTGCAGCCGGAGAAGAGCCTGAGCGAAGAGATCGGCCTGATGTGGGATAGCCTGAAAGGCGTCAACGCCGGGGTGACCGTCTTCAACACCGACTTCAAGAACAAGATCACCGAAGTGCGCCGCTGCGAAGACACGCCGGACTGTAAGATCGGCAATGACGTCTACGACTTTATCAGCGATCGCGTCAACGTCGACAAAGCCAATATGCGCGGCGTAGAAGCCACCTTCGGCTGGCAGATCAACAAAGACTGGAAGTGGAACACCAACTACACCTACACCTCTTCCGAGCAGAAGAGCGGCGAGTTCCAGGGCAAGGCGCTCAACCAGATGCCGAAGCACATGGTTAACACCGTGCTGGATTGGCGCGCCACGCAGGACCTCAGCCTGTGGTCGCGCGTTAATTTCCGCAGCAAAACGTCTGAGTATCTGAGCCGTACCTCGATGGCCAAGAGCACGCCGTCCTACACCTTCGTCGATGCGGGCCTGAGCTACCAGGCGGCGAAAAACCTGCAGCTGACCGGCGGGGTCTACAACATCCTCGACAAGACCGTGGATTACGATCACTACAACACCACGCTGGACGGCCGCCGTTACACCGTCGGCATGACCTACAACTTCTGATGCCCCCGGGCGCGCGCTGCGCGCCCTTTTCATTCCATCACCGAGAGGAAGCTCCATGAGATTACGCCGCTCCCCCCTGATGATCGCCCTGCTGGCCGCGATGGCGCTGGCGGGTTGCCACAGCAAAACCGACGCGCCAGCGGCCTCGACCACCGTCAACGTCCAGCACCTGAACGGCAGCACCGAGGTGAAGAAACACCCGCAGCGCATCGTGGTGCTGGATTACGCCTCGCTGGAAACGCTGCAGCTGCTGGGCGTCGAACCGCTGGCGCTGCCCGGCAATCGCAAAAACTTGCCGGATAGCCTGAAACGCTATCAGGACGACAAATACCTCAATGCCGGCACCCTGTTCGAGCCGGATATGGCCGTGCTGCGCGCCGCCAAACCGGATCTGATCCTGATCGCCGGCCGGGCGTCCAAAGCCTATGACGAGCTGAACACGCTGGCGCCGACGCTGAATATGTCCGTCGATCAGCAGGATCAGTTGGGCAGCCTGAAACAGCGCACGCTGCAGCTGGGTGAGCTGTTCGATAAGCAGCAACAGGCGCAGGCGGCGGTCGATAAGCTGGATGCGCAGATCGCGGCGGTCAAACCGCAGGCCGCCCAGGCCGGACGCGGGTTGGTGGTGCTGTTCTCCGGCGGCAAGATCAGCGCTTACGCCCCCAAGAGCCGTTTCAGCTTCGTCTATGACGCCCTCGGCTTCGCGTCCGCGTTGCAGTCCGATGAAAAAGACGTGCGCGGCAACAAGCTGACGCCTGAGCAGGTGGCCAAACTGAATCCGGACTGGCTGTTCATCATCGACAGGGACGCCGCGACCGGGCGGCCGAACGCGGTGGCGCCGCAGAAAATCCTTACCACCACCGCGCTGAAGAAAACCATAGCGGTGAAGAAAGGCCAGGTGGTTTACCTGCCGGCGGCCGAGGTTTATCTGTCCGGCGGCATCGTCACCGCTCAGCACGTCGTCGAACGCGTGAGCGAGGCGCTAACCCACGCTGCGCGATAAAGAAAGCCCGGCGATGCCGGGCTTTTTCCTGGATTAAATCGTCGGCTGGTTTACCAGGCCGTCTATCAGCACCTGCGGCGTGCCCTGCGAACAGCGCTCGATGCGCCCGCGCACGCCGTAGACCCGCGCCAGGCTCTGCGGCGTAATCACCTGATCCGGCGCGCCGTCGGCGATCAGATCGCCATCCTGCAGCATCAACACGTGGTCGCCGTGGCGCAGCGCGATGTTGATGTCATGCACCACCACCACCGTCACGATATTGCGCTTGCGGGTTTCACGGCGCACCAAATCCATCACGTGGAACTGGTAGTTGAGATCGAGCGCGCTCAGCGGCTCATCCAGCAGCAGCAGCGACGGCTGACGGATCAGCGACTGCGCCAACCCCACCAGCTGTTTCTGGCCGCCGGATAGTTGATCGAGGTAGCTCAGCGCCAGGTGGGCGATGCCCAGCTGTTCCAGCAAAGCCATCACTTCCGCTTCGCTGCCGGCGTTGCTGCGGCCGCCCGAGGCGCGCTGCGCCACGATGATCGACTCCAGCACGTGCAGATGCACCCCGGCGGGCAGCGACTGCGGCAGGTACACCACTTTCTCCGCCCGACGGGCGAACGGCATCTGCATCAGATCGCCGTCGTCCAGCCACAGCTTGCCCTGCGCCGGGTTCAGCCCGGCCAGCGAGCGCAGCAGCGTCGATTTGCCGCTGCCGTTCGGCCCCAGCAGCACGGTGATTTGCCCGCGCGGCAGCATCGGCACCGAGAGATTGTCGATCACCTGACGCTTCGGGTAGCCCGCCGAGAAGTTTTCTATGCGCAAGCCCTGATTCATACGTTCCCCCGATGGCGCAGAATAATGCTCAGGAAGAACGGCACCCCGACCAGCGAGGTGACGATGCCCACCGGAATGATCACGCCGGGCACCAGGTTTTTCGACGCCACCGAGGCCATCGACAGCACCAGCGCGCCAATCAGCGCGCTGGCCGGCAGGTAGAAACGGTGATCTTCGCCGAAGATCATGCGGGCGATATGCGGCGCCACCAGGCCGATAAAGCCGATCGGCCCGACAAAGGCCACCGCCAGCGCCGAGAGAATGCTGATGCGCAGCAGCGTGGTCAGCCGCAGGCGGCGCACGTCGATGCCGAAGCTCACCGCCCGGTCTTCCCCCAGACGCAGCGCGGTCAGTTTCCACGAGCTCATCATCGACAGCGGCAGCAGCACGGCGAACACGCCGAACAGAATACCCAGCTTGTCCCACGAGGCGCGCGCCAGGCTGCCCATGGTCCAGAACACCAGCCCCTGCAGCGTGTCCTCGCTGGCGATGAACTGCATCATCGAGACCAGCGCGTTGAAGGTAAACACCAGCGCGATGCCGAACAGCACCACGCCGGAGGTGGCGACCCGCGTCCAGCGCGTGATGCCGTCGAGCATCAGCGCGGCGAACAGCGCGAAGATAAAAGCGTTGGCGGAGATGAACCACTGATCGGGAATGCCCGGAATGCCGATGCCGAGCACGATCGCCAGCGCGGCGCCAAAGGCCGCGGCGGAAGACACGCCGAGAGTAAAGGGACTGGCCAGCGGATTATTCAGGATGGTCTGCATTTCCGCCCCGGCCAGGCCGAGCGCAAAGCCCACCACCACCGCCATCAGCGCATAGGGCAAGCGGATGTCCCAGACGATCACCCGCGTGCCGGCATCGGCCGCGGCGGGGTCAAGCAGCGTTTGCCACAAAGACGACAGCGACAGGCCGGATGGCCCCATGGTGAAATCCAGCAGCAGCGAACCCAGGATCGCCAGTGCCAACACGCCCATCATCAACAGGCGATGGCGAAGAATATGCTGATAACGCCCCATCACGCCGGCGTTGGGTTGCCCCTTGGCGTCAGTCATGGGATCGGTGGATACGCTCATTCGTTAAGATACCTGTTACAACCATCATGACAGCGGCGCGAAGGCGTCCGCCGTAAACCGGAAAGCGCGCGGCGACCGCCTGCGCGCAGCCGCCCACAATAAAGCAAACGATAATACTTATCAATCATATCAATAGCTGAAAACAGCGTTGTCGAAATGTAATAATTTGTTTTTTCTCGCCATTTTTCAAACCACCACGCTTTCCCCCGCCAACGGCCAGTAGGTTAATTATTCTGAAAATTCTTCCTGATCCGACCAGACTCTGACAAATAACGGCAAAACCACATAGAATCCAAAACCACAGCACCGCGCGTGCAAAAAACTTTCAGGCCGCCGCAAGAGCGGCCTTATTGACGAGGCTGTAATGAGAAGTCCATCTCCGGCGGTAACGCCCAAACGCCCGGCGCTGCTGAACTGGCTGTTGCACAGCCCGCTGCACGCCGATGACGAACCGTTTCAACGCCAGCTGCGTCTCACGCTGACGCCCTCTCCTCTCACCCCCTGGCTGAATGCCGTGGGGCCGGCCGCGCTGTTGGTGGGGTACGCCTGGCTGAACCAACCGCTGGTCGGTATCGGCCTGCTGCTGCTGTTGCTGCTGTTGACCGCCGGGCGTGCCAGGTTGGCGCAAAGGCGCCAACCCGCCTGGCCGAACGCCATGCTGGTGACGGTGTTGTTGTGGGCGCTGCTGGTTGGCGCCAGCGCCGCGCTGGTGATGCTGTCGGGCCGCTTCGTGCTGATCCTGTTCGCCGGCCTGACCATCACCGCCCTGGCCTGCTGGTTGATGCAGCGCCATGCCGCCGCGCCGCGCTTCGCGCTGCTTGAGGTGATCGCGCTGACGCTGCCCTACCTGCTGGCAGCGCCGCTGTCGCGCGTACAAAATCTGTTTGTCATGGCGGATCTCGCGCCGCTGTGGCTGGTGCTGGCCCATGGCATGATCGCGCGCTACCACCGCCAGTTGGTGCAGCACGTCACGCTGGCCTGGGAGAAGCAGCAGGCATCGCACCGCGATCGCCTGACCGGCTTTCTCAACCGCGCAGGCGGCGAGGTGGTGATGCGCAGCATCTGCCGCCCCGCAACGGCGCAGCCGATCTCCCACCTGTTCATTCTCGAATTCGGCCCGCTGGCGGCGCTCTACCAAAGTCACGGCGTCCAGATCGGCGACGACGTGCTGCGCACCGTCGGCGAGCGCCTCAAGACGCTGATCCGTCCGAGCGACTACGTCTGCCGCTATACCGGCGGTCTGTTTCTGATTCTGGTGCACGATCTGCCCTACGGCGCGGAAAGCGAGTTTCTGGCGCGCATTGTGCCGCCGCTGGAGGCGCCCTACGATTTTGGCGCGTTCGGCGAGGTGAACATGCGGCTTAACGCCGGCATTTTGGCGCTGACGCAGAATTACGCGACGGTAGAGAGTTTGATGAGCTCGGCGCAGCAGGCGCTGGCGGAAGCCAAAGGCGGGAAAAAGTAAACCAAAACGCGGCGGGAGCCCCCGCCGCGCGTCACTCACCGAAGATTACTTCACGTCCATCTTCGGGAATTCCATCTCGCTGTACTTCACGACACGGGTGCCTTGCGACAGCTTGTAACCAAACCAAATCAGCAGGAACAGCGGAATGCCGATGTAGGTCGCGGTCACGCCGTACCAGTCAATCTTGTCTTGCAGGAAGGCCTGGTAATTCTGCCCCAGAGTAATGATCAGACACAGCACAAAGGCGAAGATCGGCCCCAGCGGGAAGAAACCGGAACGGTACGGCAAGTCGTTGAGATCGTGTCCCTGCAGCATGTAACCGCGACGGAAACGGTAGTGGCTGATGGCGATGCCCAACCAGGCGATGAAGCCGGTCATGCCCGAGGTATTCAGCAGCCACAGGTAAACCGACTGGTTGCCGAACATCGAGGTCAGGAAGCACAACCCGGCCACCACGCAGGTCGCGTACAGCGCGTTGCGCGGCACGCCGCCTTTCGACAGCTTGGCGAAGATGCGCGGCGCTTTGCCTTCCGATGCCAGGGTGTACAACATGCGGGTCGATGCGTACATGCCCGAGTTACCGGCCGACAACACCGCCGTCAGGATCACCGCGTTCATCACCGCCGCCGCCGACAGCAGGCCGGCATGCTGGAACACCAGGGTGAACGGGCTGACGCTGATGTCTTTCACGTCATTGCGCAGCAGGCTCGGATCGGTATACGGAATGATCAGGCTGATGATCAGGATGGCGAAGATATAGAACAGCAGGATACGCCAGAACACCTGACGCACCGCGCGCGGAATATTTTTACCCGGGTTTTCCGATTCGCCGGCCGCGATGCCGATAAGTTCAGTGCCCTGGAACGAGAAGCCGACGATCATGGCCACGCCGATCATCGCCGAGAAGCCGCCGGCGAACGGCGCATCTCCAATGGTCCAGTTCTGCCAGCCGGCATGCTCGCCGCCTTTCAGAATGCCGACAATCATCAGCACGCCGACGGCGATGAAAATAATCACGGTGCTGACCTTGATCAGCGCGAACCAGTATTCCGCCTCGCCGAACCCTTTCACCGAAATGTAGTTCAGCAGGAACATCAGGCCGAGGAACAGCGCGCTCCAGATCCAGCCGGGCGTGTCCGGGAACCAGTAGCTCATCACCAATTGCGAAGCCACCAGGTCAACGGCGATGGTCACCGCCCAGTTGTACCAGTAGTTCCAGCCCAGTGCGAAGCCGAAGCCTTCTTCCACGTATTTGGCGCCGTAGGTGGAGAATGAACCGGAGACCGGCATAAAGGCCGCCAGTTCGCCCAGACTGGTCATCAGGAAGTACACCATCAAACCGATCAGAGCATAAGACAGCAGCGCCCCGCCGGGACCTGCCTGAGAAACCGTGGCGCCCGAGGCGACGAACAGGCCGGTGCCGATGGAGCCGCCGATGGCGATCATGGTCAAATGCCGGGCTTTCAGCTCGCGGCGCAATCCGGGAGCTTGCTGCCCCGATGTTTTTATATCCTGCTGAGCCATTCGTTCCCTATCTATCTGCTCTTCGAAAAATGAGGGCGGATTGTAACAAATACCCGCCGGTGAACTAGCAACATTGCACCGATATAAGATAGCTTCATAATTCAGAGGCAATTATTAGCCGCGCCCCTTATGGCCTTACTTACTCTCATTAATGTGAGCGCGCGCAGGTTTTTATGCTTTCTTTGGCCTGCGCGGCGATAGAAGACGTGACGCGCTGTCGATCACAGCACGCAATAGCTGAGAAAACGCTGCAACGCGTTGGAAATGTGCTTTTGCCGATGGCGGATCAGGTACAGCGTGCGCCGCAGCGGCGGCAGCGGCACCGGCAGTTCCACCAACGCGCCGCTGGCCAACTGTTCCGCCACCACCCGCCGGGACAGGCAGCTGATGCCGATACCGTGCCGCACCGCATGCTTGATCGCCTCCGAGTTGCCGAGCTCCATCACCAGCTGGAAGTGCGGCAGGTGCGCCAACAGCAGATGATCCAGCACCTCGCGAGTGCCCGAACCGCGCTCACGCAGGATCCAAGGCGCATTCGCCAGCGCCTCCAGCGTCGGCGGTTGACGGGTCAGCGGGTTATCCGGCGCAGCGAACACCACCAGCTCGTCCTCCAGCCACGGCTGCGTCACCAGCTCCGGCATATGGCAAGGCCCTTCGATCAGCCCCAGATCGACGCGAAAATCCGCTACCGCCACGATCACATCCTGGCTGTTGCCGACGTTCAGCTCCAGCGGCGTGGCCGGAAAGTCCCGGCGGTAACGGGCGATCATCTCCGGCAGCATATAGTTGCCGATGGTGCTGCTGGCGGCGATGCGCAGCGCCCCGCCATCATGGCGAAACAGCTGCTCGATCTCCCCCGCCTGCTCCAGCAGCGCCAGCGCCTTGGGGTACAGCAAGCGGCCGTGTTCGTTGATCACCAGCCGTTTGCCGACGCGATCGAACAGCTGCACGCCCAACTGCCCCTCCAGATCCGCCAGCGCCGCGCTGACCGCCGACTGCGACAGCGCCAGCACCACCGAGGCCTGAGTGGTCGAACCGCTTTTCAGCACTTCGGTGAAAACTTCCAGTTGACGCAACGTGATATGCATAGCCGTCCCGGTATTGAAAGAAGGTTCTGCCAGAGAACCCCAACATGGTGATGTGGGCAGCCCGGCCAGGCTACCCCGTTTGCGGCCAGATCGGCGCGCTATTTGCCCAAGGCGACCAGCTGCGCCGCCGCGGCCAGCACCGGCTCTCGCGGCGTGCCGGCTTCGTCCCGCAGTATCAATTGCAGCATCGCCGCGAGATGCTCGCGGTCGATCGTCTTGTTTTCTTCAATCAACCGCCGCACCGCGCGCCCCACTTCCTGATCTACCTGCTCTCTGCGTTGATCGTCGGTATCCATCGCCTGCTCCTGTTAGTTGGAAAGTTGACGGCGGCTCGCCGCTCCTCCACACCCTAGCCGCAATGCGGCGTTATGCCAATGCCTGATCCCATACCACTTATTCAGATAGGTTATAAATATATAATCAATTTCTCTTTTATTCAGCCCAAACGTACTCTTAGCAGCAAGAAACAGACTGAAGGACTGACTTTTATGGCGACTGATACCACTCACACTTATCCCGAGCGACGCTTTTCGCTGTTTGGCCTGCCGCGGCTGGTGCCGGGGCTGGCGCTGACCGGCGCGCTCACCGCGCTGGCCGTCTGGGCCGGCGATATTCCCTGGGTGGCGGAGCTGGGGCTGGGGGCGCTGACGCTGGCGATCCTGCTCGGTATTCTGGTGGGCAACACGCTGTACCCCCACTGGCAAACCGTTTGTCACAGCGGCGTACAGCTGGCCAAACAGCGTCTGCTGCGTCTGGGCATTATCCTTTACGGCTTCCGGCTGACCTTTCAGCAGATCGCCGACGTCGGCGCCAGCGGCATCATCATCGACGCGCTGACCCTGCTCACCACCTTCCTGCTGGCCTGCTGGCTCGGCAAGAAAGTGTTCGGCATCGACAGCCAAACCGCGATACTGATCGGCGCCGGCAGCAGCATTTGCGGCGCGGCGGCAGTGATGGCCACCGAGCCGGTGCTGAAGGCCGACTCCAGCAAAGTGGCGGTAGCGGTCTCGACCGTGGTGGTGTTCGGCACCCTGGCGATCTTCGCCTACCCGTGGCTGTATCAGTTGAATGAACACTTCCAGTGGCTGCCGTTCAGCCAGGAAACCTTCGGCATCTACGCCGGCTCCACCATTCACGAAGTGGCTCAGGTGGTCGCCGCCGGGCACGCCATCGGCCCTGACGCCGAAAACGCGGCGGTGATCGCCAAGATGATCCGCGTGATGATGCTGGCACCGTTCCTGCTGCTGCTGTCGGGCTACATCAGCCGCGGCAGCGCAGGCAAGGCGGAAAAATCCGCCATCACCATTCCGTGGTTCGCCGTGCTGTTTATCGTCGTCGCCGGGCTGAACTCCTTCAACCTGCTGCCGGCCACGCTGGTGCGCCATCTGATCACCGCCGACACCTGGATGCTGGCAATGGCGATGGCGGCGCTGGGGTTGACCACCCACATCAGCGCCGTGCGCCAGGCCGGGGTGAAACCGATTCTGCTGGCCACGCTGCTGTTCGTCTGGCTGCTGGTCGGCGGCGGCGCGATAAATCAGCTGGTGCAACACTGGTTCTAATCTCCCCTTCTGCGGCCCGCTTCGGCGGGCCGCCGCTTTTCACCATTCAATCCGCCCGCCATCAATGCCATAATGTCACCGATAACACAGGAGAATGAAGATGAAGTTTGTCGGTGCACATGTCAGCGCGTCAGGCGGCGTGGATCAAGCAGTTATCCGCGCGCACGAATTGGAGGCGACCGCGTTCGCCCTGTTCACCAAAAATCAGCGTCAATGGAAGGCCGCGCCGCTGGCCGCCGACGTGATCGATAAGTTCAAGAGCGCCTGCGCCCAGTACGGCTTCGGGCCGGGGCAGATCCTGCCGCACGACAGTTACCTGATCAACCTCGGGCATCCGGTGGCCGAGGCGTTGGAAAAATCGCGCGAAGCGTTTATCGACGAGCTGCAGCGCTGCGAACAGTTGGGGCTGACGCTGTTGAACTTCCACCCCGGCAGCCACCTGCTGCAAATCGATGAAGATAAATGCCTGGCGCGCATCGCCGAATCGATCAACATCGCGCTGGACAAAACCGCCGGTGTGACGGCCGTGATCGAAAACACCGCCGGCCAGGGCAGCAATCTGGGCTTCAAATTCGAACACCTGGCGGCGATCATCGACGGCGTGGAAGACAAAAGCCGCGTCGGCGTCTGCATCGACACCTGCCACGCCTTCGCCGCCGGGTACGATCTGCGCACCGAAGAGACCTGCGAACACACCTTCAAACAGCTCGGTGACATCGTCGGTTTCAACTACCTGCGCGGCATGCACCTGAACGACGCCAAGAGCGAGTTCAACAGCCGCGTCGACCGCCACCACAGCCTGGGGGAAGGCAACATCGGCAAAACGGTGTTCAGCTACATCATGCGCGATCCGCGTTTCGACAATATCCCGCTGATTCTGGAAACGGTAAACCCGGATATCTGGGCGGAAGAGATCGCCTGGCTGAAGGCGCAGCAGTAACCCTCCCTTGGCCGCTCGCCTATGCGCGAGCGGTTTCCCCCACCGTGTGCTCTGCCGCCAGCATGGCGCCGAACTGACGCAGCGTCTCTGCCTCCAGGCCCGCCGCCCTAAACACCGCGGTGGTAAAGCTGACCGGCGCCGAGCCCGGTGCCGTAATGACACGGTCATCCACGACGGCGGCGGCGCTCGCAACGTAATGGCGCTGCCCGCTGTAGCCCTCAACATTGCGCGTCAAGAACTCGGCATCGTTGGAGGTATGCGCCCTGCCGTTCAACAGGCCGGCCCGCGCCAACGCCAACGTCCCGCCGCAAATGCCCGCCAGAGTCGCGCCGCGTTGAGACTGCTCGTTGAGCAACGCGCGGATATCCGGCGCCCGTTCGGTTTCCCACAGGGTGCCGCCGACCACCACCAGCACCTCGGGGCGCCAATCCGCCAGTTCGGCCACGCTTTTTTCAACCTCGACCGTCAACCCGCCCTGTGAGCGAAGCGTTCCGGCCTGCGGCGCAAAAAACGCCACCTCCAGCCCATAAAACGGGCCGCCAACGCCGGCAATCAGCGCGTATTCCCAATCGGCGAAACCGGGTGTCAGTACGATCGCCACTTTTTTAGCCACGGATGAATCTCCTTGAGTCATTGCTTGTTCGCAGGAACAAAGTCGCGCTATCAGCTTAGAAAGCGTTGTGGTTTCTGACCAGGGGTAAATCGTGCTAACTGCCTAAGGCACAAACAAAAACGCGCAGCCCGGGGCTGCGCGTTTTGCGGTATCGCGAGGCTTACGCCGCGGCGGTAGCCGGTACTTCAGCACGTTTCAGCAGGGCATACGCTACGCCAGTCAGCAGCGTACCGGCGGCGATCGCCACCAGGTACAGCAGCACCGGCGAAATCGCGCCCGGGATCAGCAGCACGAACAACCCGCCGTGCGGCGCCATCAGCTTGGCGCCGAAGGCCATCGACAGCGCGCCGGTCAACGCCCCGCCGGCGATGCAGCACGGCAGCACGCGCATCGGGTCACGGGCGGCGAACGGAATCGCCCCTTCGGTGATGAAGCACAGCCCCAGCACCAACGCCGCCTTGCCGCCTTCCTGTTCGGATTTCGGGAACTTGCGGCGCGCCAGCAGCGTCGCCAGACCCATCGCCAGCGGTGGCACCATACCGGCGGCCATGATGGCTGCCATCGGCGCATACACCGAGGAGCTGAGCAGCGCCACGCCGAAGGCGTAGGCCGCTTTGTTCACCGGGCCACCCATGTCGGTGCACATCATGCCGCCCAGGATCGCCCCCAGCAGCACGGCGTTGGCGGTGCCCAGCGATTGCAGCCAATGGGTCAGGCCTTCCATGATTTTCGCCACCGGCGTGCCGACCACGTAAATCATGATAAGGCCGGTGATCAGGCTGGCCACCAGCGGAATGATCAAGATAGGCTTCAGCGCTTCCATACTCTGCGGCAGACGCAGCTTGCTGCTGATCGCCTTGGCGACGTAACCCGCCAAGAAACCGGCGATGATGCCGCCGAGGAACCCGGCGCCGGTGCTCACCGCCAGCATGCCGCCGATCAGGCCCGGCGTCAGGCCCGGACGATCCGCGATGGAAAAGGCGATGAAACCGGCCAATACCGGCACCATCAGCGCGAAGGCGGAGCCGCCGCCGATCTGCATCAGCGCCGCCGCCAGGGTGCCCTTGACCTCAAACGCCTTGATGCCGAACACGAACGACAGCGCGATGCACAACCCGCCCGCCACCACCATCGGCAGCATGTAGGACACGCCGGTCAGCAGGTGACGATACGGGCCGTTGCCCTCTTTCTTTTTCGCCGTCGGCGCCGCGCCGCCGCGCTGCTGCGGCTGGAACACTTCGGCTTCGGCCTGCGCCTTGTCCAGTTCCTGGGCGGTTTTCTTCAGCGCCAGGCCGGTCGAAGTGCGGTACATCGGCTTACCGGCAAACTTGTCCAGCTCCACTTCGATGTCCGCCGCGACGATCACCAGATCCGCCGCCGCCACTTCTTCCGGGGTGATGGCGTTGCCGGCACCCACGGAACCGCGCGTTTCCACCTTCACCCACCAGCCGCGCTTCTTCGCTTCGCTTTCAATGGCTTCGGCCGCCATAAAGGTGTGCGCCACGCCGGTCGGGCAAGCGGTGATCGCCACGATGCGTTTTTGCCCACCGGCTTTCACCGCAGCCGCCGCCTGCGGCGCCTGATAGGTTTCAGCTTCGGCCTGGGCGCGCGCCAGAAACGCGTCTGGTTCACGCACCGCCTGTTCTACCTCGCCCACATACACCAATTTGCCGTTCAGCCCGGCGTCAGCAGGGGCAGCCTGCCCCGCCACCGCCACCAGTTCGGCGTCCTGCAGCGACTCGACCAGCGTCAGGCCGGTTTTGGCCGCGGCGGCCTCCAGCATGCGTTTCGCCAGGTGGCCACGGGCCTGCCCCAGCGAACTGTCTACCATCAGCAGCGTTTTCATTCTGCCTCCTGCTATTGATTGAAAGGTTTCAGATCGACACGCGCCATCATCGCGGCCAACTGGGGACGATCGGTCACGCCGACGTTGCTCTGGCTGACCGCCAGCGCCGCTACCGCCGTGGCCAGACGCAGAGTGTGCTCGCTGGATTCGCGCATCAGCAGGCCATAAATCAGGCCGCCGACCATCGAATCGCCGGCGCCCACGGTGCTGACCACCTCACAGGACGGCGGTTTGGCGATCCAGGCGCCGGACGCGTTAACCCACAGCGCGCCTTCCGCACCGAGGGAGATAACCACGTGGGCGATGCCCTGCTCGCGCAGCGCATGCGCGGCCTCAACCACGTCCGCCAGCGCCGGCAGCGGGCGGCCGGCCCAGATTTCCAGCTCGCGGCGGTTCGGTTTGACCAACCACGGCGAGGCCTTCAGCCCGGCGACCAGCGCTTCGCGGCTGCTGTCGAAAATAATGCACGGGCACTTGGCGCGCAGCTGGGTCATCCAGTCGGTAAATGCGTCAGGATCGACGCCGGCCGGCAGGCTGCCGCTCACCGCCACCATGTCAAACTGGCCTAGCCAGCTCAGCGAGTCGCTGACGAAGCGATCCCAGTCCTGCGGCGTCACTTCGAAGCCGGAGAAGTTGAAATCGGTCACTTCGCCGTCTTTTTCCGTCAGCTTGACGTTGATGCGGGTGCGGCCCGGCACCACCTGAAAGCGGTTGGCGATCCCCAGATCGCTGAACAGCAACTGGAAACCGTCCTGATTGTCTTTGCCCAGGAAGCCGCCGACGGTGACGTCGATGCCCAAATCCTTCAACACCTTGGCGACGTTGATGCCCTTACCGGCGGCGTGCAGGCCGGCGGTTTTTACCCGATTGACTTCCCCGCGTTCAATCTGCGGGCAGAAACCCACCAGATCGTACGCCGGGTTCAGGGTGATCGTTGCTACTCTTCTGCTCATGCTGCGCCCTCGCCCAGTCCTTCATTAATCGCTTCGCCGATCGCCTTCAGCGCGGCTTCAGCATCTTCTCCATTGGCGGTAAAGCGCAGGTGATGCCCTTTCTTCACGCCCAGCGCCACCACCTTCATCAGGCTGCGCCCGTTGGCCGGCTTGCCGCTGCCGTCCAGGTTGGTGACGGTGATGTCACTGTTGAAACTTTTGATCACGTTGACCAGCGCCGTGCCCGGCCGCGCGTGCAGACCATGCTCGTTGCGGATCACGAACTCGGCGCTCAGCACGCTGCTCTCCTCAGCCACTTCGCTGGTCAGCAGCGCCAGCACGCCGGCGGCATCCGCCTTCAGCAAGCGTTCAGCTTTATTGGCCAGCAGCAGATCGCTGAGGTAGTTGAGCACCGCCAGCGGCTGCGCGTCGGCGACCGACACCGTCAGCAGCAGCGCCACCGGCTCGCCGTCTTCCGCGAAAGCCTGCGCCGGGCGGCTGACGGTGGCCGCGCTGGCCAGGTTGCCTTCGACGCTGTCGCTCAGCCAGATGCCCTGCCCCAGGTTCAGCGGCTTGCGGGTGATGACATCGCTGACGAACTGCGCGTTAACCGCGCCGGCCTTTTGCAGCCGGCCGGCGTTCAGCGCCTGCAGCGTCATCAGGCTGTCGGCGGCGACGTCGAGCGCAATCAGCGAAACGTCGAACTGGAATTCGGCGCTCTGTTGTTCGCCCATCAGCAGGCTGCGCAGTTCCTCCGCAGAGGTGGTTTGCGCCAGCCGCTCCGCCACGCTGTCATCGCTCAGCACGTGGGTGAGCTGACGCAGCAGCGCCAAATGCTCGTCGGAACGGGCGGCGATGCCGATCGCCACATAGGCGGTCTGGCCTTCGCCCCACGCAATGCCCTGCGGGAACTGGAACACCTGCACGCCGGTTTTCAACACCAGATCGCGGGTATCGGTGGTGCCGTGCGGAATGGCGATGCCGTTGCCCAGATAGGTGGACGTCTGCAGTTCGCGCTGCAGCATGCCGTCCACGTAACCGGCGCTGACGCAGCCGGCTTCGGTCAGGGCGGCGGCCACCAGGCGGATGGCCTCTTGCTTACCGTCGGCAACGGCGCCCAGATGAATGTCTTGCGGTGACAACTGGAACATGATTCTCCTCTCCTGCTGAATTGAATCGTTTCAGCTTCATTGAGAAAAAGGAGCGTTATCCGTTCGCCACAAGCGGCCGGACAACGCTGAAACGTTTCAAGGAGTGTGTGAGCAGCGCAAGGCGAAAGCAAGCTTTCTCCCTTTCGCCATTGCAGATTTTTGAGCTTACGCACACTTTTGCCGACGTATTGGCCAGCGCCGGGGCAAAATGACATACTGTGCTGAAACCTTGCTGACGGAGAAAAGCATGAACGTAGTGACGGGCGTCGGGGTGATCATCGTCAACCCTCAAGGCGAGATTTTGTTGGGCAAACGCTGCGGTTCCCACGCGCCCTTTTGGTCGATCCCCGGCGGGCATCTGGATGCCGGTGAAACCTTCGAGCAGTGCGCCCAGCGCGAAATCGCCGAAGAGACCGGGTTGCTCATCGACCCGCCGCGCTTCGTTGGCGTCAGCAACAATCTGCAAACCTGGCGCGCCGAAGGCAAACACACGGTGTCAATCTGCCTGCAGGTGGATCACCCCGGCGGCGACGCCGAGCTGAGAGAGCCCGAGAAATGCGCCGAGTGGCGCTGGTGCGCGCCTGAAGCCCTGCCGGAACCCCATTTCGAAGCCAGCCGCACCGCCATCCGCCTGTGGCTGAGCGGCCTGGCCTACCTGCCAGCGGTCTGATCCAATGCGAGCGTGTGCTGCGCTCGCTTCCCCTGCCGCAGCGCCCTATCGTTATATAAATTAGAATATAACGCTATTTTTTGCGATATACGCCATTTTTTTGACTACGGATAACCCTATGGGGTTAACCCTCTTCTATCATTACCCCTGCAATCGACGTGGCATTCTGACCTCCGGTCGGTGGCCTTTTGGCAAGATTTTATTTTAAATTCATAATTATAAGCGGGTTTACCATGAGCAAAAAACTGACTGGCTTTGAAAAAAAGCGCCGGTGGGGATGGCTATGGCTTTTGCTGCTGGGGATTATCCTCGGCGCAGCGCTGTTGGCCGGGACCGCCACCGTCTTCCATAAAACCAGCGATACCGCCTTCTGCGTTTCCTGCCACACCATGCAACAGCCGCTGGCCGAATATCAGGGCAGCGTCCACTTCCAGAACACCAAGGGCATCCGCGCCGAGTGCGCCGACTGCCACGTGCCGCACCAGCCGATCGACTACCTGTGGACCAAGATCCGCGCGGTGAAAGACATTTACGGCGAAATGGTCGGCACCATCGATACGCCGGAGAAATACGAAGCGCACAAGCTGGCGATGGCGCAGTCAGTCTGGAAAACGTTGAAAGAGAACGACTCGGCCACCTGCCGCTCCTGCCACAGCTACGACGCCATGGACATCACCGCCCAGCGCCCTGAGGCGCGCCTGCAGCACCCGGTGGCGATCAAACAGGGCGAAACCTGCATCGATTGCCACAAGGGCGTGGCGCATATCCTGCCGGACATGAGCGGCGAAACCCAGGCCGGCGCCGCCGAGCTGGCGAAGGCCGCGGCGTTGACCGCACCGGACGCCACCACCCTCTACACCATCGCCACCGAGCCGTTCTTCCTCGGCGCCAACGACAGCCATAACGCCGGCAACCTGATGCCGTCCACCGAAGTGCAGGTGGTCAAGCAGGATGGCGACAAAGTGCTGGCCACCGTCAGTGGCTGGCAGCAGGACGGGGTCAGCGAAGTGTTCTACGCCGCGCAGGGCAAACGCATCCTCAGCGTGCTGCTGGGTGAGGATGCGCGCCAACAGCTGAAGACCGCCGCCACCCAGACCGATGCGGAAACCGGCCTGGTCTGGCATCAGGTTTCTCTGCAGGTGTGGCTGCCGCGCAAGCAGTTGATTGACGATCAGCAAAAAATCTGGCGCTACGCCGCGGACATGATGTCGGCCAACTGTACCGGCTGCCACGGGCTGACCGCGCTCGATCGCTTCAACGCCAACCAATGGATCGGCGTCATCAAAGGCATGGCGCCACGCACCTCGCTGACGCAGGAACAGCTGCGCGTGCTGACGCAATACGTACAAAAACACGCCAGCGACATGCCACCTGCCGCACCGGCCAAGCTTTAAGGGAGAAGCGCAATGAGCAACCAACAACCGTTAACCATGAGCCGCCGCCGCTTCCTGACCGGCGCCGCCGCGCTGGCCGCCGCCCCGCTGCTGGCGGGCTTATGGCCCAAAGCGGCGCTGGCGCAGGCCATCAGCGAAGCGCTGCCGCAGTTCATCGTCTTGCGTCAGGCGCAGAAAGGCATCCTGACCGGCGCCCACTGGGGCGCGTTTGAGGCCATCGTGCAGGACGGCAAGATGGTCGGCGTGCAGCCGGTGCAGGACGATCCGTATCCCAATGAGCTGATCACCATGGCGCCTTATCAGGTGCACGCCGAGAACCGCATCAAATATCCGATGGTGCGCAAAAGCTGGCTGGAAGGCGGCCCCGGCAGCCGCACCGAGCTGCGCGGCCGCGACGAGTGGGTGCGCGTCAGCTGGGACAAAGCGACCGAGCTGGTGTGCAATGAGATCGTTCGCCTGCAGAAAGATCACGGGCCGCAGTCGATCTACGCCGGTTCCTATGGCTGGAAAAGCGTCGGCATGCTGCACAACAGCCGCACGCTGCTGCAGCGCCTGATGAACCTGACCGGCGGCTTCCTCGGCTACGCCGGCGACTACTCCACCGGCGCAGCGCAGGTGATCATGTCGCACGTGGTCGGCTCGATGGAGGTCTACGAACAGCAGACCGCCTGGCCGAACGTGATCGAGAACAGCGAGCTGGTGATCCTGTGGGGCTGTAACCCGATGGTCACGCTGAAAAACAGCTGGAACGTGCCGGATCACGTCGGCCAGACCGGCTTCGAGGCGCTGAAGAAGAAAGGCACCCGGGTGATCAGCATCGATCCGGTGCACAGCGACAGCGCCAAGTTCGTCAATGCGCAGTGGATCGCCCCGCGCCCTTATACCGACGGCGCCATGCTGATCGGCATCGCCCACACGTTGCTGACCGAGAAGCTGCATAACCCGGACTTCCTGAAAACCTACACCGTCGGCTTCGACAAGTTCCAGGCCTACCTGCTGGGCGAGAGCGACGGCGTGGCGAAAACCGCCGAATGGGCGGCCGACATCAGCGGCGTCGATGCCGACACGCTGCGCGGTCTGGCGCGTGAGATGGCGAAGCATCGCACCATGATCATGGGCGGCTGGGGCATTCAGCGCCAGCACCACGGCGAGCAGCAGCACTGGCTGCTGGTGACGGTGGCGGCGATGCTCGGCCAGATCGGCCTGCCGGGCGGCGGCTTCGGCTTCAGCTATCACTATTCCTCCGGCGGCAGCCCGACCGCCAAGGGCGGCATCATCGCCGGCATCTCCGCCGGCAACGCACCGAAGAACTCCCCGGCGCCGATCCCGGTGGCGCGCATCGCCGAATGCCTGAGCAACCCGGGCAAAACCATCGACTTCAACGGCGCCAAGGTCACTTACCCCGAGGTGAAAATGGTGTATGTGGCGGGCGGCAACACCTTCCACCAGCATCAGGACACCAATAACCTGGTCAAAGCCTGGCAGCGGCCGGACACCATCGTGGTCAACGAGCCTTACTGGACCGCCACCGCCAAGCATGCCGATATCGTGCTGCCGGCCACCACCAGCTACGAGCGCAACGATCTGGAAATGGGCGGCGACTATTCGCAGCTCTACGTGTTCCCGATGCATCAATGCGTGCCGCCGCAGCACGAGTCGCGCAGCGACTTCGACATCTTCTCGGCGATGGCGGCCAGGCTGGGCGTGCAGGAAGCCTTCACCGAGGGCAAGGATGAAACCCAGTGGCTGAAAGGCATGTACGACGACATGAAGAACCAGGCGCGCGCCGCGCGGGTGGCGCTGCCGCCGTTCGACATGTTCTGGCAATCCAACAACTACGTGCGCTTCCCGGTGCCGGAGGCCAATAAGCAGTGGGTGCGCTTCGCCGACTATCGCGACAACCCGCTGCTGAACCCGCTGGGCACGCCGTCGGGCAAGATCGAGATCTACTCCGACGCCATCGCCAAAATGCATTACGAGGATTGCCCCGGCATTCCGACCTGGATGCCGCCGCACGAATGGTACCGCGGGCCGGAAGCGGCCAAGTATCCGCTGTCGCTCAATACCGCGCACCCGACCAACCGGCTGCATTCCCAGCTCGATAACACGCCGCTGCGCGAGAAATACGCGGTAGCGGATCGTGAAGCGATCCTGATCCACCCGCAGGACGCGCAGCCGCGCGGCATCACCGGCGGCGATCTGGTGCGGGCGTTTAACGATCGCGGTCAGATCCTGGTGGGTGCGGTGGTCAGCGAAGACGTGCGGCCCGGCGTGGTGCGCATCAGCGAAGGCGCCTGGTTCGATCCGGCCGATCCGGCGCAGCCCGGCTCGCTGTGCAAGAACGGCAACGTCAACTGCCTGACCTTCGACATCGGCTCTTCCAGCCTGGCGCAGGGCAACTGCGGGCAGATGGCGCAGCTGCAGATCGAGAAGTATCAGGGGCCGGTATTGAAAAATACCGCGCACGCGGTGCCGCAAGGCGCCTGATCCCGCGCTAAACAGAGGGCGCAACGCGTAATGCCGGTCAGTTAAGCCTGACCGGCATTTTTTATCCAGTCTCTGTACGCGCCGTGCAAAAGGAATAGCCTTAAATATCCGGTATTTCTCTGCGACCGCCATGAACGGCACCTGGAGAAACAGCCACTACGCCGTTCCCCCACACCGTTCGGGTCGGCTGCGATGGCGGCAGGCGCGACGCTGTGTCTGTGGCGGTTGAAAGACGCTTAAGGCGCGGTGTCCGCTTCCAGTCTGGCGAGGTAGATCAGCGCCTGATCGCGGTGATCGTGGCACATGTCGCGGCTCGGCTGCAGGCTGCCGCACACCTTCGGCCGCAGCGGCGAATGAAACAGGCCGCAGCGCAGCCGTTCATCCAGATGAATGCAGCGGGTATTGGCGGGCTTGCCGTTCGGCATGCCGGGGATCGGGCTGGATATTGACGGCGCGATACAGCAGGCGCCGCAGTCGCTGCGACAGTCCATCAGCGCTACTCCTGGTGGGCTGGGGGGAAAGAAGCGCGACAATAGCAGCCGCACGCGGCCACCGCCAGCAGAATCCCTGCGTCCTCGCGATCTTTACACTCATCGCTCTGCGCCGGCCGGCTGCACCCGATGGCGAATAAACGCCCAGCAAACCTTGATTTAAAGAAAAAAACGCGTGAAACGTGCAATTCCTTCGCTTTACATGCGCCATGCGCCCATGTACCATTGAGCTAGTACAAAAGAACTTCTTCCCTCAGGAGCACGCATGTCTACGGACACCATCCAGAAGCTGGCCCGCCCTTCCGTCCTCGGCGGCGCGATGATCATTGCCGGAACCGCCGTTGGCGCCGGCATGTTTTCCATTCCGATCGTCACTTCCGGTGTCTGGTTCAGCGGCTCCGTCGCGCTGCTGGTGTATACCTGGGCCTGTATGCTGCTGTCCGGCCTGATGATCCTCGAAGCCACGCTGCACTACCCGAGCGGCGCCAGCTTCAACACCATGGTCAAGGATCTGCTGGGCAAAGGCTGGAACGCCGTGAACGGCCTGTCGGTGGCGTTCGTGCTGTACATCCTGACCTACGCCTATATCTCCGCCGGCGGCTCGATCATCGCGCACACGCTGGAGGGCATCGTCGGCGTCGGCCAGACTACCGCCGGCCTGGTGTTCGCGCTGGTGGTGGCGTTTATCGTCTGGCTCTCCACCCGCGCGGTCGATCGCCTGAGCACCATTCTGATCGGCGGCATGGTGATCACCTTCGTGATGTCGGTGGGCGACATGTTCACCCACGTGCAGCCCGCGGTGCTGTTCAACACCGGCGATGATCGGGCCAGCTATCTGCCTTACGCCCTGGCGGCGCTGCCTTACCTGCTGACTTCGTTCGGCTACCACGGCAACATTCCCGGGCTGGTGAAGTACTACCACAAGGACAGTGGCTCCGTGGTGCGCAGCCTGGTGTACGGCACCCTGCTGGCACTGGCGATCTACATCCTGTGGCAGTATGTGATTCAGGGCAATATCGCGCGCGACGCCTTCAAGCAGGTGATCGCCGAGGGCGGCAATATCGGCAGCCTGCTCAAGCAAATGGGCAACGTCTCCAGCAGCCAGACCGTCAGCCAACTGCTGAACGCCTTCTCCTATATGGCGCTGGCCAGCTCGTTCCTCGGCGTGTCGCTGGGCCTGTTCGATTATCTGGCGGACTTCTGCAAGTTCAAGGACGACGCCGTCGGGCGCAGCAAGACCGCGCTGGTGACCTTCGTGCCGCCGACCCTGGCCGCGCTGCTGTTCCCGAACGGTTTCCTGTACGCCATCGGCTTCGCCGGGCTGGCGGCCACCGTCTGGGCGGTGATCGTGCCGGCGCTGATGGCGCGCGCCAGCCGCCGCCGTTATCCGCAGGCCGGTTACCGTGCACCGGGCAGCAACGGCGTGATCCTGTTCGTCATCCTGTTTGGACTGATCAACGCCGCCGCGCATATTCTGTCGCTGTTCGGCCTGCTGCCGGTCTTCCAGTAATCCCCGACGGGAGGGCTGCCGCCCTCCCTTTCCCGCACTGTTTTTGCGCCGGGCTATTGCCTGAAATCGGCGGCGCGAGTACCTTGTCGCAACTTCTCTAATACTCTTCATTGCGGATGAATTGAAATGGCAAGAGCTAACGAAATTAAACGCGGCATGGCGATCAGCTACAACGGCAAGCTGCTGCTGGTAAAAGATATCGACGTGCAGAGCCCGAGCGCCCGCGGCGCCAGCACCCTGTACAAAATGCGCTTCTCCGACGTGCGCACCGGCCTGAAAGTGGAAGAACGCTTCAAGGGCGACGATATCCTGGACACCATTTCCCTGTCGCGCCGCAAGGTGAACTTCTCCTATATCGACGGCGAAGAATACGTGTTCATGGATGACGAAGACTACACCCCGTACATTTTCAAGAAAGACCAGATCGAAGACGAGCTGCTGTTCATTCCAGAAGGTGGCCTGCCGGGTATGCAGGTGCTGACGCTGGATGGCCAGGTGCTGGCGCTGGAGCTGCCGCAGACCGTGGATATGGAAATCGTCGAGACCGCGCCGGGCATTAAAGGCGCTTCCGCCAGCGCCCGCAACAAACCGGCCACCATGGCGACCGGCCTGGTGATCCACGTGCCGGAATACCTCAGCGCCGGCGACAAAATTCGCATTCATATCGCCGAACGCCGCTACATGAGCCGCGCCGACTAGTCGCGCCAGCGGGGCCGATACTCGGCCCCGTTTCATTTTCCGCTACGGCAACTCCGGGAAAAAACGCCGCTTGAGCGCCAGCTCGACGCCGCGCAGCTCCGCCAGCCCTTTCAACCGCCCGATGGCCGAATAGCCCGGATTGGTTTTCTTTTTCAAATCGTCCAGCATCTGATGCCCATGATCGGGGCGCATCGGGATCGGCCGCCGATCGCCCGCCCGCTGCCGACGCAGCTCTTCGGTCAGGATCGCTTCGATCACCGCCACCATGTCCACATCGCCCTGCAGATGCGCCCCCTCGTGGAAGCTTTTCGGGTTTTCCTCGCGGCAGGTGGCGCGCAGGTGGGTAAAGTGAATGCGATCGCCGAAGGTTTCAATCATCCGCACCAGATCGTTGTCGGCGCGCACGCCGTAGGAACCGGTGCACATGGTGAAGCCGTTATGAATGCTGTCGACGGTCTGCTTCAGCCACTGCATGTCTTCGATCGTGGAGACGATGCGCGGCAGGCCGAGGATCGGCCGCGGCGGATCGTCGGGGTGCACCGCCAGCCGGATGCCGGCCTCTTCCGCCACCGGCACGATGGCGCGCAGAAAGACCGCCATGTTTTCGCGCAGCCGCGCCTTGTCGATGCCGTCGTATTCCGCCAGGCGGCGGCGGAACTGCTCCAACGTATAGCCTTCTTCCGCACCCGGCAGCCCGGCGATGATGTTGCCGGTCAGCGTGGCTTTCTCCTCCTCGCTCATGGCGGCGAAATAGGCCGCCGCCTGACTGCGCTCTTGCGCCGTATAGTCCGCCTCGGCGCCGGCGCGCTGCAGGATGTGCAGCTCGAACGCGGCGAAGGCTACCTGGTCGAAACGCAGCGCTTTGGAACCGTCCGGCAGCGGATAGGCCAGATCGGTGCGCGTCCAGTCGAGGATCGGCATGAAGTTGTAGCAAACGGTGTCGATGCCGCAGGCCGCCAGATTGCGCAGTGACTGCTGGTAATTGGCGATGTACCGCCGCCAGTCGCCGCTGTGGGTTTTGATCTCTTCATGTACCGGCACGCTCTCCACCACCGACCACACCAGCCCCTTTTCCGCCAGCAGCGCCTGCCGCGCGCGGATCTCGTCGATCGGCCAGACTTCGCCGTTCGCAATATGGTGCAGCGCCGTGACCACCCCGGTCGCCCCGGCCTGACGCACGTCATCCAAAGAGACCGGATCGTTCGGGCCATACCAACGCCATGTTTGTTCCATGTTGTGTCCTTATGCCTGTCTCGCATCGCGATGTTGTTATACCAGTTTAATTTAGATATCAGCTATCTTTAACTTACTCTTTCGCCGCGCGCTGTCAAAATTGAACCGTTCATTGGTTGATCTGCTTCACGATTCTGGCTTATTTTGGCCTGACCAATTCCCTTAACCTGCCGACAACTTTAGACTGGTGGCAGTTTTTTATCGCCGGCGCCCCGCTGTCCATGCGTCGGCAAACTGGTCTGCTAACTTGACGCAAGTGGCCCGCCAGCTATCTATTCGCTTTGGAGATGAGATGAATACGATCGCCAACACCCCGCTGCCGGGCGCCGTCCGGCAACCGAATTATGATCGCCGGGTCCTGCGCAGCCGTATCGTGCACCTGGGTTTCGGCGCGTTCCACCGCGCGCATCAGGCGCTGCTGACCGATCGGGTGCTGAACGCCCACGGCGGCGACTGGGGCATTTGCGAGATCAGTCTTTCCGGCGGCGTGCCGCTGTTTGAGGCGCTGCGGCAACAGGATCATCTGTACAGCGTGCTGGAGAAAGGCGCGGACGGCAATCAGGCCATCGTGATCGGCGCGGTGCATGAGAGCCTGCACCGCAAACTGGAGGGTATCGCCGCGGTGCTGGAGAAGCTGGCCGAACCGCAGGTGGCGATCGTCTCGATGACCATCACCGAAAAAGGCTACTGCATCGAGCCCGGCAGCGGACGGCTGGACAGACAGCATTCTGGGATCGTCGCCGATCTGGCGTGGCCGCATCAGCCGCAGACCGCGCCCGGCATTTTGGTGGAAGCGTTGCGGCTGCGGCGCGAACGCGACCTGTCCGCCTTCTCCCTGCTTTCCTGCGACAATATTCCGGAGAACGGCCACGTGTTGCGCCGGGCGGTGCTCGATCTGGCGCAGGCGCGGGATCCGTCGCTCGCCGACTGGATCGCCACCGCCGCCACCTTCCCCTGCACCATGGTGGATCGCATCGTGCCGGCCGCCACGCCGGCCACGCTGGATGAGATCGCCGCCGCGCTGGGCGGCGTGCGCGACGAATGCGCCATCGCCTGCGAGCCCTTCATTCAATGGGTGGTGGAAGACAACTTCACCGCCGGACGCCCGGCGTGGGAGTTGGCCGGCGCCCAGTTGGTCAGCGATGTGCTGCCGTTTGAACACATGAAGCTGCGCATGCTGAACGGCAGCCACTCGTTCCTGGCTTACTTAGGCTACCTGGGCGGCTACCGCTATATCAACGAGTGCATGGCGGACGAGCACTACCGCCGCGCCGCCCTGCGGTTGATGCTGGACGAACAGGCGCCAACGCTGAGCGTCACCGGCATCAGCCTGCCCGATTATGCCGCACAGCTTATCGCGCGCTTCAGCAATCCGGCGCTGCAACACCTCACCTGGCAGATCGCCATGGACGGCACGCAGAAGCTGCCGCAGCGGCTGCTGGATGCCGTGCGCTGGCATCTGCGGCACGGCGGCGACTATAGCGGGCTGGCGCTGGGCGTGGCGGGCTGGATGCGTTACGTCGGCGGCGTCGATGACGCCGGTGAGCCGATCGACATTCGCGATCCGCTGGCAGACGTGCTGCAGCAGACGATCGCCGCCACAACGGACGATCGACGGCGCGTAGCGGCGCTGTTGGCGTTGAAATCGGTATTCGGCGAAACGCTGGCGGCGCATGCGGCGTTTAGCGAAGCGGTGACGCAAGCCTATTTATCGCTGCGCGATCGCGGCGCGCGTGAAACGGTGAAGGAATGGGTGATGCGGTGAGGAGCCTGCAGGGCCGAGAATAACCATGCCGGCGTAACGTTACGCCGGCATGGCGGAACGACTTAACGATAAACGACCGTCATAACAGCGAGTTTCTTCTGTTGGTCTACCCACTTCATTTCGGTTGTGCCTAGATTTAGCGGAAGTTCTTTGCGTGTAGTATCAAAACCTGACAACGCTTGCTGGGCCTGATAACGCTGGCCGTTGCGGTAACATTGCGTATTCGCCTTAGAATCTGCAATATTGACCGTGCAAGGACTTTCAACGATAGAACCGACGAAGCGAATTACCCCGCCGGCCACTCCTGCCTGACTCACTGCCGTCCATGAAAACAACATTCCTACGATCAAAAATAACCGAAAGGTATTCATGGCAACCTCATTTTTAGTTAAGCCAATTTAACCATAGAGGATCTTGTTAGGAATAATCGCAAGGAAAGGGACGAGATTTGATCGTTAATCTCGTCATTAACAATGTAAAAACAAGCTACTAACAAAAGTTAACCGCATCTAATACAGGGTTTTATCTAAGAATTTTCTTGTTATAAACGGTGGATTTTGTCGGTTGAAAAGCGCATGGTGACGTGCAAAATTTGCGAGATAGAGCACAAATTAAATCGCGGCCGTTTCACCGACACGGCTGCGTAACTCATTTATTAAGCAGGTTAATTTTTGCGCCAGGAATTATTAATGACTAAAACCAATTTGATTACCGGTTTCCTCGGCAGCGGCAAAACCACCACTATCCGCCATTTGCTGGCTCATAAGCCCGAACATGAACGCTGGGCGGTATTGGTCAATGAATTCGGCGAGATCGGCATCGACGGCGCGCTGCTGGCGGACAGCGGCGCGGTGCTCAAAGAGATCCCCGGTGGCTGCATGTGCTGCGTCAACGGCCTGCCGATGCAGGTGGGCTTGAATATGCTGTTGCAGCAGGCCAAACCGGATCGGCTGCTGATCGAGCCGACCGGGCTCGGGCATCCGAAACAAATCCTGTCGCTGCTGACCCAGGAGAGCTATGCCGGCTGGATCGATCTGCAGGCCACCCTGTGCCTGCTGGATGCCCGCCAGCTCAGCCAGCCCCGCTACCGCGACAACGAAAACTTCCGCGATCAGCTGGCCGCGGCCGACATTATTTTGGCCAGCAAAAGCGATGCCTACCGGCCGGAAGACTGGCTGGCGCTGGAGGCCTGGAAGGCGCAAGACCCGCTGCAGCGGCCCTGCTACGCCATCGCGCAAGGCGAAGCGGATGTCGCGCTGTTGTCACTTCCGCGCACGAATCGTACAGAATTGCCGGACGCGCAGCATCATCATGGTCAGGCGAAAAAGCAGGGGCTGGCGGCGCTGCGGCTGCCAGAGCACGCCCGCTGGCGGCGAGCGTTGAATGAAGGGCAAGGCTTCACCAGCTGCGGCTGGATTTTTGACGGCGATACCCGGTTCGACACCGTCGGCTTCATGGAATGGGTGCGACTCGCGCCGGTCGAACGCGCCAAAGGCGTGGTACGCATCCCCGAAGGCACATTGCTGATCAATCGTCAGGGGCAGGATCTCAACATCGAAACCCGCCCGGTCGCGCCGCTCGACAGCCGAATTGAGCTTATCCACAGCGAAAATGTCGATTGGAATGCCCTGCAATCCGCCTTGTTTAAGATTCGTTTAAGTTAAACCCCGTACCGTTGCCCCCCGGATGCCGCAGGGCTGCCGGGTTTTATTTCGTTTTCATTTTTCCAACAGGTTATGTCATGACACGCCGCAATTTACCCCTCATTCTCTTCTTCAACTTACTGGGCGTTGCGCTGTTTCTGTCCTGGTTCCTGCCGGCCAATCACGGCGGCTGGTTTACCCTGGATTCGGCGATTTTCTTCTTCTTTAACCGCCATCTGGCCACCGACCCGGCGTTTTTACACCTGGTCGCCATCACCAACAACCGCGCGTTCGATGTGATTTCGCTGCTCGCCATGGGGCTGCTGTATCTGTACTTTTATCTGAAGCAGGACGCCGCAGGCCGCCGCCGTCTGGTGATCACCGGCGTGGTGATGCTGCTGACCGCCGTGGTGCTGAACCAGCTTGGCCACCTGCTGCCGGTGAAACATCCAAGCCCCACCCTGACCTTTGACAATATCCATCGCGTCAGCGAGCTGACCGGCATCCCCACCAAGGACGCTTCCAGCGACAGCTTCCCCGGCGACCACGGCATGATGCTGATTATTTTTTCCTGCTTTATGCTGCGCTATTTCGGCCGCGGCGCCTTCGCCGTCGCCCTGCTGATTACGTTGGTCTTCTCATTGCCGCGCGTGATGATTGGCGCCCACTGGTTTACCGATATCGCCGTCGGCTCATTGTCCGTGGTGCTGGTTGGCGCCAGCTGGGTGCTGATGACGCCTTGCAGCGACTGGATCGTCGATCGGTTGAATCGCCTGTTGCCCGGTAAGCACCGCCCCGGCCAACCATAATTTGTGTCTATGACTCATGCCGGGAGGCTTACGCCTCCCGCCCTCTTCCCCTCGCCGCGCGCAAAAATTTCCCCACCGTTCGTTAACGCTTTTGCAACCTGATTTCACGCCAGATTCATACATCGGACAATTGGCGTTTTTTATATGAAGATTTACATTATGTTACATCACAAATTCATATAAAAAAGACGGGAAAAAGGCTCGCAATCCCCTATTGGTTCCGGTAATCTCAGATGCGTTTGTGCCTGGTTTAAGTCGAATCAGTATGAAATCCGATAAAAATGTGCGTTCTCGCACGTTTTCAACGGTAACTGGTTGTCGATGCAACAGGTGCGGACTAGGCTCGTTTCGTTTGGCATTTTTCAGGTAGCGACTTTCGTCGTTAAGGACTTCAAGGGAAAACAACAACAATGGTCAAATCTCAACCGTTTCTGAGATATTTTTTGCGGGTAGTCCCTGCAATTGCCGCTGCGGTTATGCTGTCAGCGTGCAGCTCGACTCACACTTCGAACTTGAATAACGCACAAACTGAGATGCGTGCAGTTAATGACAAAGACGGTCTTTTACTGCAAGCCTCTCAGGATGAATTCGAAGCGATGGTCCGCAACGTTGACGTCAAGTCAAAGATTATGGATCAGTATGCGGATTGGAAAGGCGTTCGCTACCGCTTAGGCGGTGACACCAAGCGCGGCATTGATTGCTCGGCGTTTGTACAGCGCACCTTCCGCGAACAGTTCGGCATGGATTTACCGCGTTCGACCTATGAACAGGAAGATCTCGGCAAGAAAATTCAGCGCACCAAGCTGCGCGCCGGCGATTTGGTGCTGTTCCGCGCCGGTTCTACCGGGCGCCATGTCGGCATCTATTTAGGCAACGATCAGTTCGTTCACGCCTCCACCAGCAGTGGAGTCATGATTTCCAAGCTGACCGATAACTATTGGAATAAACGTTATCGAGAAGCGCGCCGGGTGCTGACCAACGGTTAACGGCGCAACGCCCTGAAGATCCTGAATACCAAACGAGCGATAAGCGCCGCCCACGGGCGGCGTTTTTTTTGGTTGTCGAACAGGTATCATCAAAATTGATCCCTGCCTTATCGTCACCTTTCCCTGCTTAACGCCGCCGCACGCCATTATTTTGATAAACTGTTGGCAGGAAATCGCCCCGTCGAGGAAAAACTCGCCTATTATCGTCAGATGACGGCAACGGCGCCCCGGCGTTATTTAAAACGTTTCCGCTGATATTATGCGCATGATATTTCTGTCGGCGACGCCGCATATTTAAATGGCGCCGCCGGTTGGTACGGGATAAAAAGGCAAAAATGAAAAAAAAGCCGTTGGCACAATCCATTAACTGGCTGCGCGACACGCCTGACGCCCGGTTGCAGAGGACTCGGTTATGGGCTTGAAAAGAGCTTTCGCCCGCAGCGTGTCTCACCGACAACGCAGCCTGGCTAAAAGCGGTGTCGCCGCCCTGGTATTTTTTACGCTATTCACCGCGGTCACGCTTTCTTTGATCAACCACCAGCGCACGCAATATCAACATAAGGTCGAAGCGCGCACGCAAAAGTTCACGCTGGGTTATATCTCGCATCTGACGGCGGTGATGCGGCAAATGATGCCGCTGCTGGACAAGCCTTGCCTCTCCAGCCAGTCGGATATTACCTACCAGGCGGCCTTTACCAGCGGCGTGCGCACCTTCCTGTTGGTGAAGGACGGCTACGCCTATTGCTCCTCCGCCACGGGCGACATGATGTTGCCGATGAAAAATATCTACCAGGATATCGACTGGGATCTGCCTCTGGATCTCAAGCTGCAGCAGGGTACGCCGATGGTGCCAAATAAACCGGCGGTTGCGGTTTGGCTGCGACATCCCGGCGAAAAGGCCACCGGCATCCTCGCTACGCTGGACATCGATCTGATGCCCTACCTGCTGTTCACCTCGCACGACGAACAGGCGCCGGGCATCGCCATCGTGATGGGCAACCGCGCGCTGACCACTTTCAGCCCGAACCTGATGCCGGTCAATCAGCTACCGAAGGGCAAGGCGGATACCCTGACGCTGCCCAATCTGCCGCTGACCATCCTGTTCTACAACGAGAAACTGACTCCCAACGACATTCGCCTGACGCTGCTGGGCAGCCTGGTGCTGTCATTGATGACCGGCGTACTCTGCTACTACATGCTGCTGCTGCGGCAAAGCCCGGAACGCGCGCTGCTGCGCGGCATCAAGCGCAACGAGTTCTTTATCGAATACCAGCCGGTGTTCCATACCGACAGCAACAGCATCGGCGGGCTGGAAGCGCTGATCCGCTGGCAGCATCCGATCGAGGGCCGCATCCCGCCCGATGTCTTTATCCCCTACGCCGAAAGCAACGGGCTGATCGTGCCGCTTACCCGCCACCTGTTCAGGCTGATCGCCGAAGATGCGCCACAGCTCGCCAAAGCGCTGCCACGGGGAGGTAAAGTCGGCCTCAACATTTCCCCCGCCCACCTTAGCGCACCGTCGTTTCACCAGGACGTGTATGAATTGTTGACGCAGCTGCCGGGCGATTACTTTACGCTGGTGTTTGAAATCACCGAACGCGGCATGGTGGAAGAAGAGAGCGCGCTGGCGGAGTTTGACTGGCTGCACAAACAGGGCATCGAGATCGCGGTGGACGATTTCGGCACCGGGCACAGCGCGCTTATTTATCTTGAGCGCTTCACCATGGATTATCTGAAGATTGACCGTGGTTTCGTCAACACCATCGGCCAGGACACGGTCACCGCGCCGGTGCTGGATGCGGTGATCTCGTTGGCGAAAAAGCTGAAAATGCTGACGGTGGCCGAAGGCGTGGAAACCGCCGAGCAGATGCAGTTTCTGCAAGAACACGGCGTCAACTTCATGCAGGGGTACTACTTCAGCAAGCCGCTGAGCATCGATGATTTCGTCGCTTACTGCAATGCTCATCAGGTCTTTGATTATCAGGAAAAAAATAGTTAACCTTTAAGCATCTTTACCCTGCGCCCGCCCGAAGAATGTTATGCTGGGCGCAGGTTGTACTTTATTCCACAGCAGGAGCTTACCGTCTGATGTCCGTGCGCATTTTCGCTGCTCTGGTGCTCTCGGCACTGAGCTTCGGTCTGCGGGCCGAAGCCCTCAACGAAAGCTACGCTTTCGCCCTTCTCGGTGAACCGAAATACGCCACCGACTTCAGCCATTTTGACTACGTCAACCCGGCGGCGCCCAAGGGCGGCGACGTGCGACTGGCGGCCATCGGCACCTACGACAACTTCAACCGCTTCGCTACCCGCGGCGTGCCCGGCGAGCGCACGATGGAGCTGTACGATACGCTGTTCACCAACTCCGACGACGAACCCGGCAGCTATTACCCGCTGATTGCCGAATCGGCCCGTTTCCCGGCCGACATGCGCTGGATGGAATTGGATATCAACGCCCGCGCCCGCTTCCAGGACGGCAGCCCGATCACCGCCGCCGACGTGGCCTTTACTTTCAATAAATTCATGACCGAAGGCGTGCCGCAGTTTCGCTCCTATTACAAAGGCGTCACGGTCAAGGCCATTTCCCGGCTGACGGTGCGCATCGAGCTGCCTAAGGCGAACCGTGAGCAAATCCTCAGCCTGCTCAGCCTGCGCGTATTGCCGGAAAGCTTCTGGAAAAACCATAAGCTCAACGAACCGCTCAGCACCCCGCCGCTCGCCAGCGGCCCGTATAAAATCGGCGATTACCGCCTCGGCCAGTACATCACCTATCAGCGGGTGCGCGACTACTGGGCCGCCAATCTGCCGGTGAACCGCGGCCGCTACAACTTCGACAGCATTCGCTACGATTATTATCTGGACGATAAGGTATCGCTGGAAGCCTTCAAGGCCGGCGCCTACGATTTCCGCATCGAGCCGTCGCCCAAAAGCTGGGCCACCCAATATCAGGGCGGCAACTTCGCGCGCAACTACATCATCAAGCAGGACGAGACCAACCAGGCGGCTCAGAATACCCGCTGGCTGGCGTTCAATCTGCAAAAACCGCTGTTCGCCGATCGTCGGGTACGGGAAGCAATCGGCCTGGCTTTCGATTTTAACTGGATGAACAAGGCGCTGTATTACAACGCCTATCAGCGCGCCGACAGCTATTTCCAAAACACCGCCTACGCCGCCCGCGGCTACCCGGACGCCGCTGAACTGGCCTTGCTGGCACCGCTCAAGGGCCAGATACCGCCGGAGGTATTTACCAGCATCTACCAACCGCCCTCCTCCGACGGCAGCGGCAACGATCGACAAAACCTGCTGAAGGCGACCCAACTGCTGAAAGAAGCCGGTTGGGTGGTCAAAAATCAAAAGCTGGTCAACGCCAAAACCGGCCAGCCGTTCACCTTTGAACTGATGCTGCTGAGCGGCAGCAACTTCCAGTACGTGCTGCCGTTCCGCCACAACCTGCAGCGGTTGGGCATCGAGATGCAAATCCGCGAGATTGACGCCTCACAGTACACCCGCCGCATGCGCGAGCGCGATTTCGACATGATGTCGACGGTGTATATGGCGATGCCGTTCCCCAGCGCCGATCTGCAAATTCTGTGGGATTCGCAGTACATCGATTCCAGCTATAACACCCCAGGCGTCAAAGATCCGGCGGTCGACAGCCTGGTCAGGCAAATCGCCGCCCATCAGGGCGACGAAAACGCCCTGTTGCCGCTCGGCCGCGCGCTGGACCGGGTGCTGACCTGGAACAACTACATGCTGCCGATGTGGTACTCCAACCACGACCGCTACGCCTATTGGGACAAGTTCTCCACGCCGTCGATCCGCCCGGCCTATGCGATCGGCTTCGACAACTGGTGGTACGACGTCAACAAGGCGGCGCGCTTACCGGCTCAGCGGCAATAAGGAGTCGGAATGGCGGCCTATCTGATACGCAGACTGTTATTGGTGATCCCCACGCTGTGGGCGATCATCACCATCAACTTTTTTATCGTGCAAATCGCCCCCGGCGGTCCGGTCGATCAGGCCATCGCCGCCATTGAGCTGGGGCACGGCAGCGGGTTTGGCAGCGGCGGTGTCGGCGAAGGCCTGGGCCACGCCCGGACGGGCATCGCGGCTGGCGACGGCCAATATCGCGGTTCGCGCGGCCTGGATCCGGAGGTGATCGCCGAGATCACTAAGCGTTACGGCTTCGACAAACCGCTGCACGAGCGCTACTTCACCATGCTGTGGAACTATATGCGCTTCGACTTCGGCGACAGCCTGTTTCGCGGCGCTTCGGTGATGCAGCTGATCGGCCAGAGCCTGCCGGTCTCCATCACGCTGGGCCTCTGGAGCACGCTGATCATCTATCTGGTGTCGATCCCGCTCGGCATCCGCAAGGCCGTCCACAACGGCAGCGCGTTCGATACCTGGAGCAGCACGCTGATTATCATCGGCTACGCCATTCCGGCTTTTCTGTTCGCCATTCTGATGATCGTGCTGTTCGCCGGCGGCAGCTACCTGGACTGGTTCCCGCTGCGCGGCCTGGTATCGAGCAACTTCGACACCCTCTCATGGCCGGCGAAGATCGCCGACTACCTGTGGCACATCACCCTGCCGGTGCTGGCGACGGTGATCGGCGGTTTCGCCACCCTGACCATGCTGACCAAGAACTCATTCCTCGACGAGATCCGCAAACAGTACGTCACCACCGCCCGCGCCAAGGGGCTGGACGAGAAAAAAATCCTCTACCGCCACGTGTTCCGCAACGCCATGCTGCTGGTGATCGCCGGTTTTCCGGCCACCTTTATCAGCATGTTCTTCACCGGCTCGCTGCTGATTGAAGTGATGTTCTCGCTCAACGGCCTGGGGCTGCTGGGTTACGACGCCACGCTGCAGCGCGACTACCCGGTGATGTTCGGCACGCTGTATATCTTCACCCTGATCGGCCTGCTGTTGAATATCCTCAGCGATATCACCTACACCCTGGTCGATCCGCGCATTGACTTCGAGGCCCGCCAATGAGCCGCCTTAGCCCGATCAACCAGGCGCGCTGGGCGCGTTTTCGCCGCAATCGCCGCGGCTACTGGTCGCTGTGGATCTTTTTGGTGCTGTTCACCCTGAGCCTGGCCGCCGATCTGATCGCCAACGACAAACCGCTGTTGGTGCGTTATGAAGGCCGGTTGTACCTGCCGTTTATGATTAGCTACAGCGAAACCGCCTTCGGCGGCGAACTGAATACCGAAGCCGACTATCAGGATCCGTTCGTGCAGCGGCAGATCGAACGGCACGGCTGGGCGGTCTGGGCACCGGTCCGCTTCAGTTACGACACCATCAACTTCGCCACTGAGGTGCCCTTCCCTTCGCCGCCTTCGCGGCACAACCTGCTGGGCACCGACAGCAACGGCGGCGACGTGCTGGCTCGGGTGCTGTACGGTTTTCGCATTTCGATGTTGTTCGGTCTGGCGCTGACGCTGTTTTCCAGCCTGATCGGCGTGTGCGTCGGCGCGACGCAGGGGTATTACGGCGGGCGTTTCGATCTGTGGGGACAGCGCTTTATCGAAGTGTGGTCGGGCATGCCGACGCTGTTTCTGATCATTCTGCTGTCGAGCATCGTCCAGCCCAATTTCTGGTGGCTGCTCGGCATCACCATCCTGTTCGGCTGGATGAGCCTGGTGGGCGTGGTGCGCGCCGAATTCCTGCGCACCCGCAATTTTGACTATATCCGCGCCGCGCGCGCCATGGGCGTGCCGGATCGGGTAATCATGTCCCGCCATATGCTGCCCAACGCCATGGTGGCGACGCTGACCTTCCTGCCGTTTATCCTCTGCGGCTCGATCACCACCCTGACGTCGCTCGATTTCCTCGGTTTCGGTCTGCCGATAGGCTCGCCGTCGCTCGGTGAATTGCTGCTGCAAGGCAAAAACAATCTGCAGGCGCCGTGGCTCGGCATCACCGCCTTCCTGGTATTGGCAGTGCTGCTGTCGTTATTAATCTTTATCGGCGAAGCGGTGCGCGACGCCTTTGACCCCAGCAAGGCGCATTGATATGGCCACTCCTTTGCTCGCTATTCAGGATCTCAGCATCGCCTTCCGTCAGGGCGACACCGTCACGCCGGTGGTCAACGAACTCTCGCTACAAATAGCGCCGGCGGAAACGCTGGCGCTGGTAGGGGAATCCGGCTCCGGTAAAAGCGTCACCGCCCTGTCGATACTGCGTCTGCTGCCCGCGCCGCCGGTGGTTTACCCTGCCGGCGATATTCTGTTCAACGGCGAGTCGTTGCTGCATGCGCCGGAGACTGACCTGCGCAAGGTGCGCGGCAATCAGATCGCGATGATCTTTCAGGAACCGATGGTGTCGCTTAACCCACTGCACACCATCGAGAAACAGCTGGCGGAAGTGCTGATGCTGCACCGCGGCCTGCGGCGCGAAGCCGCGCGCGCAGAGATCGTCGAATGCCTGAAGCGCGTCGGCATCCGTCAGGCCAAAAACCGGCTGCAGGACTATCCGCACCAGCTGTCCGGCGGCGAACGCCAGCGGGTAATGATCGCCATGGCGGTGTTGACCCGCCCGAAACTGCTGATCGCCGACGAACCCACCACCGCGCTCGACGTGACTATCCAGGCGCAGATCCTGACGCTGCTGCAAGAATTGAAGCAGGAGATGGGCATGGGGTTGCTGTTCATCACCCATAATCTGAATATCGTGCGCCGCCTGGCAGACAACGTGGCGGTGATGCGCCAGGGGCGCTGCGTAGAGCAAAACGGCCGCGCGCAGCTGTTCAGCCGGCCGCAACATCCCTACACACAGCAGCTGCTGGCCGCCGAAGACGTCGGTGAGCCGCTGCCGCTGCCCACCGCGCGCCCCGGCGATGAGCGGCCGCTGCTCAAGGTGGAAGATCTGCAGGTGCGCTTCCCCATCCGGCGCGGCCTGCTGCGCCGCACGGTGGATTATCACTATGCATTGAAATCATTGAGTTTCGAGCTGCGCGCCGGGGAAAGCGTGGGGCTGGTGGGCGAATCCGGCTCGGGTAAAAGCACCACCGGGCTTGCGTTGTTGCGTCTGCTGGCCTCGCAGGGCGCCATCTGGTTCGACGGCGAACCACTGCACCCGCTCACGATGAAGCAGATGCTGCCCTACCGCAGCCGAATGCAAATCGTCTTCCAGGATCCTTATTCCGCCCTGAATCCGCGCCTGAACGTGCAGCAGATCATCGCCGAGGGGCTGGAAGTGCACCAGCGGCTTAGCGCCGAGCAGCGGGAACAACGCGTGATCGAGGTGTTGCGGGAAGTTGGCCTGGATCCGCAGCTTCGCCACCGCTATCCCACCGAGTTTTCCGGCGGCCAGCGCCAGCGTATCGCCATCGCGCGCGCGCTGATCCTGCAACCGCAGCTGCTGATCCTCGACGAGCCGACCTCTTCACTGGATAAATCGGTGCAGGCGCAGATCCTGACGCTGCTGAAATCGCTGCAGCAACGCCACCGGTTGGCTTATCTGTTCATCAGCCATGACCTGCAGGTGGTGCGTTCGCTATGTCACCAGGTCATCGTACTGCGACAGGGGGAAGTGGTTGAACAGGGAGACTGCCGGGCGATTTTCGCGGCGCCCGCAGCCGACTATACCCGTCAACTGCTGCAGTTGGCGGATTAGCGGCGAATTCAGAAGGGGTATTGCGCGCTGAGTGGTTCGGCGATCGCGGCACCGACGTTTTTCAGGCGGCACATGGTGGCGCTCTCGTCGCTGCGCTGCACGAACAGGCAAGGTTCCCCTTCCCATTCGACGATCGCACAGTCGACCTGAATCTCCTGCAGCGACAGATTGAGCTGTTGCATGACCTGCCAGGCCTCGGCCCCTTCATGGCTGAGCAGCTTCAGCCCAATCAGGTTGTTATCTTCGTCTATTCCGTTAAACGGAATCGGTTCGACCTTCACGCCGGTGAAACCGGATAGCCAACGATAACTTTGCGGCAAGCGATGCACTACCGAAAGTTGGATACTCTCCACATGAAATCCCTAGTTTGAAAAGGTGAAACACTTTTACCTGACAGGGTTACTAAGTTATAGCCGTTGACTCCCGACTCTGCCGCGCACAAATGTTATTTAAATGTAAATTTTGCCGCAAGCCATTAACCTGACCCCGTGCTTGCCGATGCCGTGCCACTTTTTGGCGCGCCGTGCGGTGTTATTTCACGGCATTTTGCGACTCAGCTCGCATTTTTGCGTTATATGTAACCCTTTCCCGCAGCGATCTCAACTCTTTTTTCTTGCAATGCGACTACTTTTTCGTCGCCATATTTTTACAATGAAGAAACATCTCACCCGTCACGTTAGCGCTGCCACCGCTGCTAATACCTTGATTTACATCAATCCTAATACAAATCCCCCGCGCGGCTCAGCCGACAGCGCGCCGCGCCTCCCGGGGAATATTGGGCGGCACGGCGGCGGAATTTTTTAACAAAAAGCACACAGGTGAGAAAGTGGCCAATTAATTAGCTTGCGTATATTTAGCAACAAATTTTTCATTGCCGGTTGCACCCTGAAATGGCAGGGCGCAACCCCGTGACGATACGGAGCGACACGCCCCGAATCGGGAGAACGTCAGGCTGCGCGATCGCGCGGCCGGCTGGCGTAAACATAGAACAGCACCGCCACGATGCTGCACAGCGCCATCGAGGTGACCATTGGCCAAGCGCTTTTGCCCGGCGCCATCGACAGCACCGCCCCCACCAGCGCACCGATGCTGAAGCGCAACGTGCCGGCCAGGGAAGAAGCGGTGCCCGCCATATGCGGAAAATCATCCAGGATCACCGCCATGGCGTTGGAGGAGATCATCGCGATGCACCCCAGATAGACCGCAACGCCGATCACCAGCGCCCAGAAGCCCAGGCCCACGGTGCTCACCGCCATTAGCCACAGCCCCATCGCCAGCTGTACCAGCAGCCCCAGCTTGAACATCTTGACCGCGCCGAAGCGCCGCACGTTGCGGCTGTTGATCAGCGTCGTCAGGAACAGGAAGACGATGTTCAGCGCAAAATAGTAACCGAAATGCTGCGGCGAAACGTGGTTCAGTTCGATGTAGACGAACGGCCCGGCGCTGAGGAACGAGAACATGCCCGCAAACGAGAAGGCGCTGGCCAACATGTAACTCAGCACCCGCTTATGGCGGAACAGCGAACCGAAGTTGCCCAGCGTGGTGCGCAGGTGGAACCGCTGGCGCCGCTCTTTCGGCAGCGTCTCCTTGATGAACAAGGCTACCAGCAGCGAACCGATCAGCGCCGCAGCGCCCATGGTCCAGAAGATGGCGTGCCAGCTGAACCACAGCAGCAGCGCACCGCCGATCATCGGCGCCAGCAGCGGCGCAATGGTCATCACCAGAATGACGAACGACATCATGCGCGAGAACTCATCCTTGGTGAACATATCGCGCATCAGGGCGTTGATCACCACGCTGGCGGCGGCCGCCGCCAAACCGTGCAGGAAACGCAGCCCAATCAGTTGATCAATCGACTGCGCCATGGCACAGGCGCAGCCGGCGATGGCGAAGATCAGCGTTCCCCACAGGATCACCGGCTTGCGGCCGATGCTGTCCGACATCGGCCCATAGAACAGCTGCCCGAAGGCAAAGCCGAGCATATAGGCGCTGAGCGTCATCTGCACGCTGCCGGACTCGACGCCAAACTGGGCAGCGATCACCGGCATACTGGGCAGGTACATGTCGATGGCCAACGGCATCAACATGGACAACAGGCCCAGAATGAAAATCAAACCGAGATGAGAGGTTCGGTTCTGTTGCACGTTCCACGACTCCTTAATCGGCCGCAATCAATGATCGGTTATCAGTCCTGCAGGTGCGGCGCGCCCACGCTGGCGATCTCTTCTTCTGTCAATGGGCGGTATTCGCCCGGCGCCAGATCGTCATCCAGCACGATGGCGCCGATGCGCTCACGGTGCAACGCGATCACCCGGTTGCCGACGGCGGCGAACATCCGCTTCACCTGGTGGTAGCGCCCTTCGCTGATGGTCAAGCGCACCACGTGCTCGTCGACCTGCTCCAGCGTCGCCGGCCGCGTCAGATCTTTCTCGTTGTGCAGTTGCACCCCTTCAGCGAAACGCTGCGCGGTGTCTTCCGCCAACGGGTGCTCCAACGTGACCAAATAGGTTTTCTCGCAGTGGTGGCGCGGCGACGTGACACGGTGCGACCATTGACCGTCGTCGGTCATCAGCACCAGCCCTGTGGTGTCGATATCCAACCGCCCGGCGGCGTGCAGCTTGTACGCGACCGGCTCATCGAGGAAATACAGCACCGTCGGATGATCGGGATCGTCGGTAGAGCAGACGTAGCCCTGCGGTTTGTTGAGCATGAAATAGCGCGGGCCGTTCTGCTGCTGCAGCGGATTGCCGTCGAACGCCACTTCTTGCTCCGGGGTCAGTTTGACAGCCCCGCTCTTCACTACCTCACCGTCCACGGTGACGCGTTTAGCCCGAAGTTCGCGCGCGACCAGCGCACGGCTGATGCCTAACTGCTGAGATAAAAACTTGTCCAATCGCATGGGATCTGCTTTGCCTGTCGTTGTTATGATCGCATTGATCGTATTGCCAAAATATGACGCCCGCCGTTGCACCGGGTGCAAATAGCAGGTTCAGGGGGGGAATCGCGTGGGGGAACAGCGATTGCTGTCACACAAGTATAGCGACACAACGCGTTGCCCGACAGAGGTAATTTTCACGCTTCTCGCACCGCGCGCGCGCAGAAGGCATAATAGTAGAAATTTTTCGGCCGCCCGGGGCGTAAAATGTCGCTGTTTCTGTGGGAACGGGGGCGACAAGATCTGTACCCGGCGGCCCATTCCACTCTACGGCGTTCATTTTATGGCCTTTACCCTACGCCCCTACCAACTGGAAGCGGTCGAAGCCACCATCAACCATTTTCGGCAGCGTCCCGAACCGGCGCTGATCGTGCTGCCGACCGGCGCCGGCAAAAGCCTGGTGATCGCCGAACTGGCGAAGCGCGCCCGTGGGCGGGTGCTGGTGTTGGCGCACGTCAAGGAACTGGTGGCGCAAAACCACGCCAAATACTGCGCCTACGGCCTGGAGGCGGACATCTTCGCCGCCGGTCTGCAACAAAAAGAGAGCGCCGGCAAAGTGGTGTTCGGCAGCGTGCAGTCGGTGGCGCGCAACCTGCCGCTGTTCGACGGCGCCTTTTCGCTGCTGATCGTCGATGAATGCCACCGCATCAGTGACGACGACGACAGCCAGTACCAACAAATCATCCAGCATTTGCAGAAAACCAACCCGCAGCTGCGGCTGCTGGGGTTGACCGCCACGCCCTATCGTCTGGGCAAGGGCTGGATTTACCAGTATCACTACCACGGTTTTACCCGCGGCGACGGCGCCAGCCTGTTTCGCGACTGCATCTATGAGCTGCCGCTGCGCTATATGATTAAGAACGGCTTCCTGGTGCCGCCTGAGCGGCTGGACATGCCGATTGTGCAGTACGATTTCAGCCGGCTGGAGGCCAGAAGCAACGGCCTGTTCAGCGAAGCGGATCTGAACCGCGAGCTGAAGCGGCAAAACCGCGTCACGCCGCACATTATCAGCCAGATTGTGGAGTACGCCGACGATCGCAAAGGGGTGATGATCTTCGCCGCCACCGTCGAGCACGCCCGCGAGATCCACGACCTGCTGCCGAACGGCGAGGCCGCGCTGGTCAGCGCAGAAACACCGCCCGCCGAGCGCGATGCGCTGATCGAGGCGTTCAAACAACAGCAGTTGCGCTATCTGGTCAACGTAGCGGTATTGACCACCGGTTTCGACGCGCCGCACGTCGATCTGATCGCGATCCTGCGCCCGACCGAGTCCGTCAGCCTGTATCAGCAGATCGTCGGCCGCGGGCTGCGGCTGGCGCCCGGCAAGGAGGATTGTCTGATCCTCGACTATGCCGGCAACCCGCACGATCTGTTCACGCCGGAGGTCGGCGTCAGCAAGCCGCACGGCGACAGCCAGCCGGTGCAGGTGTTCTGCCCGGCCTGCGGCTTCGCCAATCTGTTCTGGGGCAAGTGCACCGAGAACGGCGATATCATCGAGCACTACGGCCGCCGCTGTCAGGGCTGGCTGGAAGACGACGACGGCCACCGCGAACAGTGCGATTACCGCTTCCGGTTCAAGAGCTGCCCGCACTGCGGCGCGGAGAACGACATCGCCGCACGCCGCTGCCATCAGTGTCAGGAGGTGCTGGTCGATCCCGACGACATGCTGAAAGCGGCGCTGAAGCTGAAAGACGCGCTGGTGCTGCGCTGCGGCGGCATGGAACTGCAGAGCGGCCGCGATGACAAGGGCGAATGGCTGAAGGCCACCTATTACGACGAGGACGGCACCAGCACCAGCGAGCGCTTCCGCCTGCAGACGCCGGCGCAGCGCAAAGCGTTCGAGATGCTGTTCCTGCGCCCGCACCAGCGCGCGCCGGGCGTGCCGTTCGCCTGGCACACCGCCGCCGACGTGCTGGCGCAACAGCAGGCGCTGCGCCATCCGGATTTCGTGGTGGCGCGCAAACGCGGCCAGTTTTGGCAGGTGCGCGAGAAAGTGTTCGATTATCAAGGCCGTTTCCGCCGCGCCAATCAATTGACCTGAGCGAACGGTCCCCAATCTGGACAGGTTTTCGTTGCCCTGCAGGCGGCTTTCCGTTAAAATGCCGCGCGCTTTACTTGGGCCTGCCCAGCGTTAAAGCGGATTTCCGAACTTGCTACTTGGGTCGCCTGTAGCAGGGTAAATTTTCTTTTAAGAGAAAAAACAATGTTCACTATCAATGCAGAAGTACGTAAAGACCAGGGTAAAGGTGCGAGCCGCCGCCTGCGTGCAGCAAACAAATTCCCAGCTATCGTTTACGGTGGCAAAGAAGCTGCAGTTTCCATCGAATTGGACCATGATTCTGTTAAGAACATGGAAGCTAAACCAGAATTCTACAGCGAAGCAGTAACTCTGGTTATCGACGGTAAAGAAACCAAAGTTAAGGTTCAGGCTGTACAGCGTCACCCGTTCAAGCCAAAACTGGCTCACATCGACTTCGTTCGCGTTTAATCGCTACGTTTTCGAACCTTTCGGGACGCCGAAATAAAGAACGCCGCAATTGCGGCGTTTTTTATTGTCTGCGATCCGGCGCGCTTACTTGCCGCTGCCGGTCCGGCGCTGCAGCTGATCGCGCAGGTTCGGCGGCGTGCCTCTGATGGTCAGCGTGTCGGTGGCCGCATCCCAGAAAATGCGCTCGCCCAACAGCATGGCGTCGAAATTCAGGCTGATACCGCCGCCGCTGCCGGCAAATTTGGTCAGCTGGCGCAGCGTGCCGCGATCCGCCGGGAAGCTTTCCTCCAACTCATACCCTTGCTCGCTGGAGAACTGCATGAAGTCTTTCTCGCCGACCGGCGACAGCTCCTGCGACAGGGCCTGCAGTTCAATCTCTTCGCCCGCCTGCAGCTGTTCGTTGCAGTAGCTGTACACCTGTTGGCGCACCGACTGGCGCTCGTTCTTGTCCAACTGCGCATCGGCGCAGTAGTCGTCCACCGCCTGCAGCAGCCCGCGGTTTTGCGCCTTGGTGTCCAACCCTTCGGACGCCGCCAGGAAATCCATGAAGAAATCGGCGACCTTGCGGCCTACGCGCCCGCGCAGGAAGGTCAGATAGCGGGTCGATTCCGGGTTGGTTTCCCATTCGGTCAGATCGATGCGCGCGACGATATCGGCGTTGTTGATGTCCAGATAGTGCGTGGTGTTGATATCTAGCTCTTCGTTGACGCGCATGCTGTTACGGCTGTTCAGCACCGCGATCAGCAAGTACTCCACCGCCAGATAACGGTATTGGCCGAACAGCACCACGCCGCCTTCGGCAAACGGATACTTCGCCAGTTCGTCGCGCAGGCGGCCGGTCGCCGCGCGGCTGAAGGCCAGAAAGTCCTTATCGTCCTTGCGGCAAGTGCGCAGCGCTTCCGCCAGTTCGCTGCCTTCGTTGAACAGGCCCAAGGCCTTGCTCTTGGCGCTGTAGACGCGATGCAGTTCCGTCATCATTTCTTCCACCGCCGCGTTGGTGGGAAGCAAGGTATCGCGCAACACCACGTCCAGCGTTTGCTCGTCGCGTTTCACCAATTGGTGCAGAGCGATCTGGTCGATATCCAGACTCATGATAAATCCTCCTGTTCTTTAGGCGCGTATTCAAACACTGAAGACCCCGCCCTGCAATACTAAAAAGCGGCGGCAAACCGGAAAGGCGCAGCGGGGCCCCGCCCCGGCGCGGGCGAACAATTTCCCGAATGACAGGAAGTGATAAAAGAGCGGAAAATCACTGCCCTATACGGTAAGATAGGGCACTTTGCAGATTACTAAGCGCAATTTTATGCCACAATCATCCCGTTACAGTGACGAACACGTTGAACAACTGCTCTCAGAGCTGGTCAATGTTCTGGAAAAACACCATACCCCCACCGATCTTTCCCTGATGGTGCTGGGCAACATGGTCACTAATTTGATCAACACCAGCGTTGCCCCCGCGCAGCGGAAAACCCTGGCGAGATCGTTCGCGGAAGCCTTGCAGGCTTCTGTCCGTGAAGATAAAGCACATTAATATTGACTTATGGTGACAAACCGTCAGCGTTATCGTGAAAAAGTCTCCCAGATGATCAGCTGGGGGCACTGGTTCGCCTTATTCAACATCCTGCTCGCCCTTGGGCTGGGCAGCCGCTACCTGTTTGTCACCGACTGGCCCGCATCCCTGCTGGGCCGGGTCTATGCTTTTGTCAGCCTGCTGGGGCATTTCAGCTTTATCGTGTTCGCCGGCTATTTGCTGGTGATCTTCCCGCTCACCTTCGTGGTGATGTCGCAGCGGCTGCTGCGATTTATTTCCGCCGCGTTGGCCACCATCGGGCTCACGCTGTTGCTGGTCGACAGCGAAGTGTTCTCCCATTTCCACCTGCACCTCAATCCGGTGGTGTGGGATCTGGTGGTCAACCCGGATCAAAGCGAACTGTCGCGTGACTGGCAGCTGATGTTTATCTGCGTGCCGGTGATCTTCCTGGTGGAGATGCTGTTCGGCACCTGGAGCTGGCAGAAGCTGCGCAGCCTGAACCGCCGCCGCTTCGGCAAGCCGCTGGCGGCGCTGTTTATCAGCGCCTTTTTCGCGTCGCACCTGATTTATATCTGGGCCGACGCCAACTTCTATCGCCCGATCACCATGCAGCGGGCCAACCTGCCGCTCTCGTACCCGATGACCGCGCGCAAGTTCCTCGAGAAACACGGCCTGCTCGACCAGCAAGAGTATGAGCGCCGTCTGGTGCAACAGGGCAACCCGGAAGCGGTATCGGTGGAGTATCCGCTCAGCGATCTCAGCTACGGCGATAAAGGCAGCGGCTATAACCTGCTGATGATCGTAGTGGACGGCATTCGCGCCAAAGACGTGGCGCAGGACATGCCAACCCTGACCCGCTTCGCCCAGGAAAACGTGCGTTTCAGCGATCACTACAGTTCGGGCAACCATGCCGATACCGGGCTGTTCGGCCTGTTCTACGGCATTTCCCCGACCTATCTGGACAGCGTGCTCGCTGGCCGCAAGCCGTCGGCACTGATCAATGCGCTCGGCGATCGGGGCTACCAGCTGGGGCTGTTCTCCTCCGATGGCTTCAATGCCAGCCTGTATCGCCAGGCCCTGTTGACCGACTTCTCGCTGCCGACGCCGGCGCCGCAAAGCGACGCCCAAACCACCCAGCAATGGCAACGTTGGTTGGCAGACCAGGGTAGCAAAGAGCCGTGGTTCTCCTATATCAACTTCAGCGGCGCCGAGCCGACCGAAGGCGACAAAAAACCGGTTCCGGCCGACTTTATTCGGCGCTACCGCACCGGCGCGCAAGATGTGGATGCTCAGATAGCCCGGGTGCTGGACACGCTGAAACAGCGCGGCCTGCTGGATAAAACCGTGGTGGTGATCACCGCCGAGCACGGCGTCGAGTTCAACGACAGCGGCAAAGGCCAATGGGGCGCCGGCACCGCCTTCAACCAGGCGCAACTGCAGGTGCCGTTGGTGATCCACTGGCCGGGCACCCCGGCGCAGACCATCAGCAAGCTGACCGGCCATAACGACGTCATGCGCACCTTGATGCAACGCCTGCTGCACGTGCAAACCGCGCCGAAAGACTATTCGCAAGGCGAGGATCTGTTCACCGCCCAGCGCCGCAACAACTGGATCGCCACCGGCGATGGCAACCAGCTGGTGATCACCACGCCGACACAAACGCTGATGCTGGACAACAATGGCAACTATCGCGTCTACGATCAGAACGGCGAAGAGATAAAGGACGAGAAACCGCAGCTTGCTCTGCTGTTGCAGGTGTTGACCGATGTAAAACGCTTTATCGCCAACTAACTGCTTAAAACTAAAGCAATCAAGTGGCGAGGCGCTTGCATTAACATCGGGAATCGGTAGTATGATTTTTCATAGCGTCGGCATGTAGCGCAGCCTGGTAGCGCACCGTCATGGGGTGTCGGGGGTCGGAGGTTCGAATCCTCTCATGCCGACCAAATTCAAGAAAACCTGCTGTTACAGCAGGTTTTTTTTCGTCTGCACGTCGAGAGGATGAGAATCTCCGCAGGAGGTTTGAGCCGAACGAAGTGAGACCACGTTGCTTTAGCAACGGCCCGCAGGGCAAGCATCGAAGATGCGCATAATCCTCTCATGCCGACCAAATTCAAGAAAACCTGCTGTTACAGCAGGTTTTTTTTCGTCTGCCGTTTACGCGGAAAGTTTAACGATCGCCGCCGGAATACCCTGACGCACCGCCGCACCGGTCACCCAATCCAGCCAGGTGTTCGGCACTTCGCGCGTCGGATCGGCAAAGCCCAAATCGTTGAGATTGATGCCGGCGGCGATGCGCTCATCCATCGCCAGCGGTTCGCCGTCCAGGTAGTGCTGGCTGGCTCCCATCTCCCGGTGGCCGTAGCCGTGTTCCACCGCGATCACGCCGGGCATCACCCCCGCCAGCAAACTGATCTGCGCCTCGCGGCTGCCGCCCGGCGTGCTGATGCGCACCCAATCACCGTGTTGAATGCCGAAACGCGCTCCGTCCGCCGGGTTCAAGGCCACCAGGTTCACCGGCTTCACGTCGTGCAGGCGCCGGATCACCGCGGTGGAGCTGCTCATCACATTAGATTTGAAGGACATCAGGCGCAGCGGCCACTGCCGTTCTGGGTAGAGCGCTTCCACCGCGCGGCCGTCCGACAAACGCGCCGGGTAGCAGGTGGGGCAGCCGCTGAAACGCTCGCCGGTGATCGCATGCCGGTGCTTCGCCACTTCCGCATTCCAGATCTGCAGCGGTTTCTCCCAGCGGTTGCCCACGCTGCCGTCGCGGCGGCCGCTGTCGTGATCGGCGAAGCGGCCGCCGCGGCTGTAGATAAACGCCACGCGGTCGATCTCATCGGCGCGCAGCGTCTGCGCCAGCTGCGGCAGCAAGCGATCGACACCGCTCAGCGTCAGTTCGTCCGCCCTCGCGGCCGGCACCGGCGCCTTGCCGGAAAACGCCACGTTGGCGGCGGCGCGCAGATAATAATCCTCGGCACGGTTGAGCGGCAGCAGCCCGCCCTGGCCGTCGCCGATAGCGCGATCGCCGAACCCCGGCAGCGCCAGGCGTTTGGCGACGGCAATGCAAAACGCCTCCATGGAAATCGGCTGCCCTTGCGCCGTTTGCGCAGTCGCCGGCGTCACTATCGGCCAGCGCGCGGTGGTGGCCTTACTGGCGACGCCGCCCCAGGGGGCGCTGAATCCCCAACTCTCAAAATTATGGGTGTCCGGGACGATATAGTCGGCCAGCGCCGTCGTTTCGTTGATAAACGCATCGATAGCGATAAACAGCGGCAAACGCGCCGGATCTTTCAGCCGCTCCTCCGCCACGCCGCGCAACCCGGCGATACCGTACAAGGGGTTGGTCATGTTCGAGATCCAGGCTTTCAGCCCGTAGGGGTACCCCGCCAACGCCGAGGTCAGCAGCTCGGTCAACTGCCCGGCGACGAACGGATACCAGGGCGCCCTGGCCGGCCAGGGCGAAACGCCCGCCGCCACTTTTTCGCGGTATTCGTCGGAGGTTTCATAGGCGGCCTTGCTGCGCGCGATATTCAGCCCTTTCGGTTTTACCAGGCCAGGAAACTCGACCAGGTTATAGCGCGGCCCCTCGGCGAAGCCGTTGAATTTACCGCCGCCGACGAACACGCCCCCCGCCAGGCTCAGGTTGCCGATCAGCACGTTAAGCATCATCACCGCCCAGGTATTGTAAAACCCGTTCGCCGCCATCATCCCGCCATGGGCGATCACTGCCGCCTTGCGCCCGTGGGCGGTAAAGGCCTCGGCCAATGCCGCGATGCGTGCCACCGGCACGCCGCATTGCCGGCTGTACGCCTCCGGCGACAGCTTGTCGGCGGCCTCTTTCAAACACTGGAAGCCGCTTTTCACCTCCACCTGCGCGCCATCGTGCAGCGTCACCGTACGGGTTACCCACAGCTCGGCGCTGTCGCACGTCTCGGCCGCCACCAGCTCACCCGCGCCGTTGACCACCAGCGGCGACGCCGACCCGGCACCGTTCAGATCGGCCTGCGTCAGATGCTGCCCCGCCCGCGGATGCTCGCTCTCGGCGATCACCAGATGCGTGGCGTTGGTCCAGCTCTTCTCGCCGGCGCGTTGCATGGCGGCCTCCGACGGGATGGCGAGATAATCGGCCTGATAACGCCGGTGGTCGAGGATCCAACGGATCATCGCCATCGCCAGCGCCGAGTCGGTACCCGGCAATATCGGGATCCAATGGCCATGATCGTCCGCCAACGTGGTGGTCAGCGGCAGCGCCGGCGCCACTACCGCATAACGGAATTCGCTGCGCAATCTGGCGCTGGCCAATTGCCGGGCCTGGCGCTTGAACGGGTTGCCGGACTGCGCCGGTGAGGTCCCCATAAACAGCGCGAATTCGACCTGTTCCCAGTCCGGTTTCACGTGCGGGTTCTTGTCCAGATCGTTCATCAACGCGCCGGAACCGGCACGGTAGGCCAGCCCGCAGTAAGCGCCGTGCGCGCCGAAGTTTTTGCTGCCGAAACTGTTCTGGGCGAAGCGCCGCAGGAAGCTATCGCGCCCGTCGTCACCGGCATTGGTCACCAATAGCTGGTTGGCTTTTGGCCCCAGCCCCGGCCGTCGGGCATCGATCGGCGTCTCCAGATCGCGGATCGCCCGCAGGCCGTCCACATGCCCCTCGCCGAACAGATTGCCGCCCTCCACCACTTCGGCGATCAACTGCTCAAAGCTGATGCGCTGCCACTTGCCCTCGCCGCGTTTGCCGACGCGCTTCATCGGCTCCAGGACGCGCAGCGGGCTGTAAAGCCCCTCCAGCAACGTGGCGCCGCGCGCGCAGGCGGTGGAACGGGCGTCGAGGCCGCTTTCGCCGCCCAACTGCGCCAACGCGTCCTGCAGCGGCAACGCAGAGTCGACGTGCCGTTCCTGAGACAACGGATGATAAGGGTTGCCGGCAATGCGCAATACCCGGTCGGTCTGCCTGTCCACCCGTACCCGCACGCCGCATTGCGTCCAGCAGCCGAAACATTGGGTCATCGAGATGGCCTGTTGCGGATTGCCTTGCCATTCCGGCATTGCCCGCCCTTCTGGCGGCAGGGAGTTGCCGTTGATGCGATCCAGAGTCACCCGCCCTGAGGTACCGTGAATCAAGCCGTCGATCGCCCGTTTGGCGACTTCGCGATAGCTCAGGCCGAAAGCGGACAATCCGCCGAAGGCCAGGCCCACTTTCAACCACTGACGCCGGGTGAGTTTAGCCATGTTGTTTTCTCCGCAGTAAAAACGCCTGTGCTTCACGCACCATGATCATTAACGCCAGCCACAAGCCGAAGGTGCCGACGATCGCCAGCAAACCGTCAGTGCCGAGCGGCAGGCTATAAGAGGAGTTAGACGCGCTGTATTTCGGGATGGTTTGTACTTCGATCAACAGCGTCCAGCGCATCAGCCAGCTCAGCCCTAGTGCGCCGGCCACCAGCAGCGGCGCACCACCGCGCGGCAAGCGCCGATAGCCGGCCCAGGCGGCGCACGCCAGCGTCAGCCCCCATAGCGCAATCCATCCCGCGGCATACCGGCGCGCCATCGCCTGCGTCTGCAGCCAGTGGCGTACCGCCGCGCTGGATAACGTATCGCCGCATACCCACAGCAGGATCGCCCCGCCGAGCAGCAGCAGTGTCAGCAACATCCCGCGCGCCAGCGGCGCCTGCTGACCGGGCCGTTCGCGCATCGCCAGCAGCAGCAAAGCCAAGAGCGCCTGCAGCGCGCTGAGGAACATCACGATCGGAAACCCGTAGCTGAACCAGATTGGGCGCGCACGCACGATGGAAACCTCTCGCCCGGTGTACAACAGCAGGCCGATAGCCACCAGCGCGCAGGCGGGCGCTATCCCACGCAACAGCGCAACCGGTCTGCCCGTCAGCCGCGTAAATTCAATCGCGATAAACCACAGGCCGATCAGCAGGGTAAACAGCGGCAAGAACAGCGCGCCCCACGGCATCCACGACCAGGGCGTCGGGTAGGCGTAGAAATGCCAGAAACGGGCGGTTTGATGCAGGTCGGCGGTCAGCGCCAGCGGCGCGGTAATGGCGCACGTCAGCCCGATAAACAGCGCCATGCGCTCCAGATGCGCGGCGTTATCTCCACCGCGCCAGCGCCACACGCAGGCCAGCAGCGCGGCGCAGGCGGCGATGCCGATAAAGAAGAAATATTGTACGGCCCACGGCAGCCAGCTCACCGCCTGCGGCTGGCTCAGCACTTCTGCGATCATCAGTTGGCGGCTCATCGTCTTTCTCCCCATAAGGCGACCTGCGCCCGCCCCGGCAGCGGCGTGACGAAGGCGTCATCCAGCCCCAGATAGAACACGTGGGGCGCGGTTTGGTTCTCCGGCTTGAGGACTTTTATCTCGACCTCGTGGCGCCGCAGCAGCTTGCTCAGCGTGCTGTGCGGATCGCGCATATCGCCGATGATCCGCGCCCCTCCCACGCACGACTCCACGCATGCCGGCAACAATCCCGCCTCCAGCCGGTGCACGCAAAAGGTGCATTTGTCCGCCGTTTGGGTTGTGTGATTGATAAAACGGGCATCGTACGGACAGGCCTGTACGCAATAGGCGCAACCCACGCAGCGTTTGTTGTCGACCACCACGATCCCGTCCTCGCGCTGGAAGGTAGCCTGCACCGGGCACACCGGCACGCAAGGCGGGTTGTCGCAGTGATTGCACAGCCTGGGCAACAGCACGTTGGTCGCAGCGGCTTCGCCTTCGAGGCTGACCTGATACTGGTTTACCGTGGTGCGAAACTCCCCGTGCGGCGTCTGGTTTTCAATGGCGCAGCTCACGGTACAAGCCTGGCACCCTACGCAGCGCCGCAGGTCGATCAGCATCGCGTAACGGCGGCTCGCATCCCCCTCGCGCCGTGTCGGTGCTAACGTCAGCCCGGCCTCCGCCACGGAGATCAGCGAAGCCCCCGCCGTCAACACGCCCAGCCGCTGTAAAAACTGCCGTTTACCGAAATCCATGCGCCTCTCCCACGTCCTGGGCATCACCCCGATCACGCTATTGATGCCCGTTAGATGAATAAACAATGTCGATGATTTACAGTGTAAAAATGACATTGGGCTCAGCTCTATTGTGGTTAACCACATACCGGACCTAACGTTGATCTAAAACAAGTGACGGCAGGCAGATTACCCATCAGGAGGGGCCGTGAGGGTCGTGTTATTACTGCTGCTCAGTCTCGGCTGGGGGATGGCGGCGCAGGCGGGCGAGTGGTCGGTCGGCGTGCTGGCGATGCGCGGCGATGCGGCGACCGCGCGTGACTGGCAGCCGCTGATCGACAGGCTCAACGGCAGCGTCGGCGGTGAGCGCTTCCGCCTGCAGCCGCTTGATCTGGCGCAGATGCGCGAAGCGGTCAATCGGGGCAGCGTGCAGTTCGTGGTCACTAATCCGGCGCAGTTCGTGCAGTTGAACAGCCACTATCATCTGCGCTGGCTGGCGTCGTTGCGCGCCGCCAACGGCGATCGGGCAACGGGCAACATCATCGGCAGCGTGATTTTGGTGCGGCGCGACAGCGGCATAACGACGCCGCAGGCGCTGATGGGCAAAACGGTGGGCGCCATCGCGCCGCAGGCCTTCGGCGGCTATCTGACCGGCTATAAGGCGCTCAGCGATGCCGGTATGCGGCCCGAGCGCGATTTTCACCTGCGCTTTACCGGTTTCCCTGCCGACGCCCTGCTCTATCTGTTGCGCGAGCGCGCCATTCAGGCCGCCATCGTTCCCGTCTGTCTGCTGGAGAAAATGGGTCGGGAAGGCTTGATCAACCCGGCGGATTTTCGCCCGCTGTTGCAACGGCCCACATCGGTGCCCTGCGTCACCAGCACGCCGCTTTATCCCAACTGGTCGTTCGCCGCTCTGCCCGGTCTGGATAACTCACTGGTGGACGCGGTGGCAAGAGCCTTGCTGACCGCACCGCCGCAGTCTCCCTTTCAGTGGGGCGCACCGGCCTCGACCAGCGCGGTGGAAGCGCTGCTGCGCGCCGTCAATCAGCACCCGGAACAGCGGCGCCTGTGGCTGGATATCAAGAGCTGGCTGATCCAGCATCAGACGGCCGTCAGCCTGTCGCTGGCGGTGCTGGCGCTGTTGATCGTCAACCATATCTGGATCGCGCTGCTGGTGCGCCGGCGCGGGCGACAGCTGCTCCATGCAGGAGAACAGCTGCGCCGTCAGGAGCAGGCGCTGGAGAACGCCAGGCAGTTGAACGTGCTGGGAGAGATGGCCTCCGGCTTTGCGCATGAGCTCAACCAGCCGCTGGCAGCCATTCGCCACTATGCGCAAGGGTGCCTGATCCAACTGCGCAAAACGGACGCCGGGCACCCGCTGCTGACGCCGCTGGAAAATATTGATCGGCAGGCGCAGCGTGGCGGCGAGACGATTCATAACCTGCGCCAGTGGGTGCAACCCCCCACCGAGACGGTAGACAAGGCGAGCTGGCGCCCCATCGCGGTAAACGAAACCGCCGAGCGGGTGTGGGCACTGCTGCGCCTGACGCAGCGCTACCCCGACCTGAAACTGTTCAACAACGTGGCGCCTTCGCTGAGGCTAACCCTGCCGCCGGCGCTGCTGGAACAGCTGCTGGCGAACCTGCTGCTGAATGCGGCGCAGGCCGGCGCCAACGCCGTCTGGCTTTCCGCCGACGAGCACGAACGGGCGCTCGATGTACGTTTGCAGGACAACGCGGGCGGGATGAGCGCGGCCGGGCTGGAGCAGGCTTTCCGCCCCTTCAACACCACCAAGGCCGGCGGCATGGGGCTGGGGTTGGCTATTTGCCGCCGTCTGGCCCGCTATGGCGACGGCGAGATCCAACTGGCTAACGGACCCGCCCCCGACAGCCGCAAGGGGCTATGCGTCACCCTGCATTTCATATTTAACGATGAGGAAAACCATGTCGCTAATTCATCTGGTGGATGATGACGTCGCCGTCACCGACGCCTGCCATTTTTTACTGACCAGCCTCGGCCACGACGTGCAATGCTGGAATGACAGCACCGACTTTTTGGCGCAGGCCGATCTGTTTCAGACCGGGATCGTCTTGCTGGACATGCGGATGCCGAAGTTCGATGGCCACCAGGTTTACGGGGAGCTGCGCCGCCTCGGCAGCACGCTGGCGGTGGTGTTCCTGTCCGGCCATGGCGACGTGCCGATGGCGGTGGAGCAGATGAAGTACGGCGCGGTGGACTTCCTGCAAAAACCGATCGCCGCTGAACCGCTGATCGCCGCCCTCGAACGGGCGCGGCAGGTCTCGGCCAAAGCCTGGCGACGCCATGAAACTTGCGGCCGCTACCGCACGCTCACGCCGAAAGAACGCGACATCGCGCAGCTGGTGGTACGAGGCATGATGAACAGGGAAATGGCGGAGCGGTTGAATATCGCCCTGCGCACCGTAGAGGTTCACCGGGCGAAAGTGATGGAGAAAATGCAAGCCGCCAGCCTGGCGGAATTAGTGATTCAGTTGCAGGGGTTACCGCACGCCGCGCACGAATGAACGCATCATGCAAAATTCCGCGCCCCCTCTTGCCAACCGGCCTTCCTCAGGCCAGAATACTGTACATTAAATCAGTGTTTACAGGTGAGTCATGTTTGTAGAATTGGTGTACGACAAACGCAACGTCGCTGGGCTGCCCAACGCCGCCGAGATTATTCGCAACGAGCTGGAAAAACGCGTGCATGCGCTGTTCCCGGAAGCTGACGTGCGCGTGAAACCGATGCAGGCCAACGGCCTGAACTCCGACGCCAGCAAAAGCGATCGTGAGAAGCTGAACCGAATGTTGGAAGAGATGTTCGAAGAAGCGGATCAGTGGCTGGCTATTGATTGTTGATAAGCGGCCTGGACCGTTGAATCCTACTAATAGCTGAACATGGATCTAGCACCAGCAGGCCTTTATGCAAGCAGGGAGTATGGCAATACCTTGTCCGCCGGCTATCCTCCCTTCCTTCTGAGAAAGAAATCACGACTAGAGCTGCATGTGCAATTATCATATATGACGCTCTTCGACTCTCGTTCGTATAACTGAATAATTTCAAACCTATAGTAAAACCAGACAAAACCATAAACTACATATGGTTTATATTCAGAATTTGCCAGCTAATCTCATAACATATCTCATGCTATAATGTCGGAAACACCTTCAACTCATTGGAACTAATGATGAAAATTTATTTTGGGGTTTCTCCTTATGCAACCTGCTAAAAAATGGTCACAGGAACTCGAAGGGTTACGCGGCCTGGCATCGCTTTGGGTTGTTTTGGGACATATCTGCATTTTAACCAGCTTCCATCTGCCTATTCTTTCTGACCCGGCTATTGGTGTAGATCTGTTCATCCTACTTTCTGGCTACCTGATGGCCAAAAACTATGTGGAACGCAAGGAAAAAGAACCTTGGACTGACTCATCAACATTTAAAAAATTTTGGATTAGGCGGTTCTTTCGCATCGCGCCGCTTTACTATCTCTTACTGATTCTGGCGATCGCATTCGGTAGCTACTTTGGTGAAGCCAGAGACATCATTGGCCACTTCTACAGCGAAACGCAAACCAACAGCTCACGCTATAGCGACCATTCATTTTTGAACGTATTCACACACGTCACCTTTATGTTTGGCTTCCTGCCTGATTATTCATTCAATACGGTGCTACCCGACTGGAGCATCGGATTGGAAATGCAGTTCTATTTAATTTTCCCGTTCATCATGTTGGCCGTCTTGAAACTGGGATTTGCCCGAGCATGTCTCTTCGCCGTTCTGCTGTGTGGGCTCGCCAAGTTTTTAGTACCGAGTTACTTTGCTGCCTTCCCCATGCCTTCCATGATTCTGATAAAACTGAACTTGTTTATCGCGGGCATGCTGATGGCCGAATCAATCCGGAAAAAGAGCGTCCAATATATTGCTTATGCTTTGTTGACCGTACTAGGTAGCGTATATTTGCCAAACGAATTGAATAAATATCACATACTTGCTCAGGTAGGTCTGATCTTAATGATGATCACAATGCTTTGGGCTCGGAGTGAAGAGAGTAAATGGGCGCGCGTGTTGCGTTTGCCTCGTTGGTTCCTGACAAACCGCTTTAGCGTATTTCTGGGGGACGTCTCATACTCAGTCTATTTACTTCATCTATTGATAGTCCTACCAGTGGTCGCTTATTTGCTATCAAACACATCGTTTGCAGAGCTTTCTTCACTAATGCGATTTATTGTTGCATCAGGGATTATTCTCCCGATCACTTATGGGATCGCAACATTACTGTATCACTTTATTGAAAAACCGGGCATCAAGTTCGGTAAAATGCTTATCAGCCGCAAACAAGCGAAAGCCATAGTGCTGCCGTAATTCTCTGTCGGGACTCAATACGATGGACATTTATCGGATTTGCTTCCACGCCACCAGGGGCATTAATTCCCCTGGCGCCCTCAAGTAGAAGACTACCTCCTGAGGAGGTAGTTTTGGGCTTACAGCAAAAAGCCCCAGCATCACTGCTGGGGCCTCTGTCATGGTGCCGGCTACCGGAATCGAACTGGTGACCTACTGATTACAAGTCAGTTGCTCTACCTACTGAGCTAAGCCGGCTGAATTTGGCGGAAGGACAGAGATTCGAACTCTGGGAGCTGTTACACTCGACGGTTTTCAAGACCGTTGCCTTAAACCACTCGGCCATCCTTCCAATGGGCGCTGATATTAGCGATACCGTTATGAAATGTCTATCATTTTGATGCAAAAAAATGGCATGGGCGGTGCAGTTGCCTAAACTTCAGGCCTTAAACGCTTAAAAAATGAAAAGCCCCGCAAAAGCGAGGCTTTTATGTTCGGCTGAAACGCGATTACTTCGGCTGCGAATCGTAGTCGGAACAGGTTTGATAGCCCTTGTTCATGACATGGCCCGTGTCGTTGTAGCTGACAAAGTACGTTTGCACTTTGCCATCGCGCGGCGCGACCGCATAGGTATCGCAAGTGCCTTGCGCATGAATCAGCGTGGCAGACGTCGACGGCGGACCGGCAATCGCCCGCACCTGCTGCTTGGTCATCCCTACTTTGACATCGCTGACCACCGGCTCATTGACATAGCTGGTTGCGCGGTCATAGGCGGTGCAGCCGGCAAGAATGGAAAATACCGCGGCAGTGCCGACGGCCAAAACCAACTTCTTCGTCATAGCTTGTCCTCTTGGAGTGCATTTGTTGTTCCCTAAGTCTAGAAGCGAGAAGGCTTTTCTACAAATTCCCGTTTGTCGATCGGTGCGGTTTATGCTTGTCGATCAGCGTTTGACGTTTTCCTGTCGTTTCAGCTGCTCTTCAAACCCCTGCTGTGACTCCTGCACGTAACGCTGCAGCCCTGCGGGATCGATAAATGCCTGCGTATCGCCGGCCCGCAAACGCCGCCATTTGTCGGCTAAAGCGAAACGCGTCCCTTTATTGGCGATAAATATATCCGCCTGCACCCGTGCCAAACGGGCGAAACTGCCGCGAATGTCCTCAATCAGCTGCGGATAGTTTTTGTTGCCGATCAGGTAGTAATCCGGTGTAGCCAGGCTGTCAGCATAGATAAAGCGATACGGCTTGCCGTTATGCCGTAGCGTGGTCAACCACGACGTCGCGCCCGGCAGATGCCCCGGCGTCATCATCGCGGTCAGCGTCAGGCCGCCAAGGGTGATGCTGTCGCCATCGGCAACCACAATATCCGTTTGCACGGCCGGGAAAGTGAGCATATCCCCCAACGCGAAATCCTGCCGCCCACCTAACGCCAACTGCCGCGCATTGGCCGCGCTGGCCACCAGCCTCGCGCCGCTCCAGCGTTTCAGCTGCGCAATGCCGCCGGCCTGATCGAGCCTTGCATGGCTGTTCAGGATATATTTCAGATCCTTAATGCTGAACCCCAGCCGTTCGATATTCGCTTTGATGCCCGGTGCACTGCTCTCCAACCCCGCATCGATCAAAATCAATCCCTGCGGCGTGCTCAACAATACCGACGACAGGTTGCTCGTGCCGACGTAATACACCTGCTCAAAGATCTGGAACGGCGTTATCGGCTGCGCCCACTCTTCAAACAGCGAGTATGGCGGAGCGCTAGACAACGGCTGCGCCGGGTCTAACTTCGCCTGCGTGGAGAAGCTCAAGGAAAAGGCCATCGCCATCAGATAATGCATGCTTTTTTTCATTTTTCTCTTCTGTCTGTGTCAACCGGGCAGGAGTATACTCGGCCTGATATTGAACAGTATTCAATTAAAAAAAGGACAATTGATGAATATTCTACAAATGGACATGAATCTGCTGAAAGTGCTGTATCTGCTGATGGTAACGGGTTCCAGCCGTAAAACCGCCGAGCGGCTGGGCATCAGCACCTCCGCCGTCAGTCATGCGCTGGCTCGCCTGCGGGAAGTGTTGGATGACCCGCTGTTTCGCCGAGAAGGACATCGCCAGGTTCCCACCCTGTTTGCACTGTCGTTGAAAGACAAGTTGGCGCCGCTGTTCTCCTCGCTGGACAGTGAAATGTTCGGCCAACAACCGCAGGCGCCGCGTCGCTTCACGCTGGTGGCGCCCCCCGCTCTGCACCCTATTCTGTTGCCTTTGCTGGCGGAAAAGGGCGCCGCTTGCCATGCCGATATTCACTGCCAAAACTTTGAACGACGCGCCTGGCGCGAAGAGCTGCTTGAGGGGAGCGTCGATCTGGTGCTGGCGGTGGGCGATCATCAACAACGCACCAGCGCACTGCATTATGAAGCGCTTGGGCGCACTCGCCTGATTGCGCTGTATGGCCCGCCGCTATACCCAGTCCTGCAAGATAAACGCGCGCTGGCCTTCAGCGAACTGGCGGATTACGCGCATTATTATTGCCATCCGTGGCCACAAACGGAAAACGAGCTGGATCGGCAGCTTGAGCGCCAGGGGTTGCACCGCCGCATTGCCCTGAACTGCGCCGACTACGCACAACTTCCACCGGTGCTGCGCCGCGCGCCGTTGCTGGCGGTAGTGCCTCAACCATGGTTTACCGCCCAGCCCGACAAGCACGGGTTAAGCGCGCTGCCGATTAGCGATAACCTGGCTATCGGTCACCTTTTTTCTCAATACCGAAAAGGCGAGCCGGAGTGGCGAAAGCGGCTGATTTCCGCCATCCACGCCGAGCTGCGACACTACTACCGCTAAGTAGGATCAGAAACCGAAATCGCTCAGCGCCGGGACATCGTCCGGGCGCCGACCGAGCGGCCAATGAAAACGCCGATCCTGTTCGCGAATCGGCATGTCGTTGATGCAGGCATGGCGGTTAATCATCAACCCTTCCTGATTGAACTCCCAGTTTTCATTGCCGAAGCTGCGATACCAGTTGCCGGAATCGTCGCGCCACTCATAGGCGAAACGCACCGCGATGCGCGCGCCGTCAAACGCCCACAGTTCCTTAATCAGCCGATACTCCAGCTCTTTCGCCCACTTGCGTTGCAAAAATGCGACCACCGCCGCGCGGCCGTCGACAAACTCTGCGCGATTACGCCAATGGGTATCGAGAGAATAGACCTGCGACACCCGCTCAGGATCGCGGCTGTTCCAGGCATCCTCCGCCAACCGCACTTTTTCGCTGGCCGATTCACGGGTGAAAGGCGGTAATGGGGGTTTAATGCTCATGATCATCTCCTGCGTAATAATGTAGACAACTCTGTCTACATTATTACGCTAGCGCATGTAGACAGAGTTGTCTACAATCACTCGAAAATAGCCTGGGAGAAAATGATGACCGCCGATCGCAATACCTTACCCGCCCGCCAGCGCATCCTGTTGACGGCTCACGATCTGTTTTATCAGGAAGGGATCCGCGCCACCGGCATCGATCGCATCATCAAAGAATCAGGTGTCACTAAAGTGACGTTTTACCGCCACTTTCCCAGCAAGAACGATTTGATTACGGCGTTTTTAGCCTATCGCCACCAGCAGTGGCTCACCTGGTTCAGCACAGCGCTGGATCGCCATGTGGCACAAACCGGCGGGTTGCTGCCGGCGCTGGCGCCCTGCCTGGCGGAATGGTTCGACGATCCGCGCTTTCGCGGCTGCGCGTTTATCAATACGGCGGTGGAAATCGCCGATCTGCTGCCGGAAAGCCTGCAAATCGCCGGCTGGCATAAACGGCAAATGGCGGATGAACTGGCGCGTCACCTGCCCGCCGGCCCACAGCGGGAACAGCGGGCGGCAATGCTGGCGATGCTGATCGACGGCGCCATCGTCAGAGTGCAGATAGAGCGGCAACCGCAGGCCGCGCTGCAGGTGCTGAATGCCGCATTGAACATGTTGGCGCAAGGCGGGTTCGATCAGTAATTGGCCCAAATGCCCGGCGTCACCAGTTCCAACAGATGGGCGTCGGGATCGCGAAAATAAATGCTCTCCCCGCCGTGTTCCCAGCGCATCCGCCCCTCAATCTCCACGCCGTTGACCACCAGATGCCGTTCCCAGTGCGGCAACTGCTCTTTCGCCACCGCCAGCCCGATATGCGCCGGCCCCACGCCATCATGCGCAGGAATAAACCCGGTCGGGTAGTGCGCCCCACGCAGCGAATCACCTTCGATAAACAACAACAGTACGCTTCGATCGCCGACGTTGTAGGCGCGAAACCGTTCGTTGGCGGCCATCGTCGGCAGCTTCAGCACCTCCCGGTAAAACGCGTCCGCGCGTTCAATATCGCTGACGTACAGCACCGTTTCTATCACCCTGTCGATTTTGAGTTCCATAATAGCCTCCGCTCTGTTTTCCATTCTGACAGCGTAGGTCGAACGGAGGCGAGCCAAAGCGCTTCCCGAGCCGACAACGGATCAATCCGTGCTTTATAGGCAAAAAAAAACGCGGCCCGAAGGCCGCGCTGTGTCATTCACACGCTGGTGCTTAGAACTGGTAAACCAGGCCCACGGCAACCACGTTGTCGGTGTTGATGCCGGCAGCGTCGGTGAAATCGTTGTTGTCCACCAGGTTGATTTTGTAATCAACATAGGTAGACATGTTTTTGTTGAAGAAGTAGGTCGCACCCAGGTCGACGAATTTGACCAGGTCTTGATCGCCGTAGTCCTTGCCGTTGCCGGCGCGGCCCAGGTCTTTACCTTTGGTCTGGTTATAGCCCACGAACGGACGCAGACCGAAGTCGAACTGGTAGTGCGCATAGGCTTCGAAGCTCTGCGCCTTGTTGGCGTAGCCGTAAACGCTGCTGTCGGAGCTGCCGAAACGCGCCGCGTTGTAGGACTGGGTGAACATCACCGCCAGATAGACATCGTTGGCGTCATATTTCAGACCGCCGGAGTAACCTTCCGCCTTGTCGCCGCGGCCCATGATGTTCTGGTGACCGTTACCGCCGTTCTGCTCGCTGGTGCGGCGAGAGTTAAAGAAGGCGCCCGCGGCGCTGATGCCGTAGCCCATGTCATAGCTCATGGACATGCCGTAGCCTTCGCCGTTTTGGCCCAGAACGTCACGACCGTTGTTGGTCTCTTCGCCGTTGCCGTTTTTACCCTGGTACTGCAGGGCGAAGTTCAGGCCGTCAACCAGACCGAAGAAGTCGTTGTTACGGTAGGTCGCCAGGCCGCTGGAACGCTGGAACATGAACTGGTCGGCGCCGTAGGTCATACCGTCGAACTCGGGCTGCAAGTCGGTATACGCCGCGACGTCGTACAGCACGCCGGTGTTACGGCCGTAGTCGAAGGAGCCGTAGTCGCCGAATTTCAGACCGGCGAAGCCGTAACGGGTGAAGTTCTTGTTGTCCTGGCTTTCAGCGTGGTTCAGGTTCGCCTGATATTCCCACTGGCCGTAACCGGTCAGCTGATCGCTGATTTGCGTTTCGCCGCGCAGGCCAAAACGCATATAAGACTGATCGCCGTCCACGCCGTTGTTGCTGGAGAAATAGTGAAGCCCGTTTACTTTACCGTACAAATCCAGTTTATTACCGTCTTTGTTGTAGATTTCCGCCGCGCCTGCTGTGCCTGCAACCAGCAGTGCGGGTACCATCAGAGAGAGTACTCGAAGTTTCATCGTTATTATCCTCGTTAATTATGTCGAGCTACGGCCACTGCCCTTTTCGAGCATTATTAGCACGACTGTGCATTACCATTCTGGTAACAAGGGTTATATTAATCCAGAAAGAAAATGATACCAAGTATCCGATAGTGTTTCATTGTAATTAATAAAGGTTTCAAAATGTAAATACGCGCGAACTTTCACAAAACATTACAGACAAACAAAATAAAGCACTTAAAGATAAAAAATAGACTAATTGATAAAAAATCATGTAGTTATACATATCTTTAAGAAAAAAAAGCCAACCATACAATTGAGCGAGACAATAAGCACATTGTGCCAAAACGCGAACCACGCGCAGCCGCTATAATCACCTCGCTATCATCATTATTTTCATTATTACCTTCATTATCCGAAGATAATTTCTGCATTCCTTTAACCGGCTTCTGGCCGGTTTTTTATTTTCCTCCCTACTCTCCTCACAATTTTAGCCCGTACAAATAGCACGCAAATAAATAACCTAATGATATAGTTTCATTAATTTACTTTCGCACTAATTGCTAATCTTTTTCCTTATTTTAGTCTACAAATTGAACTTGCTTTTCATTTCGTGCTTTATCTCATCGATTATTTCCCGCCGCAGGCAAAATTAGCCGCAGAGATTCAGTTCTGGTAATCTGAAAAAAGCGCACCTTCAGCGAGTAAAATTCATGATGTCCTTTCAACCCGACGTGCTGTGGCGGCGGCTGCAAAGTTCCCCCTTCCGCGCTCGCTTCCGTTTAAATGCCAAGGACCAGACTTATCTCGAGGGTAAGGGATTGCCGCTGATCCTCAGCCATGCCCGCGATTTTATCGACCGCCGCCTGGCCGCCGCCCACCCTAAAAACGACGGCAAGCAAACCCCGATGCGTGGCCACCCGGTGTTCGTCGCCCAGCACGCCACTGCCACCTGCTGCCGCGGCTGTCTGGAAAAGTGGCACGGCATACCGCAGGGCGTCGCGCTGGACGAACAGCAAAAGGACTATATTGTCCAGGCTATCGCGCTGTGGCTGGTGCGCAGAGGCGGTGCCAGAGATGTGTCAGGCACGAATATTTTCGACCCTGATCGCGGATTGTGATAAAAACTGTCAGTAACTTTCACCATTCTTTTGACCCAAGATCCTGACGCTTACATGACAGCCACCTTGTGCAATGAACAGCAAACGCCCGGCGTTCCTCAACAGATCGCCACCCGTCTGGCCTTTTTCGTCGCCGGTCTCGGCATGGCCGCCTGGGCGCCGCTGGTCCCCTTCGCCAAAGCGCGCATCGGTATCGATGACGGCTCGCTCGGCCTGTTGCTGCTCTGTATCGGCGCCGGCTCCATGTTGGCGATGCCGCTGACCGGTTTCCTGACCGGCAAACTGGGTTGCCGTGCGGTGATCCTGATGGCCGGGCTCGGGTTGTGCATCGATCTGCCGCTGTTGGCGCTGATGGACTCCCTCGGCGGCATGGCCGCGGCGCTGCTGCTGTTCGGCGCGGCGATCGGCATGATCGACGTAGCGATGAACGTGCAGGCGGTGATCGTCGAACGCGCCAGCGGCAAGGCGATGATGTCCGGTTTTCACGGTTTCTTCAGCATCGGCGGCATTGCCGGCGCCGGCGGCGTCAGCGCGCTGCTGTGGCTGGGGCTGACGCCGCTGCAATCCACCCTGCTCACCGTGCTGGCGGTGATCGCGCTGCTGACGCTGGCCAGCCGCCATCTGCTGCGTGAGAGCGGCGCCGATGACGGCGGGCCGATGTTCGTCTTGCCGCGCGGCTGGGTGATGTTCATCGGCATTCTGTGCTTTATCATGTTTCTGGCGGAAGGATCGATGCTCGACTGGAGCGCGCTGTTTCTCACCACATTGCGCGGCGTCGAACACAGCCAGGCCGGTCTGGGCTATGCGCTGTTTTCCATCACCATGACGCTTGGCCGGCTCAATGGCGATCGGGTGGTGAACTCACTGGGCCGCTACCGGGTGCTGCTGCTGGGCAGCCTGTGTGCCGCTCTCGGCCTGAGCCTGGCCATCGCCTTCAATCACGCTACCGTTTCGCTGGTCGGTTTCATGCTGGTCGGCCTGGGCGCCTCGAACGTCGTGCCGATCCTGTTCAGCGCCGCAGGCAACCAGCGCGACATGCCGGCCAACTTGGCGATCGCCTCCGTCACCACCGTCGGCTATGCCGGTATTCTGGCCGGCCCGGCGCTGATCGGCTTCATCGCTCAGTTTTCCAGCCTGACGGTGGCCTTCGCTTGCGTAGCCGCTCTGCTGTTGGCGGTGGCCGCCAGCGCCAGGGCCGTCACTCGCTGATTCAGGAATGCGCAGCCACTATGCAAAATAAACAATTGACCATAAGCTCCAGCAACATTACCCGCTGCTTCCTGCTGTTTATCGTGCTGCTGACGATCGGCATCGGCCTGTATGGCTACAACTACACCAACGCCTGGCTGGCAGAAAAGAAGTACACGCTGAACAGCATCGCCGGTTCGCTGCAAAAGCGTATCGATGCCTACCGCTATATGACCTATCAGGTCTATGACAAATTCGGCAATGCGCCGGCGCAGAATGTCGATCCCGGTTTGCAGGAAACCCGCCTGCGGCCCGATGTCTATTATGTCGAGAAACCGCACAAGAAAACCGACGCGGTGATCTTCGGCAGCCATGACGAAAACACGCTGGCGATGATCGCCAACATCTCGGACTACCTGGACACCCGCTGGGGCGCCAAGACCGAGAACTACGCCATGTATTACCTCAATGGTCAGGACAATAGCCTCAGCCTGATCACCACCCAGCCGCTCAAAGAGCTGGCTTCGCGCTTTCGGGAAAGCTACCTGACCACCTCGGCGGACGAACGCCGCGCCGAGATGCTGCAACAGGCCAATATGCTCGACGAACGCGAGAGCTTTTCCGACCTGCGCAAGCAGCGCTTCCAGAACGCCTATTCGTTTTCGATTCGCACCACTTTCAATCAGCCGGGGCATCTGGCGACGGTGATCGCCTTCGATTTGCCAATCAACGACATCATTCCGGCCAATCTGGCCCGCGCCAATTTCCTGCTGCTGCCGGACGATGTCGATCTCGACGATAGCGCCATCCCGGCGGAAACCGTCCTCGGTACCCATGCGACGATGAGTGGCGGCTGGGTGGAGTTCAGCGCCGCTCTGCCCAATGCGCCGCTGAAGGTGGTGTATCGCGTTTCGGCCATCAATCTGGCCATTGATCTGCTGCGCAACAACATTTGGCTGATCGCAGTCAACCTGCTGCTGCTGGCGCTGTCGATGCTGAGCATCTACTTTATCCGCCGCCAGTACATTCGCCCGAGCGAAAACATGGCGGTAGAGCTGGAGGCCGAGCGCGCGCTGAATAAGGAGATCGTCTCCAGCCTGCCCTCCGGCCTGCTGGTCTACAGCTTCGCCAACAATACGGTGATCGCCAGCAACAAAATCGCCGAGCATCTGCTGCCGCACCTCAGCCTGCAAAAGATCGCCCATATGGCCGAACAGCATCACGGGGTGATCCAGGCGACGGTCAACAACGAGGTGTATGAAATCCGCATTTTCCGCAGCCAGCTGTCGCCGGACACCTACCTGTTCCTGATGCACGATCAGGATAAAGAGGTGATGGTGAATAAGCGGCTGCAGCAGGCGCGGCGCGAATACGACAAGAACGTGCAGGCGCGCAAACTGATGTTGCACAACCTGGGCATCGAACTGAATCAGCCGGTGCGCCAGATGCACGATCTGGTCGACAGCCTGCGCAACCAGCCGGATGAGGAACAACAGCAGGCTCTGCTGGGCCAACTGACGGCGGCGTCGTCGTCGGTGCTGGGATTGATCGATAACATCACTCTGCTGACGCGGCTGGAAACCCAGGACTGGCAACCCACGCGCGAGCCGTTCAACCCGGCGGCGATGATCGACGAGTTGCTGCTGGAAGCCCTGCCCGCCCTCAATCAAAAGGGGCTGGCGCTGTTCAAGCATTTCCAGCTGGACGTCGAGCAGAACTATATCGGCGATGCCAACGCGCTGCGCAAGGTGATCTCGCTGCTGGTGCATTACGCCATTATCACCACCGCCTGCGGCAAGGTTTCTCTGGTTATCGACCATGAGCCCGAGCACCCTGACCGCCTGATTTTCCAAATCAACGACACCGGCTCCGGCATCTCCAACGAAGAGATCAGCAACCTTAACTATCCGTTCCTCAGCCAGACGCTGGTGGATCGCTTCAACCACGGTTCCGGCCTCACTTTCTTCCTGTGCAATCAGCTGTGCAAAAAGCTTAACGGCCAGTTGGACATTCGCAGCAAGGTGGATATCGGCACTCGCTACACCATTCGCGTCGCCATGGAGATGGAGAAAAAAGAGCCGCAGGAGCAGGAAAAGCTGCTCGACGGCGTCACCGCCTTGCTGGACGTCACGTCGGATGAAGTGCGCGGCATCGTGACCCGTCTGCTGCAGGCCTACGGCGCCGACTGCCTCGTCGCCGAAGATCGCGCGGTCAACCGCGATTATGACGTGCTGCTGACCGATAACCCGCAGCGCGCCGATGATTACACCCTGTTGCTGGCGACCGATGAGCCGGGCTGGCAAGCGCTGGATAAACGCTACATTCGGGTGAACTATAATCTGAACGGCGCATTAATCGACGCCGTGCTGATGCTGATCGAACAGCAAATGGCCGCGCTGGAACAGGAAGAAAGCCCGCTTTCATTGAGCTCAGAAGATATCCAACTCTATGAAAAACAATTGAAATCAAGTGATTACTATGGGCTGTTTGTCGATACAGTACCCGACGATGTCAAAAAACTGTATACTGAGGCGGGCAGCAGTGATTTCAATGCGCTGTCACAAACCGCACACCGCCTGAAAGGCGTGTTTGCCATGTTAAATCTGCTTCCCGGCAAGCAGCTGTGCGAATCGTTAGAACAGCGCATCGCAGAAGGTGATGCGCCCGAGATCGAGAATAACATCAGTCAGATTGATTTTTTCGTCAGCAGACTGCTGAAGCAAGGTAGCCAACAACATGAATAACCTGAACGTAATTATTGCTGATGACCATCCTATCGTACTGTTTGGCATCCGGAAGTCACTTGAGCAAATTGAATGAGTGAATGTCGTTGGGGAGTTCGAAGACTCAACCGCACTGATCAACAATCTGTCCAAGCTGGACGCTAACGTGCTGATCACCGATCTGTCGATGCCGGGTGACAAATATGGCGACGGCATCACGCTGATTAAATACATCAAGCGCCACTATCCGCAGTTGTCGATCATCGTGCTGACCATGAACAACAACCCGGCGATCCTGAGCGCGGTATTGGATCTGGATATCGAAGGCATCGTGCTGAAACAAGGCGCGCCGACCGATCTGCCGAAGGCGCTGGCCGCCCTGCAAAAAGGCAAGAAGTTCACGCCGGAAAGCGTCTCCAAACTGCTGGAGAAGATCAGCGCCAGCGGCTATGGCGACAAACGCCTGTCGCCGAAAGAGAGCGAAGTGCTGCGTCTGTTCGCCGAAGGTTTCCTGGTGACCGAAATCGCCAAGAAACTCAACCGCAGCATCAAAACCATCAGCAGCCAGAAGAAATCGGCGATGATGAAGCTGGGCGTCGAGAACGACATTGCCCTGCTCAACTACCTCTCGTCCGTCAGCATGACGCCGTTGGACAAAGACTAAAGCCCGCCTCACGGCAGGTTAACGCCAAACAGGCACGGCATCCGCCGTGCCTGTTTGCTTTTCAGGCCTCGCTGCGGTTGTAGCGTACCTGCTGGCTGTAATAAGCCAATGTCTGCTCCAGCGTCTCCAGCGTAACCGGTTTCGACAGGCAATTATCCATGCCCGCCTCGAGGCAGCGCTGTTTCTCTTCCGCCAACGCGTTCGCCGTCACGCCGATCACCGGCGCGCTGAACTGCATCTGCCGCAGCGCCTGCGTCAGGCGATAGCCGTCCATGTTCGGCATATTGACGTCAGTCAGCACAATATCGACATGGTGCTGTTTCAGCACGCCGAGCGCGTCGACACCGTCGTTGGCGGTCACCACCTGATACCCCAGCGACCCCAGCTGATCGGAAAGCAGGCGACGGTTGATCGGATGATCGTCAACCACCAGCAGATAAATATCGCCGTTGTCCGCCGCACTGGCCTTGGCGGGCACCGGCAGCTGCACCAGCGCCTCTGCCGCGCCGTGGCCGACGCCGAACAATCGGTTGATTAAGGTCAGCGTTTCACGCGGCGTAGAGGTGCTGTGCATCCAATAGCCCGGCCGGGTTTCCTGCGATGGACCGATATGTTCGGTGGAGAATTGGATCTGAGCCAGCAGCGGCGTGTTCAGCATCAGCGGGTAATCGCTGAGCATCACCTCGCCGGCGGCGGTATCCTGCCCGTCATAGCGCTGGATATCGGCGCCGTAGCCGCCCAGAATCGCCATCAGGTAACTTTCCAGGCGCTGATTGCGGATATCCAGCCACAGCCGCCGGCCCTGCCAGGTATCGCTGGCCTGCGGGATCGGGAACTGGGCGTTAAACAATGGAATGCGAATGCTGAACAAGCTGCCCAGCCCCGGCTCGGACTCGACGGAGACGTCGCCGTCCATCAGGTTGACCAACTTCTCGCAGATCGCCAGCCCCAAACCGGTTCCCTGGAAGTGGCGCTGCACGCCGGTCCCCACCTGGAAGAACGGATCGAACAGGCGCGAGATTTCCTTCTCCGGGATGCCGACGCCGGTATCGCGCACGCTGAACTCCAGGTAACTGCCGCGGGTGCAGACCTGCAGCACGATACAGCCGGTATCGGTGAACTTGATGGCGTTGTTCACCAGGTTGGAGAGCACCTGCTGCAGCCGAACCGGATCGCCGAAAATGCGCTCCGGCACGTTCTGTTCGATAAAGCAGTACAGCCCCAGACGTTTCTTCACCACCAGCGGCAAATAGTTGCCGGCGATATGGGTGATCACCTCCAGGCAGGAGAACTCGCGCGGTTCGATCTTCAGCTGCTCGGACTCGATTTTGGAGAAATCGAGAATATCGCTGATGATTTTCAGCAGCAGGCCGGAAGAGTTATTCATCGCGTTGACCAGCCGATCGACCCCTTGCGGCAGCGCCTTGGTCTGCAGCAAATCGAGGTTGCCGATAATGCCGTACAGCGGCGTGCGCAACTCATGGCTGACGGTGGCCAGGAACATCGATTTGGACTGGCTGGCCTGCTCCGCCGCCGCCGCCATCTCCTGCAGCGACTCTTCCATCTTCACGCGCGCGCTGACGTCCACCAGTACGCAGATCGCCACCTCTTCGTTACGGTAGCGCGAGTGGACAAAGCTGATCTGCAGGTTGTTATTGTTGCTGGTCATCACATCGACGAAATTCGCCTGCTGTTCGCAAATGATGCGCGTAATGCGATCGCGATCTTCGTGGGTCAACAGGTTGATGTAGTTATGCGCCAGTTCGTTACTCAGGATATTGGTGCCGTCGCTGATACGCAGGATGCAGATGCCCACCGGCGCCGAGGCGACAATCTTGCGGTTGAACTGCTCGTGTTCTTCCAGACGGAAGGCGTTCTCCTCCGCCGGCAAGAACATCTTGCGCTCAAACAGCCAGGCCAGCGTGAACAGCACGATAGCCGATAACAGGTTCAGCAACAGCGCGTTGAGGATCAGCATCTTGAAGCGTTCCACCACGCTCTTCACCGGCAGCGCATAAACGATGCTCAATGACGAAGGCGGCAACGCTTTCTTCAGGATCAGGTCGCGGTAATTGTCGACATAGCCGAAGTAGGCATGATCTGCGGGATAGTGGTTAAGTGAGGCGGCATAGCGATCGCCGTCCGCCAGGCGCAGCACCGGCTCGTTATTCTCATCCAGCAGCGTGACGCCGATCGGCAGGCTGCCGGCGGTAACGAAATCTTCCAGCCGGACGGTTTGCTCGATGCCCAGCAGCGCCTCCAGCTTATTACCGATATAGAGAGGCGTCAGCACATACAGATAACCGATGTCGGGCCGCTGCGCGCTGGGGCTGATCCAATACAGGTTGTTGTCTTTGTCCTGATTCTTGGCGTTGCGGTATTTCAGAATGCGCTCATGCAGGGACTTCAGCACGTTTTCCCGATTGGCGCTCGCGTTGCCGCCGCCGAACTCCGCCATACACAGGCTGTCGCCGCCGATGAAGAACACCCGGTTAAGATCGTAGGCCGCCACGAAGTTCTCTTTCCAATACTGGATCAGGCCGCTCAGCGAATCGAGCGAACTGCGGTAGGTGGTGCTCAGCGCGCAGTTGGACTCCGGGTACAGCGGAAAGAATTGCGGCGGGCTGCCTTTGCCGGGAAACACGCCGCTGAACATGTCCAGGCTGCTGACCGAACCGTTGAGGCGATTCTCCGCCATATACTTGATGTCGCGGATGATGTCGGCGGAATGGCGGATGTAGCCCTGCGCCTGATCGAAGCTGAGGTTGTACTCCTGGCGGATGTCCGATTCTTTCTGATGCAGGATATTCAGAATATAAAAGGTGGTGAGCAGCGCCCCCAACGACCACAGCAAAATCGCCAGCACCCGGAACAAATAGCGGGATATTTTCAGCGTAGTTCGAAAAGAGGCTAAGTATTTCAATCGGATACCATACGAAAGTCAGTGACGGCGCGCGTTGTCGCCGGCGCGGCGGCCGGCGGCTCGGTGCGCCAATTAAACCATATAACTGAAAAAGGGCCTAGCATCGCTGCCAGGCCCTTTTGTCTCAGTGCATTACGGTGTCGGCATGCCGACGCCCTCACCTTGCTTAAACGTTGTCGTCGTCCATCGGCTCAGCCGCGTCGTCGCCATCGTCCAGCGGCGTGCTGTCTTCTTCCACCGCTTCCGCGCCCGGTTCCAGGCTGTCCAGCTCTTCGTCTTCCACCGGTTCGGCCACGCGCTGCAGACCGACGACGTTTTCGTCTTCCGCCGTGCGGATCAGCGTCACGCCCTGGGTGTTACGACCGACCACGCTGACTTCCGAAACGCGGGTACGCACCAGCGTGCCGGCATCGGTGATCATCATGATCTGATCGCTGGTTTCCACCTGCACCGCGCCGACCACCTGGCCGTTACGCTCGCTCACCTTGATGGAGATAACCCCCTGGGTGGCGCGTGACTTGGTCGGATACTCGGTCACCGCGGTGCGTTTACCGAAGCCGTTTTGCGTCACGGTCAGGATGTCGCCCTCGCCGCGCGGCACGATCAGTGAGATCACGCTGTCGCCTTCGCCGAGGTTGATGCCGCGCACGCCGGTCGCGGTACGGCCCATCGAACGCACCTGCGTTTCCGGGAAGCGCACGACTTTACCGTTGGCGGAGAACAGCATCACTTCGTTGCTGCCGTCGGTCAGATCGACGCCGATCAGCTCGTCGCCCTCGTTGAGGTTGACGGCGATGATGCCGGCGCTGCGTGGGCGGCTGAACTCGGTCAGCGCAGTTTTCTTCACGGTACCGCTGGCGGTGGCCATGAACACGTGGCGCCCTTCTTCATACTCGCGCACCGGCAGAATGGCGGTGATACGCTCGTCGGCTTCCAGCGGCAGCAGGTTGACGATCGGGCGACCGCGCGCGCCGCGGCTGGCTTCAGGCAGTTGGTACACCTTCATCCAGTACAGGCGGCCACGGCTGGAGAAGCACAGGATCGTATCATGGGTGTTGGCCACCAGCAGGCGATCGATAAAGTCTTCTTCTTTAATACGCGCGGCGGACTTGCCTTTGCCGCCGCGGCGCTGCGCTTCATAGTCGGACAGCGGCTGATACTTCACGTAGCCCTGGTGAGACAGGGTCACCACCACGTCTTCCTGGTTGATCAGGTCTTCGATGTTGATGTCGGAAGTATTGGCGGTGATCTCGGTGCGGCGGCCGTCGTTGTACAGCTCTTTGACCGCCACCAGCTCTTCGCGGATCACTTCCATCAGGCGCTCTGGGCTTTCCAGAATAAAGATCAGCTCGGCGATAAAGTTGAGCAGCTCTTTATATTCGTCCAGCAGCTTTTCGTGCTCCAGGCCGGTCAGTTTCTGCAGGCGCAGATCCAGAATCGCCTGAGCCTGCTGCTCGGTCAGGTAGTATTTGCCGTCGCGGATGCCGAACTCCGGCTCCAGCCACTCAGGGCGAGCGGCGTCGTCACCGGCGCGTTCCAGCATGGCGCTGACGTTGCCCAGATCCCACGGCTGCGCCACCAGCGCGACTTTCGCTTCCGCCGGCGTCGGCGCACGGCGAATCAGCTCGATGATCGGATCGATGTTAGCCAACGCGATAGCCAGCGCTTCCAGGATATGGGCGCGATCACGGGCCTTGCGCAGTTCGAAGATGGTGCGGCGGGTGACCACTTCGCGGCGGTGGCGCACGAAGGCTTCGAGGATATCTTTCAGGTTCAGCAGCTTAGGCTGCCCCTGATGCAGCGCGACCATGTTGATGCCGAAGGTGACCTGCAGCTGCGTCAGCGCATACAGGTTGTTCAGCACCACTTCGCCGACCGCGTCGCGTTTGACTTCGATCACGATGCGCATGCCGTCTTTATCGGACTCGTCACGCAGCGCGCTGATGCCTTCTACGCGTTTTTCTTTCACCAGCTCGGCGATCTTCTCGATCAGACGCGCCTTGTTCACCTGATACGGGATTTCGTGAACGATGATGGTTTCGCGCCCGGTCTTGGCGTCGGCTTCCACTTCCGCGCGCGCGCGCAGGTAGACTTTGCCGCGCCCGGTGCGGTAGGCCTCTTCAATGCCGCGGCGGCCGTTGATGATCGCCGCCGTCGGGAAGTCCGGCCCCGGGATGTGTTCCATCAGCCCTTCGATGCTGATGTTTTCATCGTCGATATAGGCCAGGCAGCCGTTGACGACTTCCGCCAGGTTGTGCGGCGGAATATTGGTGGCCATGCCCACGGCGATGCCCGACGAGCCGTTGACCAGCAGGTTCGGGATCTTGGTCGGCATGACGGCCGGGATCTGCTCGGTGCCATCATAGTTAGGCACGAAGTCGACGGTTTCTTTTTCCAGATCCGCCAACAGTTCGTGAGCAATCTTGGACATGCGCACTTCGGTATAACGCATCGCCGCCGCGGAGTCGCCGTCGACGGAACCGAAGTTACCCTGGCCGTCCACCAGCATGTAGCGCAGTGAAAACGGCTGAGCCATACGCACGATAGTGTCGTAAACCGCGCTGTCACCGTGCGGGTGATATTTACCGATCACGTCCCCGACGACACGGGCCGATTTCTTGTATGGTTTATTCCAGTCGTTACCCAATACGCTCATCGCGTACAGAACGCGGCGGTGAACCGGCTTCAGTCCATCACGAACATCTGGCAGCGCACGTCCGACAATAACGGACATCGCATAGTCCAGATACGAGTTTTTCAACTCGTCTTCGATGTTTACCGGTGTGATTTCTCTGGCAAGGTCGCTCATGGAGCTGCTATCCCTCTACTAATGATTCATCTGCCCGCTGCCATAGTGGCAAAGGTGTAAAACTATATCACAAAGCACGCTTTACGGGAAAATAACCGCCGCTGTTTCACGGAAATTGTGCAGATAAGTGCGCTAAAAACGCATCGGCACAGACGATGCCGCGCCGGAACATGTATAATCCGCGCAACGAGAACAAGGAGCCAGACAAGCCCATGAACGCAGAATCATCCAGCCGAGTGCAAAACGTTGACCACCAGGAAATCGCCAAGTTCGAGGCCGTCGCCTCCCGCTGGTGGGATCTGGAAGGCGAGTTCAAACCGCTGCACCGCATCAACCCGCTGCGCCTGAACTACATCATGCAGCGCGCCGGCGGCATTTTTGACAAGCAGGTGCTCGACGTGGGCTGCGGCGGCGGCATTCTGGCGGAGAGCATGGCGCGCGAAGGCGCCAAGGTAACCGGGCTGGACATGGGCGCGGAGCCGCTGCAGGTCGCCCGGCTGCACGCGCTGGAAAGCGGCATGGACGTCACCTATGTGCAGGAGACGGTGGAAAGCCACGCTCAGGCCAACCCGCAGCGCTACGACGTGGTCACCTGCATGGAGATGCTGGAGCACGTGCCCGATCCGGCCTCGGTGGTGCGCGCCTGCGCCCAACTGGTGAAACCGGGCGGCCACGTGTTCTTCTCCACCATCAACCGCAACACCAAAGCCTGGCTGATGGCGGTGATCGGCGCGGAGTACGTGCTGAAGATGGTGCCGCAGGGCACCCACGATCATAAGAAGTTCATTCGCCCTTCCGAATTGATCGGCTGGGTCGACGGCACGCCGCTGCGCGAAAAGCACATGATCGGCCTGCATTACAACCCGATCACCGATCATTTCAAGCTTGGACGCAACGTTGACGTGAACTACATGGTGCACACCCAGCACGAAGGTTGAGCGCTGTAAACCGCGCCGGCCCTGCGTTATCGGGGTTCGGCGCCAACGCGCTGTTAGGAAAAATACCTAATTTCCGCGACTTCGATCAAAATCGTGGTTGTAGACAGTTTTTTAGAATATTAAATCAGATCAATATGCCGTTTTTTTCTAACGTTTAATAAAGCGCCAAACGATCGGTTTTTTCAGTTTTTAAGGAAAATCTGATCTCGCTTATTGACAAGCTTGTCGCGCCAGTCACGGCGCGCACTGCGAACGGCAAGTTACATTTCACCCCCAAGTTATCCACAAATTAGGCCGGTTTTGTTCACTTGCAAACGCCGTTTTTTCTCACTATCTTGTTACCTCACCGACATACAACCCCTATATATAGTGTTTACATACTGAGCAGAGCGACTACACTTCTGCTTAGGGGCACCATACGGACAGGTAAAACACCACATGAACCAAAGTCTGCTTGTAACTAAACGCGATGGCCGTAAAGAGCGCATCAACCTCGACAAAATCCACCGGGTCATCGATTGGGCCGCAGAAGGATTGCACAACGTCTCGGTTTCTCAAGTAGAGTTGCGTTCCCACATTCAGTTTTATGACGGCATCAAAACCGCCGACATTCACGAAACCATCATCAAAGCCGCTGCCGATCTGATCTCCCGCGATGCGCCGGACTATCAGTACCTGGCCGCTCGCCTGGCGATCTTCCACCTGCGCAAAAAGGCTTACGGCCAGTTCGAGCCGCCGAAGCTGCACGCTCACGTGACGCGCATGGTCGAGATGGGCAAATACGATAAACATCTGCTGGAAGACTACAGCGCTGAAGAGTTCGAGCAGATGGACTCCTTTATCGATCACTGGCGCGACATGAACTTCTCTTATGCCGCCGTCAAGCAGCTGGAAGGCAAGTATCTGGTGCAGAACCGCGTCAGCGGCGAGATCTACGAAAGCGCCCAGTTCCTGTACATGCTGGTGTCCGCTTGCCTGTTCTCCAACTACCCGCGTGAAACTCGTCTGGACTACGTCAAACGTTTCTACGACGCGATTTCCACCTTCAAGATTTCGCTGCCAACGCCGATCATGTCCGGCGTGCGCACCCCAACCCGTCAATTCAGCTCCTGCGTGCTGATCGAGTGCGGCGACAGCCTGGACTCCATCAACGCCACCTCCAGCGCCATTGTGAAATACGTTTCGCAACGCGCCGGTATCGGCATCAACGCCGGCCGCATCCGCGCGCTGGGCAGCCCGATCCGTGGCGGGGAAGCTTTCCATACCGGCTGCATTCCGTTCTACAAACACTTCCAGACCGCCGTCAAATCCTGCTCGCAGGGCGGCGTGCGCGGTGGCGCGGCAACGCTGTTCTACCCGATGTGGCACCTGGAAGTGGAAAGCCTGCTGGTGCTGAAAAACAACCGTGGCGTTGAAGGCAACCGCGTGCGTCACATGGACTACGGCGTGCAGCTGAACCGCCTGATGTACCAGCGTCTGATCAAGGGCGAAGACATCACCCTGTTCAGCCCGTCCGACGTGCCGGGGCTGTATGACGCATTCTTCGCCGATCAGGACGAATTCGAGCGTCTGTACACCCAGTACGAAAAAGACGACAGCATTCGCCAGAAGCGCGTGAAAGCGGTTGAGCTGTTCTCGCTGATGATGCAAGAGCGCGCCTCTACCGGCCGCATCTACATTCAGAACGTCGACCACTGCAACACCCATAGCCCGTTCGATCCGCAGATCGCGCCGGTGCGTCAGTCCAACCTGTGCCTGGAAATCGCCCTGCCGACCAAGCCGCTGGAAGACGTCAACGACGAGAACGGCGAAATTGCGCTGTGCACCCTGTCCGCCTTCAACCTGGGCGCGATCGACAGCCTGGACGATCTGGAAGAGCTGGCGACCCTGGCGGTGCGTTCACTCGACGCCCTGCTGGATTATCAGGATTATCCGATCAAGGCCGCGCACCGTGGCGCGATGGGGCGTCGCACCCTGGGCATTGGCGTGATCAACTTCGCCTATTACCTGGCGAAGAACGGCGTGCGCTACTCCGATGGCAGCGCCAACAACCTGACCCACAAAACGTTCGAAGCCATTCAGTACTACCTGCTGAAAGCCTCCAACCGCCTGGCTCAGGAACAAGGCGCTTGCCCGTGGTTCAAAGAAACCACCTATTCGCAGGGCATCCTGCCGATCGACACCTACAAGAAAGACCTGGATGCGATCTGCAACGAACCGCTGCACTACGACTGGGAAACCCTGCGTAAAGAGATCCAGGAAACCGGTCTGCGCAACTCGACGCTGTCCGCCCTGATGCCGTCGGAAACCTCTTCGCAGATTTCCAACGCCACCAACGGCATCGAGCCGCCGCGCGGCCACATCAGCATCAAGGCGTCGAAAGACGGCATCCTGCGCCAGGTAGTGCCGGAGTATGAGCGTCTGAAAGACAACTACGAGCTGCTGTGGGAAATGCCGAGCAACGACGGCTATCTGCAGCTGGTGGGGCTGATGCAGAAATTCATCGACCAGTCGATTTCGGCCAACACCAACTACGATCCGACCCGCTTCCCGGGCGGCAAGGTGCCGATGAAGCAGCTGTTGAAAGACCTGCTCACCACCTACAAGTTCGGCGTGAAAACGCTGTACTACCAAAACACCCGCGACGGCGCGGAAGACGCCCAGGAAGATTTGCAGCCTGCCAAGGCCGGCGATGACGACTGCGAAAGCGGCGCCTGCAAGATCTAAAGTTTGACCTAGCGGGCCGGAATTTTCCGGCCCCTTCATTTAGCCACGTTACGATGGATTCAGGCTTATGGCTTACACCACTTTTTCTCAGACCAAAAACGACCAGCTGCAAGAGCCGATGTTCTTCGGCCAATCGGTAAACGTTGCGCGTTTCGACCAGCAAAAGCATGAAATCTTCGAAAAACTGATCGAAAAACAGCTCTCCTTCTTCTGGCGCCCGGAAGAGGTTGACGTCTCTCGCGATCGCATCGATTATCAGGCGCTGCCGGAGCACGAGAAGCACATCTTCATCAGCAACCTGAAGTATCAGACCCTGCTGGACTCCATTCAGGGCCGCAGCCCGAACGTCGCCCTGCTGCCGCTGATCTCGATCCCTGAACTGGAAACCTGGGTGGAAACCTGGTCGTTCTCCGAGACCATCCACTCCCGTTCCTACACCCACATCATCCGCAACATCGTCAACGATCCGGCGCTGGTGTTCGACGACATCGTCACCAACGAAGAGATCAAGAAGCGCGCGAAAGACATTTCCGGCTACTACGACGATCTGATCGAGATGACCAGCTACTATCACCTGCTGGGTGAAGGCACCCACCAGGTGAACGGTAAAACCGTCACCGTCAATCTGCGTGCGCTGAAGAAGCAGCTGTACCTGTGCCTGATGAGCGTGAACGCGCTGGAAGCGATCCGCTTCTACGTCAGCTTTGCCTGCTCCTTCGCGTTCGCCGAGCGCGAATTGATGGAAGGCAACGCCAAGATCATCAAGCTGATCGCTCGCGACGAAGCGCTGCACCTGACCGGCACCCAGCACATGCTGAACCTGATGCGTTCCGGTGCGGACGATCCAGAAATGGCGGAGATCGCCGAGGAGTGCCAGCAAGAGTGCTACGATCTGTTCGTGCTGGCCGCTCAGCAGGAGAAAGAGTGGGCGGAATACCTGTTCCGCGACGGCTCGATGATTGGCCTGAACAAAGACATCCTGTGCCAGTATGTGGAATACATCACCAATATCCGCATGCAGGCGGTCGGCCTCGGTCTGCCGTTCGAAACCCGCTCCAACCCGATCCCGTGGATCAACGCCTGGTTGGTGTCCGACAACGTGCAGGTAGCGCCGCAGGAAGTGGAAGTGAGCTCTTACCTGGTTGGCCAGATCGACTCGGAGATCAACGCCGACGACCTGAGCGACTTCGAACTGTAAGCGATGGCGACGCCAACCGTGACGCTGCGCGCCGCCGGCACGCAGCTCTCTTGCCCCAACAGTGAAAACTGCCTGCTCGACGTGCTGGAACTGCACGACGTGCAGGTGGAGTACCAATGCCGCTCCGGCTATTGCGGCGCCTGCCGCCTGAAGCTGGTGAAAGGTGAAGTGGCCTACCGCCAACAGCCGCTGGCGTTTATCAACGCCGGCGAGATCCTGCCCTGCTGCTGCATGCCGCTGACAGATATCGAGCTGGAAATTTAACGTCGGGTGCCGGAAACCGCGCCTGGAGACCAGAAGGCGGGGTTGCCCCCGCCCTAGGATTACCGCTTCACCTCACACGCCAACCTGATCAGGATAGTGATATTTTCCTGGTAGATTTTCAGCTCGCACAGCGAGTCTCTTATCATCCAGATAAATAGCAAAACCGTAATACATACAACGGTTAGCGAGTGAAACACATGCCTTAAGCGCATGCTTGCCTCCTTGCTGTGAAGGGGCTACCATACCGGTGTCTAGGCGGTATGTGCAGCCCCATTCTGATTGAGAGTCAGTCTGGGGCTTTCATCTATCCGCCTTGTCACACAATGCCCAAGACGAACAGTCTCAAGCACCCGTCAAGAGAGTAACAGCATTCCCTCACCGCGAATATCCCCTATAAGATTATGATTAATCAGGGATATATAACTATCCTCAAAGTATTTCGCTTAGCGCCCCTTTCCCGCCGATGTGGAAAAATAACGCGCCGGGGAATCGCCGAAGGCTTTACGAAACATGGCGATAAAATTGCTCGGCGAGGCATACCCCAGCGCCTCCGCAATCTGCAGCACCGTTTCGCCTTCGGCCAGCTTCGCCAACGCATATGACAACCGGGCCTGCTGACGCCACTGGGCAAAACTCAACCCCGTCTCGCCGATCATCAGCCGCCGCAGGGTACGCGGCGACATCGCCCCCCATTCAGCCCACGCCTCCAGTGAACGTTCGCTCCCCGGTTGCGCCAGCAAGGCCTGCAGAACGCCGGCCAGGCGCGGATGGGACGACATCGGTAAATACAGCGGCTCCGTCGGCGCCAGCCGTATCTCATCCCGCATCACCTGCGCCATACGATCCTGTTCCAGGGTAAGCGCGCTGCGTTTGTCCCAACCTTCCGCACGCTGAGCCAGCGCCTGCAGCACGGCGCTGATGCCGATAACGCAAGGTGTATTCGACAGATCGTGGCAGGCCTCCGGCGCCAGCAGCAAACTCCAGCCGCTCAGAGCGCCGCAGACCTGCACCCGGTGCTCCGTCGCCGGCGGGATCCAACCCGCCCGCTGCGGCGGCAGCACCCAATCGCCCTGCGCCGTGCGTACATGCAGCAAGCCGCTTTCGACGCACAGCAACTGCCCGCGCACATGCTGATGCCAGTCGTATTCTCGCGTGCCCAACCGATACTCCCGGCCTGCCGCGTCGCGGCCGCCAAGCGCGATAAGCCAGGGGCCCGCGGACCATTCGCTGCAGTCAGCGTCGAGGGCATGAAGGTTTGCATCCATATTGGCCACTAATCACTATTTTTAGTCCAGATACCGTTATACCAACCTTTTCCTGCGCCGACATAATGAAATGCTTCCGGCCGCTACCGTCTGTGGCCACTGTTTCACGAGGGAATATGATGACAACACTCAGCATTGGCATTATCGGCGCAGGGCCCGGCGGCCTGTGTCTGGCTCAGGGACTTCGGCGCTTCGGCATCCACGCCACGGTATTTGAACGCGACGCCACGCCGCAGGCGCGCGATCAGGGCTACCGGCTGCGCATCGATCCGTCGGGCCAGCAGGCGCTGGCCGCCTGCCTGCCGCCGGCACACTACCGGTTGCTCTGCGCCGGCAGCGCGCAAAACAGCGGCGAGAGCAATCTATGGGATCCGCAGCTTGCCCCGCTCACCGGCCGGCGCCCCGAGCACTGGTTGCCCTCCAGCCAGCGACAAACGCAGGAACCGAGCGGCGATCTCGGCATTCATCGCCAAACGCTGCGCGAGATCCTGCTTGCCGGCCTGCAAGACCAGGTGCGCTTCGGCCATACCTTGCGTGAATTTGCACAAACGCCGCAGGGCGTGGAACTGCAGTTCGCCAACGGCGAGCAAGTGCGGGTCGATGTGCTGATCGCCGCCGACGGCGTCAACTCGCTGGTACGGCGGCGCTGCCTGCCTGAGGCGGGGCCCAAAGACAGCGGCGCGGTCACCCTTTACGGTAAAACGCCGCTCGATGCGGCGACCGGAGCCCAATTGGCCCCCGAACTGCTGAACGGCGTATCGGTGATCTTCGCCGACGGCGTGTCGCTGGTGCTTGAACCGATGCGCTTTCAGGCCCCCATGGCGCAGTTGGCGGCCGACTACGCGCCCGATTGCCGCCTATCACCGGTCGACGACTATCTCTATTGGGCCTGCATCGGATCGGCTGGGCGTCTCGGCGGGCCGGTGCGAACTGAGGGAACCGCTGCGCTGCAGGCGCGCGTACGACATATCTCGCAGGGATGGGCGCCCGCCTTGCAAACGGCGTTAGCGCTGGCGGATCCCCTGTCGCTCAGCGTGCGGACGGTGCAGGTTACGGCGGCGATGCCAGAATGGCGCAGCGAACGCATCGCCTTTCTCGGCGACGCCGTGCACGCCATGAGCCCGGCGGGTGGGCTCGGCGCCAACACCGCGCTGGTAGACGCCGCCAGCCTGGCGGCGCATCTGGCGCACTCAGACAGCGCCGCGCAGGCGCTCAGGAACTACGGTAGAGAGCTGCAAACGCGAGGCGCCGCGGCAATACGTCTTTCACGCCTGGCGTCCGAACGGCTGATGCAGCGCGATGAAGCCGACAAGACGGGAGACTCAGCAACGCCAATACCCGTCACTCGATAATTTCCACCACCTCCAGCCAGGCGTTTTTACCGCACGCCTGGCCCCCATTCAGCCAGCGGCGCAGCATATCCAACGCCAGCATCGCCACCGACTCCTGCCGCAGCCGCAGGCCGTGGCGCGACGCGCGATAACGCACGGTCTGGCCAATGCCGCCGCGCGGCGTGTGCAGCGCAATGCTCACCTGCTCATCGCGCATGGCGCTGACCGCCAACGCCAACGGCGCACCGGTCAATTCCGCCAGCGAGCGGGCGCGCGCCAGCGTCGTTTCCAGCGTTTCGATGCAGTGCGCCGGCAGCAGCTCGCCCCCCGCCAGCGGCGCCCCTTCGCTCTGCAGCTGCAGATTGATCAAACCGCCGCTGAACTGCTCGCTCAACGCCAGCTTCAGCCCTTGCTGATTCAGACGCTGCGTCAGCGTCGCCGGCAACCCGTCGGTGCCTTCAAAGATGCAGTTGTCCCCCGCCACTTCGCGCACGCGTCGCCAGGCCAGCTCCATCTCCGCGCGCCGGCTTTCCGGCCCGGTCAGCTTCAGTTCGATGATCGGGCTGGAGGAACGGTAACCCAACACCACATCCGGCGGCAGCGGCAGGCCGTCCAGCTCGGCGGCCAGATCGCTCTCGGAGGTGCCGAAGGTGGTCAGGCGCAGGCACAGCGGCGGTGCCGGCAAGGTGAAGCGCTGGCGCAGACGCGGCACGATCTGCTGTTCGACCATCACTTTGAATTCCGACGGCACGCCGGGGGTGAAGAACATCAGGCATTGGTTCAGCTGCAGCGCGAACCCGCAGGCGGTGCCTACCGGGTTATCCAGCATTTCCGCGTTGGCCGGGATCTGCGCCTGCTTGCGGTTGGAAGGGGCCATCGGCCGCCCGCGCTCGGCGAAATAGGCTTCCATGCGCGCCAACCAGTCAGCCCGTTCGACCAGCTCTACGCCGCTGGCTTTCGCGGCGGCCAGCGCGCTGAGATCGTCGCTGGTCGGCCCCAGGCCGCCGTTGACGATCAACACATCGGCGATGTGGCTGCGTTCCTGCAGGATCTCGATCAACGCAGAGAGGCTGTCCCCGACCGTTTCACGCCCGCTCATCGGCACGCCCTGCTGGAACAGGTAGTCCGCCAGCCAGGCGGCGTTGGTATCAATAATTTGCCCGTGCAGCACCTCATCGCCGGTGCTGAGCATCTCCACCCTTAACATTGATCTCTCCCACATTTTTTGGTCATTCCACTATAGAAGCCCGTAAATAACTTTTCACTAGCCGCCTGCGGATAATTTCAGCCATGGGTTCGTTTCTCATGCGCCATGCAGCCCGCCGCAATGTAAACATTACTGTACATCATGCGTAACGTCGGTTTGACACAAATTAGGGCTTCCACTATCCTGCCATCCTCATAAATCGTTACCTATAATTTTCAAAATCTTTCGGCTGGTAGAGAAAAAACGTGAAGAATCGCACTCTTGGCAGTGTTTTTATCGTGGCGGGCACCACCATTGGCGCCGGGATGCTGGCGATGCCGCTGGCGGCGGCCGGCGTCGGCTTCGGCGTCACGCTGGCCTTACTGGTCGGGCTGTGGCTGTTGATGTGTTACACCGCGCTGCTGCTGGTAGAGGTTTACCAGCATGAACAGGCGGATACCGGTCTGGGTACCCTCGCCAAACGTTATCTCGGCGGCGGCGGCCAGTGGCTGACCAGCTTCAGCATGATGTTCCTGATGTACGCCCTCACCGCCGCCTACATTAGCGGCGCCGGCGAATTGCTCGCCACCAGCATCAGCCAATGGACGTCACAGGACTTCCCGGTGTCGCTCGGCGTCCTGCTGTTCACCCTGGTGGCCGGCGGCGTGGTGTGCATCGGCACCCACTCGGTCGACTTGTTCAACCGCATCCTGTTCAGCGCCAAAGTGGTGTTTCTGGTGGTGATGCTCGGCCTGATGTTGCCGAATATCCACCAAACCAACCTGATGACGTTGCCGCTGGAGCAAGGCCTGGCGCTGTCGGCCATTCCGGTGATCTTCACCTCCTTCGGTTTCCACGGCAGCGTGCCGAGCATCGTCAACTACATGGGCGGCAACATTCGCAAACTGCGCTGGGTGTTTATCATCGGCAGCGCCATCCCGCTGATGGCCTATATCTTCTGGCAGCTGGCGACGCTGGGCAGCATCAGCTCCGACACCTTCGTCGGCATTCTGGCGCAGCAGGCCGGGCTGAATGGCCTGTTGCAAGCGGTGCGCGACGCGGTGGCTTCACCGCACGTTGAACTGGCGGTGCACCTGTTCGCCGATCTCGCGCTGGCGACCTCGTTCCTCGGCGTCGCGCTCGGGCTGTTCGATTTCCTGGCCGACCTGTTCAAGCGGCAAGATAACGTGCGTGGCCGCCTGCAAACCGGCGCCATCACCTTCCTGCCGCCGCTGGCCTTCGCGCTGTTCTACCCTCGCGGCTTCGTGCTGGCGTTGGGTTTCGCCGCCATCGCCCTGTCGGTGCTGGCGCTGCTGCTGCCTTCGCTGTTGGTGTGGAAAACCCGCCAAAAGCATCAGGCGCAGTATCGCGTCTGGGGCGGCACCCCTGCGCTGGCGCTGGTGTTTGTATGCGGGGTAACGGTGATCGCCATTCAACTGGGCATCGCCAGCGGCATGCTGCCGGCGGTCGGGTAAGCGACGAAAGACAAGAAATGATAAAGAAAAAGGGGCCGCAATGGCCCCTTTTTGCTGAGCGTCAGAAGCTCAGCCCTACGCCGACATAAGGGCCATCGGCCAGGGTGTTGTCGCGACGCCCGTCTTTGCCTTCCATCTGCATGTAACGGTAGCCCACGTCCACGCTCAGCGGACGGAACTTCCAGCGCAGGCCGCCGCTGGCTTCGTTATAGGCCTTCACGCCGCTGGTGAAAGACTCAGGGGCAAAGTAACCTTCGCCGTGCAGGCTGAAGTAACGGTTAATTTCCCACTCCAGGCCGCCGCCCAGCGCCACCGCCCCGCCGCTCTTCCCGTCTTTCGGGCTGAGGTACAGCGCTTTGGCGCCCACGGTCGCCGTCAACGGCCCCAGCGGCACGCCGAAGTTCAACCCCACGCTGCCGACGTTGCCGTCATGGTCGCTGCGCGCCCAGTTGCCGGTCAGGCCCAGACCTGAAGAGCCGGTGCTCATGCCAACGCCCAGGTTGGTGTAGTGCTGCCCGGCTTCGCCCGACACGCTGATGGCGTTCGCCGCGCCGGTCACCAACAGCAATCCTGCCGCGCACGCGACCCAAGTCTTTTTCATCATCTTTCCCTCTGGTTTGTCATCCGTACCGAATGATCGAATCAACGCATAATAATAACGTCACGAGTCTATACCAAAGCTCAATGCGTATTTAAGGGATAAAAGCGAAAAAATTCTTCAATAATCAAATAAATGTAAATATTTGCAAACAACAATCTATATTCGTCAAGGCGATGCCAACGATAACCGAGACCTATTTGCCGTCGCTCGGCAATAGGGCTACAACTAGTAGTGGCTTTGACCGAGGTCAGGGGAAGAAGCCCCGCCAAAGGACTATGCTGATGAACGCTTAAACCGCCCGAGTCTTTACTTAAATGCACTACGATAAGGAGCAAGTGATGAGCAAGAAAGGACTGACCACCGCAGCCGGCGCCCCGGTTGTCGATAACAATAACGTGATCACCGCAGGCAAACGCGGCCCGATGCTGTTGCAGGACGTGTGGTTCCTGGAAAAACTGGCCCACTTCGACCGTGAAGTCATCCCCGAGCGCCGCATGCATGCCAAGGGATCCGGCGCCTACGGCACCTTTACCGTCACCCACGACATCACCCGCTACACGCGCGCCAAGATCTTCTCCGAAATCGGTAAGCAGACCGACATGTTTATCCGCTTCTCCACCGTCGCCGGTGAACGCGGCGCCGCCGACGCCGAACGCGACATTCGCGGCTTCGCCATGAAGTTCTATACCGAAGAAGGCAACTGGGATTTGGTGGGTAACGATACGCCGGTGTTCTATCTGCGCGATCCGCTGAAATTCCCCGATCTCAACCACGTGGTGAAACGCGATCCGCATACCAACCTGCGCAACCCGGTCTACAAGTGGGACTTCTTCTCCCACCTGCCGGAATCACTGCACCAGTTGACCATCGACTTCAGCGATCGCGGTATTCCGAAGTCCTACCGCCACATGCACGGCTTCGGCAGCCACACCTTCAGCTTTATCAATGCCGCCAACGAGCGCTTCTGGGTGAAATTCCACTTCCGCTGCGAACAAGGCATTGAAAACCTGATGGATGAAGAAGCGGAAGCGATCATCGCCAAGGATCGCGAAAGCTCACAGCGCGATCTGTTCGAGGCGATCAAACGCGGCGACTTCCCGCGCTGGAAGCTGCAAATTCAGATCATGCCGGAACACGAGGCCTCGCAGACGCCCTATAACCCATTCGATCTGACCAAGGTGTGGCCGCACGGCGACTACCCGCTGATCGACGTCGGTTATTTCGAGCTGAACCGCAATCCCGACAACTACTTCTCCGAGGTCGAGCAGGTGGCGATGAACCCCGCCAACGTGGTGCCGGGCATCAGTTTCTCGCCGGATAAAATGCTGCAGGGCCGTCTGTTCTCCTATGGCGATGCGCACCGCTACCGTCTGGGCGTCAACCACCACCAGATCCCGGTGAACGGCGCCAAGTGCCCGTTCCACAACTACCATCGCGACGGCGCGATGCGCGTGGACGGCAACAGCGGCAATGGCGCCACCTACGAACCAAACAGCTTCGGCCTGTTCCAGGAGCAGCCGGACTTCAGCGAACCACCGCTGAGCATTGAGGGCGCGGCCGACCACTGGAACCATCGTGAAGACGACGATTACTACAGCCAGCCGCGCGCGCTGTTCAACCTGCTGAGCGCCGAAGAGCACCAGCGCATGTTCACCCGCATCGCCGGCGAACTGTCGCAGGTGCCGGAACAGATCCAGCGCCGTCAGGTCGAGCTGTTCACCAAGGTGCACCCGGACTACGGCGCCGGCGTCGCCAAGGCGTTGGGGCTGAAATAACCTTCTGCAGCCATCCACTCAGCCGCCCTTTCGGGCGGCTTTTTTATGCCTGGGAGAGACGCTGCGCCACCCACTGCTGCAACTGGCGGCGCGAAATCTTGATGCCGCCGTTTTTCAGTTCCTCGGGCAACGGGAGCAACGCCACCGGGCGTTGGAAATTGGCCAGCTGGTTCTGCGACCAGGCGAGCAGCGCCCCCAACGACAGCGCCGGATCGCCGTCGATCACCGCCACCGGCCGCTGGCCGAACTCAGCGTCCGCCATCGGCACCACAAACGCCTGCGTGATCTGCGGGTGCGCCGCCAGCACGCGTTCGATATCCTCGGGCTGCACCCCTTCGCCGCCGCTGAAAAACAGGTTGTCCAGCCGGCCGAGAATGCGCAGTTCCCCCTCCTCCATCACGCCGCGATCGCGGGTCGCGAACCAGCCCTGCTCATCGGCCAACGGCTGCAGATGCCCATGACGCCAGTAGCCGAGCGCCAGGCTGTCGGCGCGGATCCAGACCTCTTCGTCCACCAGTTTTACTTCGCGGCCGCCGAGCGGCAGGCCGACGCCCGGCCGCGCATCGGCGCGCTTGGCGCACACCGTGGAGGCCAGTTCGGTCAGCCCGTAGCCGCACCAGCAGCGGATCCCCGCCGCCTCCGCCCGTTCGGTCAGCTCCACCGGGATCATCGCGCCGCCGAGCAGCACCGCTTTCAACGTCATGCCCGTCAGCGGTTGCGCCAATAGCCGCCAGAGCTGCGTCGGCACCAGCGAGGCGTGCGTGCATCCTGCCAATGCCTCCGCCAGCGGGTGCGTCTCGCGCACCGCCAGCCGCGCGCCCGCCGCCAGCCAGCGCCAGACGATGCCCTGACCGGAGACGTGAAACAGCGGCAGTGACAACAGCCAGCAATCCTCGCGTTGAAAATCCATCAGCTGCAACACCCCGGCGGCGCTGGCCAGATGATTGGCGTAGCTGTGCGCCGCCGCCTTCGGCATGCCGCTGGAACCGGAAGTCAACGTCAGCGTCGCCAGACGCTGCGCATCCCACGTCGGCAGGTCTGGCCAACGCGGCTCGGTCGAGGGAGGCGTCAATCGAATCACCTCTTCCGGCAGCGCCGGCAACGGATCCGGGCCGAAGACAAAGGCCATATCCAATTCCGGCAACAGCTGCGCCAGCAGCGGCGTCGGCAAGGCAGGATTGAGCGGCAACAGGCGTGCGCCGCACTGCAATAGCGCCAGATAGGCCAGCAGCAGCGGATAGCTGTTTTTACCGCACAGCGCCACGCCGCAGCCCGGTTCTACGCCCTGATGCTGGAAATCCGCCGCCAGCTCATCCACCTGGCTTTGCAACGCCAGCCAGCTCAGCGGCCGTTCGCCGAGCAACAGCGCCGTCGCCTGCGGCTGAAGGCGCGCCCAGTGCCGCCACGGCCAATCGCTTAACCGCGCCATAGACACTCCAGCGCCGAAACATCCAGCAGCGGCAACGCGCTGCCCGGCCACGGGCGCAGCACCTGCGCCTTCATCAACCCCAGCGTGTCCAGCCCCGGCACGGTGTCCGGCGTCAGCCAATGGGCGATGCGCGCCAGCTGGGTCAACCCCAGGCTGGATTCGAGGCTGGAACTGATCAACGCCGTCAGCCCCTCCGCGTGCGCCTGCGCCACCAGCGCCTGACAGCGCGCCAGGCTGCCGACCAGCGTCGGCTTGATCACGATGGCCGCCACACCCGGCTCGGCCTGCACCACAAAGTCCACCTCCCGCACGCTCTCATCCCAGGCGATGGCGATACCGGTCGCCCGGGCGAAGTCGCGCGATTCATCACGGGTCTTGCAGGGCTCCTCCAAAAAGGCGATGCGATCGCGCCACGCCGGGTTGACGTATTTGGCGAAGCCGTCGGCCTTGGCACGGCTCCAACTGCGGTTGGCGTCCAGCCGCAGCCGCAGATCCGGCAGCGCCTCCAGCAGCACGTTGACGATCATGCCGTCGCGCACCGCCTCATACAGCCCTACTTTCACCTTGGCGACTTTCTCGCCCGGCAAAGCGCTCAATGTCTCGAACAGCTCGTCCGGATCGCCGGTACACAGCGGCGCCTTGCGGAAATCCGCCTGCGTCGGCAAGCGCTGCTCCAGCTCGGCCTGCGCACAGCTGAGCCCAAAGGCCACCGAGGGCAGCGCGCTGTGCTCCGGTTCGTTGTCCGCCAGCCACGCCTGCAGCCAGTCCAATGCGGCCCGTTCGGCCTGCGCCGGCGTTTCCCGGCTGAACTCCGGCAGCGGCGCGATCTCGCCCCACCCCTCACGCTCGCCCTGACGCAGCTGCACCACCCATCCGTCACGCGTTTTCAACCGCTGATTGCGCAGCACCACGCCCGCCTCCATCGGCAGGCTGTAACGGTATAGCGCCGCGCTGCGGTTTGCCCCGCTCATTACGGGTTACGCTTGAATTTGCTGAAGTCCGGCTGGCGCTTCTCGTTGAAGGCGTTGCGCCCTTCCTGCCCTTCGTCGGTCATGTAGAACAACATGGTGGCGTTGCCCGCCAGCTCCTGCAAACCGGCCTGGCCGTCGCAGTCGGCATTCAGCGCCGCCTTCAGGCAGCGCAGCGCCATCGGGCTGTTCTGCAGCATTTCGCGGCACCAGCGCACCGTCTCTTTTTCCAGATCGGCCAGCGGCACCACCGTATTGACCAGCCCCATGTCCAGCGCGGCGGCGGCGTCGTACTGGCGGCACAGGAACCAGATTTCGCGCGCCTTCTTCTGGCCGACGATGCGCGCCATGTAAGACGCCCCCCAGCCGCCGTCGAACGAGCCCACTTTCGGGCCGGTCTGGCCGAAGATGGCGTTATCCGCCGCGATGGTCAGATCGCACATCATGTGCAACACGTGGCCGCCGCCGATCGAATAGCCGGCCACCATCGCCACCACCGGTTTCGGGCAGGTGCGGATCTGGCGCTGGAAGTCCAGCACGTTGAGGTGGTGTACGCCGCTGTCGTCGCGATAGCCGCCGTAGTCGCCGCGCACTTTCTGATCGCCGCCGGAGCAGAAGGCCTTATCGCCGGCGCCGGTCAGAATAATGACGCCGATGCCGTCGTCGTAACGGGCGTTGGCCAGCGCGTCGAGCATCTCTTTGACCGTTTGCGGGCGAAACGCATTGCGCACCTGCGGCCGGTTGATGGTGATTTTGGCGATGCCGTCGGCGGACTTGTGATACAGAATGTCTTCGAAATCGCCGGTGCAATCCTGCCAGGCGATGGCGGCATACAGCTGTTCTTCATTCGGATAAAGCATGTTCGGTTCCTTTAACCAGGGTTAACGAGAAAGGTCTGCAGCTCGGCGACGAAATCCTGCGGATTGGCCAGATGCGCGTTGTGGCCGGCCTGCGGCACGATGCGCAACGGCAACCCGGCGTCGCGCGCCAGCCGTTGAAATTTGGGATCGTTCTCACCGCACAGCACCCGTAGCGGCACGGTCAGTTGGCGCAGCTGCGGTGCCAGATAGGGCTGCCGCCCGAGCGACGTGGCTTCGAGCATGTCGGCGATCGCCGGGCCGCTGTTGACCGAGCGCGCGGCGATCAGCGCCTGGCGGTGCACGTGGCTGAGCTCTTTGAACACCGGTTGCTGATACCAGTCCGCCAGGACTTCGGCAATCGGCTCACTGCGAAAACGCGCCGCCCATCGCGCATCCTGCTCGCAACGATCGCGGCGCTGTTGTTCGTCCTCAAGCCCCGGGTTGCCGCCCTCGACCAGCACGCCTTGCAGACCGTCGTGGCGTCCGTGGCAAGCGTGATACATGGCGATGCGCCCGCCGAGCGAGTAGCCCACCAGCCAATAACGCTCGATATTGCGCAGTTGCAGGGTCGCGGCGATTTGCGCGCTGATGTCGTCGAAGCCGCGGCAGCTCACCGCCACGGAATCGCCGTGGCCGGGCAGATCGATGGCCAACGACGGCCATTCCGGGCAGCGCGCGGCGATCACCCGCCATTCATTGTTGTTGCCGAGCAGGCCATGCAACCATATCAGCCAGGGGCGGCCCGCTTCGCCCTGTTGCAAAATTCGCGTCGCCAGCATCATTGCACCGCCATCTGTTGCACCAGGTATTGCAGGCTTTCGGCCCCTGCGCTCGGCGGCACCTGCAACTCTATCAACGTGGCGCCGCCGTGCCGCCAGCCTTGCTCAACCGCCTGTTGCAGCTGGCGCCAGTTTTCCGGCCGCGCATAGTCAAGCTGGAACATCGCCGCCGCGTGGCTGAACTCAACGTTCTGCGGCATGCAGTAAAAGCGCTGACGCTCCTCTTCCGGCGTCGGCAGCAGTGAGAAAATTTGGCCGCCGTTGTTATTGACGACGATCAGCACCGTCGGCGCCGAACAGTGGCGCAGCAGCGCCAGCGCATTGAGGTCATACAGGGCGGAAAGGTCGCCCACCACCGCCAACGTCGGCCGGGCGGTGGCGCGCTGTACGCCGGCGGCGGTGGAAATCAGACCGTCGATGCCGCTGGCGCCGCGGTTGCTGAATACCGGGTAAGCGGCAGGCAGCATCGTTAACGCGTCGATCAGTCGCACCACCAGGCTGTTGCCGAGAAACAGCTGGCCGTTCTCCGGCAGCAGTTCCGGCAGGCGGTGCGCCAGCTGCGCTTCGCCAAAGTTATCGTGCAGATGCGTGGACGCCGCCGTCAGCGCTTTATCCGCCAGCGCCGCCAGCCCGGCGGCCCACGGCGCGCGCGGTTGCGCGGGATGCTGCGCCAACCACTGCGCCACGCCGGCGCGCAGGCGCCGCCCCCGGTGTTGGGCCGGATCGAGCCGCCCCGGCAGCTCGTCGATAATCCAATATTCTTCCGGCTGACACTGCGCCTGCCATTGCAGCAGGCGTTTGCCGGTCAGGCTGCCGCCGAACTGCACCACCAGCTGCGCATCTTGCAGTACGCGCTGCGCCTGCGGATGCGCGAGCCACAAATCGGCGCAGGGCAGCGGTTGCCCGGTCTGCGACAGCACATCGCCGATCAGCGGCCAGCCCAGCGTTTCGGCCCAGTCGGCCACCTGCGCGCCCTCTTCCGCGCTCATGCGCCCGGCCAGCACCACGCCGCGCTTTTGCCGCCAGGAGAACCAGTCCGGCTGCGGCGACGGCGCCGCACGCGTCTCGCTTTCCTGCAGCCACGGACGATCGCTCTGCCACCAGTCGCCCAGCGCGGCGGACCAATCGTCATAGTGACGCTCATCGCCGCCGTACAGCGGTTCGGCGAACGGGCAGTTGATATGCAAAGCGCCATGCTGCAGGCGCGCCATCGCGCTGTCGACGCTGGAGGCCAGCCACGCGGCCGGAATATCCGGCGTCGGACGCGGCAGATCGATCGCCAACGTCGGGTGGCTGCTGTAGAGACCGTTTTGACGGATCGCCTGATTGGCGCCGCAGTCGATCAGTTCCGGCGGCCGATCGGCGGTGAGAAACACCAGCCGTTCACCGGTCAGGCCGGCTTCGATCAACGCGGGATAAAGGTTCGCCGCCGCGGTGCCGGACGTAACGATCACCGCCACCGGCTCACGCGCCGCCTTCGCCAGCCCGAGCGCCAAATGGCCGAGCCCGCGCTCATCAAAATGGGTATGGCAGATAAACGATCGGTTGGCCGCGGCGGCCAGCGTCAGCGGCGTGGAGCGCGATCCCGGAGCGATACAAACATGCCGCACCCCATGGCGGACCAGCGCCTCGAGCAGCACAGCCGCCCACCGGCGATTAAAAACACTTGTCGACATAGTTCGCTCACAAGTCAGTTAGCAGAGATCGTCCCCGGCGCAGCCGACGGACGCCGCGCCTGTAGTTACGTTCTGTATTATATGAGGTGTTATTTTCACGGCTTTTGCGCCAGCGCAAGAACGCCGTATATCCCTGGGTGTTTACACCAGATAATTGTTTGATTTAGAACAAAAAACAAACAATTAAAACACAAACACTTTACACTTGCGGCGACGCCGGCTCAATCCGTCCATACAAAAACAAGGGAGATAAAGGCGCTCCAACGGCGGCCAGCGGGAAGTATAGGCGGGATAAGGGAAAGCGATCGGGGAAACGGCGGGATGAACGACACAGTCTGCAGAAAAGCACGAGGCGGCCTGCGCCGCCCCGATGACATGATTTATTTGCGGGCCAGCAGCAGCCCCAGCACCAGCCCGACGGTGGCACCGATGCCTACGCTGTGCCAGGGTTTATCCCGCACGTAGTCGTCGGTGCGGTGCACCGCTTCTTTGGCGCGCGCATAGTAGGATTCGCCGGTGTTCGCCCAGCGCGCCTTGACCTCACTCAGCGCCTGCTCGGCGTGCGACTTGATGTCAATGTAGGCCTGATCCGCACGATCGCCGGTGTATTGCAACACTTCTTCCAGCGTCTCGGTCAGCATTCTCAGATCGTCATCCAGCGTAGTTTGCTCAGCATCCGAATGTCTTGCCATAGTGAGGTCTCCGTGGTTGAAAAATTAAGCGTTCCTACACTATAGACAAGGATCGTCGCCTGCGGCCATCGGACTTTTACCCTAAAACACCAATTGCACCTTGGCGGCCTGGCGCTTGTCGCCGGCAAACTCCAGCGCCTGCGCCAGTTGGTCCCCGGCGAATTCCGCCGACAACAGCGGCAACGGATCGACCACATCGCCGGCCAGCCAGGCCACCGCCAGCGCAAATTCCGCCACGAAGCGAAACGATCCGAGCAGGTTCAACTCTTTGGCGATCAACAACATCAGCGGGAAATCAGGGAAGCTGCCGCCCATGCCTACCTGCACCACGGTGCCTTTGGCGCGGGTGATCTCCAGACAGCGCTGCAGCGACAGCGGATGTCCCGCCACTTCGAAGGCGACATCGAAATAGCCCTTGTCCTGCTGATAGTCGCTAAAATCGTCGTCCGCGGCATGCAGGCACCGATTGGCCCCCATTTGGCTGGCGATCGCCAGGCAGCGCGGACTGAGATCGGCGCAGACAATCTCGGCGGCGCCCAGCGCTTTCAGCGCCGCCACCAGCAGACAGCCGATCGGGCCGACGCCGGACACGAAGATCTTTTTCCCCGCCACATCGCCGGGCTGCTTCGCCGCGTGGACAGCCACCGCCAGCGGTTCGGCGAACACCATCACCCTGTCGTCACGATCGGCGGCGTAAGGAATGCACTGCGCGCTATCCACCACTTTGTATTGGGTAAAAGCGCCGTCGACGTGCGGAAAATACATCGCGCTGCCGAAAAAGCGCATCTCGACGCATTGATTGCTTTGCTGCTCCAGACAGTATTTGCACTGCCCGCAGGGTTTGCTGGGATTGAGCGCCACCTTCTGCCCGGCCGGCAACTGCGGCGAATCGCTGGCGACCACCTCACCGATCACCTCATGGCCCAGCACCATCGGCTGACGCACCTGAAAATTGCCGACCTTGCCTTCCTGGAAGTAATGCAAATCCGAGCCGCAGATGCCGCCGCGGCTGATTTTCACCAGCGTTCCCTGCCCTCGATAATCCACTTCTTGCGCGATCACCGCCACGTCTCGCTTGCCGTTGACCACGCAGGACTGAGTTTGAATTTTCATCGCAAGACTCCACGGAAAAAGATTACACCGCCGCCGACATGCCGCCATCGACAAACAGCAGTTGCCCGTTGACGAAGGCGGAGGCGTCGGCAGCCAGGAACACCGCCGCGCCGATCAGCTCCTGCGGATCGCCCCAGCGCGCGGCGGGCGTGCGTTGGGTCAGCCAGGCGGTGAAGGCCGGATCGTCGGCCAGCGCCTGCGTCATCTCGGTTTTGAAGTAGCCGGGGGCAATGCCGTTGACCTGAATGTTGTAGCGCGCCAGCTCCACGCACATGCCGCGCGTGAGCATTTTCACCGCCCCTTTGGACGCCGCATAAGGGGTGATGGTGTCGCGGCCCAGCTCACTTTGCATCGAGCCGATGTTGACTATCTTGCCGCGCCGGCGCGGCACCATGTAACGCGCCACGGTCTGCGACACGATGAAGACCGCCTTCTGGTTGACGGCAATGATGTCGTCCCAGTCTTGCTCCGGAAACTCGGTGAACGGGTGGCGGCGCTGGATGCCGGCGTTGTTGATCAAAACGTCTATCGCGCCGATGTCCGCTTCGATACGGTCGATGGCGGCATGCACCGCCTGGGAATCGGTGACATCGAACGCCGCCGCCTCGGCGCGCAGCCCCTCTTCGCGCAAACGTTCGGCGGCGTGCCGGGCATGTTCTTCGGTGGTGGCGTTGACCAGAATATGCGCGCCTTGCTGCGCCAGGCCGCGTGCCAGCAGAAAACCGATGCCGCGCGAGGCGCCGGTGATCAAGACGGTCTTGTTATCCAGTGAAAACAGATTGTTCATAGTGATTCCCGGCCATCAGGCCTCCAATCGGACAGGCTTCTATCTCAGCCGATTGTTACCGGTAAAAACGTGATGGAAATCACTGAAAATCATGTTACGAAACCCTGTTACCCTTAACGTGATCTCACGCAGGCAGCCAGCGGGTAAAACTTATCTATCCGATTGAAAAACGGCTATTTTCAATAGAATTACATTCATTGTTATCGCCAAATCGATGGGTTAACATGCCGCTATCCCCCTTGCCGCGCCGCCCGTGAAGGCCACCGAATGAAACACCTCCGCGTTACGCGACAGGACATCGCACAATGGGCCGGCGTAACCCAAACGCCGGGTAACCAAACGCTGGTGGTGAACTGCCGTCTCTCACTCGGCGGCACCGTTTGAGCCGGCATTCGGGCCAATCGGCGGCGTAGCGCGGGCTTTTTCGCTGCGAGCCGCCCACCACAGACCGCTGTTTTTCATCGCATAGCCGAATAGCAGGCCCACCAGCAGGGAAAGCGTCACCAGCGGCCAATCGCCACCGCCGGCGAAGGTCGCACAGGCGCCGATAAAGGTGCCGGGCACGAACCCCAGCCACTGCTGTTTGGCCTGAATGCACATCAGGAACGCCACGACGCCGGTCAGCAGATACCCCAGCAGATTCCACTGCGGCGCCAGTTCGCTGCCGTGGATGATCGCCATTGCCCAGAAGACGCCGCTGCAGCAGGTCAACGCGCCGATCAACAGCCCTTTCAGCCCGCCCTGCGGGCAGGCGAAATACGCCGTGCAGCCGAGAAAACCGGCCCAACCGATCAGCCCCAGACTGACGGCAACCCAGCCCCAAACGCCGGAGAGGATCCCGGTAGTAACGGCAATGGCGAAAAGAACGTTCATAAAGTGACCCGCGGCAAAAATAAAGCGCGCAGTTTACCCGAAGCGAGTGATTTTTTCGTGATTAAAATCACGAAAAAAATGCAAATAAGGAAATGTAAATATCAAAAAAGCAATGTGTATCACAAAAAAAGCCAGCGTGACGAGCACGCTGGAATAACACAACACCAGGGAAATCACGATCTCAAATGAAATGCCTACATGCGACGCCTGTCGCCCCCCTCCCGAACGCCGGTTTCAGCGTGGGAAGCCCGCACGCGTTACCATGACGCTCAACATCAAACAAATCACGGCGCTGCTCAGGAATAACAAGTGGGTCGCCAAATGCAAATCGGCGTGGTCGATCACAACGCCCAACAGGATCGGCACCCAGTTAGCGATATATGCGATCACGTAGAACAGGGAGATCAAACGCGCATGGCTGGCTTTCGGTGAAATCAGATTCACCAGCGTGGCGCTGCCGACGAAGATCGCGCCATAGGCGTAACCGGCGATCACCATGCCTGCGGCGGCCAGCGCCAGCGAATGGATCTGAATCGCCACGGCGAACACCCCGACCGACAAAGCCTGAGCCAGACAGCCGAACATCAGCGAATGGCGGGCGTTGATGCGACGACTCAAAATCTGGCTGATGCCGGCAATCACCAGATAGACGGCGACCACATAGCCAAAGACGCCACGGCTCTGCATATCCAACAGTTTTTCGGCGACGCTCGGCCCTATCGCCAGAATGCTGGCGGCAACCGCCCAACAAATGAACAACGCCCCGGCGCACAGGAAGAATTTACCGCCGGTCGCGCGCAGGCCATCCGCCAGAGAGCTTTTCGCCACCGGCGCGTTATCCGCCGCTGCGCTATCGGCCTGCGCCGCCACCGTCTCTCGCGGCCAGCGCAGCATCACGCCCAGTGCGGCGACGGCGGCAATGGCCATGATGATGATGAACGGCAATGACGTGGTATGAAAACCGGTTTGCAGTGCGACGCCGCTAAAGATCGGGCCCAGGGCCAATCCGGTGGTAAAGGACAGCGTCGCGATCAACGCCGCATTTTTTCCGCCGTCCTGCGGCCCGAAACGCACCAACGCGATATTCGCCGCACCGGTCAGGGCGCCGGTGCCGACGCCGGCCAGCAGCCGTGCCATAAACATCATGAAGAACGACGACGCCACCGAAAACAGCAGCGCGCCAAGCAACACCACCAACAGCGCCGGCACGATCATGCTGCGCAGGTCTTTTACTTTCCCCGCCATATTGCCTACGCCGAACAGCGAAATCAGCACGCCCGCGGCATAAGCGCCGTAAATGATCGTCAGGCTGACCGAGCTCAACGCCAGCTCATGTTGATAAAGCGGATAAAGCGGCGTCGGCGCGCTGCTGTTCAACAGCGCTGACATCAATGCCAACGCCAGAAACAGCAAGATAGCGAAATGCGATGTACCCGCCTTCGCTTTAGCCGTTTCTTCAACGGCGATACTTTCTGACATGTTCAACTCCCGAATCGATCAGGCATTCGCCCTAAATAAATGCGTCTTCCCGCATGCCACGCGGCTTCAGGAAGCGCGCTTATCATAGCGTTGGGCTATCACGCCCAAAATAGCCAAGAATGCATCATCGTGATTCATTAATGCAGCATCGCAGCGTCAGGCATGCATTTCTGCAGCATGCGACGCCGCCAAGCGATGGCGCAGCCGCCCAATGCCACGCCATACACTGCATGGTTGGCCAGGCTGGCGATCAGCAAAGCCGGATTTTTGCCGGCCATTCCCCAAAGCCCCAACCCCACCGAGGGATAAATGAAGCACAGCGAAATCAGCGAACAGGCCAGGCCATACGTCAGCGCCCCGACGAACAGGCCGCCCCCCGACTTAACGCGCGGGCAGATCAGGCAATAGAACGGGATCGCCAGGCTAATGCCGGCAAAATAGTGCGCGCCGTAGCCCATCATCAGAGCCTCTGGCACATCGGGAATGTCGCCAGGCCGCAAAAACCAAAATTGCCCCTGCAGCCATTGATTCATCAGTTTGCCGATGAAGGCCAGGTTGAGCTTGCCGATGAGACCGACGCTGGAGGCGACACTGTTCACCCCATCCATCGTCAGCGTCGCCACTATGCCAAACAAGACCGCCATCGCCATGGCGCCAACCGGACGCATGTTCATTGTTTCGTTCCTTATCACGTTATGCCACCGCCGCCTGCTCGGACTTGGCCGAAGCACGCTTGCGCACCGCCAACGCGCCGGACAACACGATCAGCGCCATACCGGCGGCGGCGATATAAGACAGCCGCTCGCCAAATATCAGATAGCCAAGCAGCGTAGAGAAAATAATGGTGCTGTAAGAGAGAATGCTGACAATCACCGCATTGCCACCCCCGTAGGCGCGAGTCATGGCGATCTGCCCCAGACTGCCGAAGACGCCAATGGCGCAGACGCACAGCAGCATTGCGCCGTCCAGCAAGGAAAAGCCCAGCAACGCAGTCATCAGGCCGCCAACCAGCGTTCCCACCAGCGAGAAATAGAACACCACGCGCAGTTCCGGCTCACCGCGTCGCACCAGCTTGCCGACGTTAAAGTAAGCCAGCGCGGTTAACAAACCGGCCGCCAGCCCGACCAGCGTGGCAACGTACTCCCCGTTGGGGGCGTCGGGGCGCAGCAAGACCAAAATGCCGGCAAAGCCCAACAGCACGGAAAACAACAGCCGACCGGTCAGCTGCCCTCGGGTCGTGATGAACGCGATCGCCGACTGAAAGAGGGGGTTGGTATAACCCAACGTGGTGGCGGTGGCGATCGGCAGATGTATCAGCGAATAAAAACCGCAGTACATCGCCGCATTGCCTATCGCCGCCCGCTTCATATGCAATCCGAGATGACGGGTGCGAAAACCGAGGCGCTGGATCTTGATCAGCGCCGCGACGATCAGCACATTGATGAGAGAACGATAAAAAATGATGTCGAAAAATCCGACCGTCGTCGACGCCAACTTGATGCAAGCACCCATCAGCGCAAAGAATCCGCTGGCGACGACCATCCACAAAGCTACCATGATCTTCTCTTATTAACGGCCTTTGGACAGGGCCGTATCAACACTACCCGGCGGCTTTCACCGTCAACGGTTTATCGTCCGCGCAAGCGAAGAACACCAGCATTTCGGCACCTTGCTCGCCGGAAACGCCCTGATGCACGATATCCACGGTATCGGTAAACGAATCCCCCTGCCGGAACGTGCGGCGTTCACCGGTTTTCCTCACGGTGAGCGAAACGCTGCCGCCGCTCATGTACACTGCGCTGATGCAAGGATGCGTATGCCAGGCCAGTACCTTGTTCGGCTCTACCGTCACCTTCAGCATGGTGATCTGCGGCGCGCCTGCGGGATACTGACGATATGCCGAGCCCTCCCATGCGCTGTCGGTCTTGAGCAACGTCGTTTTGACGATGCCTTCGCCATGCCCCTCGGCAGCCTGAACCGGCCCCTGAAATACTGCCAACAATGCCAAAATGCCCCACTTAACCATCTTATCGCTCCCTGACTGCCGCGAGTAAAAATGCCAGGCGCCGCGCGCGGTGAACCTGGCGAGTTGAAAAAACAGCGTTGTGCTACAGTCCTTTGATGCGCTGCTCGTATTCTGCGATGCTCTCGGCGTAGTAGCGGTTAGGCGCCGCAAAGTTGCCCACCATCACTTCGATGAGGTACGGCCCCGGATGTTTCGCTGCGGCGCCGAGGGCCTCGTCCAGATCCTCCAGCGTCTCCGCCTTCGCGGAGGCGACCCCCAGACTGTTGGCAAACGCTTTCCAGTCATGGTTGGGCAAGGCGGTATAGTCGGCGGAAATGCCGCGATTTTGCAGCGTGTCGATGTGCATGGCGCCGTGCGCGCTGTTGTTCATCACCACGAACACCACCTTCACGCCATAACGCGCGGCGGTCTGAATTTCGATGCCGTGCATCAGCATGCAACCGTCGCCGGTCACCACGAGGCAATCCCGCTGCGGTGCCGCCAGCTTGATGCCGATGCCCGCGCAAATGGCCCACCCCATCGGCGCCAGGGCGCTGGAGGTGTGATAATCCCCCCGCCCGGCCGCCAGCCAGTGATGCGCCATGAAAATGCGGTGTGCGCCCGAATCGACCACGACGTTGGTATCCGGATTCATGCGGCTGCGAATGTGTTTAATCGCATCGCCGGGATACAGCCGGCTTTCGCCCTGGGCGATGCGCGCCTGCAACGTCGGCTGTGGCTGTTCCAGCGGCAGTGCGCGAACCCCTTCCAACCAGGCGTCACGCAGGTGAGCCGCGTCGCCAAGCCGCGCGTCCTCATCGCCAACCGCGGCCAACAAACAGTGCAACGTACCGCTCAGGCTGGAAAATATCTGCAGATCCGGCTGGTAATGCGAGCTCACTTTGTCGAAGTCTTCGTCGATCGCCACCAGCGTTTTATTGCCGTGCAGTCTCGGGTTCCAGTTCAGACTGTCGCGCTGGCTGAGATCGCAGCCCAGCACCAGCAGCACGTCGACGCCTTCACCGTTGAGGGTTTCTACCGCGCGGGCATGGCCGGCAAAACCGTAGACCCCTAATGCCAGGGCGTGCCCTTCGGGAAACGCGCCCTTGCCGGACAACGTCGTGGCGACAGGCAAGCGGTATTTTTCCGCTACCCGCAACAACAGCGCGGCATCCTGCGGATTGTTCATCCGGTTGCCCACCAGGCAGGCGACGTTGAGACCGCGCAGCAGATAATCATGCAGCAGCTGTTCCACCGCTTGCACATCCACGGCCGCTTCACGGTGCTGCGGCACTCGCTCAGGCTGGTCGCGACGATCGCCGAACGCGGTTTTCTTCTGCATGTCGACCGGCACGCTCAGATAGGCGCGCCCTTTCCGCTGTGGGTTCAGGCTGGAGAGGCTGCGGCGCAGCTCATGCTGCAAGGTCAGGTTGTTTTTCGTTTCTATCGCGGCGCAAAGCAACGGTTTGACGATGGTCAGCTCATCGATGCCGCTGTTGCTGCCGTCCTGAAAAGCGCCCTGCGCCTCATGATAGGTGGCGATGCTGCCGGCCAGGTACAGCACGGGGATCTTATCGGCTTGCGCGGCGGCCATCGCCGGCAGGAAATTCATGGTGCCGGGGCCTGAAATGCCCAAACAGACGCCAAACTTTCGGCTGGCGCGGGCATAGCCATCGGCCATAAATCCGCATGCGGTTTCATGGGCACCGACGATGCCGACAATCTCGGAACGGTCAATAGAAGTGATTAACGGATAAACCAGTTTGCCAGGGACCAAAAAGATATGTTGAATGCCGCGCGCTGCAAGGCCTTGAATAATGACATCGGCGTTGTTGCGTTCCATCTTCTCGGCGCCTGGCGCCACGGTAACTCTGACTCCGTCCTCCGTCGCCAACGCAACGGGGGGGCACAGCATCTCTGCGTGAGACTCCATTTTTTTATATCCAGTCATATCATCGTGAGCTAACTTGATTCAGAGTCGATCCCACTTGGCGGTCGCCCAGAAATAACGGGAACCGGCTCTTATTCGTATTGCTTATGCATTAGGGTGGCCTTGGTGTAAAATGTGCGTCGGGTCGCAGCATAAGCGCCGATAAGAATAAGCATTACCAGACAAAAATAAAGGTGCAAAACCGCTTCACGGTGATGCATTTATACATATCCTGAAACATTATAAATAATGATGATACGAAGCATTTTTTTCGGTCTCCACACCAGAATAAACACCGCATCACACCGCTTCCTTCCCCCTCCCGCCAGTCTGTACAGAGGAGGTGCGCAATGAACTGGGACGACGCCCGATTTTTTCTCGCCGTTGCGCGCTGCGGCACGCTACGCAAAGCCGCCAGCCAGCTGAATGTCGATCAGGCGACCGTCGGCCGACGGCTCTCCGCTTTCGAAGATGCGCTCGGCTCCAAGCTGTTTATCCGCACGCCGAAATCCTTCGGCCTCAGCCCGCTGGGGGAGGAAATGCTGGCGGACGTGATGAAGATGGAAAATGCGGTGCAGGCGATCAACCGTAAAGCCGCCAGCGGTGACGAAAGCCTGTGCGGCAACGTGCGCATCGCCACCACCGATACCCTGGCCGAAGCCTTCGTGATGCCTGCGCTGCAAGATCTGCGGGAACGCTATCCGGCCATCACCGTCACGCTGCTGACGGCGGTCAACATCGCCGATATTTCTTACCACGGCGCAGATCTGGCGATCCGCGGCGCCCGTCCCGATGACGATGAGCTGATCATCAAACGGTTAGCCACCATCGAAATGGGCCTGTATGCCACTCAGCACTACTTGGCGCGGCGCGGCATGCCGGTCAAGGGCGAGCAGTTGCGCGGCCACGATCTGCTGATGTTCCCGCGCGAGCTGGTGCCGCGCCACTGGAACAATTTCTGCGGCGAGGCCCTGCACGAGCCCAACGTCGTGCTGCAATGCAATTCGCAGCTGCTGCTGCGTTCCGCCACCCGCAGCGGGCTGGGCATCGGCCTGCTCTCCGCTTTTTTGGCGGACAAAGACCCGGAACTGGTGCGTCTGTTCCCGGAGAACAAAGACTGGGTGGATATCTGGCTGGTGCTGCATCCCGATTTGCAACGCGCCGCCCGCGTGCGCGCGGTGGTGCAGGCGCTGGAAACGTCATTTAGCGCCCATTACGGCTGAGTGCCGGCGCATGAAAAGGTAGCGCTAAGCATCACGCCTCTTTCTTCGGCAAGGTTGAGATAATAAGATATAAAGCTTATTATCTAATCATCGCACAGGACGTGCGTTCGGCCCGAGGGAACCATGGCAAAGATTAGCTGGTCACGCAAAGCACTTAAACAATTGATGACGCTGCCTGCTCAGAACCGGTTGGCCATTGCGGCAAAGGTTGAAGAATTAGGCGCTTTCCCTGCGGTCCGACTGGACATTAAAAAACTGCACGATGCTGATAACCAGTACCGCCTGCGCGTAGGAAACTACCGCATCATTTTTGAGATCGTCGATGAAGAACCTATTGTGTGTCTGATTCAGCAGGTAAAACGCAGAACATCGACAACTTATTGAAAGTCAGAGGTATGCCGAATGGCGAAGCTGCAGTATATCCATGATGACTCAGGCAAACCGCTCTATGTGGTTTTACCGCTTGATGAATACAAAAAGCTGGTGAGCCAGCGAAATGACGACGAGTCTATTCCCTATCGCGCCGATGAGCATGATGATGAAACCGTACCTCATGAAGTCGTTTCCATCATGCTGAATCAAGACGTCAGCTTGATTGCCGCCTGGCGGATTTTCCGTGGCCTCTCACAATACGATGTGGCGGAGAAATTGGGCACAACACAATCTGCCGTTTCCCAATGGGAAGCGCCGCACTCAAAACCACAAAAGAAAACCCGGGAAAAGCTGGCTGCACTCTATCGCTGCCAACCCGCACAAATGATCTTGTAAGCCCTTTTCCCGCCGATAAAAAAAGGCCGCCGAAGCGACCTTTTTACTGTCTGAAGCGTTATCAGAACGTCGGCTGCGCCATCTGCACCAGCGAAATCAGCGGCTGCGGATAAACACCCAACAGCAGCACCAGCGCGGCGGAGATCAGCACCACGACGCCACCGGCGGTCAACGCCCAGTTGTTCGGGGTGTCGCGCTGCAGCGATTCCGGTGCGCTGAGGAACAGGCTGACGGTCACGCGCAGGTAGTAGTACAGACCGATGGCGCTGCCTACCACGACTGCGCCGGTCAGCCACCACAGGTGTGCGCTGACGCCCATCGCGATCACGAAGAACTTACCGATAAAGCCCAGCGTCATCGGAATACCGGCCAGCGACAGCATCATCACCGTCATCACCGCGGACAAGATTGGCTTATGCCAGAACAGACCGCGGTAAGAGAACAGCGAATCCGCATCCGGGCCGCGGTACGGGCTGGACATCAGGCTGACCACGCCGAAGGCGCCCAGGCTGCTGAACAGGTAACCGGCCAGGTAAACGCCGGCGGTTTCCAGCGACAGCTGATGCGTTTGCACCGCAATCAGCGCCACCAGCAGGTAGCCCAGGTGAGCGATCGACGAGTAGCCCAGCAGACGCTTGATGTTGGTCTGGCTGATGGCCATCAGGTTGCCGAACAAGATAGAGCAGAACGCGATGATCGACAGCACCATGCGCAGCGCTTCGTTGTCGGCGGCCGGGGCATACAGGAACAGACGCATCACGACCGCGAAGATTGCGATCTTGCTGGCGGTCGCCAGGAAGGTCGAGACCGGCGCAGGCGCGCCCTGATACACGTCCGGCGTCCACAGTTGGAACGGCACCAGCGACAGCTTGAAGCCCAGACCGACGATCATCATGCCCATACCGGCCAGGATCAGCGGCTGGTGCATCATGTTTTCCTGCAGGCTCTTGCCGAGGCCGGCCAGCGACAGATCGCCGGACTCGGCATACAGCAGCGCCATGCCGAACAGCAGGAACGACGACGCGGCGGCGGACAGCAGCATGTACTTGATGGCGGCTTCCAGCGGGCGCTTCTGGCGGTAGGCGTAGCCCACCAGGCCGAACAGCGGCAGCGAGATCAGCTCGATACCGATGAACAGCGAAGCCAGATGGTTGGCGCTCGCCAGCAGGATGCCGCCCAGGGCGGCGATCAGCACCAGCAGGTAGAACTCTTCGCGGTTATCCGGATAGCCGACCAGCCACGGATAGGCGAAGGTGCAGGTCGCCAGACTCGCCAGCAGCACCAGCCCGGTGTAGAACATCGAGTAGCCGTCAACCCGCAGCAGCGGGGTGACGTCCATTGGGCCTGCCTGGCCGACAAAGTACAGCGAAAGCAGCGCCAGGTTGAGACCGATCACGGTCAGGGTGGCGTTGATAAAGTGGTCGCGTCGCCACGCAATGCCTAGCATCACAACCACCACCGTCAATCCGACGATCAACAGCGGCAGCAGTGCGATCAGTTGTTGAGGAGTTATTGTCATGGCGAATTACGGCCTTGTTGTTGAAATTGCTGAAACTGACGAACCAAACCAGTGTTGCACGTTGCTCATCGCCGCGTTGGAAGTATCCAGAATCGGCTGCGGGTAAACCCCCAGCAGAACCAGCAACACCACCAGCAGCAGAATGATGAACAGTTCGCGCGCGGTCATGCCCTGCAGCGGCTGGTCTGACTTAGGCGCACCGTAGTAAGCGCGCTGCATCATGATCAGCGAGTAAACCGAAGCGAACACCAGACCGAAGGTGGAGATCACGGTGATCACCGGCACCACCTGGTAGCTGCCGAACAGAATCATGAATTCGCCGACGAAGTTACCGGTGCCCGGCATCCCCAGCGTAGCCACGGCGAAGAACAGCGACAGCGCGGGGATGAACTTGATACGCCCCCACAGGCCGCCCATCTGACGCATGTCGCGGGTGTGCAGACGTTCATACAGCTGGCCGCAGATGATAAACATACCGGCGGCGGACAGACCGTGCGCGATCATCTGGATCACGGCGCCCTGGTAAGCCAGCTGGCTGCCGGTGTAGATGGCGATCAGCACGAAGCCCATGTGCGAGACCGAGGTGTAAGCGATAAGACGCTTGATGTCGGTCTGCGCGAACGCCATCCAGGCGCCGTAGAAGATACCGACCACGCCCAGCCACATGGCGATTGGCGCGAACTCGTGTGAAGCCTCAGGGAACAGCGGCAGGCTGAAACGCAGCAGGCCGTAGGCCGCGGTTTTCAGCAAGATGCCCGCCAGGTCGACGGAACCTGCAGTCGGCGCCTGGCTGTGCGCGTCCGGCAACCAGCCGTGCAGCGGCACCACCGGCATTTTCACCGCGAAGGCGATGAAGAAGCCCAGCATCAGCAGATATTGCACGTTGTGGGACATCGGCGTTTGCAGCAGGTCTTCGTAATCGAAGGTCCACACGCCGGTGGCGTTGTAGTGCACGAACACCAGGCCCAGGATCGCAATCAGCATCACCAGACCGCTGGCCTGGGTGTAGATGAAGAACTTGGTCGCTGCGGTGATGCGGGTTTTACCGTCCGACGCCTTGTGGCCCCACAGCGCGATCAGGAAGTACATCGGCACCAACATCATTTCCCAGAAGAAGAAGAACAGGAACATGTCGATGGCGAGGAACACGCCGATAACGCCGCCCAGGATCCACAGCAGGTTAAGGTGGAAGAAGCCCTGATACTTCTGGATTTCACGCCAGGAACAGAGGATCGCCAGCACGCCCAGCAGACCGGTCAACACCACCATCAGCAGTGACAGACCGTCCAGCGCCAGGTGGATGGAGATGCCGAAGCGCGGGATCCACGGCAGCAGGAATTCGCTCTGCCACTGCGGAATGCCTTTCGGCGTGGTCAATGTATAGCCGCCCTGCATCCACAGCTGCAGAGAGAGCGCCAACGTCAGCCCCATTGCGATCAGCGCTATCCAGCGCGGCACCTTAGTACCGAAGCGCTCAAGCTGCCAACACAGCAGACCGCCGATAAAGGGGATAAGAATTAGCCAAGGTAATAGCATGGCGTTTTGTGTCCCTTATACGAATAATTTCAAACTTTGTACGTAGCGCCTGCCCGGCGCTACGCCCGAAAAATGCGTCTGTTTAAATTATTCAATTAAACCAGAATCAACAGAGCCAATACGACCACTGCACCCACACCCATAGACGCTATATACCAACGCACCTGGCCGTTCTCGCTCACCGTCAGACCGCGGTTCCCCCAGCGGGAGAAGACGGCCGGCAGGTTCATCAGCGAGTTCAGCGGATCGCGTTGCAGCAGCTTCGCAATGCCCAGGTACGGCTTGACGAACACTTTGTCATACAGCCAGTCGAAGCCCCAGGCATGGAACCACCAGGTCGAGAAGAAACGCCCCGGCGCGCTGTTGGCAATGCTGTTGACCAGGCTGCGTTTGCCCAGCCACAGCGCGGCCGCCAGCAGAATGCCGACGATAGCCACCACGCCGGAGGTGATTTCAAGCGTCAGCACGCTGCCGTGCGCCAGTTCGGTCGTCTCCGGCAGCACACCCTGCAACGGCGGCACGATCATCGCGCCGACGAAGGTGGACAGCACCAGCAGAACCAGCAGCGGCAGGTGGTGAGTGATGCCTTTACCGGCATGCGCTTTGATTTTCTCTTCGCCATGGAACACGATGAAAATCATACGGAAGGTGTACAGCGAGGTCATGAACGCACCGACCAGGCCGGCAACCATCAGGTTGATGTGGCCGTTGGCCATCGCGCCCGCCAGGATCTCGTCCTTACTGAAGAAGCCCGCCGTGACCAGCGGCAACGCAGACAGCGCCGCGCCACCTACCAGGAAGCAGACGTACACCAGCGGGATGCTCTTGCGCAGGCCGCCCATCTTGAAGATGTTTTGCTCGTGGTGGCAAGCCAGGATCACCGAACCGGACGACAGGAACAGCAGCGCCTTGAAGAACGCGTGAGTCATCAGGTGGAAGATCGCCGCGTCCCATGCCTGCACGCCCAGCGCCAGGAACATGTAACCGATCTGGCTCATGGTGGAGTAAGCGAGCACGCGCTTGATGTCGGTCTGCACCAGCGCGGCGAAGCCGGCCAGCAGCAGAGTGACCGCACCGACGATGCCCACCAGATGCAGCACTTCCGGCGCCATCAGGAACAGGCCGTGCGTGCGGGCGATCAGGTAGACGCCTGCGGTCACCATGGTCGCCGCGTGGATAAGTGCGGAAACCGGGGTTGGGCCCGCCATCGCGTCCGCCAGCCAGGTTTGCAACGGCAGCTGCGCCGATTTACCGACCGCGCCGCCCAGCAGCATCAGCGTCGCCCAGGTGATGGCCGTATCGCCCACCGCCAGTTTCTGCGGCGCCAGGATCATCAGCTCGCGGATGTTCAGCGTGCCCAGCTCGTTGTAGAGGATGAACAGCGCGAACGCCAGGAACACGTCGCCCACGCGGGTGACGATAAAGGCTTTCATCGCCGCCGCGCCGTTGGCCGGATCTTTGTAGTAGAAGCCGATCAACAGGTAGCTGCACAGGCCCACGCCTTCCCAACCCAGATACATCAGCAGCAGGTTGTCCGCCAGCACCAAGACCACCATGCTGGCGATAAACAGGTTGGTGTAGGCGAAGAAGCGCGAATAGCCCTCTTCACCGCGCATGTACCAGGAAGCGAACATGTGGATGAAGAAGCCGACGCCGGTGACCACCGACAGCATGGTCAGCGACAGGCCGTCCAGCACCAGTGTCACGCCGATATTGAAGTTGCCGACGGCCATCCAGGTCCACAGGCTTTGCTCGAACAGCTGCACGCCGGCGGCTTTCTGGGCGAAGAAATCCATCGCCACATACACCGTGACCAGCGCAGCCAGGCCGATAGAGCCCACGCCGACGGTGGCCGCCGTGTTCTCAGACCAGCGACCGCGGGAAAATGCCAACAGCAGGAACCCGATCAGCGGTAGCAGAATTGTTAAATATAATAGGTTCATCCGCGCATCTCACTGACAGTATCAATATTCAGGGTATGACGACGACGGTAGAGCTGCAGCAGCAGCGCCAGGCCGATACTGGCCTCGGCTGCCGCCAGGCTGATCGCCAGGATGTACATCACCTGCCCGTCCGCCTGGCCCCAGTAGCTTCCCGCCACGATAAACGCCAACGCCGCAGCGTTGATCATCACTTCCAGGCTGATCAGCATAAACAGCAGGTTGCGGCGCACCAGCAGCCCGGTCAACCCGAGCACAAACAGGATAGCCGCCAGGATCAGGCCGTGTTGAAGAGGGATCATGCTTGCTCCTCCGATTTTCTTCTCGCCATTTCGCCACCCACCGGCACGTTGCTCAGCACCTCGCCAGGCTTGTGCTCGCGGCCGATATGGAAGGCGACAACCAGACCCGCCAACAGCAGCATTGAAGCCAGCTCAACCGCCAATACGTAAGGCCCGAACAGGCTGATGCCCACCGCCTTCGCGTCAACCATCTCACCGCTGATGCCCTGATCGGATACGCTGCGGATCGCAACGATCAATACCACCAGCAGCGCCAGTGACAGCAGGCCAGGCCCGATCCACACCGTCGGCTTCATCCAGTCGCGCTCTTGCTGCTGCACGTTGCCGAGGTTCAGCATCATCACCACGAACACGAACAGCACCATGATGGCGCCCGCATAAACGATGATTTCCAATGCGGCGGCAAAGTAGGCGCCGAGAGAGAAGAAGACTGCCGAGATCGCCAATAACGAGACGATCAGATACAGCAGCGCATGCACAGGGTTGGTATGGGTGATCACGCGAATCGTCGCGGCCACCGCAATCAAACCTGCCAGATAAAATGCAATTTCCATGCTTGCTGGCTCCTTAGGGCAACAGACCTTTGACGTCGATCGGTTTGGCTTCGTTTTCGGCTTCGCCTTTGGCTTTGCCGTCAATCGCCATACCGGCCATCCGGTAGAAGTTATATTCCGGATATTTACCCGGCCCCGAGATCAACAGATCTTCTTTTTCGTACACCAGATCCTGACGCTTGTACTCGCCCAGTTCGAAATCCGGCGTCAGCTGGATAGCGGTAGTCGGGCAAGCCTCTTCGCACAGGCCGCAGAAGATGCAGCGCGAGAAGTTGATGCGGAAGAACTCCGGATACCAACGGCCGTCTTTCTGTTCTGCCTTTTGCAGCGAGATACAGCCGACCGGGCAGGCAACCGCACACAGGTTACAGGCGACGCAGCGCTCTTCGCCGTCCGGATCGCGCGTCAGCACGATGCGGCCGCGGTAGCGTGGCGGCAGGTACACCGGTTCTTCCGGATACATCTGGGTTTCGCGCTTGGCGAAGGCATGCATGCCAATCATCCAAATGCTGCGCATCTGGGTGCCGAAACCAACCACTAACTCTTTCAATGTCATGGTTTATTCACCCCTTATTGAGCGTTGTACAAAATGACCGCGGCGGTTGCCAGCAGGTTCAGCAGCGTCAGCGGCAGGCACACTTTCCAGCCGAAGGACATCACCTGGTCATAACGCGGACGCGGCAGCGCGGCGCGGATCAGGATGAACATCATCATGAAGAAGGCCGTTTTCAACGCGAACCAGATGAATGGCGGCAGGAACGGACCCTGCCAGCCGCCGAAGAACAACGTCACAATCAGGGCGGACACGGTGACGATACCGATGTATTCCCCCACGAAGAACAGACCGAACTTCATGCCGGAATATTCGATGTGGTAACCGTCGGCCAGTTCCTGCTCGGCTTCCGGCTGGTCAAATGGGTGACGGTGACACACCGCCACACCGGCGATCGCGAAGGTCACGAAGCCGAAGAACTGCGGAATGACGTTCCAGACGTGCGCCTGAGATTCAACGATAGCCTGCATGTTGAACGAATCCGCCTGCATCACCACGCCCATCAGCGACAGGCCGATGAACACTTCGTAGCTCAGGGTTTGCGCGGAGGCGCGCATCGCGCCCAACAGCGAGTATTTGTTGTTGCTCGACCATCCGGCGAACAGCACGGCGTACACCGCCAGGCCGGCCATCATCAGGAAGAACAGAATACCGATGTTGAGATCGGACACCGCCCAGGTCGGGCTGACCGGCACGATGGCAAATGCCAGCAACAGGGAAGTAAAGGCGATCATCGGCGCCAGGGTGAAGATCACCCGGTCGGAGAATCTCGGCACCCAGTCTTCCTTGAAGAACATTTTGATCATGTCGGCGACCAGCTGCAGCGAGCCGCCCCAGCCTACGCGGTTCGGTCCGTAGCGGTTCTGGAACAGGCCGAGCAGGCGGCGTTCGCCGAAGCTCATGAATGCCCCGCACGCCACGACCACCAACAGGATCACGACCGCTTTAAGAATGGCGATCAAGATGTCGATCACCTCAGGGGTAAACCAGCTCATCGTGCCGCCTCCTGCAGATTGTCTACCTTAGCACCCACCAAGATCGGCGGGATCCCTGGCAAGCCGAGCGGCAAACCAACCTGGCCCTGGGTCAGGGTTTCACTCAGACGCACCGGCAGACGCAGAGTCTGGCCCGCGCAGCTGAACTCCACCAGGCTGCCCGCATTAACGCCAAGCGTCGCCGCATCGGCCGGGTTGACCATCACGTAGGCTTCCGGCATACGCTGCTGGATCACGTGAGAGCGCTGCGACATTTCATCGCTGCCGAACAGGTGGTAGTAAGGCGCGACACGCCAGCCGTCGTTCGGATTGAACGCGGCAGGCACGCGGTCGAAGTAACCGAGGCTGCCCTCCCCCGCTTCGATCAGGCGCACGCCCGGATCGCCATGGCGCAGTTTGCCGCCCACTTCGGCCTGGAACTTGTTCCATGCCTGCGGTGAGTTCCAGCCTGGCGCCCAGGCGAACGGGATCTGCTGACGATCGGCCAGCGGGCTGTTGTTCCCTTCCATCGAGAAGGCGAACATGGTGTCTTTATCCTGCGGCTGACGCGGCTCGTGCACGCTGATGTTGGCGCGCATGGCGGTACGGCCGCTGGAACGGTGCGGCGAACGCGCCAGCTTCTGACCGCGAATGCGGAACGTCGCGTCCGGCGCGGCATCGACGATGCCCTGCAGCTGCGGCAACGCGGCGACGCAAGCGGCGATCACGTCATCGAGCTGGGTCCAGTCCACGTGGCGGCTGGTGTAGGTGGAGTGCAGCGAGTGCATCCAGCGCCAGCTTTCCAGCATCACGGTGAACTGATTCTTCTTGGCGTCGTCGTAGTAAGCCGGATCGTATACCTGGAAGAAGCGCTGCGCGCGGCCTTCCTGGTTGATCAGCGTACCGTCGCTCTCGGCGAAGCTGGCCGAGGAGAGGATCAGATTGGCTTTGTCCATGATCGCGGTGCGCTGGTGGTCGGCGACGATCAGGTTATTGACCTTGGCCAACGCCGCGTCCACCTGCGCCGCCGGCGCATGGCGATAGAGATCGTTTTCCATCACGATGGCGGTGTCGGCTGCGCCGCTCGCCAGCTGTTCCAGCGCCTGATCGAGCGAACCGCCGCCGATCATCGCCAGGCCCATGCTGTTGGCTGCGCCCGCCACGAAGGTGATGCCGACGTCGGAACCGCGGCCCTTCAACGCTTTGGCGATGTTGGCCGCCGCTTCGATGATGGCTTCGCTGCCGGCGTTGCTGCCGGTCACGATCAGCGGTTTGCGTGCGCCGGTCAGCGCCTGCACGATGATGTCGACTTTCTTGTTCAGGCCTTCAGCCAGATCGTTCACCGCCGGCGCTGCGCTATCCAGCGCGTGAGCGATGGCGAAGCCGAAGCGCGCCTGCTCGTCTACCGGCGCGCGGTAGTTCCAGGCGGCGATGTCATCCAGACGAGTGTTGTCGACGTTGGTGGTGAACAACGGATACTTGGCGTGTTGGCCGATATTCTGCACCGCCGCGATCTGCCAGTCGGCCACGCGTTGCGCCGCCGCCATCGCGCGGGCTTTGCCCTTGACGGCCTGACGCACGGACAGCGCGATGCGCGCGCCGGTTTGCGTCAGGTCTTCGCCCAGCACCAGCACCGCGTCGTAATCTTCGATCTCACGCAGCGCCGGCGTATGGACGCCGCCGTTTTTCAGCACGTTCAGCATCAGCGCCAGGCGTGATTGCTCCGCCTGAGCGATACCGGTGTAGTAGTTCTCGGCGCCGACCAGCTCGCGCAGTGCGAAGTTGCTTTCCAGGCTGGCGCGCGGGGAGCCGATGCCGATGGTTTTCTTCGCCTGACGCAGGATGTCCGCCGCGCCCTGCATCGCCTGCTCGGCGTTCAGGGTGATCCAGTCGTCGCCGCGCAGCTGCTGCGGTTGACGCGGACGATCTTTCTGGTTGACGTAGCCGTAACCGAAACGGCCGCGGTCGCACAGGAAGTAGTGGTTCACGCTGCCGTTGTAACGGTTTTCGATACGGCGCAGCTCACCATAGCGCTCGCCCGGGCTGGTGTTACAGCCGATGCTGCACTGCTGGCAAATGCTCGGCGCGAACTGCATGTCCCATTTACGGTTGTAACGCTCGGAGTGCGTTTTGTCGGTGAAGACGCCGGTCGGGCACACTTCCACCAGGTTGCCGGAGAACTCGCTTTCCAGCGTGCCGCTTTCCGGGCGACCGAAGTAGACGTTGTCGTGCGCGCCGTACACGCCGAAGTCGGTGCCGTCCGCATAGTCTTTGTAGTAACGCACGCAGCGATAGCAGGCGATGCAGCGGTTCATCTCGTGCGAAATAAACGGCCCCAGTTCCTGATTGTTGTGGGTGCGCTTGGTGAAGCGGTAGCGACGGAAGCTGTGGCCGGTCATTACCGTCATATCCTGCAGGTGACAGTTACCGCCTTCCTCACACACCGGGCAATCGTGCGGGTGGTTGGTCATCAACCACTCAACCACGCTTTCACGGAACTGCTTCGCTTCGCCGTCATCGATAGAGATAAAGGTGCCATCGGATGCCGGGGTCATACAGGACATCACCAAACGGCCGCGCGTATCTTCCGCGTTTTGGTATTGCTTTACCGCACATTGGCGGCAAGCGCCGACGCTTCCCAGCGCCGGATGCCAGCAAAAGTAAGGAATATCAAGGCCGAGGGAGAGACAAGCCTGCAGCAGGTTGTCCGCCCCGTCTACCTCATACTCTTTGCCGTCTACATGAATCGTAGCCATAGTCAGCATGCTTCCAAGTGGCCTGCCTTGCGGCAGGCGTTAATCAAAAATTCTGGCCGTGTTCGGGCGAATTCGGCTTACCAGCGCTGCTTCAGCAGATTGTTCGGCTGAATGCCGCCAATCGCATGGGCGTTGCCGAAGTGCTGCACGGCGATACCCGCCTCGAACTCTTCACGGAAATATTTAATCGCGCTTTGCAGTGGCTCTACGGCACCTGGCGCGTGGGCGCAGAAGGTTTTGCCCGGGCCGAGGGAACGGCACAGCTGTTCGAGGGTTTCAATATCCCCCGGCTGCCCTTCGCCGTTTTCCAACGCACGCAGGATCTTCACGCTCCACGGCAGGCCGTCGCGGCATGGCGTACACCAGCCGCAGGACTCGCGGGCGAAGAACTCTTCCAGGTTGCGCACCAGCGGCACCATGCCGATTTCGTGGTCTACCGCCATCGCCAGCGCGGTGCCGAGACGGCTGCCGGCTTTACCGATCGCGCCGTATTCCATCGGCAGGTCGAGGTGATCGGCGGTCAGGAAGTCGGTGCCCGCGCCGCCCGGCTGCCAGGCTTTGAAGCGCAGACCGTCGCGCATGCCGCCGGCGTAGTCTTCCAGGATTTCACGCGCGGTGGTGCCGAACGGCAGCTCCCAGACGCCCGGGTTTTTCACCCGGCCGGAGAAGCCCATCAGCTTGGTGCCTTTGTCTTCACTGCCGGAGATGCCGGTGTACCACTCCACGCCGTTCGCCAGAATGGCCGGCACGTTGCACAACGTTTCGACGTTGTTGACGCAGGTCGGCTTGCCCCACACGCCGGCGCTGGCCGGGAATGGCGGCTTGGAGCGCGGGTTGGCGCGGCGGCCTTCCAGCGAGTTGATCAGCGCGGTTTCTTCGCCGCAGATGTAACGGCCGGCGCCGGTGTGCACGATCAGCTCGAAATCAAACCCGGTGCCGAGAATGTTCTTGCCCAGATAGCCGGCTTCGGTGGCTTCCGCGATGGCGCGACGCAGATGCGCCGCCGCTTCGATGTACTCACCGCGCAGGAAGATGTAGCCACGGTAGGCTTTCAGCGCGAACGCGGAGATCAGCATGCCTTCCACCAACAGGTGCGGCAGCTGTTCCATCAGCAGGCGGTCTTTATAGGTGCCCGGTTCCATCTCATCGGCGTTACACAGCAGGTAACGGATGTTCATGGATTCGTCCTTCGGCATCAGGCTCCACTTCAAACCGGTGGAGAAGCCCGCGCCGCCGCGGCCCTTCAGCCCGGAATCTTTCACCAGGCTGACGATCTCGTCGGGCGCCAGGCCCTTCAGGGCCTTTTCCGCACCGGCATAGCCGTTTTTGCTGCGATATTCGTCCAGCCACAGCGGCTGCTTGTCATCGCGCAGACGCCAGGTCAGCGGATGCGTTTCGGGAGTGCGTACAATGTGCTTGGTCATTGATACTGCTCCAGTAGCGTCTCGATATCTTCAGGCTTCAGCTGACTGTGAGTGTCCTCATCAATCATCATGGTCGGCCCTTTATCGCAGTTACCCAGACAGCAGGTCGGCAACAGCGTGAAGCGGCCATCAAAGGTGGTTTGACCCGGCTTGATGTTCAGCTTCTTCTCGATAGCGGCCTGAATGCCCTGGTAACCGGTGATGTGACAAACAACGCTGTCACAATAACGGATCACGTGACGTCCTACTGGCTGACGGAAAATCTGGCTGTAGAACGTGGCCACGCCTTCTACGTCGCTGGCGGGGATGCCCAGCACTTCCGCGATGGCGTAAATCGCACCGTCCGGAACCCAACCGCGCTGCTTCTGCACAATTTTCAGTGCTTCGATGGAAGCGGCGCGCGGATCCTCGTAATGGTGCTTTTCGTGCTCGATCGCATCACGTTCTTCCGCGCTCAGTACAAATGCATCAACGCCGCTCTGAGGAGCGGCTGCGTTGATGGGCTCGAGCGCATCATTGACTGCGTGATTGTCTTTTTGATCATGCATAGTTAGCGGTCCACATCTGACATTACAAAATCGATACTACCCAGATAGACGATCAGGTCGGAAACCAGGCTGCCACGGATGACCGATGGGATCTGCTGCAGGTGCGCAAAGCTCGGCGTACGTACCCGGGTGCGGTAGCTCATGGTGCTGCCGTCGCTGGTCAGGTAGTAGCTGTTGATCCCTTTGGTGGCTTCAATCATCTGGAATGATTCGTTGGCTGGCATCACCGGGCCCCAGGAAACCTGCAGGAAGTGGGTGATCAGCGTTTCAATGTGCTGCAGCGTGCGCTCTTTCGGCGGCGGCGTAGTCAGCGGGTGATCGGCCTTGAACGGGCCTTCCGGCATGTTGTTCAGGCACTGTTCGAGGATGCGCAGGCTCTGGCGCAGCTCTTCCACCTTTAGCATCACGCGGGTGTAGCAGTCGCTGGTGCCGTCGCCGACCGGCACTTCGAAGTCGAAGTTCTCGTAGCCGGAGTACGGGCGCCATTTACGCACGTCGAACTCAACGCCGGTCGCGCGCAGGCCGGCGCCGGTCACGCCCCACTCCAGCGCTTCTTTGGCGTTATAAGACGCGACGCCGATGGAGCGGCCTTTCAGGATGCTGTTCTTCAGCGCCGCTTTCACGTAGGAGTCCAGACGCTTCGGCATCCAGTCGAGGAATTCACGCAGCAGGCGATCCCAACCGCGCGGCAGATCGTGCGCGACGCCGCCGATGCGGAACCAGGCCGGGTGCATACGGAAGCCGGTGATCGCTTCCACCAGATCGTAGATCTTCTGACGGTCGGTAAAGGCGAAGAACACCGGGGTCATCGCGCCGACGTCCTGAATGAAGGTGGAGATGTACAGCAGGTGGCTGTTGATGCGGAACAGTTCGGACAGCATCACGCGGATGGTGTCGACGCGCTCAGGCACCTTGATGCCGGCCAGCTTTTCAACCGCCAACACGTAAGGCATTTCGTTCACGCAGCCGCCGAGGTACTCGATGCGGTCGGTGTACGGGATGTAGCTGTGCCAGGATTGACGCTCGCCCATCTTCTCGGCGCCGCGGTGGTGATAGCCGATATCCGGCACGCAGTCGACGATCTCTTCGCCGTCCAGCTGCAGAATGATGCGGAACGCACCGTGCGCGGACGGGTGGTTCGGGCCGAGGTTGAGGAACATGAAGTCTTCGTTCTCGGTGCCGCGCTTCATGCCCCAGTCTTCCGGCTTGAAGGTCAGCGCTTCCATCTCCAGATCTTCTTTCTGCTTGGTCAGCACGAAAGGATCGAATTCGGTGGCGCGCGCCGGGTAGTCCTTACGCAGCGGGTGCCCTTCCCAGGTCTGCGGCATCATGATGCGCGACAGGTGCGGGTGGCCGTCGAAGGTGATGCCGAACATTTCCCAGGTTTCGCGCTCGTACCAGTTGGCGTTCGGGAACACCTTGGTCGCCGTCGGCACGTGCAGGTCTTTTTCAGACAGCGCCACCTTCAGCATGATGTCGCGGTTGCGCTCGATGGAGATCAGATGGTAGAAAACGGAGAAATCCGCAGCGGGCAGGCCGTCGCGGTGGGTGCGAAGACGTTCGTCCACGCCATGCAGATCGAACAGCATGACATACGGCTTCGGCTGTTTTCTCAGGAACGTCATTACTTCCAGTAACTGGTCAGGTTTAACCCATACCACGGGCATGCCGGTGCGGGTGGCCTGAACAGTAAAGGCTTCCGGCCCAAAACGGTTGCGCAGTTCGCCGATCACCGGGTCGTCAAGGTGATCTCGGGTCTGCCAGGCAGGCAAGGCGTCGTGCGTCGTCAAATCTGTCATAATTTTTTTTCACCACACTAAAGGGTTATTCGCCGCAAGTTTCACTTTTCGCTGTGTTAACCAATAGCGCACTAAGATGGACGTTAAATGAACGTCTTAAATCTCGTCAGGCGTCCGGAGGTTGGTCACCGCGATGCGCTCGCCGTGTTTACGCTCTCTTTCAGACTGCATATTGGCGCGGTAAACGCCCTGATCGCCGACAACCCACGACAGCGGGCGACGTTCTTTGCCGATGGATTCCTGCAACAGCATCAGCGCTTGCATGTAGGCTTCCGGACGCGGTGGGCAGCCGGGAATGTACACGTCGACCGGCAGGAACTTGTCCACGCCCTGCACCACGGAATAGATGTCGTACATGCCGCCGGAGTTGGCGCAGGCGCCCATCGAAATCACCCATTTCGGTTCCAGCATCTGCTCGTACAGGCGCTGGATGACCGGAGCCATCTTGGTGAAGCAGGTGCCGGCCACCACCATCAGGTCAGCCTGACGCGGGGAGGCGCGCAACACTTCCGCACCGAAACGCGCCACGTCGTGAACGGCGGTAAACGACGTCACCATCTCCACGTAACAGCACGAAAGGCCGAAGTTATACGGCCAAATAGAGTTTTTACGCCCCCAGTTCACCATGTCATGCAGCGCATGTTCGAGTTTACCCATGTAAACCGTGCGGTGAACCTGTTGTTCCAGGGGATCGGCGACGATCTCCTGTTTTTGCAGGGGATAACGGTCGTTCTCACCGTTCGGGTCTATGCGGGTGAGCGTATAGTCCATCTTAATGCCTCGCTGTTACTGCGGATGACTGTTGGTGTTAGTGATCGTGCTCGGTTTGCTGCGGCGTTGGGAACGCGCCGGAGTCCAATCCAACGCGCCGATGCGCACCAGATAAACCAGACCGGCCAATAGCACCAAAATGAAAATGGCGGCTTCGATAAAGCCCACCCAGCCGCTCTCGCGAATCGAGACCGACCAGGCATACAGGTATAAGGCTTCAACGTCGAAAATAACGAAGAACATGGCCACCAGGTAGAACTTGGCGGACAAGCGCATGCGCGCCGTGCCGACCGAGTCGATGCCTGATTCAAACGGGGTGTGTTTGGCGCGCGCCCGGGCTCTCCCGCCCAAGAAGAACGCACCCAGCAGCATTAAGCCGCAAAGCCCGATAGCCACGACGAGAAATACGGCGAGCGCCCAGTGATGAGCGATAACTTCAGTGGTTGTTGACATACTCTATGCTTACTCATCAAAAGTGGCGTCGATCGCACTGCTCTTGTCACCGGCAGTTAGTGCGCCACATCGATTTAAGGGAAGGATAAATAACCACACAAACAAACTGCTTTTACAGCGAGTTAGGCAGCGTTTTTCTGTGGGCTTTTTACTCCTTTCTATAACCTTTTGTCAACTTTGACAAAAGTATCTACACACTAGTTTACATACGTATCATTTGATTAACATTTGATGCGCCAGGGACAGGCTAAATCGTGTCAGTTAATTTTTGTGTAGAAACAGATAGATATAAACCAACATGCACATTTCAGTTTTACTATACCATTGTCTCAGGAATTCCCTGTTCTTCCACTCACTACCTAGGGGTATTTTTTTGATCCAGGACACGTTTTCAGCATAAATCCTCAAAAAAAGTGTGGCCCTTTAACAATTTTCCTCAAATTAAGCCGCAAAAACGGCCGCCATAAGCTAACAAAATAACCCTGCTATTACCATGCCTTTAACTCATTCAATCTTATTGTTCAAAAAATAAACCCAGCATCTTAAACCCGGTCAAATTCTCTTTTCAGCAACGCTTAAAAGTTAATAAAACAGGAAACTCATAACAAAATCACACTTAAACCTCTATAACAGTAGAAATCATTAAAAAACGGCCAAAAAAAACCTCCGCCGAAGCAGAGGTTTTTCATCAGATATCACGCCGCGGCGTTATTCTTCTTCGTCCACCAGGCTGGCATCATCCTGATCGCCCTGGAGACCGGCTTCCGCGCCGTTGAAGCCATAGCCGTCATTGCCGCCCTGCATCGCGCTGAAGATGGCCATTGCCAGTTCGTTGCTGCACTGCGCGTTTTTGCACAGCGCATACTGGGTATCCGGCAGCGGCGGCAAACCTTCCACCGCGCCCAGCACCCGCAGATCGGGGCTCATCATCTCGATCGGCCGCGCGGTCACGCCCAGGCCGGCCTTACAGGCCGCCCGCACCGCAGACAGCGTGGAGGCGACGTAGGCGATACGCCACGGGATACCGGCTTCGTCCAACTGTTTGATCGCCAGCGCGCGGAACGGGCTTGGTTCATCCATCACCACCAGCGGGATAGGTTCGCCGGCCTGATAGTGGTAATCGGCAGCGCAGTACCACAGCGTCGGCGACGTGCGCAGCACGATGTGCGGGTGCCCGGCCGGATCGGCCGTGGTCACCGCCAGATCGATCTCACCCTCTTCCAGCAGATCGACCATCGTCGTGCTGCGCTTTACGCGCACGTCAATGGCCAGCTTCGGATAGATGGCGGTCACACGGTTCAACAGGAAAGGCAGAATGGTATCGGCGGTGTCGTCGGAAGCGCCGATGGTCAGAACACCTTTAATATTGTTGTACATCAGCGAGGTACAGGCTTCGTCGTTAAAGCGCAGGATCTTCCTGGCATAACCGAGAAGCTGAATACCATGCTCAGTCAGGAGTTTGTTGCGCCCATGGCGGGCAAACAGTTCTTTGCCGACCAGTTGCTCTAATCGCTGCATTTGTTGGCTGACGGCTGATTGCGTACGGCAAACGGCAACAGCCGCCGCCGCGAAGGTATTCAAATCAGCAACCGCAACAAAGGTTCTTAGCAGATCGAGGTCGAGATTAAGTATCGGACGATTTGCAGTTGTCATAGTGTATTCTTCACTTTTTTAAATTCTAATTTACGAACTACTACCCTGGTGTGTTTCTCAGACGCCGTTGAAAAGGACGGAGCCTGTTATGACAGTACCCCACTCATAAGTGGAGGGCAAAAAAATTACTTATGATTCGTTACCTCTATCGCCTTTTAAAATGCGATCTATCGATGGTGCTTATAGAACGCGGGAGACTGAATACCGGTGGAAAGGGAAAACCCCCACCGAACCTGAGATTTTACTCATTGATACCGCCTAATTTCCACTCCATTCGTGCTACTGAGAATCCTTATCAACCGGCGTTCAGACTGCATTACAGAGTAAGAAAAATAAATAATTAACGGCACCAACTTCGTGTTATCACTCAATGAATTTAATAAATTCAATCAGTAAGATTTTTACTTTAAATAATAATCCTATAACCACATAAACAATGCTTAAGCTGAAATATAAAGTAAAGCTAATGTAAATATGCCATTTTCTTAGTGTGGTGCGCTAACCGGCAACCCGCTATCAGACAACTCCGGTATTATCGTTCCTTTACAGTTTATTGAAGCCCATTCTCACTTTCGGCTTATCATTTCACTGCTACCGGCCGCGATCGCCGGCACGTCTCGTTTATCGACACGCAATTTCACAGAACAAAACCCTAGTAAAATTATAGTTCATGAAATTATGAACCACAAAATAACTTTACCTTTGCTTATCATAACTAAAATCCCCCGTTACGACATGCATTTGCACCAAAGGCGTGCAAAACCCTTCAAAAGCAACTACGCCAGGAGTACATTGGGCGGGTTGCGGCGTCCCACGGTAGGAGCGCCCCTATCCCAGCAAAAGGCTCAACTTTTTATGTCCCCCATTGAGAAATCCAGCAAACTGGACAACGTCTGCTATGACATTCGCGGCCCGGTGCTTAAAGAAGCTAAACGTCTTGAAGAAGAAGGCAACAAAGTCCTGAAACTGAACATCGGCAACCCTGCCCCGTTCGGCTTCGACGCCCCGGACGAAATCCTGGTCGACGTGATCCGCAATCTGCCCACGGCGCAAGGTTACTCCGACTCCAAGGGCCTCTTCTCGGCGCGTAAAGCGATCATGCAGCACTATCAGGCGCGCAACATGCGTGACGTGACCGTTGAGGATATCTACATTGGCAACGGCGTCTCCGAGCTGATCGTTCAATCCATGCAGGCGCTGCTCAACAGCGGCGACGAAATGCTGGTGCCGGCGCCGGACTATCCGCTGTGGACCGCCGCGGTCTCGCTGTCCGGCGGCAAGGCCGTACATTACCTGTGCGATGAGCAGGCCGGCTGGTTCCCGGATCTGGACGACATCATCAGCAAGATCACCCCGCGCACCCGCGGCATCGTGATCATCAACCCGAACAACCCGACCGGCGCGGTGTACAGCAAAGCGCTGCTGGAGCAGATCGTCGAGATCGCCCGCCAACACAACCTGATCATCTTCGCCGACGAAATCTACGACAAGATCCTGTATGACGAAGCGGAGCATCATTCAATCGCTGCGCTGGCGCCGGATCTGTTGACCGTGACCTTCAACGGCCTGTCGAAAACCTACCGCGTGGCGGGCTTCCGTCAAGGCTGGATGGTGCTGAACGGGCCGAAGAAGCACGCCAAAGGCTATATCGAAGGGCTGGAGATGCTGGCTTCGATGCGCCTGTGCGCCAACGTGCCGATGCAGCACGCCATTCAGACCGCGCTGGGCGGTTATCAAAGTATCAGCGAATTCATTCAGCCCGGCGGCCGTCTGTACGAACAGCGCAACCGCACCTGGGAACTGCTCAACGACATTCCGGGCGTCTCATGCGTGAAGCCGCAGGGCGCGCTGTATATGTTCCCGCGCATCGATGCCAAACGCTTCAATATCCATGACGACCAGAAACTGGTGCTGGATCTGCTGCTGCAGGAAAAAGTGCTGCTGGTGCAGGGGACCGCATTCAACTGGCCCTACCCGGATCACGTGCGTATCGTCACCCTGCCGCGCGTAGACGAGCTGGAAATGGCGGTCGGCAAGCTGGGCCGTTTCCTTGAAGGCTACCATCAGTAATCGCCTGGGGCGCAGCGCCTTGCTGCGCCCTTCTCTCATTGCCCGGTTGCAAAATTCGCCGTCACTGCTTCACAATGGGGCCCTCACTTGCCGTTAAAGAGAGCACCATGAGCCAGAGCCATTTCTTCGCCCATCTGTCCCGCCTGAAACTGATCAACCGCTGGCCACTGATGCGCAACGTGCGTACCGAGAACGTCTCCGAACACAGTCTGCAGGTGGCCTTTGTCGCCCACGCGTTGGCGGTGATCAAGAACCGCAAATTCAACGGCAATCTCAACGCCGACCGCGTTGCCCTGCTGGCGATGTACCACGACGCCAGCGAAGTGATCACCGGCGACATGCCGACGCCGATCAAGTACTACAATCCGCAGATCGCCCACGAGTACAAGAAGATCGAGAAGATCGCCCAGCAAAAGCTGCTGGACATGATCCCCGCTGAGCTGCGCAACGATTTCCGCACCATTCTCGATGAGCACTACTACAGCGAAGATGAAAAGCAGGTGGTGAAGCAGGCGGACGCACTGTGCGCCTATCTGAAATGCCTGGAGGAGCTGTCCGCCGGCAACAACGAATTCACCCTGGCCAAGGCGCGGCTGGATAAAACCCTGGAGCAGCGCCGCAGCCCGGAAATGGACTACTTCATGGAGGTGTTCATTCCCAGCTTCAGCCTGTCGCTGGACGAAATCAGCCTCGACAGCTCGCTGTAACCCCGCCGGCGCAGCCTCGCTGCGCCGTTAAAAACCGTAGAGCCACGGCACCACAATCACGCTGACCGCCATCACCAACAGGGTGAACGGCACGCCGAGCCGCACGAAATCGCCGAACTTGTAATTGCCCGGCCCCAGCACCAGCGTATTGACCGGTGAAGAGACCGGCGTCATAAAGGCGGCGGACGCGGCGACGGCGATAATCATCGCGAACGGGTATGGCGATACCCCCATTTCGCGCGCGGCGGCAATGGCGATCGGCGCCATCAGCACCGCCGTCGCGGTGTTGGAAATAAACAGGCCGATGGTGGCGCACAAGACGAACAGGCACAGCAGCATCACGCGCGGCCCCGCGCCGCCGGCGACGTCCATCAGCCCGCTGACAATCAGATCCACCCCGCCGGTCTTTTGCAGCGCCTGCGCGAACGGCATCATGCCGACAATCAAAATAATGCTCGGCCAATGGATCGATTTATAGGCGCTCTCCATATCGATGCAGCGGAACTTGCCCATCAGCAAGCAGGCGATCAGCGCCGCGATTGGGTTGGGGATTTCGTCGGTCAGCATCATCGCCACCATCAGCGCCAGACAAAACAGCGCGTGCGGCGCCTGCGTGATGGCCGGCGCCACTTCGTCCACCTCGGCCGGCAGATTGAGCACGATAAAGTCGTGGGTTTTGGCCTGCAGCTGACGAATCGCCTTCCAGTCGCCGATCACCAGCAAGATGTCGCCCAGTTCCAGCGGCTCGTCCACCAACTTGCCGCCCAGCGTCTCGCCGTGGCGGCGGATGCCCACCACGTTCAGATCGTAGCGGCTGCGGAACGCCGCTTCGCGCAGGCTTTTGCCCAGCAGCGCCGAGTCCGGGATCAGCGAGACCTCCGCCATGCCGACGTTGCGCGACTGTTCAGAGAAGTAATCACCGCGCAGCACCATCGGCTCCAGCCGCTGTTCGCCGCAGAATTCGCGCAGATCGACCTGGCTGTCCGACATGTCGATCAAGAGGACGTCGCCCTCGCGCAGCTCGGTGCTGCCGGAGGCGCTGACCATCACCCGCCGGAAGCGTTTCCAGCGCTCGATGCCCACCACGTTGGCGCCATAGCGCGCGCGCAGGTGCAGCTCGTCCAGCGAACGCCCGATCAGCGGCGAAGCGCTGCGGACAGCCAACCGCCGCGCACGGCCGGTCAGCTTATAATCGCGGATCAGGTCACGGAAGGTGCGGCGCTGCCAGTCGTCGCCGGCTTTGCCCGTGTCACTGCTGCCCAGCCAACGGCGGGCGATCAGCATGTAGCCGACGCCCAGCGCCAGCACCGCCAGGCCGATCGGCGTCACGCTGAAGAAACCGAAACCATGGATGCCTTCGCGCACCAGTTCGCTGTTGACCACCATGTTGGGCGGCGTGGCCACCAGCGTCATCATGCCGCTGATAAGCCCGGCGAAACTGAGCGGCATCATCAGCCGCCCCGGCGCGATCTTCATTCTCGCCGTCACGCTGAGCACCACCGGGATAAAGATCGCCACCACGCCGGTCGAGCTCATAAATGCCCCCAGCCCGGCGACCGTCACCATCAGCAGCATCAACATTTTGGTTTCGCTGCTGCCGGCGACTTTGACCAGCCAATCGCCCACCTGATAAGCCACGCCGGTGCGCACCAGCCCTTCGCCGATCACGAACAGCGCGGCGATCAAAATCACGTTGGGATCGCTGAAACCGACCGTCGCCTCCTGCAGGCTGAGCGTGCCGCTCAGCACGAAAGCGATGATCACCAACAGCGCCACCACGTCCATACGCAGCTTGTTGGTGGTAAACAGCACGATGGCAATCAGCAGTAAACTCAGCACCCACAGTAATTCGCTGTTCAAAACGGCCTCATCCGGCAAATGTCCAAGGGCCTAAAAAATAGCATAAAAAAACCCCGCCGAGGCGGGGTCTAATCAATTAGGGTGAAGATAATGCCGCTCAGGCCAGCCGGCGAACGATCGCGCCCTGCGCCGTTTTATCGACGGCGATCTGCGCCAGCGAATCCAGCCGCAGGTCGACCTGCTCCAGCTTCGGCGCATCGGCCGGGGCGTTGACCGCAATCACCTGGCAACCCGCCGCCAGGCCGGAGAGAATGCCGGCCGGTGCGTCTTCGACCACCACGCACTCGTGCGGCGCCAACCCCAGGCGCTCGGCGCCCAGCAGATAGGCGTCGGGCTGCGGCTTGCCATGTTTAACCTGCTCAGCGGTGATGAACACCGCCGGCTGCGGCAAACCGCCGGCCCGGCGGCGAGCGCCGGCCACCGGCACCGAACCGGAGGTGACGATCGCCCAAGGGATGCCGAGCGAGTTCAGGCGCTCCAGCAACGCAATGGCGCCAGGCAGCGCGCGAACGCCGTCGGTATCCTGCGCTTCCACCTGCTCCAGCAATTGGAATTCACGCTGAATTTCCGCTTCGCTTTCACCCGGCATAAAGTGGCGCAGAGAAGTAATGGCCTGTTTACCGTGAATGAAGTCCAGCACCGCTTGCGGGTCGACGCCGCGGCGCTCGGCCCAGTGCGTCCAGGCGCGCTCTACCGCCGGCAGCGAATCCACCAGGGTGCCATCAAGATCGAACAGAAAACCCTTACACTCCACAGAAAACCTCTTCTTAATCAAGCATTGATGATTTGCGCTATCTCAACGGCGCTCAAATGATACTGGCGCGGGCAGGCCTGCCAAATCGCCAGCATACGCTGATATTTTTCCCACATTTTGGTCTGGGCGTTAAAACCGTGGCTGCCGGAATCAAAGTGAGTATAGCGCCCCTCGGTGCTAACCAGGAAACGCACGTAACTCAGGTAGCGCGCCTCGGTCGCGGCATCGAAACCGAGAAACGCCAGGCGGCGCTCGTCCAGATCCTGCTTCTCTTTCAGGTTGCCCCAGGAAACCTGCAGCGCATGATGCATCTCCATCACGTTGATGATGGTGCGGCACACCTCTTCGCTCAGTTCGCCGAAGTCGCGATCCAGCTCGCGCATTTGCAAACCGAAGCCGCGTTCGACGATGGTTTGCAACCGGCGATAACGATCGCCGTTGTCCGGATCGAGCAGGGTCATCATCTTGTACTGATTCGACAGGATCAGCCGCTGGGCGTTGGTCATTTCCATCAGGATTTCCTCATTTCTGTGTGATGGCGGGAGCATCGCACAGCGCAAGAACGCAGGAAATCACAACTCGACCGTTCTTTGATTTAAACCGGGGTTATTGGCGCTTAGACGAAAAAGGCCGCACAGCGCGGCCTTTTTTCATTTACAGATCGTCAAGGAAGGTTTTGTCCAGCTGCTTGAAGGCGCGCTTGAGCAAATCAGCCAACGTCTGATAGGTCGGCGTGCCTTCGAGCGGCGCCACCGCCTGTCCGGCTTCCGTCAGCTTGTTACGCACCTCATGGAACCATTGCAACAGCGTCGGCGGCAGCGGCGTGACCGAACGGCGCCCCAGCCACCACAAGCCCTGCATCGGCAGGCTGCAAGCGAACAGCGCGGTGGCGATCGCCGGGCCGAGCTGGCCGCCGAGCGCGATCTGCCAGGTCAGCGTGAAAATCGCCAACGGCGGCATGAAACGAATAGCGAAACGGGTGGCACGCGCAACGCGGTTCTCCGGAAAGACCGGTGCCAGACGTTTGTCTGACGGCCAGGTTTTCATATAATGCTGCCCGCGCTGGAAGACCTGAAACCAGCTTACGGAACCGGACGGTTTGCTCGTCATTGCGTACCTCAACGTCACGTAAAGAAACTAAAAGCGTGCTGCCAGAGACCATACTAAAAAATTTGAAGCTTTAAATTTATTTTGTGTTTGCACCGGGCTATCGGTATCCTAAGCCGGCCTTGTGGCCGGTAGAAGATGACGTAAATTTTGTCAACTTTTAGCCCTATAAAAATCAAGATTATTTAAACCGCAGAGAAATCATCGGTTTTTCCATCATCCTGTGATTTGTGCACTTCACATGATGTTAATCATAAATGTCATCGGCACTATGCGCTACGCTTGTTGTCTGATTGACGATTAATTCACCACGTGTGTTCGATTTTCTTTTAACAACACGACTATTTAAGTAGGTACTTCCATGTCGAGTAAGCTAGTACTGGTTCTTAACTGCGGCAGTTCTTCTCTGAAATTCGCCATCATCGATGCCGTTAACGGCGACGAATTCCTCTCCGGTTTGGCCGAGTGTTTCCACCTGCCTGAAGCTCGCATCAAGTGGAAAATGGACGGCGCCAAACACGAAGCTGCCCTGGGGGCCGGCGCTGCACACAGCGAAGCGCTGAACTTCATTGTTAATACTATTCTGGCACAAAAACCAGAGCTTTCCGCGCAGCTGACCGCTATCGGCCACCGCATCGTGCACGGCGGCGAGAAGTTCACCGCCTCCGCCGTGATCAACGACGAAGTTCTGCAGGGTATCAAAGATTCCGTGCCGTTTGCACCACTGCACAACCCAGCTCACCTGATCGGCATCGCGGAAGCGCTGAAATCCTTCCCTCACCTGGCTGACAAGAACGTTGCCGTGTTCGACACCGCGTTCCACCAAACCATGCCGGAAGAATCTTACCTGTACGCCCTGCCGTACAGCCTGTACCGCGACCACGGCGTTCGCCGCTACGGCGCACACGGCACCAGCCACTTCTACGTGACTCAGGAAGCCGCGAAGATGCTGAACAAGCCGGTGGAAGAAGTGAACGTGATCACTTGCCACCTGGGCAACGGCGGTTCCGTCACCGCAGTGCGCAACGGCCAGTGCGTTGACACCTCCATGGGTCTGACCCCTCTGGAAGGCCTGGTCATGGGCACCCGCAGCGGTGACATCGATCCGGCTATCATCTTCCACCTGCACGATTCTCTGGGCATGAGCGTTGACCAGATCAACAAGATGCTGACCAAAGAATCCGGCCTGCTGGGCCTGACCGAAGTCACCAGCGACTGCCGTTACGTTGAAGACAACTACGACAGCAAAGCCGACGCCAAACGCGCCATGGACGTGTTCTGCCACCGTCTGGCCAAATACGTCGGCGCCTACAGCGCGCTGATGGAAGGCCGTCTGGACGCGGTGATCTTCACCGGCGGCATCGGCGAGAACGCCGGTATGGTGCGTGAGCTGACCCTGAACAAACTGGGCCTGCTGGGCTTCGAAATCGACCACGACCGCAACATGGCCGCTCGCTTCGGCAAATCCGGCGCCATCACCAAAGACGGCAGCCGCCTGGCGCTGGTGATCCCGACCAACGAAGAGTTGGTCATCGCGCAGGACGCATCCCGCCTGACCGCGTAATGCTCTCAAAACACCGTCAGCCCAGGCTGACGGTGTTGTTTTAGCCTCATGTTAATCGTGAAGAGGACTATTCTGTGTCACGTACTATTATGTTGATCCCCACCGGCACCAGCGTCGGCTTGACCAGCGTCAGCCTGGGTGTCATCCGCTCCATGGAGCAAAAAGGCGTTCGTCTGAGCGTGTTCAAACCTATCGCTCAACCGCGCACCGGCGACAACGCGCTCGACCAGACCACCACCATCATCCGCAGCAACTCCACTATCCCGGCGGCCGAACCGCTGCGCATGGATTACGTTGAAGGCCTGCTGAGCTCCAACCAGCAAGACGTGCTGATGGAAGAGATCGTGGCGCGCTACCACGAGAACACCAAAGACGCGGAAGTGGTGCTGATCGAAGGCCTGGTGCCGACCCGCAAACACCAGTTCGCCAACGCGCTGAACTACGAGATCGCCAAAACCCTGAACGCCGAGATCGTCTTCGTGCTGGCGCTGGGCAACGACTCCCCGGCGCAGCTGAAAGAGCGCATCGAACTGGCGCGTACCAGCTTCGGCGGCAGCAAGAACAAAAACATCACCGGCGTGATCATCAACAAGCTGAACGCACCGGTCGACGATCAGGGCCGCACCCGTCCTGACCTGTCCGAAATCTTCGACGACTCCACCAAGGCCAGCATCGCCCACGTCGATCCTGCGCAGCTGTTCGCCAACAGCCCGCTGCCGGTTCTGGGCTGCGTGCCGTGGAGCTTCGATCTGATCGCCACCCGCGCCATCGACATGGCTCGCCACCTGAAGGCCCGCGTGGTCAACGAAGGTGACATCATGACCCGCCGCGTGAAGTCCGTGACCTTCTGTGCGCGCAGCATTCCGCACATGCTGGAACACTTCCGCCCAGGCTCCCTGCTGGTGACCTCCGCAGACCGCCCTGACGTGCTGGTCTCCGCCTGCCTGGCGGCGATGAACGGCGTGGAAATCGGCGCCATCCTGCTGACCGGCGGCTACGCCATCGACGAGCCGATCAAGAAGCTGTGCGAACGCGCCTTCCAGACCGGCCTGCCGGTGTTCATGGTCGACACCAACACCTGGCAGACCTCGCTGAGCCTGCAGAGCTTCAACCTCGAAGTGCCGGCGGACGACCACCAGCGCATCGAGAAAGTGCAGAACTACGTGGCCAGCCACATCAGCACCGAGTGGATCGATTCGCTGACCGCCACCTCCGAGCGTTCACGCCGCCTGTCTCCACCGGCGTTCCGTTACGAGCTGACCGAGCTGGCGCGTAAAGCCGGCAAGCGCATCGTGCTGCCGGAAGGCGACGAACCGCGCACCGTGAAAGCGGCGGCCATCTGTGCCGAACGCGGCATCGCGGAATGCGTGCTGCTCGGCGACCCGGACGAGATCCAGCGCGTCGCGGCGGCGCAAGGCGTTGAGCTGGGCAAAGGCATCGAAATCGTCGATCCGGTCGCCGTGCGTGAAAACTACGTGCCGCGTCTGGTTGAGCTGCGTAAGAGCAAGGGCATGACCGAAGTGGTCGCGCGCGAGCAGCTGGAAGACAACGTGGTGCTCGGCACCCTGATGCTGGAACAAGGCGAAGTCGACGGTCTGGTCTCCGGCGCGGTTCACACCACCGCCAACACCATCCGTCCGCCGTTGCAGCTGATCAAAACCGCGCCGGGCAGCTCGCTGGTGTCCTCCGTGTTCTTCATGCTGCTGCCTGACCAGGTACTGGTCTACGGCGACTGCGCGATCAACCCGGATCCGACCGCCGAGCAGCTGTCTGAAATCGCCATCCAGTCTGCGGATTCCGCCGCCGCCTTCGGCATCGAGCCGCGCGTGGCGATGATCTCCTACTCCACCGGCAACTCCGGTGCGGGCAGCGACGTAGAGAAAGTGCGCGAAGCGACCCGTCTGGCGCAGGAAAAACGCCCGGACCTGATCATCGACGGCCCGCTGCAGTACGACGCCGCCATCATGGCCGACGTTGCCAAGTCCAAGGCGCCGAACTCACCGGTGGCCGGCCAGGCGACCGTGTTCATCTTCCCGGATCTGAACACCGGCAACACCACCTACAAAGCGGTACAGCGTTCCGCTGACCTGGTCTCCATCGGGCCGATGCTGCAAGGCATGCGCAAGCCGGTGAACGACCTGTCGCGCGGCGCACTGGTTGACGATATCGTCTACACCGTTGCGCTGACGGCGATCCAGTCTTCCCAGGCTGACGCTGCCGCCGCCAAGGCCTGATATTCTTCAGGTTGAGCGATAAAAAAGCGCCGGTCACTGACCGGCGCTTTTCTTTTGCGTTCCCTAACGCGCCAGCAGCTGCCCGGCGGCCTCCAGAATATGTTCGGCGGTCAGACCATACTCCTGCTGTAAAAACGCCTGGGTGCCCACCTGGCCATAACGCTCCTTCACCCCCACGCGCCGCATCGGCGTCGGGCACTCCTCCGCTAGCACTTCCGCCACCGCCGATCCCAGCCCGTTATGAATGCTGTGGTTTTCACAGGTGACGATGCGTCCGGTCTTGGCCGCGTAGGTTTTGATCAGTTCACGGTCGATAGGCTTGAGGGTGAACATATCGATCACCGCCGCGCTGACACCCTGCCGCGCCAGCATCTCCGCCGCCTTCAGCGCCTCCGCCACCATGATGCCGTTGGCGATCAGCGTGATATCGTCACCGTCGCGCAGCAGGTTGCCCTTGCCGATGGTAAAGCGCGAGCCTTCCTGGTAGATGCGCGTCGCCTGCTTGCGGATGGTGCGCACCCAGTAGAAGCCGCGCAGATCCATCAGCTGGCGCAGAACGTCGGCGAACATGGTGGCGTCGGTCACCTCCAGCACCACCGAATGCGCCAGCCCGCGCACGATGCCCATGTCTTCGAACGACATGTGGGTGCCGCCGTTGTGGCAGGCGCTCACCCCGGCGTCGGAAGCGATCACCTTGACGTTGTTGCGCTGGTAATCCAGCGACATGAACAGCTGATCGAAACAGCGGCGGCTGGCGAAGGCGGTGAAAGTGTGCACGAACGGCACCCGGCCGGTGAGCGACAGTCCGGCGGCGACGCCGATCACGTTGGCCTCCATGATGCCGCAGTTGATCACGTGCTGCGGGTGATCCTGGTGCACGCCGTCCATCGCCATCGAGCTCATCAAATCCGCCTCCAGCGCGATGATCGGCGCGCCCGCCTCAATCTGCCGCCGCACCGCGCCGGCGTAGACTTTGCGCATTTCGACGGTGTCGTTTTCCAACTGCGTCACTACGTTAAACATGGGCGGCCTCCAGTTCGGCGATGGCTTTTTCGATCTCCAGCTGCACGTCCGGCGTCAGGCGCAGGTGGTGTGAGTTCGACAGGTTTTCCAGATAGGTCACGCCCTGTCCCTTGATGCTGTCGAGCACGATCGCCAGCGGCCGCTGTTCACCGCCGCGCGCCGGCGCTACCGCCGCCAGCAGCGCCGCGATGTCGTCGCCCTTGACAGTCTGCACCTCAAAGCCGAAGGCGCGGAACTTGGCGGCCAGATCGAACGGTTGGATCACCTCGTCCAGCGCGCCGTCCAGCTGTTGCTTGTTGTAATCGATGAACAGCGTCAGGTTGTTCAGGTTGTGGTGGGCGATAAACTGGAACGCCTCCCAGCACTGTCCTTCATTCAGCTCCCCGTCGCCGAGAATGCTGAACACCCGATTGCGCCGCCCCGCCAGCCGATGGGATAACGCCATGCCGGCGGCGATCGACACGCCCTGCCCCAGTGAGCCGGTGGTGGCGTCCACGCCGCGCGTGCGCAGCCGGTCCGGGTGGCTCGGCAGACGCGTGCCGTTCTGGTTGAGGGTCTTCAGTTCCGCCAGCGGGAAGTAGCCCTTGATCGCCAGCGTGCTGTACAGCGCCGGGCCGGCGTGCCCTTTCGACAGCACAAAGTCATCGCGCTCCGGCCAGTCCGGATCCGCCGGATCGATGCGCATCACGCCGCCGTACAGCACCGCCAGCGTCTCCACCACCGACATGCAGCCGCCATAGTGGCCGAAGCCCAGCCCGGTCAGCGCTTTCAGCGTTTCCAGGCGGATCGCGCGCGCCAGGGCACGCAGCTCTTCAATTTCCGTTTCGCTCGTTGTGTCGTTCATCAGTCTGCCCTCATTATTTCTCGACGCGGTCAGCGGCCGGCGCGCCTTTGCGTTTTCCCAGGAAGTTATGCGCCACCAGCAGCGCGAACACGGCGACAATCGCCAACATGATCATCTCCTTCGACATAAAGCGCGCCATATTGCCCAGCAGGATGCCGATCGCGCCGAAGTCGGCGTCGGAGAAGGTGGTGTTGGCAAAACCCAGCGCCCCCAACACCGGCAGCAGCAGCACCGGCAGGAAGGTGATCAGCAGCCCGTTGGCAAAGGCGCCCAGCATCGCGCCGCGCCGCCCGCCGGTCGCGTTGCCGAACACCCCGGCGGTAGCGCCGGTGAAGAAATGCGGCACCACGCCGGGCAGGATCAGCACCATCTTCAGTTGCCCCAGCAGGAACAGCCCGGCCAACCCGCCAAGGAAGCTGAACAGGAAGCCGATCAGCACCGCGTTGGGGGCATAGGGATAAACCACCGGACAATCCAACGCCGGCCGCGCGTTAGGCACCAGTTTTTCCGAGAAGCCGGTGAACGCCGGCACGATCTCCGCCAGAATCAAGCGCACGCCCTGCAGAATGATGAACACCCCGGCGGCGAAGGTGATGGCCTGGATAATCGAATACACCAGGTAGTTCTGGCCGCCGCTGAGCTCGCTTTCCACATAGGCCCGCCCGGCGCAGATCGCCAGGATCAGGTAGATGACGATCATGGTCATCGAGATCGAAATGGAACTGTCGCGCAGGAAGCTGAGGTTTTTCGGCAGGTTCATCTCCTCGGTTGAGCGCGAATTTTTGCCCACCTTCGAGCCGATCCAGCCGGACAACACATAGCCCAGGGTGCCGAAGTGGCCGAAAGCGATATCGTCGTTGCCGGTGATGCGGCGCATATAGCGCTGGGCAATCGCCGGGAAGAACGCCATCACCAACCCCAGGGTCAACGCGCCGGTAAACACCAGCTGCACACCCTCGAAGCCTGCCACCGTCAGGATGATGCCGATCATGCAGGCCATGTAGAAGGTGTGGTGGCCGGTGAGGAAGATGTATTTCAGCCGGGTGAAGCGCGCCACCACGATGTTCGCCACCATGCCAAACGCCATGATCAAGGCGGTGGAAGCGCCGTATTTCTCCAGCGCGATAGAGACGATCGCTTCGTTGTTCGGAATGATGCCCTGAATATTAAACGCGTGTTCGAACATGCCGCCCAACGGATTGAGCGACCCGACCAATACCGTGGCGCCGCCGCCCAAAACGATAAAGCCGAGAATGGTTTTTACCGTGCCTTTCACCACGTCGGAAAAGGATTTCTTTTGCGCCAGCAAACCGATCAGCGCAATAAGCCCGACCAGCACCGAAGGCACCTTTAATATATCCACCACAAACTTGAGCGTTTCCTGGATAAACATATCCACCTCGCCAATCGTTTTTTTCAGAGGATTGAGTGGGCTTCGAAGTAAGCGCGCAGCTTGGCTTCCAGCTCATTGATGTCGATGATGTTGCTGATCACCACCAGCTGCTCGGCCGGCACGCTGGCGCTGTCGGCAATGTCTTTCGCCATCACGAACACGTCGGCCGCGCCGGGAGTGGCGGACGACAGATCGGAGTGTTCAACCTCGGCCTCCACCCCCATCTTTTTCAGCACCTTTTTAATGTTCATTTCCACCATAAAGCTGCTGCCGAGACCTGAACCGCAAATCGCCATGATTTTCATGATATCCACCTGTTGAATTTAGCGTGTAGGGTAGCGCCGCCGGTCATATTCCCGGCGTTGTTAGCATTAATAATGTTCCTGGTGATTAAACGTTAATAGCGGGCGATAATATCCTCGATTTGCCGTTTATCTTTGGCGTGAAATAACGCCTCCATGGCCTGGTTATCGGAAAATAATTCCGCCAGTTGCGAAATCAATTCGATGTGGCTGTTGCCGTCGGGTGCGGAAAGCATCACCACCACCTGAACCGGATCGTTATCCGCGGAATGAAAGTTCACCCCCTGATGGATCTTCAACAGCGATAACCCCAGCGCGTTGGCGCCCTGCTCCGGTCGGGCGTGTGGCATGGCGATGCCCGGCGCCAGGACGAAGTAAGGGCCGAGCTTCTCCTGCTGATGAAAGATGGCCGTCAGGTAATTCGGCGTAATCACACCGTCTTGCAGCAGCGGCTGCGCGCTCAGCGTTACCGCCTGGCGCCAGTCCTCCACCCGTTCGCACAGCTGTATATGATCGGCGGTCAGCCACTCTTTCAGCACGTTATCCTCCCGAGAGTCGATGATTGCGGCCGGTGATTAATTCACCGGCGACGGTAAAACTTTAATCAACCCCTCCCGGGCACACAGTGATGGATATCACAAAGATAGCGCTACCAAAGCGCTATCATGCAGATCTGTGATAGCGCTATCAAAACGCCGTGCCGCGGTATGACGTTAACCACAATTTTTTCTCGCTCTTTCGGCTAACGGGGTAGAATGTGCCACATACGGGGATCGTCGAAGCCGCGCCGTCGGCTTCCCACCCTCACCATTTTTATGCGCCGCGCGCGCATTTCAGTCGGGATTTGGCATGTCGATCGGTAAAAAACGACGCAGCACGGGCAGGGTGACGTTGGCTGATGTAGCGCAGCTGGCGGGCGTCGGCACCATGACGGTGTCGCGCGCGCTGCGCACGCCGGAGCAGGTTTCAGACAAACTGCGCGAGAAGATTGAAGCCGCGGTGAGCGAGTTGGGGTATCTGCCCAACCTGGCCGCCAGTTCGCTGGCGTCGGCCTCCTCCTACACCATCGCCATGGTGGTGCCCAGCCTGTCCGAATCCGGCTGCGCCGAGATGTTCGCCGGCCTGCAGAAAGTGCTGCAGCCCGCTGGCTATCACATCATGCTGGCGGAGTCGCAGCACCACCTGGAACGCGAGGAGAAACTGCTGGAGACCCTGCTCTCTTACAACCTGGCGGCGGCGGTGCTGCTCAGCGTCGAGCATTCGCAAAATGCCCGCAACGCGTTGATCGCCGCCAACATTCCGGTGGTGGAGATCGGCGCCGTGCGCGCCGATCCGATCGACATGAGCATCGGCATCGATTACGTGGCGGCCATGTATCAGCTGACGCAAACGGTGATCGCCAGCGGTTACCAGAATATCGGGCTGCTGTGCGCCAATCAGGAACAGTGGATTTTCCAGCAGCACCTGCAGGGCTGGCACAAGGCGCTGCTGCGCAACCATATGTCGCCGCATCGGGTGATCAACGCCGCGCAGCCCGCCAGCTTCAGCACCGGCGCGCAGCAGCTGCCGGAATTCTTGCTGGCCTGGCCGGAGCTGGACGCGCTGGTGTGCGCCTCGGACGAACTGGCCGGCGGCGCGCTGTATGAATGCCAGCGGCGGCGCATCAAGGTGCCGGACAATCTGGCGGTGGTGGGATTCGGCAACAGCGAGTTCAGCCGGGTGTGCCAGCCGCCGCTGACCACCATGACCATTCCGCATCGCGATATCGGCATTCAGGCCGGCCAGGCGCTGCTGGCGAGGCTGAACGAGCAACCCTGGCAGCCGGCAGGTTCCCTGCCCGCCACGCTGTGCCGCCGCGACAGCTGCTGAATCCACAGCATAAAAAAAGCCGGTCGATGACCGGCTTTCTCACGCGTTGGCGTCTCAGTGGTTGTCGAGCGGTTTACCGTAATCCTGCTCGTTGTTGCGCGTCAGCCACAGCGACAGCGCCTTCAGCGAATCCGGGGTAAATTCGTCGCAGCGGGCGGTGATCTCTTCCGGCGTCAGCCAGCACACTTCAGCCACTTCTTCTTCCTGCAGCGCGAACGGGCCGTGCGATACGCAGCTGAACAGCGCGCCCCACACCCGGCACTGCTCTTCTTCGAAGTAGAACAGACCGTGTTCGGCGAAAGGCACGCCGGCGATGCCCAGCTCCTCTTCCGCCTCGCGGCGCGCCGAATCCAGCACGTTTTCACCGCTTTGCACTACGCCACCCGCCGTCGCGTCCAGCCAGCCCGGGTAGAAGTCCTTGATCTCGGTGCGACGCTGCACCAGAATTTTTCCCATCCCATCATGCACCACAATATAGGTAGCACGATGACGCAGCCGCTCCGCCCGCATCTGTTGACGACTGGATTGCGCAATCACCTCGTTTTGCTCGTCGACGATATCAACCCATTCGGTATCTGCAGCCTGACCCTGTTCCGCCATCCTCTAAAACCTTCTATTTTGGCGCGATGCATCCCGCGCGCTGGTTAATCAATGAGTGTTTTTCAAAGATTTTTATTGTGTGTGTATAAATTAGTGCGTTTAGCGTGTTAACGCCACCTCCGCGACGACCTTGCCGTCGTCGAGCGCCAGCACGCGCAAAGTGCCCCGATCCAACATGCCGTAGCTGGCCGGAAAACCCCCTTTCGGGATGCTGACCGAGCCCGGATTGAAGCAGTAGATCTCACCCTGCCGCTCCGCCTGCGGCAGATGCGTATGGCCGTAGGCCAGGACGTCACCGCGGGATAACGGCGGCAGTGCCGAGGGATGATAAAGGTGACCGTGGGTCAAAAACAATCGTCTTTTTTGCAGTAAAACCTGTTGCCAGGGCGCCTCGATGGGAAACGTCAGCAGCATCTGATCGACCTCGCTGTCGCAATTGCCGCGAACGGCGATGATCTTGTCGCTATAGCGATTCAATCGTTCGGCAACCTGAGCGGGCTGATACCCGGCCGGCAGCGCGTTGCGAGGGCCGTGATTCAGCAAATCGCCCAGAAGAATCAGCCAGTCAGCTCCCTGTTGTGCGAACAATTCCAGCACGCGTTCGGTAGCCGGCAGCGATCCGTGGATATCCGAGGCGAACATCAGCTTCATAACCTTGTCCTATAGAGGGAAATAAGCGCCATTTTACCGCGCCGGCGCCGTGCGGCAAACCGCCGCCCGCCCCGGTGTAGAATTGTGATCCAACTGCGCAGATAGCATCGGACGAATCCCACATAGCCTGCTATCCTTAGCTGCTATTGTTGGATCTCTGATATACCTTTGTGCGCGGCGAAGACCGCAGCAACGTGTAATGAATTACAGATCACCTTACCGCAGGAGGCAACATGATTGACCTGTATTACGCGCCTACTCCCAATGGTCACAAGATCACCTTGTTTCTGGAAGAGGTCGGCTTGCCCTACCGTATCCATCGCGTAAACATCAGCGCCGGCGAGCAGTTCAAACCGGACTTTCTGAGCATTTCTCCCAACAACAAAATCCCGGCGATTGTCGATCAGCAACCGGTGGACGGCGGCGCGCCAATCAGCCTGTTCGAGTCCGGGGAAATCCTGCTGTATCTGGCGGAGAAGACCGGCAAGCTGCTGAGCAAGGGCCTGCGCGAACGCGCCGCCACCCTGCAGTGGCTGTTCTGGCAGGTGGCCGGGTTCGGGCCGATGCTCGGGCAGAATCACCACTTTAACCACTACGCGCCGCAGCCGGTGCCTTACGCCATCGAGCGTTACCATCTGGAAACCAAACGGCTGTACGGCGTGCTGGACGCTGAACTGCAAAAACACCCGTACCTGGGCGGCGATAACTACAGCATCGCCGATATCGCCACCTACCCGTGGGTGGTGTCGCATCCGCGCCAGCGCATCGATCTGGCAGATTACCCGGCGGTGCGCAACTGGTTCGAGCGCATCAGCAACCGCCCGGCGACCGAGCGCGCCTACAAACTGGCCGAACAAGCCTAATCGCCTCCTCCGACTCCCCGTCGGCCGGGGAGTCACATCGTCCTCACGTTATCATTTCCTTACTTTCCGTGTATTCTGAACGCTAATAATCAGACCTATGGAGAATCTCTGATGTCTTTCAGTCAACCCGACGCCGTTATTCGCATTAAAAATCTGCGGCTGCGCACGTTCATCGGTATCAAGGAAGAGGAAATCAACAACCGGCAGGACGTTCTGATCAACGTGGTGATCCACTACCCGGCGGACAAGGCGCGCAACAGCGAAGACATCGCCGACGCGCTCAACTACCGCACCATCACCAAAGCGATCATCCGCCATGTGGAAGATAACCGTTTCGCGTTGCTGGAAAAATTAACGCAGGATGTGCTCGACATCGTAAAAGAACACGCCTGGGTAACCTATGCTGAAGTGGAGATAGATAAACTTCTGGCTCTGCGCTACGCCGATTCGGTCTCCATGACCATGAGCTACCGCCGGGGCTAACTCAGGGAGGTAGACCATGCGGATCCTGATCACCGGCGCAACGGGATTGATAGGCAGCAGCCTGACGGCAAGACTGCTGGCGCTTTCTCACCACATTACGGTACTGACCCGCGACGAGCGGCGCGCCCGAGCCAAACTGGGCGATCGGCCGAGCTATTGGCAAACGCTGGACGACCGGCAGTCGCTGGATGACTTCGACGCGGTGATCAACCTGGCCGGCGAACCTATCGCCGACAAGCGCTGGAGCGCGCAGCAGAAAGAGCGACTGTGCCGCAGCCGCTGGGATCTGACCGAACGCCTGGCGCAGCTGATCAAGGCCGGCAGCACGCCGCCCGGCGTGCTGATTTCCGGTTCCGCCGTCGGCTACTACGGCGATCAGGGGCAGGCGGTGGTCACCGAAGAGGAGCCGCCGCACGACGAATTCACCCACCAGCTGTGCCAGCACTGGGAAACGCTGGCGCTGCAGGCGCAGAGCGACGCCACCCGCGTCTGCCTGCTGCGCACCGGCGTGGTGCTGGCGCCACAGGGCGGCGCGCTGGCCAAAATGCTGCCGCCGTTCCGCTTCGGGCTCGGCGGCCCGATCGGCGACGGCCGCCAATACCTGCCGTGGATCCACCTCGAAGACATGGTCAACGGCATTATTTATCTGCTGGATCACGCCACTCTGAGCGGCCCGTTCAACATGGTCGCTCCCTACCCGGTGCACAACGAGCAATTCGCCGCCCAATTGGCCAACGTGCTCGATCGCCCGGCGTTTCTGCGGGTGCCGGCGTTCGTCATGCGTTTGTTGATGGGGGAAGCGGCGGTGCTGGTGCTCGGCGGCCAGCGGGCGGTGCCGAAACGGCTGGAAGAAGCCGGCTTCCACTTCCGCTATCTGGAGTTGGAACAGGCGTTGGATGACGTTGTCAATCAGCGGGCCGAAGCCCGCTGATCTGAGGTTACTTCAACGCGCCGGACAGGAACTGCTGCAGGCGCGGGCTTTTGGGGTTGCCGAACAGCTCGGCCGGCGGCCCCTGTTCTTCAATCAACCCTTTGTGCAGGAAGATCACGTGGTTGGAAACGTGGCGCGCAAACTCCATTTCGTGCGTCACCACCACCATGGTCTTCCCCTCCTCCGCCAGCTTCTGCATGATGCGCAGCACCTCGCCCACCAGTTCGGGATCCAGCGCCGACGTCGGTTCGTCAAACAGCAGCACCTCCGGCTCCATCGCCAATGCGCGGGCGATAGAGACGCGCTGCTGCTGGCCGCCCGACAGGTGCACCGGGTATTTGCCGCGCGCCCGCTCGTCGATGCCCACTTTGTCCAGGTAGCGCACCGCGCGCTCGTGCGCGTCAGCCTTGCTCAGCCCCAGCACCTGCACCGGCGCCTCCATCACGTTCTCCAGCACCGTCATATGGCTCCACAGGTTAAAGTGCTGGAATACCATGGTCAGGCGGGTGCGCAACAGCTGCAGCTGCTTCTTGTCGAATACCTTCAGCTGGCCGTCCTTGTCGCGCACCATGCGAATATCTTCGTTGTTCAGACTGATCGAACCTTCGCTCGGCTTCTCAAGGAAGTTGATGCAGCGCAGAAAGGTGCTTTTGCCGGAGCCGGAGGAGCCGATGATGCTGATCACATCCCCGGCGTTGGCCGCCAGCGAGACGCCCTTCAGCACTTCGTGGTCGCCATAGCGTTTGTGCAGTTCCGTGACGGCTAATTTATTCTCAGACATGGTTTTCTTCCCGTCATTTATCAGTGACTAACGTGTGCCATCCAGCGTCTTTCAGCCTTGCGGAACAGGCTGATTAACACGTAGGAGATGATCAGGTACAGCACCGCCGCGATGCCGAAGGCGTAGAACGGCTGATAGGTCGCGGCGTTGATGTCGCGCGCGATCTTCAGCAGATCCGGCACGGTGGCGGTAAACGCCAGCGCGGTGGAATGCAGCATCAGGATCACCTCGTTGCTGTAAGCCGGCAGCGCGGTGCGCAGCGCCGAAGGCAAAATGATGCAGCGATACATCTTGAAGCGCGAGAAACCGTAGGCGTTGGCGGCCTCGATTTCACCGTGCGGCACCGAGCGGATCGCCCCGGCGAAGATCTCGGTGGTATAAGCGCAGGTGTTGAGCGTCAGCGCCAGGATGGTGCAGTTGAGCCCGCTGCGGAAAAACGCATTGAGAAACTCGCTGCCGCGCACGATCTCAAGGCTGTACATGCCGGAGTAGAACACCAGCAGCTGCACGTACAGCGGCGTACCGCGAAACACATAGGTGTAGAGCCACACCGGGAAACGCACCCAGCGAAGGGAAGACACGCGCGCCACCGCCATCGGGATCGCCAGCAGCCCGCCCATCACCACTGAAGCGATCAGCAGCCACAGCGTGATCGCCACGCCGGTAAAGCGGTAGCCGTCGCTCCACAGCAGCGACTGCCAGTACTGTTGCAGGATCTCAATCATAGCTCGGCCCTCTTGACGCCCAGTGAGTAACGCCGTTCAAGCCACAGCAGCACGCCGTTGGAAACGGTAGTGAAAACCAGGTACACCACGCCGGCCACGATGGCGAAGAAGAACGGCTGATAGGTGCCTTTCCCCGCCAGCTGCGTGGCTTTCACCACGTCGTTCAGGCCAAGGATCGACACCAGCGCCGTCGCCTTCAGGATCACCTGCCAGTTGTTGCCGATGCCCGGCAGGGCGAAACGCATCATCGCCGGGAACAGAATGCGCCGGAAGATCTGCGCGCCGCTGAAGCCATAGGCCGTCGCCGCTTCGATCTGCCCTTTCGGCACCGCCAGATAAGCGCCGCGGAAGGTCTCGGTAAAATAAGCGCCGTAGATAAAGCCGAGGGTAATGATGCCAGCGCCGAGCGGATCGATATCGATCTGCGCGAAGCCCAGCAGCGTGGTGATATTGTTCAGCGCGATTTGCAGACCGTAAAAGATCAGCAGCATCAGCACCAGATCGGGCACGCCGCGGATCAGCGTGGTATAGGCGCCGAACAGGCCGGAGATAAAGGGGTTATGAGACAGTTTGCCACCGGCGCCGATCAGGCCGATCACCACCGCCAGCAGCACGGAACTGAGGGCCAGCTCCAGCGTCACCAGAGCCCCCTCGAAAATCAGTTGGGAATAGCCTTGCAGCATCTACTTCACCCTGTGGTCTAGGATCCGAACCATCGGGGCCGGCACGCCGGCCCCGCAGTCACAGCATGGAACGGTAAGCGGATTACCCGCCGTAGACGTCAAAGTCGAAGTACTTTTTCGCGTATTTGTCGTAGGTGCCGTCTTTGCGCATCTCGGCGAAGGCTTTGTCCAGCGCCGCTTTCAGCTCGGTATCGGTCTTGCGCAGCCCCATGCCGGTGCCGACGCCGAAGAACTTGTCATCCTTCACCGATTCGCCGGCGAACGCATAGTCTTTGCCCGGCGGCTGTTTCAGGAAGCCGTCGCTGCCCGCCACTTCATCCTGGAAGGCGGCGTCGATACGCCCGGAAGCCAAATCGGCGTAAACCAGATCCTGGTTCTGGTAAGGCACGACGGTGATGCCCTTCGGCTGCCACATGGCGTTGGCGTAGGCTTCCTGGGTCGTGCCCTGCAACACGCCCACGCTCTTGCCTTTCAGGGCGTCCACGGTAGGCAACAGCTTGGATCCTTTCGGCGCGATCAGACGCGCGTTGGCGGCATACAGCTTGTCGGTAAAGGCGATTTCCTGCTGGCGTTTTTCGGTGATGGACAGCGAAGAGATGATGGCGTCGATTTTCTTCGCCTTGAGGGATGGGATCAGCGCGTCGAAGTCGCTCTCCACGAAGGTGCATTGGGTATTGATGCGTTTGCACAGCTCTTTGGCCAAATCGATGTCAAAGCCAACCAATTCGCCTTTGGCGTTTTTGGATTCAAACGGTGCGTAAGTCGGATCGGTGCCAATCTTCAGCGTGGAAGGAATGGCGGCAAAGGCGCTGCTGGCGGCGCTCAAAGCCAGAACTAACGGCAAAATCAAAACCCGCTTTTTCATAAATTACCCTCAAATTGATTTTTTTTGATGCCACTACGGGCATTACTTTTCCCCACCAAATCAATTTGCAGTAATCGTGCCACATTAGGTGCTACGGGCGGAGGGAACGGCTCCGGCCTTCACAATACTGTTTCCTGGGACGATAACCGCAAAATTAAATCGGCCGCTCGGGGCCGCGCCACTGGCAGCCGCGATAAGGCGGCGCCATGAAACAGTGAACGTGATGAAGTGGGATCATTATGGTGCATGCGCCGCCCTAATTCAGTGCGGTGTTGCACAAATGTACCAATTTGGGGATGAAAATGTTAATCAGCACCCTGCCAGCGGGTGAACAGATCGGCCGGCAGTTCGATATCAAACTGATCGATCACCCGATTGACGGTCTGATCGATGATGTCTTCCACGCTTTTCGGCTGGTGGTAAAACGCCGGCACCGGCGGCATGATCACCGCGCCCATCTCCGCTGCCTGCGTCATCAGCCGCAGGTGCCCAAGGTGCAGCGGCGTTTCCCGCACGCACAGCACCAAACGGCGGCGCTCTTTGAGCACCACGTCGGCGGCGCGGGTCAGCAGCCCGTCGCTGTAGCTGTTGACGATGCCGGACAGGGTTTTGATCGAGCATGGCAGGATCGCCATACCCAGGGTTTTGAAAGAGCCGGAGGAGATGGCGGCGGCGATATCGCGCGCATCGTGCACCACGTCGGCCAGCGCCTGCACTTCACGCAGGCTGTACGGCGTTTCCAGCGCCAGCGTCTGTCGTGCAGCGTTGCTCATCACCAGATGGGTTTCCACCTCTGCGACGTCGCGCAAAACCTGTAACAGGCGCACGCCGTAGATCGCGCCGCTGGCGCCGGAAATGCCGATGATGAGTCGTTTCATGGAAAATGGCCTCTGCCGTAAAAAGTAAGATCAGGCAGACTTTGCCGCAATGGCGAGGGATAAGCAAGTTCACAGGAGCAAGGCGCACCGCCGCAGACGCGGCGATGCCCCCCGAGTAATCAACGCGGCCGGTTAGCCTTCGTTGTGCAGTTCCAGATTTTCCGCTTCGGTTTGCCCTCGCAGCGCCTTGGCGTCGTCGCTGCGCAGCGACTCCAGATATTCCAGATAGCTTTGATCGACGTCTTTGGTCACGTAGATGCCGTTGAACACCGAGCATTCGAACTGGGTGATGTCCGGGTTCTCTTCGCGCACCGCTTCAATCAGATCGTCCAGGTCCTGGAAGATCAGCCCGTCAGCGCCGATGATCTGGCGGATTTCATCCACTTCACGCCCGTGGGCGATCAGTTCGTTGGCGCTCGGCATGTCGATGCCGTAGACGTTAGGGAAACGCACTTCCGGCGCGGCGGAAGCCAGATAGACGCGCTTGGCGCCCGCTTCGCGCGCCATTTCGACGATCTGCTCCGAGGTGGTGCCGCGCACGATGGAGTCATCCACCAGCAGCACGTTCTTGTCGCGGAATTCGGCGCGGTTCGCGTTCAGCTTGCGGCGCACCGACTGACGACGCGCCTGCTGGCCCGGCATGATAAAGGTGCGGCCGACGTAGCGGTTCTTCACAAAGCCCTGGCGGTAGGGCTTCTCGAGAATACGCGCGATCTCCAGCGCGATGTCGCAGGAGGTTTCCGGGATCGGGATCACCACGTCGATGTCCAGATCTTCCCATTCGCGGGCGATCTTCTCACCCAGCTTCTGGCCCATGCGCACGCGGGCGCTGTAGACCGAGATCTTGTCCATAAAGGAGTCTGGGCGAGCGAAATAGACGTATTCGAACAGGCACGGGTTGGTTTTCGGGTTCTCTGCGCACTGGCGGGTGAACAGCTGGCCCTTGGTGGTGATGTACACCGCTTCGCCCGGCGCCACGTCGCGCAGGAACTCAAAGCCCAGGGTATCCAGCGCCACGCTCTCGGAAGCCACCATGTACTCGCTGCGGCCATCCTCCAGCGTGCGCTTGCCGATCACCAGCGGGCGAATGCCGTTCGGATCGCGGAACGCCAGCAGGCCATGGCCGATGATCATCGCCACGCAGGCGTAAGCGCCGCGCAGTTGCTGATGCATCGCGGCGACCGCGGTAAAAATGTTGTCGGCCTCCAGCGGGTAGTGCGGGAAGCGATCCAGCTCGCTGGCCAGCACGTTCAGCAGGATTTCCGAGTCGGAGGTGGTGTTGACATGGCGGCGGCCGCTTTCGAACAGCTTTTGGCGCAGCTCATGGGCGTTGGTCAGGTTGCCGTTGTGGGCCAGCGTAATGCCGAACGGCGAGTTGACGTAGAAAGGCTGGGCCTCAGAGGCGCTCGAGCTGCCGGCCGTCGGGTAACGCACATGGCCAATGCCCATGTTGCCCTGCAAGCGTTGCATATGGCGCGCCTCAAATACATCCTTCACCAGGCCGTTGGCTTTGCGCAAACGGAACCCATTGTGGGCGTCAATGGTGACGATGCCTGCGGCATCCTGGCCACGGTGCTGAAGCACCGTCAGCGCATCATAAATCGACTGGTTTACCGGCATGAAACCGGCGATACCGACAATACCGCACATGTTGTCTTTTCCTCATCAGCGCTACCGCCCCGGCAATTGGGTCGGCAAGAAACTCGACGTGCTCTGCAGGTAGTCAAAGAACCACCTGATGACGTAACTGAACTGGGGAATGAGCTGCGACTGTTTCCAGTCGGCACTCTGTGAAAAGCCGGTAAAGGTATCCAGGAAGAACAGGATCGCCGCGACGATCAATACTCCGCGCAGCGCGCCGAAGCAGATGCCCAACACCCGGTCGGTGCCCGACAACCCGGTTTTCTCTACCAGTGAGCTAATCACATAGTTAACAATAGCCCCTACGATCAAGGTCGCGATGAACAAAATCGCGATCGCGATGCCGTTTCGCACCAGTTCATCTTCAAAACGAGTGAAATAGACCGCAAGGTAAGAGTAGAAATGGCTGGCAACAAAAAACGCACATCCCCATGTCACAAGTGACAATGCTTCGCGAACAAACCCTCGGATCAGGCTCACCAGAGCCGAAAATCCAATCACCGCTATAATGACGTAATCAATCCAGACCATGAACTATTCCAATGATGAATCGCCCCTGCATCCAATTCGCGGCGAATTCTAACAGAAAAAGAAAACGTTTGCGTAGGGGATTTCCTACCACGTTACAAATAAAAAGCGGCGATCAAAAAATTCCCAATCGCCGCGCCTACATAGGTGATTTCGCCTATAAAAGGCGCGGTTTTTCTAGCGATCTCTCCACCACTCCTTAATTCAGGGGCGCATCGTGCTGCGCCCCTGCGGGGTTTAACGGCCGTATGGCTTCACCTGCCCGCTCAGCCCGCTGATCGAGTTCAGCGACGGCAGCGCCGCCTGCAGCTTCTGCTTGGAGGCATCCGGGCCGACGTAGATACGGGTGATCTGCCCCTGCACCGGCGTTGACGGCACGGTAAAGGCGCGATAGCCCGAGAGGCGCAACGAGGCGACAATCTCGTTCGCCTTGGCGGCATTTTTCAACGCCCCGAGCTGCACGACGTAGGCTTGCCCGGCCGGCGCTTTTTCTTCCGCCGGTTTCGGCTGCGGCGTCGGTTCAGGTTTCGGCGTCGGCTCCGGCTTCGGTACCGGCTTCACTTCCACCGGTTTCGGTTGCGGCGCCGGTTTCGGTTTCACTTCCACCGGTTTGGTTTCTACCGGTTTCGGCTTGGGCTGCGGCACCGGCTGAGGACGCGTTTCGACCGGCGGCGGCGCCACCTGCGCCGGCTGCTGAGCACCTTGCCGCACCGCCTGTTGCGCCGCCGCTTCATTGGCCGCCTGCTGTTCGACCAGCGCGCCCGCCCCTTCCGGCGGCTGCGCCGGCAACGGTTGCGTCACCGGTGGCAGCACGTCGTTCTCTTCGACGTCGCCCGCCTTCGGCACCAAAGGAATGGCCGCGAATTCATCCTCGTAATGCTTCTTTTTACCGTCCAGCAACCCTGGCAGGATGATCACCCCCAGCGCCACCAGAATCACGGTTCCGACCAGTCGGTTCTGAAATTTACTCGCCACTCACACTCCCCGCATCTCGTCTGACGCCGCCATCACCTGCGCCACGGTGTGGAACGATCCACAGACGATCACAATATCCTGTTTATCAGCATCCTGCATAGCCTGCCGCCAGGCAGTTTCGACATCATTAAAGCGGCGCGGTTCCGTCAGATGTTGCGCCAGCTGTTCGACGCTGGCGCCGCGCGGCCCGTCGAGCGGTGCGCAATACCATTCATCCACCTGCTCGCTGAGGCAGGCCAGCGTGCCGGCGATATCCTTGTCCGACAGCATGCCCACCACCGCGCGCACCTTGCCGCCGTTGCGCGGCAGTTTGGCCAGACGCCCGGCCAGATAGCCGGCGGCGTGCGGATTGTGCGCCACATCGAGGATCAGCGTCGGCTCACGCCGCACGATCTGGAAGCGCCCCGGCAGCGTCGCCTGCTGCAGCCCGGTGAAAATCGCGCGTTCGTCGATTTCCAGTGGAGAACAGTTGAGCGCCGCCAGCGCGGTAGCGGCGTTGGCCAGCGGTACGTTCGGCGTCGGCAGATCGGTCAGCAGCGTGTCGCCGCCCTGCCACTGCCAGCGATCGCCCTGCTCGCTGAAGCGCCAGGCTTCGCCGCGGCGAGACAGCGGTGCGCCCAGCGTTTCGGCAACCTGACGAATGCTGTCCGGCATGTCGGGTTCACCGACCACCGCCGGTTTGCCGCTGCGGAAAATGCCGGCCTTTTCACGGCCGATGCTTTCGCGATCGTTACCCAGCCAGTCGGTGTGATCGAGCGCAATGCTGGTGATCACCGCCACGCTCGGATCGACGATGTTGGTGGCGTCGAGGCGCCCGCCCAGGCCCACTTCCAGGATCACCACGTCGAGCCGCGCCTGTTTGAACAGCTGCAGCGCCGACAGGGTGCCGAATTCGAAATAGGTCAGCGACGTTTCGCCGCGGCCGGCTTCAATGGCGGCGAACGAGCGGCTGTGCTCCGCTTCGCTCAGCTCTTCCCCCTGAATGCGCACGCGTTCGGTATAGCGTACCAGATGCGGCGAACTGTAGACGCCGACGCGCAGGCCGGCGGCCAGCAGAATCGCTTCAAGGGTGCGACAGGTGGTGCCTTTGCCGTTGGTGCCGGCAACGGTGAACACCGTGGGTGCGGGGGTCAGTAAATCCAGATGCGCCGCGACGCGCTGTACGCGCTCAAGGCCGAGTTCGATCGCCTGGCTGTGCAGACGTTCCAGATAATAAAGCCACGAGCTCAATGGCGACGTGGCTTGGGGAATTTGGTGGTTTTGCATGAGTCCCATCACTGAACTTGGGTTCATTAATCCATCAGGGCACCACCCTCACCGCGGTAAAGGCGATGCGCTTCGTGACTGCCGCCAGCCTGCCAACCGCAGCGGATAGGCTACGGCCGGCGGAGAGCGGGCATCAGCCGTCACTTAGCCACAAAGTGGCGGCTGAACCCGGGCGGGATCTGTCTTTGCCTCAGGCGTCGGCCTGCTGCTCCGGCTCAATGACCGGCGCGGCCTCATCGAAATGCGGCTGCGGCTGGTTGGTCAGCTTGGACAGAATGCTCGCCAACGTTTGGCGCATTTCCGGACGGCGAACGATCATGTCGATCGCGCCTTTTTCGATCAGGAACTCGCTGCGCTGGAAGCCCGGTGGCAGTTTCTCGCGCACGGTTTGCTCGATAACGCGCGGGCCGGCAAAACCGATCAGCGCTTTCGGCTCGGCGATGTTGATATCGCCCAGCATCGCCAGGCTGGCGGAGACACCGCCCATGGTCGGGTCGGTCAGCACGGAGATATACGGCAAGCCGCGCTCCTGCATTTTGGCCAACGCCGCGCTGGTTTTCGCCATCTGCATCAGCGACATCAGCGCTTCCTGCATACGCGCGCCGCCGCTGGCGGAGAAGCACACCAGCGGACAGTTGTCCTCCAGCGCCTGCTCAACCGCACGCACGAAACGCGCGCCGACCACGGAAGACATCGAGCCGCCGATGAAGGCGAATTCGAAGGACGCGGCGACGATCGGCATACCGTACAGCGTGCCCTTCATCACCACCAGCGCGTCTTTCTCGCCGGTCGCTTTCTGTGCGGCGACCAGACGATCTTTATAGCGCTTGGAATCCTTGAATTTCAGAACGTCCTTCGGCTCCAGATCGCTGCCCAGCTCCACTTCGCTGCCTTCGTCCAGCAGGGTATGCAGACGCGCGCGCGCGCCCATACGCATGTGGTGGTCGCACTTCGGGCACACTTCCAGATTGCGCTCCAGCTCGGCGCGGTAGAGAACCTGGCCGCAGCTGTCGCATTTAGTCCAGACCCCTTCAGGAATGCTCGCCTTACGGGTTTGTGTGATATTGCTCTTGTTAAGAATTCGTTCAATCCAGCTCATCGATGACCTTTCTGTTTGAACCTGGCACACGCCAGTCCGCTGTTCATGCTTTAACAATCCCCCCGAAAACACCCCAATGAAAAAATGCCCGTTCGCGGCGCGGCAAGCGCGGCGACTGAGGCATCGGCTTCAGGGTTGTTCGCAGGAACAGACCATAATGTCGCTCATTAAACCATATCGGCCCGACGCTGTGGACAAAAAACTGGTCGAACCGACAGGTTAAGCGATGTTTTTACTGTTTTTGCTGGCGGGCGGCCGCGCGCTTGTGGCGCCAAATTTCAATCACGCCCGGCAGAATCGAAACGATGATGATCCCGACGATCAACAGTTTCAGGTTCTCCTGCACCACCGGCAGATCGCCGAACAGGTAGCCAGCATAAGTGAAGAGCAGCACCCAAACCAGTGCGCCAATCACGTTGTAGGCGGCGAAGTGGCGATAGGACATATGCCCCATGCCGGCGACGAACGGCGCAAAAGTACGCACGATCGGCACGAATCGCGCCAGAATAATCGTTTTCCCGCCGTGCTTCTCATAAAACTGATGTGTTTTATCCAGGTAGCTGCGGCGGAAAATTTTCGAATTCGGGTTGCTGAACAGCTTCTCGCCGAACAACCGCCCGATAGTGTAGTTCACCGCATCGCCGATGATCGCCGCCACGACCATCAACGCCACCATGGTGTGCACGTTCAGATCGTTGGTCGGCAACGCCGCCAGCGCGCCGGCGACGAACAGCAAAGAATCCCCCGGCAGGAACGGCGTCACCACCAGACCGGTTTCACAAAACAGGATCAGGAACAGAATAGCGTAGACCCACATGCCGTATTGTGCGACCAGTTCGGCCAAGTGCACATCAATATGCAGAATGAAATCAATAATAAACTTGATGATGTCCATAAATTCTCTCATTGATGCCGGGCGTTTCAATCACCCGGCAGAAGCACAGGGAGCGACGCTTTCAGGCGTGCCGGCGTTTAATCGTCGGGCAAAAACAGCGGCCCCATCGGCGGCCGCGGCAGACCAAAGTGGTCAGGGTAATCCACGGCAACCAGATACAACCCCTCGGCTCGCGCCGTCGCCGCCGCCAGATTGCGATCCTTCAGCGCCAGCAACTCGGCCATCCAGTTCTCACCCTGATTGCCACAGCCGATCTCCATCAGGCTGCCGACGATGTTGCGAACCATATGATGCACAAAGGCATTCGCCTTGATATCTACCACAATATATTCGCCGTAGCGCGTAACCTTAACGTGTTTTACGCAGCGCCACGGGGTGCGCGACTGGCATTGCACCGCGCGGAACGACGTGAAATCGTTCTCGCCCAGCAGCGCCTGCGCCGCCCGATGCATGCGATCGGCGTCCAGCGGGTGATAAAAATGCGTTACCCCCTGCTGCAGCACCGCCGGCCGGTAGCGATGGTTGAAAATGATATAGCGGTAGCGGCGCGCGGTGGCGCTGAAACGCGCGTGAAAATCGTCGGCAACGGGGCTCACCCAACGCACCGCAATATCCGGCGGCAAATGGGTATTCACCCCCATCGTCCAGGCGGCGTCCTTGCGGCGCGCAGTGGTTTCGAAGTGCACCACCTGCCCGGTGGCGTGCACCCCGGCGTCGGTACGCCCGGCGCACAGCACGGTAATCGGTGCATCCGCCACCTTGCTCAACGCCTGCTCCAGGCGTTCCTGCACGCTGGCCACTTCTTGCTGCCGCTGCCAGCCGTAATAACGGCTGCCGTCATATTCGATGCCCAGCGCTACCTTCAGCGTCGGCTGAGCGGGCGAGACCACCTCAGACATCAGTACATCTGCTCCTGCACCAGACGCTCGGCGGTTTCGACAGCCATCAACGCGCCGCCGAAGCGCACGTTGTCCGCCACCGTCCAGAACTGCAGCAGCTCGGGGATGCCGTAATCGTTACGCAGGCAGCCGATGCTGAGCGCATCGCTGCCGGAAGCGTCGGTGACCTGGGTCGGGTAATCGTCCTCTTCGCTCAGCTGAATATCTTCGACCTCTTCGAGCTCGCTGCGCGCCTCTTCGGCGGACAGCGGGCGCAGCGCTTCCAGGTGCACCACCTGCGCGTGGCCATAAAACACCGGCGACTGAACGCAGCTCACCGAAATCGGCAGCCCTTCATCCTGCAGCACCTTGCGCACCTGATCGACGATCAGGCGCTCTTCGCGCACGCTGCCCTGCTCGTCGGCGACAAGCGGCAGCAGGTTGAACGCCAGCTGTTTACCGAAGACGCCTTCCTCGGCCGGAATGCCGTTCAGCAGGCGCGCGCTCTGGCCGGCCAGGTCGTCCACCGCCACCTTGCCGCGCGACGATACCGACATCAGCGTGGTGACGTGCAGACGCGACAGCCCCGCCTGTTCGGTCAGCGGTTTGATCGCCGTCAGCAGTTGGCTGACCATGCTGTCGGCCACCGCCACGATATTGCGGTTACGGTAATCCGCCAGCACCTGCGGGTTCACGCCCGGCACCACCAGCGGCACATCCGGCTCCATGGCGAACAGGCCGCTGGTGTCGATCACCAGGCAGCCCATGTTGCCGGCTTCTTCGGCATAGCGCGCGGAAGCGTCGCTGCCGGCGACGAAGAAGGCCAGCTGCGCCTGCGACCAGTCGAACTCTTCGGCGTTTTGCACCAGAAGAGACTTGCCGTTGAAGCGCACATTGGCGCCCGCGCTGCGTTCGCTTGCCAGAGGATAGAGCTCACCCACCGGGAACTGGCGTTCCTGCAACAATTCCAGCAACGCTTCACCTACCGCGCCAGTGGCGCCGAGCAGCGCGATATTCCAGCCGTCAGACATCGGGTTTTCTCCAGAGTATTTCATTCATAAAAGCACACGGGCAGTGCAATCACCGCCCGATAATCTTTACCGCTCACTGTAGCGGCGTTGGCTTAAGACAACCTTACGCCCTACGCCACGCTGAAGCCCAGCTTGCCGAGCAGCTCGGCGCTGGCGCTGTCATCGCATTGCACGGCCAGCGAAGACCACTCGCGGCGCTCCTGGTAGTGCTTGCGCAGGCGATCGAATTCGCCCGGTTGCCCGGCGACTTTGCGCAATGGCGCATCATCGCGGCGCACATCATACACCAAGTGCATCAATCGTTTTAACCGCGCTTCATCCAGCGGCCCGTTGAGGCGGATCTGGCTGAACTCCGGCACCGGCAGCAGCGAGGCCAGCGCCACCTGCTGCGGCTGCCCCAGATGGCGGCTGAACGCTTCGAACACCTGGGTGGTGCCGCGCGCCTTGCCTTCCAGCGTATACCCGGCGATGTGCGCGGTGCCGATATCCACCCGCGCCAGCAGCGGCAAGGCGAGATCCGGCTCCGGTTCCCACACGTCCAGCACCGTGCTCAGCTTTTTGCCCTTTTCCAGCGCCTGCAGCAGCGCGGCGTTATCCACCACCGGCCCGCGACAGGCGTTGATCAGAATGCGGTTGTCCGGCAGCGCCGCCAACAGATCCGCATCCGCCAGATGCAGCGAATGGTAAGGGCCGGATTTATTCAGCGGCGTATGGAAGGTCAGCACATCGGCCTCGGCCACCAGCTTCTCCAACGGCCAGAACTCCCCGGCGTCGCCGCGATCGGCGCGCGGCGGATCGCACAGCAGCGTGCGCACGCCCAACGCTTTGAGGCGCGCGTCCAAGCGGGAACCGACGTTGCCCACGCCGACGATGCCGACGGTTTTATCCCGCAGGTGGAAGCCGTCGCGTTCGGCCAGCAGCATCAAGGCGGAGAACACATACTCGACCACCGCGATGGCGTTGCAGCCCGGCGCGGCGGAAAACCCGATGCCCTGCCGTTGCAGCCAGGCGTCATCGACGTGATCGGTGCCGGCGGTGGCGGTGCCGACAAAGCCAATGCGGCTGCCGGCCAACAGGGCTTCATTGACCTTGGTGACCGAACGCACCATCAGCGCATCGGCATCCGCCAGCGCGTCAAGCGGGATCGGACGCCCCGGCACCGCCTGCACGTCGCCCAAGCGGCTGAACAGCTCGGCCGCGTACGGCATATTTTCATCAACCAGAATTTTCACTGCGTTCTCCGACGGTTTACGGCTATTGGTCTGCGAAATAGTGTGCCACTGAATCAGGCACGGCGAAAGCGCTCAGGGGTGGTGCCGGCGATCTGCTGGAACATGACGATAAAGGCCGACGCGGAGCTGTAGCCGACGTCCAACGCCACGTCCTGCACGGTTTTGCCCTGCTCGAGCAACGACACGGCATGCAGAAAACGCAGGCGCTGGCGCCACTCGCTGAACGACATGCCCAGATCCTGCTGGCAGCGGCGCGACAGCGTGCGCTCGGTGGTGTAGACCCGCGCCGCCCACGTCGCCAGCGAGGTGTTGTCCGCCGGGCAATGCTCCAGCGCTTCCAGCACCGGCGCCAAAAATTTGTCGTCCGACGACGGCAGATAGGTTTGCTGACGCGGCGACAGGCGCAACTGGTCGATCAGCACCTGACAGAGGCGCAAATCCTCCTCCGCCTGTGGGATGTACTGCTTGCGCGCATAGAAATCCTCGGCGATGGCGCGGAAGATGGGCGTTACGCTCACCAGACAGGGGTCGGCCGGCATGCCGGCGCACAGCGCCGGCATGATGTCCACCATGCGGCACTGCGCCAGTCGCTGGTTGTAGCAGGAGTGTTCGATGCCCGCCGGCGCCCACAACACGAACTCCGGCGGCGCCAGAAAGCGCTGCCCGCCGATGCGCAGCACCATCACCCCGGCTTTGACCCACATCAACTGGCCCCAGGTGTGGCTGTGCGGCTGGAATTCGGTGCGCGCGTTGAACTCTTCACAGCGGAACTGCACCGGGTTGGGCGCCGGGATCAGCGACTCAGGGAAATGGCGGATTTCTGGCATGGTTTCGTCCCGTGATTTGTCTTGTTTACACCGATTTTTGTCTGGATATCGCTATATATGATAAACCGGACACGCGTAGACTAGCCAGCATGTTGGACGTTATTGAGAATAATTATCATGAATATGCTCTTCCCACTGTTGGCCGTGCTGATATGGTCGATTAACGCCGTCGTCAGCAAACTCTCCGCCACCGCCATCGATCCGGCGGCCATTTCACTTTACCGCTGGCTGCTGGCGCTGATCGCCCTGACGCCGTTCGTGCTGCCGGGCGTGCTGCGCAATTGGGCGCAGGTGCGCGCCAACTGGTGGAAACTGATGATCCTCGGCTTGCTGGGCATGGTGCTGTACCAAAGCCTGGCCTATTACGCGGCGCACAGCGTCAGCGCGCTGTTTATGGGCATCATCGTGTCGCTGATCCCGCTGCTGACCATCCTGATCAGCATCGTCCTGCTGCGCATTGCGCCGACCGTCGGCGTGCTGCTCGGCAGTATTCTCTCCTTCGGCGGTTTGATCTGGCTGGTCAGCGGCGGCCAGCCCGGCGTGCTGCTGCAGCACGGTATCGGCAAGGGGGAATTGATGATGCTGCTCGCCACCGCCTCTTACGCGCTGTATGGCGTGTTGACCAAACGCTGGGCCATCGCGCTGCCGAACTGGCAATCGCTGTACGTGCAAATCCTGTTCGGCGTGCTGCTGCTGCTGCCTAATTTCCTGATGGCGCAGGATGTCGGCTTGAACGGCCATAACCTGCCGCTGGTGCTGTTCGCCGGCATTCCGGCTTCGATCATCGCCCCGTTCCTGTGGATCCAGGGCGTGATGCGCCTGGGCGCCAACACCGCCTCGATCTTCATGAACCTGGCGCCGGTGTTTACCGCCGCTATCGCCGTGCTGTTCCTGCATGAGCAGTTGCACGGTTATCACCTGATCGGCGGCGGCATTACCCTGCTGGGCGTTATCCTGTCGCAGCGGCTGCGCACGCCGCTGACGCGTAAAGCCAAAGCCCCGGCGGCCGACGTCGAGTCCTGCAAAGAACAGGCTTAAGGCAACAGCCTGAAACGCACCCGCACCAACAGGCCGCCCAGCGCGGCGGAGCTCAACAGCTCCGGGCGGGTGCCGTGATACGCGGTGATATCCTTCACCAGCGCCAGCCCCAGGCCGGCGCCCGGCTGATCGCCCACGTTGTCCAGCCGGTGAAACGGCTGCAGCGCCAGCGCCTTGTCCTGCAAGGCGATGCCGGGGCCGCTGTCTTCAATCTCCAGCACGCCTTCCCCCGTCGCCTTCTCCTGCGTGAGGCGAGCGGTGACCACGCCCTGACGCGGTGTGTATTTCAACGCGTTGTCCAACAGGTTGGCGCACAGCTCGGCCAACAGCAGCGGTTCCCCCGCCACCTGACACGCCGCTTCACCTTCGAAGCCGAGATCGATCTGTTTGCTGCGCGCCTGCGGCAAGCGGGAAAAACAGGCGTCGCGCAGCACCTGCGCCAGGTTGACCGGCTGCAGCTTGCGCTCGGCCTGGTGCTCGCTGGCCTTCAGGCGTGAGAGATACAGCAGGCGGTCGGTCAGTGCCACGGTATTGTCCAGCGTCGCGCTCATCGCCTGCAGGCTTTCGCGCCACTGCTGCGGCCGATCGCTGGCCAGCGCCACCCCGACCTGAGTCTTCAACACCGCCAGCGGCGTGCGCAGCTGGTGGGAAGCGTCGGCGCTGAAACGTTCCTGACGCGCCACCATGAGCCGCAGCCGTTCGATATAGCGATTGAACGCCACCAGCAGCGGCTGCATCTCCGACCACGGCAATACCCGCGGCAAGGGCGTCAGTTCGCCCGGATCGCGCCGCAGCATGATGCCGGAGAGTTTACGCATCGGCTTCAACACCCGCTTGAGCAGCGCGAACGCCAGGATCAGGGTCAACACCACCACCGTGCCCTGGCTCAGCAGCGCCGCGATCATCATCTGCCGCGCCAGGTAACGGCGCGACTCCAGGGTTTCCGCCACCAAAATGGTCGCCATGCCGCTCACCCCCGACTCGTTGACCGGCTGAAACAGCGCCGCCACGCGGATCGGCCGGCCGAGGTATTCCGCATCGTAAAAATGCACCAGCGCCGGGTAGAGCGTGGAGCGCGGGATATGGGGCGGCAGCGACGGCAAATCGTCATAGCCCGAGATGCTTTTTCCCTGCGGCGAAATCACCTCGTAATACAGCTGATCGTTCATGTTGCGCTCGAAGCTGTCGAGCACCACATAGGGCACATCGACCGCCAGCTTGCCTTCGCGCACCACCAGTCGCTCCGCCACGGTGCGCGCCGACGCCAGCAGCGTGCGATCGTAAGCCAATGTGGCGGCGCTCATGGCGCTGAAATAGTGGGTGTAGATGGAGATACCGCCCAACGCCAGCAGCGGCAGGCCAAAAAACAGCAGCAGTTGATAGAACAGCGAACGCGGGGCGTTAAACCACCGCATTGCAGAGCTCCAGGCTGTAGCCCAGACCGCGCAGCGTGACGATCGCCACGTCGCTGCCCTGCAGCTTTTTCCGCAGGCGGTGTACGTAAAGCTCGATGCTCTCCGGATTGGCCTCGTCCGACAGCGTAAACACCTGCTCGAACAGCTGTTGTTTGGCCACCGGGCGGCCGCGCCGATGCATCAGCGCGGTCAACACCGCCAGTTCGCGCGGCGTCAGCGCCAGCGGCTTGCTCTCCAGCAGAAAATAACCTTCGTCATGGTAGGTCAACGCGCCGTACTGCAACGCCGGCTGCGGGGCGCCGACGCTGCGGCGCAGCAGCGCCCGAATGCGCGCTTCCAGCTCGTCCAATTCGAACGGCTTGGTGAGGTAATCGTCCGCCCCCAGATTCAGGCCCCTTACCCGATCGGCCACGTCGGTGCGCGCCGTCAGCAACAGCACCGGCAGATCCTGCCCGCGCTTGCGCAGGCGCGCCAGCAAATCCAGGCCGTTCAAACGCGGCAACGCCACATCCAACACCGCCAGCGCATAACGCTCGTTGAGCAACAGATGATCGGCCGCCACGCCGTCCGGGGCGACGTCGACGGCAAACCCGGCGCCGGTCAGCGCCTTTTGCAACCAGTGAGACAGCTCGGGGTGATCTTCAACCAATAACAGTCGCATGTTCCCATTCCATTGATTTACCTGAACAACCTGGCGCCGACACGGCGTCCGTTAACAGGCTGATAACAAAGGATGGCATGGAAAATAAGGGGATAAAAGAGCGCCGCGCCGCCAGTTTTGGGAGCTGGCACACAATTATGCGTATGGAGCGCGATCGCAGGGCGGCGTCAGATCAGCGGAATGGGGCTATCGGCAACGGCAATGTCCAGCACCGGGCGCAGCTTGTCGGCGGTAAACGGCGAAGAAACCAGCACGGAGCGGTTGTTGGCGGCAAACACCAGATCGATGCCGGTCACGCAGGCGGTCATCTGACAGGCATACTTTTCACCGTCAGCGTTGACGAAATGCAGCTCAAACACGCCAACCTCGGCGCGCAGGCGCTTCAAACGACACTGCCCGCTTTCTCCCGCCATCTCGGCGTAGACCTCAGGCAACCGTTTAATTGCGCATACTTTGGCGCTGTCCCTGCCACCAAACAATTTCCCTAACGAAAACATATTACTGCGTCTCTATTCATTTCACTGATCATGATTTTATCGCAAAAGCAGAACGGCAAACCTGATATTACGCAGGATTTTGGCCGGTTTAGCGCCCTGTTCTTGCCCTCGTTTCTATGGTAGCGCACCCGCCATTCGCTGGCGACAAGAGACCCTAATCACAGACTGGAAACTTTTCCGGCCACTGAAAGGTAAATGAAAGGTTGTTGTTTTAACAATCCCGCAACCGCACCCGGCGGGATTTCACAACCAGAACAATACCGAGGGCAAGTCACAATGAAAAAAATAATGACCCGAACCTTTACCGCCGCCGCCCTGTTGCTGGCGGCCTCTCAGTCCTTTGCCGCAGAAGCGCCCAAACGCACCGAATGCATTGCGCCGGCCAAACCCGGCGGCGGCTTCGATCTGACCTGCAAACTGATTCAGGTGTCGCTGCAGGATACCAAGGCCATCGATAAACCGATGCGCGTCACCTATATGCCCGGCGGCGTCGGCGCGGTGGCCTACAACGCCATCGTCGCGCAGCGCCCGGCGGAGTTCGGCACCGTGGTGGCCTTCTCCGGCGGCTCGCTGCTCAATCTGGCCCAGGGCAAGTTCGGCCGCTACAACGTGGACGACGTGAGATGGCTGGCGGCGGTCGGCACCGACTACGGCATGATCGCAGTGCGCGCCGACTCGCCTTACAAAACCCTGAAAGACCTGATGGACGCTTTCCAAAAAGATCCCAACAGCGTGGTGTTCGGCGCCGGCGCCTCCATCGGCAGCCAGGACTGGATGAAAACCGCGCTGCTGGCGCGTGAAGTCGGCGTGGATCCGCGCAAGATGCGCTACGTGGCGTTCGAAGGCGGCGGCGAGCCGGTCACCGCGCTGCTGGGCAACCATATTCAGGCGGTTTCCGGTGACCTGAGCGAGATGGTGCCTTACCTGCAGGGCGACAAGATCCGCGTGCTGGCGGTGTATGCCGAGCAACGTCTGCCGGGCCAGCTGGCCGACATTCCGACCGCCAAAGAGCAGGGATACAGCCTGGTGTGGCCGATCATTCGCGGCTTCTACGTCGGGCCGAAAGTCAGCGATGAAGAGTATCAGTGGTGGATCGACACCTTCCAGAAAATGATGGCGACCGACGAATTCAAACAGCAGCGCGATCTGCGCGGCCTGTTCGAATTCAACCTGACCGGCAAAGAGCTGGACGCCTACGTGAAGAACCAGGTTGCCCAATACCGTGAGCAGGCGAAAGTGTTCGGCCTGGCCAAATAACCGCAGGGGAAAACCATGAGCGATCGTATTTTTGCCGGTTTTTGGCTGCTGCTGTGTATCGGCGGGCTGTTCATCGGCTGGGGCATCCAGAGCGAATACAGCTATGAACCGCTGGGGCCGCGCCCGTTCCCACTGGCGATCCTCAGCCTGATGGCGCTGTGCGCGGCCCTGCTGTTGCTGCGCCGCCCGCAGGCGGTGGAGTGGCCGCACAGCAAGGTGTTGCAGCGGCTGCTGGTGCTGGTGATCACCCTGGTGCTGTATGCCTGGGGCTTTGAATGGCTCGGCTTCCCGCTGGCGACCGCGCTGCTGACGTTCAGCATCGGCCTGTTGTTTCAGGCCAGCCTGCCGGCGGCGGCCATCTCCGGCGTCATCATGGGCGCAGCGTTGTACTACGCCTTTGACCAACTTCTCGATGTCACACTGCCGCTCGGCGCCTGGCTGAGCTAACGGGAGCGATGATGGATACCTGGATGTATTTGACCCAAGGGTTTGAAGTGGCGCTGGTGCCGCAGAACCTGATTATCGCCCTGATCGGCTGCTTCGTCGGCACCATCGTCGGCCTGTTGCCGGGGCTGGGGCCGATCAACGGCGTGGCGATCCTGCTGCCGCTGGCGTTCGCCCTCAAACTGCCGGCCGAATCGGCGCTGATCCTGCTGGCGACGGTGTATATCGGCTGCGAATACGGCGGGCGCATCTCGTCGATTCTGCTCAACGTGCCGGGCGACGCGGCGGCGATCATGACCGCGCTGGACGGCTACCCGATGGCGCAGCAGGGGCGCGCCGGCGTGGCGCTGTCCATCTCGGCGGTCAGCTCGTTCGTCGGCTCGATGATCGCCATCGGCGGCATCATCCTGTTCGCGCCGCTGCTGGCACGCTGGTCGCTGGCCTTCGGCCCGGCGGAATATTTCGCCCTGATGGTGTTCGCCATCGCCTGCCTCGGCAGCATGATGAGCCAGAACCCGCTGAAATCGCTGCTGGCGGCGCTGATCGGCCTGGGGCTGGCGACGGTGGGCGTCGACGCCAACACCGGCGTTTACCGCTTTACCTTCGACAGCGTGCACCTCTCCGACGGCGTGCAGTTTATCGTGGTGGTGATCGGCCTGTTCTCGGTCAGCGAAATCCTGTTGATGCTGGAAAGCACCAGCGCCGGGCAAAAGCTGGTGCGTAAAACCGGCCGGTTGCTGTTCAACCGCAAAGAGGCGGCGCAGTGCGCGGGTCCGACCCTGCGTTCGTCGGTGATCGGTTTCTTCGTCGGCATTCTGCCGGGCGCCGGCGCCACTATCGCCAGCGCGCTGACCTACATGACCGAGAAGAAAATCAGCGGCAACAGCGATACCTTCGGCAAGGGCGATATCCGCGGCGTAGCAGCGCCGGAAGCGGCCAACAACGCCTCGGCCTGCGGTTCGTTCATTCCGATGCTGACGCTGGGGGTGCCGGGTTCCGGCACCACGGCGGTGATGATGGGCGCGCTGACGCTGTACAACATCACCCCCGGCCCGGCGATGTTCACCGAACAGCCGGATATCGTCTGGGGGCTGATCGCCGCGCTGCTGATCGCCAACGTCATTTTGTTGATCATGAACCTGCCGCTGGTCGGTCTGTTCACCCGCATGCTGACCATCCCGCTGTGGTTCCTGGTGCCGGCGATCGCCGCGGTTTCGGCGGTGGGGGTTTATGCGGTGCACAGCACCACCTTCGACCTGCTGTTGATGGTCGGGTTGGGCGTGTTCGGCTACATTCTGCGGAAAATGCATTTCCCGATGTCGCCGCTGATTCTGGGCTTTGTGCTGGGTGAGATGCTGGAACAAAACCTGCGCCGCGCGCTGTCGATCAGCAACGGCGAGTTCGGCATTCTGTGGAGCAGCAGCATCGCGCAAACGCTGCTGGTGCTGGCGGTGGCCGTGCTGGCGCTGCCGCCGCTGCTGCGCCTGATGCGCAAACGCCGCCAACCGGCGACCGAGGCCAAGGCCGAGTAACGCGAAACGGGCGGGGATCCCCCGCCCGTTATGTTTAACGGCCTAAGGCCGCCATTCTTCTTTCCAACGCCCCGATATCGTTATCGGCAAGCAACGGCTGGATCGCCGCAAACTCCGCCTCGGACAAGTCATAGAGGCGCAAGGCAAGCAACCGTGCAATGACTTCCGGCGCGAACCGCCAACGGATAAACCTCGCCGGGTTACCGCCGACGATGGCATAAGGCGCAACATCGCCGGCCACCACGCTGCCGGCGGCGACGATCGCCCCCTCGCCTATCGAGATCCCCGGCATCAGCATCGCCCGCATGCCGATCCAGCAGCCGTCACCCAGCCGGGTATCGCCTTTGGGACGGTATGCCTGCTTGATGGTTGCCATAAACGGGTATAGGCTCAGCCAGTCGATGCGATGGGTGTGATTACCGCCCATCAGGATCACCGCTTCGGCCGCGATGCACACATAATCGCCGATCAGCAGGCGATCTATTTCGCCCAGCGGCTGCCATTGGCGGCTGACCGCGTCGCCGTGCAGATAGCGCACCACCGAGCGTTCGAAGCCGCTATCCCAGCAGTCGCTGTAGTAGCTGTGGGTGCCTTTGACAATGATATTCGGGTTGGTCACCGTCTGATGCAACAGTTCGGTTTGGGACCAGTGTTTTTCGGACATGGCGTATTCTCTTGTTACCGGAATAAAAGCCACGGAACGGAGTGTCTGTGGCCGTGTTGTCGTTCACTCAACACGGCCATTCAAGCGATAAGCGCTCGTTTCAATCTCGGGTTATTCATCATTAGTGCCTCCCTTGCGAGGCACAAGGGTAACCGATCACGCCTCGGCGGTCTTGCTTTTCAACAGCAGCACCCCGCCCATCACCAATGCGCTGCCCAGCAGCTGCAGCTGATTCATGCTTTCCCCCAGCAGGAAATAGGCGATCACCGCGGTGAACACCAGCTCCAGCGACAGGATCAGGTTGGCCACCGCCAGCGGCAGCGTTTTCAGGCTGATGTTATACAACCCGAAGCCCAACAGCGTCGGCCCGGCGGCCAATGCCAGCAGCAACAACCAGCCGCTCCACTGGATGCCTTGCGCGCCGTGCGACAGGAACCACAAATCGCCGGCCATGCCGTGGAACGCCGCCAACGGGAACGCCGTCAGCGCCGCATTGAACGCCAGCTGATACAACGCCGAAAAACCGAACACGTACAGAATGGTGTTCCACACCGGATAGCCGCGTTCGCTGGCCACCCGCCCGCCGAGGGTATACAGGGTATAGCCGATGCCCGACAGCATCCCTACCAGCAGCCCCAGCAAATCGAAGTGGCTGTTCCCCATGCTGTCGCCGTTGCTGACCAGGAAGCAACCGCCCAGGCTGATGGCGATCACCAGCAGTTGGCGCAGCGTCAGACGCTCGCTGTACATCACCCAGCCGAGGAACACGGTAAAGCCCACCGAACAGTAGGTCAGTATGGTCGCCACCGACGCGCCATTCAGCGCTACCGACAGCGTCCACAGGCTGTTGAACAGCGCCAGCAGCAGCCCGTAAAGCGCGTAGAATACCACCTGCTCACGGCGCAGACGCGCCCACTGCGGTTTCACCAGCAACAGCAGCGGCAACAGCACCAGCGCCACCAGCGCCGCGCGCCAGAACGCCAGCACGAAGGTCGGCAGCTGATAGTACTCGGTCAGCGCGCGGATGATGATGGCGGTAAAGGCCAGCAGCATGGCGCTGATAATGGCGATGATGTAACCCTGGTGGCTGCCCTGCAAGAGGCGCGCGCCGGGCAACGCCGGCCGGGCGGAAACGCCTGACGGTAATGACATGAGATCCTCGGGAAAATGGCGACATAAATGCTCAGGCGCACAGTGTAACGCGGCCATTTTTTCCCACTATAGCCACTTTTCGGCGTTGTCATACAGGCCACTTTTCTGCGCTTGAAGCCCTGTTGACATGGGGTATAGTAAAAAACCATCTCCTTAACCGGGCCAATTTCGCATGCACATCCCGTTAGATCGCGAACAGGACGTTCCGCTGTATTTGCAGATCGAAGAAGCGCTGCGGCGCGCCATCCTCACCGGCGTGTTCGTGGATGGCGACAAGCTGCCCTCGACACGCACGCTGGCTGCCGAATTGGCGGTCAGCCGTTTGACGGTGGATAACGCCTATGCCGAACTGGCGGCCAAGGGCTTTTTGCACCAGCGGCGCGGCAGCGGCGCCTATGTCGCGCACCCGCAGGCGCAAACGCGCCCGGCCCGGCCGACCAGCAACGCCCCTTTCCCGCTGGAGAGCTTCACCACCCTCACCTCGCGGCTGGACGGCTACGCCGACGCCCCGCTGCCGGAGGGGCTGATCAACTTCGCCGCCGGCGTCGGCAGCCCCAAGATATTTCCGCTGGAGGCGTTTCGCAAAGTGCTGCTGTCGGTGCTCAGCCGCCACGCGGAAGAAGCCTTCAGCTACGGCGAATACTGCGGCTACTACCCGCTGCGCGATACGCTGAGCCGCATTCTCAGCGCCCAGGGCATCCCCACGCAGGCCGAACAGGTGCTGATCACCAACGGTTCACAGCATGCCATCAGTCTGGTGGTGCAAAGCCTGCTGGCGCCGGGTGATACGGTGATCGTCGAAGAGCCGACCTACGCCGAAGCGCTGGGCCTGCTGCGCCAGCACCGCATCAATATCGTCTCCGTGCCCGGCGATCGCCACGGCATGCTGGTCGATCGACTGCCCGAACTGCTGGAACGCCACCGCCCTAAACTGATCTACACCATCCCCAACTTCCACAACCCGACCGGCCGCTGCCTGAGCGAGGCCCGCCGGCGGCGCCTGCTGGCGATCGCCCAACAGGCCGGCGTGGTGATCCTGGAGGACGACTTCGTCGGCGATCTGCGTTATCAGGGCAAACAGCTGCCGTCGCTGCGAGCGCTGGCGCAGCCGGGCGCGGTGATCTACGTCAGCACCTTCTCCAAGATGCTGCTGCCCAGCATGCGCATCGGCTATCTGGTGGCGGACAGCGAACACTATCAGCGTTTCGCCAGGCTGAAACACGTCGACAGCTTCACCAGTTCCAGCCTGATCCAGCGGGCGCTGGACGCGTTCGTCACCGTCGGCCGTTACGACAAGCAGCTGCGGCGCGCCGGACGCGTCTACCGCCTGCATCTGGAAGTCATGATCGACGCGTTGCAACATCGGCTGCCGCCGGGGTGCCGCTTCGAAACGCCGCTGGGGGGATTGTTTATCTGGCTGACGCTGCCGGAGGCGGTGACCACCGCCGAGCTGATGCCGGTGGCCTGGCGGTACGGCGTCACCTTCGCGCGCGGTGAATGCTTCTATGCGCAGGAACAGCTGGGCGCACACGGCCTGCGGCTGAACTTTGCCGCCAACTCGCCGCCGCAGATTGAAGAAGGTATCGCCCGGCTGTGCCGGGCGATTGAGGAGGTAATAACGGAGAAAAACGCCGGTTAGACGGCGGCCCACCACAGCCGCAGCTTCATCCCCCAGTAGCTGGTCCAGCCGGTGGTGCTTTGCACCACCTTGCCCTGCGAGATCACCACGAAGGTCGGCGTGACGCCAATCCGCCACTGCGCCGACAGCACGCCGGCCGGATCGTTGACCACCGGCAGCGCCAGCCGTTTGCGCGCCAGCCACTGCTTCACCTGGGCATCGTCGCCCGAGCGCAGCGCGACGGTCAGCACGTTGCCGCCCGCCGCCTGCAAGCGGGCGACGTCCGGCGTGGTGAAGCGGCAAACGCCGCACCAGCTGGCCCAGAAATAAACCAGCAGCGGCCGATCGTGGCTGAGCTGCGCCAACGACACCTTCTCGCCGTCCAGCGTGGTCAGCGTCTGAGCATCGAAGGCTGGCGGCGCCTGCGGCGCGTTCAGCCAATCCATCACCGTCACCACCGCCAGCGCGATCAGCGCCAGCAGCAACAACTCGCGCCCCCAGCGCCTGAGCTTAGCCATTTTTGGCCTTCGCCAGCTGCTGTTTCACCATCGCTTCCAGCTCTTCATACGACACCGCCCCCGGCAACATCCGATCGCCGATCAGCGTCGCCGGCGTCCCCTGCACGCCCAATTGCTCCGCCAACGCCATATTGGTGCGCAGCGTGGTCATGCTCTGTTCGCTGGGCGCCACCGCCTTGACGCCGGTTTTCTCTTGCGCGGCGGCGATGCTGGCATTGTCGTGGAAGCCCTTTTTCGCCATCAGCCGCTGGTGCAGGGCCCAGAATTGATCCGGGTGCTGCTGCCAGGTGGTGAGCGCCACGCGCGCCGAACTGACCGAGCTTTCGCCCTTGAACGGCAGCAGCTTCACCACCAGCGCCACATCCGGGTATTGCTTGACGATCTTCTCCAGCATCGGATCAAAACGCTTGCAGTACGGGCAGTTATAGTCGGTAAAGGTCACCAGCGTCAGTTTGGGGTTAGCGGCGCCCAGACGTGGGCTGGCCGGATCCTGGTACAGCGTTTTGGCATTCTGCTTGATAGCCTGGCTGATTTGCTCGCCGGCGGTTTGCTGCTGCCAGGCGTCCACCGCCTGCGCCAGAATGTCCGGGTTGGACACCAGCGTTTCGCGGATCATCTCTTTGATACGCGCCTCTTGCGCCGGGGTGAAAGGCTCGGCGGCCCACGCCGGGGCGGCGATGATCATCAGTAAAATCAGTAGTTTTTTCATTGTTCGGTTCCTTTGGCATGGGAAAGCGTTTGCAGCACGGCGTCACGGGTCAACAGCGGGGATAACACCTCGCCGTCCGGGCTGCCGGGGCCATAGACTTGGTTGAAAGGCACGGCGACGCTGCCGCGCTTTTGCAGGAAGGCGCTGATGTCGGCCGACGGGCGGCTCCAGTCGCCGCGCAGCGCGACCACATCGCCGGCGCTCAGCGCGCGCTGTACGTCATCACGCAGCAGCACATTGAATTTGTTGGCTTTACAGGTCACGCACCAGTCGGCTGTCACGTCGACGAACACCCGCTTATGCTGCGCCAGCGCCTCGGCGATCGCTTGCTCGCTCAGCGGTTGCCACTGCACCCGATCCTGCAACGGTTGGCGCCACAGGCCGGCGGTCAGCGATCCGGCCAGCAGAACCACGCCCGCCAGCACCACAGTGCCTGCCGCCAGCTTGGCCGCCAAGCGTGCCCCCTGTTGGCGCCACACCGCCAGCAGCAACGCCAGCAGCGCCAACGCCCCCAGCCACAGCGTGGCCTGCGCGCCGATATGGTTGCTCAGCAGGCTCAGCAGCCACAGCGACGACGCCAGCATCAGCAGCCCCATCGCCAGCTTGACGGTATTCATCCAGCGGCCGGGGCGCGGCAATCGCAGCGCCAACGACGGCCAGGCGGCGATCAGCAGCCACGGCAGGCTCATGCCGATGCCAAGCGCGATGAACATGCCCCACAGCACCGGCAGCGACGCCGCCAGCGCGAAGGCCACCGCCGTGCCGAGAAACGGCGCCGAGCACGGCGTCGCCAGCAGCGTGGCGAACGCGCCCTGCCAGAAATGGCCGCTCAGACCGCGCCCGTTATGGGTCGCCAGCGAGGTATTCAGATCGGACGAGAGACGCAAATGGAACAGGCCGAACAGGTTGGCGCTGAACAGCAGCGTCACCAGCACCATAAAGCCGATAAACCACGGATTCTGGAACTGAATGCCCCAGCCGAGCGCGTGGTTGCCGAGCCGCAGCAGCGTCATCAGCAGAGCCAGCGCCATAAACGAGGCGACGATGCCCAGCGATGACGCCAGAAACTGCAAACGCACGCTGCGCCGATCGCGCCGCTCCACCTGCAGGATGGAGCCGAGCTTGATGCCCAGCACCGGCAGCACGCACGGCATCAGGTTGAGGATCACCCCACCCGCCAGCGCCATCAATACCGCCTGCCACAACGGGAACGCCGCACCGGCGGGCGCGGCCAACGGATCGCCAATCGGCAGCGTAATCTGCTGCGCCATGCCGCCGTCGTCGATCACCAGCGTCAGCGTTTTTCCGCGCAGGTCCGGCGCCGCATCGCCCCAGCCATCGCTGACCGGGACTCGCGCCAACAGCTGATCGCCGTCGGTTTCAACCTGCGGCTTGCCGAGATCGGCATCCGCCAGCGTATCGAAGAACAGCGCAGGCTGTTGCCAGCCGGCGGCGCGTTCGGCGGAAATCTGCAGCTCGCCGCTGCGATACCCGGCCTTGACGCTTTCCGCCAACCCGGCGGCGATCGGCACCTGCCCCATCGCCTGCGCGAAATCGTGATTAAACTGCGGATCGTTCGGCGCCGTCAGATCCAGACTGAACGGGTAGTCGGTCAGAATGCAAACGTTGCTGCAGGTAGACAGCGTCAGCGTACCCGCCAGCGGGCCGGATACCTGGCCTGACATAACGATCGGCAACGTGACCCGATCGTGATAGCCCTGGGTGGAAATGCCGGCCACCTCGAAACGCTGCGGCGTCGGCCAGTGCCAGGTCGCCGGCGGTGGGTTGCCTTGCCAGACGATAGCCGGCGCGATGCCGCCTTCGCCCGGAGAGCGCCAATAGGTTTTCCAGCCTTTTTGCAGCTCGACCGACAGCAGCAGGCGGGTCTCCCCCGGCTGTGACGTGTCGGCGCGCAGCCGCACCTTGGCATGATCGTTGGCCGGATTTTGCAGCCAGCCGCTGTCCGCCGCCTGCAAGGCAGGCAGCCACAGCATAAACAGGCAAGCGCAGGCCAGCCTGATGATTTTCAACATGTTAATTCTCCATAAATGATTAATTCACCACGAAAAACGGGCGATTAACTCATTCACGGAAGACGCATAATCGAAGGTGCACCCTGAGGGTGGGCGGAGAAATGGCGCGAGGAGGAGGAATGCGCAGACGCGCGGCAATGGTCGGCGCCAACAGCGCCAGCAGCAGACCCAGCCCGAACAGCATGGCTTCGAACATCACCGGCGGCGCGGCCAGCAATGACTTGGCGCTCAGCTCACAGGGCGTCGGCTGCGCTTCGGCGGCTTCATCGCCGGATTGAACGGCGGTGGCGGCCGGGATCCCCAGCGTTTGCTGCAGCGCATGCAGGCCCGCCATGCGCTGGGTCATGCACGTCAGCACCACCAGGCAAGCCAGGCATAAAAACCATTTTGCAATCCGCTGCCGTTTAACCATGCCATCCTCATGTTCAGATCTGGGGTTATCTTAGCGGCGCAGACGCGATTAGCAACGTTTTGTCGGTAAAGAAATGTCTGAGCGGCGGTATTGATGGCGGCGATTTACAGGTATCATAGTGGGTAAGCCTGCGCTTTTCGCCGGGTATGATGACGATTCTCTCCTCCAGGCATTCTGCGGGGATACACAGCGAAGGACTGGTGATATGCAACCTTTGAGTGGGCCGGGCACCCCAATCGCCGGCGAACGCCCCCCCTCCCCGGGCAAAACGGCGGCCACTGACGATCAACCCCTCTCTCCGGCGCAGCGCACGACGCTGGAAAAACTGATCGTGAAAATCATGACGCTCAGCCCGGTCAAATCGGCGGAGATCTGGGCGTCTCTGCGTCACGATCTCGGCGCCGACAAAGGCGGCGAACTGCTGGCGCGCCATTTTCAACCGGCGGAACAGCTGCTGCAAACGCGCCTGACGCAGGCGCAACAAAACCATGCCGGGCGCCAACTGCTGCAACAGCTGGCCGAATTGCTGCCGCAGGGCAATAACCGCCAGGCGGTCAGCGACTTTATTCGCCAGCAGTTCGGCCATACGGTGTTGAGCCAACTGAGCCCACCGCAATTGCAACAGGTACTTAATCTGTTGCAGACCGGCGGCCTGACCATTCCCCAGCCGCAGCAAACCGCCACCAGCGATCGCCCGCTGCTGCCCGCAGAGCATCAAAGCCTGCAGCAGCAGATCACCAAACTCAGCGCCGCCACCGGCGAAGCGCCGGCTAAAATCTGGCAAACGCTGTTCGATCTGGCGGGCGTGAAAACCAACGATCCGCTGCCGGCGCGCCACTTCCAGCTGCTGAACCAGTTTTTACAGGTGAAGGTGGCGCTCAGCCCGCAGAACGCGCCGACGCTGAACAACCTGCTGGCGGCGCTCAAGCAGCCGGCGGACGAGCGAGAACTGCAGCAGATGAACGACTATTGCCAGGCGCGCTTCAACTGCGGCGCCAATGCGCCGCTGACGCATCCGCAAATGAGCGACGCCATTCATCAGCTGTTTGCCCGCCGTCTGGATAAAGCCGGCCAGGCGCAGCCGATCGCCAGCCACCCTGTCGAACCGCAGCCGCTGCTCAACCCGCTGATCGCCGCCTTGCCTCTGCCGCTGCAAAAAGCGCTGAGCAAGCCGGCCGTAGCGCTGATCCTGCTGCTGTTGGCGTTGGCGGTCGTGCTGGCGCTGGTGTTTTAACGCCTCAGGCGCAGCCGCAGTCCTCAGCAGCCACCCGATCGCGCAGCGATCCCGGCTGTTCTCCGATGGCCAATGGATGGCCATCACGCAGCCAGAAGTCCAGCCCGCCGATCAGCTCCTTCACCCTGAATCCCAGTTTCGCCAGCTTGTAAGCACCTTTGGTGGATCCGTTGCAGCCAATGCCGTCGCAGTAGGTCACATACACTTTCCGGCGATCCAGCTGCGCCGTGCCGGCTTCATCCATCAGGCGATGCGGCAAACTGAGCGCACCGGGGATATGCCCGGCGGCGTACAGCGCCTCCGCGCGGGTGTCGATCACCACCATCCCGTCCACGCCATTGCGCAGATCTTCCGCCACATCCCAGGCATCCGCATAGCGGCTCAGTTTAGCCGCCAGATAGGCCAGGCTTTCTTCCGGCGCCGCCGGCGGAAAAACCAGCACCAATGATTCTTTCGACATATCACTTACTCCCGTGCATCAAGACAGATGACAATAGTGCCCCATTTTGGTCTTATGATTGATACCCATTATCCACAGATGATAAGACCCATTATGCGGCACACGCTGATCACGCTGTTTCAGCAATCGCCCCTGGCCGTCGGCACGCTGCGCGAACGTCTTTGTGCGGCATTGCGGCAGGCCATCCACCACGGCGCATTGAACATTGGGCAACGCCTGCCCTCCAGCCGAGTGCTGGCTGGGGATCTGAAACTCTCAAGGGTGACCGTCGAAGCAGCGTACGGCCAGTTGGAGGCAGAGGGGTATTTGCAGCGCCGCGTCGGCCAGGGCACATTTGTGGCTATCCGCATCGCCAAATCGCCGCCGCCGCCGCCCCGCACCGCCATGCCGCGCCTTTCGCAACGCGGCCAACAGATCGTGCAAACCGGCGGCTGCCGCGATCCGCAGCAGCCACAGGCGTTTGCCGCCGGCTCGCCGGATCTGCGCGCGTTTCCGCTAGCCTTGTGGAAGCAACTGACCGCACAGCGCCTGCGGCTACAGGGAGAAAGCCTGCTGCGCTACGGCGACCCGCAGGGCTATTTGCCGCTGCGTGAAGCGATTGCTGCCCACGTCAACCAAACGCGCGGCGTAATCTGCGATGCAAACCAGGTTATCGTGCTGACCAGTTCACAGCAGGCGCTGCAGCTGATCGCCACGTTGCTGCTGGACAGCGGCGACAGCGTCTGGATGGAAGAACCGGGTTACGCCGGGGCGAGAAACGCCTTTATCAGCGCCGGCGCCGCCCTGACGCCGGTGGCGGTAGACGGCGACGGCCTGCGTGCTGAGCCCTCCTTGCCCGAGCCGCGTTTGATTTATCTGACGCCCTCGCACCAATACCCGACCGGCGCAGCGCTCAGCCTGGCGCGCCGCTTGGCACTGCTGACGCTGGCGGAAAAGCAGCAGGCCTGGATCATTGAGGACGATTACGACAGCGAGTTTCATTACGACGGCCTGCCGATACCGGCGATGCAGGGTCTGGATCGCCGTGGCCGGGTGCTGTACCTCGGCACCTTCTCCAAATCGCTGTTCCCTTCGCTGCGGTTGGCGTACCTGATCGTACCGCCCACGCTGGTTGAAGCGTTCGTCACCGCACGCACGGTGTATGACGGCCACAGCGCGCAGCTGATGCAGGCGGTCACCGCCGAATTCATCCACCAGGGGCACTTCGCCGCGCATATCCGCTACATGCGCCAACTCTACCATAGCCGGCGCGATGTGTTGCTGGCGGCAGTACGCGAAAAACTCGACCACTTCGCCACCCCCGCTCCCGCCACCGGCGGCCTGCAGCTCAGCGTCTGGCTGCCGCCCGGCCAGGAGGCGGCCCTCAGCCGGCAGGCGCGGCGGCTCGGCATCCTTACGCCCGGGTTAACAACGCAATACCAAACGGTTCAGGCGCAGCGCGACGGGTGGCTGCTGGGCTTTTCGGCCCTGACGCCGGGCGAGATCCGCTGCGCCGTCGAGCGGCTGGCGCGGATCACCGTGGCTTAGCCTGGCTCCAATGGGACGCCGATCGGCTTATTGTTCGGTCAGGCGCATCTCCGCCACCAGCGGCAGGTGATCGCTCACCGCCGGCCAGTGAATACCATTCCAGTCGCCGCTGGCGTTCGGCACCGTCAGGCTGTCCAGATGCCAGCGCTGCGCGTTGCCGGTAAAGATGTAATCCACCTTGATCTCGGCGTTTTCCGCCGGCCAGCTGCGGCCGTCCTGCCCGTTGGGCATGATATCGTTCCAATAGCGGCTCAGCTCCAGCCAGGTGACGCTGCCCGGCACATCGTTCATATCGCCGAACAGCAGCTTGATGCCACGCACTTCGATGGTGCGATCGTTCAGCTCCCGCACCTGATCCAGACGCATCGTCGGATCTTCCTTGGTATCGAGGTGGGTGTTGAACAGGGTGATCGGCGTCGGGAACTCCGGCACATCGACCTTGGCGCTGAAGGCGATGCGCTGCTCGCGCTGGCCGGACGGCAGCGAATAGATCACGGCGTCGTGCAGCGGATACTTCGAGAGAAACGCCAGGCCGTATTCACCGCCGTCGAAATCGATCGCCCGGCCGAACACCGCCTGCATGCCGGTCAGTTTCGCCAGTTCCGCCGCCTGATCGACCCGCCCGCTGCGGGCGGTGAGTTTATCCACCTCCTGCAGCGCCACCACATCGACATTCATCGCGCGAATCGCCTTGGCGATGGCGGTCATGTCGCTGACCTTGCCGGCGGCGATATTGAAGCTGGCGACGCGGATCTTCGGCGCCTGCTCCAGTTCGTAGGTTTTGTTCTTCAGGCCGCCCAACGCGCTGGCCACTTCGCGGCTGTTGGCGTTGCTGTTGGCGTGCCCGGTATCGGCAGACGACCAGGCGCTGTGAGAGATGCCCAGGGACAGTAAGGTGATAAGCAGAGCGTGACCGGTGTGCATGAATTCTCCTTGGGGGACAGATAAGTGTTATGTGGGCGCTTCCTGGCCCACAGCTAACACCGATTTTGCCGCAGAAACCTGCGACTATTTCCTAGTTGCACCGCTATTTTTCGTTTCTGCGCGATGCTTCGCATTCTGGCGGTTTACGCATTGCACCGTTGGACAAACGGCTGATTTCGTTTTAAAACCGGTAGATTGCCAACCGCGAGGAGTTCCGATGACCAGCCCGATTGCCGAACAGCTTACCGAACGTTTCTTCCGCTATCTGGCGGTGACCAGCCAGAGCAACGCCGCCGCCGCCACCCTGCCCAGCACGCCGGGGCAGCATGAGATGGCGCAACTGTTGGCCGACGAGCTGCGCCGGCTCGGCCTGGCCGACGTGCAGATCGACGAGCACGCCACCGTCACCGCCCGCAAGCCCGGCACCCAACCCGGCGCGCCGCGCATCGGCTTCATCACGCATATCGACACCGTGGACGTCGGCCTGTCGCCCGAGATTCGTCCGCAGCGCCTGCGCTTCACCGGCGAAGATTTATGCCTGAACGCCGAGCAAGGCATCTGGCTGCGTACCGCCGAGCATCCGGAGATCCTGCCCTACCGAAACGAAGAGATCCTGTTCAGCGACGGCACCAGCGTGCTGGGCGCCGACAATAAGGCGGCGGTCACCGTGGTGATGACGCTGCTGGCCAACCTGACCGCGGCCGATCGCCACGGCGATATCGTGGTGGCGTTCGTGCCGGACGAAGAGATCGGCCTGCGCGGCGCCAAAGCGCTGGATCTGCAGCGTTTCCCCGTCGATTTCGCCTACACCATCGACTGCTGCGAACTGGGTGAAGTGGTGTACGAGAATTTCAACGCGGCGGCGGCGGAGATCCGCATCGAGGGGGTGACCGCCCACCCGATGTCGGCGAAAAACGTATTAATCAACCCGATACGCATCGCCAACGACATCATCAATCGATTCGACGTGCAGGATACCCCGGAGCACACCGAGGGGCGCGAGGGTTATTTCTGGTTCACCGATCTGGCCGCCAACGCCAATCAGGCAACGCTGAAGGTGTCGATTCGCGACTTCGATCGCGCGGCGTTCGAGGCGCGCAAGGCCCGCCTTGAGGAGACGGTGCGCCAGGTGGCGGCCAACTATCCGCGCGCCAACGTCAGCTGCAGCGTCAGCGACATCTACAGCAACATCAGCAACGCCATCGGCGAGGACCGGCGCGCTATCGATCTGATCTTCGGCGCCCTCGCCGCCCACGGCATCCCGCCGAAGGTGATCCCGATGCGCGGCGGCACCGACGGTGCGGCGCTTTCCAGCCGCGGCATCCTGACGCCCAATTACTTCACCGGCGCGCATAACTTCCACTCGCGCTTCGAGTTTTTACCCGTCAGCGCCTTCGTGAAATCCTATCAGGTGACCCGCAGCATTTGCCTGCTGGCCGCGCGGCAAAGCGGCCAACCGGCTTAGCTCATCACCCAGCCGAGCAACGCGGCCCATGCCAACAGCGGCAGCGAATAATAGTGGAAGCGCAACCAGATCTTGCGCTCCCCCGCCATGCGCAACGCAATCAGGTTGGCGAGCGATCCGATCGCCAACCCAAAGCCGCCGGCGTTGACCGCATAGGCCAGCTGAGCGCTGGAAGGCACATAGTTGAGCAACAGTATGGTGGCCGGCACGTTGCTGACGATCTGCGACAGCCCGACGCCCAACGCATACACGCTCCCCTCGCTCAGCCCGGCGATGGCGGCGAACGCCGGCTGAAGCGGCGGCAAACGGGTAAACAGACCGACATCGATGAACATGGCGGCGAACACGAAAATCAGGCTCCAGTCGATCTGCAACAGCACTCGGCGCGCCAGCAGCAAGAAACCGGCGAACACCGCCAGCAGCCCATACAACGGCAGATCGAAATCGAGACACAGCAGGAAAACCGCATACAGCCCTACACAGCTCAGCAACAGCGGCCGCTGGTAGGGATAGCCCTCGGTATTCGGCGTTTTCACGATGTCGCGCGCCGGGAAGCTGAGCCAGGTCAGCGCCAGCAGGCTCAACATCATTGCGGCGCCAAACGGCGCCATCTGGCCGACGAAACCGAGGAAAGAGAGGCCGGAGCGGCTCCACAGCAGAATATTTTGCGGGTTGCCGATCGGCGTCAGCAGCGAACCGGCATTCACCGCCAGCGCCTGGAAGATGATCAGGCGGCCGACCGGCAGCGCCGACAGCTTTTTCAGCGTGATGGTGAGCGGTATGACGATAAACAGCGCTACGTCGTTAGTCAGAAACGACGACAGCAGCGCGGCGGAGAACACCAGGAACAGCGCCAGCCGCCGTTCGCTGTGCAAACGGTTGATAATCTTGCGGCCGACAAAATCGAAGTAGCCGCTGACCTCCACCCCTTTGGTCAGCAGCATCAGCCCCAACAGGGTGATGAGGGTACGGCCGTCGATGAAACCACCCAGCGCTGCCAGCGGCTGCGGATGAAAGGCGAACATCGCCACGCCGGCCAGCAGCAATGCATGCAAGAAACGGTCTTTGGCAAAGGGATGGATGAGCCGGGAAATGGCGGTTGAACTCATAGCGGCAGTGTGAACCTCACCGAAAAGAATGGGCAGACGTTAGCTCAGACGCGGCTTCAGCGCCAGCAAAATGCTATTTTACCTTTATCCGCTTTCCATTTGCCGCACTTTACTTTATTTGTAGCGGCTTTCACGGTTTCAAAGGACATGTTATGGCTTCCCTGTTCGCCAAAGGAGCGCTGTTGAGCGCCTTATGCGCCCTGCTCGCCGCCTGCGACGACGCCTCCTCCCGCCCGCAAATCGATATTGACGGCAAGACCATGGGCACTTTCTACAGCGTAAAAGTCAGCGGTGACGTCGCGATCGGCAAACAAGAATTGCAGCGGCAGATCGACACGGTGCTCGAACGGGCCAACGACGACATTTCGACCTACCGCGCCGATTCGGTGCTGTCGAGGTTTAACCGCAATGTCAGCCTCGAACCGCAGCCTATCCCGCGCGGCATGGCGGACATCGTGCTGATGGCCCAACGCATCGGTCGCGATACCGGCGGCGCCATGGATATCACCGTCGGCCCGCTGGTGAACCTGTGGGGGTTCGGCCCAGACAAGCATCCGGTCAAGGTGCCGGAACAGGCGCAGATCGACGCGGCAAAGCTGCGCACCGGCCTGCAGCACCTGAAGCTGATCAGCGACAACCGCGGGGAGTGGCTGCAAAAAGATCTGCCGGGCATGTATGTCGATCTCTCGACGCTGGGCGAAGGCTATGGCGCCGATGAGTTGGTGCGCCTGATGAACCGTCACGGCATTACCAACTACCTGGTATCGGTCGGTGGTGCGGTCTCTTCGCGCGGCGTCAACGGCCAGGGCAAGCCCTGGCGGGTGGCGATCCAAAAGCCGACCGACCGTGAAAATGCGGTACAGGCGCTGGTGGATCTGCACGGTTACGGCATCAGCACCGCCGGCAGCTACCGCAACTACTTTGAACAAAACGGCCAGCGCTACTCCCATGTCATCGATCCGACCACCGGCAGGCCGATCAACCACCGGCTGGTTTCCGCCACGGTGATCGCCCCGACCGCGCTCGAGGCCGACGGCTGGGATACCGGTTTGATGGTGCTGGGCCCGGAGAAAGCGTTGCAGCTCGCGGAAGAGAAAGGGCTGGCGGTCTACCTGATCAGTAAAACCGACGACGGTTTCAGCGCCGTGATGACGCCGCAGTTCAAAGCGTTTTTGGTGCAGTGAGATAAAAAAAGCCCGGCACGCAATGGCCGGGCTTGGTCCTGTTCCGCGCCGATCACTTGGTCAGCGCGATGATGCCGAGGGTCAGACCGGCAACCGCCGCCGCGCCGCCGGCGATCGCGCCCGCGGTTTCCCAGTTATCCTGAGTGGTGCCCTTCATGCAGGTGTTGGTGTGCACCAGACGCCCCTGGTCATCATAGACCGGCACGCAGGGAGAATCGGTGGCGCATCCGGCCAACACGGCCGACAGTAACCCAACCGCAATTAACTTTTTCATACTTCTTGCCTCAATGTTCGATCACTTTAGAAAGCTACGCCGAGCGATAGTCATGCTACCAGGCTATTGTATGCCCAACGCATGTAATGGCGAGGTAATGATGTGTCAGGGGATGTGATTTGGGAAAACTCCGAGCGCCCGTCAAGTGGGCTTAGGGCAGTAAAAAGCCCGCGAAAACGCGGGCTTGATGGCGAGGTGAAGCTCAGGCGGAATTATTTCGCCAGTTTGCGCATCACCAGGGTGGCGTTGGTGCCGCCGAAGCCGAAGCTGTTGGACATCACGGTGGTCAGCTCGCGCTGAGTCGGCTGAGTCACGATGTTCATGCCAACCGCCTGTTCATCCAGGGTTTCGATGTTGATGCTCGGTGCGATAAAGCCGTGCTCCAGCATCAACAGGCTGTAGATCGCTTCCTGCACGCCCGCGGCGCCCAGCGAGTGACCGGTCATCGCCTTGGTGGAGGAGATGGCCGGGGTATTGTCGCCGAACACTTCGCGAATGGCGCCCAGCTCTTTCACGTCGCCCACCGGTGTGGAGGTGCCGTGCACGTTGATGTAATCGATCGGCGCGTCCAGATCCTGCATCGCCATCTTCATGCAGCGCACTGCGCCTTCGCCCGAAGGTGCAACCATGTCGGCGCCGTCAGACGTTGCGCCGTAACCGACGATTTCTGCGTAGATATGTGCGCCGCGCGCCAGCGCGTGCTCCAGTTCTTCAACCACCACCATGCCGCCGCCGCCGGCGATGACGAAACCGTCACGATCGGCGTCGTAGGTGCGGGAGGCTTTTTCCGGCGTGTCGTTGTACTTGGTGGACAGCGCGCCCATCGCATCGAACTCGCAGGCCATTTCCCAGCACAGCTCTTCGCCGCCGCCGGCGAACACGATGTCCTGTTTGCCCAGCTGGATTTGCTCAACCGCGTTGCCGATGCAGTGCGCGGAGGTCGCGCAAGCGGAGCTGATGGAGTAGTTCACGCCGTGGATTTTGAATGGCGTCGCCAGGCAGGCGGAAACGCCGGAAGCCATGGCTTTGGTGACCACATACGGGCCAACCGCTTTCAAGCCACGCGGGCTGCGCATCGCATCGGCGCCGAACACCTGGAAGCGCGGAGAACCGCCGCCGGAACCGGCGATCAGGCCCACGCGTGGGTTGTTTTGATACTCTTCTTCCTTCAAACCGGAAGACGCGATCGCTTCTTGCATCGCCAGGAAGGCATAAATGGAAGCATCGCTCATGAAACGCACCGCCTTGCGGTCGATCAGGCCGGTAGTGTCGAGCTTAACTTGCCCCCATACGTGACTACGCATGCCGGAATCTTTCAGCTCCTGGGAGAAAGTGATCCCAGAACGTCCTTCCTGCAGGCTTGCCAGGACCTCCTGCTGGTTATTACCAATGCTGGAGACAACTCCCAGGCCAGTAATCACTGCACGTTTCATTCAATACCTCTTCCACTATTTACCTACGGGATTTTGCATCGCACTTTAGCGTACAGATGTAAGCCGAACAAGTCCGATCAGCGTTTTTCAGCTTTATTGTCGTCCAGTTTGCGCCGGGGCGCCAGCGCCGTTAGAATTCGCGGCATCCCTTGAATTTCGAGCCATTGACCGTGAACCACGCCCCCATCCAAACCGCAACGCTAACCTGGAACGAACAGGGTACACCTGTTTCGAAACAGTTTGATGACGTCTATTTTTCCAATCAGGATGGGCTGGAAGAAACCCGCTACGTCTTCCTGCACGGCAATCGGCTGCCGCAGCGTTTCGCCGCCCACCCGCGCTCGCTGTTTGTCGTGGCGGAAACCGGGTTCGGCACCGGGCTCAATTTCCTCACGCTGTGGCAGGCCTTCGCCGGCTTCCGCCAGGCCGAGCCGGACGCGACGCTGCAGCGCCTGCACTTTATCAGCTTCGAAAAATTTCCCCTGCAGCAGGCTGACCTGGCGGCGGCGCATGCGCGCTGGCCGGAGCTGGCGCCTTACGCCGACGAACTGCGCGCCCAATGGCCGCTGCCGTTGCCGGGGTGCCATCGCCTGCTGTTGGCCGAAGGCCGCATTACGCTCGATCTGTGGTTCGGCGACGTCAACGATCTGCTGCCGCAGTTTGACGCCAGCATGAATAACCAGGTGGATGCCTGGTTCCTCGACGGTTTCGCGCCGGCAAAAAATCCCGACATGTGGACCGATCAACTGTTCGCCGCCATGGCGCGTTTCGCCCGGCCGGGAGGCAGCTTCGCCACCTTTACCGCCGCCGGCTTCGTGCGCCGCGGCTTGCAACAGGCCGGTTTTCAGGTCAACCGCTGCAAAGGCTTCGGCCAAAAGCGTGAGATGCTCGCCGGCGAGCTCCCGGCCGATACGCAGCCCGCCGCACATCCGGCGCCCTGGTATCGACGCCCGGCGGCGGACAACACCGCCGACATCGCCCTGATCGGCGGCGGTGTCGCCAGCGCGCTCACCGCGCTGGCCTTGCTGCGCCGCGGCGCCACCGTCACGCTGTACTGCGCCGATGAGCAGGCGGCCGAGGGCGCATCCGGCAACCGCCAGGGCGCGATTTATCCTTTGCTGAACGGCAGCGGCGACGCGCTGGAGAGCTTTTTCAGCGCCGCGTTTCCCTTCGCCCGCCGCCAGTACGATGCCCTGTTGCAACAAGGCGTCGCCTTTGATCACCAGTGGTGCGGCGTCAGCCAGTTGGCCTATGACGAAAAGAGCGGCGCCAAGATCGCCAATATGCTGAAAACCGACTGGCCGCAGGCCTTGGCGATGGCGGCCGACCGCGAGACGCTCAGCGAACGGTGCGGTGTTGATACCGGCTTTGGCGGCATCACCTACCCGCTAGGCGGCTGGCTCTGCCCGGCCGAGCTGACGCGCGGCGCTATCGCGCTGGCGCAGCGTCAGGGCTTGGTCTGCCACTACCGGCACGATGCACAGAGGCTGACGCAGGAAGAAAACGGCTGGCGCATCGATTTCGCCAACGTCGACAGCCGACGCCATGCGACAGTGATCCTGGCCAACGGCCATCGGTTGGCCGAACTGGCGCCGACGGAAGCCCTGCCGCTGTATTCGGTACGCGGGCAGGTGTCGCATATTCCGACCTCGCCGGCCCTCGGTCAATTGAAACAGGTATTGTGTTACGACGGCTACCTGACGCCGGTTAATGCCAACAACGGCCAGCACTGCATCGGCGCCAGCTATCAGCGCGGCGACACCGCCACCGACTACCGCGAGCAGGAACAGCAAGAGAACCGCGAGCGTCTGCTGCGCTGTCTGCCGGAGCAAGCCTGGGCGCAGCAGGTGGACGTCAGCGCTCATCAGGCGCGCTGCGGCGTGCGCAGCGCCACCCGCGATCATCTGCCGATGGTCGGCGCGCTGCCGGACTATCAGGCCACGCTGGCGCAGTATCAGGATTTGCAGCGCCAGAACCAGCACGGCGAAACCGTCGCCGATGCGCCGGTCTATCCCGGTCTGTTCGCTATCGGCGGGTTAGGCTCGCGCGGCTTGTGCTCGGCGCCCCTGGCGGCGGAAATTTTGGCGGCGCAGCTGTTCGGCGAGCCGTTGCCGGGCGATGCGCGCCTGCTGGCGGCGTTGAATCCGAATCGGATGTGGGTGCGGAAATTGCTGAAAGGACGTGCGGTTTAATCAACCTTGAGGGGCGCGGCGACGCGCCCCGGCATGACGATCAGGCGGCAGGGGTTGCAGCCTGATAGAGGTTTTCCCACATGCCGCGCACCAGGATCTGATCCGGCGGTGAGAGTTCCCCGGCGGCGATCGCTTTGTGCAGGCTCTCCTCCACCCGCGCTTTCAGCGCTGCGGCGGTGTGTTCGCCCTGCTCTTCCGCTTCGGCCACCGCCAGCGTCAGATGACCGCGCAGGTAGCCACCGGCAAACAGTTCATCATCGCTGGCGTGCTCTACCATGTCATCAATCAGCGCCAAAATGCGCGCTTCAAATTCTGCGATCATCAAATTTCCTCATTAAATAACGGGCTGTGGCGTCAGTTGAGATCTTCCGGATACGGAAAATGCTCGGCCGCCAACGGTGGCGTATTGTAGAACGATTGCAGCGCCTGAATAAAGCGCGCAGGCCTTGTGGGTATTCCCTGCTCCAGCAGCGCCAATACCCGGGCGCGCACCTTGCGTTGGAACGCGATGCGATCCGGCTCGCAGTCGCCGTTCAGGTTGTCGCAGCTGACGTTGAACGGGAAACCGGCCGCCACGCAGAACATCCATTCCAGTGCCTGCGGTTTGATCTCCACGGCTTCGAATTCGCTCTGGGTCTGCGCGTCGCGCCCGTCCGGGCAATACCAATAACCGAAGTCCACCAATTGACGACGCGCGTCACCGGCGATGCACCAGTGCGAGATTTCGTGCAGGCCGCTGGCGTAGAAACCGTGGGCGAACACGATGCGGTGATACGGCAGTTCATCATCGGCCGGCAGGTAAATGGGTTCGTCGTCGCCCTTCACCAGGCGGGTGTTGTAGTCATCGCTGAAGCACCGATTGAAGATCGCGATCAACTGCTCATAGTGATGACGGGTCTGCGTGTCTGACATAAAAACTCTATAACCACAAAAATAAAGAGGCCATTATACCCGATAAGACAGGGCGCGTAAGCAGCGCACCCTCTTCATCTTTAACCGTGCACGAAGGCGGCCAACCACTGCTGAATCTCTGCGCCGTGATTGTCGTACAGCAGCTTGAGGCTCATCACCAGTGAGACGATCACGATCATCGGCCGAATCAGTTTCTGCCCGCGGGTCAGCACCATGTGCGCGCCCAAACGTGCCCCCAGCACCTGCCCCACCAGCATCACCAGACCGATGCTCCACACCACCTTGCCGCCGATGATGAACAGCGCCAACCCGCCGACGTTGGAGGTAAAGTTCAGCACTTTGGCGTGCGCCGTAGACTTGGCGAGGTTGAAACCGCACAGCGTCACATAGGCCAGCGCGTAGAATGAGCCGGCGCCGGGGCCGAAGAAACCGTCGTAAAACCCGACGCAGCCGCCGGCCACCAGCCCGAACGGCAAGGCGCCGAGGCGGCGTTGACGATCTTCCTCACCCAGTCGCGGCATCAGCAGGAAGTAGAGACCGATGCCGATCACCAGCAGCGGCAACATCTGCCGCAGCACATCGGCGCGCATATGCTGCACCAGAATGGCGCCGGCGATCGAGCCGATCAGCGTCAGAAAAATCGTCAGCTTCTGGTCATTGAGGTTCACCGCTCGCCGACGAATGAAGTACAGACTGGCGGAGAAGGAGCCGCCGACCGACTGCAGCTTATTGGTCGCCAGCGCCTGCGCCGGAGGAACCCCCACTGCCAGCAAGGCCGGCACCGTCAGTAATCCGCCGCCGCCGGCGATGGAGTCGATAAACCCCGCCAGCAGCGCTACCGCAAACAACACCCCGAGCATCTCGGGGCCAATGACGAACCAGTCCATGAGTTATTCCGCTGAGAAATGGTGATCCAGCAATGCCTGACAGGTCGGCGGTAACGGCGGCGGCACGGATTTGCCCGGCTTCGCGTTAGGCTGATGCGGCACGAACCAGCTCGCCAGTTCGGCGCCGCAGCCGTCGCCCGGCGGCGGCGTATCCTGCTCCTGGCACTCCAGGCTGCCGGCCGGGCAACGCAGGCGCACGTGCATGTGCGCACGGTGACCGAACCACGGCCGCACCTTGTGCAACCAGGCGCGATCGGCGCCGGCGTCCAGACACAGACGCTGCTTGATCGCCGGGTTGACGAAGATGCGCGTCACCTCCGCATCCTGCGCCGCCAGCTTGATCAGCGACTCAATTTGCGGTTGCCATTGGCGCGCCACCACCTGCTTGCCGTCGCCCGACACCAGGTCGATCGGCTGCGGCTTGAGCAATTGCTGCGCGCTCCAGCGCTGGCGCGGCAGCTGCAGCCAGATGTCGACGTCGAGCCCCGACTGGTGGCTGGCGTGGCCGCTGCTGAAGCGCCCGCCGGCCGGCATCGCCATGTCGCCGATCAGCACCGTGCCCAGCGCTTTCTGGTTCGCTTTACTGCTGAGGCGCTGAATGAACGCCAGCAGATCCGGGTGGCCGAAATAGCGGCGCTGGTCGGTACGCATCACCTGGTAGTTCGGTGAATTCAGCGGCAACGGCTGCGCGCCGATGACGCAGCCGTTGGCGAAACCGCCCACCGCCTGCGGCGCGCCGGCCACCGGATGATCGATTTTCTGCCACGGCGTCAGCGCCATGGCGGAGGCGGAGGCCGTCAGGGCCACCAGGCCCAACATCCAGTTTTTCATGGCGATTACCAGCGCGGTACGTCGGAAACCACATCACCGTTTTGCGCGCGCTGGCGCAGCAGGTGATCCATCAACACGATCGCCATCATCGCTTCGGCGATCGGCACGGCGCGGATGCCCACGCACGGATCGTGGCGACCGCGGGTGACCATTTCCACCGCTTCGCCCTGGCGATTGATGGTGCGCCCCGGCACCATAATGCTGGAGGTCGGCTTCAGCGCCAGATGCGCGATCACCGGTTGGCCGCTGCTGATGCCGCCGAGAATGCCGCCGGCATGGTTGCTCTGGAAGCCTTCCGGGGTGATTTCATCGCGGTTTTCGCTGCCGCGTTTGGTCACCACGGCGAACCCGTCGCCGATCTCCACGCCTTTCACCGCGTTGATGCTCATCAGCGCGTGCGCCAGATCGGCATCGAGGCGGTCAAACACCGGCTCACCCAGGCCAACCGGCACGTTTTCAGCAATCACGCTGACCTTGGCGCCGATGGAGTCACCCTCTTTTTTCAGCGCGCGCATCAGTTCGTCCAGCGCTTCCAGCTTGTCCGGATCCGGGCAGAAGAACGGGTTCTGTTCGACCTGATCCCAATCTTTCAGCTCGCAGGTCACGTCGCCGATCTGCGCCAGATAGCCGCGCACCTGCACGCCGAACTTCTGCTGCAGGTATTTCTTGGCGATAGCGCCCGCCGCGACGCGCATGGCGGTTTCACGCGCCGAAGAGCGGCCGCCGCCGCGATAGTCGCGCAGACCGTATTTCTGTTCGTAGGTGTAGTCGGCATGCCCTGGACGGAACACGTCTTTGATGGCGCTGTAGTCTTGCGAGCGCTGATCGGTGTTTTCAATGATCAGACCGATGCTGGTGCCGGTGGTCACGCCTTCGAATACGCCGGAGAGAATGCGCACCTGATCCGGTTCACGGCGCTGGGTGGTGTAACGCGAGGTGCCCGGACGACGACGGTCCAGATCGTGTTGCAAATCGGCTTCGGTGAGCGGGATGCCGGGCGGCACGCCGTCGACGATACAACCCAGCGCCACCCCGTGAGATTCACCGAAGGTGGTGACGCGGAAAATCTGCCCAATACTGTTTCCTGCCATCACGGCTCCTTACCGTTAGTCTTTTATCGTTATGCGGCCCGCCATGCGGGCCTTGGAAATGCGGCTTAGCTGCGATAGAGGCTGAAGTGTTCCTTGCAATCCACCAGCTGCTGCTTGGTCAGCATGAACACGCCGTCGCCGCCGTTTTCGAATTCCAGCCAGGTGAACGGGATGTCCGGATATTGTTCCATCAGATGTACCATGCTGTTGCCCACTTCACAAATCAGCACGCCGTCGTCGGTCAGGTAGTCCGGCGCGCAGGCCAGAATGCGGCGCACCAGCTTCAGGCCATCGCTACCCGCCGCCAGGCCCAGTTCCGGCTCGAAGCGGAACTCCTGCGGCAGATCCGACATGTCTTCCGCATCGACGTACGGCGGGTTGGTGACGATCAGATCGTACTGGATCGCGGGAACGTCGCGGAACAGATCGGAACGGATCGGGATCACCTGATGTTCGACGCCGTGCGCCTGAATATTGCGCTCGGTTACCGCCAGCACTTCGCTGGAGATGTCCACCGCGTCCACTTCCGCTTCCGGGAAAGCGTAGCCGCAGGCGATGGCGATGCAGCCGCTGCCGGTGCACATGTCGAGGATATGGCGCGGCGGGTGCGGGATCAGCGCGCTGAAACGATCGTTGATCAGCTCGCCGATCGGTGAACGCGGCACCAGCACGCGCTCGTCGACGTAAAATTCCATGCCGCAGAACCAGGCCTTGTTGGTCAGATAGGCGACCGGGATGCGTTCGTTGACGCGGCGGATCACGCGCTCAACGATGCGATGGCGCTCGCTGGAAGTCAGACGGGCGGTGTGCATGTCCTCCGGAATGTCCAACGGCAGGAACAGGCTTGGCAGCACCAATTGCACCGCTTCGTCCCACGGATTATCGGTTCCGTGACCATAATAGATATTGGCGGCGTTGAAGCGGCTTACCGTCCAGCGCAGCATATCTTGAATGGTGTGCAGTTCGTTCACTGCTTCGTCGACGAAAATTTTGTCCAATTTGCCCTCCGGCAGGCGCTGTGTTTCATGATTTAGCCGCATAGTTTGCCATGAAGCCCGCGACAAATCACGCTTGCCCCTCGCGCTTTTCACTCTGGCCCGAGTTTTGCGTCGACAGCGCTCATTCACAAGGTAAACTAGCGAAATAAACGATTTCCGGTGAATGAAGCATGAAGAACAAGCCCCCTCTGAGCAAAGACGAACAACAGCTCTTCAGAGAGTCGGTGGCGGGCGCGAAAAAGCTGCGCCAGGACACCATCGTCCACCGCCCGCCGAAGCCCAAGGTCAAACAGATTGCGCCACAGAGGCTGCTGCAGGAGCAGGTCGATGCCAGCTATTATTTTTCAGATGAATACCAGCCGCAGCTGGAAGAGGAAGGCCCGACGCGCTACGTGCGCCCCGGCAGCAGCCCGTATGAGCTGAAGAAGCTGCGGCGCGGCGATTATTCGCCGGAGCTGTTTCTGGATTTGCACGGCCTGACCCAGCTGCAGGCCAAGCAGGAACTGGGGGCGCTGATCGCCGCCTGCAAACGCGAGCACGTGCACTGCGCCTGTGTGATGCACGGGCACGGCAAACACATCCTCAAACAGCAAACGCCGCTGTGGCTGGCGCAGCACCCCGACGTGCTGGCGTTCCACCAGGCGCCGAAGGAATGGGGTGGCAACGCCGCCATCCTGCTGTTGGTGGAGCTGGCCGAGTAGCCCCCACAGAAACGACTCAGGGCGATGTCAGACATCGCCCTGAGTTTATTCCGCACCGCATCCGCGGTTCACACTTTGGCCATCACCTGCGATGGGCTGACCTGCCATTCAAACTTGCCGTAGCTGCCGTCCGCCGGCAGATCGACGTTGGCAATCGCCGAGGTCGCGAACATCGGCGGGCACTCGCCCGGGCACAGTTCGGCCACCAGATACCCCACCAGCGGCAGGTGCGACACGATCAGCACCGAGCTCACCCCTTGCATCGCCAGCGCCTGCAGATAGCTGCCGACCTGTTCGGCGTTGCCGCCCGGCGTCAGCTCGGGCAACACTTCTTCGCCCTCCGGCAGCGTCAAGGCTTCACGCACCGTCGCCAGCGTCTGTTCGGCCCGCAGATAGGGGCTGACCAGCACGCGTTCAATATCCACAGACTTGGTGTTCAACCAGGCCGCCATCTGACGGGACTCGTCGCGGCCGCACAGGGTAAGGGGCCTTACCGCATCGCTGGCTGCCTCGAGCGCCGCCTCTCCGTGACGCATAATCAAAACTTGCATATTGCACCGCTGTTGTTGACAAAGTAACGCTATACAGAAACGCCGTGCGTGCTGTACCGCCGAGTTTTCCAACCCAAAGCCAAAGCTTTAAAACGATAACGCGCCGTCTCTTTATGGCGGCCGGGCATTTTGCCTGAAAGTTTGCCTAAAGAAAACGCTGTTTTTTACAGCAACCCTCCCCGGGCAAACCTCGATTGCTCACAGAACAATCAATTCAACGGGTTAAATTTTAACCTTGCCGCCATGAAATTTATTGATGGCGGTCAAGCTAACTTACCGCTGCCTCAGCCTTGCTGTACAGCCTCACCGGCTGACGCTGTCGCAAGGAGTGATGGCGATCACAACGCGGCCCTGTTGCAACTATAGTGCAAATCGGGCCGCCCTGCGTTCAGCTCCCCAACGGGTAAAAGCGCTCGCCCTGCTGCGCCATGCGCTGCAAGCGCTCGCACGGCGCGAAGTGCTCGCCGTGCTGCTGGCGCAGGTAGTCCAGCGTCTTCACCACTTTCTCGGCGCCGAGCTCGTCCATATAGCGGAACGGGCCGCCGAGGAACGGCGGGAAACCGATGCCGAACACCGCACCGATATCGCCGTCGCGCGCGCTGCGGATCACGCCTTCATCCAGGCAGCGCGCCGCTTCGTTCAGCATCATCATCACGCAGCGCTGGGCGACGGTCGCCGGCAGCATGTGCGCCTTCGGCGTGACGCCGAGCAACGTATACAATGAGGTATCCGCGCGCTTACGCCGCTGACGCTGCTGCCCCTCGCTCGGGTAAAGATAGAAGCCGCGGCCGTTCTTGCGCCCTTTGCGCCCGTCCTTCAGCACCGCATCGAACGCGGCAGGCGCGGCGAAGCGCGGCCCCAGCGCCTCAACCAGCACCGGAATGATCTTGGTGCCGACGTCGATGCCCACTTCGTCCAACAGGGTGATAGGGCCGACCGGGAAGCCGAAGTCCACCAGCGCTTTGTCCAGCGATTCAATGGGCTCGCCTTCCAGCAGGCAGCGCGCCGCTTCGTTGATGTACGGCGCCAGGATGCGGTTGACATAAAAACCGGCGCTGTCGCCCACCACGATGGCGATCTTGCCCTGCTTGTGCGCCAGCGCAACGGTGGTGGCGATGGTTTGTTCGCTGGTGCCGGCGTGCGGGATCACTTCCACCAGCGGCATTTTATCCACCGGGCTGAAGTAGTGCAGACCGATCACCTGCTGCGGCCGCTGGGCCTGTTCGGCGATGTGGCCGATAGGCAGCGAAGAGGTGTTGGAGGCGAACACGGTATGCGGCGCGCAGTTCGCTTCGACCTCGGCCACCATTTTCTGCTTCAGCGCCAGATCCTCAAACACCGCCTCGACCACGATATCCACCTGCTCGAAGCCGGTGTAATCGGTGGAGCCGGAGATCAGCATCATCTGCTTTTGCCGCTCCGCCGGGCGCATGCGCTTGCTGCGTACCCGTTTGCCGAGCACGTCCCAGCTGTATTTCAGCGCATGATTGATGCCGGTTTCATTGATGTCTTTGATGCGCACCGGCAAACCGCCGCGCGTGGCGGTGACACAGGCGATGCCGCCGCCCATCAGGCCGCCGCCGAGAATGCCGACGCGATGCAGGGCATGCGGCTGAGCATTGCCGCCCCGCTCTTTTTTCAGCGCGGTGGAGGCGAAGAACAAGCTGCGCAACGCCGCCGACTGCGGCGTCATCGCCAGCTCGCCAAAGGCGCGCGCTTCGGCCTCATAGCCGCTGGCGCTGCCGTGATCCAGCCCGGTGCGCACCACCTGAATAATGCGCTCCGCCGCCGGGTAGTTACCGTGGGTTTTCGCCAACGTTTTCTTGCGCACGATGCTGAACAGCAGATTTCTGCCCAACGGGCCATTGAGCAGGCGATCCTGCCACGGCAGCTCGCGCTGATGTTTCCAGCCCTGTTTCACCCGCTCGATGGCGGTCTGCAACAGGATCGATTGCGGCACGGCGTCGTCCACCAGCCCCATGCGCAGCGCCTGGCGGGCGCGAATGTGCTTGCCGGTCAGGATCATGTCCAGCGCCTTGGCGGCGCCTATCAGGCGCGGCAGGCGCTGAGTGCCGCCAGAGCCCGGCAGCAGGCCCAGCTGCACTTCCGGCAGACCGAGCGCGGTTTTGTCATCCAGCGAACAGACGCGGCCGTGGCAGGCCAGCGCCAATTCCAGCCCGCCGCCCAGGCAGGCGCCGTGGATGGCCGCGACCACCGGCACCGGGAAAGCGGCGATCTGCGCCAGCGTGCTCTGCCCTTTCTTGGCCAGCGTTTCCGCCTCTTTGGCGCTGGTGCAGGCGGCGATCATGGTGATGTCGGCGCCGGCGATAAACGAGTCCGGCTTGCCGGAAACGATCACCAGCCCTTCCAGTGCAGTGTGCTGCTGCGCCCGGATCAGCACGTCGTTCACCTGTTCGACGAACTCGGCCTTGAGCGTATTGACCTTGTCGCCCGGCACGTCGATGGTGATCACCCCGATGTTGTCGGGGCGGATCGTCAGTTGAAAGGCCGACGGTTTGGCGCGCTGTTCATGCAATGCGTTTTCGAAACTCATTATTCCACCTCCACGATCATCGCGGCCCCTAACCCGCCGGCGGCGCAGGCGGTGGTCAGGCCCAGCCCGCCGCCGCGGCGTTTCAGCTCACGCAGCGTCTGGGTGATCATGCGCGCGCCGGTGGCGGCGAACGGGTGGCCATAGGCGATGGAACCGCCCAGGACGTTGAATTTGTCCATGTCCACTTCGCCGATCGCCTGGCTGCGGCCAAGCTTCTCGCGGGCGAACGCTTCGCTGGCGAACATCTTCAGGTTAGCCAGCGTTTGCGCGGCGAAAGCTTCATGCATATCGATGAGCGTCAGATCGGCCAGACCGATGCCGGCGCGATCCAGCGCCAGCGGCGTGGCGTAGGAAGGCCCCAGCAGCATGTCTTCCCACACGTCGATGGCGGCGAAGGCGAAGCTGCGCAAATAGCCCAGCGGCTGCAGGCCCAGCTCTTTGGCGCGCGATTCGCTCATCATCAGTACCGCCGCCGCGCCGTCGGTCAGCGGCGTGCTGTTGGCCGCGGTGACGCTGCCATGCTTGCGATCGAACGCCGGTTTCAGCTTGGCGTAGGACGCCAGGCTGGAGTCTTTACGGATGTTGTTGTCTTCGGAAAGCTGCGCGCGGTATGGCGGCACGTAGGCGGTCATCACCTCATCGCGCAGCCACCCCTCCCGCCAGGCCTTGGCCGCCAGCTCGTGGGAACGGTGCGCCAGCGCATCCTGCGCCTCGCGGGTGATGCCGTGGCTTTTCGCCATCTGTTCGGCGGTATCGCCCATGCGCAGGCCGGTGGAATACTCCGCCACCGCCGGCGGCACCGGCATCAGATCGCGGAATTTCAGCCGGCTGAACAATTTGAGGCGCTGCGACAGCGTGCGCGCCTTGTTGACGTCCACCAACGTGCGCGCCAACGCCTTGCTGACGCCGATCGGCAAGACGGAAGAAGAGTCCGCCCCGCCGGCGATGCCGACGCTGATGCTGCCGGCCATGATGCTCTCCGCCACGTTGGCGATCGCCTGGAAGCTGGTGGCGCAGGCGCGCGACACGCTGTAGGCGTCGGTATGGACGCTCATGCCGGTGCCCAGCACGATTTCACGCGCGATGTTCGGCGCCTCGGGCATTTGCACCACCTGGCCGAACACCAGCTGCTCGATAAGCTGCGGATCGATACCGCTGCGCGCCAACAGCTCGCTCACCGCCGTTTTCCCTAAATCCACCGCCGGAATGCCGTGATAGGCGGTCGCCTGTTTGGCAAAGGGGGTACGCAGTCCATTCACAATCGCAATGCGGTCACCATGACGGGTCACCAACGGCAGTGCCTTACTCATAAATGCTCCTGAAGAAAATAACGTCAGCGCAATGGGCAGAAAGAGGTCTGACCTGATGAGGTCATTGTTAACCAAACGGTTACATTTGGCAAACCGGCAGAGATCAAAACTGCGAGCAGGCGCACTTTCTATCGGGAGGGGGTACGGGAAAGGAAATCCCCGGCGCACAACAGGCGGCACCGGGGGTAAAGCCGGGATTAACGCAGGCCGAGCTGGAAGATCAGAGTTTCCGCCTGGCAGGCGAAGGTGAAATCGGCCTCCAATTGCACGCCGCCGTCAACCGGTTTAATGCTACTGCTGATGTCACAAGGGTCGGATTCGACCGCGCGCGCCTTTTCGCTCAGGGCCGCCAACATCGCCTCCGCATCGTGTTGATTACTGAACACCTGGCTGTAGGATGCGGTGCAATCGGTGTTATCCATTACGGTGCCGACATCCACGCAGCAACACGCGGCGGTTTCCTGGGCGCTGCATTTATTAATTGCATCTGACATGATTGGTTCTCCTCAAGGGCCTCGGTTATCAGCCCAAATTGCCGTTTCACTCACCGGCACAAAGCCACAAAATTCTGCAGATATTTTACGCTTCCGCGCCGGCAATCACTAGCACTTACTTTTATTAGGTGTTTTAAGTGATGGAAATCACAAATAAAAATGAGCGACTGCTAAGGGATGGTAAGAATTTTGTTATTTACCGCTGGCTTTTTGTTAAGCAGATCTCTTTTTTGATATCAGGTTGGAAATATTTCAAAAACAAACTTGCAACATTTTCACAGGTCAGACCTATACTTCAGCCACTGGTCTGATTTGTCTGAACGATAACGGACCCTACAATCCCGCGCTCCTTGTTACTTCGTGTAACAATAGTTTAAATAATAAACACATAATGAGGTTTTGGTCATGAGCCAGAAAAACCTATTGACTAAATCAGCTCTCGCAGCTGCAGTGGCAATTATTTCTTCAAACGTGTCTGCCGCAGGATTCCAGCTGAATGAGTTCTCATCAGCTGGTTTAGGACGTTCGTATTCTGGCGAAGGCGCCATGGCGGATACGGCGGCCTCCGCAAGCCGCAACCCGGCGTTGCTGATGATGTATACCCGCCCGGAACTCTCTTTCGGCGCAGTCTTCATCGATCCGGACGTCGATATCAGTGGCCAATCCCCTTCCGGCGCCAGTCTGGATGCGAAAAACATCGCGCCGACCGCCTGGGTGCCGAACCTGCATTATGTTCACCCGATTAACGATCAATTCGCCGTAGGCGGCTCGGTCACCAGCAACTTCGGTTTGGCGACCGAATACAACGACGGTTACGCGGCGGGTTCCATGGGCGGCAAAACCGACCTGGAAACCTTGAACCTTAACCTGAGCGGCGCTTATCGCCTGAACAAGAACTTCAGCTTCGGTCTGGGCTTTGACGCCGTTTATGCCAAGGCCAAACTCGAGCGCTATGCCGGCGATCTGCCAAAACTGATCGCCGGATCGGGCAAGTTACCGCCACAGTTGGCCGGCCCTGTTTCGCAGATCCCGGCAGATACCCAGATTTCGCACCTGAAAGGCGACGAATGGGGCTTCGGTTGGAACGCCGGTATTCTGTACGAAGTGGATGAAAACAACCGTTACGGCTTCACCTATCGCTCAGAAGTGAAAATCGACTTTGACGGCGATTACAAAAGCAGCCTGCCTTCAGCCTTCAACCCGTTGCTGGCCTCTCAAGGTCTGCCGTGGGGCACCAACGGCACCACCATTCCGGGTTCTCTGAGCCTGCACCTGCCGGAAATGTGGGAACTGTCCGGCTACAACAAAGTGGCGCCGCAGTGGGCTATCCACTACAGCCTGGCCTACACCAGCTGGAGCCAGTTCCAGGAGCTGAAAGCCACCGGCAACAACGGCCAGACGCTGTTCCAGAAGCATGAAGGCTTCAAAGACGCTTACCGCATCGCGCTGGGCACCACCTACTTCTACGACGATAACTGGACCTTCCGTACCGGTATCGCCTTCGATGACAGCCCGGTGCCTGCCCAAAACCGTTCGATCTCCATTCCGGATCAGGACCGTTTCTGGCTGAGTGCCGGTACCACCTATGCGTTCAACAAAGACGCCTCGGTTGACGTCGGCGTGTCCTACATGCACGGCCAGAAAGTCACCATCAATGAAGGTCCTTACACCTTCACCTCCGAAGGCAAGGCCTGGCTGTACGGCGCCAACTTCAACTACCGCTTCTAATCTCGCCTGAGATGGATGCCAAAGCGCCCCGCGGGGCGCTTTTTCTTTGCCTGTCGCTCGCCGCGGGCGTAAAAAAACCCGCCAGACGGCGGGTTTTCATGGGCATAAGGCCGGTGGTTACTGCGAGTCGATCTCGTCCAGATCGCCCTGAATCGCCTTGGCGTTCGGGTTCTCTTCCGGCTTGAGCGAACCGCCGTTGGCGATGAAGTCGTGGCGCTGGAAGTAAGCTTCGCGCACCATGACATAAGGATCGGAGGAGTTGCGCAGCAGGCCGTCGGAATCCAGCAGTTGAGCGCGGGTTTCGATCCCCTCGACCACCCATTTGCCCGCCGACATCCAGAAGGTCAGGTAACTCAGCATCGGATACAGCGTATCCGCAAAGTCGCCGCCTTCGTCACGCAGCGTGAAGCTGCCGTAGCCCGGCAGCATCACGTACGGGCCGTAACCCACATCGTAATGGCCCAGCGTGCTGCCGAAGCGGTTCGGTTCTTCGCGCGCCAGTTTCGGGTTGGCCATGCCGGCCACGTCGATCAGGCCGCCCATCCCGAGCAGGGTGTTCAGGAAGAAACGGTTGAAGTGGATCATCCCGCGGTAGGGATCGCCCTTGAGGAAGGCGTTGACCATGCTGGCCGGCTCTTCCAGGTTGGAGGTGAAGTTGCTGATGCCGTTACGCGCCGGCATCGGCACGTAGTCGCGCCAGGCCACCGCGACCGGACGCAGGATATAAGGATCCAGGACGTTGTAGTTGAAGTCGAACATCGTCCGGTTAAATCCTTCCAGCGGATCGGAACGCCCTTGCGGATCGTTGTCTGGCGCGCTGGCACAGCCCACCAGTAATACCGTTGCGAATGCCACCCCAGTCAGGCGAAAGTTCATATTTTTCTCCATAAAAACACGTTCGGTCTTATTTTTCAGGGACCTGCTTGTTTATCTGAACGCTAACCTGCTCTTTACCGCTGAATGTCTGCAGCGAGCTTTCGCCGAACCAGTCCCCCGGCTGCGGCGTGGCCAATCCGTCCTGTGAGAGGCGCACACGCACCTGCACCTGATGCTGCGCCGAGAGCAGACGCTCGGGCATCATGGCGTTGCTGTCATCCAGTGAGAAAGACAGCGGAAAACGGCTCAGCGGCAATTGTTTTACCGCGACCGGCACCGGGCTGACGCCGTCGGTGACCGAAATGACCAGCGTCCCCTGCGGCGGCATGGCTTTCGCCGCCTGCGGTGACAGCGCAACGGTCACATTCAGTTTAACATTTTCTCCGCCTGCCTGGGCTTTTGCTTGTGCAATACTGCGCTTTATCACTTCCGCGCGCGGATCGTTGGCCGGCAGCAGTTGCAGCATCACCTGCCAGGCGCCGATCGCCTGCTTGAAATCGCCCTGTTCGAAGGCATTGAACGCCAGCAGGCTCAGCACCCGCGGATCGCCGTGGTTTTCCGCGATCATGCGCCGCAACAGCTGCGCCGCCTGCTTGTTATCCTCCGGATCGTTGGAGCGCGTCAAGACCTCGGCATAGCCGAGCCGCACTTCCAGACTATTCGGATCCAATTGATAAGCATGAGCAAACGCCTGCGTAGCGGTGGTGGCATTATTCAGCGCCATGCCGACGCGCCCCAGCATCATCCAGTCATTGATGTTGCGATCGTCCTGTTGCAGCGCGGTGCGCAGCCCCAGCCCGAGGCGAGCAATCTCTTCCATGCTCAGCGGTTTGGCGCGCTCATTGGCAACGCGCTCGCGCAATTCCGGCATTTGCGCCTGCACCAGACGCCAGTCCAGCACCTGCGCCAGCCCGCCGGTTTTCAGATAAAAGCCAACGGTCACCGCCAGCAGTAACAGCACGCCCGGCACCAGCGCCCAGCGGTTGATCGGCTTCGCCTGCGCCATCTGCTCGGCCGGGATGTCGTTCAACAGGTTCTGTTGCAGCTCTTTGACCAGTTCCGGGCGCTCGGCTACCACGCCCTGCTGCTCATCCTGCTCCAACTCGCTGAGGCGATCCTGATAAAACGCCTTGTTCAGCGCATCGCGCGTGGCAGCGCTCTGCTTGCCGCGGCGCATCGCCGGCACCACCAGCAACGCGGCAGCGCCGGCCAGCAACACGCAAATAATCAGCCAAAAAGCCATTAGGGTTTCTTCCTGTCAGTCTCTTGCAACAGCGCCGCCAGGCGCTGCCGTTCCCGTTCGGAGAATGCATCGTCCACCGCCGTGTCGGGCTTGCGACGGGTGCGCAGGATCACCACTGCCCCGCCGATCAATACGAACAGCAGCGGGCCGATCCACAAGATCAGCGTCGCCGGCGTTACCGGCGGCTCGTAGGTGACGAAGTTGCCATAACGCGCCACCATGTAATCGATGATCTGCTGCTTGCTTTGCCCTTGCATCATCAGCTCGTACACCTTGGTGCGCATGTCGGCGGCGATAATGGCGTTGGAATCGGCAATGCTGTTGTTTTGGCATTTCGGGCAGCGCAGCTGTTCGGTCAACTCGCGATACTGCTGCTCCTGCTCGACGGAGTTGAAGCGATAGGTATCGATCGCCGCTGCGGCGCTCCAGCTCAGCAGCGCGGCGCACAGCAGAACAATCAGCCTCATGCCTCACCCCCGTACTTTTTATACAGCGGCAGCACTTCCTGCTGCCAGACGCGCTCATTCATGTCGCCGGCGTGGCGATAGCGAATAATCCCCTGGCCGTCGATAAGGAAGGTCTCAGGCGCGCCGTACACCCCGAGATCCAACCCCAGCATGCCGTCGCCGTCGTACAGACTGAGGGCGTAGGGATTGCCGAGAGAGTTCAGCCAGGTCACCGCCTTGGCGCGATCGTCTTTATAGTTCAGGCCGACCACCCGCACGCCGCGCGCCGCCAGCGTATTGAGATACTGGTGCTCCGCGCGGCAGGTCGGGCACCAGGTCGCCCAGACGTTGAGCAATATCGGCTTGCCGTCACGCAGCACCGCCTGATCGTAGGTTTTGCCCGGCTGATCCAGTGATTCCAGCCTGAAGGTCGGCACCGGTTTGCCGATCAGCGCCGACTCCAGCATGGTCGGATCTTCGCCGCCGGCGTTGCGCGTGAGCTGCACCATCAGGGCCGCCACCAGCAGCAGGAAGAGCACCAACGGGATAAACAGCAGTTTACGCTTCATGATTGCGCCTCCAGTTTGCCTTCACGCTTGAGCTTTTTGCTCATGCGATAACGCGGGTCGAGAATGCACAGCAGGCCGCCGATCGCCATAAAGACACCGCCGAACCAGATCCAGCGCACGAAGGGTTTGTAATACAGGCGCACCGCCCAGGAACCGTCTTCCAGCTCCTCGCCCAGCGCCGCGTACAGATCGCGGCTGAACCCGCCGTCGATTGCCGCCTCGGTCATCATGCTGCGCGCCACGCTGTAGTAGCGTTTCTCCGCATGCAGCGTCGCCTCCGGCTTGCCGTTGCGCGTGACGTCGATGATGCCGACGCCGCCGCTGTAGTTCGGGCCGCGAATGTCGTGCACGTCGCGGAACACGAAGTGATAATTGTGGATGTCCACGCTGTCGCCGGCCTTCATCCGCACGTCGCGCTCCACGCTGTAGTTCTGGCTGAAGGCAATGCCGATCACCGTCACCGCCACGCCGAGGTGGCCGAGCACCATGCCCCAATGGCTGCGAGACAGCTGCCGCAGACCGCGCCAGAAACCGTGGCGGTGGGTGGCGCGCTCATGCAGCTCCATCAGCGTCAGGATGATCACCCACAGCGCCATGATCAGGCCCACCACCGTCATGCCGGCGATGCTGTCCTGCAGCAGCCACGGCAGCAGAATCGACAGCACCAGCGTCACCAGCAGCGCCACGCCGAGGCGGCGCCACAGCTTGCCCGGCTCATCGCGGCGCCAGCGCACCAGCGGCCCGATGCCCAACAGCAGCGCCAGCGGCGCCATCAGCCAGGTGAACATGGTGTTGAAGAACGGCTCGCCGATCGAGATGCTGCCCAGCCCCAACTGTTTGTGCACCAGCGGCAGCAGCGTGCCCAACAGCACCACCAGCATGGCGGCGATCAGCAACACGTTGTTGCCCAGCAGGAAGGTCTCGCGCGAGAAGGTCTCGTGCTGCACTCGGCTGCGCACCTGGCCGCCCTTGACCGCGTACAGCAGCAGCGAGCCGCCGATCACGATCACCAGATAGGCGAGAATAAACATGCCGCGCGCCGGATCGGAGGCGAAGGAGTGCACCGAGACCAGCACACCGGAGCGCACCAGGAAGGTGCCCAGCAGGCACAGCGAGAAGGCGGTGATCGCCAGCAACACCGTCCAGGCTTTGAACGTGCCGCGTTTCTCGGTCACCGCCAGCGAATGCATCAGCGCGGTGCCGGCCAGCCACGGCATAAAGGAGGCGTTCTCCACCGGATCCCAGAACCACCAACCGCCCCAGCCCAGCTCATAGTAGGCCCAGGCCGATCCGAGCACGATGCCGAGCGTGAGGAACACCCAGGCGGCGGTGGTCCACGGGCGTGACCAGCGCGCCCAGGCGGTGTCGAGCCGGCCGGCCATCAGCGAAGCGATGGCGAACGCGAAGGCGACCGAGAAGCCGACATAGCCCATGTACAGCAGCGGCGGGTGGAAAATAAGGCCGATATCCTGCAGCAGCGGGTTGAGATCGCTGCCGTCGATCGGGAAGTTCGGCAGCGTGCGGGTGAACGGATTGGAGGTCATGATGATGAACAGCAGGAAACCGGCGGTGATCATGCCCATCACCGACAGCACCCGCGCCACCGCATCCTGCGGCATCGCCCGGCTGCACAACGCCACCGCCAGCGACCAGCAGCTCAGCAGCAGCACCCACAGCAGCAGCGAACCTTCGTGCGCCCCCCAGGTGGCGGCGATGCGGTAATACACCGGCAGTTGGGTATTGGAGTTGGTGGCCACGTAAGCGACGGTAAAGTCATTGACCACGAAGGCGTGCACCAGGCACAGGAACGCCAGCGCAATCGCCGCGAACATGCCATAGGTCAGCGGCCGGGCCACCGCCATCATGCGGCTGTCCTGGCGCGCCGCGCCCCACTGCGGGTAAATGCTCAGCAACAGCGCGATCGCCAGCGCCAGGCACAGCAGAAAACTGCCCAGTTCCGGCATCATGACTTGGCGCCCTCCGCCTGCGGCGCGTTATACGCTTCCGCCGGCCCTTTGTGATTCTCTTTCATCGCGTCGGCCACTTCCGGCGGCGTGTATTTCTCGTCGTGTTTGGCCAGCACTTCGCGCGCGTTGACCACGTAGCCCTCGCCCAGCACCCCTTGCGCCACCACGCCCTGCCCTTCACGGAACAGATCCGGCAGAATGCCGGTGTAGGTTACGCCGATCGCACCGCGCGCGTCGTAAATCTTGAAGCTGACCTGCAGCGTATTGGGATCGCGTTTCACCGAGCCGGGCATCACCATGCCGCCGATGCGCAACCGTTGGCCGACCTCGGGCTTCTCGTGGTTTTCGCCTTTACCCTGCAGGATTTCACCCGGGGTATAGAACAGATCGATGTTGGAGCGCAGCGCGTACAGCATCAGGGTTGCGGTCAGCGCGATGCCGATCAGCACAACGATCGCCAGATAAAGGCGGCTTTTACGACGTGGATTCACAATGATTTCTCCCGCGGTGCGGCGGATTTTTGTTTTGACTGTTGCGCATGGCGAATGCGCCGTTCGCGCGCCTGACGGCGGCCGATCTCGGCGAGCAACTGCCGCCGCTGCCAGACGGTGTGCGCCACCAGCCCCAACAGCGAAATCAGCGTGGCGGCGACCGCCAGCCAGACATAAAAGGCATAACCGCCCATGGCGAAAAACGCCGACCAGGAATCAAACGCGGCATTCATGACTGACGCTCCTTATTCACCAGCCCGGCGACCCACGGGCGCTGGCGCTCCTGGAACAGGATCAGATTGCGCAGGCGCATCAGCGTCAGCGTGACGAACAACAGCAGGTAGCCGAGGATTGCCCAGCGCAGCGGGGTGCGCATGCTTGGCGCGATGGATTGCTGCATATTGGTCGAACCCTGATGCAACGTATTCCACCATTCGACGGAGAAATGGATGATCGGGATATTCACTACGCCCACCAGCACCAGAATGCCGGCGGCGCGGCCCGCCAGGCGGCGGTCTTCGAAGGCGTTATACAGCGCGATGACGCCCATATAGAGGAACAGCAGCACCAGCTCGGAGGTCAGCCGCGCGTCCCATACCCACCAGGTGCCCCACATCGGCTTGCCCCAGGCGGAGCCGGTCACCAGCGCGATAAAGGTGAACACCGCGCCGATCGGCGCCATCGCCGCCACCACGGTATCGGACATTTTCATCTGCCACACCAGGCCGATAAACGCCGCCACCGCCATCGAGGCGTAGATGCCCATCGACCACATGGCCGCCGGTACGTGAATATAAATGATGCGGAAGCTGTCGCCCTGCTGATAATCCTTCGGCGCGAAGCCAAAGCCCCATGCCCAGCCAAGCAGCAGGCAGGCCGCCGCCGCCAGCCCCAGCCAGGGGATAAAGCGGCCGCAGACGTGATACAGCCGTTCAGGCCGCGCCAGTTGATGTAACCATTTCCACATTGTCGTCAGTGCTCACGGTAATTTTTATGCGTCGGCCGCTCCGAGCGTTCGAAACGGCGAAAATCTTCTGCGGGGTACGCTCTTGTCGGCCTTGCCCCGTCTGTTCATTCAATTTGTTAGCTAGTGCACGCTCACTCGCAGCGCCGCTGCGGCGGCAAACGGCGCCAATGTCACGCTGCCCGCCAGCATCGCGCCGAGTATCGCCAGGTAACCATCAATCGGCATGCCCATCGCGGCGGCGTCGATCGCGCCGGTGGCGAAGATCAGCACCGGGATATACAGCGGCAGCACCAGCAGGCTGAGCAGCACGCCCCCTTTGCGCAGGCCGACGGTCAGACCCACGCCGATAGCGCCGATCAGGCTCAGCGTCGGCGTGCCGAGCAGCAGCGTCCCCGCCACCGCCAGCCAGGTTTGCATATTAAGCGACAGCAGCAGCGCCACCAGCGGCGACAGGATCAGCAGCGGCAATCCCGTCACAACCCAGTGAGCACACACTTTGCCCAGCACCGTCATCGGCAGCGGCGTCGGCAGCAGCAACAGCTGCTCCAGCGAACCGTCGAGAAAGTCGTCGCGAAACAGTCGCTCCAGCGACAGCAGCGAGGCCAGCAGCGCCGCCACCCATACGATGCCCGGCGCAATGCGCGCCAGCAGCTGCGGTTCAGGGCCAATCCCCAGCGGGAACAGCGTGATCACAATCAGGAAAAACCACAGCGGGTTGACGATCTCCGACCCTTTACGGCAGGCGATCTTCAATTCGCGACGCACCAGAGTCAAAAACATCACAAACTCCCCGCATCGTGTTCCGCCAAACGAATTTTGCCCACCGTTTGGCTGACGCCGGCCAAATCCTGATGCGTGGTCAACAATACCATGCCGCCCCGCTGCGCATGTTGTTCAAAAAGGCTAATCAACTCGGCCACGCCCTGTTTATCGATTGCCGTCAACGGTTCATCGAGGATCCACAGCGGCGCCGCGCTGAGCCACAATCGCGCCAGCGCCACCCGTCGCTGCTGCCCGGCGGAAAGCTGCGCCACCGGCAGATCTTCGTAGCCCACCAACCCCACCTGCTCCAGCGCGCGCCAGATGGCCTGCTGCTCGGCCGCGCCGCGCACCGCCTGATAAAACTGCAGATTTTCGAAGGGTGTCAATACGGCTTTGATGCCCGGTTGATGGCCGATAAACAGCAAATCTTGCTGATACGCCGCGCGATCGCGCAGCGTGTTGCGCCCGCGCCAGCACACCTCACCGCCGTCCGGCCGCGCCAGACCGGCGAGGATGCGCAGCAAACTGGTCTTGCCCGCGCCGTTCGGCCCTTCTACCTGAATGATATCGCCCGGCTGAACTGAAAAGCTTAGTTCGCTAAACAGGATGCGCTCATCGCGCACGCAACTCAGACTTTTGGCTTCCAGCATCGGGGAACTCATATTTTTCTTTGGGATAGCGAATCATAGCATAAGCCTTTCCCCACACGCAGCCTGCGGCGGGCGCGCCGGGGGCCAATATGGCGAGCAGGATCAAGAATGCGCGGAAAAAAGCGGCGGATTTTAACTCTTGTTACCTTTTTCTGTATTTCGCCGCATTTAGGCCGGGCAACTACGCTTAATGACGTGACCTCACCCTTATTGAGCAGGAGCGACAGCATGAACGAACAGCAACGCCAGGAGCACGAGCAGGATGAAACGATGCGGGTAGAGAGCGAAGAGCAGGAACAGGGCAAGCGCGAAATCGAAGTCAGGGAAGAGAATCTGCCGTCGCGCGCGGCGGCGGTGCATGAACAGATCCGGATGGAAGGCGAAAAAGAGCTGGAGCGCGACGGGCTGGCGCTGCTGTGGTCGGCGATCGCCGCCGGGCTGTCGATGGGCGCCTCGCTGGCGGCAAAAGGCATTTTCCACGCCCGCTTGCCGGACGATCCCAGCCGCTTTTTCATTGAGAACCTCGGCTACACCTTCGGTTTTATCATTGTCATTATGGCGCGCCAGCAGCTGTTTACCGAAAACACCGTCACGGCGGTGTTGCCAATCATGCATAAGCCCACGCCGCGCAACCTGCTGATCCTGCTGCGTCTGTGGGGCGTGGTGCTGCTCGGCAATCTGATCGGCACCGCGCTGGCGGCGCTGGCGTTTACCCATATGCCGCTGTTCGATGCCGAAACGCGCCGCGCCTTCATCAGCCTGGGTGAAGAGGTGATGCGCCATACGCCGGGAGAAATGTTCGCCAACGGCATCCTGGCCGGCTGGATCATCGCCACCATGGTATGGATGTTCCCGGCCGCCGGCGCGGCGAAAATCTGGGTGATCGTGTTGATGACCTACCTGGTGGCGATTTGCGATTTGACGCATATCGTGGTCGGCTCGGTGGAGATCCTCTATCTGGTGTTCAACGGCGCGATTGGGTGGCAGGAATTCGTCTATCCGTTCGCCCTGCCGACGCTGGCGGGCAACATCATCGGCGGCACCTTTATCTTTGCGCTGATAAGCCACGCGCAAATCCGCAACGATTTGAGCGCCAAAAATAAGGCGGCGCGCGTGCAAGAGGAAAAACGGCGCCACGGCGGGGAAAAACCGTGATCGCCGTCGGTTAGCCGAGGAAATTTCGGCGCGAACTGGCGAGGTATTGAGCAAACGCGCCGCTAAGCGCTTATTCTGCGGGTAAAAAAAGGTATAATGCCCCGGCAGCTTCGGTTGCCGGCCCGCAGCGTCCCCGTAGTTAAACGGATATAACAAGCCCCTCCTAAGGGCTAGTTACTGGTTCGATTCCAGTCGGGGACGCCATTTTTCCTTACCTCTTGCCGGGCTATCACCACTCTGCCACTCATCGTGCACCGTCCCCTAAAGCACTCCATAGGAAACTCATCGACCAAGACTAACGAAAGAACCATTAAAACCACATATAAACTCACGGTAAAAATCACTCCAAAGAATAAATTTAGCTAAAACATTAAAATTTTAAATTAATTAACTAATTAACCATAAAAAATATAAATTAAATAAAAGTTAAGTTTCATCCTCACGATAAAAACAGTCAAAAACACAAGAAAACATATAAAAAACAAATTAAATAGCAAGTAGAAATGCTCGCGATAAAATTAAAGACTTAATTTAGAAAAACCGAATTGTTTAATTGAAAAAAAACGCCCTGCTGATATATTCCCGATATACACATCTCCCATTAAAAATCATTGGTATTTAAATGTCGATAAAGAAAGGACTCATTGGCTGGCTTGGCGCATTCCTGGCCTTTGATATCAGCATATTGGTTTCAGTCATGATACAGCAAGTCTCGTTATCGGAAAGTATCGAAATAGCCAAAATAGCCAGTACATTCTTAGCTCCTCCCTTATTACTTCTGCTATCTACGGTTATCCCGCCGGACGCCAAGGCGTCACTCGCCTTCTGGCGGTTTAAGTATGCCTTGCCGGGTCACAGGGCATTCAGTAAATATATGTATAGTGACAATCGTATTGATGAGCGATGGCTACAAGAAAATATAATCCCCTTGCCTTCCACAGCCAGAGAACAAAACGTTGAGTGGTATAGAATTTATAGAAAACATCATAAAGAAGAAGCCATTCAGGATATCAATAAACGCTTTCTGCTTTTTCGCGATCTGGCGACAATATCGTTTTTATTTCTCATCATTCTCCCGTTAATCTTGCGCGCTACCCATGTGGATGTGACTATCTGGCCGATCATCATCGTCTTTCTGATTCAATACCTCATGAGCGCAATCGCCGCTCAGCAGATGGGCATCCGTTTAGTCTGCACGACACTGGCCATTGAGGCTTCGAAGAAATAATCACTCTCAGGAATAAGGAAAGTCCATGTCATTAATCAAGAGTTTCTCAGTCAATAATGGCGACATGTTCTACATTAGGCATAACACCGATAATTTTACGATCATTGATTGCCATATCAACCGCGATAATGCAGAGAACATCATCGCAGATATAAAGAAGCAGGCTGCCGACAAGGGAATAAGCCGTTTTATCAGCACGCATCCGGATGAAGACCACTTCGGCGGAATTGAGCTTCTTGATGCCGCATTCAAGATATACAACTTTTATGTAGTCAAGAATAAGACCATCAAAACAGATGAAACCGTTTCCTTTAAAAAATATTGTGAATTGCGAGATGGAGATAAAGCATTTTACATTTCAAAAAACTGTAAACGTAAGTGGATGAACCTCAGCGACGAAGCAAGAAAAAGCGCAGGGATATCGATCCTATGGCCAAACCTCGGCAATACGCATTTTATCTCAGCCTTGGCGTCTGCCGAAAATAACGGAACAGAAACCAATAACATATCAGCAATCATTAGATATGAAACCAGAGATGGCGCAAGCGTGATGTGGCTCGGCGACCTGGAAACGAAATTTATGGAAAACATCATCAATGATGTTGAGTTACAGGAAACCACCGTTGTTTTCGCCTCTCACCATGGCAGAGCATCAGGAAAAATACCCAACTCCTGGTTAGAAAAAATAAAACCTAAAGTGATCATTATCGGAGAGGCCCCCTCTCGTCACTTGAATTATTATACTGGTTACAAGACAATTACGCAGAATTGTGCCGGTGATGTCACTATGGAGTGTGTTGGCCGTAAAGTTCATTTCTACGTCTCCAGTGAAAATTATCAAAATGATAAGTTTGATAACGAAGATGCTGACAACGTAGAACGAGGACGCTATATCGGTTCAGTTAGCATATAATATTAATCATAGTCTCTCTTAAACCTTACATGGAGGGGGCTATCCCCCCCATACATTTCCGGCCATTAATGTACCGTCTTTCAAGGAGCCCTTGCGCCTAAATTATCAGGCAATGGCGCATAGTACGTTGGCGGCTTTAATCCAACGCGATGCAAATAACGCATTCCCTCTCTCTAATAAACACGCCGCCAGAGACTTAACCCCCCGATTGACACTAATTAAAAAACTTAATATCCGTCGGCGTAGCAATCGTCGCCGCCTCACCTCTGGCCTTCAACTCACCCGTCTCATCATCGAAATCGAACAGCGTAACGGTATTGGTGAACACATTCGTGACATAAAGATGGTTGCCGGTGGCATCGAAAGCGAGCGCACGCGGTTCAATGCCGCCAGCGTCATAGCGCGTCGTCTCCCCTGGCAGCCCATCCCCATCAATTTTTAATACCAGCAAATGGTTATCGGCACCGCGATTGGTGGCAATAAGATATCTGCCGCTCGGGCTGAGGATAATGGCTCCGCCGCTTTTCGCCTCCGCTGAATCCTGCCCGCCGTTCAGTTTCACTTTCCCTTGTTGCGTCAATCGATGGTCGCTGACGGTAAACACCTCGATTTCACCTGCCATTTCGGTGATGACATAGGCATACTCGCCTTTCGGCGAGAACACCATGTGCCTTGGGCCGGCGCCTGGCGCAAAGCTGACATCGCGCGATGCGTCCGCCTGCAGCGGCAGTGCGCTATCCGAGCGATAGCGATAGGCGTGCAGCTTGTCCCCACCGAGATCCGCCGCATACAGATATTTACCATCGCGGCTGAAGGTGGTTGAGTGCGCATGGCCCCCTTCCTGACGCCCCTGCACGGCGCCAGAACCTGATATAAACGGATAATGCTGCACCTGTTCACCCAGTTTGCCGTCACTGCCAATTGGCAATACCGTCATCCCCGCGCCGCCTTTGGCGACGGAGTAGTTGGCGACAAACAGAAACTTGCCATCCGGACTGAGGGTGGCATGCGTCGGCTGCTGGCCCGCACTGCTCACCGTATTCAGCACCCGCACGCTGCCAGCTTCGTCTATTGCCAAGGCGGTCACCGTTCCCGCGTTCTCCTCATTGGTGGCATAGGCGAAACGGCCATCGCGAGATTTTACGATCCACGATGGGCTGTTCATTTTAACCACGTCGAGCAGCGTTAACGTGCCGTCGCCATTAACCGCCAGGCGATAGAGCCCTTCACTGGGTCTTGCCGGTTTCTGCACCGCGGGCGCATTCGGAATATGGGTCCAGGTACCGACTAACGCTATTTGCTGATGTTCCCGATTATTGGCCATCGCATTTCCTGAAAACATGAGAGAAATTAACACCGCAGTTAATTGAATGGCTTGCCGGCCTGAGCCGGCAACGATTGTTCGACCAAGTTCAGACAATATAGAAGGTAGCATAAAGCGAGCTGGATGGCGCTTATTAATCGAGTCGAGAGTTTTTTCTCTATTCATGATGTCTTCTTGCCTCATCACTATGTCACAGGAATAAGTATATCGACATTGACAACCTTGCCATTTAGATCCTCTTGCCTATATAACTCTATAAAAAAGCTCTCCCTCATTTTGACATTGATGGCAGGCAGATAAGCGTCATACATTACATCGAAAAAGTCAATATATTCTGAAAACTCCCCCGTAAAGGGGATGACAATATATTTACCCATAGGGATATAGAAGTTAAAGATGGAATGAAAAACCTCTTGCCCTTTGCTGTTGGAATGCCATTTATTACTCCTGTTCTTTTCCACATTACATCCCCCCCGCTGCTTGCTTAACCATTTTTCATTGGTCCGTGCAATGTCGCCGGTATCTCTGAATTTTCTTATAGAATGAAAAATCAGTGATTTGTAATGCTTTAACATCTCAATGTCATCCGGCATGACCGTGTGGTAGAAGTAGGGTTTCTTATCGTTGCCATACGGCGGGATCTGCGTGGAAAAATCCCATCCCCGGCTGTTTCTAAAGCTGTTGGGCGTTTCGCCAAAGAAACGTTTGAATGCCCGCGTGTAACATTGCTGAGAGGCAAACCCGGATGCCAGGGCGACATCCAATATGTTCCCTTGGTGCTGTTTGAGCAAAATAGCAGAGCGACTCAGTTTTCTATTCCTTATATAAGTCCCTAGCGTTATACCAAAATAATGCTTAAACAGCCGTTGCAAATGCCATTTAGAGTAACCTGAGATAATGGAAACCTTTTCAACTGTCAGCCCCTCGACAATATTCTTTTCCATATACTCCAACACCTGCAAAAGAATATCTTTTCTGTAATCCATATGTGCTCCTTGCTTTTATAAGATTTGCGTCCTTTTTATTAAAATCGTTAACCAACCAAACCAAGTCATTAAGATTAATCCTAAAAAAAACCAGCCTGTCAATTCATTTTTTTCGGCATAGGAAAAACTATCGCATAAATAACTGAAAATGATCATGTTATATAAATATCTCCGCAAGAAACCCATAAAACAAAATCAACTCGCGTAAAGTGCACTCATCAAAGATGCACTTGACACACCAGGCAGAATCACACTTTTTGCTAATTGTTTTACCTTAAAGTGTTTTTTTACAGCCAGATTGCATGGCCGAATAGGAATTTCATCATCACAAATGAAAACGCATTTTATATGCTTGGCCCGCCGATAAAATGTACTGCGAAAGAGATATAAAGTATGACCGACAGTAAAGAAGACGGGAGGGATAAGCTCAAGGCTGAACATCGGTCTCAATAATCTCGCGTCGCAATAGTGCGTTTCTTTTTTATCGTTCCTGCGCAGAGAAAACGGATATTTTAACCAACCTTGCTCGATGCCCTGTTTTACAAACCACGCCCATTGGGAACCCTGCCTACTCCCATGAATCGCCCATCTCTCCCCCGGTAAAATGCCGAGCCGACTCGCCCGCGCCTTGTTGTCAGAACGGCCTGCGGCCGCAAACAAAAAGCCCAGCACGCGAGGCTGGGCTTTTCATTAACGGCCTGATTAATCAGCCAGGTTGTCGATCTCTGCGGACCTGTGCTTGCGCAACAGGTACAGCAGCAAAGATACCCGCCGCTCGGTGCGTTCCGGGGTATCCGGCGGCAGGTTGTAGCGCAGGGTATAACGCTCGTTGTTCTCGTTGCAGAAATCGATGACGAGCACGGGAGCAGAGGCCCCCGCTACTTTTCGATAATTCAGCGAGATGCACGACAGGTTTTTTTTCATCTCAACTTACCGCGACAGTGCGGCGGGTTGATTCGGCAATCCGCCCCACGCCGGCGCTCAACGCAGCGCCCAACAGCAGCACCAACAGTGAACCCCACGCGGCGCGAGACAGCTGTTTGGCCGCTTCATCGGCCGCTTCACGCGCTTTCTGCTCGGCCTCGGCCTTGAGTTTTTCCACCTTCTGCACCGCCTGCTGGTAAGCCTGGGCGTAGTTATCGACGATTTGGCTCGCTTCATCGCGGCTCTTGCCGGTGCGTGCCGCAACGATACTCACCAGCGCGTCCTTATCGGCGGCGCTCAACGCCGGCTCACCGGACTGCTTGACGCGCTCGAACCACTGCTTAAGCTCGGTGGCGGTCTGCGTCGGATCGGCCGCGGCATCCACGGCCGACTGTTTGCCGTCGGCGGCCGCCCGATTGGCGTTCTGCTCCAACCGAGCAGGATCCAGCTCCGGCTTACCGGTCTGCTTAAGCGTGGCGTTCAACTGATTTTCCAGGCTTCCCCAGTCAAGGCTGATGCCCTTTTTATCCAGCTGTTGCTTGAGGCCTTCGCCTACGTTTGGCGCTGCCGCCGCCAGGCCGCTGCCTGCCAGCGAAAGCCCTTTACCCACCGCGCTTCCCGCCAGCCCCACTACGCCGCTCGCCAATGAAACCATCAGCCAGGTGGTCAACAAGGTGGTGATCGCCCAGCTCAGCAAGCCATGCAAGCCGCCGCGATTCGGTGCGGAGCGGCCGGCGACGAACGCGCCTGCGGCCAGCGATGCCAACGTTGAAACCAGCAGCCAGATCCCGGTGCCGGTGCCAAAGCCGCTCAGCGGGTTGCCCTTTTGCATCATATCCACGGCCTGGGCACCAATAGCCGTGCCCAGCACGCTGAAGGTCAGATAAGTCACCAGCGCCACGGCACTCCCGGCCAATATCGAGCCCCATGACACCTGAAACGCTAAGCGATTTGATTCATAGACAGTGGTCATCGTTGTTCCTTATATTTTCTGGACAAGTGATTGCACGCACGGCGGGTAACCGCGCAGACAAATTCAGTCTGCCGCGCGGCATCGTCGGCCGTCCCGGTTCATTTGCATCAGAATGCCTGGTGCATTTACACCCTGCGAATACGCACGTTATGCACTAAGCTGCTCAGCGAGTAGCGTAACCCGCGGTCCCTTAAGAGGCCGCCCCCCTTCTGTCTAGCGGAGAACACATGAGCCAATCCGTTTTGGCCAGCGAAACCCACCGCGGCCACCTGCAGCAAATCATCTCCGGCTTGTCCGACGGCGTGATCCTGACGGATACCGATCAAACCTTGCTATGGGCCAACGAAGCCGCGTTGACCATGCATGGCGTGAGTCATCAGAAAGCTCTGGGGGCCAATGCCGGCGAGTACGCGGCGCGTTTTGCCCTGCGCTATCGCAACAATCATCCGCTGGTTTTGGAACAGTACCCGCTGAACCGGGTTGCCGAAGGCGAAACCTTCACCGATGTGGTGGTGGAGGTTCGGCAGGTCGACGATCCGGACAGCTTCTGGGTGCACCGCCTGCGGAGCCTGATTATCACCGATGCGCAGGGGCAACCGGAGCTGCTGGCACTGATCCTGAGCGACGCGACGGAGTGGGCCAGCGCCGAACAGCGCTTTGAAAAAACCTTCAACGCCAATCCGGCACCGGCAGTCATTTGTCGGCTAAGCGACCTGCGTTACGTCAAGGTCAACCAGGGGTTCCTTGATATGACCGGTTACCAACGTGAACAGGTCATGGGGCGTTCGGTTTATGAACTCGACGTTTTGGAACAGGCGGAGCACAAAGAACTGGCCGTTCAGCGCCTGGGGGAAGGCGCTACCATTCCGCAGATGGAGGCCGAGCTGAAGCTGCCCGGCGGCGGAAGCAAGCTGGTGGTGGTTGCCGGCCAACCCTTGGATATCAATGAAGACGACTGCATGCTATTCACGTTTACCGATCTCGAACCCCGGCGCCAGGCAGAATCGGCGCTGCGAGAAAGTGAAGAACGGTTTGCCAAGGCATTTCGCCTGAGCCCGGTGCCGACGTTGTTATGTACCGCGCACGAGCGGCGCGTGCTGGATGTCAACGAAGCCTTCACCCGCACCACCGAGTACGACGCCGAAGACTTGATCGGCAAGACGGTCGGAGAGATCCCGTTTATTGACGATCCGGAGGCGAACCGCCGTTTGTTTGCCGCCCTGGAAAAAAGCGGCAACGTCGAAGGGCTGGACATCCGGGTGCGCAAGAAAGGGAGCGAGTCGATTGACTGTGTGGCCTCGGCGGATGCCGTCAGCATCCACAATGCGCCCTGTTATCTGCTGGTGCTCATGGACATTACCGAACGCAAACGCTCGGAGCTGGAGCTGGTAAGCGCCATCGAAGAAGTGATGCAGGACGCCTCCTGGTTCAGCCAAACCCTGATCGAAAAACTGGCCAACGTGAAAAGCATCAACCGGCCCGACCAGGCTGGATTTACCGCCAGCGACCTCACGCCGCGCGAGCGCGATGTGCTGGAATTGATTTGCGAGGGGCTGCCGGACAAGAAAATCGCGGCGCGTCTCAATCTGGCGCTCAACACCATCCGCAACCATGTCGCGACGGTCTATTCCAAACTCGGCGTGCATAGCCGCAGCGAAGCCATCGTCTGGGCCAGAGAACGCGGGCTGTTTACCGGCGGGCTGGCCTTGAGGAATGGCAAGTAACCTGCAAATGCACTACCCAAACCGATACAAACGCCCCTTATAGGCCACAAGTGAAGTGCATAACATGGCGGTGCAAATGCAGGCTTCCGTCCTGTGCGGAAGCCAAACGGATCGAACCTTAGGAGCGCATCACAATGAACAGCGAAAAAGCCAATGGCATGATGGAAAAAGTGGCGGGCAAGGCGCAGGAAATCGCGGGCGACGTCACCGGCAACGAACGTTTGCAGGCCGAAGGCGCCGCGCGCCAGGCAGCGGGCGTGCTGCAAGAAAAATACGGCGATGCCCTGAGCTGCGCCGGCAACATGATGAAGAAAAACCCCCTCGCCGCATTGGCCCTCATTGCCGGCGCAGGCCTGTTGACCGGCCTGCTGCTGCGCCGCCGTTGATACGCGCCGACAAACAAACCGCTTTTCCCTGAATGCCGCGCCCGGTGGGTAACCACCGGGCGCGGTTCTATCGGCCTGAGGGACGCAGTATTATCGATTGATGCCTCCGCTCGTTTGCCGCTGGGATTAACGCGTATTCTGTGTCGCCATGCGACGAATTGTTGCGGCGAAACCGCTATATCCCGCAGGGAACATGAGCCTTTATCGTTCAGGCTGCCGCACACCGTCTTTACTCGCTGCTTATACGGCACATCTTTTTATTATATTCGCCCTATTGCAGATTATCATCACCCTCTCACTCAACGCGCCCACCGCCTGTTATTTCCGGTTGTTATGCAAGCCAGTTAATTCCCCTGCAACATAACGATATTTCTCAGCGTAAAAACTGAATATATCAATCAGCCTGGGTTTATCCTCCGCGCCATTAAATGTTAATATTGCCGGATTATGCGCATGGAGAAATAGCATGTTCCCCAGTAAAAAACATTCGCAGCGGGCGACCCCGCTGACCAGCTATCAATTTTCCCGGCTGCATACTTTCGAATGCGTCGCCCGTCATTTATCTTTTGCGCTGGCGGCGCAAGAATTGTCGATCACCCCCAGCGCCGTGAGCCACCGCATTAATTTGCTCGAAAAGGAATTGGGTTTTCTGCTATTCCAACGCTTTCATCGCCGGATTACGCTGACGCCGGAGGGCGAACGCATGCAATGGGCGCTGGACAGTTCCTTCAACACCTTGAATCAAGAAATTCTGGACATCAAAAATCGCGAGTTGACGGGGACCTTGACCCTCTACTCGCACCCGTCCCTGGTGCAATGTCTGCTGCTGCCGCGCATCGGCGACTTTATCGCCCAGCACCCCACCATTCACCTCAATATTCTGACCGGGCAGGAAATCATCAACCTGGCCAACCGCGGCGTGGATCTGGCGATGTACTTCGGCAAACTGCCCTCGGGGCGGCATCTGGACGAAGCCTTTATGCAGGAATCAATGGTGCCGATCTGCACGCCGCAGTACGCCGCCACGCATAACCTGTACGATGCGCCGGAAAACCTGGCCCACTGCACGCTGCTGCACGATCGCTACAACTCAGGCGAAGATGAGTGGCAAACCTGGTCGCAACACTTTGCGCTGGGGCTGGATACCGACAGTAAAAGCATGGAGTTCGACCGTTCCGATCTTGCCGTGCTGGCCGCGACGCGGCACCTTGGCGTCGCCATGGGGCGGCTCAATCTGGTGCAGGACTGGATCAAAAGCGGCGAACTGATCATTCCGTTCACCGACATGACCGTGCCCTGCGAGCACTGCTATTTTACCTCGACCATCTCCGAGCGGCAGTGGCCGAAGATCCTCGCGTTTAAGCAGTGGATCATGAAAATCTCCCCTCTGGTCTGATGGCCAGAGGATTATCGCCATACTTTGGGGGAATAAGAAAAATGCAGCGCGCAGGCGTAGAGCCGGCCAGCCTTTGAATAAGAGATATTTTTGCGGTTTTTATCCCAGGTCAGCAGAGAATTATTGGCAAAATAATAAACCTCCAATTGCATCCCATTAGCCAACCTCGACCAGCCTCGGCTTCTTATCACGGTAAAATCACCGTTATCGCTGAGCGTAATCAGCGGCACGCCCCAGGCATAGCGGGATATTTGCAGCTGAATAATGAATTGGCTTTCGCAGCTTATTTGGTAGTTCTGTACATCAACATCCATAATTTATATTTTTGGTGCCACCCTTCGGTCAACATAAATAAGATATGAACAACTCACTACGATTAACCCCAGTACGATCAACACAGCCCCCAATACAAATTCAATTTGCAACGGTTCGCCGAGAATGACGGCCCCCGCCAGGATGCCGAATACCGGCGTCATAAAGGTGAGAATGCCCAACGAGGAAGCCTGATAACGGCGCAACAGTGAAAACCAGATCAGGTAGCTGAAAAACGACACGATCACCGTTTGGAACAACAGGCTGCTCCAGGCCACGGGGCTCAGGACGACGTGCAAATTGTCCGTCGCCAGCGCCAGCAGCGACAGCAGCACACAGGCGCCCGTCAACTGGAACAGCAGCGTCTGTTTGGCCGGGCACTCCGCCAGGCGCGTGGTACGGATCACCAGGGTAGAACCGCCCCAGGCGATCCCCGCCAGCAGGCCATAGAAATCGCCTTTCAGCCGATCGGCCCCGCCGCTGCCCTCGGCCATGCCCGATATGGCCAGCACCACACCGCCAAAGGCGATGAGCATGCCCAGCCACTGCACCGGCGACAGACGCTCCTGACGATTCAGGAAATGCAGGCCAAGGGCAGAAAACAGCGGCGCGGTGTACAAAAACACCGCCATATGCGAGGCGCTGGTATAGCGCAGCCCTTCGGAGACAAAAAAGAACTCCAGCGCGAACAATGCTCCTACGCTCAGACCGGCGCCCAGCGTGGCGCGATCCCAGGTGAAACACTCGCCGCGGCAACGCGCCAACAGGTATACCCCCAGCGCGGCGAGCCCCGAACGAATGGCAATTTGCAGCACCGCCGACACATCCGCCTCGGCAGCCTTGATCGCCACCTGCTGCATTCCCCAGATGGCGCAAAGCATCACCATGGCGGCGGCAGCTCTGCCGTCAATACCGATTCTTGCATTCATAATAGGGTTCTCGTCGCCGTTGAAATAATAACAGGCTGCCGTCGCGTTATTCTTTATACACCACGATTTCCTGATAAAGTTTAATAACCTCGCCGTCGCTGTCGACAGAGTCGGTATATTCAGTTTGCTGCGCCAAATGAATCACCTTCCATCCTTTGCGCGCCAGTTCCGGGATCGTCAGGCGCCCCACGCCGCGGCAGGAAAACAGGGTGTCGTCAGACAACCTGAGCTTACTAACTTCTTCATAATCATAAGCTTGAGAATGACAAACGTGCGATTCCGCCGCCATCGCCGGTAATGAAAACAGCCCCACCAACAACATTAAAAGATTCCTCATGGCGACCTCCCAATCGCTTATTCCTGCCGACCGATTACGCAGAAAGCGGCTAACGTTAATACGGCGGTGACAGGCTTTAATTAATTATCTCTTGCACGGATAAAATTACAGGCTGACGCCGATGACTGACAAATGAAAAATATAAACCTTGGCGTTAGATGAATTCATCCGAATCGAAAGGCATGAAAAGCGGCCCTTTTCACCGCACGAAATGGTCAAAAACCGGCCAGTAATTAGCAAGAAAAGTAATTATTTATTTTACCGTTTATGTTACAACTGCCGCCCGCCGCTAAAACACCAAAAAAAACCGTCAAAATGCGTGAAAACGCAGCGTTCTGCGCAAAACATCGGCATGGCGGCGCTGATGGGGGCGGTCATACATAAAACAGGGATAACACATGGCAATGAAATTGCGCGTATTGACTCAAGCGGTGGCGCTGGGTCTGGCGATCGGCAGCGCGTCGTTCGCCGCTCAGGCGGAAATCACCCTGCTGAAGCAGGATCCGCAGGCCGGCGATCCGCTCAGCCGCCTGAACTTCACCGTTGGCGGCAGTATCCGTCCGCAGTTCAACAACATGACGGGCGACGGTGACAAGGGCTCCTACAAGCGTAACGGCTTCGACGGCGGCACCCGCTTCCGCTTCGCGGCGGACTACTACCTGTTCGACGATATCAGCTGGATCAGCTACTACGAGCTGGGCGTGAACATTCCGGCGCTGTTCGACTGGGATCACCACTATGCCGACGGCGCGAGAAACACCAGCCGCCGCATGCTGTACACCGGCCTGAAAAGCAACACCTGGGGCCAGATGACCTTCGGTCAACAGAACAGCGTTTATTATGACGTAGTGGGCGCCAAAACCGATATCTGGGACTACGACATGCTGGCCCAGGCACCGGGCAACGGCATCAACGGTGACTACGACGGCTCTTACCGCTCACGCAAAATGCTGAAGTACAAGAACCGCTTCGGCGATGCGGACGTTTACGCTTCGTACCTGTTCAGCGACAGCGACTATCTGCCGGGCAACGGCCTGCGCTACAAGCGCAAAGGCGGCGGCTCACTGGGCGTGGATTACCACATTACGCCGGATCTGACCTGGGGCACCGCCTGGAACTACACCCGCGCCGAAATGCGCAATCCGTCCACCAGCGGCAGCAAGAGCTATGACCAGAACATTTTCGGTACCGCCATCAGTTGGAAACCGGACAACTGGACCCTCACCTTCGGCGGCGGTTACTACAACGACTTCCTGACCACCAAGAAAGCCGACATCAATAATTACTTCGCCGGCGACGCATGGGGTATCGAATACCTGGCCGGTTATACCGTGCCGGTTGGCCAGTACGCGGTGAAATCGGTGATGCCGTACTTCATGGGCGACCGCCTGGAATACATCACCGGCCGCAACTACCAGCGCATCGACAACGGCCTCGGGGTTACCGTGCAGTTTGACTACGGTTTCCGCGTTGACGTGGAGCACGTGCTGACATCGAGCACCGACAACCTCGGCGATATGACCGTGGTGCGCCTGCGCTACGATTTCTGATTGCTCAGAACGCAAAAAAGGCCGCTCAAGCGGCCTTTTTCGTTATTGACGCAGCGTCAGAAGCCGCCGCGCGCCGAGCGCCCGACCGCCTCGCCCAGCTGCCATACCGCCATGGCGTAATGGGTGCTGTGGTTATAGCGGGTGATGACGTAGAAGTTCGGCAGGCCATACCAATACTGGTAGCCGGTGCCGATGTCCAGCCGCAGCAGGCTGGCTTCCTGATTATCGCCGAGCGAGCCCTGCGGGCTTAGGCCGGCTTCCGCCAGCGCGGCAACCGAGTAGCGCGTCTTGAAGCCGTTTTCCAGCCCCGGCGCCTGGCCGTTGGCCTGAATGGCGACCGGCTCGCCTTTGGACCAGCCGTGCGCCTTGAAGTAATTGGCCACGCTGCCGATGGCATCGACCGGATCCCACAGGTTGATATGCCCATCACCGTTGAAGTCGACCGCATAGCTTTTGAAGGAAGAAGGCATGAACTGCCCATAGCCCATCGCGCCGGCAAAGGAGCCGCGCAGTTCGAGCGGATCGTCGCCTTCGGTGCGCGACATCAGCAGGAAGGTTTCCAGCTCACCGGCGAAGTAATCGGCGCGGCGCGGGTAGTTGAAGGCCAGCGTCGCCAGCGCGTCGATAATGCGGGTTTTACCCATTACGCGGCCCCAGCGGGTCTCCACGCCGATAATCCCCACGATGATCTCCGGCGGCACGCCGTACACCTGCCAGGCGCGCTGCAGCGCATCCTGATATTGATTCCAGAACACCACGCCGTTTTGCACGTTATCCGGCGTGATGAACTTGTTGCGGTAGCGCAGCCAGGAACCGTTCGGCCCGGTTGGGCCCTGGGTAGACGGCGTCGGCGCCTGCCTGTCCATCAGCCGCAGCACCGAATCCAGGCGCCGTGCCTGCGCCAGCACGTCGTGCAGCTGCTGCCGATCAAAGCCGTGTTCCTGCACCATCTTATCGATAAAGCGCGCGGTATTCGGGTTATTGGCGAAATCCCCCCCCAGCGGCGCGCCGCTGTGCGCCGGGCTCAGCAAAAAGCCGCCCTTTACCGGGGTGCTCTGCGGCGTAGCGGTGGTACTGGGTTTCGGCGTGCTGCTACAGGCAGCAAGCAAGGTAATCAGCGGTAAAAGCGCAACCAGGTGACGCATCGGATATCCATATAGCCATGCAAGAGATAAGTGGGAGTTATGTTAATGCATTGTTCAACGCGAACAAACAGGATTATGCCGCCAATTACCGCGTCAGGTAGCCAAACGTGCCAAATTGTGACGTTTTGCACGGTGAAGGGACGCCCGATGCGGCCGCGTGGAATCTCAACCGCAACTAAATGAGAAAAATTATCACCTTGACGCCCGCATTTACCCCGATAAAATGCCCGGCTGCTTGCCATCCGGCCACCGCCGGGCGGTCAATGATTACGACAACGGATTGTGATGGACTCTCTCGGACAACTCGCCAAAGACCTTTATCGTGGGCGCATCTCGCGCAAACCCTTTGTTTTTTCGCTGGCGATCTTCGCCGTTGGCATCGTGCTACTGTCGTTTCTGTCGACCTATCTGGATAAAAACCATTTTCGCGCCCATGCGCACGGCGATACCGAGGAATTCGTCTCGGTGCTGCTGTATCTGCTGTGCATCATGGTGTGGGCTCTGTTCTGTTTTGGCCTGGTGGCGTGGTTTATGGCCAAAACCGCGTTTCGGCTCAACGATATCGGCCTGCCCGGTTGGGCGCTGGCCGTGGCGTGCTATGTGTGTTCGGTGCTGAACAATTACTCTCCCGGCCCGGTGGCGCGCTGGCTGCCGCTGTTCAGTCTGGCGGGGATGATCTGCGCCCTGCTGTTGCCGCCCGACGGGCTGCGCCGCAAGCCGGACGGCAACGCTGACGATTAACGCAGCTGCACCACCTTGTTCGCTGCCGGTTCGGCCGCCGTCAGCCTGCCGCTAACCTGGCTGATACCGCCGCCGCTGTTGTGGGACACCACGGCGATCGGCAAACGCCGCAACTGCCGGGTCAGCTCCGGCGTGATATAGCCGATGTGGGTGTTCTGTTGCTGTTTCCGCCAGCGGTCGGCCGCCCTGCGACGGGAGAAATACTGGTTGTATTTGGCCCAGGCGATCAGAGTGACGGCATTGAACAACGCCACAATGATATACAGCGAGATCACTTCCAGCAGCGACAGGGCGGAGCCCACCCCGTGCTGATCCATCACCGACATCAGGCCGCGGCTGAACAGATAAAGAAAGCCGCACCAGGCAAAAAGCGTCAGCAGGCTGTCTACCACGCGCGGCAGCAGGCCGCGTTCGGAATAAATCAGGACGTCCGTCATTCTTTGATCCTCCCAATGCCCCGGTCGGGGCTTATCCAGCGCGCACGCCCGCGCCGAGCTTTCAACATCACTTTGGAAAACGCCACCAGCGTGGTCAGCAAGCTGAGCAGCCAATACACCAGCGGATACCAGATGATCCAGAACAACGAGCGGCCAAAGCCCTTCTCATAGCGCTTCTCCAGCAGCAGACTGACGGTGAACTGCAGCAAGCACACCACGCCCAGCACCAGGCCGGTAAACGCCGGCGTCAGCAGCGAGTGAATGCGGATGCCCTCCGGCAGCGGTATCGCCAGTCCAACCAGAAAAATCAGCACGCTGACCAGGTAAGTGAACGCCCACAGCGTGGAGAGGCAATACTCGGCGAACAGCAGCCACATATGCCGGTGCTCCCAGGCCCACAGGTTGCGCAGATTCTTTAAAAACACCTCGGCGCCGCCCTGCGCCCAGCGCAGGCGCTGCTTCCATAGCCCGCGCAAGGTCTCCGGCATCAGGATCCAGCACAGCGCTCGCGGTTCGAAGAAGATAGCCCAGTGCTTCAGCTGCAGCTTCCAGCTGATGTCGATGTCTTCGGTGATCATGTCCTGACTCCAGTAACCGACATCGGTAAGCGCTTGCTTACGAAACGCCGCGACCACGCCGGAGATGGTGAACAGGCGGCCATAAACGCGCTGCGTGCGCTTGATAAGGCCGATGATCGACGAAAACTCACCGACCTGGATGCGGCCGATCAGCGTGGAGCGCGTGCGGATGCGCGGATTGCCGGTCACCGCGCCGACATGCGGATTGGCCAACAGCGGCGCCACCAAATAGGCTGCCGCATCGCGATCCAGCAGCGCATCGCCGTCGATGCACACCAGATACTCGCTGCGCGCCGCCGCGGCGCCCGCCTGCAGCGCGATCGCCTTGCCCTGATTTTGCGCCAGATGGATCACTCGCAGCCGGGGGAACTCCAGCGTCAACTGGTCCAACACCTCGGCGGTGTCATCGCTGGAGCCGTCGTTGATGGCGATCACTTCGATATTGTCATAGCGCTGCGCCATCGCCGCCGAAATGGTTTCACGCGCGTTCAACCCTTCGTTGAAACAGGGGATCAGCACGCTGATCGACGGGTTGCCCGGCAGCGCCGGCGCGGGCATGTCCGGGCTCCAGCGCCAATGCCGCTCGCGATGCAGCCAGAAATAGATGCCGCCGGCGATCCAGATGCCGGACATGAACAACGGCCAGAAGAACACGAAGTTGAGCAGCATTTCGCCGGTAAACAGCAGGACGATGCCGAAAGGCACGCTCAACACCAGACACAGGATAAATAAGGCAATTAAACGATCTGTCATGGCAGTGGGAACCAGGCTGAGGACAACACCGGGCGAACGGCATCCAGCTTAGGCCGATCGTCGAGGAAGTTGTCGGGGTAATAACCAAAGCTCTGAGCGCCATTGCGCTGCAGGCGACGCATCCATTCGGCCAGCAGTTGACCGTCATCCAGGCTGATCCGGCGCTCCTTGCGCCAGTCGACAGCCTGCAACTCAAACACCGTTTTATCGAGCGCGCCGGGGTAAGCGGCCACTTTGCCCACCAGTTGATCCAGCCAGCGGCCGCTGTCGGCGCGCGGCACGTTTTCCATCAGCGGCATCGCCATCGGCGCTACCCAGTCGTAGGCCTGCAGGAAATCCGCTAAATTCTGGCCGAACCAGGCTTCACTGGCGGGATCGAGCACCGGCATCGCATAAATATTGCGTGCGGTTTGCACCTGCGGACCGCGGATCGCCCGCACCCGTTCGGCCAGCGACTGGGTAAAGTCGATCAGCGCCCGACTCTTGAAGCGCGTCCAGCGCGCCATCGCCTGCGGATCCTGACGAATCGCCGCCACCGAATCGGCGAAGCCGGCCTGGCGATAGGCCGCAACGGCGTCGGGGCCGGCGTCTTCGAAGTCCGACAGCAGCGCATCGTCGTGGAACAGGATCCCTTTAAAAGTGGCGTGGGCCGCCAGATCCTCGTAGATCTCACCGATGCGCTGGCGCGCCACCGGACTGAACGGCGACAGGCGACGATACTGCTTGTCGTCTACCGACAGCTGCCCGCTTTGCGGATCGAGGCGCTGCACGCGCGGCACGTCAGACCCCAGCTCGAACGCCAGCACCGGCATCCAGGCATACACGGCCACGCCGGTGCGCGAAGAGAGCTGCCAGGAGACCCGGTTGAACAGGTCGGCCTTCATCGGCAGCCAGCGGTTGGGGAAATAGAGCTCGCGCACGTTGCCGTCGCCTTTTGGATCGGCGAACGCCTGCAGGAAAACGGTATTGATGCGCAGGTCATAGATGCGCTGGATCAGCTTGTCGAGGTTTTTGGCCTGCTGCTGCGGATCGGGATCGTAGAGGTAGTCGAGATCGACGTGCGCCACCCGCATGATCTGTCGGTTCTGTATCTGCGTCAGCTGCTGGGCGAAGCTCGTCAGCGACGGATTGCCGGCCACCAGCATGCGCGGCACGTTCTCAGGCGCGTTGACGTCTCCCAGCCCGTTCTCCAGCGTCAGCGCCATGCGGTAACCGTGCTTGCGCGCGATATCCAGCGCCACGCCGCCGGCCGCACCGTACGGCCAGACCCACACGCGCGGCGCCTTACCGGTGGCGGCGGTGATGCGCCGGGTGATCAACGCCACGTCCTTCTCGATGCGTTGGCGGTATTCCGTCTCGCTTTCGTAGCGGCCCTGCTTGGCGTCGTACAGCCGATTGGCGACCGCCGGTTCGGTATTGCCCTGCGGGTTGGCGATGCCGCCATAATGCGAGGCGTAGGTATGCGCGCCGATCTCCACCAGCCCGGAGTCCGACACTTCCCGCACCTGCTGCCAGGTGAGGAAGCGATCGCGCGGCGTCATCAGGCCGCCGAAATCGACCGGCTTGTCGGCCGGCGCATCCAGCCAAACGCCGACCGGCGCCAGCACCGCCGGCCAGTTGTAGGCCTTCAGCAACGGGAATACCCGGCTGTAGAAGCTGCGGTAGCCGTCGTCGAAAGTCAGCAGAACCGCCTTGTTCGGCAACGCCGGGCCGCCGTTCTGCGCCTGCAGGATCTGCTCGACCGACACCGGCTGATAGCCGTTTTGCTTCAGCCAGGCGAACTGTTCGTTAAGCGCGCTGGTGCGTACCGACATGTAGCGCTGGTCCGCCGCGCCGTCTTCCACGTCGTGATACGCCAGCACCGCGTAGCGGTTGGCCGGCCACGGGTGTTCCATTGGCCCCACGGTTCGCTCCGCCGGCGGCGTGAAGCGCGGTACGTCCGCCTGACTGCAGGCGGTGGTCAGCAACGCGGCCAGCACTAAAAGCGAGGATCGAATAAGCATGATGATTCCTTTAAAAACGATAATTCAGATCAAACGTCACGCCGATGTTCCGCTCGCGTTTGCCGTCGTAAGGATGCTTCTCAAACTGCAGCATCACGCCGGCGTCCAGCACTCCGTTCCAGCTGACGCGCTGGCCGTAACCCAGTTGGGTGATCGGCTTGCGCGCATAGTCCCGCTGCCAATAGCTGCCGGCGCCGGCCTGGAACTGCTGGCTCCACTCGGTCTGATAATGGCGATACAGGGTGTGATCGAGCGTTAACGACGGCAGCAGCGTGAAGTCGCGCTTCGGGTTGTAATACGGCACGTTCTCCTGGCTGTTGCGGCTGCCGGACAGCGTCAGGTTCATGTCCAGCCGATAACGGGCGCCGGCGAGCAGCCGTTGCCGCCCTTCCAGGCCGTATTCCAGCCGGTTGTTGCCGTCCGAGAAGTGCGAAGGCGCCACGCTGGCGCGCAGCTCGCGGCTTTCGCTCTGCTGCCAACGCAGCCACAGGTTGCCGCCGTTGGCGCTGATGCCGTTGGTCAACGCGCGCAGCGGCGTCTCGGCCGACAAGCGCGCCACCGAACCGCCTAGGCGCCATTGATCATTCAGGTCATACCAGGATGAGAGGCGCAGGCCGAGCTCATTACCGTGGCCGTAGTTGCGGTTGGCCACCTCGGCTTCCAGCCACAGATCGCGCGAGCGCCACTCGGCACCGGCACTGAGATCGCGGTTGATGCCCTTGCCCTCGTCGAACTGGCCGGTGTTGAATCCCCAGCCGGTGAACAGCCGCCAGTTGTCGTCGATCGGCGGTGAATAGAGCGCGGCGTGTATGCCGAAATCGTGGCTGCCGCTGACCGGCCCGTCGGAATCGATGCCCTGATTGCCGCTGATGCGCAGTTCAGACATATGGTGAATGCGGCGCGAACGTTCAAACTGCTGAGCGGCGACGCTTTCCGGCGCGCGCTGGATGACGTCGTCGGCCAGCAAATCCAGTTGGCGCCACTCCTGCAACCCCTGCGCGACATAGCCCTGCTGGATCTCCAACGGCAGGCTGCGCGGCTCCAGCCCTTCCACCTGTTTCAACTCCTCCTCGGCGCGACGCGGCCAGCCGCGCGCCAAATAAACGCTGGCCAAGGAGATGCGCAGACCCTGATTGCCCGGCGCCGTTCGCGCCAGATGGGTCAGCTGCCGTTCGGCCTCGGCCAGATCGCGTTGATAAACCCGCGACTGCGCCAGCAGCGATTGGCCGACCAGCCAATCATCGTTGTAGGCCAGCGTCGGCAGCTGGTACAGGTGGGTCGCGTAGGGATAGCGCTGGCTGACGCGCTGCGCCAGCAGCGCCGCCTGATCGATGCGTTCGTTCTCCGCCTGCGCGTAAAACAGATCGGTCTCATCTTCGGCGGTCACCGCCTGCGGCGCGGCGGCGTTCAGCCGGCCGAAAATGGCCTGCGCCTTGTCCGGCTGCTGCAGATAGAGGTAGGCGGACGCCGCCCAGCGCTGCGCATAATCCGGCACCGTGCGCCCTTCCGCCTGCAAGGTTTGATACTCGCTCACCACGTCGGCCATTCGATAGCGCGCCAGCAGCGCGCCCAGGCGATCGACACGCGCCTGTTGGTAGCTGTCCTGCGCCTCCGGCAGCGGCCGCCACTGCGTCAGCAATTGGTCATAGCGCGCCAGCGCGCGATCGGCGATGACGAAACGTTCTTGTTCGCCGCGAGCATCGATAAACGACAGCCGCACCAGTTCGGCGGCTTCATCCGCCTGCAGGCGCCGCTGCTGCGCGGGCGGCAATGCCAGCCCCTGGCTTTCACGCAGCGCCGGATCCGCGACCCGATTCGCCGCCAGCAGCGTCACGTAATAAGCCTGAATACCGGTGTCGGACGGCGCCAGCGCACGGGCATGAGTGACGTTTTCCAGCGCCGCCCAACTGCGGCCGGCGGCCTGGTCCACATAGGCGCGCGTCAGATACCACGTCGCCGGCTCCAGCAGCTTCTCCGCTTTGGCCGCCTCCGTTTGCGCCTGCGCATCCTGCCCGGCATCCGCCAGCGTCATCACATAGCCACGTTGCAGGCCGCCGTCGGCGGGAGCGAGCTGCAACGCCGCACGCCACAGGCGCAGCGATGGTTGCCACTGCTTCAGGTTGCGATAGGCGCGGGCCGCCGTCGCCAGACTGGCGCTATCCCGCTGCAGCGCGGCGCCGTCGGCACGCCAAAGCGCGACCACCTCTTCATCGTGGCCGGCCCACCCGGCCACCTGGATATAATCGGCTCGCTGCTGCAGGCTCAACCCCTCCTGAGCGCGCCGCTGCGATAAATACGCCAGCACCGGCGCGGTATCGCCCGATCTGGCCTGACGGATCAGCGCGTCATAGCGTTCATCCGCCAGCGCGGTGGCCGGCAGGGATAAACCGATAAACAGCAATGACGCCGCATATTTGGTGGCGTGGCGTTCGGTAAAGCGTAATGAACGCGAGTTAACTTTAGGCACGAGGTATTCCTTTAATCCGTGAGCTGCTGTCCTGGCAAAGTAGAAATGCGAGCAGGCACCCGAAAAGTCGGCTAGAGCCGCCGGGTAATAAGCATGGAGTAATGAATATTTCTGTCTGGCGCACGCTTAAATAGAATCGAATGCGCCTTTGCCTAAAAAGAGTATTTTATAAATCTGTCAATGAATACCGCAGCCAGGTGATATCTGCCTGAAACTGGAATTTCACAATTATCAATAAGTGAAATAACAAAAATTAAAATAATATAAATCAATAAGATAAAACACATTGATGGCCAATATTCTTAATTTCACTCTTTCGTGTGAAATTGTATAAAAAACGGTGTGATATTTGATTTTAATTCTCATTATCACCGGTCGACAGGAATATTAATCCAAACATCCAATTAAATAACCTGCCTTGTTGGAGAAAATAACAAGATTATTGTTAACACGAACATTAAATTTGCCTGCTAATAATTATTCAATTCAATTTAAATTCTCCCACGGATACATTCATGCTGGCTATCTCCCGAGCATGCCGTCACAATAGCGCCTCATTCTGGTTTCAATCAGGGATTGCCATGTACAGCCACTACCCCGCCCATTACACCTTCGATAGCGACAGCGACGCCTGGCAGATCGGTTTCCACGACTTCCCCGAGTGGCAATCTGCCTGCTATAAACGCGAAGATATCGAGCTGGAAGCGCAGGAAAGCCTGCTGGCCGCCATCGCCGCCGCGATGGATGAAGGGCTGCCCCTGCCCGCCCCTTCTCCTTCGCAAACCGATGATTTGAGGGTACATCTGCCGGCGCTGGTGGCGCTGAAGATCGAACTGCACAACGCGATGCTGCGCAAAAACACCGGTAAAGCGGCGCTGGCGCGCAAGCTGGGTTTCAACGGCGGGCAAATGGAGCGGTTACTGGATATCGGCTACGCCTCGAAGGTGGAAGCGCTGGAGCAGGCGTTGTATCTGCTGGGCTACGAAGTGCGCGTGACGATAAGCGAAGTTTGCCAATAAGTTAGCGGCAGGTAAGCGAAATATTATCCAAGGGGGCTAAATTTCCCCCGTTTTGCGCCGATATGATGGCTACCTAATCACTTGTCGCAACAACGAAGGCTAAAAATGGAGTGGAGTCGCCGTCATATTTGGGCCGTTATTCTGCTGTCTTGTCTCGTTTTTTGGGTCATTTTGGCGACCGGCATCAACGCCGTCGCCTGAGCGCCTGCCACCGTATTGCAATACCCGATTTTAAAGCCCGCCACACGGCGGGCTACTTCCTGTCGCTTGCTTATAAAAAGCGTTATAAAACAGCGCGCCCTGTTCAAAAAACAGCCTAAAATTGTGATCAAAAACACAGTATTGAAATCAGACCAGTATTGAGAGTACATTAGCGCCGATCCTGTCGCGGTTCGGATTTTACCTCACGGAGCATGAGGCGCGACAACCGGACAACCCGCGCTCGAGGACGTTGTTCTTTCGCTTGGAAGAATCCGCCCGACAAGCAGGTTGCCCATAAAATACTCAGCACAACAATCGGGATCATTGCTGGCGAGGACTCCAGACAGGAGTTGTTCAGTGAAATATTTTTTGATGGGCGTGTCATTCATGCTGGTTGCCTGGGTTGGCACCTTCATGTTGATGGTTGCCTGACAGCAGCCACACCAGGAACACAGACAAAGGGACGCGCAAGCGTCCCTTTGTCGTTTCGGCTAGCGCTCATTTTCCCGGCATCATGCGGCGCAGGGTGTCGTCCTTGCGCAGGTAGTGGTGATACAGCGCCGCCAGCGCATGCGCGCCAATGATAAAGTAGCCAACGTTTGCCAGCGTCTCATGCACCGTTTTGACCAGCCTGCGCATCACCGGATCCGGCGTCACCCACTGCGGCATCGGCCAGCCCAGCAAAGACCACGATTTCCCGCCGTAGGCCAGGGTTAACATGCCCAGCAGCGGCAACATCAGGAAGACCACGTACAGCAGCCAATGGAAAATCTTCGCGCCTACCTCCTGCCACTCCTCCAGCGGAGGCGTGGTTGGCGGCGCAGCGTGGAAAGAGCGCACCGCCAACCGAATCAGCATCAGGGCAAAGACCGATACCCCAAAGTTGAAATGCAGATTTTTGACCATCGGCGCCCACGCCTCCGGCACCGAATCCTTCAGCAACATCGCCGCATAGGTGAGGATCACCATCAGCAACGTCAGCCAATGTAAAACGATTTGCGATCGCGCGTAGCGGTTGCTCATACACTCTGTCCAAAAAATAAAATTCAGCGTAGTTGAGCATAATGGGGAAATAATGAAGAAAACCTTGGGACGGAAAAAATAAGGCCGGGCGAACGCCCGGCCTGACAGGGTTATTTGGCGCTGCCGGCTTTGCCCGGCTTCAGCAGCCCGTCCGCGCGGAACATCGCCTTGATGCCGCGCACCGCCTGGCGGATACGATCCTGATTCTCGATCAGCGCGAAGCGCACGTGAGTATCGCCGTAGTCGCCGAAGCCGATGCCCGGCGAGACGCAGACCTTGGCTTCCGCCAGCAGGCGCTTGGCGAACTCCAGCGAACCGAGGTGGGCATAAGGCTCGGGAATTTTCGCCCACACGTACATCGACGCCTTCGGGTTTTCCACCATCCAGCCGGCCTCGTGCAGCCCCTTCACCAGCACGTTGCGGCGCTGCCGATACTGCTCGGCGATATCACGCACGCACTGCTGATCGCCTTCCAGCGCGGCGATGGCCGCCACCTGCAGCGGCGTGAAGGTGCCGTAGTCGTGATAACTTTTGATGCGCGCCAGCGCGCTGACCAGCTCAGGGTTGCCGACCATGAAACCGATGCGCCAGCCGGCCATGTTGTAGCTTTTCGACAGGGTGAAGAACTCCACCGCAATGTCTTTCGCCCCCGGCACCTGCATGATCGACGGCGCTTTCCAGCCGTCATAAACAATATCGGCATAGGCCAGGTCGTGGATCACCAGCACGTTGTACTGTTTGGCCAGCGCCACCACCCGCTCGAAGAAATCCAGCTCCACGCACTGCGCGGTCGGGTTGGACGGGAAGCCGAGGATCATCATTTTCGGGCGCGGAATGGTTTCCCGAATGGCGCGCTCCAGTTCACTGAAGAAATCCACGCCGTCCACCAGCGGCACCGAACGCACCTGGGCGCCGGCGATCACCGCGCCGTAAATGTGGATCGGGTAACTGGGGTTCGGCACCAGCACGGTATCGCCGTGATCGAGGGTCGCCAGCATCAGGTGCGCCAGTCCCTCTTTCGAACCGATGGTGACGATGGCTTCGCTTTCCGGATCGATATCCACCTGATAACGATCGGCATACCAGCGCGAAATGGCGCGGCGCAGGCGCGGAATGCCGCGCGAGGTGGAATAACCGTGGGTGTCGTCGCGCTGGGCGACGGCGCACAGTTTTTCCACGATGTGCGGCGGCGTCGGGCCGTCGGGGTTACCCATGCTGAAGTCGATAATATCCTCACCGCGACGGCGTGCGGCCATTTTCAGTTCGGCGGTGATGTTGAATACGTAAGGGGGAAGACGTTCAATGCGCGTAAAACGGCGCTGTGGACTGTTATCAGCCATAGGGGGTTCCTCGATAGACGTTAGCGCCCGGACCGTCCGAGCGACGCTGGCCAGCGAACTGACCGAATATCGAACATAGCGCAGCGCCGACGAGCTTGTCGATACCCGGCGCGATATTTTTATTTAGCGCTCTGAAACTCCGCCGCCAGCAGCCCGAACAGCCAGTCGTCGCACCACTGCTCCGCCAGACGGTAGTTGTCGCGCAACGTGCCCTCCAGCTGAAAACCGCACGACTCCAGCAGGCCGCGCGAGGCGAGGTTGCCCGCGGTCACGGTAGCGGTCAGCTTGTGAAAACCGCAGGCGTTCACCGCAAAATCCAGCACTGCCCGCAGCGACTCCTTGCCATACCCCTTGCCCTGGCCGGCAGGCAAACTGCCGTATCCCACTTCCGCCTGCCGATACGGCGCCCAATGCGGGCGAAAACCGGTAATGCCCACCGCCTCTCCGCTGTGCTTCTCACGCATCACCAGGCACAGCCACTGTTCGCCGTGTTTGTCCCAGGCCGGCAGGCGCTCTTCGAACCGTGCGCGGATCTCCGCTTCGCTGCGCGGATCGGAGATGTAACGGATCACCTCGGGATCTTGGTACAGGCGCAGAAACAGCGGCCAATCCTCGGCGGTTATCGACTGTAAGTACAAGCGTTCAGTGACCAGCTTCATAAAATCTCCGAAAAACGAAAAAGAGGAACTTACGAATGAAAGATATCTCTTTATTTTCCCCGATTGGTTGCCGATAATCATTCACGTTAAAACCACAAAACCATAACGTCTTGCCCGATTCCCTACAACCGTCCGCCGCAGTGACTCACGCGGCACCAGGAGAACACCATGGCCTCTTTAGTCATCGATGATATTCCGCAGACGATCGTTAACGTCAAGCGCCAGCTGCGCCAGGCCTTGCCGAACTACCGCGAAGTTTTTCTGGCGCTGGAGGAGAACATCCGCGGCCAGGTCGACCAGATCCGCCGCGAACTGGCCGCCGGCCATAATCCGGTGCCGCAGATCGACGCGGAAGATATCCTGCAGCAGCGCGTCAGCGATCAACAGATAGCGCTGATCAAACAGCGCGGCGCCTGCGCCATTCGCGGCGTGTTTCCCCGCGCCAAGGCCGAAGGCTGGAACCGGGAAATCGGCGACTATCTCGAGCGCAACAACTTCGTCGAGCGGTTGAAAAACGCTGCCGAAGACAACTATTTCGGCAAGCTGGCCGCCAGCAAGCCACAGATTTATGGCATCTATTGGTCAAAGCCGCAGGTCGAAGCGCGGCAGGATGCGCGCATGCATGCGGTGCAGGTGTTCCTCAACAGCCTGTGGGCCACCGAAAGCAACGGCAAGCAGCATTTCGATCCGACCCGCGTCGCCACCTACGCCGATCGCACCCGCCGCCGCCCGCCGAACTCCTCGTCGCTGGGCCTGTCGCCGCACGTCGACAGCGGCACTATCGAGCGCTGGCTGGACGAGAACTTCCGCTATGTGTATCGCCACGTCTTCTCCGGCGACTGGCAACAGTACGACCCCTTCGCCGCCGACGGCCGCACCGAAGTGCGCGAAATAGCCTCCCCGGCGGTCTGCTCGATGTTCCGCACCTTCCAGGGCTGGACGGCGCTGACGCCGCAACGCACCAACGCCGGCACGTTGAACCTGGTGCCGATCGCCAACGCCATGGCCTATGTGTTGCTGCGCGCGCTGCAGGACGACGTCGCCGACGACGATCTGTGCGATGCGGCGCCGGGCCGCGCGCTGTCGATCTCGGAAAAATGGCATCCCCTTTTATTAAGTGGGATTTCCCCTATTCCCGATCTGGAGCCGGGCGACACGGTATTTTGGCATTGCGACGTGATCCACGCGGTGGAGAACGAGCATAACGGCGAGTTCGACAGCAACGTGATGTACATCGCCGCCGCGCCGGGCTGCGCAAAAAACGACGCCTACCTGCAGCGCCAGCTGCCGAGCTTTATCGATGGCAGAACACCGCCGGACTTCGCCCCCGACGATTTCGAAGTGGATTTCGCAGGCCGCGCCACCGTCGAGTTGCTGACGCCGCTGGGCAAAACGCAGCTCGGCATGCGCTGACCGCCAGCCTGAGCCACGGGCCTTTCTCGCTGTGGTATACTGCCGCCATCCGTAGGCCGCAGCGAGAACCCGTCGTGCACCCTTTTTTTGAAATGCTGTTGGCGGTGTTTGATCGCGCCGCGCTGATGTTGATCTGTCTGTTTTTTCTGACCCGCACCCGGCTGTTCCGCCAACTGCTGCAAAAAGAAGACCATACGCCGCTCGAGCTCGGCATCGTCACGGCGATCTTCTCGCTGTTCGCGCTGTTCAGCACCTACTCCGGCATCAACGTTGAGGGCTCGCTGGTCAACGTGCGCGTCATCGCCATCATGGCCGGCGGCATCCTGTTCGGCCCCTGGGTGGGGATCGTCACCGGCATCATCGCCGGGGTGCACCGCTATCTGATCGACATCGGCGGCATCACCTCGGTGCCCTGCCTCATCACCAGCATCATCGCCGGCATCAGCGCCGGCTACATCAACCTCAAGGTGAGAAAAGAGCAGCGCTGGCGCGCCGGCATCGTCGGCGGCATGCTGTGCGAATCCCTCACCATGCTGCTGATCGTGCTGTGGGCCAAGCCGACCGAGCTTGGGCTGGATATCGTGTCGCAGATCGCGCTGCCGATGATCCTCGGCACGGTGTGCATCGGCCTGATCGTGCTGCTGGTGCAGAGCGTCGAAGATGAAAAAGAGGTGATCGCCGCACGCCAGGCCAAGCTGGCGCTGGATATCGCCCACAAGACGCTGCCCTATTTCCGCAACATCAACAGCGAATCGCTGGCCACCATCTGCGATATCATCCGCCAGGACATCCGCGCCGACGCGGTGGCGATCACCGATACCCATCAGGTGCTGGCTTACGTCGGCGTGGGGCGCGAAGCCTACCCGATCGGCCGCGAAGGGCTGAGCCGCGTTACCCGCGAAAGCATTCGCCACGGCAAAATCATCATCAAAAACAACCTGGAAAACCCGGCCGCGCCGCAGATCCATTCGCAGCTGGTGGTGCCGCTGTGGGAAAAGGGCGAAGTGACCGGCGCGCTGAAAATTTACTACTGCCACGCTCACCAGATCACCAACACGCTGAAGGTGATGGCGGTCGGGCTGTCGCAGATCATCTCCACCCAGATGGAGGTTTCGCGCATCGAGCATCTGCGCCAGATGGCGGATAAAGCCGAAATGCGCGCGCTGCAGAGCAAGATTAACCCGCACTTCCTGTTCAACGCGCTGAACGCCATCTCTTCCTCTATCCGCCTGAATCCGGACACCGCGCGCCAGCTGATCATCAACCTGTCGCGCTACCTGCGCTACAACCTGGAGCTGAACGACGAACTGATCGATATCCGTAAGGAACTGCATCAGATTCAGGACTATATCGCCATCGAACAGGCGCGCTTCGGCGCCAAGCTGACGGTGATTTACGACATCGACGACGACGTCTCGGTGCGCATTCCGAGCCTGCTGATCCAGCCGCTGGTGGAGAACGCCATCGTGCACGGCATCCAGCCCTGCAAGGGTAAAGGGGTGGTGGTGATCGCGGTGAAAGATCAGGGCGATCGGGTGAAGATTTCGGTGAAGGATACCGGCCACGGCATCAACCAGGAAACCATCGACCGGGTGGCGCGCAACGAGATGCCGGGCCACAATATCGGCCTGCTCAACGTGCATCACCGCGTGTCGCTGCTGTACGGTGAAGGGTTGCATATCCGCCGCCTGGAGCCGGGCACCGAAATCGCGTTCTACATCAGCAAAAACGGCGGCAAGCTGCATCAGGAACCGAGCGCGCCGCCGGTCGGGGAGGCCTCATGAAAGCTATCATCGTGGAAGACGAATTCCTCGCGCAGGAAGAACTCAGCTACCTGATCAAGAAACACAGCAATATCGATATCGTCGCTACCTTCGAGGACGGCCTCGACGTTCTGAAATACCTGCAAACCCACCAGGTCGACGCCATTTTTCTCGACATCAACATCCCGTCGCTGGACGGCGTGCTGCTGGCGCAAAACATCAGCAAGTTCGCCCATCGGCCGTCTATCGTGTTCATCACCGCCTATAAAGAACACGCGGTGGAAGCCTTCGAGATCGAGGCGTTCGACTATATCCTCAAGCCCTATCACGAAGCGCGCATCGTCACCATGTTGCAAAAACTGGAGGCGCTGCATCATCGCCCCGCCGGCGCGGCGGAACCGACCAGCGCGCCGAGCCGCGGCAGCCACAGCATCAACCTGATCAAAGACGAGCGGATCATCGTTACCGACATCAACGACATCTATTACGCCGCCGCCGATGAAAAGGTGACGCGGGTCTATACTCGCCGGGAAGAATTCGTGATGCCGATGAATCTCACCGAGTTTTACGGCCGGCTGCCGGAAGAGCATTTCTTCCGCTGCCACCGCTCTTACTGCGTTAACCTGGCCAAGATCCGCGAGATCGTGCCCTGGTTCAACAATACCTACATTCTGCGGCTGAGCGATCTTGAGTTTGAAGTGCCGGTCAGCCGCAGCAAGGTGAAAGAATTTCGCAAGCTGATGCGCCTGTAAGCGCTTACCAGCGCGGGCCCGGACGGTAGTAATAGCCGGGCGGCGGCGGTGGCGGCATGCGGTAATGCGGCCGATCTCGCCAGTCGCGCCGCGGCGGCCCGTAGTAAATCACCCGTGGCGGCGGGCCGTAATAGTACCCGCGCGAACGTTCATACCGGTGATGATCGGCCCACCAGCGCGGATCGCGCCAGCGATAGCCGTCCCAGTAGTGGCCGCGATGATCGCGATCGCCGATATGCAACGACAGGCCCGGCACGTTCACGCCGATGGACACGTCGGCCTGGCTCGCCAGCGGCAGCGCCAGCAGCGCAGCCAGTAACAACAGCGTTTTTTTCATTTCATGGACTCCTGCAGAGCGGACCTTGTCCGATCGCAGATAACATAGTCCCGCGCTCGCCGCCGCTCTATAGGCGCAATGCCGATTTACGCCTTGCAGACGCATCCTTCACAATTTCACCACAATCATTCACCGGCGATTAACAATAAATCGTTGATATCTTTGATGTAGATCACGTGTTACTCCCGGAATTTCACGCGCTTTTCGGCGTAAAAACGGCAACTCACGCCGTATAAAATGCATTTCATTCCTTCCATCGTGCAACTCATTCCGGATCCGCCGCCCCCCGGGGGCGCCGGCCATATAATAAGCCCATACCGCGGGAACGCTGATTCACCCCGCAAATTTCAGCCAGCGGCTCACGCCCGGCAACGCACACACAGGAAGGAGACCGGCCATGAACACCAAACCGGCAAATCGCAGCTTAATCGTTCTCGGCACCATCATCTGTCAGATGGGTCTGGGCACCATCTACACCTGGAGCCTGTTCAACCAGCCGCTGGTCGACAAGTTCCACTGGGGGCTGGCGGACGTCGCCACCACCTTCTCCATCACCAGCTTCTTCCTGGCTTTCGCCACGCTGTTCGCCGGCAAGCTGCAAGAACGCTTCGGCATCCGCAACCTGACGCTGTGTTCCGGCATCCTGGTCGGCCTGGGCCTGATCGCCAGCGCCCATGTCAGCTCGCTCGACATGATCTACCTGCTGGCCGGCGTGGTGGTGGGCTTTGCGGTCGGTATCGCCTACATCTCCACCCTGTCCAACCTGATTAAATGGTTCCCGGCCAACAAAGGCCTGATTTCCGGCATCTCCGTCGGCGCCTTCGGCAGCGGCAGCCTGCTGTTCAAATACGTCAACGCCGCCCTGATCGCCGACGTCGGCGTTTCCGGCGCCTTCTTCTACTGGGGTGCCATCGTGATGGGCCTGATCGTCGTCGGCTCCCTGTTGCTGAAAGAGCCGGTGCTGGCAACCAGCGCCGCACAGCCAGGCGCCAACGGTCTGGGCAACGACTTCAGCGTGCGCCAGATGCTGGCCACCAAAGAAGCTTACCTGCTGTTCACCATCTTCTTCGCCGCCTGCATGAGCGGTCTGTACCTGATTGGCATCGTGAAAGACATGGGCGTTCAGCTGGCCGGGATGGATTTGGCCACCGCCGCCAACACCGTGTCCGCCGTCGCCATCTTCAACACCGCCGGCCGCATCATTCTGGGTACGCTGTCTGATAAAGTAGGCCGTATGCGCGTCATCAGCTTCACCATGCTGGTTACCGTGCTGGCGATTGTCGCGCTGAGTTTCATGACCCTGAACCACACGCTGTTCTTCATCTGCGTTGGCGCGGTGGCCTTCTGCTTCGGCGGCAATATCACCGTGTTCCCGGCGATTGTCGGCGACTTCTTCGGCCTGAAGAACCACAGCAAGAACTACGGCATCATCTATCAGGGCTTCGGCCTGGGCGCGCTGGCCGGTTCGTTCGTCGCCAAATACTTCGGCGGCTTCCACGCCACCTTCATGGTGATTGGCGTCCTGTCTGCCGCTTCTTTGCTGATTACACTGTTCATCAAAGCGCCGAAAGCGGTGGAAATGGAAAGCGAAGAAACCGCACAGGCGGCGGAGCTGGCCAAAGCCTGATACCCCGCGAAAACGACAAGGGGCGCAACCTGCGGGTTGCGCCCCTTTTTTATTGCCCCGCCGCGCGGCTTACAGCCGCATGCCCAGCGTCTGGCGCAGATGCGCGCCGGCCCCCAACAGGCCCGGCTGGCCATGGGTTATCATGAACACCGGAATGTCTCGCACATAGTCACGGAAACGCCCTTTGTCTTCGAAGGCGGCGCGGAAGCCCGAAGCCTTGAAGAATTCCATAAAGCGCGGCACGATGCCGCCGGCGATGTACACGCCGCCAAAGGTGCCCAGATTCAGCGCCAGGTTGCCGCCGAAGCGCCCCATGATCACGCAAAACAGCGACAGCGCACGGCGGCAGTCGATACAGCTGTCGGCCAGCGCCCGCTCGGTGATGTCCTTCGGCTCCAGTTTCTCCGGCAGGCGGTTGTCCGCCTTGACGATGGCGCGATACAGATTGACCAGGCCCGGCCCGGACAGCACGCGCTCGGCGGAAACGTGCCCCACTTCACCGCGCAGCACCTCCAGAATAATGTCTTCTTCTTCGCTGTTCGGCGCGAAATCAACATGGCCGCCCTCGCCCGGCAGGCTGACCCAGCGGCGATCGACGTGCACCAGGTGGGCGACGCCCAGCCCGGTGCCGGCGCCGTACACCGCGATCGGTTTGCCCGGCTGCGCATCGCCGCCGCCAAACTGCAGCACGTCGTCCGGCGAGAGCATCGGGATCGCCATCGAGACGGCGGTGAAATCGTTGATCACTTCCAGGTGACTCAGCCCCAGACTGGCCTTCATTTCTTTGATCGAGAACGCCCAGCTGTGATTGGTCATCGCGACCCAGTCTTCCGTCACCGGGCAGGCGATCGCGATGCAGGCGTCCTGCACCTCGATCTCGCACTCTTTCAGGTATTGGCGGATCACCGCCTCCAGGCTGTCGAACTCCAGGCCGGAATAGGTTTTCGCCTGGGTAATCTCACCCGTCGCAACAGTGCACAACGCCAGGCGGGCATTGGTGCCGCCAACATCACCCACGAGGGCATAGGTCATTGATTTCGTCTCCGCAAAATGAAAAATAAAACGCTGCCCACACTGTAAAATCCTGCTGCGAAAACAACAATCACCCGCCTCGGATCTGCACCTCAATAGCGATCCGGATCACAAAAAACGTTTCAGCTTGTCCGCTATGCCGCGATTTGAAACAAATTGCGGCAAAAAACGCCCCCCGGCGTCTGTTAACCGTCATCGCCGCCGGGCAATATCAATGCGTGCCTGCGCGCCGATAGTCTGGCAAGCTGTGGCCACTGCCCAACCACCCGCTCTCCCTGCCCTGCAGAGAGGCATCGACAAGGGATTATTCATGCTGCATCCGCGCGCCAATGCCATGTTGGCCTTTGCTTTGCCTGCGCTGATTATCGGTTCCGTTTCCAGTCTGGTGCTGCTGTTGGTGATGAAAATTGCCGCCGCATTGCAGCAATTACTGTGGGTGACGCTGCCCGATGCGCTGAGCCTGGACGCCCAGTCGCCCTGGTGGCCGGTTGCGATGCTGACGCTGACCGGCGTGGCAGTCGGCCTGATCGTGCGTTATATGCCGGGTCACGCCGGGCCGGATCCGGCGACGGAATCGCTGATCGGCATGCCGCTGCCGCTCTCCGCCTTGCCGGGGTTGGGGTTGGCGCTGATTGTCGGCCTGGCCGGCGGCGTCAGTCTGGGGCCGGAGAACCCGATCACCGCCATCAACATCGCACTGGTGGCGGCGGCCGGCGCGCGCCTGCTGCCGAAGGTGCCGCGCATGGACTGGATCATCCTGGCGGCGGCAGGCACCATCGGCGCAATGTTCGGCACACCGGTCGCCGCCGCGCTGATCTTTTCGCAAACCCTGGCCGGCAATAACGAAACGCCGCTGTGGGATCGGCTGTTCGCCCCTCTGGTGGCTGCCGCCGCCGGCGCGGTCACCACGCAGATGTTCTTCGTGCCCAATTTCGCCCTGCAGCTCGATGCCTACGACGTGACGCGGCTGCCGGACATTTTCAGCGGCGCCATCGTGGCGCTGATCGCCATCGCGCTCGGCATGGTGGCGCTGTGGTGTTTCCCGCACGTTCACCGCCTGTTCCATTCAATGAAGAATCCGGTGTTGATGTTAGGGCTGGGCGGCTTTGTGCTGGGCCTGCTGGCGCTGTTGGGCGGAGAGATTACCCTGTTCAAGGGGCTGGATGAGATGAAACGCCTGGCGGTGGACGACAGCTATTCGGTGCCGGCGCTGTTGACCATTACCCTGACCAAGCTGGCGGCGCTGGTGATCGCCGCCGCCTGCGGTTTTCGCGGCGGGCGCATCTTCCCGGCGGTGTTCGTCGGCGCGGCGCTGGGCCTGATGCTGCATCAGCATGTTCCGGCGGTGCCGGCGGCGATCACCGTCTCCTGCGCCATCATGGGGCTGGTGCTGGTGGTGACGCGCGACGGCTGGCTGAGCCTGTTTATGGCGGTGGCGGTGGTGCCGGATCTGCACCTGCTGCCGGTGTTGTGCATCGTGATGCTGCCCGCCTGGCTGGCGCTGGCGGGCAAACCGCTGATGCTGGTAAACCGCCGGCAACCGCCGCGCGACGATTAGGCCAGCGCGAACGCCGCGGCGGCGCGGGCGTGGATTGCAGTGGTGTCGAACACCGGCACCGACGCATCCCGCTCGCTCACCAGCAAGCCTATTTCGGTGCAGCCGAAAATAATCCCCTGCGCCCCCTGCTGTTCCAGATCGCTGATAATCCGGCGATACTCGTCGCGCGAGGCGTCGCGAATTTTACCGAGGCACAGCTCGTCATAGATGATGCGGTGTACGATGTCGCGATCGGCACTGACCGGCGTCACCACGTCGATGCCGTGCAATTCCTGCAGGCGGCCGCGGTAAAAGGTTTGCTCCATGGTAAAGCGCGTGCCCAGCAGCCCAACGCGGCGAATGTTTTTTTCCCGCACCTGCAGCGCCGTGGCGTCGGCGATGTGAATCAGCGGCAGACCGCTGGCCTGCTCGACCGCCTCCGCCACCTTATGCATGGTGTTAGTGCAGATCACAATAGCTTCGGCGCCGGCGGCGCGCAAAGCCACCGCGGCGGCGGCCAACAGCCGACCGGCGCCGTCCCAATCGCCCTGGTGCTGCAAGCGCTCAATCTCCTGGAAATCGACGCTGTAGAGCACGATTTTGGCCGAATGCAGCCCGCCGAGGCGCGCCTTTACCTGTTCGTTGATGGTGCGGTAATACGGAATGGTGGATTCCCAGCTCATGCCGCCCAGCAGACCCAACACTTTCATCCTTCGTTCCTCAGCATTTCCGACGATCCTCTGACCTTACCTGAGAATCGTCGGTCTGACGACGCCTTATTTGGCGCCGGAATTGATCGGCTGGCGCGCCTCGAACCAGCGCTGACGCAGCATGTCGTACAGCCAGTTATAGGCCATGGTGTACGGCAGGAAGAACAGGAAGAAACCGATTTCCAGCATAAACGCCTGCGTCCAGGAGATGCTCAGCATCCAGGCGGCGATCGGCACGCCGATCAGGATAAAACCGGCTTCAAAGCCGACGGCGTGCAGCGCACGCACCTTCAGGTTACGCACCACCCGGCTGACCGGCCACAGGCGGTCGAACACCGTGTTGTAAACCATGTTCCACAGCATCGCGACGGTGGAGAGCATTACCGCCAACGCACCGACCTGCACCATTGAACGGTTCAGCAGCCACGCGCCCAGCGGGGCGCAAACCATCACGGCGATGGCCTCGAAACCGACGGCGTGGACGATACGTTCAATGAGAGACTTGTTTTGCAGTTGCATACATCACCTTTTTTTCAACAGTTGTTGCGAAAGCCAAGTGATTATCATCGCTTTTTTGGGTAGATTAAAAATAGGTTCCATCGATAAAGTAGATAGATTATGCACTATTCCCCGGAAGCGCTGCACGCGTTTGTCGAAGCCGCCGCCCTCGGCTCGTTTTCCGCCGCCGCGCGCAAATTGCGCAAAAGCCAATCCACCATCAGCACCGCCATCGCCAATCTGGAGGCGGACCTGGCGCTGACCCTGTTCGATCGCGGCGCGCGCCAGCCGGTGCTCACCGCTGCCGGCCGCAAAGTGCTGGGACATGTGCAGGCGATCCTCGCCGCCAGCGAACGCCTCGACGCCCTGAGCATTCAGTTGGCGGGCGAGGTTGAACCGCGCCTGAGCATGGTGTTTTCCGATACCTACCAGCCCAAGCATCACGATCGGTTGATGCAACTGTTCGAACAGCGCTACCCGGAGATTGAGCTGGAATGGATGATCGCTGAGGAAGGCGACGTTATCGATCTGCTGCAAAGCGGCCGCGCGCATTTGGGCATGGTGGAAGTGCAAAAAAGTTATCCGCCGGATATCGCCTTCTCCCGGCTGCCTGAGCAGACCGAAATGGGGCTGTTCGTCGCCCATCAGCATCCGCTGGCGCAGGTCGCTGCGCCGACGCCGGAGCAATTGTCCAGCACCCGCCAGTTGATCCTGAACACCTACACCGGCGCCGAGGCGGCCAGACAGGGTGGCCTGGTCTGGTCGGCGCCCAGCTATCTGCTGCTGCTGGAGATGGCGGAACAGGGATTCGGTTGGGCGGTGTTGCCGCACTGGCTGGTGCAGCAATACGGCCACGACAGACTCACCCAACTGCGACCGCGCGGCTGGCCCAAACTGATTTCGGTGGATGCGGTCTGGTCCAAACTGACCCCGCCGGGCCCGGCGGGGTTCTGGATGCTGGAGCGCCTGCTGGGCGACACCCTGCCTTAAGCGGCGGCGTTGCGCGCCTGAATGGCGCGAGAGACGGTATCGAGGAGTTCCGGAATGTCCATCTTCGGCAGCATCACTTCGATGAAGGCCAGCCGCTCGTCGTCCGCTACCTCGCGCAGCGCCTGACGCAATCCGTCCGGATCGCTGACCCGCAACGCCTTCACCGGCCGATCACCGGCCAACGCCATCGGCAACTGCGTCCAGTTCCAACGCGCGATGTCGTTATAACGTTGCTCAGGCCCGTGGATCGCGCGCTCAACGGTATACCCCTGATTGTTCAACACGAAGATCACCGGTTTAAGCCCGTCGCGCAGCATCGATCCCAGTTCCTGCACGGTTAACTGCGCGGCGCCGTCGCCGATCAGCAATACTGCCCGGCGCTGCGGTTCGGCGGTCTGCACGCCGAACGTCGCCGGCAGGGTATAGCCGATCGATCCCCAGAGCGACTGCACGATCAGGCGGCAGCCACGCGGCAACGTCAGCGCCGCCGCGCCGAAACAGGCGGTGCCCTGATCGGCCAGCACGATATCCCCCGGCCGCAGGAAATCCTGTACTTGCCGCCAGAAGGCGTGCTGATCCAGCCCTTCCCCATCGCCTTCCGGCAGCGCCGGGCGGACGATCGGCGGCAACGGCCAACGCGACGCCAGCGACAGGCTCAGGCGGTGCAATGCCTGCACCGCCTCGCGCATCGGAATGCGGCTAAAGCGCTGCCGCCCGACCCAGGCTTCGAACGGTTGAATATCGATGCATTTTTCCACCGGCAGATGATGCGTGAATCCCGCGGTAATGGTGTCGGTCAAGCGTACGCCGACGTTGATCACCACATCAGCGTTTTCGATCAATTGTTTCACCGCCGGATCGCTGGCGCCGCCGCAGTAGGTACCAACGAAACCGGCGCGGTTCTCGTCCAGCAGCCCCTTGCCGAGCAACAGCGTCGCGTGCGGCATATCGACCTCCTGCAGCCACTCGTCCAGCGCCGCTTCGGCGCCGAAGCGATCGGCCAGGAAGTCCGCCAGCAACGACACCCGCCGTGCCGACAGCAGCTTTTCACGCGCTGCGGCGATAAACGCCTGCAATGCGCTCTGCGACAGTTTGGCCTGGCGCAGCATCAGCGGCGCCGGTTTACTCGGCAGCGGCGCCTGCGCGACGTCGCTGGGCAACATCAGGTAAACCGGGCGATGCTCCAGCAAGGCGGCGCCGATCAGGCGGTCTATCTCCAGCGCGGCGTTGTCGGCGGTCAGGTCGGCCTGCGCGACGGTCACCTCTTTGGCGATCCGGGCGAAATGAGTGAAGTCGCCATCCCCCAGCGAATGGTGTAGCAAATCACCGGCGCGCTGGGCGCGCTGCGCCGGCGTGCCAACCACGTGGATCACCGGCAGGTATTCGGCGTAGCTGCCGGCCACCCCGTTCAACGCGCTCAGCTCCCCCACGCCGAAGGTGGTGAGCAGCGCGGCCGCCGGTTTGCAGCGCGCATAGCCGTCAGCCGCATAGGCGGCGTTCAACTCGTTGGCGCAGCCTACCCAGGTGATTTGCGGATGCGCGAGGACGTGATCGAGAAATTGCAGGTTGTAATCCCCCGGCACGCCGAAGAAATGACGGATGCCGATTTGGGCCAGACGATCGAGCAGATAATCGGCCACCGTATAGGTCTGAGTCATGATCATCACCTGTCTGCAGCTGAAGCGATTATCTTAATTATCGAAGATGCCGTTCAAATTTCGAACAAACGCTCCCGCATCGAACGGCAACCTGGCGTTACATGCCGGCGCCGTGATCGCTCCCGCGGCAACGCGGTGTGGAAACGTATACACTCAAAGCACTTCACCTCTCGCCGACAAGGATAACTATGTCTTACCCAGCCTCCCCCTCGCGTTATCAAGATATGGAATACCGGCGCTGCGGCCGCAGCGGGCTGAAGCTGCCCGCCGTCTCACTCGGCCTGTGGCACAACTTCGGCGACGCCACTTTGTACGATAACGCCCGCGGCCTGATCCGCTGCGCCTTCGATCGCGGCATTACCCATTTCGATCTGGCCAACAACTACGGCCCGCCGCCCGGCGCCGCCGAGGAGAACTTTGGCCGCATTCTCAACGCCGATCTGCGGGCCTGGCGCGATGAGCTGATCGTCTCATCCAAAGCCGGTTACACCATGTGGCCCGGCCCCTACGGTGATTGGGGCTCGAAAAAGTACCTGGTCGCCAGCCTCGATCAGAGCCTGAAGCGCATGGGGTTGGAGTATGTGGATATCTTTTATCATCATCGGCCGGATCCGGACACGCCGCTGGAAGAAACCATGGCGGCGCTGGATCTGCTGGTGCGCCAGGGCAAAGCGCTGTATGTCGGCCTGTCCAACTACCCGGCCGAGCGCGCGCGACAGGCCTTCGCCATTCTGCAGCGGCTCGGCACGCCGTGCGTGATCCACCAGCCGAAGTATTCGATGTTGGAACGCGGGCCGGAGACGGCGTTGCTGGATACGCTGGAAGAACATGGCGTCGGATCTATCGCCTTCTCGCCGCTGGCGGGCGGCCTGCTGACCGATCGCTACCTGCACGGCATCCCGCAAGATTCCCGCGCCGCCAGCGGCAGCCGCTTCCTGCAGCCGGAGCAGTTGACCGCCGAGCGACTGGACAAGGTGCGCCGCCTCGATGCGCTGGCGCGGCAACGCGGGCAGAAGCTGTCGCAGATGGCGCTGGCCTGGGTGCTGCGCGGCGATCGCGTGACCTCAGTGCTGATCGGCGCCAGCAAGAATGCGCAGATAGAAGACGCGGTGGGCATGCTGGCCAATCGTCACTTCAGTGAAGAAGAGCTCGCGCAGATCGAGAACATCTTATTGTAATCGCTTACAAATTCCGCCGTTCAATCGAGCGGCGATACTCCAGAAAAATCTCAAATCTTAACTTCCTGCATCATTTTCAGAGTGGCTCTCAGATTCAACCCTATACGCCGGCGCTATGATGCCGATATTGCAGCAAAAATAACGATAAGGCCGCTTTTAAACTGATGAACGCGCTTCATAAAGTGACAAACGGCCAGGCCGCGCAAGCGGGAAGGAGAAGCCATGTTTAAACCTCTGCTCTTGGCCGCCATTTTGGCGGCGACGGTACTGCCCGCCGCACAGCAGGCGCATGCCGAAGGGATCAGCATCGATCTGATGCCGGGCGTTTCATTGCGCATCGGCGATCAGGATAACCGCGGCCGCTATTGGGATGGTTACGATTGGCGGGATCGCGACTGGTGGCAAGGCCATCAGGGCCGTTATCTCGGCGACCGCAGCCGTCGCGGTTACTACTGGGACGGTTATCGCTGGCGCGATGGCGACTACTGGCGTAAACACTATTACTATCATGAAGGACGCTATCGTAAATACGACAAACACTACGATAAGCACCACTGGAAGAAAGAGAAAAAGCACCATCACGATCATGACCGCGATCGCTGGCGCCGCCACGGCGATGACGACCGCGATTAACGACGACGGGCCGGCGTTGCGCCGGCCCGCACTGTTTTCGCTTACAGCACGCTGCCGATCAACAGGTAGCCGTTCAATCCCACCACCACCAGTACGATCAGCTTGCCCAGATTTTGCACCAGCGGGCCGTTGACCATTTCCCCCATCAGCGCCCGATTGCCGGTGAAAGCCAGCAGCGGCACCAGCGCCAGCGCAATGCCGAAGCTGAGCAGCACCTGGCTCAACACCAGAATGCGCGTCGCATCCATCCCCAACATGATGACGATAAACGACGGCAGCATGGTCACCGCGCGCCGCAGCCACAGCGGAATATGGAAACGCACGAACCCCTGCATCACCACCTGCCCCGCCAGCGTGCCCACCACGGTAGAAGAGAGGCCGGCGGCCACCAGGCTCAGGCCGAACACGGTGGCGGCGGCGTGCCCGAGCAGCGGTTGCAGCGTCAGGTAAGCCACGTCGAGATCGGCGATGCCGCTGTGGCCGCTGAAATGAAACGCGGCGGCGGCGGTGGCCATCATCGCCAGATTAACGAAACCGGCGATGGTCATAGCCACGGCGACGTCGACTTTGGTGGCGGCATAGCGTTCCACCTTGTCGTGCTCGCCGCCGATTTGGGTGAGCGACGAATGCAGATAGATCACGTGCGGCATGATGGTGGCGCCCAATACCCCGGCAGCCAGGAATACCGCATCGCCGTTAGGCAAATCGGGCAGCGCCATCCCCTTCAGCAGCGGCGCCAACTGCGGCTGGGAGAACGCCAGCTCGACGATGTAAGCGGCGGCGACGAACAACAACAGCCCACCGATCACCAGCTCCAGCGGCTTTTGCCCGCGTTTTTGCAGCATCAGAATTAAAAAGGTGGCGATGCCGGTCAGCACTGCGCCCTGCAACAGAGAGACACCGAGCAGCAGCTTGAAGCCGATCGCCGCGCCGATAAACTCAGCCAGATCGGTCGCCATGGCGATGATCTCCGCCTGTACCCAATAGGCCCACACCGCCGGCCGCGGAAAGCGATCGCGAATATGCTCGGCCAGATTTTTCCCGGTGGCGATGCCCAGCTTGGCGGACAACAGCTGGATCAGCATCGCCATCACGTTGGCCCAAACCACCACCCACAGCAGGCTGTAGCCGAATGAGGCGCCAGCCTGGATGTTGGTGGCGAAGTTGCCGGGATCGATATAGCCGATAGCGGCGATAAAGGCGGGCCCCATGAGCGAGAGTTTGATTTTTCTGGCGGAGCGACCGGAGGTGGTTTCAACCACGCGACTGTTCAGCATATGTTGAACCCTTACTGAAATTACGTTTATCTCCACTCTATATAAATGATAATAATTATCAAGCGCATTTAGAGCGGTAAAACTTATCTCTGTAATAGCCAACATTAACGGTTTTATCGAAGGGTTCAGCGCGGAGCTTGCCGATTTCCGTGCTTTTCTGATGGGATTTTGGCTGCAATCCCCCTGAAAGACAGGTTAGCACAAGAATACGAATTTCCTATTGCTGCTTTAACATCTTGATTTTTTATGCTTTTGCGCAACACTTTAGGAGAACTCCCACTATGATTTTCCATATTTGCAATAGAAGTCTCGTTTTTAAACGTAGCGTTACATAAAATGACAGCCGAAATTCAGCCTGCCTCAAATTTGGAGCAAACATGTCCCATATTGCGCACTTTGCGTTGGCGATAGTGGTGGTAGCGATCCTGGCCCTGTTGGTGTGCCGCGATCGTAAAAGCATCCGCATTCGCTATGTTATTCAACTACTGGTTATCGAAGTACTGCTGGCCTACTTTTTCCTGCATTCGGAAGCGGGTTTGGGCTTCGTAAAAGGATTCGCCGCGCTGTTTGACAAACTGCTCGGGTTTGCGGGACAAGGGACTGATTTCGTGTTCGGCGGCATGGGCGACAAAGGCCTGGCGTTCTTCTTCCTGAAGGTGCTGTGCCCGATCGTCTTCATTTCGGCGCTGATCGGTATTCTGCAGTACATCAAGGTGCTGCCGTTCATCATCCGCATTATCGGCACCGTGCTGTCGAAAGTGAACGGCATGGGCAAGCTGGAGTCGTTTAACGCCGTCAGCTCGCTGATCCTGGGCCAATCCGAAAACTTCATCGCCTACAAGGATATCCTGGGCAAGATGTCGGAAAAGCGCATGTACACCATGGCGGCGACCGCGATGTCTACGGTTTCCATGTCCATCGTCGGCGCCTATATGACCATGCTGGACGCCAAATTCGTGGTGGCGGCGCTGGTATTGAACATGTTCAGCACCTTTATCGTGCTGTCGCTGGTCAACCCGTACGACACCAATAAAGAAGAAGAGCTGCACCTCGGCAACCTGCACGAAGGCCAGAGCTTCTTTGAAATGCTGGGTGAATACATCCTGGCGGGCTTCAAAGTAGCGATTATCGTCGCCGCGATGCTGATTGGCTTCATCGCCCTGATCGCCGCGCTCAACGGTGTGTTCAGCGCCATTTTCGGCCTGAGCTTCCAGGAAATCCTCGGTTACTTCTTCTATCCGTTCGCCTGGATCATGGGCATTCCTAAGCACGAAGCCCTGCAGGTTGGCAGCATCATGGCCACCAAGCTGGTTTCCAACGAATTCGTGGCCATGATGGAACTGCAGAAAGTCTCTGCCGAGCTGTCGCCGCGCAGCCTGGGGATCCTGTCGGTGTTCCTGGTGTCCTTCGCCAACTTCTCTTCCATCGGCATCGTGGCCGGTGCGATCAAGGGCCTGAACGAACACCAGGGCAACGTGGTGTCACGCTTTGGCCTGAAGCTGGTGTACGGCTCTACGCTGGTCAGCATCCTGTCCGCTTCCATCGCGGGTCTGGTGCTGGGCTAAGCCTCGAACCGACTGCGATAACAAGGCGCCTGCGGGCGCCTTTTTTATTGGCCGGCATTCGGCGAAGGTTAAATGACGCAAAGCAAAAAGCCGACCCTAAGGTCGGCTTTTTAAATGGTGGTGGAGCTAGACGGGATCGAACCGTCGACCTCTTGCATGCCATGCAAGCGCTCTCCCAGCTGAGCTATAGCCCCACAAAAGTGGTACGCTTTGACCGGCGTTACGGTATCCTCAACCTTTCTGAGAAGAAGGTTGGTGGAGCTAGACGGGATCGAACCGTCGACCTCTTGCATGCCATGCAAGCGCTCTCCCAGCTGAGCTATAGCCCCGTTCCACAATCACTTTGTGCTGTGAACGGGGCGCATAATATGAAACCCGCTCAAAGCTGTCAACGGCTAAATTGAATTACTGAATCAAGCGTTGAAAAAGCCGCCAAATCAGCATCTTTGGCGCCAAAAAATCATCACTTTGCGCAGAGTTCATCCATTTTGCGCGCTACATCTCAAAATGGCGAAAGACCCTGCATATCACGTTGATTTTTAATTAACAGAATGTTAGCGAAATGCGCTTGAGTCGGACTCCCGAGCGGCATAGACTGCCCGCGCCATAAACTTCATTACTATAAACCGAGTCCGTCATGTCTTTGCATTCACCAAAAGAAATCGCCGCCCTCGCCGTTCAGGCCGGGGTAAACAAAAGCCGCGCCCCGCTCGCTAATCTGTTGATTCTGGGCTTTCTCGCCGGCGCCTTTATCGCCACCGGCTTTCTGCTGGATATTCACGTCATCGGCACCCTGCCGGCCGAATGGGGCTCTTTCGGCGCGCTGTTGGGCGCCGCGGTGTTCCCGATCGGCCTGATCCTGACCATTCTGGCCGGCGGCGAACTGCTGACCGGCAACATGATGACCTTGCCAATGGCCTGGTTCGCTCGTGAAATCCCCGCCATCGCCGTGCTGCGCAACTGGTTTTGGGTCACCCTGGCCAACCTGGCCGGCAGCGTGGCCGTCGCCTACTTTTTCGGCCACCTGCTGGGCCTGACCGAAGGCGCGTTTTTGCATAAGACGCTGGTGATCGCGCAGGCCAAAGTGGATGCGGACTTCCTGCACGCCTTCATCTCCGGCGTCGGCTGCAACTGGCTGGTGTGCCTGGCGGTGTGGTTAGCCTTCGCCAGCAAGGATGTGCCGGGCAAAGTGATCGGCATGTGGTTCCCGGTCATGGCTTTTGTCGCCATCGGTTTCCAGCACGTGGTGGCGAACATGTTCATCATCCCGGCGGCCATCTTCGCCGGCGGCATGGGCTGGGAGCAGTACCTGCCTAATTTCGTCGCGGTATTTCTCGGCAATGCGCTGGGCGGCGCCGGCTTTGTCGGGCTGATGTATTTCCTCGCCTATCGCCCCGGTTTGCCGGCCAGCGAACACGCCTGACAACCGCCATGAAAAAAGCCCCGGGATTGCTCCTCGGGGCTTTTGCTTTATGGCGTAGCTGCGAATCAGGCTTGCGCTTCACGCTCGGCGATATAAGCCAGCGCCATGTCGATGCGCTGCAGCGAACGCTTCTGGCCGATCGCATGCACGGTCACGTCCATGCCCGGCGACTGGCCGGCGCCGGTCACCGCGACGCGCAGCGGCATGCCGACTTTGCCCATGCCAACACCCAGCTCATCCGCCGTGCCCTGAATGGCGTCATGCACGTTTTCCGGCGTCCAGACGGTGATGGCGGCCAGCTTGGCGCGCACCGCTTCCAGCGGCTGACGCGCCACCGGGCGCAGGTGCTTCTTGGCCGCGTCGGCGTCGAACTCGCTGAAGTCTTCGTAGAAGTAACGGCAAGACTCCGCCATCTCTTTCAGCGTCTTGCAGCGCTCGCCCAGCAGCTTGACGATATCCTTCAGTTCCGGCCCGTTGCGGGTTTCAATGCCCAGTTGCTCAACGTGCCATGCCAGATGCACCGCCACTTCTTCCGCCGGCATATGGTTGATGTAGTGATGGTTCAGCCACTGCAGCTTCTCGGTGTTGAAGGCGCTGGCGGATTTGTTGATCGCTTCCAGCGTGAAGAACTCTTTCATCTCGTCGATGGAGAAGATCTCCTGATCGCCGTGGGACCAGCCCAGACGCACCAGGTAGTTCAGCAGCGCCTGCGGCAGATAGCCGTCGTCGCGGTACTGCATCACGCCCACGGCGCCGTGACGTTTGGACAGCTTTTTACCGTCGTCGCCGAGGATCATCGACACGTGCGCGTATTCCGGCACCGGCGCGCCCAGCGCTTTGAGAATGTTGATCTGGCGCGGGGTGTTGTTGATGTGGTCTTCACCGCGGATCACATGGGTGATTTCCATGTCCCAGTCATCGACGACGACGCAGAAGTTATAGGTTGGCGAACCGTCGGTGCGGCGGATGATCAGATCGTCCAGCTCCTGGTTGCTGAATTCGATCGGGCCGCGAATTTTATCGTCGAAGATCACCGACCCTTCCTGCGGGTTGCGGAAGCGCACCACGTGCGGTTCGTCGTCGGTGTGGCTGCACTGGCTGTCGCGGCAGTGGCCGTCGTAACGCGGCTTTTCGCCATTTTCCATCTGCTTCTCGCGCAGCGCTTCCAGACGTTCCCTGGAGCAATAGCATTTATAGGCCGTGCCCTGCTCCAGCATCTCATCGATGACCGCGTTGTAGCGATCGAAACGCTTGGTCTGGAAATACGGGCCTTCATCCCAATCCAGGTTCAACCAGTTCATGCCATCCATAATTGCGTCGATCGCGTCCTGGGTAGAACGTTCCAGATCGGTATCTTCGATACGCAGAACGAACTCACCGCCCGCATGGCGGCTGAACAACCAGGAATAAAGTGCGGTACGCGCGCCGCCGACGTGAAGATAGCCGGTCGGGCTCGGTGCAAAACGGGTTTTGATTTTCATTGGGTTCACTGCCTTATTACGCAACGCGTGTCGGCGGTTGCCGACGATTGCTCGGAATTGAAAAAAGAGTGGACGACATTGTATCACCACGCGCTAATTCCTCAACGCCGACACGATATTGCACCAGTCGATTTCGCGCGTTTTGCGGCGAGTTTCGCATAGCATCGCGCAAAGAATCGGCGCTGCTGGCGATTATTATCGCGCCCTGCCTAAATTTGCGGCGAACGATTGAAATCATTTTAAAAACCGTTGACTCACTTTGAACTATCCCTATAATGCGACTCCAACAAGACGGGGCGATTAGCTCAGTTGGTAGAGCATCTCCTTTACACGGAGGGGGTCGGCGGTTCGAGCCCGTCATCGCCCACCATCTTGTTGAGAAAAAATGAGAACGAATGAGGGTGATTAGCTCAGTTGGTAGAGCATCTCCTTTACACGGAGGGGGTCGGCGGTTCGAGCCCGTCATCACCCACCATCATTCTCTCGTTTAGCAGTAACCTGGAAGTCCTGAAGTGGGTGATTAGCTCAGTTGGTAGAGCATCTCCTTTACACGGAGGGGGTCGGCGGTTCGAGCCCGTCATCACCCACCACTTCTACGGGTCGTTAGCTCAGTTGGTAGAGCAGTTGACTTTTAATCAATTGGTCGCAGGTTCGAATCCTGCACGACCCACCAATTCAGAAAAAAGCGCCTTTTGGCGTTTTTTTCGTTTCTGCGCCACCTGCTCCCGACTTCATCTTCTCGCAGGCATAGTTTAGCGAGTCGTGCAGGATGAAGAACCGTAGAGGTTCGAGCATCGCGCAGCGATACGACAACGCGCAGCGTTGCCCGCAGGGTAAGGCCACAGGCCGAATCAATCCTGCACGACCCACCAATTCAGAAAAAAGCGCCTTTTGGCGCTTTTTTCGTTTCTGCCGTTCTCCTCCCTTTCTTCTTATTCACCACGCGCTGAGATACGAATGGTTATCATTTTGGCGGCTTGAATGGTAAATTAGCCGGCATCCACCACGCAGCCAATCCTCAGCCGGATTGATACGCCTTAGTTCAAGGAAAGAAAGAGCCCGCTCATGACCCTATCCTTACGCCAGCTGTTCATTGCATTTATCGCCACTTCCAGCCTGTTGCTCAGCGGCTGCGGCCCGGACGACAAAAGCGACGGACAGCAACCGTCCGCCCCCGCTGCCGACGGCAGTTGGCCACGCACCATCGACAGCGTCAAAGGGAAATTCACGCTGGAAAAACCGCCGCAGCGCATCGTGTCCACCAGCGTCACCATCACCGGCACGCTGTTGGCTATCGACGCCCCGGTGGTCGCCAGCGCTGCCACCAGCCCAAATCCCCTGGTGGCCGATAAACAAGGTTTCTTTACCCAGTGGAGCGAGGTGGCCAAACAGCGCCACGTCGAGCGGCTGTACCAGGTGGAGCCCAATGCCGAAGCCGTCGCCGCCGCCGCGCCGGATTTGATCGTCGTCGCCGCGACCGGCGGTGATTCGGCGTTGAAACTGTATGACCAGCTGTCCGCCATTGCGCCGACGCTGGTGCTCGACTATGGCGACAAAAGCTGGCAACAGCTGGCCAGCGAGCTCGGCGAGATCACCGGTCATGAAGCCGGCGCCAAACAGGCGGAAGATCGTTTCGAGCAGCGCGTGGAGCAAGTGAAACAGGCGATCGCGCTGCCGCCGCAGCCCACCACTCCGCTGGTGTATGCCGACAACGGCCGCGAGGCCATGCTGTGGACGCCGGGTTCCGCCCAGGGCAAACTGCTGACCCAGCTCGGCTTCCAACTGGCCACCCCGCCGGAAAGCGCCAAAGGCAACACCAGCATGGGTAAACGCCATGACATCATCCAGATCTCCGGCGAAAAAATGGCCGAAGGCCTGAATGGCAAAACCCTGATCCTGTTCGCCACCAATGAGCGCAAAGTGCAAGAGGTGCTGACCAACCCGTTCCTCAAACATCTGGAGCCGGTGGAACAGCGGCACGTCTACGCCGTCGGCAACGACACCTTCCGCCTCGATTACTACAGCGCCACCAACATGCTGAATCAAATCGAACGGTTGTTCAAAAAGCCCTGAATCACGCCGTCGGCAGGTCAGCCCCCTGCCGACACTTGCAGCAAGCGGGGCGAACGTTCACATTCAATCAATTGAAATATCAATAGTTATTAACATCGTCAACGCACCTTTGCCACCAACCGGCGGGTGCATGCGGGCGTAAACTCGTGCTACTATTGCCCCCGCATGAACGCAAATAACAATGAGAATAAAAATCATACAGGAGTTACCGGTGTGAACGTACCCACTCCGACTGAGCGGACGCTTTCGTCCGCACCGCACGCAGCTTACGCCAGTGGCTTCAAACGCATCGCCGGGTTCGGTATCGGTTTGGCGCTGTTGCTGCTGTGCATCATGGCCAGCCTGATGCTGGGTTCCAAAGCCATCCCCTTCCATACCGTCTGGCTCAGCCTGCAGGGCGCCGCGAGCGGTTCCGACAGCACCATCATTCTCAATGCCCGGGTGCCCCGTACGCTGGCGGGCATCCTGGCCGGCATGGCGCTCGGCGCCGCCGGCGCGCTGATTCAGGCGCTGACGCGCAACCCGCTGGCCGATCCCGGCGTGCTCGGCATCAACGCCGGCGCCAGCTTCGCCGTGGTCATCGGCATCATGTTTTTCGGCGCCGCCACCACCGAAAGCTACATGGCCTACGCCTTTGCCGGCGCAGCCCTCACCACCCTGCTGGTCTACCTGATCGGCACGCTGGCGGGCGGGCGCATCAACCCGGTGCGGCTGACGCTGGCCGGCGTGGCTATCGGCGCGGTGCTGCTCGGCATCACCACCGGGCTGTCGCTGATCGATCCGCAAACCTTCGACCAACTGCGCTTCTGGCAGGCCGGCACGCTGGATATCCGCACGCTGTCCACGCTGCCGGTGACCGCCCCCGCCATTTTGCTCGGCTGCCTGCTGACGCTGCTCATCGCCCGGCCGCTGAATACCATCGGTATGGGGGAAGATCTGGCTATCGCACTCGGCGCGCGCGTGGTGCTGACTCAGGTGATCGCGGTGATCGCCATCACGCTGCTGTGCGGCGCGGCAACCGCCACCGTCGGCCCAATCAGTTTCATCGGCCTGATGGTGCCGCATATCGCCCGTTGGTGGGTCGGCCCCGACCAGCGCTGGATCCTGCCCTACTCCATGCTGCTGGCGCCGATTTTACTGCTGTGCGCCGACGTGGTCGGCCGCTTGCTGGCGGCCGGTGAGCTGCGGGTTTCCATCGTGGCGGCCTTCATCGGCGCGCCGGTGCTGATCTGGCTGGTGCGCCGCAAGAAAACGCTGGGGGGTCTGTGATGAGTCTGCCGCATACGCTGCATATCGGCCGCCCGGACGGCGTCATCAACGGGCGCCTGCCGCTGCGCCTGCTGCTGGTCAACCTTTCACTGTTGGCGCTGTGTCTGGCGATGGCCGTCGCCGCCCTGTGCTACGGCACGCTGCAACTTTCGCTGGAGCAGGTTTTTGCCGCGCTGACCGGCGAGGCGCCGAAAAACCTGGTGACCGTAGTCACCCAATGGCGCTTGCCCCGCATCGCCATGGCGCTGTTGTTAGGCGCCGCGCTCGGCATGAGCGGCGCCATTTTCCAGTCAATTATCCGCAACCCGCTCGGCAGCCCGGACGTGATCGGCTTTAACATGGGGGCTTATACCGGCGCGCTGATCGCCATCACCCTGTTCAACGGCGGCTACTATTACATCGCCGGCGGCGCGCTGGCCGGCGGCATTCTCGCCGCGCTGGCCATCTATCTGCTGGCCTGGCGGCAAGGCATCGCCGGCTTCCGGTTGATCATCGTCGGCATCGCCATCAGCGCGGTGCTGGTCTCCACCAATACCTGGCTGATCATCACCGCCTCGCTCGAGCGCGCCATGGACGCCGCCATGTGGCAGGCCGGTTCGCTCAACGGCATGACCTGGCAAAAAACCCAGCCCGCCACGGCGTTCATCGTGCTGGCGGCCGCGGCCGCGCTGCTGATGGGCAAACGGCTGCAGCTGCTGGAAATGGGCGATGACACGGCGCGCGCGCTGGGCGTTAACGCCGAAGGCAGCCGGCTGTGGCTGATGCTGTTCGGCGTCACCCTCACCGCCGCCGTCACCGCCACCGCCGGGCCGATTTCCTTTATCGCGCTGGCGGCGCCGCAGATCGCCCGTCGCCTCGCCGGCCAATCCTCGGTCACCCTGACCTCCTCGGCGCTGATGGGCGCGGCGTTGCTGCTCGGCGCCGACGTGGTGTCCCAACATCTTTTCGCGCCGATCCAACTGCCGGTCGGGGTTGTGACCGTCTGCATCGGCGGCCTGTACCTGATTTGGCTGCTCATCCGAGAGGCCCGCAGATAATGAAGAGTGATAATGCCATGAGCCACCGCCTGCACGCCTCGCACCTGAAGCTGGGCTACGACAATAAAATCATCGCTGACGATCTGAGCGTGGCGATCCCCGACGGCGCTTTCACGGTGATTGTCGGGCCGAACGCCTGCGGCAAATCGACGCTGTTGCGCGCCCTGTGCCGCCTGCTGAAACCCAGCGCCGGCGAGGTGATGCTGGACGGCAAGAACATCAGCAGCTTCGCCACCAAGGCGCTGGCGCGCGAGCTTGGGCTGCTGCCGCAAACTTCGATCGCGCCGGACAGCATCACCGTGGCGGATCTGGTGTCGCGCGGCCGCTATCCGCACCAAAGCCTGCTGAAACAGTGGACGCAGGCCGACAAACAGGCGGTGGAAGCCGCCATGGCGGCCACCAACGTCAGCCAGCTGGCGGATCGCAGCGTCGACGAGCTGTCCGGCGGGCAGCGTCAGCGCGTCTGGGTGGCGATGGCGCTGGCGCAGAAAACCCCGCTGCTACTGCTGGATGAGCCGACCACCTATCTGGACATCGCGCACCAGATCGAACTGCTGGATCTGTTCCGCCAGCTCAACCGCGAGCGCGGTCAAACCCTGATCGCGGTGCTGCACGATCTCAACCACGCCTGCCGCTATGCCGATCACATCATCGCCATGCGCGACGGCAAGATCGTGGCGGAAGGGAAACCGGCGGAGATCATCACCGCCGAACTGGTGGAGCGGGTGTTCGGCATGCCGTGCATGATCATCGACGATCCGCTGTCCCACACGCCGCTGGTGATCCCGCGCGGCCGCTACCACTGCGACGCGCCGCAGGCATGAAAAAGGCCGGGTTAACCCGGCCTCTTGGTTATTTCTCCAGCGACACCTGTTTGAAGATGTGTTTGCCGAACGGGTCTATCTCGTAGCCTTTCACTTCCTTGCGCACCGGTTCGAAGATGGTCGAGTGCGCGATCATCAGCGCCGGCATCTGATCGTGCATCACCACCTGTGCCTGCTGATACATCGCCACCCGTTTGGCGTGATCGTTCTCCTCGCGCGCCTGCAGGATCAGCTGGTCGAACGGTTTGTAGCACCATTTCGCCGAGTTGGAGCCGCCGAGCGAAGCGCAGGTGAACAGCGGGCCGAAGAAGTTGTCCGGATCGCCGTTGGCGGTGGTCCAGCCCATCAGCGCGGTCTGGTGCTCGCCGTTTTTAATCCGCTGCAAATACTCGCCCCACTCGAAGGTGACGATTTTGGCGCGCACGCCGATCTTGGCCCAGTCGGCCTGGATCATCTCCGCCATGCGCTTGGCGTTGGGGTTATAGGGCCGCTGCACCGGCATCGCCCACAGATCGATATCGAACCCCTGCCCCAGCCCGGCCTCCTGCAGCAGCTGCTTCGCCCGCTCCGGCGAATACGGATAATCTTCAAGCTGCGCGTTGCTGCCCCATTGGGTCGGCGGCAGCAGATTCTTGGCCGGCTGGCCGGCACCGTGGAACACCGCGTCGATGATCGCCGGCTTGTTGACAGCCAGCGCCAACGCCTGGCGCACCTTGACGTTATCCAACGGCTTCTTCTGGGTGTTGAACGCCAGGAAGCCGATATTCAGGCCGGATTTTTCCATCACCTGCAGGTTGCCGTCCTGCCGCATGCGCGCCAGATCCGCCGGGTTGGGGAACGGCATCACCTGGCACTCGTTCTTTTGCAGTTTAGCGTAACGCACCGTCGCATCCGGCGTGATCGAGAACACCAGCCGATCGATCTTCGGTTTGCCTTCCCAGTAGCGGTCGAACGCCTTGTAGAGGATTTTTGCGTCCTTCTGGTACTGCACCAGTTGGAACGGCCCGGTGCCGATCGGATCGTTGTCCACCCGCTGCGGCGTGCCGGCCTTCAGCATCGCGTCGGCATATTCCGCCGATAAAATGGTGGCGAAGTACATGCCCAGATCGGCAACGAACGGCGCCTCGGCGCGGGAGAGCTCAAAGCGCACGGTGTGGTCATCCACCTTGACGATCCGGTCAATCAGCGTGCCGAACTCCATCGACTCGAAGTTGGTGTAGGCACCGTTGGAGACCTTGTGATACGGGTTGTTGGCGTCCTTCTGGCGCATAAACGAGAAGATGACGTCATCCGCGTTGAAATCGCGGGTGGGGGTAAAATATTTATTGCTCTGGAATGCCACGCCCTTGCGCAGGTGGAAGGTATAGCGCTTGCCGTCTTCGCTGACCTCCCAGCTTTCCGCCAGGCTGGGTTGCAGCTCGACGGTGCCGGGTTTGAAATCCACCAGCCGGTTGTAGATCGCCGCCGAGCTGGCATCCACCGTGGTGCCGGAGGTGAACAGCTGCGGGTTGAAGCCTTCCGGCGAGCCTTCAGAACAGTAGACCAGCGTATTGGCCCGCGCGCCGCCGGCAATCACCAACGCCAGCAGCCCGATCGTTATTGCTTTTCTTTTCATTGCGCTATCCCCAGTGGTGAAAAAACAACCCAACGGATAGCAGTAAATCATACAGTTAGCGATGTAAAGGACAAATTCCGCGCATAAAAACGGGCAGGCGCGCAAGCGGCCTGCCCCGGTGAAACCACGCGATGATGAAATTAAATCATCTGGCTGAAGTTCATCTGCGCCATCAGCTTATAGTTGTCGGCGTAGTCGACCGGAATGGCCACCACCACCGGCCCCTGGATCGCCATCGCCTTGCGCAGCATCGGCCGCAGATCGTCCACCGACTGCACGGCGAAACCGACCGCGCCGCAGGATTCCGCATAGGCCTTGAAGTCAATCGGCCCAAACTCCACGCCGGATTTGCGCTGGTATTTGTTCACTTCCTGCATCTCCACCATGTTGTAGGCGTTGTCGACCCAGATCACGTGCACGATGTTGTTTTTCAGCCGCACCGCGGTCTCCAGCTCCATGCTCGACTGCATGAATCCGCCGTCGCCGGAGATCGACACCACCTTGTCGCCGGGGCGCACCAATGCCGCGCCGATGGCCCACGGCAGCGCCACCCCCATGGTTTGCTGGCCGTTGGAGATCAACAGCTGGCGGGCGCGGAAGCTGTAAAGATAGCGGGCGATCCAGATGTGGAAACTGCCCATGTCCACGCACAGCGTCACGTCGTCGCTGACGATGTCCTGCAGCTCCTTGACGATGCGCAGCGGGTGGATCGGCATGCCGCCGCGGCGCGCGGCGCGCTCCGCCAGTTCTGTGCGCTGGCGGCCGAGATCGGTGAGGATCAGCTCCACCTCCGGCGGCACGCAGACCGCCTCATTGAACGTTTCGGTCATCATGTTCAGCGTGGCGCTGATGTTGCCCACCAGTTCGACGTCCGGCCGATAGCAGGTGTCGATATCCGCCGGCAGCACGTCGATGTGCACCAGTTTCAGCCGCCCATGACTGTTCCACATGCAGGGATCGTATTCGATCGGATCATAGCCGACGCTCACCACCAGATCGGCCTTCTGCAACAGCTGATCGGCCGGCTGGTTGTTGAACAGGCCGACGCGGCCGGCGAAGCGGGCGAAGTGGTTGACGTCAATCACCCCCGCCGCCTGATAGGTGCCGACCACCGGCATGTGGGTGCGGTACAGCAGATGGCGCACCGCCTCGCTGTTCTCCGGCCGGCTGGCCTGCAAACCGAGCAGCAATACCGGGCATTTGGCCTGGCGGATCAGCTTCACCGCCGCCTGGATGTCGTCCGCCGCCGCGGCCCCCATGCGCGGCAAGCGGCAGCCGGCCAACGCCGGCGCGCTGACCGGTTCATTGACGATATCCATCGGCAGGCTGATGAACGAGGCTCCTGGGCGGCCGAACTCGGCGCGGCGGAAGGCGTTGGCGATCACCTCGGAAATCGCCGAGCCGGCGTGCACTTCGGCGCAATACTTGGTCACCGGCCGGAACATGCTGACGGTATCCATGCTCTGGTGCGTCTGCTTCAGGCTGTCGGCGCGCTTCACCGCCCCGCCGAAGGCCACTACCGCGTCCCCCTCCGAGGTGGCGGTGGCCAGCCCGGTGATCAGGTTGGAGCTGCCCGGCCCGGAGGTGACCAGCGCCACCCCGGCCTTGCCGGTCAGGCGGCCGACCGCCGCCGCCATAAAGGCCGCGTTGGCCTCATGCCGCACCACCACCGTTTCAATCGATGGCGCGTCCTCCAGCGAGTCGAACACCCGGTCGATCTTGGCGCCCGGAATGCCGAAAACGTGTTTGACGCCCTGCGCTTCCAGGTTTTTCACCACCAAGTCGGCGCCGCATTGCCAGTCATTGCCTGTTTTTTCCTGTGCCATGGTTCCACCTCCTAAGAAAACGATCGCCGGGGTTAGCCCTCGGCGGAACGAATCGCACGATCCAAATCCTCTGGGCAGAGGTTGGCGCGCAAGAAATCCGCATCATGCGGCAACTGAAGATTGAGACGGGTGATGACGCCGAACTGCAGGCGGCCATGATCGAGCTGGTAATCCAGCACGTGGCCGCCGCCGCTGCGGTCGTCGGTAACGAAGTGTTCGTGATAGCCGGCCACGCCGATGCCCTGCATGTAATCCGGCGAGCGGAAGCCGACCAGCGTGCCGCGCCGTTGATGAAACGAGAAGGTCGGCTGCTCTTCTATCGCTTCCAGCATCGGGCGATAGGGCCGTTCCTGACGCGGCACGGTGCGGGTTTCCACGTGGCTGAACTCACCGTCGACCCGCACCGCGCAAAACAGGTTCGGCGAGGCGACCTGTTCATCGATGCATTGGTGCAGCTGCGCCTTGGTGATCGGCCGGTCGAACTGCTGGCTGATACTGGGCTGGAAAAAGGTGACGACGGCGAAAGGGGTTTTCTGTTGCAAACCGGCTGGGCGGGCGCTGCCGTCGGCGCGCAGCTGGTGTATTTCCTGGTCGAAAGCGATCAGTTCGCCATCCAGGTGATTGAAGGTGCCGAGGCCGAAATCACCGTGTTTGAGCAACTCGGCAATGGTGGTTTCACCCTCGTAGACCCCGTCGATGAGCGCGCTCATCAGCGAGATTTGATAGATTTCGCCCTCCCCGGCGTTGATCGACTGCCTGGCAAAACCCTGCGCCAAATGGCGCGCACAGGAACACCCGTGTTTTTCGTTCATGACTCACTCCTCCACCAGCGCGGGATCGCGATCCTGCGCGTTCAAAAGACCCACCGACGGTGGGCCAAGATGCCCCCCAAGGCGCGTTCATCAGTTGGAACGATTCAGCCTGAGGCGACAAAAAACCGGCACGGCTGGCCGGCCGATATCCAGAACCCACGGCATGACGTGTGAAAGTAAAGGCTCACTAATCATTAATGCCGAGTCGGATATCAAATTGAACGGTTAATCTGGTGTTGGAGCGACAATCAACTCCGCAGGCGGCTCATGCAACCTGGGAAAAACATCTGTTATTTAGTGCTAAGCGCCGCGAGGTTTATGCGTTTTCTCTCTATACGGCCGGGATGCAGCGGCGTTAAAGCCCGCCGTCAACCCGCAGCCAGAGTAGCCGCAGCGCCGCCGACAGAGAAGCGGGTATTCATAAGAAACGCTTTTGCATATAATGCAAAAATGAATGACGCCCGTTATGTTGAACATCTGCCGATCTTTCTCGACGTGGCCCGCCTGGGCAGCTTTTCCGCCGCCGCTCGCCGGCTGGGCATGGTGCCCTCCTCGCTGGTGCGCCATATCGACGCCTTGGAAAGCGCGCTCGGCGCCACGCTGTTCGTCCGCTCCACCCGTGGGCTGCTGCTGACCGACGCCGGCGAGCTGCTGCTGACGCGCGCCGCCGCGCTGATGACGGACATTACCGGCATTCACGCCGAGCTGAGCGCGTTAAACGAAACGCCGCAAGGCACGCTGCGCATCAGTTGCCTGCCAACCTTCGGCAAAACCTATGTGCTGCTGCTGCTGCCGACGCTGGCGGAACGCTATCCGCAGCTGTCTATCGATCTCGATCTGACCGAACGCCAGACCGATCCGACGCAGGAACGGCTGGATGCCGCCCTCCGCATCGGCGAGCAGAAGGACAGCGCGCTGTACGCCAGCCGTATCGCCACGCAACGCTGGGTGATGTGCGCCAGCCCCGCCTACGTCGCCCGCTATGGCCTGCCGAGCGATCTGGAAGCGTTGCCGCAGCATCGGCTGATCGCCCGCTACCACAAACAGCAGCCGGCCTGCTGGGCGCAGATCCTCGACGCGGCGCTGATGAGCCGCTGCACCATGGCGCTGCGCTGCGACGACTTCACCGCGCAGCGCCAGGCGGCGCTGCTCGGCCTCGGCATTGCCTTCCTGCCCAACTGGGTGGTGGGGCCGGACGTGCAGAATGGGCGGCTGGTGCAGATGCTCGAAGATCCGCGCCATGAGCAGCAAGGCATCTATCTGCTGCGCCCGATGGCGAAGGTATCCGCCCGGCTGGCGGCCTTCACCGCCCTGCTGCAGCAAACCCTCGGTCAGCCGCCCAGCTGGGGGTAAAGCGGTGTCACCCGGTTGTGCAGCGCCGGATTGTCGCTCTCGTCCTTCAGCTCGATGCCGCTCAGCCGCCGCCGGCACGCCTGCTCCAGCAGCCAGGCCAGACGGAACGCTGCCTGCGGGTAATCCAGCCCCTCCGGCCGCACGTTGGAGATGCAGTTACGCTCGGCGTCCGTTCTGCGCGCATTCGGCTCCCAGGTCAAATAAATGCCCAGGCTGTCCGGCGACGACAGCCCCGGTCGTTCGCCGATCAGCACCGCCACCGCCCGGGCCTGCAGGCATTCGCCAATCTCATCCCCCAGCGCCACCCGCGCCTGATGCGCCAACACCACCGGTGAGACGCTCAGCCCCAGCGTATCGAGATAGGGCCGAAGCGCCTGCAGCAACGGCAGCGCCTGGCGGTGCACCGCTTTGGAAGAGAGGCCGTCCGCCACCGCCAGCAGCAGATCGACACGGCGCGATGGTGAGCCGAGCAGCAGGCTGCGGCTGTCCGACGCCAATCGCCGCCCCAGATCCGGACGGCGCAGATAGGCGGCGCGGTCGGCGGCCTGGCTGTGCACCGCCAGCGAGGGCCAACCGGCCTGGTGCAAATCCGCCGCCAGCCGCTCGCTGTCGAAAGGCTGATGCACCGCGTCGCGCGCCTGGGCATGGGCCAGGCCGAAGCGCAGCAGCTCGTCGGTCGGCAGGCTGGCGCCGGTGCGCCCCAACGCGATGCGCGCGTCGGTAAAGGCGCGCAGCGAGTCCCAACTGTTGACGTGAACCGGTTTGCTCATGTCCGTTCTCCCTGCAGCGCCAACAACAGCGGGTGATTGGCGGCGGCGTCGCGCAGCCGCCCGCGCTCGTCGGTGATGTTCATCGCCGCCAGCCAGGCGGCGAACTCCGGCGCGTGCTTCAGCCCCAGCAGTTCGCGGATATAGAGCGCGTCGTGGAACGAGGTGCTTTGGTAGTTGAGCATGATGTCGTCCGCGCCCGGCACGCCGATCAGGAACGTCAACCCGGCGGCGGCCAACAGCGTCAGCAGCGTGTCCATGTCGTCCTGATCGGCTTCGGCATGGTTGGTGTAGCAGACGTCGCAGCCCAGCGGCAGGCCGAGCAGCTTGCCGCAGAAATGATCCTCCAGCCCGGCGCGGATAATTTGTTTGCCGTCATACAGGTATTCGGGGCCGATAAACCCCACCACGGTATTGATCAGCAGCGGCGAGAAATGGCGCGCCACCGCATAGGCGCGCGCCTCACAGGTCTGCTGATCGACGCCGTGATGCGCGTTGGCCGACAGGCAACTGCCCTGCCCGGTTTCGAAATACATCACGTTATCGCCCAGCGTGCCGCGCCTGAGGCTCAGTGCCGCCTGCTGCGCCTCCGCCAGCAGCGCCAGGCTGATGCCGAAACCGCGGTTGGCCGCCTCGGTGCCGGCGATCGACTGAAACACCAGATCCACCGGCGCGCCGCGCTCCATCAGCCGCAGCGTGTTGGTCACGTGGGTCAGCACGCAGGATTGGGTGGGTATGGCGAAGCGCTGGATCACGTCGTCCAGCATGTAGTTGAGCTTTTCCAGCAGCGGCAGGCTGTCGCTGGCCGGGTTGATGCCGACCACCGCGTCGCCGCTGCCGTACAGCAGACCATCCAGCATGCTGGCGGCGATGCCCTGCAGGCTGTCGGTCGGGTGATTGGGCTGCAGCCGCACGCTGAGGTGGCCCGGCAGGCCGATGGTATTGCGAAAGCGCGTCACCACCCGGCATTTCTTCGCCACCAGGATCAGATCCTGATTGCGCATGATCTTGCTTACCGCCGCCGCCATCTCCGGCGTAATGCCGGCGGCCACCTGCGCCAGCATGGCGCTGTCCGCCTGCTCGCTCAGCAGCCAGTCGCGAAAATCGCCGACCGTGAGGTGCGAGATGGGCGCAAAGGCGGCGGCGTCGTGGCTGTCGATAATCAGGCGCGTCACCTCGTCCTGTTCGTACGGCACCAGCACCTGCTGCAGGAACGCCTTGAGCGGCACATCCGCCAGCGCGATGCGCGCCGCCATGCGCTCTTCGGCGCTCTCCGCCGCCACCTCCGCCAGATAATCGCCGGAACGCGCCGGCGAAGCTTTCGCCATCAGCTGGCGCAGATCGCCAAAGCGATAGCCGCGTTGGCCCACCGTTGCCTGAAACATAGCCCCCTCCCTTGCCCTGCGTGACGAGATAACAGCCCTGCACCAAGTGTAGTCAGTGGGAAAAGAAAATTATTTTGCACGCGATCGCCGCCATCACGCTTTCCCCCATTTCACCCGTTGTCGCTTCGGGTTACAGTAGCCGCGAAAACAGGAGGGGTGATGGATCCGCAACGGCAAATTATCGACTGGCTGCAACAAGATAACGCGCGCATGGCCGCCCTGCGCACCGTGCGCCGGCTCGGCCTGAATGACTGGTGCCTCGGCGCCGGCTTTGTGCGCAATCTGGTGTGGGATCGGCGCCATGGCTATACGGAGCCCACGCCGCTCAACGATATCGACGTGATCCACTTCGATGCGGAGCGTGCGGACGCTGAGCGCGATCGTATGCTGGAGGTGCGTTTGCAACAGTGGCTGCCGCGGCCTTGGTCGGTCAAGAACCAGGCGCGCATGCACCTGCGCGGCGGCCGGGCGCCTTACCGCGGCAGCGAAGAGGCCATCAGCTTCTGGACCGAAGTGGAAACGGCGATCGGCGCGCGCCTGAACGCCGACGACAGCATTACGCTGGTGGCCCCCTTCGGGCTCGCGGCGCTATTCGACGACACCATTACCTTCAACGCGAAAAACGGCGATCGCGCGGCCTATGCCCAGCGCGTGCTCGACAAAGGCTGGCTGCAGCGTTGGCCGCGCCTGCGGCAGGTAAAGATTTAGCCGCCGCTGCCGATACCCTGAACAGCGAGATCCAGACTCAGGGAGAGCATTCATGTCGACCACCATCACCATGATCGTACCGATCAAAAATACCGTTCCCGGCGTCAGCAACGTGTTCAGCGCGCCGGGCCATCAGGGCGAACTGCTGATGGCCAAACCGGTCAACAACCAGCCGCAAGGCGGCAAGATGGAGAAAAACGAACGCGCCAACGGCAATGACGAACCGGTCAACCTCAACGAAAGCCGCGCCTCGGCCCGCATCAAGGCGCTGAACCGGCAGATTCAGTCGCTGCAGCAAAAGTTGGTGGAGCTAAAGGACTCCGACGCCGATCCTAAGGAAATAGAAAAACAGAAGCAGCTGATCGAAGCGCAGATCAAGATGTTGCAGGCCGAGATCGCGCGCATCCAGAAAGAAGAAATGGAAAAGCAACAGCAGGAGCAAATGGCAAAAGCCGCGGCGCAAGCCGGCGACGGCGTAAACCGCCCAACGCCGCTCAACGCGGTGGACGTCTATATCTGAGTCAATATGCCGCGGTTTCCTGCCGGCGCTGGTGCAGCAGCGCCGCCTGCTTGCGCGCCACCTGCCAGATGGCCTCCGCCGCCGGCGTCAGCGAGCGGTTCTTGCGCCGCACCAGCATCAACGCGCGGTTGATCTCCGGCACCAGCCGCCGCACCCGGAGCCGCCCCCCTTCCGGCAACGGCAACGCCAACGCCGGGAAGATGCTGATGCCAATCCCCTCCGCCACCATCGGGAACAGCGTGGCCGGATGGCCGATTTCCTGCACTACCTGCGCCTCCACGCCCTGCTGCCTCAGCGCGCCGTCGATCAACGGCCGGCTGCCCGACGCATAGTCCTGCAACACCAGGCGGCAGCCGTTCAATGCCGACCAACGCACCGCCTGCTGCGCCGCGAACGGATGATCGTCGCGGCACAGCAACAGGAACGGTTCATGCAGCACCGCTTCGCACTCCAGATCCACCGCCTGCACCGGATCAACCACGATGCCGAAATCCACCTCCGCGTTGCGCACACTGTTCAGCACCTGCTGCTGCGCCTGATCGCGCAGCATGATGCGGATCTCCGGGTATTGGCGCTCGCCGGCGGCGATGCACTGCGGCATCAGATGGGCGGAAATGGTCTGGCTCGTCGCCACCCGCACCGTACCGCTGCGCTGTACGCCAAAGCTGCGCACATCCAGCAGAGTGGTCTGCAGCTCGTCCAGCAGCCGTTCGACCCGGTTGGCCAGCCGCAGGCCGGCATCGGTCAACACCACTTCACGCGTGGTGCGATCCAGCAGGCGAACCCCGACTTCCGCCTCCAGTTCTTTCACGCTGTGGCTGACCGCCGATTGCGTCAGGCCAATCGCCTCACCGGCGCGGCTGAAACTGCCGTGGCGAGCGATGGCGACAAACACCCGCAGCTGTTTGAGTGAGTAATTCATGTGTTTTATTCATAGATGAATTAAATAAATCAATTTAATTATTATATGCCCACGCGGGAGAATAGCCCCATCGATTTTCTACCCTGAGCGCACCGCCATGAGATTTCTGCCCGATCGTTTTACCCTGACGCTGATCGCCACCGTACTGCTGGCGTCGTTCCTGCCGGCGCGCGGCGAGTTCGTCGGCTGGCTCAACGCCCTGACCATCGCCGCCATCGCCCTGCTGTTCTTCATGCACGGCGCCAAGCTGTCGCGCGAGGCCATCCTGGCCGGCAGCAATAACTGGCGGCTGCACCTGTGGGTGATGTTCAGCACCTTCATCATTTTTCCGGCTCTGGGCATGCTGTTCGCCTGGTGGGCGCCGATCGACGTCAGCCCCGAGCTGTATGCCGGTTTCATCTACCTGTGCATCCTGCCCGCCACCGTGCAGTCGGCCATCGCCTTCACCTCGCTGGCGGGCGGCAACGTGGCGGCGGCGGTGTGCAGCGCCTCCGCCTCCAGCCTGCTGGGGATCTTCGTGTCGCCGCTGTTGGTCGGCCTGCTGATGAATGTGCACGGCGATACCGGCAGCCTGCGGCAGGTGGGCTCGATCGTGCTGCAGCTGCTGGTGCCGTTCGTCGCCGGCCACCTGCTACGGCCGCTGATCGGCGGCTGGATCGAGCGCCATCGCCCGCTGATCGGCAAAACCGACCAGACCTCGATTTTGCTGGTGGTGTACGCCGCCTTCAGCGAAGCGGTCACGCACGGTATCTGGCATCAGGTAGGGCTTGGTTCGCTGGCGTTTATCGTCGGCGGCAGCATCGTGCTGCTGGCGATCGTGCTGGTGGTGAACACTTACATGGCACGTTGGCTGGGGTTCAGCAAGGCGGACGAGATCACCATCGTGTTCTGCGGCTCGAAGAAAAGCCTGGCGAACGGCATTCCGATGGCCAATATCCTGTTCCCGGCGGCGACGGTGGGGATCATGGTGCTGCCGCTGATGGTGTTTCATCAGGTGCAGTTGATGACCTGCGCAGTGCTGGCGAAAAGATACCAGCGCAAGCAGCGGGCGCAACAGGCGGTGCCCAACGCGCAGGCGTCTCGCGGGTAAAAAAAAAGACGGGCCGAGGCCCGTCAGATCAGCTTTTCTTCAGCGGCTTGACCAGGTGATCAAGCCCTTCGATTTTAATCGCCAGCGTCATCTCCATCAGCATACCGAGCTTGCCTTTGGGGAATTCTCCCTTACGGGCGAACCACAGCAGGTACTCTTCGGGCAGGTCGATCAGCACCCGCCCCTGGTACTTGCCGAACGGCATCACGGTATTGGCGATCTCCAGCAGGTTTTCTTTTTCCATCAGTCACCCAGCAGGCGGATCATCTCCGCTTCGTCGATCACGGCGATACCCAGTTCCTGCGCCTTCGCCAGCTTGGAGCCGGCCGCCTCGCCGGCGATCACCAGGTCAGTTTTCTTCGACACGCTGCCGCTGACCTTGGCGCCCAGCGCCGTCAGGCGATCTTTGGCCTCGTCGCGCGACAGCTGGCTCAGCGAGCCGGTCAGCACCACGGTTTTGCCGGCGAACGGGCTGTCTATCTCTTCCGCCACCACCACCACCGGCGCCGGCCAGCGGATGCCGATCTCGGCGCCCACCAGCTCGTTGATCACCTGCTGATTGAGCGCTTCATCGAGGAAATTGCGGGTGTGTTTGGCCACCACTTCGCCGACATCCGGCACTTCTTTCAACGCCTCGATATCGGCGGCGAACAGCTTCTCCAGCGAACCGAAATGCGCGGCCAGGTTGGCGGCGGTCGCTTCACCGACCTCGCGAATGCCGAGCGCATACAGGAAGCGAGCGAAGGTGGTCTGCTTGGATTTCTCCAGCGCGTTGACCAGATTCTGCGCCGATTTCGGCCCCATGCGATCCAGGCCGGTCAGAATGCCGGCGGACAGGCGGAACAGATCGGCCGGGTTCTTCACGTACTCCTTGTCCACCAGCTGCTCGATGATCTTGTCGCCCATACCTTCAACGTCCAGCGCGCGGCGGGAAACGAAATGCTTCAACGCCTCTTTGCGCTGCGCGCCGCAGATAAGACCGCCGGTGCAACGCGCCACGGCCTCGCCTTCCACGCGCTCAACGTCGGAGCCGCACACCGGACAGTGCAGCGGGAACACCACTTCGCGCGCATCCTGCGGCCGACGGTCTTCCAGCACCCCCACCACCTGCGGGATCACGTCGCCGGCGCGGCGCACGATCACCGTATCGCCGATGCGCAGCCCCAGGCGTTCAATTTCATCGGCGTTGTGCAAGGTAGCGTTGCTGACGGTCACCCCGGCCACCAGCACCGGCTCAAGGCGCGCCACCGGCGTAATCGCACCGGTGCGGCCAACCTGAAACTCTACTTCGCGCACCACGGTGATCTGCTCCTGCGCCGGGAATTTGAACGCCGTCGCCCAACGCGGCGCACGCGCCACAAAGCCCAGCGTTTCCTGCAGATCGATATCGTCAATCTTGATCACCACGCCGTCGATGTCGAACCCGAGCTGCGCGCGGTCCTGCTCAACCTGGCGATAAAACGCCAGCACTTCCTCGCTGCCGGTGCGGCGCTGGGCGCGATCGCTAACCGGCAGTCCCCAAGCCTTGAACTGCATCAGGCGCTCAAAGTGGCTGCGCGGCAGCTCGCCGCCTTCCAGCAGGCCAACGCCATAGCAGAAGAAGGTCAGCGGGCGTTTAGCGGTAATGCGCGGATCGAGCTGGCGCAGCGAGCCGGCGGCGGCGTTACGCGGGTTGGCGAATACCTTGCCGTCTTTGCGCCGGGCTTCTTCGTTCATCTGTTCGAAACCGGCCTGCGGCATGAACACTTCGCCGCGCACTTCCAGCCGGCGCGGGATGTTGTCGCCGGTCAGGCGCAGCGGGATGGCGCGAATGGTGCGCACGTTGGTAGTGATGTTCTCGCCGGTGGTGCCGTCGCCGCGCGTCGCCGCGCGCACCAGTTCGCCGTCTTCGTACAGCAGGCTGACCGCCAGGCCATCCAGCTTCAGCTCGCAGCAGAAGGTCAGCGGATCGCTGCTCTTGAGCCTGTCCTGCACGCGCTTGTAAAACGCCAGGAAGCTCTCTTCGTCAAACACGTTGTCCAGCGACAGCATCGGCACTTCGTGGCGCACCTGGTCGAACGCCGCCAGCGGCGCCGCGCCCACGCGCTGGGTCGGCGAATCGGCGGTGATCAGCTCCGGATGCTCGCTCTCCAGCTCGCGCAGCTCGCGCATCAGGCGGTCATATTCCGCATCCGGCACTTCCGGCGCATCCAGCACATGATACTGGTATTCATGATGGCGCAGTGTGGCTCGTAGTTGATTGATTTGTTGGATTATCGATTCCATGGCTCACCATCAAAGATAAAAAACCCCCGGCTAGCGGGGGCTTTGTTGTTACGGATGTTCAGTGCGCGCGGCAATCCGGTCAGGCGTTGTTTTCCAACACTTCACGGATACGCGCTTTGTAGGTTTCCAGCTTCTGCGGCGTCATCATGCGGCGCTCGTCGTCCAGCACCACGCCGCCCACGTCGTCGGCGATGCGCTGTGCCGACTGCAGCATCAGCTTGAAGTTCTGATTGGCGTCGCCGTAAGACGGCACCATCATGAACATCGACACGCCCGGCGTGGAGAAGTCGGACATCATGTCAGGATCGAACGACCCCGGCTTGACCATGTTCGCCAGGCTGAACAGCACCGGGCCACTGCCGGCCGGGCTGATATGGCGGTGGAAGATGCCCATCTCGCCAAACTGGAAGCCCGCCTGCAACACGCTCTGCAGCAGCACTTCGCCGCCGATTACGCCGCCCTGATGGGCCGCGACGTGCAGCACCAGCACGGTCTCTTTCAGCTTAGCCTGAATTGGCGCAGCCGCCGGCTGTTGTGGCTGTGGCGCAGGCTCCTGCGCCGGCTTCACTTCCGGCGCTGGCTGCACAGGGGCCGGCTCGGCGTGGAATGCCGGTTCAGCCCTCTGCGGCACCTCATGTTCATGCGGCAGATCGTCGACGCGCGGCTCACGGCGCGCGGCCGGTTGCGGTTGCTGCGGTTCGGCCGGTTCTTCGTCCGGCGCGTAGTTGTTCAGCAGGATGTCATCGTACTCCGGCCGCTGAGACAGCGGAGGCGGCGTCTGATGAGCGGCCGGCTGAACGGCGCGGGGCGCAGGCGCAGCCGCCGGAGCGGGCTTCGGCGCGGCCACGGGTTCTTCGCGTGCGGCATCGAAATGGCCGAATGACGGCTCGTCTTGCGGGTGAGCGGCGCGTACGCGCACCTCACCGACGCCTTCTTCGAGATCGTCGATCGGAGTTTGTTCACGTTCCTTTTGGGAACGTTTGGCTGGGCGATCGCGGAAGAGCGCTGACCGTTCTTTGCGACTGGTCCACAGACCGTGCAATAACAGCGCTATTATGGCGATCGCGCCAACAACGATTAATATCAGACGCAAATCCTGCATCATTGCTATCTCTGTTGTTCCAATACATTGCCACCGCGGCAAACATTCACTCTTTAACTCTATTTGCCCGCGCACACAAGTGCAAGTCCGTGCTGAACTTTATGCCAATAAAGATGATTATACTGCCTTTTTCTGCTGGTTTTTCAGCCAACCCTACCCTAGCCAGTGGAAAATCATCCCTATATGATAATGATGCCTGTTCAGACAACGAGATAACTTAAGATATGTCCTATACGCAGCCCTCTCCCCGATCGACCAGCGGCATTCACTATTTCGCCGAAGGCTGGCGTCTGATTTCGCGCCCGGGGATTAAACGCTATGTGGTTCTGCCGTTGCTGGTCAACGTGCTGCTGATGGGTTCCGCTTTCTGGTGGCTGTTCAGCCGCCTCGGCGACTGGATCCCGGCGATGATGAGCCACGTTCCCGACTGGCTGCAATGGTTGAGCTACCTGCTGTGGCCGCTGGCGGTCATTTCGGTGCTGCTGGTGTTCAGCTATCTGTTCAGCACCATCACCAATCTTATTGCCGCGCCGTTCTGCGGCCTGCTGGCCGAACAGCTCGAAGGCAGCCTGACCGGCAAACCGCTGCCGGACACCGGCCTGCTCGGCATCGCCAAAGATCTGCCGCGCATCATGGCGCGCGAATGGCGCAAGCTGATGTATTACCTGCCGCGCGCGCTGCTGTTGCTGGCGCTGTACTTCGTGCCCGGCATCGGTCAAACGGTGGCGCCGGTGCTGTGGTTCCTGTTCAGCGCCTGGATGCTGGCGATCCAGTATTGCGACTATCCGTTCGACAACCACAAGGTGAGCTTTGCCGATATGCGCCGCGCACTGCGCCAGCACAAAACCGACAACCTGCAGTTCGGCGCGCTGGTCAGCCTGTTCACCATGATCCCGATCCTCAATCTGGTGATCCTGCCGGTCGCCGTCTGCGGCGCCACCGCGATGTGGGTCGATCGCTACCGCTCGCAATTCGTCCGATAACCGCCGTTTTTTGCCGCCGATAGCGCGGAAATTTTCGACAGGGCGCGCATTTCGCGCCCTTATCATTGTGCTTAAAACTTATTTCCTAATAACATATAGATATACCAATTCTTTACTTCCCTGCCGGTACTGTTAGCGTATGCTTTCGATGTTCCCCACATTTTCATAGAGTTAAAGGACGGGCTATGAGCAAGATATATGAAGACAACTCATTAACAATCGGCCATACGCCGCTGGTTCGTCTGAACCGTATCGGCAACGGACGCATTCTGGCCAAGGTTGAATCACGCAACCCGAGCTTCAGCGTCAAATGCCGCATCGGTGCCAATATGATTTGGGATGCGGAACAACGCGGCGTGCTGACCGCCGGTAAAGAACTGGTGGAGCCGACCAGCGGCAACACCGGCATCGCGCTGGCCTTCGTGGCCGCCGCGCGCGGTTACAAGCTGACGCTGACCATGCCGGAAACCATGAGCATCGAGCGCCGCAAGCTGCTCAAGGCGCTGGGCGCCAACCTGGTGTTGACCGAAGGGGCGAAAGGCATGAAGGGCGCCATCGCCAAGGCGGAAGAGATCGTCGCCACCGATCCGAACCGTTACCTGATCCTGCAACAGTTCAGCAACCCGGCCAACCCGGCGATCCATGAAAAAACCACCGGCCCGGAAATCTGGGAAGACACCGACGGGGAAGTCGACGTGTTCATCTCCGGCGTCGGCACCGGCGGCACGCTGACCGGTGTTAGCCGCTACATCAAAAACACCAAAGGCAAAGCCATCACCACCGTGGCGGTAGAGCCGACCGACTCGCCGGTCATCAGCCAGGCGCTGGCCGGTGAAGAGCTGAAGCCGGGCCCGCACAAGATCCAGGGCATCGGCGCCGGCTTCATTCCGGGCAACCTCGATCTGGATCTGGTGGATCGCGTCGAGAAAGTCTCCAACGACGAAGCCATCAGCATGGCGCGCCGCCTGATGGACGAAGAAGGCATCCTGGCGGGCATCTCCTCCGGCGCAGCGGTCGCGGCGGCGGTGAAACTGGCCGAAGAACCGGCGTTCGCCGACAAGACTATCGTGGTCATCCTGCCCTCTTCCGGCGAACGTTATCTCAGCACCGCGCTGTTCGCCGATCTGTTCACCGAGCAGGAATTGCAGCAGTAATTCCGCCACTGCACAAATCGCTAAAAAAGCACCCTGTGGGGTGCTTTTTTGTGGACTGGATCAAACTTTATAGCAGTCCGAGATTGCTTTTGCCCGTCGCCTTTAGTATTTAACGGTGCATTATTTCGATGCGCAAAATTAATCACTCTCCGAGCCCGGTCGAGGCTGAATCGATTTACTCATCTGTCGCCGACGCGGCGAATCGGGCATAATGGGGAGCGGATTGGAACGACGTCTAAAGCCGAGTTTTTTGATCTGAAGTGCCTAACGCGTCGTTTTCTGTTGCATCAACGTTCGCCCCTGTCCATAGTCAGGCGCTATAACCAGACAAGTTAAAGTCAGCCCCCTGGGCTAAACTTTAACTCCACAACATTAATCCAATAAGTTGGGGAAACATCAATGTTCCAGCAAGAAGTTACTATTACCGCTCCGAATGGTCTGCATACTCGCCCTGCCGCTCAGTTCGTTAAAGAAGCCAAAGGCTTCACGTCTGACATCACCGTGACCTCCAACGGCAAAAGCGCCAGCGCTAAAAGCCTGTTCAAACTGCAAACTCTGGGGCTGACTCAAGGGACCGTAGTGACCATCTCCGCTGAAGGTGAAGACGAGCAGAAAGCCGTTGAGCACTTGGTAAAACTGATGGCAGAGCTTGAGTAATCGGCCCGTCTTTTTAGTTAACACCAGTCAAGAGTAAGGTAGGGTTATGATTTCAGGCATTTTAGTATCACCGGGCATCGCTTTTGGTAAGGCTCTCTTGCTGAAAGAAGACGACATCGTCATCAACCGGAAGAAAATCTCTGCTGATCAAGTAGAGCAGGAAGTCTCGCGTTTTCTGGCCGGCCGCGCGAAAGCGTCCGAACAGCTGGAAGCGATCAAGACCAAAGCTGGCGAAACCTTCGGCGAAGAGAAGGAAGCTATCTTCGAAGGCCACATCATGTTGCTGGAAGACGAAGAGCTTGAGCAGGAAATCATAGCCCTAATCAAAGACGATCTGGCCTCCGCAGACGCCGCCGCCTACACCGTGATCGAAGGTCAGGCGAAAGCGCTGGAAGAGCTGGACGACGAATACCTGAAAGAACGCGCCGCCGACGTGCGCGACATCGGCAAGCGCCTGCTGCAGAACATCTTGGGCATGCCGATCGTCGATCTGGGCTCCATTCAGGACGAAGTGATCCTGGTGGCCACCGATCTGACCCCGTCCGAGACCGCGCAGCTGAACCTGGACAAAGTGCTGGGCTTCATCACCGACCTCGGCGGCCGTACCTCCCACACCTCCATCATGGCGCGCTCCCTGGAGCTGCCGGCGATCGTCGGCACCAGCGACGTGACCAAGCAGGTGAAAAACGACGACTACCTGATTCTGGACGCGGTTAACAACCAGATTTACGTTAACCCGACCGCTGACGTTATCGATCAGCTGAAAGCCGCCCAGAACCAATACATCACCGAGAAAAACGATCTGGCCAAGCTGAAGGACCTGCCGGCGATTACGCTGGACGGCCATCAGGTTGAAGTCTGCGCCAACATCGGCACCGTGCGCGACGTCGCAGGTGCAGAGCGCAACGGCGCGGAAGGCGTCGGCCTGTATCGTACCGAATTCCTGTTCATGGACCGCGACTCGCTGCCGACCGAAGACGAGCAGTTCCAGGCTTATAAAGCCGTGGCGGAAGCCATGGGCTCGCAGGCGGTGATCGTCCGCACCATGGACATCGGCGGCGACAAAGACCTGCCGTACATGAACCTGCCGAAGGAAGAGAACCCGTTCCTCGGCTGGCGCGCCATCCGCATCGCGATGGACCGCCGTGAAATCCTGCACGCCCAGCTGCGCGCCATCCTGCGCGCCTCGGCGTTCGGCAAACTGCGCATCATGTTCCCGATGATCATCTCCGTGGAAGAAGTGCGCGATCTGAAAGGCGAAATCGAGACACTGAAGGCGCAGCTGCGCGAAGAAGGCAAGGCGTTTGACGAGAGCATCGAAGTGGGCGTGATGGTGGAAACACCGGCTGCGGCGGTCATTGCTCACCACCTGGCGAAAGAAGTCGACTTCTTTAGTATTGGGACAAACGATCTAACCCAGTATACTCTGGCGGTAGATCGCGGCAACGAGCTGATTTCTCATCTCTATAACCCGATGTCCCCATCAGTGCTTGGCCTGATTAAACAGGTTATTGATGCATCTCACGCGGAAGGCAAGTGGACCGGCATGTGCGGTGAACTGGCTGGCGATGAGCGTGCTACACTGTTGTTATTGGGCATGGGGCTGGATGAGTTCAGCATGAGTGCGATTTCAATCCCGCGCATCAAGAAAATTATTCGTAACACGAATTTCGAAGATGTGAAGGCGTTGGCAGCGCAGGCCTTGGCACAGCCAACGGCACAAGACCTGATGAATTGCGTCAATAAATTCATCGAAGAAAAAACGCTCTGCTAAACTTCCACGACACTGGAACGCCGCCCAATTTAATGCTTAGGAGAAGATCATGGGTTTGTTCGATAAACTGAAATCTCTGGTTTCTGATGACAAGAAAGACACGGGCACTATCGAGATCGTCGCTCCCCTTTCTGGCGAAATCGTCAATATCGAAGATGTGCCGGACGTAGTGTTCGCTGAAAAAATCGTTGGCGACGGTATCGCTATCAAACCGGCCGGCAACAAAATGGTTGCTCCGGTTGACGGCACCATCGGCAAGATTTTCGAAACCAACCATGCATTCTCTATCGAATCCGACAGCGGCATTGAGCTGTTCGTCCACTTCGGCATCGATACCGTAGAACTGAAAGGCGAAGGCTTCAAACGCATCGCCGAAGAAGGCCAGCGCGTCAAGAAAGGCGACGTCGTTATCGAGTTCAACCTGCCACTGCTGGAAGAAAAAGCCAAGTCTACCCTGACGCCGGTCGTTATCTCCAACATGGACGAAATCAAAGAGCTGATCAAACTGTCCGGCAGCGTGACCGTTGGCGAAACCCCGATCATCCGCATCAAGAAGTAATCGCGAATCAGCAAGATAAACGGCGCCCTCGGCGCCGTTTTTTTTTATCTCCTTCGTCGTATCCCCATCTCGCTGCGTCATGACGACCAGCGCGGCACGCGCAGAGTGATGATCAGCCCCTCTTTGTCGCCGTTACGCGCCTCAACCTGGCCGCCGTGCGCCAATACCACCTTGCGGGTAATCGCCAGCCCCAGGCCGTAGCCCTTGCCCGACAGCGCCGATTTCACGCGTACGAAAGGATCGAAGATGCTCGACAGCTTCGACTCCTCGACGCCCGGCCCCTGATCGCTGACGGCGATCTGAAACTGATTGTCGACGCGCGACAGCGCCACCGTCACCCGCTGCCCGTGGCTGGAAAAGCGCAGCGCATTGCGCACGACGTTATCCACCGCACGCCGCATCAGCTCTGCATTGCCCTTGACGGTATACTCCACATCCGACTCGGCCTGCAGCACGATATCCACGCCGGGCACCTGCGCCTCGTAGCGCGCATCGCTCACCACCGCGTCAACCAGGCCGTACAGATCGAAATACTCTTCGTCCGGCAGGCTGCTGTGTTCGGTACGCGACAGCGCCAGCAGTTCGCCGATCATTTTGTCCAACCGCCCCGACTCGTGTTCGATGCGCTTGAGCGAGGTTTCGACGTTGCCGGCATTCTGTCGCGCCAGGCCGATCGCCAGCTGCAGGCGCGCCAGCGGTGAACGCAGCTCGTGCGAGACGTCGTGCAACAGCTGCTCGCGGGCGCTGACCAGCAGTTCCAGCCGCTCGGCCATGGTGTCGAAATCGCGCGCCACGTCGGACAGCTCGTCATGGCGGCGCCGCATCGTCGGGTACAGCCGCACCGAGAGATCGCCCTGCGCCACCCGATCCAGGCCGCCGCGCAGCTGACGCATCGGCCGGGTCAGGTTCCAGGCCAGCACGGCGCTGAACAGCAAACCGCCCAGCCCGCCGACCCACAACATCGGTGCTGGAATGTTGAAGACGTGGGAACGCCGCTCCGGCCGATACTCTTCCCGCAGCCCGCGCACGTTATAACTCAGCCAGTAACCCTGCCCTTCTCCGGTCTGCACCCAGGCGGAAATCGCTTTCGGCATCCGTCGCCCTTCAAACAGCGGTTCTTCCGGCTCAGGCGGCGGTTGGATCATCGGCGTAACGGACAGCAGACGCCGATCGTCCTCCGGCCAGTCGCGCATCAGGGCTTCCAGCGCCGGCATGCCGCCGCTGCGCAACTGGGTGGCGGCGGAGGTCAGCTGCAGGCCGATCGCCCGCCGCGCCATGGCGTTCTCCGGCGGCACATAGCGATCGCCATAAAGAGAAAACGCCACCCACAAGGCCTGCGTCATAATGAGGAAGGTCAGCCAAAAGCCGAGCAAAATTTTCCAGAACAGTCTTCCGCGCATGTCTGGTTACCGTATGCGATAGCCGATGCTGCGCACCGTCTCGATGCTGAGCTTACTGCCGGCCAACGCGCTCAGCTTCTGGCGGATATTGCTGATATGCACGTCCACGCTGCGATCATAGGCCTCGCGCGGGCGCCCCAACCCCTTCTCGGACAGTTCGTCCTTCGATACCACGCGATCCGGCGCGCGCAGCAACAGCTCCAACAGATTGAATTCCGAAGCGGTCAGATCAAACGCCTTACCGCGCCATTCGCTGCTGCGGGTTGAAGGGTTCAGCGTCAGCTCGCCGAAGCTGATGGCGGCTTCGTCGTCCGCCTCTTGCGGCCGCTCTTCGAAACGGCGCAGCACCGCGCGCAGACGCGCCACCAATTCGCGCGGGTAGCACGGTTTGGGCATGTAATCGTCGGCGCCCATCTCCAGGCCAATCACCCGATCGATGTTGTCGCCTTTGGCGGTCAGCATAATGATCGGCAGCCGGCTCTTTTTACGCACGTCGCGCAGCACGTCGATGCCGCTCATGTCCGGCAGCATGATGTCGAGGATCATCGCGGTATAATCGCCCGACAGCGCGCCCTCTACCCCCGCCTTGCCGGTCAGCACCAGCGTGGCGTCGAAACCTTCGCCCGTCAGGTACTCGCTCAGCATGGTGCCAAGCTCCAGGTCATCGTCGACCAGTAAAATTTTCATGCCTTGCTCCTTCACCGATTTTCGTTATTTTCCCGCCAATTCCGCCGGCCCGCAGCCGGTTTTACTCAATCCTTACACATCGCTCTTGGCGTCTCGCCACCGTTAGTGTGGCCGCTGTCGCGCGATTTCTCTACTTCAGTCAGGGGATTGGCGCACGAGCAAGCGGCAGCTACCACGCAAGCGAGGCTGCCGTCTGTCGGAAGGAAAGGGGGAAAGATTCTCCCGACGGAACATACCGCCGGGAAGGAACGGTCAGTCGAACACGCCGGTGGAGAGGTAACGGTCGCCGCGATCGCAGACGATCGCCACCACCACGCTGCCGGGATTAGCCGCCGCGACGCGCAGGGCGCCGGCCACCGCACCGCCGGAGCTGACGCCGCAGAAAATGCCTTCACGCTGCGCCAGCTGGCGCATGGTCTGCTCGGCATCGCGCTGCTCGATATCCAACACCTGATCCACCAGCTCCGGGCGGAAAATACCCGGCAGGTAAGCGGGCGCCCAACGGCGAATGCCGGGGATGCTGCTGCCTTCCGCCGGCTGCAGGCCAATGATCTGCACCTGCGGATTCTGGCTCTTCAGGTAACCGCCCACGCCGGTAATGGTGCCGGTGGTGCCCATGCTGGAAACGAAGTGCGTGATGCGCCCTTCGGTCTGGCGCCAGATCTCCGGGCCGGTGGTGGTGAAGTGGGCATAGGGATTGTCGAAATTGTTAAACTGATCCAGCACTTTGCCCTGCCCCTGGCGCTGCATCTCCAGCGCCAGATCGCGCGCCCCTTCCATCCCCTGCTCACGGCTGACCAGGATCAGTTCCGCACCGTAGGCGCGCATCGCCGCCTGCCGCTCCAGGCTCATGTTCTCCGGCATCAGCAGCTTCAGCGCATAACCTTTCAATGCAGCGATCATCGCCAGTGCAATGCCGGTGTTGCCGCTGGTAGCCTCGATCAGCACGTCGCCGGGCTTGATCTCACCGCGCAGCTCCGCCTGCTGGATCATCGCCAACGCGGCGCGATCCTTCACCGATCCCGCCGGATTGTTGCCTTCCAGTTTGACCCATACCTCGCTGCCCGCCTGGGCGGCCAGCCGTTGCAGTTGTACCAGCGGGGTATTCCCGATGCATTGTTCGAGCGTTGTCACGATCTTTGCCTGTGTGTTGGTGTGCGTAAAGTAAAAAGGCAACCCCGGGGTTGCCTTAAAGAAAAGGACTGGCTAAAACCTATCAGGCGCTTTTGGCTAACGCAACAGGTTGCAGCAGTTGATCGCCGGCATACAGCCGCGCATTGAGGCTGCCGACGTAATAACGGCCGCCGCGCACCGGCGTAGCGTTGCCTTCCGGCAGCACCACGCCGATCGGTTCCTGGTGCCAGCCGATCGGCTGCACCGTCAGCTGCCAGAAATGGCCGCGCGGGCTGACTTCCAACACCTGAACCGGCAGTGGGCAGCGCTCGCTGCTCTCGGTCGCCACTTCCATTTCCCACGGGCGCAGGAACAGATCGACGCTGCCCTGGTGCATCGGCTGGAACGACAGCGGCCACTGGTGCGCGCCGACGAACAGCTGGGAGCCACGAATTTCGCCGTTCAGACGGTTCACTTCCCCCATAAACTCCAGCACGAAGCGGCTGGCCGGCTCGCGCATAATCTCCTCCGGCGAGCCAACCTGTTCGATATTGCCCTGGCTCATCACCACGATGCGGTCAGCCACTTCCATCGCCTCTTCCTGATCGTGGGTGACGAAAACGCTGGTGAATTTCAGCTCTTCATGCAGCTGACGCAGCCAGCGGCGCAGCTCTTTGCGCACCTGCGCATCCAGCGCGCCGAACGGTTCATCCAGCAGCAGAATCTGCGGTTCCACCGCCAGGGCGCGCGCCAGCGCCACGCGCTGTTTCTGACCGCCGGACAGCTGCGACGGGTAGCGGGTAGCCAGGTGGCCCAGCTGCACCATGTCCAGCAGCTGAGTGACTTTCTGTTTGATCGCCGCGGCGTTCGGCCGCTCGCGGCGCGGCAGCACGGTCAGGCCGAAGGCGATATTGTCGAACACCGTCATATGGCGGAACAGCGCATAGTGCTGAAATACGAAGCCCACACGCCTGTCGCGCGCGTGCATGTGGCTGACATCGGTGCCGTGGAAGCCCAGCTTGCCGCCGCTCTGGCTTTCCAGCCCGGCGATGATGCGCAGCAGCGTGGTCTTGCCGGAGCCGGATGGCCCGAGCAGCGCCACCATCTCGCCGGAAGCAATATCGAGCGAGATATCGTTCAATACCTTGGTGCGACCGAAGTACTTGTTGATGCCGTTAATCTCAATGCTCATGATTTTCCTCCCGCTCGAGACGCGCGTTTTGACGTTCCAGACGCCACTGCAGCGCGCTCTTCAAAAATAGGGTAACGATCGCCATCAGGGTCAACAGGGCGGCGGCGGTAAAGGCCCCGACGGTGTTGTAATCCTGCTGCAACAGCTCAACCTGCAGCGGCAGGCTGTAGGTTTCGCCGCGAATCGAACCGGACACCACCGACACCGCGCCGAACTCGCCGATGGCGCGCGCGTTGGTCAGCACCACGCCGTACAGCAGCGCCCAGCGAATGTTGGGCAGCGTCACGCGGCGGAACATCTGCCAACCGGACGCCCCCAGCAGAATGGCGGCCTCGTCTTCCTGGCTGCCCTGGCTGAGCATCATCGGCACCAGCTCGCGCACCACGAAAGGACAGGTGACGAAGATGGTCACCAGCACCATGCCCGGCCAGGAGAACATGATCTGGATGTTATGCGCATCCAGCCAGCCGCCCAGCAGACCGTTGCTGCCGTAAAACAGCAGATAAATCAGCCCCGCCACCACCGGTGAGACGGCGAACGGGATATCGATCAGCGTCAGCAGCAACTGGCGGCCGGGGAAGGTGAAACGCGTCACCAGCCACGCCAGCAACGTGCCGAACACCAGGTTGAACGGCACGGTGAGCAGCGCGATCAAGACCGTCAGCCAGATGGCGTGCAGCATGTCCGGATCGAGCAAGTTGCTCCACATCGCGCCAACCCCTTTGGAGAAGGCCTCGGCGAAAATCGACATCATCGGCACCACCAGCAGCAGCACCGAAAACAGCGCGCCGATGGCGATCAACGTCCACTTGCCCCAGTTGACGCGCGGGCGCTCGGCGCCGTTGAAGGCGGAAACATCAGCCATCAGTGCCCTCCTCCCAAACGTCTGCCGAAGCGGCTTTGCAAGACGTTAATGCTGAACAGCAGCAGCAGCGACGCAGCCAGGATCACCGAGGCGATGGCGCTGGCCGCCGGGTAATCGAACTCCTGCAAACGCACAAAAATCATCAGCGAGGTCACTTCCGTCTTCCAGGCGATATTGCCGGCGATGAAAATCACCGCGCCAAACTCGCCCAGGCTGCGGGTAAAGGAAATGGCGGTGCCGGCCAGCAGCGCCGGCGCCACCTCAGGCAACACCACGCGGCGAAAGCTCTGCCAACGCGTGGCGCCCAGCGTCTCGGCCGCCTCTTCGTATTCCGGCCCCAGCTCTTCCAAAACCGGCTGCACGGTGCGCACCACAAACGGCAGGCTGGTGAACGCCATCGCCACCGCAATCCCAAGCCAGGTGAAGGTGACCTTAATGTCAAAGTGCGCCAGCCACTGACCGTACCAGCCCGTGGTGGAAAACAGACCGGCCAGCGTCAGGCCGGCCACCGCCGTCGGCAGCGCGAACGGCAGATCGATCAGGCCGTCCAGCAGCGAACGGCCGGGAAAACGGTAGCGCGTCAGGATCCAGGCCATCAGCATGCCGAACACCGCGTTGAACAGGCTGGCGACGCCGGCGGCCAGCAGCGTCACTTTGTACGCCGCCACCACCTGCGGGTTGGAAATCACTTCCCAATATTGCGCCAGGCTCATCTGCGCCAGCTGCATCACCAGCGCACTGAGCGGCAGCAGCAGGATCAAACAGGTATAAAACAGGCTGCTGCCGAGGCTGAGGCCAAATCCGGGCAGCACCCGTTTACTGGACGACAACGCCAACATTTACTTGCGCCCTGCCGCTAGCAGCTGATCCAACTCGCCGCCGGTGGCGAAGTGAGTTTTCATCACCTGCGGCCAACCGCCGAACTGGTCTTCCACCCGGAACAGTTGGGTGTCCGGGAATTGCCCCTTCGCCGCCACCATCGCTTTCTGGTCATAGACGCGGTAGTAGAAGCTGGTGATCACCTGCTGCGCCGCCGGGCTGTAGAGGTAGTTCAGATAGGCTTTGGCCGCCTGCTCGGTGCCGTTGCGCTCTACGTTTTTGTCGACCCAGGCCACCGGGAACTCCGCCAGAATATCGACCGGCGGCACGATCACTTCGTACTTGTCTTCACCGTATTGCTTGCGGATGTTGTTCACTTCGGACTCGAAGCTGATCAGCACGTCGCCCAAACCGCGCTCGACGAAGGTGGTGGTCGCGCCGCGGCCACCGGTATCGAACACCAGCACGTTTTTCAGGAAGCGGGTCATGAAGGCGCGGGTCTTGGCCGCATCGTTGCCGTCAGCCTGGCTGGCGGCGCCCCAGGCGGCCAGATAGGTATAACGGCCGTTGCCGGAGGTTTTCGGGTTCGGGAACACCAGCTTCACGTCGTCACGCACCAAATCGTTCCAGGTGTGGATGCCCTTCGGGTTGTCCTTGCGCACCAAAAACGCCATGGTGGAATAGAACGGCGAGCTGTTGTTCGGCAGGCGCGCCTGCCAGTCTGCCGGGATCAGCTGCCCGCGATCGTGCAGGATCTGCACGTCTGTGACCTGGTTGTAGGTCACCACGTCGGCGCGCAGGCCCTGCAGGATCGCCAGCGCCTGCTTCGACGAGCCGGCGTGCGATTGTTTGATGGTCAGCTTGTCGTTCGGATGCTGTTGATTCCACTGCTGTTCAAAGCCGGGATTCAGCGCGACGAACAATTCACGGGAAACGTCATAAGAGCTGTTCAGCAATTCCGCCGCCGACGCGGCGCCGCTCGCCAACAGCGCAGCCGCCAGCCAACCTTTCAGCACGAGATTTTTAACCCGGTTTTGTTTCATTCTGCACCTTATCACTGAGTCATTCCTTCAGGCTTTCGCCTTATTGACGACCAGTGTATTTATAACTCGGTGCGGAGCTGTAACGCTTTTATATACCGTTTAGTGATTTACAAGCATCAAACGCTATAAGGCAGGGAATGCGAGGCGTTTTGGGAAGGGAAAACAGACCGAAGCCGGACGCGCCGGCTTCGGCGACGGCGTCAAAGTGACAGCAGGCGCGTCAGCGATGGCGCAAAGTAGTAGCTGCCGGTCACCGCACGGCTGAAGCGCAACATCGCGTCGCGTTTGCCGTCCAGATCGCCGAACATGCTCAGCAGCTGCTGCTCGATATTGTGCAGGCGCGCACAATAGGCGATGAAGAACAGGCCGTGCTTGCCGCTGGCGGTGCCGTAAGGCAGGCTCTGGCGCAAAATTTTCAGGCCCTTGCCGTTCTCTTTCAGATCGACGCGGCTGACGTGCGAGGTATCCGGGCGCTGATCGGCCGGCAGCTCTTCGCTGTCGTGCTTGGTGCGGCCGATGATCTGCTCCTGCTGTTCGGTGGTAAAGCGCTGCCACTGGCGCAGGTTGTGCTCGTAGCGTTGCACCAGCACATAGCTGCCGCCAGCGTCCTCTTCGCCTTCGGCGATCGTCGCCACTGCCGGGCGCTGGTCGCCCTGCGGGTTTTCGGTGCCGTCGATGAAGCCGCTCAGATCGCGCTCTTCCACCCAGCGGAAGCCGTGGGTTTCTTCTTCAATCTTGATGACATTGCCGAACGCCGCCAGCGCCGCCTGCGCCAGCGTGAAGTTGACGTCGTGGCGCAGCGACTGGATGTGGATCAGCATATCGCGCTGGGTGGCCGGCGCCAGCCCTTTGCCGAGCGGCGTGAACGGCTTCAACTCTTTCGCACCCTGGCCGCTGGAGAGATCGTGCCAAACGTCGTAACCGAAAGCGATCACCGCGCCGAGGCGCGCATCGGGGAACTGCTGCTGCAGCTCGCTCAGGGTCTGACAAAACTGCTTGCAGCCCTGGCGCAAGTCGGCGAATTCGCCCTGTACGCTGGCTTCCATAAAAATGGCGAAACGGCAGTGCTCCAGCAGAATGCCGCTCTGAACCTGTGTCATGTTGTTATCCTCAATACCAAAACCAGGCAACAGGTATGGCGGTTGACGCGCGGGTTCCCTGTCACAAACGCGCGCTATCATACCGCAAGCGCGGACGATTGCCTTGCAGCAGCGCAAAGAAAATAGGGGTAATGGCTTGAAAAGGCAGGCGCCGCGAACCGGCGCCCGTTGAACACGTTACTGCTGCGGCTTGGCGTGCCAGATGATTTTGCTGACCGTCCAGCTTTTCAGGGTGTCGTCCGGCGGAATGATATCCTGCGCCCCGGCCCACTTGCCGCTGAAGATGTAGGTGACGTACTTGCTCTGCTCCGCCACGCATTCCACTTTACCGGCGTCTTCGCCGCTGCCCGGCTTACAGGAGCCGAACGCCTTGCTGTACATATCGCCGAACGGCGTGCCGAGCTTGTTGCCCCACTCCGTCGCCACTTTCGGATCCAGCACGTCCACGCGCTGCAGGCGCCCTTTCGGTTCGCCGGTGATCACCAGTTTCACTTCGTCGCCGGACAACGCCTGGTAATAAGAGACGATCTGGCCGTTGTTGGTCGCCATGCCGCCGCGCAGGCGGTAGTTGCCGTCCAGCCCGTCATTGATGGCGCTTTCCGACATCGGCGTGCCGGCGTTGAGCTTGCCGACGCCCTTGGCGCCGACCTCCAGGCTGCTGCCGAACCAGTTGAACGGCGACAGGCTGGACCAGGAGAAATTGGACATGCTCGAACAGCCGGTCAGTAACAACGGAAGCCCTAACAACAGGGGGCGAATATTCATCTCTAGCTCCTTAGACATCAATGGCACGGCGCGGTAGCCCGCGCCTGCCGCACTCGGCGTTTTGCTGCATGCCAGCCTCTCACAACGGCCCGCACTACGCCAACGGTTGCCAGCTTGGAGTGCGGAAAATGCGAAAAGTGCCGCACTTCTCGGCAATTAGTCGGCCTGCTCCGCCGGCGCGAAACAGGCTTTCAAGCGCGCATTCAGCAGCAGATAGCTCAGCGCCAGCGCGTCGAGCAACACCAACGCCAGCTCCAGCCCCGGCGCATCGCCGTCCTGGCGCCACAGGCTGAACAGCGAGCCGCCGAGCGACGCCAGCAGCGAGACAGCCAGCCCCCAGCGCCAGCCGCGCCACAGCCGCGGCCATTGGTGGCGACGGCCGCTCAGCAAAAACGCCAGCGCCGCCGGCAGACCGAGCAGCATGCCGTACCAAAAACGTTGGGTATCCGGATAAAACAGCGCCAACAGGCTTTCGCCCTGCTCGCGCGAAGCGCCGGCCATCACGAACAACAGCCAGGTGCGCGCCTGCAAAATCAGCACGGCCCAAAATCCCAGCGGCAGCCGCAGCGCGCCGTGCTGATCGTAATCGTCCGGGGAAAACCGGGGGGAGAATGGCTTCAACGTTCGTTCCTTGCCAACAGAATAAAGACTATGGCTACAGATGGGCGCCGGCGATGGGAATTTCAATGCGTCGGCTTAAGAAGCTCTTAAGATCGGCGTGTTTTAATCCTTATCACTTAGCAAGCACCCGATATCAGCGGGATGTGATTTTCAATAACGATAAGGAAGCGCAACATGAAAAAACTGACTCTGGCCGCTCTGATCGCGCTGTGCAGCGCACCGGTACTGGCGCAACAAGGCGGGTTCCTCGATCCGGCCGCGCCGCAGGCGCAAACGCAACCCGCTCCGCAGGGCGGTTTCTCCGGCCCCAGCGCGGCGCTGACCACCGTGGACAAGGTGAAATCGCTGAGCGACGACACCTGGGTGATGTTGCAGGGCAACATCGAGCAGCGCATCGGCGACGATACCTACACCTTCCGCGACGCCACCGGCACCCTGACGGTCGAGATCGATCGCAAGCGCTGGAACGGCCAAACCGTCACGCCGAAAGACAAGGTGCAGTTGGAAGGGAAAGTGGATAAAGACTGGAGCAGCGTGGAAGTGGACGTAAAAACCGTCAAAAAGCTGCCGTAATGCGATGCGGCGGGCGGGCTATACCGCCGTCCGCCGCTCGATCAATATTCCTGATCTTCGATCAGCCGCTTGCCCAGGCTGGTGATGCCCTGGATTTCGTAGCCGAGCTTCTCGTACATCTCAACCACCGTGTCGTTGTCTTCGCGCACCATGATCTGGATTTTCGGGCAGCCGCGGGCGATCAGCTTCTTCTCCAGACGGTTGATCAACGCATTGGCGATGCCGCGCCCGCGATAGTCGGGATGCACCCCGAGGTAATACGCCGAGCCGCGGTGCCCATCATAGCCGCCCATCACCGAGCCGACCACTTCGCCGCCGACTTCCGCCACCAGAAACAGCTCCGGATCGTGGTTCAGCTTGCGCTCGATGTCCATCTCCGGATCGTTCCAGGGCCGCAGCAGATCGCAGCGCTCCCACAGGGTAATGACTTCTTCAAAGTCGTCTTGTCGAAATACGCGAATTTCCATCGATGTTGGCCGCTGTTAATTAAGGTGTTTATCTGATTATCGCGTGATTATTCACTTACGCAATATCAAACTGCGATTTAGCGCGCTATTTGCCCGGGAATCGCCGGTAACAAGCGTAATAAATGGAAATAGTTATCGGGTCGATTAATGATTATCAATACGATATAACGTCGCAAAATAGAAACGTCGACGGAGCGTTGCGTCATGAAAAAGCAGGGTAAACCCTTCCTCAATTTTAAACCGCTTACCGTTTCCCCGACGCGACGCCAACTTTTGCTTTCCGGCCTGGCGGTAGCGCTGTTCGGCGTGAAAAGCCAAAACGCCAAGGCGGAAGGCCTGCTGCGCAATCAGCACAGCAAACCGGCGGCGAAACCGGCCGGCGGCAAGAAGCGGGTGATGATCGATCCCGGCCACGGCGGCATCGACTCCGGCGCGGTCGGCCACGAAGGCTCGCAGGAAAAACACATCGTGCTGGAAATCGCCAACCATGTGCGCCGTTTCCTGCATGAGCACGATCACGTCGAGGCGCGCCTGACGCGCGAAGAAGACGAATTCATTCCGCTGTTCCAGCGGGTGGAGATCGCCCACCAGCACCAGGCCGATCTGTTCATTTCGATTCACGCCGACGGTTTCACCAGCCCGTCGGCCTCCGGCGCTTCGGTGTTCGCCCTCTCCAACCGCGGCGCCAGCAGCGCCATGGCGCGCTACCTGTCAAACCGTGAAAACGCCGCCGACGACGTGGCGGGCGGCAAGTACAAGGATCAGGACAACTACCTGCAGCAGGTGCTGTTCGATCTGGTGCAAACCGACACCATCAACAACAGCCTGACGCTCGGCCGCCACGTGCTCGGTCAAATTCGCCCAGTGCACCATCTGCACAGCGACAGCACCGAACAGGCGGCGTTCGCGGTGCTGAAATCCCCGTCCATCCCCTCGGTGCTGGTGGAAACCTCGTTCATCACCAACCCGAACGAAGAACGGCTGCTGGGCACCACCGCGTTTCGCGAGAAAATCGCCCGCGCCATCGCGGACGGCATCATCAACTTCTTCGACTATTTCGACGCACACCAACGCAAACCCCGCTGATGCCGCGGGCGGCGAATAAGAGTATACTCAGCGCCTTGTTCAGCCAGACGCTATAAAGACCCCGCATGAGTTTACCTAACATCGCTGAAGTAAAATCCTTCCTGCTGGCGCTGCAGGATCACATCTGCGCGCAGCTCGCCCAGGCCGACGGCGGCGCCGTGTTCACCGAAGACCAATGGACGCGTGAAGAAGGCGGCGGCGGCCGCAGCCGCGTGCTGACCAACGGCGCGGTGTTCGAACAGGCGGGGGTCAACTTCTCGCACGTCTCCGGCGCCACCCTGCCGGCCTCGGCCACTGCGCACCGTCCGGAACTGGCCGGGCGCAGCTTCCAGGCGATGGGCGTCTCGTTGGTTATCCACCCGCTCAGCCCCTATGTCCCCACCAGCCACGCCAACGTGCGCTTCTTCATCGCCGAAAAACCGGGCGAGGCGCCGGTGTGGTGGTTCGGCGGCGGTTTTGACCTGACGCCGTTCTACGGTTTCGCAGAGGATGCCGTGCACTGGCACCGCACCGCGGCCGAGCTGTGCGCGCCGTTCGGCGACGAGGTTTACCCGAAATACAAGCAATGGTGCGACGATTACTTCTTCATCAAGCACCGCAACGAAGCGCGCGGCATCGGCGGCCTGTTCTACGACGATCTGAACACCCCGGACTTCGACCACTGCTTCGCCTTCACCCGCGCGGTGGGCCAGGGCTTCCTCGACGCCTATCTGCCGATCGTCGAAAAACGCAAGGCCTTGACCTGGGGCGAGCGCGAGCGCCAGTTCCAGCTGTATCGCCGCGGCCGCTATGTGGAGTTCAACCTGGTGTGGGATCGCGGCACGCTGTTCGGGCTGCAAACAGGCGGGCGCACCGAGTCCATCCTGATGTCGATGCCGCCGTTGGTGCGTTGGGAATATAACTACCAGCCGGAGGCCGACAGCCAGGAAGCGGCGCTGACGCGCGATTTCCTGCCGGTGCGCGACTGGCTGCAGGAGCCGAAATGATGCAGATTTGGGTCGATGCGGACGCCTGTCCGAACGTGATCAAAGAGGTGCTGTTCCGCGCCGCCGATCGCACCGCCATCACCGTCACGCTGGTGGCGAACCAGCCATTACGCACGCCGCCGTCGAAGTACATCCGTTCGCTGCAGGTGGCGGCCGGTTTCGACGTGGCCGATAACGAGATCGTGCGCCGCTGCGAAGCGGGCGATCTGGTGATCACCGCCGATATCCCGCTGGCGGCGGAGGTGATAGAGAAAGGGGCGGTGGCGCTGAACCCGCGCGGCGAGCGCTATACGCCGGACACCATCCGCGAGCGCCTCAACATGCGCGATTTTATGAATACCCTGCGCGCCAGCGGCATTCAGACCGGCGGCCCGAACGCCCTGAACCAGCGCGACCGCCAGCAGTTCGCCAACGAGCTGGACAAATGGCTGCTGCAGGCGAAACGGGCGCAGTGACTGCGCCCTGCTCTGCTGCGGTTTAGAAGCGCACCTCCCCGCCGAAGATATAAGTCCGCCCACGGGCGGTGTTGGCGGCCGTCGCGTCATCCCCTTGGATCGGCAACATATTCAGTTTGTTCAACGCCTCGGAATAGCTCTTGTTCATCACGTTTTGCACGCTAAATTTCAGCATGACGTTGCGGTTGATCTGATAAGTGCTGTACAGGTCAATAATGGTAGGAATGTTCGGCATCTCTTGCTTCAGGATTTCACCGGTCACTTCGCTCTGTTCATAATCCGGCGACAAGCGACGCGTTTTGCCCGTGTATTTCACGATGCTGCCGACGGTTAGCGATTCATCAAGGAAACGCACCCCGGTATCCAACGTAAAATACATGTCCGGCAATTCATTGATATCCCCGGCGCCGAAATAGGTGCTGGCGATGGAGGTCGGCTGCTCGGTGTGTTGCTTGCTGAAAGAGACGCGGGCGAATGCTCGACCGGCGTCATAGTTGGCTTCAACCTCAACACCATGCATGCGCACTGGCGTCAGAGAGTTGACGTAGATATACATGTTGTCCGAGTAATCTTCGCTCGCATCGGCCCAATCGTTTTCCAGATTTTCGCGATAACTGCATTTCCGCCCATTGCGGCATACCATGTAGGACTCGCTGAAGATGTAATTACGTACCTTACTGGTATAGCCCACGACCTTAAGGCGCAATGAATCTTCCTTCACCAACAGATCGTGTCCGTTGGCATTGAAGCCGGCCTGCCAGGTTTCCGCCCGTTCCCCCTTGAGGAACGGGTTCATCGATGCGCCACCCGAGTTGGAATAGAACACTTCTTGAATGTTCGGCGCACGCATCGATTTGCTGTAGCTGACGAATGGCTGCAACCACGGCGTCACCTGCGCCGATAGCATTACCGAAGGATTGAACCCTTGCTCTTTCAAATTGATGTTCGCGGCCCCTTGCGGGAAGCATTCCACGCGATAATCGCATTCAGGCTTGTAGCCGGTCAGCTTGTTGCTGGTGTAGTTCAGGTTGAGATCGAGCTGATAAATATCCCGGTTAAGCTGCAGGCCGGTATATAAACTGCCGATTCGCTGCTCGCCGGATGGCGCGAAGGTGTTATTTTCTATCGCCTCCTGCGCCGTCTGCGCATTCTCTATCGCCGATTCAACATGTTTGCGGTATTGGTTGCGCATCAGCTTGCCGCCATAACTGAAGGCTACATCAGTATCCAGCAGGCTGAATCGGCTGGTGTTGTTGATATCCAGCGCATCGGAGCGGTTTTTTGCATTGGTGTTAAAGAAGGTGAATAGCGAACCGCCGTCGTATTTCTGATTGCCTTTACTGGTGCTGACGGTGAAGTTTAAATCCACCAGCTCCGAAAACGGCGCATAGTGATATTTGAGGTAGAGGTCATGACTATCGATATCGCGCCGAGAAAAGCGGTTTTGGTAGTTCCTGGCGGAAAACTCAATGCTATTGAACTCGTTAGGCTTGATATCCAGTTTGAACAGCTGTGACTTGGGATTTTGCTTCATAAATTCATCGTACCCAAAATCTTCGCTGCTGATACCGTCGCCATTGTTGAAGTTCGAATAAATAGAGCTCCCACTGACCGCGGCCATCGCGCCAATGCTGCCGGTATCGGTAAACGCCTGTCCCTTACCGGCGACGGCGATCATGCCGCTGCGGCCAATGCCGTTGCTGCCGACCGAGAATTTGGTTCTCACGCCGAAAGGATTACCGGAAAAGATCACATCATCGACACCAATAGTGCGGAAGTTGGCGCTGCCCGCCAACGCGTTTACGCCGCTGCCGCCGCTGTTCTCACCTCGCGCCACATCCACACCGACGATGAAGTTGGGGTCAATCAAAACGCCCGCCTGGTTATTGGTCGAACCGTGTGACATCACGCCAGACGTAGAAGTGCCGTAATAGTTCTGGGTAATGCCGTCGATCATGGTGTTGACCCGGCCGAAGCCGCTCAGGCCGCGAATATTGACGCTGACCGCCCCCTGACTAGGATCGATCTGAGTATAGGTGCCCGGCATGCTGCGCAGAATGCTGTCCACCGACTCCAGATTTTTGTTTTCGTCACGCGAGCTGAATGCGCCAGGCCTCGCCAACGCCTCTTTTTCACTGCTCTTGCCGCCGTCGGCGGCCGAGACGTTAAGCGGGCTGAACGCCACGCTGCCTTTATTATTTTCCGCCTGTTCCTGCGCGGCCGCAGCCGGCCCGTACAGCGCCAGTCCCGCGCCGATCAGGCTCGCTATCATATTGATTTTCATATATCCCCAGAAATAGCCAATAAGGTTTGATGGCCGACAATGCCCAGCAAAAAGCCCGCCGAAACGCGCGGTAAAAGATTGTTATTGTTTTATTGCGCCGCAGCGTGCCGCGGCGCTGAAGGTTATTCCTGCGTCTGCCGATCCGCCGCCAAAATAAAGGCGTACTCCAGCGCGCCGTTTTCCAGCCGCGCCAGGCGGCCCGATTTGCCGCCGTGGCCGGCGGTCATGTCGGTGGAGAGCAGCAGCAGCGAATCGCCCTGTTTGAAACGCCGCAGCTTCGCCACCCATTTGGCCGGCTCCCAATACTGCACCTGCGAGTCGTACAAACCGCTGGTGACCAGCAGGTTCGGATAATGCTGCTTGCGCACGTTGTCGTACGGGCTGTAGGACTTCATCAGCGCATAGGCGGCCGGCTGGTGCGGGTTGCCCCACTCCTCGTATTCCCCGGTGGTCAGCGGAATGCTGTCATCCAGCATGGTGGTCACCACGTCGACGAACGGCACCTGCGCCACCACCGCGTTGTACAGCTGCGGCGCCTGATTGATCACCGCCCCCATCAGCAATCCGCCGGCGCTGCCGCCCATGGCGTAAATGCGCCCCGGCTGGCCGTAGCCGCCGTTGACCAATGCCTGGGTGGCGTCGATGAAATCGTTGAAACTGTTCGGTTTGTGCGTCAGCTTGCCCTGTTTGTACCAGCTCTGCCCCAACTCGCCGCCGCCACGCACGTGGATCAGCGCATAGACGAAGCCGCGATCCAGCAGGCTGATACGGTTGGCGCTGAACGCCGGATCCATGCTCATGCCGTAAGCGCCATAGCCGTAGACCAGCAGCGGGTTATGCCCGTTTTTGAACAGCGATTTGCGATATACCAGCGAGACCGGCACCTTCACGCCGTCGCGCGCCGTGATCCAAATGCGTTCGCTGTGATACAGGCTGGGATCGACGCCTTTCACTTCCTGTTGCTTGAGCAGGGTGCGATCGCCCTTGTTCAGATCCCACTCATAGGTGCGGGTCGGCGTGGTCATCGCCGAATAGCCGTAGCGCAACCGATCGCTGTCCGGCTCCGGGTTATAGCCCAACCAGGCCATGTAGCTGGCGTCGTCGAACGGGATGGCGCGCTCGGTTTTACCGTCCCAGCTGATTTGCCGCAGCTGCACCAGCCCGTTGGCGCGTCCCTGCACCACCAGCCAGTCGCGGAACAGGCTGAAGCTCTCCACCTCGTGCTGCGCCTGCGGCGCAATCAGCGTCTGCCAGGGGTTGCCCGCCGCCGCCGTGCGGTACAGGCCGAAGTTCGGATCCTGATGGTTGGAACGCAGATAGAACTCGCCGCGGTAGTGATCGAGATAATACTCGCGGCCGTTTTGCCGGGCGGCGAACAGCTGAGGCTCGCGCTGCGGCTGGTTGGCGTCGATCAGGCGCACTTCGGAGGTGGTGTTGCCGCTGATGGTGAGTATCAGGTAATCGCGCGAAGAAGAACGGCCGAGGCTGAGGTAGAACGCCGGATCGTTCTCCTGGTACACCAGCTTATCTTCCGCCGTCGGCGTGCCGTACTGATGACGGTAGACCTGATACGGCAGCAGCGTTTGCGGGTGGTTGCGCACGTAGAACAGGGTTTGGTTGTCGTTGGCCCACACCATGTTGCCGGAGGTGTTTTCCAGCGTTTCCGGCGACCAGCGTTCGCTGCCTATCTCGCGCAGGGAGATGCGGTATTGGCGGCGGCCCTGCAGATCTTCGGCCACCGCCAGACGGCGGTTGTCCCGGCTGACGTCCATCGCCCCCAGGCGATAATAGGCATGGCCGGCCGCGCGCTGGTTGGCGTCCAGCAGGGTTTGCCACGTCGCGTCGGCGGTGAGCGCCTGGCGTTGATACAGCGCGAAATCTTTACCGGCGGCGTAGCTTTCCTGATAGCGATAGCCGTTGAGTTGATACGGCACCGAACGATCGTCTGGGTTCATGCGGCCCAGCATCTCCTGATACAGCGTGGCGCGCAGCTTTTGGTACGGCGCCATCATCTGCTCGGTGTAGCGGTTCTCCGCCTTCAGGTAGTCCAGCACCTTCGGCTCTTTTCGGCTGTCGTCGCGCAGCCAGTAGTAATCGTCGGTGCGCGTCTCGCCGTGCGCCGTCAGCACTTTCGGCGCCCGTTCCGCCAACGGCGGCTGCGGTTGCGCCAGCGCGGCGCCGGCGACGCCTAAAGAAAGCCAGAGCGCGGCCGCGATGCGACGGCGCGGGGTAAATAACAGCGGATTCATAATCCCTCACGAAGTTTGAAGAGCCGGACGGCGGCGCTGCCGCGTCTGCGGGCATTAACGGCGGGCGTTCAGCTCCGCCAGATTGAAATCGATCGGCATCCTTACCCTGACGGCCCCCTGCTGCAGCATCTCCGGCGGCGGCGGCGGCAACGGCTGCGCGCGCGACACCACCGCTACCGCTTCCCGATCCAGCGACGCGGTGCCGGAACGGATCTGCAGAGTCACGTTCGACACCCGCCCGTGCGCGTCGACGCTAAAACTGACCAGCGGCATGCCGCTACGCCGGCGGTTGCGGGCATCCGGGGGATACTCTTTGATGCGGTTCAGTTTGCCCTTCACCAGACTCTCCCACGACAGCTTGGCCTGCGCGCTGCTGTTGGCGTCGCTGTTGATCGGGGCGGCGGTTTGGTGAGAGAGCGTCTGCGCCTGCGGTGCGGCGGCGTTGGACGCGGCGGCGTTGCGCGTCTCTTTGGCCTGTTCCTGCGGCTTCGGCTGCGTTTTTTGCGGCGGACGGCGTTCGGCCCGCTTCTGCTGCGCCGTCACGATTTTCGCTTTATCGGCGCGCGCCAGCTTGGGCAGATCCGGCTGTTGCTGCTGCTCAGCGGGCTGCGCCGCGGCGGACTCCGCCTGCTGCATGCCCAGCGGCAGCGGTTTGCTTTCCGGCGCTTCAATCTGCGCCGCCCAGCTCATCATCACCGCCGGCGGCGGCAGCGCCACCGGCTCCAGCGCCGTCTGCGGCCAATAAAACAGCAGCACCAACGCCGCGTGCGCCGCCAGGGCGAGCAGCAGGCCGCGCGCCCAGCGCGGCTGCGGCAGCTCAAAGGCCGGAAGGGAATAAGACTGACTTAACATAGGGGCATTAGCTTGCTTAATTGCGAATGATTTCAGATCACATTTACTAATGATAATCATTTGCAACTATAATTAACACCCCTTTTCACTGCCTTAACGTATTCATTTCACTGATGGTGTGATCCACAGGTAGTCCGCCGTGTTCGCATCGACCTGTACGCCCGGCTCCGCCAGCATCAGCACCGTCGGCGCCGCCGCCGGTTGCAGATCCCGCACGTGCAGCGGCACGCCCACCGATTTGGCGGCGTGATAGCCGCCGGCGATCAACAGCGCGGGCGTGGGCGCCGCCAGCAAACGTTCCGCCATGCGCCGATCGCGCTGCTGCTGGATCGCCAACATCGCGTGCAGTTGGTCGGCCTCAATCTTGCCGCCGTGCGAAGTGCGGATGGTCTCTTCCAACGCCTTGCGCACCGCCGGCTGCGCCGATAGCTGCCCCGCCGGGAACTGCGGCTGCTGATAGAACGCCGTAATCTCGCTGCGATCCAGGTTGGCTGACCACAGCGGGAATGGCGCGCGCATCGCCGCCATCGTCACCCCGCCATACAGTTCCCACTTCCAGCCCGGCTGCCAGGCGATCAGCTCCGCCACGCGGCCGTCACGCACTGTGGGGTCGCTCTGCAGCCACTGCTTGACTTTGTCCACCTGCGCCTGCTGGTTCGGGTTGATCATCTCCATCAGCACGCTGCCCTGCGGCCGCCGCTGCGGCAGTTGCTGCACCAGCCATTGCTCAACCTGATGGTGGTAAGGATTGTCATGTTTTTCCCCGACGATCACCCGCGGCTGCTGCGCCAATCGCGTCAACAGCTGCTCCGGCGTCAGGCTCGCGCCGCTGTGCAGATCGGTGATGCTCCCCAAACTCGCGACGTCATTGGCCGGCGCCTTCACCGGCGTTTGGCTGCAGGCGCCGAGCGCCAAGGCCGCCAATAAAATCAGATATCTCATCATGTTGCCCCATTAGCGAAAATGGCGATATTATAGATAATAATTATCATTTGCATATAGATCCGACTTAACGATTTTTTTACGCGGCGATCGCCGGTGGCGCATTGCGTTAAAAAGGCATTACGGGTATAACCAATAGCCATTCAGATATTTAGACGTCTATACGGATAGATTATTATGCACGCATCGGCGCCCGCCGCAGGGCAGTTCAAACGCAGCATGAAGGCCCGGCACCTGGTGATGTTGTCGCTGGGCGGCGTGATCGGCACCGGGCTGTTTTTCAACACCGGTTATATCATCTCTACCACCGGGGCGCTCGGCACCCTGCTGGCCTACCTGATCGGCGCGCTGGTGGTGTACCTGGTGATGCTGTGCCTGGGTGAGCTGTCGGTGGCGATGCCGGAAACCGGCGCCTTTCACGTCTACGCTTCGCGCTATCTGGGGCCGGCCACCGGCTATGCCGTCGCCTGGCTGTATTGGCTCACCTGGACGGTGGCGCTGGGCTCCAGCCTGACCGCCGCCGGATTCTGCATGCAGTACTGGTTCCCGCAGTCGCCGGTGTGGCTGTGGTGCCTGATCTTCTGCGCGGCGATTTTCCTGCTCAACGTCGTGACCACCCGTTTTTTTGCCGAAAGCGAATTCTGGTTTTCGCTGATCAAAGTGGTGACCATTCTGGCGTTCATCATTCTGGGCGGCGCCGCCATGTTCGGCCTGCTGCCGATGAAAGACGGCACGCCGGCGCCGTTCCTGCATAACCTGACCGCTTCCGGCTGGCTGCCGCACGGCACGCTGCCGATCCTGATGACCATGGTGGCGGTGAACTTTGCCTTCTCCGGCACGGAGCTGATCGGCATCGCCGCCGGTGAAACCGAGAACCCGGAGAAAGTCGTGCCGCTGGCGATCCGCACCACGGTGATCCGCCTGATGCTGTTCTTTATCGGCACGGTCTTCGTGCTGGCGGCGTTGATCCCGATGGATCAGGCGGGGATCGTCAAAAGCCCGTTCGTGCTGGTGTTTGAACGCATCGGCGTGCCTTACGCCGCCGATATCTTCAACTTCGTGATCCTGACCGCCATCCTCTCGGCGGCCAACTCCGGCCTGTACGCTTCGGGGCGCATGCTGTGGTCGCTGGCCCACCAGCGCACCCTGCCGGCCTACTTTGCGCGCGTCAATACACGCGGCATTCCGATCAACGCCCTGACCTTCAGCATGCTCGGCGGCGTGCTGGCGCTGCTGACCAGCGTGATCGCACCGGACACGGTGTTCGTCGCCCTGTCGGCGATCTCAGGCTTTGCGGTGGTGGCGGTGTGGCTGAGCATCTGCACCGCCCACTATGCTTTCCGCCGCGCCTATCTGCGCAGCGGCCAGCCGATAAGCGGCCTGAAATACCGCGCCCCCGGCTATCCATTGACGCCGATCCTCGGCTTTGCGTTGTGCCTGCTGGCCTGTATCGGGCTGGCGTTCGATCCGGAGCAGCGCATTGCGCTCTACTGCGGGCTGCCGTTCGTCGCCCTGTGCTACCTCACCTATTTCCTGACCCGGCGCGCCGGGCAAAAAAATGCTTTGGGAGAACAACATGTCGGTTAACAACCCCGTCGCCCGCCTGCTGGCCGAACAGCCGACGCTGATCCTGGACGGCGCGCTGGCCACCGAACTGGAAGCGCGCGGCTGCGATCTGACCGATCCGCTGTGGTCGGCCAAGGTGCTGATTGAAAATCCCGAGCTTATCTATCAGGTGCATCTCGATTATTTCAACGCCGGCGCTCAATGCGCCATCACCGCCAGCTATCAGGCCACGCCGCAGGGCTTTTTGCGTCGCGGCCTGGATCAGGATCGGTCGCTGGCGCTGATCGCCAAAAGCGTGCAGCTGGCGCAACGCGCGCGCCGCGATTATCTGGCCGAACACCCGCAGGCCGCGCCGCTGCTGATCGCCGGTTCGGTAGGCCCGTACGGCGCCTATCTGGCCGACGGCTCGGAATACCGCGGCGACTATCGGCTGGCGCAGGATGACTTCATTGCCTTCCACCGCCCGCGCCTCGCCGCGCTGGCCGCCGCCGGCGTCGATCTGCTGGCCTGCGAAACGCTGCCGTCGTTCGCTGAACTGCAGGCGCTGCTGACGCTGCTGCAGGAGTTCCCGACGCTCGGCGCCTGGTTCGCCTTCACCCTGCGCGACAGCCAACACCTCAGTGACGGCACGCCGCTGACGGAGGTCATGTCCGCACTGCGCGGCAACCCGCAGGTGCTGGCGATCGGCATCAACTGCATCGCGTTGGACAAGGTCGCCCCGGCGCTGCGTCAGCTGAGCGCGCTGGCCGACAAACCGCTGCTGGTCTACCCGAACTCCGGCGAGCATTACGATGCGGTGAGCAAAACCTGGCACGCCTGCGGCGGCGAACACGGCAGCCTGGCCGATCGGGCGACAGAGTGGCGCGCGCTCGGCGCGCAATTGATCGGCGGCTGTTGCCGCACCACCCCGCAGGATATCCGCGCCATCGCCGCGCGCTACAAGAAATGAGAAAGGAGGTTATTCGGTTAGCCGGCGTAAATGTTCAACGTTGAGGCGGCCTTGGGCTGCTTCAACCGTAATTTCGACCAGTTCTGCGTCTTCCCGCAGTGCAATGCCATTAATACCGAGAAATAGCGCCATGCTTTGGAAGGCCGTGCGCTTATTGCCATCAAGAAAAATGTGACCGTGGCTGATGGCGATGAGATAGAACGCGGCCAAACGGTAAACGTCGGTGACGTTCTCATAGTGGTAAGCATTGAGCACGCGGTTGGCTACAGCCTCAACCTTGCTGCCTTCCTGGCGGCCGTGAGGCACAATTTCAGCATTGAATTCCGCAATATCCTCTGCGGTCAAAAAGATCAACTATTGGCCAGCGCCTTAATCGTATCCGCGTGTTTAGCCTGAATGCGCGCTTTCACTTTGGCTTTGACCAAAACCTCATAGTCGGCCTTACTGATGATGTAAACCTCATCGTGTCCGCGGCGCGTCACTTCCACCGGCTGTTTTTGCGCTTCCAAAAGCACCTCGGCCAAATTGTTTCTCGCCGCCGTGTAGCTAATCGTAGTCATTTTCTTTACCTGTACATGTACATATTTGACGATTATTTGTACCGCGTCCGCTGGAAATAAAAAAGCCCCCGGCGCCTACGGCGCAGGGGGCCAGTCATTCATCCCGGCCTTACAGCGGTTCGGTCTGGGCTTCCACCACCGCCAGCGCCACCATGTTGACGATGCGGCGCACCGAGGCGATCGGCGTCAGGATGTGCACCGGCTTGGCGACCCCCATCAGCACCGGCCCGACGGTCACCCCTTCCGAGCAGGAGACGCGCAGCAGGTTGTAACTGATGCGCGCCGCTTCCATGTTCGGCATGATCAGCAGGTTGGCCGAGCCTTTCAGCGGGCTGTCCGGCATCAGATCGTGACGGATGCTTTCCACCAGCGCGGCGTCGCCGTGCATTTCGCCGTCGATCTCCAGCTCCGGCGCCAGCTCGTTCACCAGCTCCAGCGTTTTGCGCATCTTGCGCGCCGCCGGGCAGTCAGACGAGCCGAAGCTGGAGTGAGACAGCAGCGCCACCTTCGGCTCAATGCCGAAGCGGCGCACGGTTTCCGCCGCCATCAGGGTGATCTCCGCCAGCTGTTCCGGCGTCGGATCGTCGTTGACGTAGGTGTCGGCGATGAAGGTGTTGCCGCTCGGCAGCAGCAGCGCGTTCATCGCGCCGGCGACGTGCGCGCCTTCACGGAAGCCGAACACGTTCTTCACCACGTCGTAATGCTCGTGGTAGCTGCCGATGGTGCCGCAGATCATCGCATCCGCTTCGCCGCGGTGCAGCATGATGGCGGCGATCAGCGTCGGGTTGCCGATCACCGCGCGGCGCGCCTGCTCTTGCGAAACACCGCGGCGTTTCATGATCTGGTAGTACTCGCCCCAGTATTCGTTGAAGCGCGGATCCGACTCGTTGTTCACCACTTCGAAATCTTTGCCCGGCGTCAGCTGCAGGCCCAGCTTTTTCAGGCGCATCTCGATCACGCTCGGCCGGCCGACCAGGATCGGGAAAGCCAGCCCCTGCGACACCAGCTCCTGCGTGGCGTGCAGCACGCGCTCTTCCTCGCCTTCCGCCAGCACCACCCGCTTCATCTCTTTGCGCGCCTGCGAGAAGATCGGTTTCATGAACAGGTTGGTTTTGTAGACGAACTCCGCCAGCTTCTCCACATAGGCGTCGAAGTCTTCGATCGGGCGCGTCGCCACGCCGGAATCCATCGCCGCCTTGGCCACCGCCGGCGCGATCTTGACGATCAGACGCGGATCGAACGGTTTCGGAATGATGTATTCCGGCCCGAAGGAGAGATCCTGATCGTCATACGCGGAAGCCACCACGTCGCTCTGCTCCGCCAGCGCCAGATCGGCGATGGCGTGCACGCAGGCCAGCTTCATCTCTTCGTTGATGGTGGTGGCGCCCACGTCCAGCGCGCCGCGGAAAATGAACGGGAAGCACAGGACGTTGTTCACCTGGTTCGGGTAGTCGGAACGGCCGGTACAGATGATGGCGTCCGGGCGCACCGCTTTGGCCAGCGGCGGCAGAATTTCCGGTTCCGGGTTGGCCAGCGCCATGATCAGCGGATCGCGCGCCATGGTTTTCACCATATCCTGCGTCAGGACGCCCGGGCCGGAGCAGCCGAGGAAGATGTCGGCGTTCGGGATGGCGTCGCCCAACGTGCGCTGGCCGTTATCCTCGATGGCGTAGGCGGCCTTGGTCTGCTCCATGTTGGCGTCGCGGCCTTTATAAATGACGCCCTTCGAGTCGCAGACGGTGATGTTCTGCTGACGCAGCCCCAGCGCCACCAGCAGGTTCAGGCAGGCGATGGACGCCGCGCCGGCGCCGGACACCACCAAACGCACGTCGGAGATGTTCTTCTTCACCACGCGCAGGCCGTTGAGCACCGCGGCGGTGGTAATGATCGCCGTGCCGTGCTGGTCGTCGTGGAACACCGGGATCTTCATGCGCTCACGCAGTTTCTGTTCGATGTAGAAACACTCCGGCGCCTTGATGTCTTCCAGGTTGATGCCGCCGAAGGTCGGTTCCAGCGCGGCGATAATGTCGATTAACTTGTCAGGGTTATGCTCATCCACTTCGATATCAAATACATCGATACCGGAAAACTTCTTGAACAAAACGCCCTTGCCTTCCATCACCGGCTTACCGGCCAACGCGCCGATATTGCCCAGACCCAGTACCGCCGTGCCGTTGGAAATCACCGCCACCAGGTTGCCGCGCGCGGTGTATTTGTAGGCCGCCAGCGGATCTTCGGCGATCTCGAGGCAAGGCGCGGCGACGCCCGGCGAATAGGCCAGCGCCAGATCGCGCTGAGTCGCCAACGGTTTGGTAGGGGAAACCTGGATCTTCCCTGGGACAGGAAACTGATGGAAATCAAGGGCACTCTGTTTGAGCTGTTCGTCCATTATGGATTCCTTTGTTTTTTGCTTTTATGTTGAGGTAAGGCTTTGAGGCTGCGCCCTGCCGTGGGCCATGGCGCCCAATTACAATGACAGGGCACAGCCTTGAAGTATAGTGAGAGAAACATCACAAACTTTGAAGCGCGCCATAACCTTGGTCGAAAGAGCGTTTTAAAAGTAAAAAAAGAAGGCCTGCGGGACGAGCAGAGAAACGCCGCCGTCAGCGCGGCGGCAGCGTGACGCGCCAGGCGTTGAGCGTCTCCACCTGGCCGGCGCAAATGTGTAACGAGGTTTGTAATGCCAGGGCATAGCTCACCGCATCGCCCCAGGTCTCCCCCTGCAACTGCGGCTGCTCACAGGGAGCGAACACCGACTCAGGGGGCAACAGCGGCATGGCCTGCGGCGCCGGTGGCCGGGCGCAGGAGCTCAAGCACAGTGCCAGGCAGAGGCCGAGCGGCGCAGGGATCGTTTTTAATCGCTTCACGGTATTTCCTCTGATAAGCCTCGTGTTGCTGGCGCAGCTGCTGTTCCTGCCGCTGCTGCGCCGCCATCAGCGCGCGGTTTTGCGCGTCCTGTGTCTGCAAGGTGGCGATAAGCCCCGCCTGCTGCGCCAGGCTTTTTTGCAATTCCGCCGCCTGTTGCCGCGCGGACGCCAACTGGTGCGACAACAGCGAGCTGTAGCCGCCGAGGCAGATGGCCGCCAGCAACAGCAGCAGCAACCCGCCCTGCATCAGTTTCTGCAGCCAGCCGCTCATGCCGGGTAGTCCCGAAACGCCAGCTGGAAGTGCGGGCCGTCCTTGAGAGTTTTCCATTCGCCGCCCCATTCGACGTTGATGCCGCATTCACGCGCCGCGCGCCGCACCGCCACCGCAATTTGCGCGTAGTAATCCCACTCCCAGGAGACCACGCCCGCCGGCATCGCCACCACGTCCACCGCGTGCCCGGTCAGGTGGCGACTGCGCAGCGTTTGGCTGCTGCCGGCGCGCACCATTTCCCGCTGGCGCGCCATGCTGCGCAGCCCCTCGCTGACGGAAAACGGCACCAGCGAATAACGCAGCGCCAGGCGAATAACGCGCACCAGATCCGGGTGCACGCCGCGCAGGTTCTCTTCGCTGCGGGCGGTAAAACGAATATCTTCAATGTCATTTAACATTTTTAAACCCCGTCTTTTTGCCGATGAATTTTTTAATTAAGGCGTTGATGTAATCCGCCCCCATAAAACCAATCAGTACGCTGGCCAAATTCGCCCACTTTAATTCCAGGCCCATCAACGCCAGCGCATCGCGCACCGTCCAGGCCAATAACGCGCACATCGCCGCATTCAATAAGCGTCGCCGAATGCCCACGTTGCGGTAGGCGCCATGTAATAGCGCCATCACGCCGGCCAGAATGGCGTTCAATACCGGCTGAAGATATTCACATACTCGCTGGACTATTAAGCCAACAGCGTCAGGCTCTATGCTGGACATAGCTCATCTCCTTTTTATTTTTAATTAAATGCCAATCACGGCCGGTGGGACATCGGATAATCAGAATCTAGTTAAGGATGCTATTACAAAGCAAATGAATAAATACAGGCCCTATGGTCGAATTCATTCACGCTGAACGTTGGCACAACACATAAACGCCAAGACAGGCGGCAGTGAATAAAAAATTCATTCTTATGGTGATTTATTTCGACTTTTGTTTTTACGAAAAATAAACATTAATGTCGGTGGGAAATACTTCCCCATCATAAAAACATCCACTCTGGAGAAATGCCATGTCCACACGCAAAGCCGTTATTGGGTATTATTTTATTCCAACCAACCAAATCAATAATTACACCGAGTCCGATACCTCTATCGTGCCGTTCCCGGTTTCCAACATCACGCCGGCCAAAGCCAAACAGCTGACGCACATTAACTTCTCGTTCCTGGATATCAACAGCAACCTGGAATGCGCCTGGGATCCGGCCACCAACGACGCCAAGGCGCGCGATGTGGTCAACCGTTTGACCGCGCTCAAAGCGCATAACCCCAGCCTGCGCATCATGTTCTCCATCGGCGGCTGGTACTACTCCAACGATCTGGGCGTGTCGCACGCCAACTACGTCAACGCGGTGAAAACCCCGGCGTCGCGCGCCAAGTTCGCCCAATCCTGCGTGCGCATCATGAAGGATTACGGCTTCGACGGCGTGGACATCGACTGGGAATACCCGCAAGCGGCGGAAGTGGACGGTTTCATCGCCGCGCTGCAGGAGATCCGCACCTTGCTGAACCAGCAAACCATCACGGACGGCCGCCAGGCGTTGCCGTATCAGTTGACCATCGCCGGCGCCGGCGGCGCCTTCTTCCTGTCGCGCTATTACAGCAAGCTGGCGCAGATCGTCGCGCCGCTCGATTACATCAACCTGATGACCTACGATCTGGCCGGCCCCTGGGAGAAGGTAACCAACCACCAGGCGGCGCTGTTCGGCGATGCGGCCGGGCCGACCTTCTACAACGCGCTGCGCGAAGCCAATCTGGGCTGGAGCTGGGAAGAGCTGACCCGCGCCTTCCCCAGCCCGTTCAGCCTGACGGTCGACGCCGCGGTGCAGCAGCACCTGATGATGGAAGGCGTGCCGAGCGCCAAAATCGTCATGGGCGTGCCCTTCTACGGCCGCGCCTTCAAGGGCGTCAGCGGCGGCAACGGCGGGCAATACAGCAGCCACAGCACGCCGGGCGAAGATCCGTATCCGAGCACCGACTACTGGCTGGTGGGCTGCGAAGAGTGCGTGCGCGACAAGGATCCGCGCATCGCCTCCTATCGCCAGCTGGAGCAGATGCTGCAGGGCAACTACGGCTATCAGCGGTTGTGGAACGACAAGACCAAAACCCCTTATCTGTATCATGCGCAGAACGGGCTGTTCGTCACCTATGACGATGCCGAGAGCTTCAAATACAAAGCGAAGTACATCAAGCAGCAGCAGCTGGGCGGCGTGATGTTCTGGCATCTGGGGCAAGACAACCGCAACGGCGATCTGCTGGCCGCGCTGGATCGCTATTTCAACGCCGCGGACTACGACGACAGCCAGCTGGATATGGGCACCGGGCTGCGCTACACCGGCGTCGGCCCCGGCAACCTGCCTATCATGACCGCGCCGGCCTATGTGCCGGGCACCACTTACGCGCAGGGCGCGCTGGTGTCCTACCAGGGCTACGTCTGGCAGACCAAGTGGGGTTACATCACCTCTGCGCCGGGTTCAGACAGCGCCTGGCTGAAGGTGGGCCGCGTAGCGTAAACCATAAAAAAACCCCGTAGCCGAATGCTGCGGGGTTTTCATTGAGTTAACCGTTTGATTTTCGCGTCCCTTCGTCTCTATTCCTTCAGTTGTGGCACCATGGATAACCGCCATCCCGCACCACTTCGCGGCCCATCAGGCTGTAGACATCGCTTTTGCGCGTCAGCCGCTCATGCCACCAGTTAAACCCGGCGCCCTTGCTAGCCGGGTGCCACGCCAGCCAAATCATTTCGTCGCCCTTTTGCATCTCCACCGGCACCGTCACCAGTTCGCCGCTGGCCAGTTCCTTTTCGATCAGCGCAGGCGGCAGAAAAGCATGGCCGATGCCGCGCTTGAGCAGCGCCAGGTTGCTTTCCACATCGCACACCACCAGTTGACGCTGCAAGGGCAGCGTACCGTGATTGCGTTTGGGCAGCTCATGGCTGCTGTCGGCGATCGCGACCACGATGTCGTTCAACCGCTGCTTCTTGCATACCGGCTTTCTCTGCGCCGCGAATGGGTGGGAAGGCGATACGCACAGCACGAAATTGAGCTTGCCGAGCATCAGGGTTTTGGCCTGCACGCTGTCGGGGATTTGGCCGATGGCGATGATCAGATCCGCCCGGTTGTTCTTCAGCGCATCCCAGGTGCCGTTCAACGCTTCCCGCTGCACCGAGATATTGGCGTTCGGGCAATGTTGAATATAGTCGCGGATATCCTGCGTCAGCGTTTCCAGCGGGAAGAAGGTATCTACCGCCAGGCGGATATTATTGTCCAGCTTGGGGATGTTGCGCACCCGGCTTTCCAGATCCTGCACCGCATTTAAAATCCAACTGCCTTCCTGCAGGAGAAATTCCCCTTCATCCGTCAGGGTAATCATGGGGCCATTGCGATGAAAAAGTTTCACGCAGAGTTTGCTTTCAATATTGGAAACCCGATAAGAGATCGCCGAAGGCGTTTTATGCAGCGCCTCCGCCGCCATAGAGAAAGATCCGGTGTTCTTGATGGTGCTGATTATTTTAATCGCGTCCAGGGATAATCTAGTCATACAAATTCCTCTTTAAAATAAAATAAGAAAATGACACTAAATTCCCAAGGTGGTGGCGCACAAAAATCGATCAAATCAAACAAGGGTACTCAACGCAACAAGCAATATACTTCATAAATGAGAGCGCTATCTTAAATACTATTCATCACTACTTGATATAAATTTCATCATAGCGCCGTGCTTTTACACTGTGACAGTTAAATAAATTCGGCCTAACGATCAAAGATTGTCATCATAATATTTTTCGTTAATAGCCGGTAAAACATTCCGATCTACGGCCAAACCAGAATGGTAAAAATAAAACAAGCCGACAGAAATGGTTATTTCCAATTGCGTTATTAGTCTCTCATTTTGTCGGTGAAATACGCTCAACTTACAACATAATTTCAGTCAGGAGTGACTTATGAACAAAACTTCCCGTACCCTGCTCTCTCTGGGCCTGCTGAGCGCGGCCATGTTCGGCGTTTCGCAACAGGCGAATGCTCACGGTTATGTCGAATCGCCGGCCAGCCGCGCCTATCAGTGCAAACTGCAGCTCAACACGCAGTGCGGCAGCGTGCAGTATGAACCGCAGAGCGTCGAAGGCCTGAAAGGCTTCCCGCAGGCCGGCCCGGCTGACGGCCATATCGCCAGCGCCGACAAGTCCACCTTCTTCGAACTGGATCAGCAAACGCCGACGCGCTGGAACAAGCTCAACCTGAAAACCGGCCCGAACTCCTTTACCTGGAAGCTGACCGCCCGTCACAGCACCACCAGCTGGCGCTATTTCATCACCAAGCCGAACTGGGACGCTTCGCAGCCGCTGACCCGCGCTTCCTTTGACCTGACGCCGTTCTGCCAGTTCAACGACGGCGGCGCCATCCCTGCCGCACAGGTCACCCACCAGTGCAACATACCGGCAGATCGCAGCGGTTCGCACGTGATCCTTGCCGTGTGGGACATAGCCGACACCGCTAACGCCTTCTATCAGGCGATCGACGTCAACCTGAGCAAATAATCGGTCAAATGAGGAGATCGTTGAGGGTTCAGCCTGGCGCTGAACCCTTTTTTGCGGGTGCCGCTATTGCGACATGTTGAGGATAGTGCGCACATTGAGCGCGCTGGTGGCGATAATGTCGATGGCGCCGGTGCGCAAAGCGCCCAAAATCGCCAGCGCCTTGGTATTCTCGGAAGCAATGGCGATCACGCAAGGGATTTTGCGCAGCTCATCAATGCTCAGCCCGATCACTCTGTCATTCATCACCGTGTCGACATGCTGCCCCTGAGCATTGAAAAAATCATAGCCGGCGATGTCGCCGATCACGCCCTGATTAAGGCTGGCGTCGATAATCTCGTGCGGCGTAAACCACCCCAATTTCACCATATAACTGTTTTCATTCATGTCGCCAATGCCGACTAACGCCACATCGGCCTTACGCGCACGATCCAGCGTTTCCTTGATCGTGCCGTTCTGCATGAAGGCGTCTTTCAGCGCGCGATTTTCGACGTAGGCCGGCGCATAGAGCGTCTCGCTGCTGCCGCCGAACTTCTTCGCCAGACGCCGGCTGATATGGTCGGCGTTGATCGCGTCGCCCGGACGGTGGGTGCCGCCGATGCCGCAGATGAACTTGCAGTTGCGTTCCGTCACGCTGCCGACATGATCGGCGATCGCCGCCACGTTGCGTCCCTGGCCGACCGCCAACACCATATCGTCTTTCAGCGACATCGCCAGATAATTGGACACCAGCGCCGCCACCTGCCGACGCTGTTCCTCTTCGTCCTGATGGTCGAGCGCGATCAACGCGCGGCTGATGGGAAAACGTTCCATCATCTGCTGTTCCAGCCGGGTGCTGAATACCGGGTGATAACGCACGTTGATCTCGACGATGCCTTCTTCCTTGGCGCGCTTGAGCAAACGACCGACTTTGATCCGTGAGATACCGAACTTTTTGGCGATCTCTTCCTGCGTGATCTCATCCTGATAATAAGCAACGGCGATTTCGGTCAGCAGTTCGTTATCCTGGGACACAGTTTGTTTTTCCATCCGTTAGACGTTTCCCCACGGCAGGCCGGTTGATGATGGCGGAGGGACGATACACGCCCCTCCGACAAGGCTGAATGCCCGCTAGTATAACGCGTTCAGGCGGCAACGGTATTCAGTCGTTGCTCCACCTCGTCCGCCAATCGGGTCAAGAGCAGGCAGCAAGATACCGCGCCGGCGTCCAGTACGCCGCGCGAACGCTCGCCCAGACGGCTGGCGCGGCCGATTTTCGCCACCAGCTCGCGGGTGGAGTCCCGCCCGCGCTCTGCGGCGATTTTCATTTGTTCCAGCGCAGCGGCGAAGTCGTCACCGCGCCCCACCGCCTGCTCAAATGCCGCCACCGCCGGTATCAGCGTATCCATCAGACACTTGTCGCCCACGCCCGCGCTGCTGATGTCCTGCAGTTCGCGCAACCCGCCGTGCAACATCGCCAAAAATGCCTGCTTGTCCAGCACGCTGCGCTCACGGACGCTCTCCGCCATGCCCATGAACAGGCTGCCGTACAGCGGCCCCATCGAACCGCCGATGCCCTCCATCAGCGCATCCGATACCGCATCGAACGCCTGCGCCAGCGTGAGCTCGCGGCCGCGAATGGCATCGCCGCACATCGCGAATCCCTTCGACATATTAATGCCGTGGTCACCGTCGCCGATGGCGCCGTCGATTTCGCTCAGATACTCGCGGTTGCTGACAATGGTTTCTATCAGCCCCGTAACGATCTCACTGCCGTACCGGGTTGAAATTTGTTCCGTCATGATTCACTCCACCTGGGTTAAGCCTAAAGATTGCGCCGGCATGTCCAGCAGCGTTTTCAGTTCGTCATCCAGCGTCATCAGCGTCAGCGTCACGCCCATCATTTCCAGCGAAGTGAAGTAATTGCCGACGTAGCGCCGATGCACCCGCACGCCTTTCGCCGTCAACCGACGCTCTATTTCGGCATAATAGATATACAGCTCCATCACCGGCGTGGCGCCAAGCCCGGAGATCAGCAACGCCACCTCCTGCCCCTGTTCCAGCGGCATGTCGTTGAGCACGAAATCGAGCATGGTGCCGGCCATCGCCGACGCCGATTGGATCGGCGATACCTCAATGCCCGGTTCGCCGTGATGGCCGATGCCGATCTCCATCTTGCCGTCTTCGATATGAAAATTGGGTTTGCCGACCGCGGGAATGGTGCAGGAACTGAGGCCGACGCCGATCGAACGACACCGGTCGATGGCCTTTTGCGCCGCGCCGATCACGCCGTCCAGATCGTATCCCTTGGCCGCCGCCGCCGCGCCGACCTTCCACATCAGAATTTCGCCGGCCACGCCGCGCCGTTTATCGATCTCACTGGCCGGCGCCGAGGCGACATCATCGTTGGCCACCACGGTTTTCACCCGTATGCCGGCCGCCGTGGCCTTCTTGATCGCCATCTTGACGTTCATGTTGTCGCCGGCGTAGTTGCCGTACAGGCAAGCGACGCCCGCACCGCTGTCCGCCGCCTTGAAAGCGTCGAGAAAAGCCCCCGCCGTAGGCGATGAAAAAATCTCGCCAATCGCGACGGCATCCAACATGTTTTTGCCGACATACCCCAGGAACGCCGGCTCGTGGCCGGAACCGCCGCCGGTGACGATGCCCACTTTGCCGGCGATCGGCGCAGGCGGATATTTCAACACCCGCGCATTGTCGGTGGCGGCATAATAGTTCGGGTGGGCCAGCCTGTAGCCCTGAATGGCGTCTTCCACTACGTGATCGGGATCGTTAATGATTCTGTTCATCGCGGCCTCTCTGTCGCCTGAATAAGAAATTATTGAATGGTGTAACCGCCGTCGACCACCAGGTTGGCGCCGGTGATCATCGCCGCCGCGTCGCCGGCCAAAAACAGGGCGCTGGCGGCGATATCTTGCGGCTCGGCGAAACGCCGCAGCGGGATTTTCTGCTTCATTTGTTCCGCCACCTCGCCTGACCAGGCCTTACGGCCCAGCTCCGTCAAAACCACGGTGGGCGAAATGGCGTTGACCCGCACGTTGTGCGGCCCCCACTCCAGCGCCAACACCTGGGTCAGACCGATTACGCCCGCCTTGCTGGCGCAATAGGCCAGGTGATTAGGCAAAGCCACCACCCCGGCCTGCGAGGCGAGATTGATGATGCTGCCGCCGCGCTGGCGAATGAAACGGCGCCCCACCGCCTGGCAGGTAAGAAACACGCCTTTCAGATTGACCGCCAGGGTTGCATCCCACGCCGTTTCCGGCAACTCCTCGGCCGGATGCAGCGCGACGATGCCGGCGCTGTTGACCAGCACGTCCAGCCGCCCGAAATGCGCCTCAATCTGCGCTATCGCCCGCTCCACCGACGCGGCATCGGTGACGTCGGCCACGACGCCCACCGCCGCCTCGGCGCCCAGCTGTCGCGCCACTTCCGCAACCTGCGGCGCCCGATCGAGCAGCGCCACGCGCGCGCCGTTTTGCAGATAGCGTTCGGCAATAGCGAGACCGATCCCCGCAGCGCCACCGGTAATCAACGCCACCTTGCCCTGCAGCGAGAGCTCGCGCGGCGCCGTAGTTTGATGATTAATCATAAATTTCCCCTTAAAACTGTGAACTTCACCCTCGGTCAGGATATTTTCGCCAAACTCGCGCCGCGTTCTTCCTGCGCCGTCGCGCTTTCTTTCGGCAGCGTGACAAATTTCATCAGCACGCCGCTGAACAGGTACAAACCGGTAAAGATCCAGATCACGCCAACGGTGCCGAGACTGCCGATAAACAGCCCCACCACCGCCGGGCCGACAAAGGTGCTCAGGCCGGCCCCCAGATTGAGAATCGACATCGCCGCACCCTTATTGTCCGGCGCCAGCGACGGCATGATGGCCGACAGCGGCACGAACGCCGCCAGGCAGGCGCCGAACAACCCGGCGGCGCAAACGGTCAGCAGGTAGTTGGCGCCGAAGAATTGCGGCACGTAGTAGAACATCAGCGTGGTCAAGGCACAGCCGACGCAGCCAAACCACATCACCACATTGCGCCAGCCGAGCCCGTCGCTGATCACGCCGAAAATCAGGTTGAAAATGATGTTGACCGTCCACAGCGCGGCGTACATCTGCAGCCAATGCGTGCGGGTGAACCCCATATCCATCATGTACATGGGCATGAATACGACGAAGCCGTAAGCCGCAGAGGTATTAATGGTGCGCACGATGCCGCCCAGGCCAATCTTCGGGTTTTCAAACGCGATGGTGATGCCCTTCAAGACATAACCCAGCGACGCTTTTTCCCGGTTGCCGCTCTGTGCCGCGCCGTCGTCGCGATTGAGCATCAGCGCAATCACCGCGCCCAGCACGACGAAAATCAGCGCGCTCCACAGCGTGTGGATCTCGCCGAGATAAGGCAGCATGATGCTGGAATACAGCACGCCCAGCACGCTGAGCCCGCCGCTGTAGACGAACCAGAAAATCCCCACCGCCGACCCCAGCCTTTCCGGCGGCGCCTCATACGCCACCCACACCAGAAAACCGTAGGCGAACAACGGATAACCCAAGCCGCGCAGCGCATAGGTCGGCACCATGATCGCCAGGTTGTTGCTCGGCAGGCCGAACGTCAAAAAACACACCGAACCGAACAGAAACAGCAGCAGGCCGGCCAACATCACCCGCCGGGCGGTAAAGATTTCCGCCAACACGCCGGAAAACCAGGCGGCGATGGCGGCCGCAAAGCCATAAACGCTGAACAGCAGCGCCGATTCCTGAATGCTCAGCCCTTTGCCAATCAAATACGGCGACAGCCAGCCCTGTTCCAGCCCTTCGCCCATCATGAACACCAACACGCCGGCATAGCCCAGCAGCAGTTTCGGTGACAGACCAATGCGATGAATCAGTCCATGCAACATAGAACACCCCAGCACATGTGATTATGGAGGCGCAGGCTCGCCCGCACCCGAGGAACGACGCAGGTTTCAGAGGTTTGGATTAAGCACCACTTTGATTGAACCGATACCGCGCTTCATCAGCTCGAAACCTTCGGCGAACTGTTCCAGCGGCAACGTATGCGTCACCACGCCTTCGGTCGGCAGATCGCCATTGGCGATGCCTTCGATCACCAGCGGATAGCAGTAAGGGCCGAGGTGCGAACCGAGCACGTCCAGTTCCTTGCGGTCGCTGATGATGCTCCAGTCGACGGTCACCGGATCCTTAAACACGGAAAATTCGACGAAGGTGCCGAGCTTGCGGATCAGCGTCAGGCCCTGTTCCACGGACTTCTGTGCGCCGGTCGCCTCGATGTAGATGTCGCAGCCGTAGCCCTCGGTCATCGCTTTAACCGCGGCGGGCACGTCGTCACGGGTGGGATTGAGCGTCACATCCGCGCCGAAGCGCTTCGCCAAGGCCAGACGTTCGTCGGACAGATCCAGCACCACCAGCTTCGAGGGCCCGGATTTCTTGATGGCCCCGATCATGCCCAGCCCCAGGGTGCCGGCGCCGGCCAATACCACCACATCGCCCAGTTTGATATTGGCGCGTTGCACCGCATGGAAGGAGCAAGCATAGGGTTCGATCAGAATGGCTTTTTCGATCGGCAGGTCGGCCGGCACATGATAGTTAATCGCCTCTTTGGTGAACTTCATGTACTCGGCCATGCCGCCGTTAACGTTTTTCTGGAAACCGTACAGGTCATGCTTTTCGCACATCCAATACTGACCGCGGTTGCAGAAGCGACATTGCCAGCAGGGAACGATTTGTTCTGATATCACGCGATCGCCGAGATTGAAGCCCTCGACGCCTTCACCGTACCCCACGACATGGCCGATAAATTCATGGCCGGGGATCATCGGCGCCTTGATGTACGCCGGTTGTTTTTCATCGCCCCAGAAGCTGGGCGCCCCTTCGAACGCTTTAACATCACCGGCGCAGATGCCGCAGGCCTCGATCTTCACCAGGATCTCTTTCGGGCCGATCTTCGGTACCGGCACCTGTTCCAGGCGGTAATCTTTCGGGGCGTACGCCACAACCGCCTTCATGATCTCGGGGATACCGGCCGCCATTTTCGCCTCTGTTATGCAGGTCTGACACATAGCACTCTCCTCTGGTAGGGAAACTTTTTTGATCATTAACACAAACAAAGAACAAATGAACACTAACGCCATGCATTCAATTTGCCCACAGTGAACTTATCAAAGTGTGATATCGCTCAAAAACCCGTCTTCACTAGAGTGATTAACGATTAAAAGCCCTTTTTTAGTGACTAAAATCACCTTTTACAGTGGCAAACTGAAAATCCAGGCAAAAAACAAAAGAACATAGATTGAACATTTGATTAAACAGGGATACGGTAATGAACGTGGCGCCACCGAGGATCGCCACCCTTTTCGTTACCAATCAGGAGACCGCTATGCTGCCTATCGCCATCGGCGCCGATGATGCCGCCATTGAACTGAAAGATCTGATCGTTGCCCACCTGCAACAACGGGACATCCCCGTCATTGACTACACGACGGATCGCGCCGCAGAAACGGGGATCTATCCCGATATCGCCTATCGCGTCGCGCAGGCGATACGGGAGGAAAAACATCGGCGGGGCATCCTGCTGTGCGGCACCGGCATCGGTATGAGCATCGTGGCCAATAAAGTGCCCGGCATTCGTGCGGCGCAATGTCACGATACCTACTCCGCCCAGCGGGCGCGCAAAAGCAATGATGCTCAGATCATCACGCTGGGCGCGCGGGTCATCGGTGCCGAACTGGCGAAAACCATCGTCGATGCCTGGCTGGAATCGGAGTTTGAAGGGGGAGGATCGGCGCCGAAAGTCGAGCGGATCGGCTATTACGAAAACGCGGCCGGACGGCGTTAAACCGCCTGCCGTCTCGATGGCGGTCGCGCGCAAGCCGCGTTCCGCCTGGGTTTATTCGGCATTCATTGTTATTATCCATCGCAACAATCAGAAAAAGCGCATTTTCATTCTCGATCCGATGATGCAGTGTGTTCCCCCTATGATGAAAAAGGTTCTCATTTCCCTACATTGAGCTTGGTCAAGGAGCTTATCAATGAATCAATTAGACGCACTCAAGCAGCTGACCACGGTGGTCGCCGACAGCGGCGATATCGAATCCATCCGCCAGTTCGAACCCCAGGACGCCACCACCAACCCTTCGCTGATCCTGAAAGCCGCCGCGCTGCCGCAGTACAAGGCGCTGATCACCGAAGCGTTGGAGTATGCCCGCCGCCAGGGCGGCAGCAAGGAAACCCAACTGATCAACGCCAGCGATAAGCTGGCGGTCAATATCGGCGTCGAGATCCTCAAAAGCGTGCCGGGCCGCATTTCCACCGAAGTGGACGCCCGCCTGTCGTTCGACCGCGGCATGTGCGTCGCCAAAGCGCGCAAGCTGATCGCCATGTACCAAGAACAAGGCATCGACAAATCGCGCATCCTGATCAAACTGGCTTCCACCTGGGAAGGCATCAAAGCCGCCGAAGAGCTGGAAAAAGAAGGCATCAACACCAACCTGACGCTGCTGTTCTCCTTCGCCCAGGCCCGCGCCTGCGCCGAAGCCGGCGTGTATCTGATCTCGCCGTTCGTCGGCCGCATCTATGACTGGTACCAGGCCAAACAGCCTGCCGCCGACTACGACGCCGATCGGGATCCGGGCGTGAAATCGGTGCGCACCATCTATGAATACTACAAGCGTCATCGTTACCAGACGGTGATCATGGGCGCCAGCTTCCGCAAGGTTGAGCAGATCCTGGCGCTGGCCGGCTGCGATCGCCTGACCATCGCGCCAAACCTGCTGGAACAGCTGAAAAACAGCGAGCAGCCGGTCGAACGCAAGCTGACCCCGTCTACCGAGGGCTTCCACCAACCGGCTCCGCTGGCCGAAGCGGAGTTCCGCTGGCTGCACAACCAGGACGCCATGGCGGTGGAAAAACTCGCCGAAGGCATTCGCCTGTTCGCCGTCGACCAGCAGAAGCTGGAAGACATGTTGGCCGCTCAACTGTAATCGCACTGGAGTTTCGTTATGTCTTCTCGTAAAGAGCTTGCCAACGCTATCCGCGCACTCAGCATGGACGCCGTACAAAAAGCAAATTCCGGCCACCCGGGGGCCCCTATGGGCATGGCGGACATCGCCGAAGTCCTGTGGCGTGACTACCTCAACCACAACCCGACTAACCCGCACTGGGCTGACCGCGACCGTTTCGTGCTCTCCAACGGCCACGGCTCCATGTTGATTTACAGCCTCCTGCACCTCACCGGCTATGACCTGCCGATGCGCGAGCTGGAAAACTTCCGTCAGCTGCATTCCAAAACCCCGGGCCACCCGGAGTACGGTTACACCCCGGGCGTTGAAACCACCACCGGCCCGCTGGGCCAGGGCATCGCCAACGCCGTCGGTTTCGCCATCGCCGAACGCACCCTGGCGGCGCAGTTCAACCGCCCCGGCCACGACATCGTCGACCACCACACCTACGCCTTCATGGGCGACGGCTGCATGATGGAAGGCATCTCGCACGAAGTCTGCTCCCTGGCCGGCACCCTCAAGCTCGGCAAGCTGACCGCCTTCTACGATGACAACGGCATCTCCATCGACGGCCACGTCGACGGCTGGTTCACCGACGACACCGCCCTGCGTTTCGAAGCCTACGGCTGGCACGTGGTGCGCAACGTCGACGGCCACAACCCGGACGCCATCAAGGCCGCGATTGAAGAAGCCCGCAAGGTGACCGACAAGCCGTCGTTGCTGATGTGCAAGACCGTTATCGGTTTCGGTTCGCCGAACAAGGCCGGCACCCATGACGTGCACGGCGCCGCGCTGGGCGCCGCCGAAGTGGCCGCCACCCGCGAAGCGCTGGGCTGGAAATACGCCGCCTTTGAAATCCCGCAGGACATCTACGCCCAGTGGGACGCCAAAGAAGCCGGTCAGGCCAAAGAAGCGGCCTGGAACGACAAGTTCGCCGCCTACGCCAGGGCCTTCCCGGAACTGGCCGCCGAGTTCAAGCGCCGCATGAACGGCGAGCTGCCGGCCGACTGGAAAGCCGACGCCAAAGCGTTCGTGGAAAAACTGCAGGCCAACCCGGCCAACATCGCCAGCCGCAAGGCGTCGCAGAACGCGCTGGAAGCGTTCGGCAAGGTGCTGCCGGAGTTCCTGGGCGGCTCCGCCGACCTGGCGCCGAGCAACCTGACCATGTGGTCCGGCTCGAAAGCGCTGAACGTTGACCCGGCGGGCAACTACATTCATTACGGCGTGCGCGAGTTCGGCATGACCGCCATCACCAACGGCATCGCGCTGCACGGCGGCTTCCTGCCGTACTCGGCGACCTTCCTGATGTTCGTGGAATACGCCCGCAACGCGGTGCGCATGGCGGCGCTGATGAAGCTGCGCAATGTGTTCGTCTACACCCACGACTCCATCGGTCTGGGCGAAGACGGCCCGACTCACCAGCCGGTGGAGCAGTTGGCGAGCCTGCGCGTGACCCCGAACATGAGCACCTGGCGCCCGTGCGACCAGGTGGAATCGGCGGTGGCGTGGCAGTACGGCATCGAGCGTAACGACGGCCCGACCACCCTGGTGTTCTCGCGCCAGAACCTGACCCAGCAGCCGCGCACCGCAGAGCAGCTGGCGAACGTGTACCGCGGCGGCTACGTGCTGAAAGACTGCGCGGGCACGCCGGACGTTATCCTGATCGCCACCGGCTCCGAAGTGGGCATCACGGTGGAAGCGGCGGACAAACTGACCGCGGCGGGCCGCAAGGTGCGCGTGGTGTCGATGCCGTCGACCGACGCGTTCGACAAGCAGGATGCGGCGTACCGCGAGTCGGTGCTGCCGGCGGCGGTGACGGCGCGTGTGGCGGTGGAAGCGGGTATCGCGGACTACTGGTACAAGTACGTGGGGCTGAACGGCGCCATCGTGGGCATGACCACCTTCGGTGAGTCGGCGCCGGCGGAGCAGCTGTTCGCCGAGTTCGGCTTCACCGTGGACAACGTGGTGGCGAAGGCGCAGGCGCTGCTGAAGTAAGCGGCCTGGCGCCAGCCGATAAAAAAGCCGGTCATCATGACCGGCTTTTTTTATTCCATCACCCGATGAATCTGCAAATACTGCAGCAGCATGATGGTCTTGCCGTCTTTAATGCGGCCATCGGCGATCATCGCCACCGCTTCGCTGAACGGCAGTTCGATCACTTCGATATCTTCATCTTCAATGCCGCCGCCGGCCGCGCGCCGCTCATCGTCATGGTATTCGGCGATAAAGAAGTGCACGATCTCGGTCACGCCGCCCGGCGACATGTAGGCTTCGAAGATTTTCTTGATCTCGCCCACCTGAAAACCTGTCTCTTCCACCGCTTCGCGGCGCGCGCACTGCTCCGGCGAATCGGCGTCCAGCAGGCCGGCGCAGGCCTCGAGCAGCATGCCGCTTTCGTTGCCGTTGACATAGGTCGGCATGCGAAACTGGTTGGTCAGCACCACCGTGCCCTTGGCGCGGTTGTACAGCAAAATGGTGGCGCCGTTGCCGCGATCGTAAACCTCGCGCATCTGTTGCACCGAACCGCCGTTTTTGCGTTTCAGATCGAACGTGTACTTGTGCAGCACATACCAGTTGTCCGACAACAGCTCTTTCTTCACATTCTCAATTTTCGACGACATGACCCTTTTTCCTTGAGTTGCAACGTGAAAATCATACCGCGATTACGCTGCGCCGCAGCAGACGATTTGCAACAAAAATCACAACGCCTCTCCGGGCAAACCAGGATTTAAAATACATCGTGGGCAGACGCATAATCTGACAGACGAATCGCATCCGCAAAGACAAATCCTCAGTGGAAACCGAGCTGCAGCTGAACATCGGCGGGCATTTCGCTATTCATTTGATTACACGACGACAATTGTTCCCGTTTTGTTGACAACTTGATACAAATCGCGGTGCAATTTAGTTGCAAAAGTTATAGTTTTGCTTTCGAATGAAACTGGCGCAGCCCTCACCTGAGAGAAAAGGATTCCGTGATTGCTTGTTAAACGTTCCGTGACCGGCAGCCTGGCCAGGGCGCTGTTCGGCATCGTAATACTGTCGGTGCTCGCCACCGGGTTGGCGTTGACGACCGTCGCCGGCAGCCAGAGCGATGCCGAGGCGATCAACATTGCCGGTTCGCTGCGCATGCAAAGCTACCGCCTGGCCTTTGATCTCGATCGACAGAGCCCGGAGCTGGAGCTGCACCTGCAGCAGTACCGACAATCTTTGCAGGCGCCGGCGCTGCAAAAGCTGGCGCGCTTTTACGTCCCGGCCGAGGTGCGCAACCACTATCTGGCGCTGCAACGAACATGGCAAGCGATGGAGCGGCAGATCCGTGACGGGCAAGCGGCCGCCTACCGGGCGGAGGTCGCCGGCTACGTCAACCGCGTCGATCATTTTGTTTCCGCTCTGCAGCGTTATTCCGAGTTGAAACTCACCCTGGTGGCCGCCGTCAGCGTGCTGGGCTACGCCGCCATCATCGGTCTGGTGCTGTTTTGCATTCGCTTTATGCGCCGCCAGGTGGTCATGCCGCTGCAGCATCTGGTCGACGCCAGCCAGCGCGTGCAACAGCGCGACTTTCGCCACCCGCAGCTGGACGTGGCGCTGCCGAACGAGCTCGGCGTGCTGTCGCAAACCTTCAGCGCCATGTCTGACGAGCTGGCCCGGCTCTATCAGTCGCTGGAACTGAAAGTGCAGGAAAAAACCCGGCGCCTGCAGCAGGCCAACGAAACGCTGGAGGTGCTGTATCGCTGTTCACAGGCGCTGAGCGTGCGCCAGATCGATCAGCAGGCATTCGAGAATGTGCTGCGCATCGTGCGCCAAAGCGAACGACTGCGCTGCATCCGGTTGAACGTGGCGGACGATCATGGCCAGTGGCAACTGAACGAAGGAGAGCCGGCGCCGGCGCAAACCTGGAGCGCGCTGCCGATCACCCAAGGCGATAAACTGCTGGGTGAATTGCGATGGCAGCCCGAAGCGCAGCCGCCGCATCCTCACCTGATGCAGAGCCTGGCCAACATGCTGGGGCGCGGCGTCTACTTCAACCGGGCGCAAAAGCAGCACCAATATCTGCTGTTGATGGAAGAACGTGGGACCATCGCCCGCGAGCTGCACGATTCGCTGGCGCAGACGCTGTCGTTCCTGCGCATCCAGCTGACGCTGCTCCGGCGCGCCGCCGACAATCCGGCGGCGCAAACGATTATCGACGATTTCGATCGCACGCTGGCCGATGCCTATCGCCAGCTGAGAGAATTACTGGCCACCTTCCGCCTCAACATTCAGGAGGCGGATCTGAATGCCGCGCTGGAGCAACTGCTGCAGCCATTAAAGGCGCTAACCACCGCCCGGATTCAGTTACACTGTCGGCTGCCCTCGCAGGCGCTCAACGCCCAGCAGCAGGTGCACGCGCTGCAGATCGTGCGCGAGGCGGTGCTCAATGCCGTCAAGCACGCAGGAGCGAGCGAGATCGCGGTGTGTTGCGAGGTCAACGCCGCAGGCGACAACGTATTCAGCATTACCGACGACGGTTGCGGCATCGCCAGTCTGGAAGAACCTGAAGGGCATTACGGCTTGACCATCATGAGCGAACGCGCGGCGCGACTGGGAGGAACGCTGCGCATCCGGCGCAGAAGCCGCGGCGGCACGGCGGTCTGCCTGACATTCTCGCCCTGACCTTGCGGCTGTTCACTCTGCGTTACGGTTGCCGCCGGGCAGAAGGCCGCCCGGAGAGGTTTGCGGTGCAGAATGCCGCTATTTTTGAAGAGACAGTCCCACTGTGAAGCACGCCTCCGGGCGCGTTTGAGTGGCTTTACTTGCTACAGGGAGCATATTTCATGGTGATGAAGCAATACCGAGTCATGATCGTTGACGATCATCCGTTGATGCGGCGCGGCATCAAACAACTGCTGGGACTGGATGCGCGATTTGGCGTGGTGGCAGAGGCCGGCAACGGCAGCGAGGCGGTTGCGCTGGCGCTGCAGCACGCGCCGGATGTGATCTTGTTGGATCTGAACATGAAGGGCATGTCCGGGCTGGATACGCTGCGGGCTCTGCGCGACGAAGGCGTGGACGCACGCATCATCGTGCTGACGGTCTCCGACGCGCGCAGCGATCTGTATGCGCTGATCGACGCCGGCGCCGACGGCTATCTGCTGAAAGACAGTGAACCGGAGCAGCTGCTGGAACACATCAGCGCCGCCGCCGAGGGGCAAAACGTGATCAGCGACGCCATGGCCGACTATTTGCTGGCGCGCAGCGAGCAGCGCGATCCCTTCACCGCCTTGACCGAACGCGAACTGGACGTCTTGCAAGAGGTGGCGCGCGGCCTGTCCAACAAACAGGTGGCGGCGCAATTGCATATCTCTGAAGAAACCGTGAAGGTGCACATCCGCAACATACTGCGCAAGCTGGACGTGCGTTCTCGCGTGGCGGCGACGGTGATGTACCTGGAGTACAAAAGCCACTGATCGCCCCGCCCCGGCCAATACGCCGGGGCCGCTTACTCGATGGCGCTGAGCAGCGCCTGATGGTGCTGATGCACCCAACTCTTGTTGAACGGCCCCCAGCTTTCCAACTGATAAAAACCGTCGTTGTTGCGCACGCCCTGCTGCACGAACTGCAGCTCGACGCCCATGCCGGGCAGCGCCTTCAGCACATCCTGCAACGTGCGGCGCGGCCAGCCGGTCAGCGCCATCAACCGCGGCACATTGGGCCGCTCACTGTGGCTGATCAGCCAGCATAAATAAAGCCGACGGGCAAATACCGGGTTAATTCCCATGCCAAGCTCCTGCTGTAAGGTGGATCCAGTTTTTATTTTTCGGCTCCCTGCGGCGAAGAAATGCGCAAGGCCTTTGATAGTAATAAAAATGTCTTAATAGCGTACAATTATCGACACCGGGGCACCCACGCCGTTTCCCGCTACCGTTATTTACACTATCTCCTTTTTTTCTCCACGCTTTCCTCGACTATCCCGAGTAAAGTGCAATAGCGCCGGAATCCTTCCCTGCCGCTGAAATGCATATTTCCGATGCGTTTTAAAGATAGAACAAGTCATAACGAGGTTCGCGCTGCATGGCCAATTTTTTTATTGATCGCCCGATTTTCGCCTGGGTGCTGGCAATTATTCTTTGCCTGACCGGGGCATTGGCGATTTTTTCTTTACCGGTAGAACAATACCCGAATTTGGCGCCGCCGAACGTGCGCATCAGCGCAACTTACCCAGGCGCCTCGGCGCAAACGCTGGAAAACACCGTCACCCAAATCATTGAGCAAAATATGACCGGCCTCGACAACATGATGTATATGTCGTCGCAGAGCACCAATACCGGCCAGGCGACCGTCACGCTGACGTTCGAAGCCGGCACCGATCCCAACGAAGCGATGCAGCAGGTGCAAAACCAGCTGCAGGCGGCGATCAAACGTTTGCCGCAGGCGGTGCAGAATCAGGGGGTCACGGTCTCGAAATCCGGCGACACCACGCTGATGATGGTGGCGTTCGTCTCCACCGACAACAGCATGGACAAGCAGGACATCGCCGATTACATCGTCTCCAACCTGCAGGATCCGCTCAGCCGCATCAACGGCGTCGGCAGCATGGACGTGTATGGCTCACAATACGCCATGCGCATCTGGCTCGATCCCAACAAGCTCAACAGCTATCAGCTCACGACCCAGGACGTGGTCAAGGCCATTCAGTCGCAGAACGCCCAGGTGGCGGTCGGCCAGTTGGGCGGCACGCCGTCGGTCGATAAACAGGCGCTGAACGCCACCATCAACGCCCAGTCGCAGCTCCAGACGCCAGAACAGTTCCGCCAGATCACCCTGCGGGTCAATCAGGACGGCTCGCTGGTGACGCTGGGCAACGTCGCCACCGTCGAACTGGGCGGCGAGAACTACAACTACCTCAGCCGCTACAACGGCATGCAGGCCGCCGGCATGAACATCAAGCTGGCCTCCGGCGCCAACGAACTGCAGACCGACCAGTTGGTGAAGGACAAGATCGCCGAGCTGTCGCAATACTTCCCGCACGGGCTGGAGGCCAAAGTGGCCTATGAAACCACCCCGTTCGTCAAAGCGTCGATCAAGGACGTGGTGAAAACGCTGCTGGAGGCCATCCTGCTGGTGTTCCTGGTGATGTATCTGTTCCTGCAGAACTTCCGCGCCACGCTGATCCCCACCATCGCCGTGCCGGTGGTGCTGATGGGCACCTTCGCCATCCTCTCCGCCTGCGGCTTCAGCATCAATACCCTCACCATGTTCGCCATGGTGCTGGCGATCGGCCTGCTGGTGGACGACGCCATCGTGGTGGTGGAGAACGTCGAGCGCGTGATGAGCGAGGAAGGCTTGCCGCCGCGAGAGGCCACGCGCAAATCCATGGGGCAGATCCAGAGCGCGCTGGTCGGCATCGCCCTGGTGCTGTCGGCGGTGTTCGTGCCGATGGCGTTCTTCGGCGGCACCACCGGCGCCATCTATCGCCAGTTCTCCATCACCATCGTCTCCGCCATGGTGCTGTCGGTGCTGGTGGCGATGATCCTGACCCCGGCCCTGTGCGCGACGCTGCTTAAACCGATCGCCAAAGGGCACCATCACGGCAAGCGCGGCTTCTTCGGCTGGTTCAACCGCATGTTCAACCGCAATGCCGATCGCTATGAGCGCGGCGTGGGGCGCATTCTGCACGCCAGCGGCCGCTACATGGTGATTTATCTGCTGTTGCTCGGCGGCATGGCGCTGCTGTTCATCAAGCTGCCGACCTCGTTCCTGCCGCAGGAAGACCGCGGCATCTTCACCGTGCAGGTGCAGTTGCCGGCGGGCTCGACCCTGCAGCAGACCTCCAAAGTGGTGGAAAAGGTCGAGCGCTACTTCCTCACCGAAGAGAAACAGGACGTTTTGTCGGTGTTCGCCATCATCGGCTCCGGGCCCGGCGGCAACGGCCAAAACGTAGCGCGCCTGTTCGTGCGGCTGAAAGACTGGGATCTGCGCACCTCGGGCGCCAACAGCTCGTTCGACATCATCGATCGCGCCACGCTGGCATTCAACAAGATTAACGAAGCCCGGGTGATCGCCAGCAGCCCGCCGGCGATCACCGGTCTCGGCAACTCCTCCGGCTTCGACATGGAGTTGGAAGACCACGCCGGGCTCGGCCATGCCAAACTGATGGCGGCGCGCGATCAGCTGCTGCAGCTGGCGGCGCAAAACCCGCTGCTGTCACGCGTGCGCCACAACGGCCTGGACGACAGCCCGCAGCTGCAAATCGATATCGATCAGCGCAAGGCTCAGGCGCTGGGCGTATCGATCGACGACATCAACAATACCCTCTCCACCGCCTGGGGCTCGACCTACGTCAACGACTTCGTCGACCGCGGCCGAGTGAAAAAAGTCTACGTGCAGGCCGCGGCGCCGTTCCGCATGCTGCCGGATGACATCAACAAATGGTATGTGCGCAACAGCGCGGGCGGCATGGTGCCGTTCTCGGCCTTCGCCAGCTCGCACTGGGAGTACGGTTCGCCACGGCTGGAGCGCTATAACGGCAGTTCGGCGCTGGAGATCGTCGGCGAGGCGGCCAACGGCGTCAGCACCGGCACCGCCATGGCGGAAATGGAAAAACTGGTCAGCCAACTGCCGACCGGTTTCGGGCTGGAATGGACGGCGATGTCCTATCAGGAACGGCTGTCCGGCTCGCAGGCGCCGGCGCTGTATGCCATCTCGCTGCTGGTGGTGTTCCTGTGCCTGGCGGCGCTGTACGAGAGCTGGTCGATACCGTTCTCGGTGATGCTGGTGGTGCCGCTGGGGGTGATCGGCGCGGTCGCCGCCACCTGGCTGCGCGGCCTGGAGAACGACGTCTATTTCCAGGTTGGCCTGTTGACCATCATTGGGCTGTCGGCGAAAAACGCCATTCTGATCGTCGAGTTCGCCAATGAGCTGAACCATAAAGGGCAGGATCTGATGTCGGCGACGCTCGACGCGTCCCGCATGCGCCTGCGGCCGATCCTGATGACCTCGCTGGCGTTCATCTTCGGCGTGCTGCCGATGGCTACCAGCAGCGGCGCCGGTTCCGGCAGCCAGCATGCGGTCGGCACCGGGGTAATGGGCGGCATGATTTCCGCCACCCTGCTGGCGATTTTCTTCGTGCCATTGTTCTTTGTGCTGGTTCGCCGCCGTTTCCCGGGTAAAGCGCATCCGGCAGGCAATACGCCGGCCACCGGGGACTGATCCGCGAGATATAAAAAAGCAGCGTCGGGTTACCGATGCTGCTTTATTTCGAACGAAAATCTCGTTCCCAAGGTGTTTCAGTGACTTTCCAATGACTCAACCTTGCCATCTGCTTCAACGCTGTGTCAGTTGCCCAACATCTCATCAATGAAGTCTTTCCAGTTTCCTAATTCACGATCAACCATAATGCTTTACAACCTCAATTATTTGACGAAGCGGATTCTACGCCTGTTTTTTGACCATGTGAAGGGAAACGGGAACGATGCCGGGCTCGGAAACCGGGCTTAGCGCACATTTTCGTATTTATCTGATCAATGTTCAGTGCAGCTATTCCCTTGTGATATCAATTTCTCCACGATAGCGTGTAAAAGGTATAAAAATACGCCAACGGAGTGTCGATCATGTCCAGCTCTTTGTCTCTCTCGCAGTTAAAAACGCAGGGCCGCTATCAGGAAGCCACTGCGCTGGCGTTACGGCAGCTGGCGGCGGAGCCGGAAGCGGCAACGCTGCACTTTCAGCTGGCCTGCCTGTATGACGTACAGGGCCTGGAGCAACAGGCCATTCCCTGTTACCTCGCGGCGTTGGCTCGCGATTTGCCGCCCGCCCAACGCCGCGAGGCCTGGCTGGGTCTCGGCAGCACCTACCGCGCCCTGGGAGAATATCCGGCGTCGCTACGGGCTTTCGACGACGGCCTGGCCGAGTTCCCGCAGGCCAACGAGCTGATGCTGTTTCGCGCCATGGCGCTGTACAACCTGGGTGAAAATAAACGGGCCGTGGCCGATCTGTTGCTGCTGCTGGCGGAAACCTCGTCAGACCCCGACATCCGCGGTTATCAACGCGCCATTCGGCACTATGCCGCCGATCTCAGTCTTATCGGTTAGAGGAAAACGATGGAAATTATCACCGACCCGAGCCGCCGCGCCATCGACTGGCAGCGGCTGTGTGAATTGCTGGAGGCCGCCGGGCTGGGCAAGCGCGATCCGCACACCTTGCGGCGCGTTTACCAACACAGCCAGTTTTGCTATTGGGGGTTTATCGGCGACGAGTTGATCGCCACTGCACATGCCATCAGCGATCTGACATCGGTCGCTTATCTGGCGGACGTGGCGATCGATCCGCGCTTTCAGGGACAAGGGCTGGGGCGCAGGTTGATGGATCGGGTGATGCAAGATCTGGCGCCGCTCGGCAAGATTTTCATCTATTCCGTGCCGGAAAAGCTCGCCTTCTATAAAAAGTACGGCTTTCACGATTTGACCACCGGCATGGTGTATGCGGACGGCGCTGCGCTGCAGCGATTGCAAAACGGTGGTTACATACGTTGATCGTTCTTCGAAAAATAATTTTTCATAAAGTCATAATTTATGTCGAAACCAATCAGAGGATTTCGCAAAGCATCAAGCTATGTCTTATCCCCTAACTTTCTTGTTTCGCCTATTATTCATGCATACCTTCATGAATAAGACTATTCTTGGGATTTTTGATGAGATATTTCCTAGGCTGTTTAATGAGATATTTCTTGGCAGTTAGACTTTTCACATAAAAAAATCGAAATAAAGATCGAAAAAAACGATCGATGATTAATTTACGATAGGGATAATCTATGTTAATTCCTTTTAATTACCTCCCATCAATAGATGAACTCTATTCAAAAACCTCGTCTTAACCTATAAGATATTTAATGATTTTAAAATACCCCTTACATATCAACAAAATAATTGGCCACAAAAAATTAAAAACCGCATAGACGAATTTTAAGAATTATCACGAAAAAAAATTCAACATTGAATTATTTCAATTGTTTTTATTTTTATACTTTAAGATATCCACCGACACCAGGAATAAAAAAGGATCATAATAAAATGGAAATTGATATTTTCAGCGACTGCGCTTATACCTCCGTCGGCATCCGGCAACTCATTAACCAAACCTGGGCGGAAAAACACGCACCGGCCGGCTTTAGCCGCAGAAGGGTCTGCTTTATCGATGTCACCATCGCCAACTTTGAAGCGCGTTACCGCGATGAATATGCCAACCCCAATACCTACAAAATAGTCATTATTACCGACTGCCTGCATGAGATGGTGATTGTCGACAATAAGACCATTATATTATCAAACCTTATATCATTGAGCCGCTTCAGCCACCTGATCGGCGACTTATATAAGCGTTACAGTCACTATACCGAGCCGCCGCAACTCTCTCAGCGCGAATCGCATTTTCTCTCGGAGTGGTCGACGGGAAAATCGCTGGCCGACATCAGCAATGCCATGAATATCAGAAATAAAACCGCCAATCATTACAAATCACGAATCATGAAAAAACTCGGCGCCAGCAGGATAAAACCGCTGTTGCATATTACCCGCGTACGGTGTTTGACCGAGCGTTTAAACATAAGAATCAATAAAGAGTAGTTCTCTCTCCCCCGCGCCGCATTGGCGGCAGAACGCGTTCGCCGGCGTCTTTTAACAGCCCCGCCGGCGAAGATAGCCGTTTCATCAATTTGCCAACCTCTCTCCCTGGCGCCCAATCGTCTCTCGCGCGCATCGTTGTCTGGATCTCGCCGCCGCTTTACTGGCATTATCTCTGCTATCGCCGGGCGGCGAGAAGGCCTAAGACCGCGCCCGCCGCTCAGTATCGACTCGACGAGACAGGTAGCTTTACGCCATGGCAAATAAACCGCAACAGACAACGCTGACGATGTACGGCATCAAAAACTGCGACACCATCAAAAAAGCCCGCCGCTGGCTGGAAGATCAAGGCATAGCCTATCATTTTCACGACTACCGCGCCGACGGCCTGACCGAACAGCAACTGCGCGGTTTCGTCGCGCAACTGGGTTGGGAGCCGCTGCTCAATACCCGCGGCACCACCTGGCGCAAGCTGGATGAAGCGCAGCGCAACGCCTGTGATAACGCCGACGCCGCCATCGCGCTGATGCTGGCGCAGCCGGCAATCATTAAACGTCCGCTGCTGGACGACGGCAACGGCCACGCTCTGCTCGGTTTCAACGCCGACGCTTACCAACAATTTATCGCCGAGGTTGCCGTATGACTTGCCCGGTTATCGAACTGGCCCAGCAGTTGATCAAACGCCCTTCCCTCAGCCCGAATGACGAAGGCTGCCAGCAACTGATGATCGAACGCCTGCAGGCGATCGGCTTCACCGTCGAAGCCATGGACTTCGAAGACACCCAAAACTTCTGGGCCTGGCGCGGCGAAGGGCAAACTCTGGCGTTTGCCGGGCACACCGACGTAGTGCCGACCGGCGATGAAAAACGCTGGGACAACCCGCCGTTTGAACCGGCAATCCGCGACGGCATGCTGTATGGCCGCGGCGCGGCGGACATGAAAGGCTCGTTGGCCGCGATGGTGGTGGCCGCGGAACGCTTTGTCGCCGCCAACCCGAATCACCGGGGCCGCCTGGCATTTCTGATCACTTCGGATGAAGAAGCCAGCGCCACCCACGGCACGGTTAAAGTGGTCGAAGCGCTGATGGCGCGCAACGAGCGGCTGGATTACTGCCTGGTCGGCGAGCCGTCCAGCACCGAACGCGTCGGCGACGTGGTGAAAAACGGCCGTCGCGGCTCCATCACCGCCAACCTGCATATCCACGGCGTACAGGGGCACGTCGCCTATCCGCATCTGGCGGACAACCCGGTGCACCGCGCCATGCCGGCGCTGAATGAACTGGTGGCGATCGAATGGGATCGCGGCAACGAGTTCTTCCCACCGACCAGCATGCAGATCGCCAACGTGCAGGCCGGCACCGGCAGCAACAACGTGATCCCGGGCGATCTCTACGTGCAGTTCAACTTCCGGTTCAGCACCGAACTCACCGACGCGATGATCAAGCAGCGCGTGGAAGAGCTGCTGGAACGCCACCAGTTGAATTACAGCATCGAATGGCGGCTGTCCGGTCAACCGTTCCTCACCTCGCGCGGCGCGCTGGTGGATGCGGTGGTCAACGCCGTCGAGCACTATTCTGAATTGACGCCGCAGCTGCTGACCACCGGCGGCACCTCCGACGGCCGCTTCATCGCGCAGATGGGCGCGCAGGTGGTGGAACTGGGGCCGGTCAACGCCACCATCCACAAGGTCAACGAATGTGTCAACGCCGCGGATCTGCAGCTGCTGAGCCGCATGTATCAACGCATCATGGAGCAATTGGTCGCATGATCACCGCAGAAATGCTCACCGGCCGTTCGACCGAACACCTGGCGCCGCTGAGCGGCAACCATCGGCTGCAGCCGCAGGCGGTCAATGCCTTCCTGGCGATGCAGCAGGCCGCGCGTGAAGCCGGATTCGATCTCCAGCCCGCCAGCACCTTCCGCGACTTCGACCGCCAGTTGGCGATTTGGAATGGCAAATTCTGCGGCCAGCGGCCAGTATTAGATAAGGACAGTCAACCGATCGACGTCGCGCCGCTGTCCGCCGCCGAGCGCTGTGAGGCGATCCTGCGCTGGTCAGCCCTGCCTGGCGCCAGCCGCCATCACTGGGGCAGCGATTTGGACGTGTACGATCCGTCGCTGTTGCCGGAAGGGCAAAAGCTGCAGCTGGAGCCGTGGGAATATGAAGAAGGCGGTTACTTTGCGCCGCTCAACCAGTGGCTGACGGCGCATATGGCCGAGTTCGGTTTCTATCGCCCCTTTACCGAAGACAGCGGCGGCGTGGCGGTGGAGCCGTGGCATCTGAGCTACCGGCCGCTGGCGCAAGAGGCTGAACATTTGCTGACCCCGGCGCTGTTGCTGGCGGCCTGGCAAGACAAGGAGGTCGCCGGTGTCGAATGGCTCGAACGCCATCTGCCCTCGATTTTTTCGCGTTTTATACGCAGTGAAGGAAAGGAGTAGCTATGCAATGGTTAGCTGATTACTGGTGGATTATTCTGCTGGTTCTGGTGGGGATGGTCGTCAGCGGCATCAAGGAACTGCGCCGCGTCGACGTGAAAAGCTATCTGGCCAACAAGCCGGAGATACCGCCGCACCGCGACAACAACGCCCAGTGGGATGACGAAGACGACTGGCCGAAAAAGAAATGACATCAGGGCGCTCATCGGCGCCCTGAGTTTTTAGCGAAAGGCGATCAGCTCGCCGCGCTTGCCGGACAATGCCTCGTCCCAGTAGCGCTGCGGCACGTAATAATGCAGCCTTTCCAGCGCGGCGTTCATCATGCCCTGGTTGATCGCATGCCCGACGTTCTCTTCCACGTCGAGCGTGAAATCCACGCCGCTGGCCCGTAACGCTTCTGCCGCTGCATGAGCATGTTGCACCGCGATCACCGCGTCCTCTTCACCGTGGATCAAATGCACCACGCTGTCGCCGAAAGCCTGCTCAGGCAGCTCGGCGAAACGCCCGCTGAACGCCACCACACGCCCGGCCAGCCGGGTTTCCGCTTTTAACGCCTCAAGCGCCATGATCGCCCCCTGCGAGAACCCCACCAGAGCAGTGCCGGCATAGCCCACGCCGCTCAGCTGCTGCCAATGACGCACCACGGCCACAAACTGCGGCATCACGTCTGAGATGCGGGCCGCGCGGTTCTCTTCGGTCACGTCCTGTACCGAAAACCACTGGCGCCCGGCGCCGTTGCCAAACGCTTCGGGGCCACCAATGCTCACCACCTGTGCCTGAGGAAAGTCTTTGGCGAAGTAACTGCCGATCTCCCCCATCGCCACCGGGTTGTCGCCGACACCGTGAAACAGCAAGATCAGCTGAGCCGCCGGGGTCGCCGGGCTTTGGACAACGAAATGCTCATGTTTCATCGATGACTCCTTAATAGTAACCAAACCTGGTGCGGCGACAGTCGCCGCCGCACCGCTGACAGTGACTATACGCCGTTGAGAAATCGGGAAAATCGGGTTTTATTGAGCGAGTTATTCAATTTATTGCAACGACTGCGCCCAGTCGCGCCAGTAGCGGCAGTGTTGCGCATTCAACTGTTCCAGCGCCTGCGCCGTTTCGTGCCGCCAGTGGCGCAGCAAGGCTTTCTGGCCGCTTACGCCCGCCTGCTCCACGCAGGCCGCCGGGGATTGCCGCCGTTGCAGATGGCCGCGCAGCGCGGGCAGCGGCAGACTGCTGGCCAACAGCAAACGCTGCAATGCCCCCAGGCTGGCCTCCAGTGGCCGATGGGCGAAAGCGAACCCGGCCAGTTCGCGCCAGTCCTCTTCGCCGAGCGACGTGTCGCCGTCATCGCCCGGGATCGCCAGCGTAAGCTCGATACGCTGCCGCAGCCAGGGCCAGTCGCGCGCCAGGTGCTTGTGCGCCGCGTGCCGCAGCGCCTCCCCTTGCTCGCTCAGGGGCAAGATAGCCATCGCGGTATAACAGCCGCTGCTGGCCTCCGGCTTGCTGCCGATGCGCACCAGCTCGAAACCGCAGGATTGCCAAAAGCGCCACAGCGGCTCGGTATAGCCGAAGCTGACCGACAGGAAATCCAGCCCCTGCGCCTGACGACGTTGCCGCTCGACCAGCTGACGCGCGATACCCCGCCGCCGCAACGTCGGCAGCGTCGCGATGCGGGTAATGCGCCGTGACCGCAGCGTCGGCGCCCACCACTGGCCGCCATGCGCCGCCAGCGACTGCGCCACCAGGTTGCCGCGCGGCCGGCGGCGGCCGGCCCACACGTCGTGCGCCAACTCGGCGCTCAACCCGCCTTCTTCCGCCAGCCACACGGCGCCGACCACCTCCTGTCCGGCCTGCGCCAGCCCGAAATGCATGCCGGGCGCGTCCATCAGCCGGCGTAAGTCCAGCGGCGAGGTGCGGTAATGCGCGCTGCTCAGCAGAGCATAGAAACGCGCCAGCCGCTGCGGATCGGCGCACAGTTCACGCTGCTCCGCCTGGCTGTAATCGATCGCCTGGCCATCCGCCGGCCAGGCGGGCAGCTCGTTGAACAACAGCGCATTGTCCGTGACCCGCTCCAACGCATCGCCCTGCGCCCAACGCATCGGCTGTTGCAGACTCAACGCCTGATAGGACGGCAGCCCGGCGCAAAACTTCAGCAGAAAACCGCGGCCGGTGCCTTCATAGCCCTGCACCGTGGTGGTCAGCAACACGCGCGGGAAATAGCCGATCAGCTGTTGCAACAGCGGCGCGGGGATCGCCGCCGCTTCATCCACCAGCAGCCAGCCCACGTCACTGACGTCCCCCTCCCGGCACTGCGCCAGCAAGGCATCGGGTGCCCAAAACTGTGCGCGCCCCTGCGCCCATTCCCCGGCCACCTCTGTGGCGGCGCGGCTCGGCCCGGTGATCCAGCAGGTCAGCGGCGACTGCGCCATCAGCATGCCGGCCAGCGTCGATTTGCCGCGGCCGCGGGCGGCGGTCAGCACCCACACGCCGGACTCGGCCTGCAACAACGCCGTCAAGATCGCCTGTTGTTCCTCGGTCGGCCCGCCATCCGGCGGCTGCCACCCCTCACGCGCCGGCAGCGCGGCCAACGTCAGGGGCTCATCCTGCCGCCAGACAGTCACTTCGCTGTCGTCGGCCAAATGATGCTGCAGATGATGAATGAAATGCGGCGTGGTGATCGGCTGCGGACAATCACTCCAGCGCAGGCTGTCGCCGTCCGGCAACTGAGGCCATTGCCGCCAGGGCGGCGTCAACAGCAGCAGCCAGCTGCCGGCGCGCAATGCGCCGCACAGCGCCGCCAACGCCTCCACGTCCAGCGAGTGACCGGCATCGAACACCGCGTGCAGCCGCTCCTGCCCCAGCAATTGGCGCACCGCGCGGCTCGGCAAAGCCGTCAGGCCGGGCGGCGGGTTTTCCCCCACCCACGGCCAGTCGCCCGGCAGCGCCGCCGCCAGCCGCTGCGCCTGTTCGCGGCACCACTCGGGTTCACCGCTGAGCACCAGCAGGCGCCGGATGCCCTGCCGCCGCATGAGTTGTTGCGCTGCCTGTAGCATAAGGCTGTATCTCAATCCGAAAAAAATGCCGGAGTCAGGCTCCGGCACTTGAGGCGTTAACGGGATGCAAAGGTGTTGCAGGTATTGGGATCGCCGCTGTCGAAGCCCTGTTTAAACCAGGTGTAGCGCTGCTGCGAAGTGCCGTGGGTGAAGCTGTCCGGCACAACGCGGCCTTGGCTCTGCTGCTGCAACCGATCGTCGCCAATCGCCTGCGCGGCATTCAGCGCCGCCTGCAGGTCGCCCTCTTCCAACATCTGCTGCTTCTCGGCGTATTTACCCCACACGCCGGCGAAGCAGTCCGCCTGCAGCTCCATTTTCACCGACAGGCGGTTCACTTCCGCCTGGCTGGCGCCTTGCTGCATCTGGCGCACCTTCGGCTCGATGCCCAGCAGGTTCTGCACGTGGTGGCCGACTTCGTGCGCCACCACATAGGCCTGAGCGAAATCACCGCCGGCGCCCAGCTTGGTCTTCATGTCCTGATAGAAAGACAGATCGATATACACCGTTCTGTCGCCCGGGCAGTAGAACGGCCCCATCGCCGACTGACCGGTGCCGCAGCTGGTGCGCGTTACGCCGCGATACATCACCAGCTTCGGCGGTTGGTAGGTTTTGCCCATGCGCTGGAAAATCTCTTTCCAGTTATCTTCGGTCGAGGCCAGCACCACCGAAGTGAATTTGGCCAGCTCATCGTCTTTCGGACTGATGTTGGCGCTCTGTTGTTGACCCTGCGGTGCGACGTTACCGCCATTCAACAGCGGCGACAGATCGATGCCGTAATAACCGGCCACCAGCACCACCACCAGAATGACGATGCCGCCCTTGCCACCCACCGGCACGCGGAAACCGCCGCCACCGCCGCCCAAACCTGAAGACTGCCCGCGACGATCCTCAACATTGTCACTTTCCCGACGCCCTTGCCAACGCATAAATACACTCCAGATATTTCCCCTGCTCGTTGAAGTTGCGCCGCGATCGTAAGCGCAAAGGCAGCTTCAAGCCTGAGTGGGATAGGTTTTAGTCATCTCACATCCATCATTATAAATGGTCTGCCGCGGAGGAAATGTAGAAATTTTCTGGAAAAACGCAGAATAGCGGGACGATCCGGCCGGATCGTCCCGAATGGCGGTGCCGACGCTTAGTCGAGTTTCACGCCGATACGGCGCGCCACTTCTTCGTAGGCTTCGATCAGGCCGCCCAGGCTTTGACGGAAACGGTCTTTGTCCATCTTGTCCAGGGTGTTTTTGTCCCACAGGCGGCTGCCGTCCGGCGAGAACTCATCGCCCAGCACCACTTCACCGTTGAACAGACCGAACTCCAGTTTGAAGTCGACCAGGATCAGGCCGGCGTCGTCGAACAGCTGGGTCAACACGTCGTTGGCGCGGTAGCTCAGCTCGCGCATGCGCGCCAGATGCTCTTTGCTCACCCAGCCAAAGGTTTCGCAGTAGGATTCGTTCACCATCGGATCGTGCATGGCGTCGTTTTTCAGGAACAGATCGAACAGCGGCGGGTTCAGCACCAGACCTTCTTCAATGCCCAGACGCTTCACCAACGAACCGGCGGCGCGGTTGCGGATCACGCACTCCACCGGCACCATGTCCAATTTCTTCACCAGCACTTCGTTGTCGGACAGCAGACGCTCCATCTGGGTCGGGATGCCGGCTTCTTCCAGTTTGCTCATGATGAAATGGTTAAACTTGTTGTTCACCATGCCTTTGCGATCGAACTGCTCAATGCGCTGACCATCCAGTGCTGACGTATCGTTGCGGAACTCCAACACCAACAGATCGGGATTCTCGGTGGTGTAAACGGTTTTTGCCTTTCCGCGATACAGCTCAGCTAGCTTTTGCATCTTACTTACTCCAGTGATGTATCCCCGTTGTCTCCCGAGCGCAGCCCGAAATTAGGGGGTATAGAATTGACCTAATGAATTCTTTGGCGTGCCGGACACTATTGTGCCAAACCTGCGACGCAAACGATACCGTATAGACAAAACAAAAAGGGGCCGAAGCCCCTTTTTGATTAGTTAACGCTGGTTTTGCTGAAGGCAGACTGGAATGCCGCCACCAGTGCGTCGTTTTTCGACTGGGTGAGCGGTTTGCCTTTCGGATCGATGAATTGCAGGCTGGTGCGGTTGTTGAGATCGCCGACCTGCAGTTTGTAATCGCCTTCCGTCAGTTCAGGATCCTTGACGCCCAACGCATCCCAATCGCTGCTGCTCAGGGACTTGTAGGTCACGGCGACGGTGCCCTGCGGACGGCTGCGGTCACCCACTTTCATCCCCAGTTTTTCGAGCGCCGGCGGCAGGCGATCCCACACCACGGTGTACGGGCCGCGCACCACCAGCATCGGCAGGCCGGTATCATCGGCGCCGCTCTGCACGTCCAGCGCGCCGAAGCGGCTGGCGGTCTGGCTGCTCGCCAGATTGTCCTGCTTGTCCAGACCTTCGATCAGGGTGTTGATCATCATGCCGTTGTAGCGCTGGATCTCAGACTGATCGGTCACCTGTTCGGTCTTGCCCTGCTGCTGCAGGCCAACGCTTTTCACCACCAGCGCCTGCTGATAGCCCTGCTGCTGCACGCTGATCTGATAACGGCCTTCGTACTGGTTGTCTTCGTCCAGACGGTTCCACTTCACCCAGTCGGTGGTCAGGGTCTGACCGGCGTCCTGACGGGAAGCGATCGCGATGTTCTTCGCCTGCAGCAGGCTGACCACGCGCGACCACAGGTTCTGGTTCTGCGGGCTGTTTTCCAGCAGCAGCGTGCCGCTGTCGCCGGCGTATTGCGCGCGTGAACCGCTCAGCAGCGCCAACGGCTGCACCGGCGGACGAATGTCCAGCTGCTTGCCGACGTTGCCTTGCACCGTTGTGGCCGGCACGTCATAGTTGCCGCTCTGCACCGGCAGGATCATGCCGGACGGCGCGTTCAGCGCCTTGAGCGGAGCCGCGTCGAGGTAGGCCTCGTCGCCGCTGACCTGGCGCTTGTAGCGCTGATCGCTGCTGCAGGCTGCCAGCATCATCACCAATGAGATGCCCACTACTTTTGCTACCGTCGACTTTTGCAATGAATAAGCCATCAAATTTCCCTTAGAGTTACAGCAAACCGACGCTTTTCAGCGCGCGCTCCACCACCGGGCGGGCGGCTTCGCTCAACGGCGTCATCGGCAGACGCAGCGTATCGGTTGCCATCAATCCCAACGCCTTACAGGCCCACTTCACCGGAATTGGGTTTGCTTCTACAAATAGATCCTGATGCAACGGCATCAAGCGCTGATTTAAGCGGCGCGCTTCGGCAAATTTGCCCTGCGCCGCCAGCGCGCAAAGTTGCGCCATCTCGCGCGCGGCCACGTTGGCCGTCACGGAGATCACCCCTTTGCCGCCCAGTTGCATGAAGTCCAGCCCGCTGGCGTCGTCGCCGCTCAGCAAAATGAAATCTTCATCGTCAACCAGCACTTGGATCTGACTAACGCGACTTAAGTTCCCCGTCGCTTCTTTTACAGCAACAATATTCTTGATTTTCGCCAGCCGAGCGATGGTCGGCGGCAGCATGTCGCAGCCGGTGCGCGAAGGCACGTTATACAGGATCTGCGGCAGTTCGGTGCTCTCGGCGATCGCCTTGAAGTGCTGATACAGCCCTTCCTGCGTCGGCTTATTGTAGTACGGCGTTACCGTCAGGCAGCCCACCACGCCGGTGTTGGCGAAGCGGGTGGTGAGCGCGATGGCTTCGGCGGTGGCGTTGGCGCCGGTGCCGGCGATCACCGGAATGCGGCCGTCGGCCAACTCCAGCGTCTGCAGCACCACGTCAACGTGCTCGTCATGGGCAAGCGTTGCGGACTCGCCGGTGGTCCCTACGGAAACGATCGCCGCGGTGCCACTGGCTACATGATAATCGATCAATTTTTTCAGGCTCGCGCGATCGACAGCACCTTTGTCGTCCATCGGCGTAACCAGTGCAACAATACTTCCCGTAAACATTGGCCGTCCCCTCCACAAACAAGTCACTCATGGTACTTTTGCTGCCTATCCAAAAGCAAGCGCACAACCGCGTTGTAAGCGCTTGGCAGGCGGTTTTTTTTATGTTTACCATGGTAACCCCATTAAGCACGACAGGAAGCGCTATTTTGCCTCAGTCAGACGAACACTATCTCGTGATTACCGCGCTCGGCGCCGACCGCCCCGGAATCGTCAATACCATCACCCGCCACGTCAGCAGTTGCGGATGCAATATCGAAGATAGCCGTCTGGCCATGCTGGGAGAGGAGTTCACGTTCATCATGCTGCTGTCCGGCAGTTGGAACGCCATCACCCTGATCGAATCCACCCTGCCGCAAAAAGGCGCGGAGCTGGATCTGCTGATCGTGATGAAGCGCACAAACTCGCACGAAAGGCCGCCGATGCCGGCCACGGTGTGGGTGCAGGTGGAAGTGAAGGACTCGCCGCACATCATCGAACGCTTTACCGATCTGTTCGACTCCAGCCAGATGAATATCGCCGAACTGGTCTCGCGCACGCAGCCGGCGGACGGCGACCTGCCGCCGCAGCTGTATATCCAAATTACCGCCCACAGCTCCGGCGATCGGGACGCCTCAAATATTGAGCAAGCCTTCCATCGCCTATGTACAGAATTGAACGCGCAAGGCAGTATTAGCGTGGTGAACTATCCACAGCATGACGAGAAAGATGGAGAGTAGTGATGAGCCCATTGAAAGCCGGTGACACAGCGCCGAAATTTAGTTTGCCTGACCAGGACGGTGAGGAAATTAATTTGGCCGACTTCCAGGGACAGCGAGTATTGGTCTATTTCTATCCGAAGGCGATGACGCCGGGCTGCACCGTGCAAGCCTGCGGCCTGCGGGACAACATGGACGAATTAAAAAAGGTCGGCGTCGAAGTGCTGGGCATCAGCACCGACAAACCGGAAAAACTGTCGCGCTTCGCCGAAAAGGAGCTGCTCAACTTCACGCTGTTGTCTGATGAAGATCATCAGGTGTCACAACAGTTTGGCGTGTGGGGCGAGAAAACCTTCATGGGCAAGACCTACGACGGCATTCACCGCATCAGCTTCCTGATCGATGCCAACGGCAAGATTGAAAAAGTGTTTGATGATTTCAAAACCACCAATCACCACGACATCGTTCTGAACTACCTGCAGCAGTAATTCTCACGAAGCGCAGCGGCCTGCTGCGCTTCGTTTCTTCCCTGTCAGTCGGCCTTGTCTTCCACCTCGACCCGCAGTTCATCCGGCCAGGCATGGATCACCGCCTTCACCAGCGTCGCCAGCGGTATGGCAAAAAACACGCCCCAAAAGCCCCACATCCCGCCGAACACGATCACCGACAGGATAATCACCAGCGGATGCAGGTTGACCGCTTCGGAGAACAAAATGGGCACCAACAGGTTGCCGTCCAGCCCCTGCACCACCAGGTAGGCGACGATCAGCGTCCAGAAATCGGCGCCGACGCCCCACTGGAACAGCGCCACCACCACCACCGGTATGGTGACCAGCACCGCGCCGATGTAGGGGATCAGCACCGAGAACCCCACCAGCACCGCCAGCAGCAGCGAGTAGCGCATATCCAGCACGGCGAACACCAGGTAAGTCGCCACGCCGACAATCACCATCTCCAGCACTTTGCCGCGAATGTAGTTGGTGATCTGCTGATTCATCTCGTTCCAGACTTGCCCCGCCAGGCCGCGATTGCGCGGCAGCACGCGGCGCACCGCGTTCAGCAGCTGTTCTTTGTCCTTCAGCAGGAAGAACATCATCATCGGCACCAGGATCAGGTAGATAGCCAACGTCAGCAGGCCGACCAGCGACGCCAGCGAGAATTTCACCACCGATTCGCCCATGCCGGACAACCGGCTGCGCAGGTTTTCCGCCATCATGTCGATGATGCCGGCATCCACCAGCGCCGGATAACGCTTCGGCAGCGTCGCGGCGAAGTTATAGAACTGATTGAGCATGCCCGGCAGATCGCTCATCAGATTGATGCCCTGCTGCCAGGCGGTCGGCGCGACGACGAACACCAGCAGCATGGCGACGCCCGAGAACACCAGCAGCATGATGCTCGCCGCCCAGGTGCGCGAACAGCCGATGCGCTGCAGGCGCGCGGTCGGCCACTCGAGCAGATACGCCAGCACGATGGCAACCAGCAACGGGGTCAGAATGCCGTGCAAAAAATAGAGAATAAGGAACCCGGCAACCAGGATCACCAACAGCGCGATGGCCTGAGGATCGGTGAAGCGGCGGCGGTACCACTGTAATAACATCTCCAGCATCAGAGCGGGCTCCTTGAGATTTGGCGGGCGGGCATGGCGATTCCTGTGATGGGCCTGATTAAAGCATAGATAGAACGGGCGCACGCGGGATGTGCAAAGCACTCAGAGTACTCAAAGTTCGCCATACATCAACAGCGATCTGGCTGATTTTATCGCCCGGGCAGGCGATCGACGCAAAAATCCGCAGACGCGGCGACTGGCTCGATGAGCGGCCCCGAACGGGGCCGCGGAAGATTACAGCGAAGTAGCGACAGATAGGGGCGAACCGACCGCCAATGCGAACAACAACACACAGCCAATCGCGATCGCCGCCGCCAGATCATTTTTCATTGTCCCGTCCCCTGATGCTTAAACTGGTTATCGTCACGAACTCTGTCGGTTCTACGTTCACGGCCTTTTCCGATGCACGTCATTAAAAACCCCCGCCTAAGCGGGGGAGAAAACGTTCTGGTGCATCAAGTGTTACAAGGAGGTCATGAGGGATTGCTAACCCTAAATGACTATTTCAAGCTAGGATTATTCCCAGAACATGGCAAGCGATCGCGTCGAGGTTATCCGCACTTTGAGATAAACCTCATAAAAAAATCCCGCACGGCAGCGGGATGAAGGGATGATAACGTCATGAATTTTTTATGCGGACAATGAGGCGGTATTGTCGTCATTTGGCGACAATACCGCGCCGGCACGGTGGTCACAAGGGAAATTTGGCCACGGTGAGGAAATCAGAATTTCGCCAATGCCCGCGATCGTGCGCCCGTCAGCATCAACGAAAAAATGGGATTTTCGTCAGACAGCCACCGGGAAAAAACCGGTAGCATGGCCGATATAATCCCAAATGCCGTAGGGGGAAAAATGAACAGCAAACCGTGTGAATTTGATGAAGCCATCTGTCTGGCGATCGGGCGTGGCGTTTGTGAAGTCGTCAAGATAGGAGATGAAATCAGCATCTTCTCCCTGCTGGAAGCCATCGAGAGCTTTATCGAACGGCAGGCGCTCAGCGAAAGCGAAATCGCGGCGGCGGACGACGCGCTGGATTTGATCACCGGTTTGGTACGCCGCCAGTGCTGACGCCTGTTACGAGGCGCAGCCGATGAGCCGTTGCTCTAGCGTGACGCCGGGCATCATTTGCCGTAAACCGGCAATCAATTCGTCGCCCGCCTCGTGCAGCGCCGCCAACGGCATCGCCGGCAGGCTCTCCAGGATGAACCACATCCGCTCGGCCTCGGCGCTCAACCGGGTTCTGCCCCCCTGGCGCCAATCCCTGCATCGCCATCCTGTGCAAGCTCGCGGCGGCGCTGGGCCTGTCGGTGGCGGACATCGTCAACGTCACCCGCGCGCCCGCCGCCTACCTGATTGAAAGCCAAGATATTCCCACGCTGTGGCATGGCGATCGCGGCGGCTCGGCACGTTTGCTCGCGGGCACCCAAGGCCCGAACATGATAGAACTGTGGCGGTGGGAAATGGCGCCGGGAGAAGCCTATGCATCGGGCGGCCACCCGACGGGCACCTTCGAGCTGCTGCACGTTGAGCGAGGCGTCTTGAGCCTTGCCGTCGAACAGACCGAGCTCAGGATTGCGCCGGGCTGTTCGGCGGTCGCCAAAACGGACGGCCCGCATCGGAACGCCAACGAAGGCGAAGACACGCTGATTTTCACCATGACGGTCGCCGAACTGCACGCCTGAACGGCGGCCCTGACCTGAACGCTTGCACAGGAGAAGAGCCATCATGACAACCCCTGCCCCACTGGAGTGGCGGCGTGCGGACTATCTCGTCAGCACCGATCCCGTTCTGCTGGATCTCGATGCTATTCATGCGTTTCTGACCCGTTCGTCATGGGCAGAGGGCATTGACAAGGAGACCGTCCGCCAGTCGCTCGCCCACAGTCTGTGCTTCGGTTTGTATCACGGCGCCAGGCAAATCGGTTTCGCCCGGCTGGTCACCGATTACGCCACTTTCGGCTATCTGTGCGACGTGTACGTGTTGGAGACGCATCAAAAAAGCGGGCTGGGCCTGTGGCTGGCGGAATGTTGCCAGGCCCATCCGCTGATGGCGACGCTGAGGCGAGTCATGCTGGTCACCAGCACCGCCCCCTGGCTCTATGAGAAAGTGGGCTATTCGGCCATCAACCGCCCCGACTTTGTCTGGCAGATCGCCCGGCCGGACATCTACCGACGGTAATGCTATTTCAGCGCCTGCTCGGCCAGCAGCCCGAGGGCGATGACGATCATCGCCGCGCCGGAGATGCGCCCCACCACCTTCGCGGCCTGCGGACGCGTGCGCAGCACCGACTGCGAACCAAACCCTACCAGCAGATACACCAGGCCGCAGCTGATCAAATGCACGACGCCCAACGCCAGCATCTGCACCGGCACCGACCATTCGGCTCGGGCGTCGGTAAATTGTGGCAGCAGCGCCAGAAACAGCAGAAACACCTTGGGGTTTAGCCCGCTGACGCACACGCCTTTGCCGGCCCAGCGCAGCCAGGAATCGGAACGCTGATCTTCACCGGCGCCGGGCACCGGCGGGTGCAACAGCATGTTGAAACCGATCCACAAGAGGTAAGCCGCCCCCAACAGGGTGAGCGCCGTCAGCGCCAGCGGGTTGCCGACCAGCAGCGCGCCGACACCCGCCACCACGATCGCAATCATCAACAAATGGCCAAACAGCAAACCGGCGACGGCGGGTACCACCACGCGGCCGCGAATACCCGCCGAGATCACATAGGCCCAATCCATACCCGGCGTGATCACCAACAAAATCGACACCGCCCAAAACGCGGCGAACAGAGCGAGCGTCATGCCGGCGCCCTCTCAAACGCACCGCGCCATACCGAACAGAGAACCATTGCGCTTTCCTCGTGGAAGAAGAACGGCCTCCGCCTGCCGCGGCGGCCGTCAAAACCGTTCAACAGATGGCAAGAATATCCTCATGACGTTAAAATGTGCTTTCAATTACTTGCCTGAAATCGGCATAAATGGGGAATTTTTTCCAAATGGATAAGATTGATCGCAAGATTCTTGCTGAACTGCAGGCCGACGGGCGGTTGTCGGTGACCGAGCTGGCCGAGCGGATCGGTTTGAGCGTGTCCCCCTGTCACCGCCGGGTGCGGGCATTAGAGGAGTCCGGGGTGATCAGGGGTTACCGCGCCCAACTCGATCCCGGCAGCCTGGGCTATAACTTTTCCGCCCTGGTGTTCGTCACCATGCGCGAAGGCGATCGCCGCGCCGTTGAAACCTTCGAAAACGCCATGGTGGACATTCCGCAGGTGGTGCAGGCACAGCGGTTGTTTGGCGATCCCGACTATCTGCTGCACGTTATCGCCCGCGATCTGCCCGCCTTCCAGCAGCTTTACGACGAGAAGCTCTCCGCCCTGCCGGGCGTGCAGCGCCTGAGCTCCACGCTGGTGATGAAAACCGTGGTGCCGGAGCGTTCGTTCCTGCCGTTGGGAAAATGACGACGGGAACGTTGCCGCTCCCGTTTTGACGACCTTAAGGCACAATCACGAAATCCGGATTGGCGATGGCGAACAGCGCCTCGCGATCCGCCGCCGGTGGATAAATCCACTGCGTGTTGATCTCCTGCTTAATCTTTTTGCCTTCCTGGCGGGTAAAGCGCACCTGGCGCTGCCAGCCTTCGGTATAGAGCGCGCCCCAGGGCCCCAGATCCAGGCAGGTCACATACTTCGGCTGGCTGTACGGATGCGTCGGCAACCCCGCCAGCTCCGCCGCCGCATTGTGGCCGGCCACGCGGCCAAGGCTCATCGCATGCTGGCAGGTCATCAGGTTGTGATTACCGAGATCGTCGGTCGCCGCCTTCACCGTATCGCCGGTCACGAAAATGCCCGCCGCCGCCGGCGCGCGCAGGAAGGCATCGCCGATCACCCGGCCGCTACCGTCGCGCTCGCCAGGGATCTGCTCGGTCAGCGGATGCGCCCGCACGCCCGCCGCCAGGATCACCGTGTTGGCAGCGATACGCTCACCGTTCGACAGCATCACTCCCTCAGCGTCGATGGCCGAGACGCGCAGGCCGGCCCGCGCTTCCACGCCGCACTCCGCCAACGCCTGGCGTATCACCGCCCCCGGCTCTGCCCCCATCCCCGCGCCTACTTCCGGCGCGGTATCGACGATCACCACGCGCACGTTCTCGTCTTTGCCCAGCGCATCCCGCAGTCGCTGCGGCATCTCCGCCGCGCTCTCCAGCCCGGTCAGCCCCGCGCCCACCACCACGGCGGTGTTGCGCGCAGGCGTCGAAGTTTTGGCCGCCAGCGCATTGATATGGGCGCCCAAACGCTGAGCGCTTTCCAGCGTATCGACGTTGAAACCGTATTCGGCAAAGCCCGGCACCGCAGGCACGGACAGCCGGCTGCCGGTGGCCCACACCAAACGATCGTAGGCCAACTCAAGGGGTTCCCCCGCCGTCGGCGCCACCGTGAGCGTTTTAGCAGCGGCATCGATACGCTCAACAACCCCGGCCAGGTGCCGCACGCCGACGGCGGCGAGCTGCGCGGAAATGTCCGGGTTCATGTTTTCCAACACCGCTTCATAAAGGCGCGGGCGGATGGTGACCGTTGGGGTCGGCGAGACCATGAGCACCTCGATATCGTCATGCTTACCGGCGAGGGTAATGGCGCGCATGGCGGACACGGCGGCCCAAAAACCGGCAAAACCGGAACCGGCGATCACTATTTTTTGCGTCATGAGATGACTCCTTCATACAGGGTTAACCGGGCGATAAGGCGTGCCCGCAGTGTTTTCGGATGAACGATGCCGTTCCGCTCCCGTAGCAGGGTGCAGAAGGCCCGCCCGCCCCTTCCGAGGAGGCGGGAATAAGTGTGTTTGCTTTCTTTAAGGAAAGGCGGAGCTTAGGTCTTGGCGCGCGCCGTTTTGCCGCTGCGCGCGGTGCGTTCCGTCATGCGTTCGTCGAGCCAGAGATTGACCTCACCGAAGAAGCCTTGCGGCGCTTTGCGGCCAAAGCGGGCCGCGACGGCGCCGAGGGTCTGCGCCGCCAGTGCGTCGCGCATCGCCTTCTCCGCCTGCAGCATCACCGCATGGATAGCGCATTTGCCGGAGACCGCCCAATCCGGCGGGGAATCATCGAACACCGCACAACGCCCGCGCACCTCCTGGCAATCGAACAGCGGCTTGTGCCCCTCGATGGCGTCGATAATTTCCAGAAAACTGATCTCGTCCGCCGGACGGGCCAACCGGTAACCGCCGCGCACCCCTTCACTGGCGGCGACGATCCCCGCCTTTTCCAGCTTGGGAAAAATCTTGGCCAGAAAGCTGGGGGAGATGCCCTGCAGCTCGGCGAGTTCGCGGCTGCTGAGTGCGCGCTGGTTATCGCCGACCAGCCACAGCAGGCAGTGGATGCCATATTCAACGCTGGTTGTGATGTACGCCATATGTCCGTTTTCGACCGTCAGTGAATCTTCAATAACGCAGACTATATGAGTCTGCGTTTATCCTGTCAATAAAACACAGATCAACTTTGTCTGCGTTTAATTCAAAATGCATGTCGCCAGCGACGAAAAAGCGCCCTTCAAAATGAAAAATAAAACTTTTTTGCTCGATTCGCGCTCGGCTAACGTTTCCTTGTCGCCTGCGGCTGACTATGATGTGATGGGTGCCGCCGCCGCGGTTTGTGAGCCGCCGCACTTTCGCGCGGATTGCGCCGCGGGAATAAAGAACTCTTGTCTGCTGCTGACGTCTTAGAAATGATTATTTAAGGGAAACGCCTGACTATGACCAACCGGTTGACCAAAACCGCGTTAGCGGTGCTGCTGCTCAGCACGCTGAACGCCACCGCCCTGGCGCCAGCACAGGCGGAAAGCCAGGACCAGTTGCCGGATATGGGCACCTCCGCCGGCGGCACCCTGAGCATCGGACAAGAGCTGGCGATGGGCGATTTCTATGTGCGCCAACTGCGCGCCAGCGCCCCGCTGATCAACGATCCGCTGCTGAGCCAGTACATCAATCAGTTGGGCAACCGGCTGGTGGCCAGCGCCTATTCGGTGCGCACGCCGTTCCATTTCTATCTGGTGCGCAACGACGAGATCAACGCCTTCGCCTTCTTCGGCGGCAACGTGGTGCTGCACTCCGCGCTGTTTCGCGTCAGCGACAACGAAAGCCAGCTGGCTTCGGTGCTGGCGCACGAAATCTCGCACGTTACCCAGCGCCACCTGGCGCGCGCCATGGAAGATCAGCAGCGCAACGCCCCGCTGACCTGGGTGGGCGCACTCGGTTCCATTTTGCTGGCGATGGCCAACCCGACCATGGGCATGGCGGCGCTGAGCGGCACCATGGCCGGCACCCAGCAAGGCATGATCAGCTTTACCCAATCGAACGAACAGGAAGCCGACCGCATCGGCATTCAGGTGCTGCAGCGCGCCGGTTTCGATCCGGAAGCGATGCCCGACTTCCTGCAGAAACTCTCGGATCAGTCTCGCTACGCCTCCAAGCCGCCGGAAATGCTGCTGACGCACCCGCTGCCGGACAGCCGCCTCTCCGACGCGCGCAACCGCGCCAACCAGATGCCGAAACACATCGTGCAGTCTTCGCAGGATTACCTGATGGCCAAGGTGCGCGCACTGGGCATGTACAGCTCGGAAGGCTACGGCCTGAACGAAGAGTTGCTCGGCTCACTCAGCAAGGGCAACGTGCGCGAACAGGCGGCCGCCAAATACGGCCGCGCCATTCTGTTCTATGAAGCGAAAAAATACGACGACGCGCGCAACATCATTCAGCCGATGCTGGCGCAGGATGCGAAAAACGTCTGGCTGATCGACCTGATGACCGACATCGATCTCGGTCAGAAACGCGCGCCGCAGGCCATCGCACGGCTGCAGGCGGCCAACGCCGCCCAGAGCAACAACCCGGTGCTGCAGCTCAATCTGGCCAACGCCTATGTCGAAGGCAACCAGCCGGCGCAGGCGTCGAAGATCCTGAACCGCTACACCTTTGCCCATCCGGACGATCCGAACGGCTGGGATCTGCTGGCGCAGGCCAGCGCCGCTCAGGGGCTGCGCGATGAAGAGCTGTCGGCCCGCGCCGAAAGCCTGGCGCTGACCGGCCGGCTCGATCAGGCCATCGGCCTGCTCAGCAATGCCAGCTCGCTGCAGAAACTCGGCAGCCTGAAACAGGCGCGCTACGATGCGCGCATCGACCAGCTGCGCCAACTGCAACAGCGCTTCCGCCAATACCAGCGCAGCTGATTCAACAAGGAATGAACGCCATGAAAAACGTCACGATTTACCATAACCCGCGCTGCTCCAAGAGCCGTGAAACCCTGGCGCTGCTGGAGCAGCACGGTGTCGATCCCAAGGTAGTGCTGTACCTCGATACGCCCCCTACGGTCGATGAGCTGAAAAAACTATTGAAAGAACTGGGCTTCACATCGGCGCGCGATCTGATGCGCAAAAAAGAAGATCTGTACAAGGAATTGAAGCTGGCGGACGACAGCCTGAGCGAAGAGCAACTGCTGGCGGCGATGACGGCGAACCCGAAACTGATCGAACGCCCGATCGTGGTGAAAGGCAGCAAGGCGCGCATCGGCCGGCCACCGGAGCAGGTGCTGGAGATTTTGTAAATTCGAATTCGGGCGCGGACTATTGCGCCCTTTCTTTTACGGTAGCGGCTACAGCCCCAGAATTTCTTTAACGAACGGAATGGTGAGCTTGCGTTGGGCAGTGATCGAGGCGCGATCGAGCTGATCGAGGGTCATAAACAGCGTGCGCATCTCGCGATCCAGCCGCTTCAGCAGGAAGCGGCCCACGTCTTCCGGCAGCTCGAAGCCGCGCAGTTTGCCGCGCAGCTGCAGCGCCAGCAGCTTCTCTTCGTCCGACAGCGGCTGCAGCTTGTAGATCTGCCCCCAGTCCAGACGTGAAGCCAAATCAGGTAAACGCAGGTTCAGCTGACGCGGCGGGCGATCCCCGGTGATGAACAAACGGGTGCGGCCGGTTTCCAGGATGCGGTTGTAAAGGTTGAAGATCGCCATCTCCCACTCTTCGTCGCCGGCGATGCATTCGATATTGTCGATGCAGACCAGCGCCAGCTGTTCCATGCCGTCCAATACTTCAGGCACGAAGTAAGCGCGCTTGTCGAGCGGCACATAGCCCACCGCTTCCCCCTTCTGCGAAAGCTCGGCGCAGGCCGCATGCAGCAAATGGCTGCGCCCGCCGCCTTCACGCGACCAGAAATAGATATAGCTGCCATGTTCCTGACGGACGGCGGATTGGATCGCGGCTAATAGGGATGGGTTCTCGCCCGGATAAAAACTGGCGAAAGTTTCATCATCGGGAAGATAAAGTGGCAGTGAAAGCTGTGCCGGCGTATTCAGAGAAGCACCTCAACCAAAACTGGCAGAAAAACGTGGGCAGTTTAACACAGAAAACGGGCGCTGTTGAACCGGCAGGATCTTATGCCGCAATAGTGAACAATGCCTAAGCGCCGCTTGATTGGCTGCGGCCCCCGCCAAGGCAAGAATTATCCGATATCATTCCCTAACCCCATGCCTGCGCAGGTTAAATTTGTCATTTAAGCCAAATCTGGCCTAGTATAGGTAGGCTAAACGCAATCACCATCAACAAGGTTTCTGCAAGGATATAGACGATGAAAGTATGGAATAAAGTGCTGTTGGCCTCCTTTATCGGGTTGTTGGTTGCCGGCTGTGATGACTCGTCCAAGGTTGACGCCAACCTGGATAAAGCCAAAGACAGCGCCGAGCAGATGAAAGACGCCGCCCAGAAAAAAGCGGACGATCTGACGGACAAGGCGAAAGCGACGGCGGATGAAATCAAAAAAGAGGCCGACACGCAGGCTGACCAGCTGAAGGACAAAGCTTCGGCGATTAAAGATGAAGCCGCCAAGCAGGCGGACGCCATCACCAACGACGCCAAGGCCAAGGCCGCCGCGATCAAAGATGACGCCGGCAAGCAGAGCCAGCAGTTGGTGGATCAGGCCAAGGCCATCAAGAACGACGCCATCAACGGCGCCAACGATCTGACCGAGCAGGCCAAGGCCAAGACCGAAGCCATCAAGAACAGCGCCGAAAACAAAGCGCAAGAGTTGAAACAAGAAACAGATGCGGCGGTGAACGGCAATACGCAACCGGCCGCCCAGCAATAAGCCATACTCAGCAATAAAGTAAGGAGCAGTAAATGGGGATTATTTCCTGGATTATCTTCGGCCTGATCGCCGGTATTTTAGCTAAGTGGATCATGCCCGGCAAAGACGGCGGCGGCTTTATCCTGACCGTTGTGCTGGGGATCGTCGGCGCCGTGGTCGGCGGCTATATCAGCACCTTCTTCGGCTACGGCAAGGTTGACGGCTTCAACTTCGGCAGCTTCGTGGTGGCGGTTATCGGCGCCATCGTGGTGCTGTTCGTGTACCGCAAAATTCGCAGCTGAGGCGAATGCCATCAGTCAAAAGGGCAGCCCCTGGGCTGCCCTTTTCGTTACTTCTGCTCTGCCGGTTCGTCCGGCGCGTCGAGCACCTCTTCTTCCTTGCGGAACAGGCTGATGACCTTGAACAGCAGGCTCAAGCCAATGCCGACGATGGTCGCCAGCGCCATGCCTTTCAGCTCCGCCGCGCCGATGTGCACCTTGGCGCCGCTCACGCCGATAATCAGGATCACCGAGGTTAAAATCAGGTTTTGCGCTTTGTTGTAGTCCACTTTGGACTCGATCAGCACGCGAATGCCCGAGGCGCCGATCACACCGTACAGCAGCAGCGAAACGCCACCCATCACCGGCACCGGCACCGCCTGGATCGCCGCCGCCAGCTTACCGATGCAGGACAACAGGATCGCCAGCACCGCCGCGCCGCCGATCACCCAGGTGCTGTAGACCTTGGTGATGGCCATCACGCCGATGTTCTCACCGTAAGTGGTGTTCGGCGTGGAGCCGAAGAAGCCGGAGAATACCGTCGAGATGCCGTTGGCGAACATCGAGCGGTGCAGGCCCGGATCGCGGATCAGGTCTTTTTTCACAATGTTGGCGGTCACCACCAGGTGGCCAACGTGCTCGGCGATCACCACCAGCGCCGCCGGCAGAATGGTGAAGATAGCGAACCACTCAAAGCGCGGAGTGTAGAAGGTCGGCAGCGCGAACCAGTGCGCCTCGCGGATCGGAGTCAAATCCACCACGCCCATGAAGAACGACAGCGCATAGCCCACCAGCACGCCGATCAGGATCGGGATAATCGCCAGGAAGCCACGGAACAGCACTGAACCGAGCACCGTGACCGCCAGCGTCACCAGCGAAATGGTGATGGTGGTCGAGTCGGCGCTGGTGCCTTCCGCCGGCAGCAGCCCCGCCATGTTGGCCGCCACGCCCGCCAGCTCCAGGCCGATGACGGCGACGATCGCCCCCATCGCCGCCGGCGGGAACATCACGTCCAGCCAGCCGGTGCCGGCCTTTTTCACGATCAGCGCCACCAGGCAGAACAGCACGCCACACATGATGAAACCGCCCAACGCCACTTCGTAACCGAGCGGCAACAGCAGCAGCACCGGCGAGATAAACGCGAAGCTGGAACCGAGGTAGGCCGGGATCTTGCCTTTACAGATGAACAGATACAGCAGCGTGCCGATGCCGTTGAACAGCAGCACGGTCGCCGGGTTGATCTTGAACAGGATAGGCACCAGCACGGTGGCGCCGAACATGGCGAACAGGTGCTGGAAGCTGAGCGGAATGGTCTGGAGCAGCGGCGGGCGCTCGCTGACGCCGATGGCGCGACGGGTCATGTGTGTTTTTCCTCGGTTTATTGGTTTTATAGGTTTTAGTCAAAAAAAAGCCGACTCGTTAAGTCGGCTCAAATGTTTACTTGGTACCAAATATCTTGTCGCCCGCATCGCCCAGGCCAGGCACGATGTAGCCCTTATCGTTCAGACACTGATCGATGGAGGCGGTGTACAGTTCAACGTCCGGGTGCGCTTTCTCCAGCGCGGCGATGCCTTCCGGCGCCGCCACCAGGACCAGCACCTTGATGCTGTGGCAGCCGGCTTTCTTCAGCAGATCGATAGTGGCGATCATCGAACCGCCGGTGGCCAGCATCGGGTCGACGACCAGCGCCATACGCTCTTCGATGTTGGAAACCAGCTTCTGGAAGTACGGCACCGGCTCCAGGGTTTCTTCATCGCGGTAAACGCCCACCACGCTGATGCGCGCGCTCGGCACGTGCTCCAGCACCCCTTCCATCATGCCCAGACCGGCGCGCAGGATTGGCACTACGGTAATCTTTTTCCCTTTGATCTGGTCCACTTCAACTGGCCCGCACCAGCCTTCGATGGTGACTTTTTCCGTCTCCAGATCGGCGGTCGCTTCATAGGTCAGTAAACTACCCACTTCTGAGGCCAGCTCACGGAAGCGTTTGGTGCTGATGTCATTTTCGCGCATCAGGCCAAGCTTGTGTTTTACCAGCGGGTGTTTCACCTCAACGATCTTCATCATTTTTCTCCTATTAAGGTGGTTGCGGCCAAAAAAATCGCGGGATTATACCTCCTTTTTTTCGCTGCGCCACCCACAATAGCCCGATCGGGATCAACAAAAGTTTGAATATCAGTATAGATGACGAAAAAGCGGAGCCGGTTCACAAGCCGCTCGCAAACGTTTGCCTGCGCTGTTAGAATTGCCGCGCCTTATTCCGGAATCAACATCGGAAGCACAGTTTTCAAACCGCAAACCGTCGTGGGGAATCGCGCAGTGACCGACAAAACCTCTCTCAGCTATAAAGACGCAGGTGTCGATATCGATGCAGGCAACGCATTGGTAGATCGCATCAAAGGTGTAGTTAAACAGACCCGTCGCCCGGAAGTGATGGGCGGTCTGGGCGGGTTTGGCGCCCTGTGTGCGTTGCCGCAGAAATACCGCGAGCCGGTGCTGGTTTCCGGTACCGACGGCGTGGGCACCAAGCTGCGTCTGGCGATGGATCTGAAACGCCACGACACCATCGGCATCGATCTGGTGGCGATGTGCGTCAACGATCTGGTGGTGCAGGGCGCCGAGCCGCTGTTCTTCCTCGACTACTACGCCACCGGCAAGCTGGATGTGGACACTGCGGCCAGCGTGATCACCGGCATCGCCGAAGGCTGCAAGCAGTCCGGCTGTGCGCTGGTGGGCGGCGAAACCGCTGAAATGCCGGGCATGTACCACGGCGAAGATTACGACGTGGCCGGTTTCTGCGTCGGCGTGGTCGAAAAATCCGAGATCATCGACGGCAGCAAAGTGCAGTCCGGCGATGCGCTGATCGCCCTGGGCGCTTCCGGCCCGCACTCCAACGGTTACTCGCTGGTGCGCAAGATCCTGGAAGTGAGCAACACCGATCCGACCGCCACCCAGCTGGAAGGCAAACCGCTGGCCGACCACCTGCTGGCGCCGACCAAGATTTACGTGAAGTCCGTGCTGGAACTGATCGAGAAGGCGGACGTCCACGCCATCGCTCACCTCACCGGCGGTGGCTTCTGGGAAAACATTCCGCGCGTGCTGCCGGAAGGCATGCAGGCGGTGATCGACGAAGCCAGCTGGCAGTGGCCGGCGGTGTTCACCTGGCTGCAGCAGGCCGGCAACGTCAGCCGTCATGAAATGTACCGCACCTTCAACTGCGGCGTAGGCATGGTCATCGCCCTGCCGGAAGCCGAAGTGGAAACGGCCATCGCGCTGCTGACCGCGGCAGGTGAAAAAGCGTGGAAAATCGGTAAACTGACCGCCTCTTCCGACGAACAACAAGTGGTCATCAACTGATGAAAAAGATCGTGGTGTTGGTCTCCGGCCAGGGGAGCAATCTCCAGGCGCTGATTGACGCCTGCCAGCAGGGCCGCATCGCCGCCGAGATCGTGGCGGTATTCAGCAACAAGGCGCAGGCTTACGGCCTGCAGCGCGCCGAAGCGGCGGGCATCGCCGCCCAGGCGCTGGATGCCAAGGCTTACGCCGATCGTACGGCGTTCGACGCCGCGCTGGCGGACGCCATCGACCAACATCAGCCCGATCTGGTGGTGCTGGCCGGCTACATGCGCATCCTCAGCCCGCAGTTCGTGCAGCGTTATGCCGGCCGCATGCTGAACATCCACCCTTCCCTGCTGCCGAAATACCCGGGGCTGCATACGCATCGTCAGGCCATCGACAACGGCGACAGCGAACACGGCACCTCGGTGCACTTCGTGACCGAACAGCTCGACGGCGGCCCGGTGATTTTGCAGGCCAAGGTGCCGATTTTCGCTGACGATGAAGAGGATGACGTGGTTGAACGGGTGCAAACCCAGGAACACACGATCTATCCGCTGGTGGTGAGCTGGTTCGTCGACGGCCGCCTGGCGATGCGCGATGGCGCCGCCTGGCTGGACGGCGAACGCCTGCCTGAGCAGGGTCACGCCGCCGACTGATGCGCGCAGCCTGAACCTTGCCTAAACGGCGCCCACGCGGCGCCGTTTTTTTTCGCCTTCATCCATTCTGTGAAGTTATACTTTGCACAATTTCACGGCACAGAGGAGCCCACATGTCCAGCACTGCCAGCGTCAGGTTACGCCCATTGGAACGGGACGATCTGTCGTTCGTCCACCAGATGGACAACAACGCCAGCGTTATGCGCTATTGGTTTGAAGAACCCTACGAAGCCTTTGTCGAGCTTTCCGATCTCTACGACAAACACATCCACGATCAGAGCGAGCGCCGCTTTATCATCGAGCACGAAGGCGCCAAGGTCGGCCTGGTGGAGCTGGTGGAGATCGATCACATCCACCGCCGCGCAGAATTCCAGATCATCATCGATCCCGCCCACCAGGGCAAAGGCTATGCCAGCACCGCCGCCCGGCTGGCGATGGACTACGGCTTCTCGGTGCTGAACCTGTACAAGCTGTACCTGATCGTCGATAAGGAGAACCCGAAGGCAATCCACATCTACAGCAAGCTGGGCTTTAACGTGGAAGGCGAGCTGATCGACGAGTTCTTCGTCAACGGCGAATACCGCACCGTGTTGCGCATGTGCATTTTCCAGCCGCAATATCTGGCGAAGTTCAAAACGCCCAATGATAAGCCGCTGGTGAAGTGACAATTCGCGAGAAAAAAGAGAAAACCCGCCCAGGCGGGTTTTTTATTGGGAAATAAGTGGCTAGTATTAAGGCATGCTATTTTATCGTCAGGAAATAATCTGATGAATACGAAAGCAAATAATATTCCTCAAGATAATTAATCGAAAAATAATTAATAGTGATAGTAAGAGTAACCCTCTGCCTCTACAAAGGAAAAATGCCATGACGACCGTCTCAAACCTGCTGCTTTTTATCGGCCTGGCGATGATCGCCATCGCCGCCGGCCTGAATGCCTATAGCGGCTACGCGCCTGCAGATCCCAATAGCACCCCGCTGTTTTCCCCGCTCTGGTGGACGCGCTGGTTCCCGCTCTATGCCTCGGGCGCTGCGTTGCTGCTGGTGGGGGTGGTGCTGCGGCTCGCCGATAAAACGCGTTAAGAGCCATGTTCTGATATGGCGCTTAGAAGTTAATTATCTTTCTTGCCCAGCCTACGCATCAGCCATCCACGTTGTGGCTTTTCGGCCGGTGGCAAATCAGCAGCGGTCTCCAAAGTGATATCAGGTACGTTTTCCTGCGCCGCAACATTGCACGCATGCTGACAATGCGCCTGATATTCCGCTTCGTTTTGATACAGGTGGGGCTGCCACTTCAGCCAGAAAGCCTTGGCGTGCTGCAGGGATCCCCATTCATTAATCGACCAAGCCACAACGAACAACGCCAAGAACAAATAGGCGAAAAAGAATAATGAAAACAAAAATATATTACTGGCAGTGGCTTCGCTGGCCCCCAACGGAAGCACGCTGGTATAGACACCGTAAGCGATAGCCAACGCACTGACGACAAAGAATATCAGCACAAAAAAGCGCTGCTTACACAGCTGGTTGACATCGAGGGCAAATGCTTTGTTGTCTTCATTTTTGCTAGCTGTAAGCGAAGTACGACGCAAGAAACTGTTCAACGCAAGGTCGTTCAATGCCACCGGTCCACGGCCCAAATAGTCCACTAGTTGATGCGCCACCCATACCGGCAGGCGGATCCCAATACTTTCATATAGCGCTTTAATTTGCAGCAACGTCATGCCACTCTGCGGCGCATCCCGCAATTTCTGAATACGCGACAGGACGGACACGCGTTTTACATCGCTGACGCTATCAAACTGGCAACGTCGTCGGGAATCATATCCCTTTAACCAACGTAAAAACCACCATGCCACTCCAGAGATCAGTAGGGGTAATAACTGGAGAGATAATTCTTTGATATAAACCTCATCAATATTCATGCTTATAATTTCCTTTTATAGACAGTTATTAATCCATCGATAAAACGCAGAAACAAATGAAATGATGAATTAAAAAATCACCAAGGGTCCGATTTTTATCGAGAACCCTCTATATAGCATGAATAATGTAGGAAAAATAATTATGAAAGGATTTTTATTGCGATACCGAACCATATCTGCTGGACTTTAAATTCAATGAGCGGCATAAACCCACCGGTTTGCGCCGCTCATCCCTCACCCATACCGCCCGGTAATATAGTCTTCGGTGCGGCGCTGGCGCGGCGAGGTAAAAATTGCGTCGGTGTCGTTGTATTCCACCAGCCGCCCCTGATGAATAAAGGCGGTGTAGTCGGAGACGCGCGCCGCCTGCTGCATGTTGTGCGTCACCAGCACCACGCTATAGCGCTGCTTGAGTGCGGAAATCAGCTCTTCGATGGTCAGCGTGGAGATCGGATCCAGCGCCGAGGTCGGCTCGTCGAGCAGCAACACCTCCGGCTCGATGGCGATGGCGCGCGCGATCACCAGGCGCTGCTGCTGGCCGCTGGACAAGCGGAACGCATTTTCACGCAGCCGGTCTTTTACCTCATGCCATAGCGCGGCGGCGCGCAGCGAACGCTCCACCGCCTCATCCAGCAAACGCCGGTCGCGCACGCCCTGCAGCCGCAGGCCGTACACCACGTTTTCATAGATCGATTTCGGGAACGGGTTCGGCCGCTGGAACACCATGCCCACCCGCCGCCGCAGCGCCGCCACGTCGATCTGCGCGCCGGAGATCGCCGCGCCGTTCAGCTGCAGTTCGCCCTCGATGCGGCAGTTATCCACCAGATCGTTCATGCGGTTGAAACAGCGCAGCAGCGTCGATTTACCGCAGCCCGAGGGGCCAATCAAAGCCGTCACCCGGTGCTTCGGGATACGCAGCGAAATATCGTGCAGCACCTGTTTATCGCCATAAAACAGGTTCAGGCCGTTGACCGCCAGCGCGGTCTGTTCATCGTCGAGATGCTGGACATCCAGCCGGGGCAAACTGCCTGGCGTCATCAAACCCATTACGCACTCCCCAAAAATAGCGTCATTGTTACTGCGACCATGCTCGGTACCGCTCCCTCAACGAATGGCGGATACCCATCGCCGCCAGATTCAAACTCACCACGATCGTCACCAGCAGGAAGGCGGTGGCGAACACCAGCGGCCGCGCCGCCTCTACGCTCGGGCTCTGGAATGCCATATCGTAGATCTGGAAGCTCAAATGCATGAACTTCCGCTCCAGGTGCAGATACGGGAAAATCTCGTCCACCGGCAGCACCGGCACCGATTTCACGACCCCCACCAACATCAGCGGCGCGGTCTCCCCGGCGGCGCGCGCCACCGCCAGGATCAGGCCGGTCATCATCGCCGGCGCCGCCATCGGCAGCACGATGCGCCACAGCGTCTCGGCCCGGCTGGCGCCCAGCGCCATCGAGCCCTGCCGCAGCGAGGCGGGAATGCGCGACAGCCCTTCCTCGGTGGCGACGATCACCACCGGCAACGTCAGCAGCGCCAGCGTCAGCGCCGCCCACAGCACGCCGGGCGTGCCGAAGGTCGGGTTGGGCAAGGATTCAGGATAGAACAGTTGATCGAGCGTGCCGCCAATCATGTAAACAAAGAAGCCGAGGCCAAAAACACCGTAGACGATCGAAGGCACCCCGGCCAGGTTGACCACCGCGATGCGGATCACCCGCGTCAGCAGATTGTTGCCGGCATACTCGTGCAGATATACCGCCGCGATCACGCCAAACGGCATCACCACGATCGACATCAGGATCACCATCAACACCGTGCCGAAAATGGCCGGGAACACCCCGCCTTCGGTATTCGCTTCGCGCGGGCTGTCGGTGAGGAACTTCTTCACCTGCTCGCCCCAGTGTGCCAGCTTCTCGGTGGTGCTCATGGCGTTCGGGTACCAGGCATCGCGCACCTGGCTGAGCGGAATGGTCAACGTCTGCCCGTGCATGTCGCGCAGCAGTAACGCATCGCGCTGGCGATCGCGGTTCAGCCCCGCCAGACGTTCGGACAACAGCTGATACTGCCGCTGCAGCTCCAGCCGCTCGGCCTTGATGGCGTCCTGTGCGCGGGCGTCCAGCTTATCGTCGCGCTGCAGGCGTTTTTCCCGCAGCCGCAGCGCGTCAAACTGCTGATTGATGCGCGCCATGTCGCGGAATTGAATGTCGTGCGCCTGGCGCGAGAGCGCGGCGATTTGCGGCAGCCTTTGCTGCAACGCCTGCCCCAGATGGCGGCCGGTCAGCGGTTGCCCGTCTTCCAGCAGCCCCGCCAGATAGCCGTAGGCGGTGCCGTGGCTGTCGCGTTCCAACACCAACAGGCTGTGCGGCGTGCTTTGGCTGCGGATATCGCTGGCCAGCAAGGTGCGGAAATCCTGCCCCTCGCGCTCGCGATTGCCGACCTTAATCAGATAGCGTTCGACGCTCTGCGCCTCGCCCGGCGGCGTAACGCCCGCCTCGGCCAGCTGGCGCCGGGAAATGCTTTGCTGCTGATACAACTCGCCAATCACCGTCACCGGTCCGGCGCCGTTCTGATTCAGTTCGAACTGATAAACCGGACTCGGCCAGAAATAGCGCATCCCCTGTCCGGCCAGCAGCAACAGAATGCCGATCAGCGCCAGCAGGCTGACGGCCACCGAACCGGCGGTCAGCCATATCCACGGCGACCCGCTCTTCACCCAGTTCTTCATGGCGCCTCCTGATTCGGCGTGTAGCGCTTGCGCAGCCGCAGGCGCACCGCCTCCGCCAGCGTGTTGAACACGAAGGTGAAGACAAACAGCACCAACGCGGTCAGGAACAGCACGCGGTAATGGCTGCTGCCGGAGACCGCCTCCGGCATTTCAATGGCGATGTTGGCCGCCAGCGCGCGCAGCCCCTGGAACAGGCTGCCGTCGATAATCGGCGTGTTGCCGGTGGCCATCAGCACGATCATGGTTTCCCCCACCGCGCGGCCAAAGCCGATCATCAGCGCGGAGAAAATGCCGGCGCTGGCGGATGGCAGCACCACCTTGATCACCGTCTGCCACTGGGTGGCGCCCAGCGCCAAAGAACCCTGGCTCAGGGTCGCCGGCACGCTGAACAGCGCGTCCTCCGCCAGCGAGAAGATGATCGGCACCAGCGCGAAACCCATCGCCACACCCACCACCAGCGCATTGCGCTGGTCATAATTATCCCCCAACCAGAAATGCAGCGGCTCACCGAACAACGCCACCTCCAGCCGCGGCCCCAGGTTGAGCGCCAGCCACACCGTCAACGCCAGCAGCGGCAGCAGCAACAGCAGATCGACGCCCGGCCGGCAGCGCGGCATAAAGCGATGGGTCAACGCGCCGCACAGCAGCACCGCCGCCGCCAGCAGCAGCGGCAACGCCAGCACCGCCAACAGATACTGCTCGATGATCGGCGCCAGCCAAATGCCGGCCACCAGCCCGATCACCACCGTCGGCAGCGCGCCCATCACTTCGATAGCCGGTTTGATCACCCGCCGCAGCCCCGGCGTCATAAAGTAAGCGGTATAGATGGCGCCGGCCAAGGCCAGCGGGATGGCGAACAGCATCGCGTAAGCCGCCGCCTTAAAGGTGCCGAAGATCACCGGCATCAGGCTGAATTTGGGTTGGTAACTGTCTTCGCCGGAGGTGGACTGCCAGACATAGGCCGGCTGCGGGTAGTTCTCATACCACACCTTGCCCCACAACGAACGCCAGGTGACGTCCGGATACGGGTTGTCGAGCGCATAGCGTTGCCAGCCCTGCGCGCTCTCCAGCAGCAGGCCATCGCCGCGCGGCGCGAACGCCATCTGCCGCACCTCGGCGCCCAAACGGGTATTCAGCAGCGGCTGCGGTTGAATGGCGGAGAACAGCGAGAAGCCGCCATCGGGCCGCAGGGTGGCGAACACCCGGCGGTAAGGCTCAGCCACCGTCAGCTCCTGCCCGTCGGCGCCGTGGTCGAAATGCTGCACCGGCGTCAGGCGCCAGCGCCGATCTTTTTCCACCTCGAACCACTCGCGCAGATTGCCGTCGGCGCCCTTGATCAGCAGCGCGCTGCCGCCGGGCAGCGCCGTCATCTGATACGGGGCGTGTTCGCCCAAGATGCGCGTTTCGCGCAGCTGCAGCTGTGCGCCGTCGATCTGGTAACGCGCCAGTCGGTTGCCGGTCAGCAGATAAAGCTGGCGGCCATCCGGCGTCAGCACCAGTTGCTCCCCGTCGTGCTCCAGCGGCCGCTCGCTGAACTGTGGCGGCCGGTCGGGGCTGAAGCGGCCGAACACCAGCCGCCGATCGTCGGTCACTCCGGCCAGCAGATACTGCCCGCGATGCGCATCCGCCAGCGACAGCAGTTTCAGCGGCTTGCGCTGTGGATCCAGCGCCAATGGCTGCTGCCCGAGCGGGAACTGCCACTGCGGCCGGCCGTTTTCCGCCGTGGCGAAATCCGCGCGCGCCACCACCAACCGGCCGTCGGCCTGCGCCAACGCGAACAGATCGCGCTCGCCGGCGGCCTGCGCGAGCAGCGTCGGTTTGGCCAACAGCGTCTGCTGCGCCAGCGGCGTCTGGGCCTGGCCGCTCGGCACCGGCGTCAGACGATAAAATTGCCCCGCGCCCTGCGCGTCGATGCGATAACCGACGCGCTGCTGCACGTCCATGCCCAGCGCCAGCGCCGGGGCCGATACCGTGAACGGCAGCGGCTGCGCCTGGCCGAGCGAGGCGGGTTTGAACAACGGCAGCACCGCGAACAGCAGATAAACGAAGATCAGCATCAACGTCATCAGCACCATCAGCCCGCTGGCGGTCACTGCCGCCTGCACGCCGCGGTCGATGCGCCCGCGCATGCGATCTCGGGGATGTTGATTGGCCGTCGTCTGTGTCATGTGTCTCGCTGTCGCTGATGTAATCGGGCTTGCGCCGTAAGATAACCGGGCATCTTATGTCAGTTTTATGACGTTTGCATGACAAAGTTACCCGCCATAACTCAGGTTTTTTACACTGCCATCAGACAATATGAATTTGATATATTGCTGAAAAATGACCATAAACACGCTTTATAACGCCAAGAATAAGCCTGCTAACCGTCATTTCATGCTGATCGTTTCACTGCCGGGCATCCCGCCGCGGGGAAAATTTATTGCCGCCGAGAAACGCCGCGCGCCAACGCAATGGATATGTTGGACTTTCCTGTCAATCTCTCGCAATAATGATGAAGGACACTAGAGCGGCATCCGGGCGCTGCGTCCCGGATCCTATTCTAAATTTGAACTGGAGTGGCAATGGGTCAGGAAAAGCTCTACATCGAAAAAGAACTAAGCTGGTTATCCTTTAATGAGCGCGTGTTGCAGGAAGCCGCAGATAAGAGCAATCCCCTGATTGAACGTATGCGTTTTCTGGGCATTTACTCCAACAACCTCGACGAGTTCTATAAAGTCCGCTTCGCCGATCTCAAACGGCGCATCCTGATCAGCGAAGAGCAAGGCTCCGCAGGTTCCTCACGCCATCTGCTGAAAAAGATCCAGGCCAAGGTGCTGAAGACCGATCAGGAGTTCGACGGTCTGTACAACGATCTGCTGCTGGAAATGGCGCGCAACCAGATCTTCCTGATCAACGAACGCCAGGTGTCCGAGAACCAGCAAATCTGGCTGCGGCAATATTTCAAACAGCACCTGCGCCAGCACATCACGCCGATCCTGATCAACCACGACACCAACCTGGTGCAGTTCCTGAAAGACGATTACACCTATCTGGCGGTGGAGATCATCCGCGGCGCGCGCATCGACTATGCGCTGCTGGAAATCCCGTCCGACAAGGTGCCGCGCTTCGTCAATCTGCCGCCGGAAGCGCCGCGCCGCCGTAAGCCGATGATCCTGCTCGACAACATCCTGCGCTATTGCCTGGACGATATCTTCAAGGGCTTCTTCGACTACGACGCGCTCAACGCCTATTCGATGAAGATGACCCGTGACGCCGAATACGATCTGGTCACCGAAATGGAATCCAGCCTGCTGGAGCTGATGTCCTCCAGCCTGAAACAGCGCCTCACCGCCGAGCCGGTGCGCTTCGTTTATCAGCGCGACATGCCGAACGAGATGGTGGAGCTGCTGCGCGGCAAGCTGGGCATCTCCAACTACGATTCGGTGATCGCCGGCGGCCGCTATCACAACTTTAAAGACTTCATCAGCTTCCCGAACGTCGGCAAGGCCAATCTGGTCAACAAGCCGCTGCCGCGCCTGCGCCACATCTGGTTCGACGGTTTCCGCAACGGCTTCGACGCCATTCGCGAAAAGGACGTGCTGCTCTACTACCCGTACCACACCTTTGAACACGTGCTGGAGCTGCTGCGCCAGGCGTCGTTCGATCCGAGCGTACTGGCGATCAAAATCAACATCTACCGCGTGGCGAAAGACTCGCGCATCATCGAATCGATGATCCACGCCGCGCACAACGGCAAAAAGGTCACGGTGGTGGTCGAGCTGCAGGCGCGCTTCGACGAAGAGGCCAACATTCATTGGGCGAAGCGCCTGACCGAAGCCGGCGTGCACGTGATCTTCTCGGCGCCGGGGCTGAAAATCCACGCCAAACTGTTCCTGATTTCGCGCCGTGAAGGCGATGAAATTGTGCGCTATGCTCATATCGGCACCGGCAACTTTAACGAAAAAACCGCGCGCATCTACACCGACTATTCGCTGTTGACCGCCGACTCGCGCATCACCAACGAAGTGCGCCGGGTATTCAACTTTATCGAGAACCCCTACCGCCCGGTCACCTTCGATAACCTGATGGTGTCGCCGCAGAACTCGCGCCTGAAGCTGTATGAGCTGATCGACAACGAAATCGCCAACGCCCAGGCCGGGGAACAGGCCGGCATTATGTTGAAAATAAATAATCTGGTGGATAAAGGGCTGGTAGATCGGTTATATACCGCGTCCGGCGCCGGCGTGAAGATCCGTCTGCTGGTGCGGGGCATGTGTTCCCTGATTCCCAACCTGCCGGGGATCAGCGACAATATTCAGGTGATCAGCATCGTCGATCGCTTTTTGGAACACGATCGGGTTTACGTTTTCGACAACAAAGGTGACAAACGGGTGTATCTGTCCTCCGCCGACTGGATGACCCGCAACATAGATTACCGTATCGAAGTGGCGGTATCGCTGCTGGATCCGGCGCTGAAACAGCGCGTTCTGGACATTCTGGAGATCCTGTTCAGCGATACGGTCAAGGCCCGTTATGTGGATAAAGAACTGAGCAACCAGTACGTGCCGCGCGGCAACCGCCGCAAAGTGCGCGCCCAGGTGGCTATTTACGAGTATTTAAAAGCTCTGGAACAACCAGGACAGTAGGCCAGCAACTATGCCGCTAAAAAACACTGCAACGAACAAACCGCAGGAAATCGCCGCCATCGACCTCGGGTCGAACAGTTTCCACATGGTGATCGCCCGCGTCGTCAACGGCGCCTTACAGGTATTGGGCCGTTTAAAACAGCGGGTGCATCTCGCCGACGGATTGGACAGCAACAACGTACTCAGTGAAGAGGCGATAGAACGCGGCCTGGCCTGCCTGGCGCTGTTTGCCGAACGGCTGCAGGGCTTCCCGGCGGATAACGTCACCATCGTCGGGACCCACACCCTGCGCCAGGCGGTGAACGCCGAAGTGTTCCTCAAGCGCGCCGCCAAAGTGATCCCCTACCCGATCGAAATCATCGCCGGCCAGGAAGAAGCGCGCCTGATCTTCATGGGCGTGGAGCACACTCAACCGGAGAAAGGCCGCAAGCTGGTGATCGACATCGGCGGCGGCTCCACCGAGCTGGTGATCGGCGAAGACTTCGAGCCGCTGCTGGCGGAAAGCCGCCGCATGGGCTGCGTCAGCTTCGCCCAGCTGTTCTTCCCGGGCGGCGAGATCAGCAAAAACAACTTCCGCCGCGCGCGGCTGGCGGCGGCGCAGAAGCTGGAAACGCTGGCCTGGCAGTACCGCATTCAGGGCTGGCAGTACGCGCTGGGCGCCTCGGGCACCATCAAGGCCGCCCACGAAGTGCTGGTAGCGATGGGTGAAAAAGACGGTCTGATCACCCTGGAACGCCTGGAAATGCTCGCCGAACAGGTGCTGCAGTTCAAAAGCTTCAGCTCGCTGAGCCTGCCGGGGCTGTCGGAAGATCGCCAATCGGTGTTCGTGCCGGGGCTGGCTATCCTGTGCGGCGTGTTCGATGCGCTGGCGATCCGCGATCTGCGCCTGTCTGACGGCGCGCTGCGTGAAGGCGTGCTGTATGAAATGGAAGGCCGTTTCCGCCACCAGGACATCCGCAGCCGCACCGCCAAAAGCCTGGCCGATCACTACAACATCGACCGCGAACAGGCCAAGCGGGTGCTGGAAACCACCGAGCTGCTCTATTCGCAGTGGATGGCGCAAAACACCAAGCTGGTGCATCCGCAATTGGAAGCCCTGCTGAAATGGGCCGCCATGCTGCACGAAGTGGGGCTGAGCATCAACCACAGCGGCATGCATCGCCATTCGGCCTACATTCTGCAAAACTCCAACCTGCCCGGCTTCAACCAGGAACAGCAGCTGCTGTTGGCGGCGCTGGTGCGTTTCCACCGCAAGGCGATCAAGCTGGAAGAGCTGCCGCGCCTCAACCTGTTCAAAAAGAAACACTACCTGCCGCTGATCCAGCTGCTGCGTCTGAGCACCCTGCTCAACAACCAGCGCCAGTCGACCACCACGCCGGAAACGCTGCGCCTGACCACCGACGACAACCACTGGACGCTGCGCTTCCCGGCCGGCTACCTGGCGCAAAACAACCTGGTGCAGTTGGACTTCGAGCGCGAGCAGGCCTACTGGAACGACGTCGTCGGCTGGAAGCTGCTGATCGACGAAGAAGGTTCGCAAGACGAACAGCGCTCCGCCTGATCCCCCGCCCCCTGCCAGCCAGGGGGTTTTTCTTTCCGCCCCCGCTCCGCCAACCTAAACGAAACCCTAATACGCCGCGCCGCTCGCCGGAAAAAAATGGACAACTTTTGTCATCAGCGCCTAAAATCCGGTTACAAATTCTCGAGCGAATAACACAGGACACCGGCATACCGGGTGATATATGCGCAAGAAAACCACCGGACAGATGACGAAGATAGTGTTGTTTATCAGCTTTATCATTTTAGTCGGCCGACTGCTGTACGCCGCCGTGGTGGCGGTGCCTCATCATCAGGAAAAAAAGCAGGCCGCTGCGCAAAACGCCGCCGAAGTCAGCGCGCCGCAACAGGACGCCTCCTCTGAATAACCGCCGCGCCCCGTCCGTTTCATAAAAATGACTCCGGCACTCGCTATGCTCTATCTTTTAATGAGCCTGCGTCAGGAACGCCGAGCGCCCGTTAAGGAACACCATGTCAGCCGCAACCCATAACGTCAAAAAAGTCGCTGAACACCGCCAGCGCATTCTCACTCTGTTGTTGAACAATAAGGAATTGGTCGACGGCATTCTCGGCCGGCCAGGGGATGAACACGCCCTCAGCCAAAGCGAACTGCTGAACCAGACGGCGGAAATCACCGGCCTGCTGGACGACATGCACGCCGCCGACCTGGCGGACCTGCTGGAGGCGCTGCCGCAGGACGAACGCATGGCGCTGTGGCGGCTGGTGGGCAACAGCAAGCGCGGCCAGACGCTGGTGGAAGTCGCCGAACCGGTCTGGGACAGCCTGATCGAGGAAATGAGCGATAAAGACCTGCTCAAAGCGATCAAAACGCTGGACGTGGACGAACAGGCCTATCTGGCGCAATACCTGCCGCGTAACCTGATGGGCCGGTTACTGACCTCGCTGGAGCCGGAGCAGCGCGCTCAGGTGCGCGAGATGAGCCAGTACGCCAAAGACAGCGTCGGCTGGATGATGGATTTCGAACTGGTGACGGTGCGGCCGGACGTCACGCTCGGCGCGGTGCACCGTTTTTTGCGCATGCGCAAAACCATTCCCGACGCCACCGATAAACTGTTCGTCACCGATCGCAAAAACACCCTGCTGGGCGAACTGCCGCTCACCGCGGTGCTGCTGAACGACCCGGAAATCCCGGTACGCGAGGTGATGGACAGCGATCCCGCCACCTTTCAGCCTGAGGACAAGGCCGATGAAGCGGCCGGCGCGTTCGAACGTTATGACCTGATCAGCGCCCCGGTGGTTGACGCCAAAGGTAAACTGATGGGCCGCCTGACCATCGAAGAGATCGTCGACGCCGTCAACGAAGAGAGCGACACCAACCTGCGCCGCATGGGCGGTTTAAGCCCGGAAGAAGACGTGTTCGCCCCGGTCAGCAAAGCGGTCAAAACCCGCTGGGCCTGGCTGGCGATCAACCTCTGTACCGCATTCATCGCCTCGCGGGTGATCGGCCTGTTCGAGCACACTATTTCCCAGCTGGTGGCGCTGGCGGCGCTGATGCCGATCGTCGCCGGCATCGGCGGCAACACCGGCAACCAGACCATCACCATGATCGTGCGCGCGCTGGCGCTGCACCAGATCGAAGTCGGCAACATCTCGCGCCTGATGCTCAGAGAGCTGGGCGTCGCCATCATCAACGGCGTGGTGTGGGGCGGCATCATGGGCGTGATCACCTGGCTGCTGTACGGCGACGCGGCGATGGGCGGCGTGATGACGTTGGCGATGCTGCTCAACCTGCTGCTGGCGGCGCTGATGGGCGTGGTGATCCCGATGACCATGCTCAAACTGGGCCGCGATCCGGCGGTCGGCTCGAGCGTGCTCATCACCGCGCTGACCGATACCGGCGGCTTTTTCATCTTCCTCGGTCTCGCCACCCTGTTCCTGCTGTAATACGCCAAAAGCCGGCCCCGCGCCGGCTTTTTCGTCATTCTGTCGCCGGGTTTGCGCTAACGCAGTAAAGTCGGCCCTCCCGGTAGGTTTTCCTCCCGCGCTGTACTACCCTTTTTCAATAAATCATCTTGATTCATCCACGTCATGAATCCAATCACAGGCAGAGGTCATCGGTAAGGATGTCTATGGATATCAGCGCGCCGAACACGTTCGGCACACACAAAGGCGTTATGCTGAAACATTCTCTGTTCGTGGCGCTGGCGACATTTTTGCTCGCCTTGCTGAGCCTGTCGTTATCCAGTGAGGCTCATCACTTCACGCCGCTGTGGTTCCCGACCGCCGCCGCGATCGCCGTGCTGTATCGCCATCCCCCGCGTCATTGGGGTTTGCCGCTGCTGGCCAGCGGCACAGGCATCGTACTCGCCAGCTTCCTGCTGTTCGGCCTCAGCGCCATTCCGGTCAAGCTGGCCGCCATCAACCTGCTGGAAGCGGCAGTGTGCGCTCTGCTGCTGCGCCGCACGCTGCCGGCGATCGATCCGCTGAGCGATCTGGGCTGTTGGCTGCGCTTCGTGGTCTGCGCGGTGATCTTTACCCCGTTGTTCAGCGCGCTGCTGGCCGCCGGACTGCCCCCCACGCCGAACCAGACGTTTTGGCAATCGTTCGGCACCTGGTTCATCTCTGAAGCGATAGGGGTGCTGTCGCTGGCGCCGCTCGGGCTCACCTATCACCGCCGTCTGTTGGCCGGGCTGAATCCGTATCCGCTGCTGTTGACCCTGATGGGCTCGCTGGCCTTCAGCTATCTGGCGCTGACGCATCTGCCCTTCCCCTTTACCTTCGTCATCCTGCCGCTGCTGTGGGCGGCTATCGCCCTGTCGCGCTTCGAAACCTTCACCGTCTGTTTCTGCACTCTCCTGCTGATCACCGTCCTGCTGTCGCTGGGCCTGCTGCGCCTTCAGTCTTCCCAGCACACTTTCCTGGGTGAACTCGGCCTCTATCTGCCGATGTTGCTGATCCTGATCCCGGCGCACGCCATGGCGATGGTGATGCACACCTTCCGGGTGGAAAAGCAACATATCGTCGAGAGCGAAAGCCGCTTTCGCAGCGCGCTGGAGTATTCCGCCATCGGTATGGCGCTGGTGTCGCCGGAGGGCAAATGGCTGCAGGTTAACCAGGCGCTGTGTAAGTTGCTCGGCTATCCGCCCGAAAGACTTTATCGCCTGACCTTTCAAGAGATCACCCACCCGGACGATCTGAACGCCGACCTGACCCAACTGCACGAACTGCTCGACGGCCATATCAGCAGCTACACCATGGAGAAGCGCTATATCCGCAGCGACGGCCAGACGGTCTGGGCGCTGCTGGCGGTCTCGCTGGTGCGCGACGGCGAAGGCCGGCCGTTGTACTTCATCTCTCAGGTGGAGGACATCAGCGACCTTAAACGCAGCGAGGCGGAGAACAACCGGTAGGTGGAGCGCATCACGCTGGCCAACCAGGTGGGCGGCGTCGGCATCTGGGAATGGGTGATGAGCCAGGAAAACTTCACCTGGGATCAGCGCATGTTCGAACTCTACGATCTCCCCCCCGACCAAACGCCGACGCTGGCGCTGTGGCGCACCCTGCTGGTGCCGGAAGATCGCGAGCGCACCGATCGCGAGCTGGCCGAGATCCTGGCGCAGCCGCGGCCATTCATCATGGAATTTCGCATCATCACGCGCAGCGGCAAACTGCGCCATATCCGCGGCCAGGGCAACGTGATCCTCGACGACCAAGGCCGCCCGCTGCGCCTGATCGGCACCAATATCGACATGACCGAACTCAAGAGCCTCGCCGAGGCGCTGCACGAAGAGAAAGAGCGCCTGCACATCACCCTCGACGCCATCGGCGAAGGGGTGATCTCCACCGACAGCCACCAGCGCATCACCTTTATGAATCCGGTGGCGGAACAGATGTGCGGCTGGCCGCTCGACCTGGCGATCGGCATGCCCGTCGCCGGCGTGGTGCGCCTGACCAACGGCAAAGACGGCCCGGAAATCGAAAACCTCACGCAATACCCACGGCAATGGCCGGCGGATTATGCGCTGGTGCTGCACAGCCGCGACGGGCGTTATTTCGACGTACAGCAGTCGGTCTCACCGCTGAAAACCCTCGACGGGGAAACCATGGGCGCGGTGATGGTGCTGCAGGACGTCACCGCCTCGCGCGAACTGATGAAAAAACTCAGCTACAGCGCCTCGCACGATGCGCTGACCGGATTGCCGAACCGCACCCGCTTCGAGAAACAGCTGAAAGCGGCGATCGTCGCCGGCGGGGAACCGTCGTCGCCGCATTCGCTGGTGTTCCTCGATCTGGATCGGTTCAAGGCGGTGAACGACACCGCCGGCCATGCGGCGGGCGATGCCCTGCTGCGGGACATCGCCCAGCTGATGCGGCATCAGCTGCGCCATAACGATTGCCTGGCCCGGCTGGGCGGCGACGAGTTCGGTCTGATCCTGTACGACTGCCGGCTGGAACAGGCCAAATCGCTGGTGCAGCAAGTGGTTAATCAAATCAGCCAGCACCCGTTCTACTGGGAAGGGAAGATTTACCGCGTCGGCGCCAGCGCCGGCATCACGCGCATCAGCGCCGACGCCAAAAGCAGCGAACTGCTGGCGCAGGCCGATATCGCCTGCTACACCGCCAAGCACCAGGGGCGCGGCCAGGTTTATCTGTACGAAACGCGGCAGAAACAGCTGCTGGAGCGGCAGCACGAGGTGCTGAGCCTGCAAGAAGTGCAGACGATCATCAGCGAGGGGCAACTGCGGCTGCTGACTCACGCGGTCGCGCCGCCGGCGACGCCGCTGTCGGCCGCGTTTCACCAGGTGAAGCTGCAGGTGATGGCACAGGACGAGCGCCCGCTGTCGCACGAGGCGTTCATCGCCGCCGCGCAGCTGTACGGCCTGATGCCGGACATCGACCGCTGGACGGCGGCGCAACTGCTGGTGAAATATGCCGACGACATCAAACGCAAAGGGCTGTCGCTCGCGCTGCCGCTGGCCATCGACAGCCTGCTGAGCGACGACTTCCAGCGCTACCTGACGGAAACGGTGCGCGCTTCCTCGCTGCCGCCGCAGGCGCTGCTGTTCAGCGTCGATGAGGCCGCGATACTGGAGCATGCCGCGCAGTGTCGGGCATTTCTCCGCGAACTGCAGCTGCAGGGCTGCCGGCTGCTCGTCAACGGCTTCGGACATAACATCAATGCATTCGATGAACTCAGCGATCAGAAGATCGACATCATTCGCATCGATGAGCGCTTTATCACCAACGTGCACTGCAACCAGATGGACGAGCTGATGGTCTCGATGCTCAACGGCGCGGCGCATCGCATTAAAGCGCAGACCTTCGCCGGGCCGGCTCACCAGCCGGTGACGCTGCAGGCGCTGCGCGACATCGGCGTCGATCTGGCGGACGGCGACCAGGTGGCGCTGGAGCAGCCGCTGGCGGTGTTGCTCAGCGACGGCTATTTCGGCATCCGTTAACCTTCTCCCCCTCTCAGGCGCCGTCTCCCGGGCGGCGCCTCGCATCTCGTTCGTTACATGATATTAACCAAGACAAGATTAGTGATATAAATAACACCTGAAGCTTAAACGATTAAGTAAGATGAAGCGCCCATGCGACTATCAGCGTATCCGTTGATTTTCCTCGGCAGGTGATGGCTCAGGGATAAGGGACTATGGAAAAGAAATGGTTTTCCGCCAGGGAACTGATGGGTAAGGCGGGGTTGCCTTCAACTCCGCAAGGGGTCAATTTGATGGCCCGGCGTGAAGGCTGGGTCAGCCGCCGCCGCAGCGGCGTACAGGGCAAAGCGCTGGAATACCATATCGACAGTCTGCCGTTCGGCGCGCGCAGCCTGTCGGCGTTGCGCGAAACCGACCATCCGGATTACGACGTCAAACGCCAGGATCCGATACGGGTCTGGATCGAGTATTACTACCACCTGACGCCGGCCGAGCGGGAAAAGCTGCTGGCGTTCCTGATGCGCGAGGGCATGAGCCGCCTGCTGCAGCTGATCGACACCCCTCGCTAGCTCTGCGTTCAACTCTCCCCTTCCGGCGCCCAGCCGCCGTTGTGCCACAGATGCAGCGTGGCGTAAGAACGCCACGGGCGCCAACGTTCAGCGTAGCGTTCTATCTGGCGCGGCGTCATGCCGGGAAAACGCTGTTTGATCAGGTAATCGCCGGCCAGGAACACGTCCGGCCACGACCAGGCGCGCATCGCGATATAGCTGGCGGTCCAGCTGCCGATGCCCGGCAGCGCGGTCAGCGCCTCGATGCCTTGTTCGATATCCAGCACGTTATCGAGCTGCAGCCGCCCTTCGCCCAGCGCGCGGGCGATCTCGATCAGCGCCGCCGCGCGCTTCAGCTGCACCCCGAGCGGGCGCAGTTCTTCGGGCTGCAGCTGCGCCACCCGTTCTGCGGTGGGGAAGACATGGGTGATGCCCTCATGCGGCGTCGCCAGGGCTTCCCCCCAGCGTTCAGCCATCCGCCCGGCGAAGGTCGCCGCCATTTTCACGCTGACCAACTGCCCCAGCACCGCCCGCGCCGCCTGCTCGAAACTGTTCACGCAGCCCGGCAGGCGCAGCCCCGGCGCATCGGCCGCCAGCGAGCCCAGCGCCTCATTGATGCGATCCGGCGCGGCATCCAGATCAAACAGCAGGCGCACCCGGCGCAACACCTCCGTCGTCACCAGACTGAGCGCAGGCGCGATCTCGACCCGAACCCGATTGCGCGCTTCTTCCGGCTGCACGCTGACCCAGCCGCGGTGTTCCGTGCCGCCCTGGCTGACGGCGATCGAGCGCAGATAGCGGCGTCCGTCGACCCGCTCCACGCCCTGCACGGCGCGCGCCTGCAAGAAATTCAGCATGCGCTCCCAGTCATAGGGCGGCCGATAGCCCAGGTGAAACACCAGCCCGCTGGCGGCGGCCCGTTCACCGCGCGCGCCGCCGCTGCGCAGCGCTGACGGGATCAGGCGATAGCGCGCCTTGAACAGCTCGTTGAAACGCCGCAGGCTGCCGAATCCGGCGGCGAACGCCACCTCGCTGAGCGGCAGATCGGTGTCCGCCAGCAGGCGCTTGGCCTGCAGCAACCGGTGCGACTGCGCGTAATCGATCGGTGAGGCGCCAAACTGTTCGGCGAAGATGCGCCGCAGATGGCGATCGGAAATGCCCAGCCGCGCCGCCAGCGCTTCGCAACTGTGTTCGGACAGATAGCCCTGCTCGATGAGCTGCACCGCCACCTGCGCATAACGGTTGCCCAGATCGATCAGCGCCAGACCGGGCGCCAGCTCCGGCCGGCATTTGAGGCAGGGGCGAAATCCCGCCAACTCTGCCGCCGCCGCGCTCGGATAGAAGGTGCAGTTTTCCAGCTTCGGCGTGCGGGCGCTGCACACCGGCCGGCAATAGATACCGGTGGAAGAGACGCCGACGAAAAAACGGCCGTCGAATTTGCGGTCACGCGCGCGCAGCGCGTCGTACAACGCTTGCTGTTGAGTATTCATGGCAACGCTCGGGGTCGGTTTTTTCTGCATTATGGGGCTCGGCTGGCGTGCTGACGTGCGGAATTCGGACATTAAGTTACGCACCTTCCCACCGTCCAGATTAGCGATTGTCTTTAATGATTATGGGTCTGAACAGCGTTCAGACGCACCATTTTCACCGCCACCGACATAAAGCCCCGCTGCCCGACGACTTATTGCCCCCGGCGCGGTACCCCCAATGCCCGGCGCATCAGCCCATCGAAGGCGCGATCGGACAACAAGCGCCGCAGAAAAATCAGCGGTTTCGCGCCAAACCCCACGGCATAGCGCGTTTTCGGACGATGGGCGGCGACGGCTTTGGCGATCGTATCGGCAATCACGCTCGGCGGCGATTGCCGTTTCTTGCTGGCGTCGCTGACCATGGCGTGGGCGACAGCGTGAGCCTGAGCGGCGTACTCGCTCTGGCCGGAAACGCCGATCAGTTTTTCCGCGGCGATATCCGCCCATTCACTCTGGATGCCGCCGGGTTCGATCACCACGACATCGATGCCGAAAGGTTGCACCTCCATGCGCAAACAGTCGCTGATGGCCTCCAAGGCGAATTTGGTGCCGTGATACCATCCGCCCAGCGGCGTATGTATTTTCCCGCCCATCGACGTAATATTGATGACGGTGCCGGAGCGCTGCGCTCGCATGTGCGGTAAAATCAGCTGCGTCAGCCGAACCGCACCGAACACATTCACATCAAATTGAGCGCGAGCCTCATCCGCAGAAACGTCTTCAATAGCGCCATAGGAGCCGTAACCGGCGTTATTGACCAACACATCGATACGCCCCGTTTCGGCGATGATGGTCTTTACCGCCTGCGCCATGGAAGCATCGTCGGTGACGTCCAACGGCAAAACGCGAATGCCGGCGGCAGCCAGAGCCTGCATGCGTTCAACCCGGCGGGCGGCCGCATAAACGGTGTGCCCGCGCTGCTTTAACGTGACGGCGGTGGCTTCGCCAATACCGGATGAGGCGCCGGTCACCAGGATCACTTTGGACTTCATACTGACTGCTCCTTATTAGGATGATTGCGTTGGCGACTGCCTGCGCAGTCTGTATGTTGTCCACTTTAAGCGACGGGCGCTGCCGCAACCATGTCGAACCGCGCCAATCAACTCGCAGAATGCGCCAACGTGAACAGCGCCTCTCGGCTAATTCAGCCGCATCGCCTGGCGAGCCGCTTCCGGTGTTTGCCCTGTCCATTCGTGAAAGGCGCGGAAGAAAGAGTTCGGTTCTTCAAAACCGAGCAAAAAGGCAATCTCTCCGCTGGTAAGGGTCGAATGCTTAAGATAGTGGCGCGCCAATTTTTCCCGGGTGCCGTTGCTCAGCGAACGAAAACTCTCGCCCTCATCTTCCAGACGCCGCTGCAGCGTCCGGCGGCTCATGCCCAATCTTGCCGCCACCGCGTCGATGCCGGCGGTATTGCTGGGAATCAACTCCAGCAGCACCGCACAAACGCGCTCTCCGGTGGTTGCCGTGGCGTCCAGTTCACTGAGGCGACGACGCAACTCGGGTTCGAAAACGCGCCACATGCCCTCATTCACTGTCAAAAAGGGACGCAAGGCATCTGCGGAGGAGAAAGTAATGCCCGGCCCTGCCCCAGGCGTTACCGCGCAGCCGAAGAAGGCTGCCAAGGGGCGTGAAAGGGCTGCAGGCGGCAGTTCACGCAAGGTGATACGGCGCGCTTTTACCGGTTCGCGCGTGGCAAGCTGCGCCAGCCGAACATAAAATGCCAGCTCAGCCACCAGCAAAGACGCCGGTACCGCCTCCTCCGCCAACAGCCAGCGGGGTGAAATCGTCATTTCGCCTTCAGGGCCGATGGCGAGCTCCAGGCTCATCGGCGCCGTAAGTTGCTTGTATTTCGCTAACCGCTGGACAGCTTGCGCCAGATTGGCGCTGCACAGGGCGGCGAATATCGGAGGGTCAAACGATTCCGTTGACATCAGCGCCACGATTTTCAACGGAAACAACGGGTCGCCCGTTCCTTCCTCCATCGCGCGCCAGAAGCGGAAATATTCTTCCGTAGTGATCCCTTCAGCGGTGCGTGACAACAGATCTTCAGGCAATGCAGCCCGGCGTAAAACATCCGTCGGCTGGAGCCCCAGATCTTTCAGCAGGGTTCTCCAGCCGATATTCATGAGAAAGGTAGAGTTGCGCGTCATGAAATCCTCATCACAGAGTCATAGGGAAAGGCATTCCCCGCTCGGAATACCTGTTGAGTATAAAGAAATGGCGTGCGTCTTGATGGGCGAAGCACGCCATTTTCATAGCCGACTGTGCCATTGCTGCGGCTTGAGCGTTATCCGCACTGAGAAAGTTCGCGCACGCCGCCGCGCCCGCTAAATTTTTCGACACTCGCGCATTGGCGCATTGCCCGCCGGCCTCGTCTCGGGTAAAGTCGCCCCCCTTCATTGGCATGGGGACAAAAAAGAGATGTTTATTGGATTCGATTACGGGACCGCCAACTGTTCCGTTGCAGTGATGCGCGACCACGGCCCCGAGCTGTTGACGCTGGAAAACAACGCGCCCTATCTGCCTTCGATGCTGTGCGCGCCGACCCGCGAAGCGGTGAGCGAATGCCTGCACCGCCATTGGCAGATCCCGACCGGCAGCGAAGAAAACCAGCAGCTGCTGCGCCGCGCCATCAGTTACAACCGCGAAGAAGACATTCCGGTCAACGGCGACAGCGTGCTGTTCGGCCTGCAGGCGCTGGCGCACTATATGGAAGATCCGGAAGAGGTGTACTTCGTGCGCTCGCCGAAGTCCTTCCTCGGCGCCAACGGCCTGAAGCCGCAGCAGATCGCGCTGTTCGAAGACCTGGTGTGCGCCATGATGTTCCACATCAAACGCCAGGCGGAAAAGGTGCTGCAGACCGGCATCGATCAGGCGGTGATCGGCCGGCCGATCAACTTCCAGGGCATCGGCGGCGACGAAGCCAACCGGCAGGCGCAGGGCATTTTGCAGCGCGCCGCCGAACGCGCCGGTTTCAAGGAGATTGAATTCCAGTTCGAGCCGGTGGCGGCGGGGCTGGACTTCGAGGCGACGCTGAGCGAAGAGCAAACCGTGCTGGTGGTGGACATCGGCGGCGGCACCACCGACTGCTCGGTGCTGCTGATGGGGCCGCAGTGGCGCGACCGCGCCGATCGCCAGCAGAGCCTGCTGGGCCACAGCGGCTGCCGGGTCGGCGGTAACGATCTGGACATCATGCTGGCCTTCAAACAGCTGATGCCGCTGTTCGGCCTCGGCGGCGAAACCGCGAAGGGCATCGCCCTGCCGGCGCTGCCTTACTGGAACGCGGTGGCGACCAACGACGTGCCGGCGCAAAACGATTTCTACAGCGCCGCCAACGGCCGCGTGCTGCGCGATCTGATCCTCGACGCGGCAGAGCCGGAAAAGGTGAAACGCCTGCTGAAAGTGTACCAGCAGCGCCTGAGCTACCGACTGGTGCGTGCGGCCGAAGAGAGTAAGATCGCCCTGTCCGGCCAAACGGCCATCAGCGCGCCGCTCAATTTCGTGCAGGCCGATCTGGCGGAGAGCATCAGCCAGGATCAGCTCGCCGACGCCATCTCGCAGCCATTGATGCGCATTCAGGAGCAGGTCAGCGCCGCGCTGGCCAGCAGCCAGACCGCGCCGCAGGTGATCTACCTGACCGGCGGCAGCGCGCGTTCGCCGCTGCTGCGCGCCGCGCTGCAACAGCAACTGCCGGGCATTCCGATCGTCGGCGGTAACGACTTCGGCTCGGTCACCGCCGGGCTGGCGCGCTGGGCGCAAACGCTGTTCCGTTGACAGCCCAAGGGCGCGGCTCGCCGCGCCTTTGTTTATTGGAGACCCTATCATGTCCACCTTGCTTACCCTCGACAGCGCCAGGCTGCGGCTGCGCCCCTGGCGCGACGACGATCTGCCGGCCTTCGCCGCGCTTAACGCCGATCCGCAGGTGATGCGCTATTTCCCGGCGACGATGACGGCCGAGGAAAGCCGCGCGCAGGCCGAACGCATCCGCGCCTTCATGCAACAACAGGGTTGGGGGCTATGGGCGGTGGAAGTGAAAGGCGGCGCGCCTTTTATCGGTTTTGTCGGGCTGGCGCGGCCGGGCGACGATCTGCCTTGCTCCCCCTGCGTGGAGATCGGCTGGCGGCTGGCGACGGCTCACTGGGGCAACGGCTACGCCGCTGAGGCGGCGCGCGCCGCGCTGGCGTGCGCCTTCGACACGCTGCACTTGCCGGAAGTGGTGTCCTTCACCGCCGAAGATAACCAGCCGTCGCGCCGGGTGATGACGCGCATCGGTATGCGCTTCGACGGTGAAACCTTCCTGCACCCGCGCCTGCCGGCGGGCCATCCGCTGCAAAAGCACGTCTTGTACCGGCTTAACCGGCAAACGTGGCGCGAACGCCACGGCGATTAATACAGCGTATCCTTCAGCCGCTGCGGCAGCGCGTTGTCGTACTCCTCACCGTCGAAGCGCGTTTGGCTCACCGCGGCCAAGATTTGGCCGGGGCTGGGCAGCGCCGAACGTTCGAGGCGGCGGCCCTCTTCCCACAACCCCGAACGCAAGATCGCCCGGCTGCACTGGAAGAACCCCGCCTCCACCCGAATGCGCAGCACCGAACGCGGCAGCTGGTTGCGGTGGGCGAAGCGCTGCAGCACCGCCGGCGTCACCACGATCTCCGCCCGCCCGTTAATCCGCAGCGTTTCGCCGATGCCGGGGATCAGCAACAGCAGCGCCACCCGGTTATCGTGCAGGATATTGCGCAGGCTATCGATGCGATTATTGCCGCGCCGGTCCGGCAACAGCAGGGTTTTCTCGTCTTCGATCTGGATAAAACCGGCCGGATCGCCGCGCGGGGAGACGTCCATGCCGTCCGGCCCGACGGTTGAGAGGGCGGCAAACGGCGCCGCCTCGATAAACGGACGGTACGCCGGGTGGATATAGCTGACTTCTTTAAAAACCGAGGGCGCGGCGGGCTTGCCGTAAAGCTGTTCCAGCGCCGCGAGGTCGTTGATGATATCGCCAGACATTGCAGTTTCCTGAATAAGTCATATTGACCCCTTCAGCATAGAGCAAAATCGCCGGCGGCTCTTACTCAGCGCTGGCGTGGTTCAGCGTCTGAATGTCGTCCGCATCCAGCGTCAGGCGGGTGGCGCTGACCAACTCATCCAGCTGCGGCAACGAGGTGGCGCTGACGATCGGCGCGGTGATGCTCGGACGCGCAATCAGCCAGGCCAACGAGACCTGCGCCGGAGAGCTGCCGTGTTTGCCCGCCACCTGATCCAGCGCTGCCAGAATGCGGAAACCGCGCGGGTTCAGGTAGCGTTCGACGATGCGATCGCCGCGCTGGCTTTTGCCCTCGTCCGCTTTGCTGCGGTATTTGCCGGTCAGAAAACCGCTGGCCAGCGCGAAGAAATTGATCACCCCGAGCCCGTGGCGCTGCGCCACGCCTTCCAGCTCGGCTTCATACCCTTCGCGCGCATACAGATTGTATTCCGGCTGCAGGGTTTCGTAGCGCGCCAATCCGTTGTTCTCGCTCACCCGCAGCGCTTCTTCCAGGCGATCCGCCTGATAGTTGGAGGCGCCGATCGCCCGCACCTTGCCGGCCTTGATCAGCGCATCGAACGCCGCCAGCGTCTCTTCCAGCGGCGTATCGCGGTCATCGTCGTGCGACTGGTAGAGATCGATATAATCGGTTTGCAGGCGCCGCAGCGAATCCTCCACCGCCTGCTGAATATAGCGCGGCGACAGCCCCTGTTTGCCTTCGCCCATCGGTTTGCCCACCTTGGTGGCGATGATCACCTGGTCGCGCTTGCCGCTCTTCTTCAGCCATTCGCCGATGACGGTTTCCGATTCGCCGCCCCGGTTGCCCGGCGCCCAGCTGGAATAAACGTCGGCGGTATCGATAAAGTTGAGCTGATTGTCCACCAGCGCATCCAGCAGGCTGAACGAGGTCGCTTGATCCGCCGTCCAGCCGAACACGTTGCCGCCAAAGGTCAACGCCGGCACCTGAATGCCCGAACGGCCCAGTTGTTTCTTGCTCATCACAAAGGCTCCATGGGTTAAATGATTTGCCTGTTAATTATTAGCGCCAAATGCAGGAAACCGTTAAAACGTATTGGCTATAAGCTGAAACAAATCACTTATAAACATAGCACGCTCAAATCCCCCACTTATTAAGACAATGCTGACGGTTCCTCCATATTTCCTTCATTTTTATGCCGTCCCCGCTGGCTAAACTAGTATCCTGTAAGGAGTGTCATTTTTGTGGCAATGAGTGCCCGCACCCCTGCCTTTTGGAGAGAATTTTCACCACCATGAATGCAAAACCCCAACGCCGTTCCCTGATGCCGCGCCTGCTGGTTGCGGCCATCTTGGTCATCGCCGCCGTCTTCGCCTGGCGTTATTTTAACGCCGCTCAACCGCCGGCCGGCACGGCCCCGGGCGCGCAGCAGGCCGGCGGCAAAGCGGGGGCCGGTCGCGCGGCGGGCGGGCGGCGCGGCGCGCCGATGTCGCCGGTGCAGGCGGCGACGGCCACGCAACAGACGGTGCCGCGCTATCTTTCCGGCTTGGGCACCGCCACCGCCGCCAATACCGTGACCGTCACCAGCCGGGTCGATGGCCAACTGATGGCGATCCACTTTACCGAAGGCCAGCAGGTCAAAGCCGGCGATCTGCTGGCGGAGATCGATCCCCGGCCGTTCCAGGTGCAGCTGACCCAGGCGCAGGGACAGTTGGCGAAAGATCAGGCCACGCTGGCCAACGCCCGGCGCGATCTGGCGCGCTATCAGCAATTGGTGAAAACCAATCTGGTCTCCCGTCAGGAGCTGGATACGCAGGCTTCGCTGGTGCAGCAAACCGAAGGCGCCATCAAGGCCGATCAGGGCGCGGTCGACAGCGCCAAACTGCAGATCACCTACAGCCGCATCACTGCGCCAATCGACGGCCGCGTCGGGTTGAAACTGGTCGACGTCGGCAACTACGTCACCAGCGGCAGCACCACCGGTCTGGTGGTGATCACGCAGACGCACCCGATCGACGTGGTGTTCACGCTGCCCGAAGGCAACATCGCCGATCTGCTCAAGGCGCAAAAAGCCGGGCCGGTGAGCGTCGAAGCCTGGGATCGCACCAACCAGAACAAGCTGACGACCGGTTCGCTGCTGAGCCTGGACAACCAAATTGATACCGCCACCGGCACCATCAAGCTGAAAGCGCGTTTCGCCAACGAAGATGACGCGCTGTTCCCCAACCAGTTTGTCAACGCGCGGCTGCAGGTGGATACCCTGCACGATGCGGTGGTGATCCCAACCGCCGCGCTGCAGATGGGCAACGAAGGCAACTTCGTCTGGACGCTCGGCGAAGACAATAAGGTCAGCAAACATCGGGTCACCGCCGGCGTGCAGGACAGCCGGCAGGTGGTGATCAGCGCCGGCCTCAACGCCGGCGATCGGGTGGTGACCGACGGCATCGATCGCCTGACCGAAGGCATGCAGGTGGAAGTGCTCGCGCCGAACGACGCGCCTGCGACGTCAAAAGCCAAGCGCGAACCTGACGTTCAGAGGAAGTCCTGATGCAGGTGATGCCTCCCAACGCCGGCGGCGGTCCGTCCCGCCTGTTTATTCTGCGCCCGGTCGCCACCACGCTGCTGATGGTGGCGATATTGCTGGCGGGGATTATCGGCTATCGCGCGCTGCCGGTATCCGCGTTGCCGGAAGTGGATTACCCCACCATTCAGGTGGTGACGCTATACCCCGGCGCCAGCCCGGACGTGGTCACCTCCGCCATTACCGCGCCGCTGGAACGCCAGTTCGGCCAGATGTCCGGCCTGAAGCAAATGGCGTCGCAAAGCGCCGGCGGCGCCTCGGTGGTGACGCTGCAATTCCAGCTGACGCTGCCGCTCGATGTCGCGGAGCAGGAGGTGCAGGCGGCGATCAACGCCGCCACCAACCTGCTGCCGAACGATCTGCCCTACCCGCCGATTTACAGCAAGGTTAACCCCGCCGATCCGCCGATCCTGACGCTGGCCGTAACCTCCACCGCCATGCCGATGACGCAGGTGGAAGACATGGTGGAAACCCGCGTGGCGCAAAAAATTTCTCAGGTGACCGGCGTCGGCCTGGTGACCCTGGCCGGCGGCCAACGCCCGGCGGTGCGCGTAAAATTAAACGCCGCGGCGGTCGCCGCCTATGGCCTGAACAGCGAAACCATCCGCGCCGCCATCAGCAACGCCAACGTCAACTCGGCGAAAGGCAGCCTTGACGGCCCGACCCGATCGGTCACCCTGTCCGCCAACGACCAAATGAAATCCGCCGACGACTATCGCCAGCTGATCGTCGCCTATCAAAACGGCGCGGCGATCCGCCTGCAGGATATCGCCACCATCGAACAAGGGGCGGAAAACACCCGGCTGGCGGCCTGGGCCAACCAGCAGCAGGCGATCGTGCTGAACATCCAACGCCAGCCCGGCGTCAACGTCATCACCACCGCCGACAGCATCCGCGAAATGCTGCCGACGCTGATTAAAAGCCTGCCCAAGTCGGTCGATGTCAAGGTGCTGACCGATCGCACCACCACCATCCGCGCCTCGGTCAGCGACGTGCAGTTCGAGCTGCTGCTGGCAGTCGCGCTGGTGGTGATGGTGATCTACGTGTTCCTGCGCAACGTGCCGGCGACCATTATCCCCAGCGTAGCGGTGCCGCTGTCGCTGGTCGGCACCTTCGCCGCCATGTACTTCCTCGGCTTCTCCATCAACAACCTGACGCTGATGGCGCTGACCATCGCCACCGGCTTCGTGGTGGACGACGCCATCGTGGTGATCGAGAACATCTCGCGCTACATCGAGAAAGGGGAAAAACCGCTCGACGCCGCGCTGAAAGGGGCCGGCGAGATCGGCTTCACCATCATCTCGCTGACCTTCTCGCTGGTGGCGGTGCTGATCCCGCTGCTGTTCATGGGCGACATCGTCGGCCGCCTGTTCCGCGAGTTCGCCGTCACGCTGGCGGTAGCGATTTTGATCTCCGCCGTGGTGTCGCTGACGCTGACGCCAATGATGTGCGCGCGCATGCTCAGCCACGAATCGCTGCGCAAGCAGAACCGTTTTTCCGCCGCCTCCGAACGCTTTTTCGAGCGGGTGATCGCGCGCTACGGCCAGTGGCTGAAAACGGTGCTTAACCATCCCTGGCTGACGCTCGGCGTGGCCGTGGGCACCCTGGCGCTGACGGTGCTGCTGTACCTGCTGATCCCGAAAGGTTTCTTCCCGGTGCAGGACAACGGCATCATTCAGGGCACGCTGGAAGCGCCGCAGAGCGTCTCGTTCAGCAACATGGCCGAGCGCCAGCAGCAGGTCGCGGCGCAGATCCTCAAGGATCCGGCGGTGGAAAGCCTGACCTCGTTCGTCGGCGTCGACGGCAGCAACGCCACGCTCAACAGCGGCCGGCTGCAGATCAACCTGAAACCGCTGAGCGAACGCAGCGACCGCATTCCGGCGATCATCAGCCGCCTGCAGCAGCAAACGGCGCAGTTCCCCGGCGTGAAGCTGTACCTGCAGCCGGTGCAGGATCTGACCATCGATACCCAGGTCAGCCGCACCCAGTACCAGTTCACCCTGCAGGCGATGTCGCTGGACGATCTCAGCCTGTGGGTGCCGCAGTTGATGGATGAGCTGAAACAAACCCCGCAGTTGGCGGACGTCACCAGCGACTGGCAGGATCAGGGGCTGGTGGCCTACGTCAACGTCGATCGCGATTCGGCCTCCCGCCTCGGCGTCACCATGAGCGACGTGGACAATGCGCTGTACAACGCGTTCGGCCAGCGCCTGATCTCCACCATCTACACCCAGGCCAACCAATACCGCGTGGTGCTGGAGCACGACGTCAGCGCGACACCGGGGCTGGCGGCGCTCAATGAGATCCGTCTGAGCGGCAACGACGGCGCCGTAGTGCCGCTGAGCGCCATCGCCAAAATCGAAGAGCGCTTCGGCCCGCTGTCGGTCAACCATCTCGATCAGTTCCCGTCGGCCACCGTTTCGTTCAACGTCGCCGACGGCTACTCGCTCGGCGAAGCGGTGGACGCGGTCACCCAGGCGGAAAAAAATCTCAACATGCCAAGGGACATCACCACCCAATTCCAGGGGGCGACCCTGGCCTTCCAGGCGGCGCTCGGCAACACGCTGTGGCTGATTTTGGCGGCGGTAGTGGCGATGTACATCGTGCTGGGCGTGCTGTATGAAAGCTTCATTCATCCGGTGACCATCCTCTCCACCCTGCCGACCGCCGGGGTCGGCGCACTGCTCGCGCTGATGATGGCCGGCAGCGAGCTGGACGTGATCGCCATCATCGGCATCATCCTGCTGATCGGCATCGTGAAGAAGAACGCCATCATGATGATCGACTTCGCGCTGGCGGCGGAACGCGAGCAGGGCTTATCGCCGCGCGACGCCATCTATCAGGCCTGTCTGCTGCGTTTTAGGCCGATCCTGATGACCACGCTGGCGGCCCTGCTCGGCGCGCTGCCGCTGATGCTGAGCACCGGCGTCGGCGCGGAGCTGCGGCATCCGCTCGGCGTCTGTATGGTCGGCGGTTTGATCATGAGCCAGATCCTGACGCTGTTCACCACGCCGGTGATCTACCTGCTGTTTGACAAACTGGCGCGCAACACGCATCGCCAGCCGGATACGCAGGAGCTGCCGTGAAATTCTTCGCCCTGTTCATTCACCGGCCGGTGGCCACCACCCTGCTGACGCTGGCCATCGCCATCAGCGGCGCGATCGGCTTTCGCCTGCTGCCGGTGTCGCCGCTGCCGCAGGTGGATTTTCCGGTGATTTCGATCAGCGCGTCGCTGCCGGGCGCCTCGCCGGAAACCATGGCGTCTTCGGTGGCGACGCCGCTGGAGCGCGCGCTGGGCCGCATCGCCGGGGTTAACGAAATGACCTCGATGAGCTCGCTCGGCAGTACCCGGGTCATTTTGCAGTTCGATCTCGATCGCGACATCAACGGCGCCGCGCGCGACGTGCAGGCGGCGATTAACGCCGCGCAAAGCCTGCTGCCGACCGGCATGCCGAGCCGCCCCAGCTACCGCAAGGTCAACCCTTCCGACGCGCCGATCATGATCCTGACGCTGACCTCGGACACCTACAGTCAGGGGCAGCTTTACGATTTCGCCTCCACCCAACTGGCGCAGAAGATCAGCCAGACAGAGGGCGTCGGCGACGTTTCCGTCGGCGGCAGCTCGCTGCCGGCGGTGCGGGTGGAGCTGAACCCTTCGGCGCTGTTCAATCAGGGCGTGTCGCTGGACACCGTACGGCAGGCCATCGCCAACGCCAACGTGCGCCGCCCGCAGGGCGCCGTGGAAAACCCGCAGCAGCGCTGGCAGATCCAGGCCAACGACGCGCTGAAAACCGCCGATGCTTATCGTCCGCTGATCATTCATTACAACAACGGCTCGGCGGTGCGTTTAGCCGACGTGGCCGAGGTCAAAGACTCGGTGCAAGACGTGCGCAACGCCGGGATGACCGACGCCAAACCGGCGATCATTCTGGCCATCAGCCGCGCGCCGGACGCCAACATCATCGAAACCGTCGATCGCATTCGCGCCGAGCTGCCCGCCCTGCAGGAGAATATCCCGGCTTCGATTCAACTCAACGTCGCGCAGGATCGTTCGCCGACCATCCGCGCGTCGCTGGCCGAGGTGGAGCAGTCGCTGGCGATCGCCATTGGGCTGGTGATCCTGGTGGTGTTCATCTTCCTGCGCTCCGGGCGCGCCACGCTGATCCCGGCGGTCGCCGTACCGGTGTCGCTGATCGGCTCGTTCGCCGCCATGTATCTGTGCGGGTTCAGCCTCAACAACCTGTCGCTGATGGCGTTGACCATCGCCACCGGCTTTGTGGTGGACGACGCCATCGTGGTGCTGGAAAACATTTCCCGCCACGTCGAGGCCGGCATGAAACCGATCAACGCCGCGCTGCTGGGCGCGCGGGAGGTCGGTTTCACCGTGCTGTCGATGAGCGTTTCGCTGGTGGCGGTGTTTATCCCGCTGCTGCTGATGGAAGGCCTGCCCGGCCGGCTATTCCGCGAGTTCGCCGTCACCCTGTCGGTGTCGATCGGGCTGTCGCTGATCGTCTCGCTGACGCTCACGCCGATGATGTGCGCCTACCTGCTGCGCCACCAGCCGCCGCGTTCGCAGCGGCGGGCGCGCGGCTTCGGTAAAATGCTGCTGGGGCTGCAGCAGGGCTACGGGCGCTCGCTGAACTGGGTGCTCGGCCACTCGCGCTGGGTGCTGGCGGTGTTCCTCGCCACCGTTGCGCTCAACGTTTGGCTGTATATCAGCATCCCGAAAACCTTCTTCCCGGAACAGGATACCGGGCGTCTGATGGGCTTTATCCAGGCCGACCAAAGCATTTCGTTCCAGGCGATGCGCGGCAAACTGGAAGACTTCATGAAAATCGTGCGCGAAGATCCGGACGTGGAAAACGTCACCGGTTTTACCGGCGGTTCGCGCACCAACAGCGGTTCGATGTTCATCTCACTGAAACCCCTGTCGGTACGCAGCGACGACGCGCAGAAAGTGATCGCCCGCCTGCGCGCCCGCCTGGCCAAAGAACCGGGCGCCAGCCTGTTTCTGATGGCGGTGCAGGATATCCGCGTCGGCGGCCGGCAGGCCAACGCCAGCTATCAATATACGTTGCTGGCGGACGATCTCGCCGCGCTGCGCGAATGGGAGCCGAAGATCCGCACCGCACTGGCCGCATTGCCCGAGCTGGCGGACGTCAACTCGGATCAGCAGGATAAAGGCTCGGAGATGGATCTGGTCTACGATCGCGAAACCATGGCGCGCCTCGGCATTTCGGTGTCCGACGCCAACAACCTGTTGAACAACGCCTTCGGCCAGCGACAGATTTCGACCATCTACCAACCGCTCAACCAATACAAAGTCGTGATGGAAGTGGCGCCACCCTACACCCAGGACGTGAGTTCGCTGGACAAAATGTTCATCATCAACAACGAAGGCAAAGCGATACCGCTCTCCTACTTCGCCAGTTGGCGGCCGGCCAACGCGCCGCTGTCGGTCAACCATCAGGGGCTGTCCGCCGCCTCGACCGTCTCCTTTAACCTGCCGGACGGCGGCAGCCTGTCGGACGCCACCGCCGCGGTCGAGCGCACCATGACTCAGCTCGGCGTGCCGTCTACGGTGCGCGGCGCGTTCGCCGGCACCGCCCAGGTGTTCCAGGACACCCTGAAGTCGCAGCTGATCCTGATCCTGGCGGCGATCGCCACGGTGTATATCGTGCTCGGCGTGCTGTACGAGAGCTATATCCATCCGCTGACCATCCTTTCCACGCTGCCTTCCGCCGGCGTGGGGGCGCTGCTGGCGCTCGAGCTGTTCGGCGCGCCGTTCAGCCTGATCGCGCTGATCGGCATCATGCTGTTGATCGGCATCGTGAAGAAAAACGCCATCATGATGGTCGACTTCGCGCTCGAATCGCAGCGCAACGGCGGCATCAGCGCCCGCGAGGCGATTTTCCAGGCCAGCCTGCTGCGTTTCCGGCCGATCATGATGACCACGCTGGCGGCGTTGTTCGGCGCGCTGCCGCTGGTGCTGACCCGCGGCGACGGCGCGGAGCTGCGCCAGCCGCTCGGCATCACCATCGCCGGCGGCCTGGTGATGAGCCAACTGCTGACGCTGTACACCACCCCGGTGGTCTACCTTTACTTCGACCGGCTGCAGGCGAAGTTCCGCCGCAACAAGCAACTGGCCCCGCTGCCCCATTAATGGCCGACCGATGCTGATGAAACACGCCGCCACCGTACGCTGGCAACTCTGGATAGTGGCATTCGGCTTCTTTATGCAGACGCTGGATACCACTATCGTCAACACCGCCCTGCCCTCGATGGCCGCCAGCCTGGGGGAGAACCCGCTGCGCATGCAGTCGGTGATCGTCTCCTATGTGCTGACGGTGGCGGTGACGCTGCCGGCCAGCGGCTGGCTGGCGGACAAGGTCGGCGTACAGCGGGTGTTTTTCAGCGCCATCGTGCTGTTTACCCTCGGCTCCCTCCTCTGCGCCCGCTCGGCAACCCTGAACGAGCTGATCGCCTCGCGCGTGCTTCAGGGCGTCGGCGGCGCGATGATGGTGCCGGTCGGGCGCCTGACGGTGATGAAGATCGTGCCGCGCGAGCAGTACATGGCGGCGATGACCTTCGTGACGCTGCCGGGCCAGATCGGCCCGCTGATGGGGCCGGCGCTCGGCGGTTTCCTGGTACAATACGCCAGTTGGCACTGGATTTTCCTGATCAATATTCCGGTGGGCATCGTGGGCGCCATCGCCACGCTGCTGCTGATGCCCAACTACCAAATGCAGACCCGCCGCTTCGATCTCAGTGGCTTTATCCTGCTGGCGATCGGCATGGCGTCGCTGACGCTGGCGCTCGACGGCCATAAAGGCATGGGGCTATCCGGCGGCGCCATCGCCGGCCTGGTGGCGCTGGGCGCAGCGGCGCTGTTAGGGTATGTTTGGCATGCCTACGGCAATAGCCGCGCCCTGTTCTCGCTGCGGCTGCTGCGCACCCCGACCTACAAAATCGGGCTGCTGGCCAGCCTGCTGGGGCGCATCGGCAGCGGCATGCTGCCGTTCATGACGCCGCTGTTCCTGCAGGTGGGCATGGGTTTCACGCCGTTCCACGCCGGGCTGATGATGATCCCGATGATCATCGGCAGCATGGGCATGAAGCGCATCGTGGTGCAGGTAGTCAACCGCTTCGGCTACCGCAACGTGCTGGTGGCCGCCACGCTGCTGCTGGCGCTGGTCAGCCTGAGCTTCCTGCTGGCGGCGATGCTCGGCTGGCTGTGGCTGCTGCCGGTGGTGCTGTTCTTCCAGGGGATGATCAACTCACTGCGCTTCTCGGCGATGAACACCCTGACGCTGAAAGATCTGCCGGACCGGCTGGCCAGCAGCGGCAACAGCCTGCTGTCGATGGTCATGCAGCTGTCGATGAGCCTCGGCGTCAGCGTCGCCGGCATCTTGATCGGCAGCTTCGCCCATCACCAGGTGGTGGCCGATAGCCCGGCCATCCACAGCGCATTTATTTACAGCTATTGCTGTATGGCGTTGATTATCGCTCTGCCCGCGCTCGCCTTCGCGCACGTGCCGGCCGATAGCGCGCCCAACCGCACGCTGACCAAAGAGCCGGGTACCGGCTCAACGAGGTTGCAATGAGGATAGGCATTACCGGAAAACTGTTCCTGGCCATTTTCGCTACCTGCATGCTGGTGTTGATCACCATGCATTGGGGGGTGCGCGTCAGCTTTGAGCGCGGCTTTATCGATTACATCAAGAGCAGCAACGAGCAGCGCATCAACATGCTGAGCGAAGCGCTGGAGGAACAGTACAGCCATCATGGCAACTGGATATTCCTGCGCAACAACGATCAGGTGGTCTACCAGATCATGCGTTCGTTCGAGCAGAATAGCGACAGCAGCCACAATCTGCCGCCCAAGGGGTGGCGCACCCAGTTTTGGGTGGTGGACAGCCAGTTCAACCGCTTGGTCGGGCATTCGGGCCCCTTGCCGAAGGAGGGGCCACGCCACCCGATCCGCTACAACAACGAGATCGTCGGCTGGGTGCTCACCACCCCGGTCGAGCGCCTGACGCGCAATACCGACATCAACTTCGATCGCCAGCAGCGGCGCACCAGCTGGATTATCGTCGCGCTCTCCACCCTGTTGGCGGCGGCGGTGACCTGGCTGCTGTCGCGCGGCATGCTGGCCCCGGTCAAGCGCCTGGTGGCGGGCACCCACCGCCTGGCGGCCGGCGATTTCACCACCCGCGTGGCGGTCAGCAGCCAGGATGAACTGGGCAGGCTGGCGCACGACTTCAATCAGTTGGCCACCTCGCTGGAAAAAAACGAGCAGATGCGTCGCGCCTTTATGGCCGACGTGTCGCACGAGCTGCGCACGCCGCTGGCAGTGCTGCGCGGCGAACTGGAGGCGCTGCAGGACGGCGTGCGCCAGCCGACGTCGGCGTCGCTCAGTTCGCTGCAGGCCGAGGTATCCACCCTGACCAAACTGGTCGACGACCTGCACCAGCTGTCGCTCTCCGATCTCGGCGCGCTGGCCTACCGCAAGGCGTCGGTGGACTGCGTGCACCTGGTGCAGATCGCCGTCGCCGCCTTTCGCGAACGCTTCCGCGCCAAAGGGCTGGAGATCGTCACCCATCTGCCGGCCCAGGCGCCGCTGTTCGGCGATCCCGATCGCCTGAACCAACTGTTCAATAACCTGCTGGAAAACAGCCTGCGTTACACCGACGCCGGCGGCCGGTTGGAGATCGGCGTCGAACTGCAGCCGGGGCGGCTGCTTCTTTACTGGCAGGACAGCGCGCCGGGCATCAGCGATCAGCAACTGACGCGCATTTTCGAACGTTTCTACCGGGCGGAAGGTTCACGCAACCGCGCCAGCGGCGGTTCCGGGCTGGGGTTGGCGATCTGCCACAACATCGTGGAAGCGCACGACGGGAAAATCCGCGCCGAGCATTCGCCTTTAGGCGGCGTGCGCATTACAGTAGAATTTGCTACCCCGATAAAAAATAAGGCGCCCTGATGGACATTCAGAATCAACCCGTGCAGATCATGATTGTTGAAGATGAGCCCAAGCTGGGCCAGCTGCTGGTGGATTATCTCCAGGCGGCGGGCTACGCCACCCGCTGGCTGACCAACGGCAATGAGGTGGTGCCGACCGTGCACCAGCATCCGCCGGCGCTGATCTTGCTCGATCTGATGTTGCCGGGGGCCGATGGGCTGACGGTGTGCCGCGAGCTGCGCCGCTTCAGCGACGTGCCCATCGTGATGGTGACGGCGAAAATTGAAGAGATTGACCGCCTGTTGGGGCTGGAGATCGGCGCCGACGATTACATCTGCAAACCCTACAGCCCGCGCGAAGTGGTGGCGCGGGTGAAAACCATCCTGCGCCGCAGCTATCGGCCGCAGGAGAACGCGCGGGAAGATGACCTGCTGCATATCGATGAACCGCGCTTCCAGGCCAGCTATCAGGGGCAGTTGCTGGATCTGACGCCGGCGGAGTTCCGCCTGCTGAAAACGCTGGCCAGCCAGCCGGGCAACGTGTTTTCACGCGAGCAGCTGCTGAACAACCTGTACGACGACTACCGGGTGGTCACCGACCGCACCATCGACAGCCACATCAAAAACCTGCGCCGCAAGCTGGAACTGATCGATGGGGAAAAATCCTTTATCCGCTCGGTATACGGCGTGGGCTACCGCTGGGAAGCCGAGCCCTGCCGGCTGATGAATGGGGTTTAGGGGGAAATCAGCGCGTCCAGTCTTCAACCGCCAACCCGGGCACCATGGCGAATGCGCGATCGTTGGTCACCAGCGTCGCGCCACGGCTCTGCGCGTGAGCGGCGATCAGTTGATCCATCGCGCCCATGATTTTGCCCTTTCTCTCCATGTTTGCCCGCATTTCACCGTAGCAACGGGCGGCCTCGCTATCCCATGCATAGACCGTCACCGCAGAAAGAAAGGCCTCGACCATGCTTTGCAACGCCTTGTTCCGCCGTTTAGCCACACCGTAACGCAGTTCCGCCTCCGTGACGCTGGAAATACATACGGCAGAAGGAGGGAGCTTTTCCATAACGTTAAGCACCTGCGGATGCTGCCGAAACAAGTGGCTGACGGTGTTGGTATCAAACATGTGCATCGCCTACTCTTCCTCTGAGAAGGGATCGCGGTCTGCAACCCCTTGCTGACGATCTTCCGCGCCAAGAAACTCTTGCGGCACCGGCGTTTGGGCGATAATGCTCAGCAGCGGTGCCCAGCTGTCCGGCTTTGCCGGATATTTGGATAAAATCACGTTGCCCTCCCGATCGCGACGGATATAGACACGATCCGTATCAAATTCAAATTCCACCGGTAACCTCACCGCCTGATTTCTGCCGTTTTTAAACAGCTTTGCGATCCTTTCCATCTCGACACCTCCACAGCAGGCATAGGTCAAAGCATATGCCTGTAGCGTGTCGATGCCAAGATGTATCGCTCATTTTTCATCCACATTGACGAAACGGCCAAACAGTACCGCACAATCTCACGGGGTGATACCCTGTTCCCCTCGTTATGCGGCGCACTGCGCAATCACGCCTTCTCACTTAGCTTCCCGTGCGGCGCTGTGCCTCTCGGGCGAAAACTCCGCGCCGGCGCAAAAAAACTGCGCATTTTTTCAACTAAGCTGCTGTGAGGTTTAGCCGCCGATTTTCAAGCGATTGGCTACACTTACATCACGAATCGGAACCTACAGGAGAAGAACCATGGCAATCGGTCATTACGAGCTGAAAAAAGCAAAGAACGGACAGTACCACTTCAACCTGAAAGCCAGTAACGGCGAGATCATTCTGGCCAGCGAGATGTATGCCAGCAAAGCCTCGGCGGAGAACGGCATCGCCTCGGTGCAGACCAATTCACCGCACGAAGCGCAGTACGAACTGAAGCACAGCGCCAGCAATCAGCCCTACTTTGTGCTGAAGGCCAAGAACCATCAGGTGATCGGCGTCAGCGAAATGTACAGCTCCGAAAGCGCGGCCAAAAACGGTATCCAGTCGGTGATAAAAAACGGCCCGACCACCGATATCCGCGATTTGAGCGCCTGATCCCCCGTTTCACCCGCGCGGTGGCGGCCACCGCGCGTTTTCCGTTTGACCGGGATCAATCTCCCTTGAATAAATCCGGTTAACTGCTGATTTCTTGCCGCGCTGCGGCTACAATCCCCCGCTTTTACTGCGCCATCAGGTGGCGTGGTGCTGACCTGAAATCAGACCGAGACACACTATGTTTACACCAGAACTTCTCTCCCCGGCCGGCACGCTGAAAAATATGCGTTACGCCTTCGCCTACGGCGCCGATGCGGTTTACGCCGGCCAGCCGCGCTACAGCCTGCGGGTGCGCAACAACGAGTTCAACCACGAGAATCTGGCGCAGGGTATCAACGAAGCGCATGCGCTGGGCAAAAAGTTCTACGTGGTGGTGAACATCGCCCCGCACAACGCCAAGTTGAAAACCTTCCTGCGCGATCTGAAGCCGGTTATCGATATGGGCCCGGATGCGCTGATCATGTCCGATCCCGGCCTTATCATGATGGTGCGCGAAGCCTTCCCGCAGATGGACATCCACCTGTCGGTGCAGGCCAACGCCGTTAACTGGGCGACGGTGAAATTCTGGAAACAAATGGGCCTGACCCGCGTGATCCTGTCGCGCGAACTGTCGCTGGAAGAGATCGCCGAGATCCGCGCCGAAGTGCCGGACATGGAGCTGGAGATCTTCGTCCACGGCGCGCTGTGCATGGCCTACTCCGGCCGCTGCCTGCTGTCCGGCTACATCAACAAGCGCGACCCCAATCAGGGCACCTGCACCAATGCCTGCCGCTGGCAGTACAAAGCGGAGGAAGGCAAAGAGGACGACACCGGCAATATCGTGCACCTGCACGAACCGATCCCGGTGCAAACCGTCGAGCCGACGCTGGGCATCGGCGCGCCGACCGACAAGGTGTTCATGCTGTCTGAAGCGCAAAAGCCAGGCGAATATATGAGCGCCTTCGAGGACGAACACGGCACCTATATCATGAACTCCAAGGATCTGCGCGCCATCCAGCACGTGGAGCGTCTGACGCAGCTCGGCGTGCATTCGCTGAAGATCGAAGGGCGCACCAAGTCGTTCTACTACTGCGCCCGCACCGCTCAGGTCTATCGCCGCGCCATCGACGACGCGGCCGCCGGCAAACCGTTCGATCCGACCCTGCTCACCACGCTGGAAGGCCTGGCGCACCGCGGCTATACCGAGGGCTTCCTGCGCCGCCACGTGCACGAAGCGCAGCAGAATTACGACTACGGCTCCTCGCTCTCCGAGCGCCAGCAGTTCGTCGGCGAATTCACCGGCGTGCGCCGTGATGGCTGGGCGGAAGTCGACGTGAAGAATAAGTTCGCGCTCGGCGACAGCGTCGAAATGATGACGCCGGGCGGCAACGTGGTGTTCACCCTCGAGAGCATGCAAAATAAGAAAGGCGAATCGATTGAGGTGGCGCCGGGCAACGGCCATATCGTTTATTTGCCGATCCCGCAGGATATCGATCTCAATTATGCGTTGCTGATCCGCAATTTGGCGGAAGAAAATAGCGCCGGGGCATAAAAATGAATCGCCGTCATTCGGCGGCGATTTTTAGCAAATATTAGAATTGGATCACATCAATGCGCGCGCAGCTTGGTTACTATCACGCTGCTTAAAACGAACAACGAAAATATTTGCATAGCAATACTAGGAACCACCTCCTTAGCCAGCCCAATCTCCCTTGGGCTGGCTTTTTCTTTATGGGTGCGCCTATTTTTTTCCACCATGCCTATTTCCATAACTTATTCCCGTTATCCGTTTTAATAATAATAATCACGCCGCTTCGATATATAAATAACGCTACAGCGATTAATCCTCGCTTCTTTAACACTTCGCTTATTTCTGCGTAAAATTCAGATAAATTCGCATTGCTTCATATTCACTGAGCGTCGGCAAATAACCGGAATTAGCTGAATATTCTGATGGCCTGGTGGCGGCAGCTGGTTTATCTTGAGGCATTCTTGGTTTTCCGCCGGAGGATATCGGCAATGCCTCAACACTCACATGCGTCCGCCCTGCTTATCATCAACGGCAAAGGCGCCGGTAACGAAGAGCTGCGTCAGGCGGTCAACCGGCTGCGCAAAGAACAGATAACGCTGCACGTGCGCGTCACCTGGGAGCACGGCGATGCCGCGCGCTATGTCGCGGAAGCCGCGCAGCTCGGCGTCGGCACCGTCGTCGCCGGCGGCGGTGACGGCACCATCAACGAAGTGGCCGCCGCGCTGGTGCAGCTGCCGGCGCACAACCGGCCGGCGCTGGGCATCCTGCCGCTCGGCACCGCCAACGACTTCGCCATGGCGTGCAATATCCCCCCATCCCCCGAACTGGCGCTGCAGCTGGCGATCAAGGGCCGCTCGGTGCCGATCGATCTGGCGAAGGTCAACGGCGAGCGCTACTTCATCAACATGGCCACCGGCGGCTTCGGCACCCGCATCACCACCGAAACGCCGGAGAAGCTGAAAGCGGCGCTGGGCGGCGTGTCCTACTTCGTGCACGGCCTGCTGCGCATGGATACGCTGCAGGCCGACCGCTGTGAAATCCGCGGGCCGGACTTCCGCTGGGCCGGCGAAGCATTGGTGATCGGCATCGGCAACGGCAAACAGGCCGGCGGCGGCCAGGAACTGTGCCCCAGCGCGCTGATCAACGACGGCCTGCTGCAGCTGCGCCTGCTGATCGCCGATGAACTGCTGCCGGCGCTGGTCGCCGCCCTGTTCAACGACGAAGAGAGCAACAGCATCCTCAGCGCGGCGCTGCCGTGGCTCGAGATCGACGCGCCGCATGAGATGACTTTCAACCTCGACGGCGAACCGCTCAAAGGCCGCCATTTCCGCATCGAAGTGTTGCCGCAGGCCATCGAATGCCGCCTGCCGCCTAACTGCGCCCTGCTGGGCTGACCTTGCCGGGCGCAGCCGCTGCGCCCCGCTTCTTCCCCTCTGTTCACCCGCTTCCGCGCACGATCAAATGTGATCCTCTCCGGCAAATTCATTAATTCATACTTGTATGGTAGTTAGTTCATGGCGTATTTTCGCGCTATCTCTCCGCAGCTACAGGATGTGAAGGTTATGAAAATCGTCAACGCCGAGGTGTTCGTCACCTGCCCGGGGCGCAACTTTGTCACGCTGAAAATCACCACCGATGACGGCATCATCGGCCTCGGTGACGCCACGCTGAACGGGCGCGAATTGCCGGTGGCCTCTTACCTGAAAGATCACCTCTGCCCGCAGTTGATCGGCCGCGACGCGCAGCGGATCGAAGACCTCTGGCAATTCTTCTACAAAGGCGCTTACTGGCGGCGCGGCCCGGTGACCATGTCCGCCATTTCCGCCGTCGACATGGCGCTGTGGGACATCAAGGCCAAGGCCGCCAACATGCCGCTGTATCAGCTGTTGGGCGGTGCCTCGCGCTCGGGAGTGATGGTGTATTGCCATACCACCGGCCACTCGATCGATGAGGTGCTCGACGACTACGCCAAACATAAAGAGCAAGGCTTCAAGGCGATCCGCGTTCAATGCGGCGTGCCGGGCATGAAAACCACCTACGGCATGGCCAAGGGCAAAGGCCAGGCCTATGAGCCGGCCACCAAGGGCGAGTGGCCGGAAGAGCAGCTGTGGTCGACGGAAAAATACCTCGATTTCACCCCCAAACTGTTCGACGCGGTGCGCAACAGGTTCGGCTTCAACGAGCACCTGCTGCACGACATGCACCACCGCCTGACGCCAATTGAAGCGGCGCGCTTTGGTAAAAGCGCCGAGCCGTATCGCCTGTTCTGGATGGAAGATCCGACGCCGGCGGAAAATCAGGCCTGTTTCCGCCTGATCCGCCAGCATACCGTCACACCGATCGCCGTCGGCGAGGTGTTCAACAGCATCTGGGACTGCAAACAGCTGATCGAAGAACAGCTGATCGACTACATCCGCACCACCCTGACGCACGCGGGCGGCATTACCGGCATGCGGCGCATCGCCGACTTCGCCTCGCTGTATCAGGTGCGCACCGGTTCACACGGCCCTTCCGATCTGTCGCCGATCTGCATGGCGGCGGCGCTGCACTTCGATCTGTGGGTGCCGAACTTCGGCGTGCAGGAATACATGGGCTATTCCGAGCAAATGCTCGAGGTGTTCCCGCACAGCTGGAAGTTCGACGACGGCTATATGCATCCGGGCGACAAGCCGGGCATCGGCATCGATTTCGATGAGAAGCTGGCGGCCCGTTACCCCTATGAACCGGCCTACCTGCCGGTCGCGCGTCTGGAGGATGGCACCTTATGGAACTGGTAAACACCATGCGCAGCGTCGTGATCGAACAGCCCGGGCGCCTGGCGCTGCAGACGCGCGCGCTGCCGCAGCCGGCGGCCGGCGAGGTGCGGGTCAAGGTGAAATTCGCCGGCATCTGCGGCTCCGACGTCCATATCTATCACGGCCATAACCCGTTCGCCCGCTATCCGCGGGTGATCGGCCACGAGTTCTTCGGCCTGATCGATGCGCTGGGCGAAGGCGTCGATCCGGCGCGCCTCGGCGAACGCGTCTCGGTAGACCCGGTGGTGAGCTGCGGCCACTGCTATCCCTGTTCGGTCGGCCGCCCCAACGTCTGCACCTCGCTGCAGGTGATCGGCGTGCACCGCGACGGCGGCTTCAGCGACTATGCCTGCGTGCCGGCGCGCAACGCCTATCCGGTTCCGCCGGCCATCAGCGATCGCCACGCCGCGATGATCGAGCCCTTCAGCATCGCCGCCAACATTACCGCCCATCTGCAACCGCGCCCCGACGACATCGCGCTGATCTACGGCGCCGGGCCGATGGGGCTCACGGTGATCCAGACGCTGAAAGGGGTGTACGGCGTCAGGCAGGTGTGGGTCGTCGATCGCATCGCCGAGCGGCTGGAGATGGCGCGCGCCAACGGCGCCGACCAAACATTCAACAACGCCGAGGCCGCATTGCCGCAGGCGCTGCAGCAGCGCGGCGTTCAGCCGACGCTGATCGTCGATGCCGCCTGCCACCCCGCCATTTTACCGGAGGCGATCGCGCTGGCTTCGCCGGCGGCGCGCATCGGTATCATGGGCTTTTCCGGCGACGCCTGCACCCTGACCCAGCAGAGCATCACCAGCAAGGAGCTGTCGATCTTCTCCTCGCGCCTGAACAGCGCGCGCTTTCCGCAGGTGATCGCCTGGATGGCGGACGGCAAGCTGGACCCGCAGCGGTTGCTCACCCACTGCGTGCCCGCCGACGACGTCGAACGGGCGATGCAGATGTTCGAGCGGGATCAGCGCACCTGCTGCAAGGTGCTGCTGCAGTTCGAGTAACGCCAAGGCGGCATCGGGGCATTGGGCGGCGCCCGCCGCCCGTGCAAACAATGAAGCATCACGATTAAAACGACACCCAGTGGAGCGCTTTATGTTTAAAAACCTGCGTTGGACCATCGTGTTCCTGCTGTTCATGGTCTACATGATCAACTACCTCGACCGCGTGGCGCTGTCGATCACCGTGCCAATGATCGAACAGGATCTGATGCTGAACGCCGAACAGTTCGGTCTGATCTTCGGCAGCTTCTTCTTCGGCTACGCCATTTTCAACTTCGTCGGCGGGCTGGCGGTCGACCGCTTCGGCCCGACGTTGGTGCTGGGCGTGGCGGTCGGCCTGTGGTCCATCTTCTGCGGCATGACGGCGATCGCCACCGGTTTTTACTCAATGCTGATCCTGCGCGTCCTGTTCGGCATGGCCGAAGGGCCGATCTGCGCCTCGGCCAACAAGATGATCAACGGCTGGTTCCCGAAGAAACAGGCGGCGACCGCCGTGGGCCTGCTCAGCGCCGGTTCGCCGTTGGGCGGCGCGGTGGCCGGGCCGATCGTCGGCTATCTGGCGCTGGCGTTCGGCTGGCGGCCGGCGTTTATGATCATCTGCGCCATCGGCATCGTCTGGATGCTGGTGTGGTTCTTCGTGGTGGCGGATAACCCGGCGAAAAGCCAACGCGTCAGCAACGAAGAACGGGCGCTGATCGCACGGTTGAAACAGGAAAATCTCGGTGAGGAAAGCGCCTTGAGCGACGCCCCGCACGGGCTGGGTTACTACCTGAAGCAGCCGATCATTCTGGTCACCGCCTTCGCCTTCTTCTGCTACAACTACATCCTGTTCTTCTTCCTGAGCTGGTTCCCCTCGTATCTGGTGCAGGCGCACAACCTGAACATCAAAGAGATGAGCCTGACCACGATGATCCCGTGGATCGTCGGCTTCGTCGGGCTGGCGCTCGGCGGCTATATTTCCGACAAGATCTTCAACATCACCGGTAAATTGCTGCTGTCGCGCAAGATCGTGCTGGTCACCAGCCTGCTGGCGGCGGCAGTGTGCGTGGCGTTGGCGGGCACCGTCAGCAGCGTGGTGCCGGCGGTGATGCTGATGTCGGTGTCGATCTTCTTCCTCTACATTACCGGCGCTCTCTACTGGGCGATCATCCAGGACGTGGTGCATAAATCCCGGGTCGGCGGCGCCAGCGGGTTCATTCATTTGATCGGCAGCGTCTCCGGCATCATCGGGCCGATCGCCACCGGCTACATCGTGCAGAACACCGGCAAATTCGACAGCGCCTTTATGCTGGCGGGCGGCGTCGCCGCGCTGGGCGCGCTGCTGGTGCTGCTGGTGATCAAGGCGCCGCGCGCAACGGCGGGCGTGCAAATCTTAAAACCCTAACGCCAGACGGGGCGGCTTCGCCCCTTTGCTTACCTCTCCAGGGACATTGAACATGAGACTTTCCGACCACAGCGCGCTGCCGGCCGCCGTTATCCGGCCCGGCTACGCACGTGAGCGCGTGAAACCGCGCATGGCGCATATCGGCTTCGGCGCGTTTCACCGCGCGCACCAGGCGATGTACGCCGACAGGCTGGCCAGCGAACACGGCAGTGACTGGGGCTACTGCGAAATCAGCATGCAGCACGGCCGGCAAAAGATCGCCGATCTACGGCAACAAGACCTGCTGTTCTCGGTGGCGGAGATGGACGACGACGGTTGGCGGGGCCGGGTCATCGGCGTGGTGCGCCAGGCGCTGCACCTGCAAACCGACGGGCTGGCGGCGGTGCTGGCGGCCCTGACGCAGCCCGAGATCGCCATCGTCTCGCTGACCATCAGCGAAAAGGGCTATTGCCACCACCCCGCCAGCGGCCGGCTGATGGCGGAACACCCGGCGATCGCGCATGATATCGCCCAGCCGGCACAGCCGCAGTCGGCGCCGGGGCTGCTGCTGGCGGCGCTGCGCCTGCGCCGTGAACGCGGGCTGCCGCCGTTCGCCGTGATGTCCTGCGATAACATGCCGGCCAACGGCCGGGTCACGCGCCAGGTGCTGGTCGAACTGGCGCAGCGGCAGGATCCGGCGCTGGCCGACTGGGTGCGTCAAGAGGTCGCCTTCCCTTCCACCATGGTGGATCGCATCGTGCCGGCGGTAACGCCGGAGACTCGCCGGCAACTGCGCACCTGGCTGGGCGGCGTCGAAGATGAGGTCGGCGTGGCCTGCGAGCCGTTCAGCCAGTGGGTCATTGAGGACCGATTTCCCCAGGGGCGCCCGGCCTGGGACAAGGTCGGCGCCGAACTGGTGAGCGACGTGCTGCCGTACGAGGAGATGAAGCTGCGCATGCTGAACGGCAGCCACTCGTTTCTCGCCTACCTCGGCTACCTGGCCGGTTATCAGCACATCGGCGACTGCATGCAGGATGCGGATTTTGTCCGCGCCGCCCGTCACCTGATGCTGGCGGAACAGGCGCCGACCCTGCAGGTGCCGAACGTCGATTTGGCGCAGTATGCCGACTCGCTGCTGCAGCGTTACCGCAACCGCGCGTTGAAACACCGCACCGCGCAGATCGCCATGGACGGCACGCAGAAGCTGCCGCAACGGCTGCTGGACGCGATCCGCTGGCATCTGGCGCGCGGCAGCCGCTTCGACTGCCTGGCACTGGGCGTCGCCGGCTGGATGCGCTACGTCGGCGGCCGTGATGAACAAAGCGAGCCGATCGCCATCAGCGATCCGCTGCGCGAGCGCCTCGCCGCGTTGGTCGCCGGCAGCGAGGAAGGCCGGCCCCGCGTCCTGGCGCTGCTGCAACTCGACAGCGTCTTCGGCCGCGATCTGCCCGATTCGCCTGACTTCGTCCACGCCGTCAGCCACGCTTATCACCAACTGCTGAGCCTGGGGGCCAAAGCCGCCGTCGCCGCTCTGCCGCTTACCGACCGGGAGGTTTCCGATGACCGTCACCACGCATAACGCCGTCAATACCGGCAATCAACCGCTGCTGCGGCGCGTCGCCAGCGCGTCGGCCATCGGCACCGCCGCCGAATACTATGATTTCTTCGCCTACGGCACCGCTGCGGTGCTGTTCTTCGGCCAGCTGTTTTTCCCCAGCGCCGATCCGCTGATCAGCACGCTGGCGGCCTTCGCCACCTACGCGGTCGGTTTCCTGGCGCGCCCGCTGGGCGGCATCGTGTTCGGCCATATCGGCGACAAAGTCGGCCGCAAGAAGGCGCTGGTGATCACCATCCTGATCGTCGGCCTCGGCACCTTTTGCATCGGCCTGCTGCCTACCTATGAGCAGATCGGCATCTGGGCGCCGATCGCGCTGATCTTTATCCGCGTGCTGCAGGGCTTCGGCGTCGGCGGCGAACAGGCCGGCGCGGTGCTGATGACCGCCGAATACGCGCCGCCGCCGCGGCGCGGTTTCTACGCCAGCTGGGTGCAGATCGGCGCGCCTGCCGGTTTCCTGCTGCCGTCCGGGCTGTTCGCGCTGCTGACCGCCCTGCTGTCGCCGGCGCAGATGCTGGACTGGGGCTGGCGCATTCCGTTCCTGCTCAGCCTGCTACTGGTGCTGGTCGGGCTGTTTATTCGCCTGAAGATCGACGAGTCGCCGGTGTTTACCCAGATCCGCGCCACCAAAGCAGTGGAGAGCCGGCCGGTGGTGGAAGTGGCTCGCCGCTATCCCGGCCTTATCGCCAAAGGGGTGTGCGCCAAGCTGATCGAAGCCTGCGCCTTCGCCATGTTCACCGTGATCGTGCTGGCCTACGGTAAGGCCAACCACCTCAACGAAAGCATTTTGCTGGAGGCGATGATCGTGGCGGTGCTGCTGGAGATTTTCGCCATTCCGCTGATGGGCCGCCTCTCCGATCGGCTGGGGCGCAAACCGGTTTACATCGCCGGCGCGCTGCTGCAGGTGGTGTGCATCGTGCCGTTCTTTATGGCGATCAACCTCGATAATTTCTGGGTGACGCAGATCGCCATGATCGTGGTGCTGACCTTCGGCCACAGCATGTGCTACGCGCCGCAGGCCTCCTACTTCCCGGAGCTGTTCCCCACCCGCGTGCGCTGCAGCGGCATCGCGCTGATCTGGCAGATCGGCTCGCTGATCGGCAGCGGCATTCTCGGGCTGCTGGCGGTGAAGATCCTGCAGGTGACCGGCGGCCATTACTACGGGCTGGCCGGTTACATGATGGTGCTGGGCGTGGTGTCGGCCCTCGGCCTGAGCCTGATGCCGGAAACCGCGCCAGAGCGGCGCAAACAGGAATATCAGGATTGGCATCACTGAGTTCCCCTGCCTGGCGGGTGGATTTATCCCCCCGCCCTCAACCAATAATCTGCTAGTATGGTGGCATTCGAATTCCAGCCAGATGCCTGATTGTCGCCATGTCTGAAACGTACAGTCTCACCAACAACGTCCCGGTCAACCAGCAGATCTATCGCTTCCTGCGCAAAGATATCGTCGACTGCACCATCCCCCCCGGCACCCTGCTGTCCGAGAAAGAGATCTCCACTCGCTTTTGCGTTTCGCGCCAGCCGGTGCGCGAAGCCTTCATCAAGCTGGCGGAGGCCGGCCTGGTGCAGATCCTGCCGCAGCGCGGCACCTTTGTGATGAAGATTTCCGCCAAGCGCGTGGCCGACGGGCGCTTTATCCGTCAGGCGGTGGAATGCGCCATCGTGCGCCGCGCGGCCGAGCGCGCCACTCCGGCGCAGCTGATGACGCTGGAGCATAACCTGCACCGTCAAGAGCTGGCGGCGCAGAACGGGCAAACGCGCGAATTTTTGGCGCTGGACGACGAGTTCCACCAGCTGCTGACCCAGTTTGCCGACTGCCCGCTGGCGTGGGAGACCATCGAAACCATCAAGGCCACCATGGATCGGGTGCGTTTCCTCAGCCTGAGCGAAGTCTCGCCGCCGGAGAGCCTGATCAAGCAGCACTACCGCATCTACGAAGCGCTGAAAGCGCGCGATGCCGAGGCGGCGGAGCGCGCCATCCACGATCATCTGCAGGAGATGATCTACTCCATCACCCCGATCGCCCAACAGAATACCGCGTGGTTCGAGATCGAATAATCAATCGCTTAGCGCGCCGGGGGCGATCGCCCCCGCGTATTTGGCCACGCAAATGGCATTTCCTCTCAATCGCATCTATTGTTTGTCCTTGCCGGAGCAAGTTCGGTAGCATCGCTTTACAGCTTCAATCACCGCTTTTTACTGCGCCGGTGGTCAAAAACCCTTGCATTGCCGGTGTATGAAGAAGCTTAATCGGGAGTGAATCATGACTGATATTGTGCAGTTGCTAGGAAAGGAAGCGGAAGATCTGCTGCAACACCGCTGTGCCACTATCCCCGCCGAGAATCTCTACCTGCCGGGCGCCGACTTCGTCGACCGCGTAATGATCGATAACAACCGCCCCAACAGCGTGCTGCGTTCGATGCAAACCCTGTTCAACCACGGCCGCCTGGGCGGCACCGGTTATCTGTCTATCCTGCCGGTCGACCAGGGCATCGAGCACTCCGCCGCCGCCTCGTTCGCCGCCAACCCGCTGTATTTCGATCCGAAGAACATCGTCGAGCTGGCGATTGAAGCCGGCTGTAACTGCGTCGCCTCCACCTACGGCGTGCTGGCGTCGGTATCGCGCCGCTATGCGCATAAAATTCCGTTCCTGGTCAAACTCAACCACAACGAAACGCTGAGCTACCCGACCCAGTACGACCAGACCCTGTACGCCAGCGTCGAGCAGGCGTTCAACATGGGGGCAGTGGCGGTCGGCGCCACTATTTACTTCGGCTCCGAGCAGTCGCGCCGCCAGATCGAAGAGATCTCGATCGCCTTCGAGCGCGCGCATGAGCTGGGGATGGTCACCGTGCTGTGGGCCTATCTGCGCAACCCGGCGTTCAACAAGGACGGCGTGGACTACCACTCCAGCGCCGATCTGACCGGCCAGGCCAACCACATCGCCGCCACCATCGGCGCCGACATCGTCAAACAGAAAATGGCGGAAAACAACGGCGGCTACCGCGCGGTGAAATTCGGCTATACCGACGACCGCGTCTACACCAAGCTGACCACCGATCACCCGATCGATCTGGTGCGCTACCAGCTGGCCAACTGCTACATGGGCCGCGCCGGGCTGATCAACTCCGGCGGCGCCGCCGGTGAGAACGATCTGCAGGAATCGGTGCGCACCGCGGTGATCAACAAACGCGCCGGCGGCATGGGCCTGATCCTGGGGCGTAAAGCCTTCAAGAAATCGATGAAAGACGGCGTGGCGCTGATCAACGCCGTGCAAGATGCCTATCTGGACAAGAAGGTCACCATCGCCTGATGTGACGGACCGCCTGTCCCAAAGCCCGGTTCGCCGGGCTTTTTTGTGCCCGCTCCCCTTAACCCGACGCTGCCAACCTTCTCTTTCTTTCACTTTAAACTTTCAAAATAAAATATTTATCTTTCAAATTGTGATCTATTTAAAACAAATAGCCCAACAAAGTGACTACTGTAAGGCCCATGGCGACAGAGCCGCCGTTCGCTCCAGGCCATAACAGTCCATTACAGGAGAACATAATGATTGAGCTAATCACCCACGGCGCCGAGTGGTTTATCGGCCTGTTTCAGAAAGGCGGTGAAGTGTTTGTCGGCATGGTGACCGGCATTTTGCCTTTGTTGATCAGCCTGTTGGTTATCATGAACGCGCTGATCAAATTTGTTGGCCAGGAACGTATCGAACGATTGGCGCAGCGCTGCGCGGGCAACCCCGTCTCGCGTTATCTGCTGCTGCCGCTGATCGGCACCTTTGTCTTCTGCAACCCGATGACCCTCAGCCTGGGGCGTTTCATGCCGGAGAAATACAAGCCGAGCTACTACGCGGCGGCCTCCTACAGCTGCCACTCGATGAACGGCCTGTTTCCACACATCAACCCCGGCGAGCTGTTCGTTTACCTCGGCATCGCCAGCGGCCTGACCACCCTCGGCCTGCCGCTCGGCCCGCTGGCGGTGAGCTATTTCCTGGTGGGGCTGTTCACCAACTTCTTCCGCGGCTGGGTCACCGATCTGACCACCAGCCTGTTCGAACGCAAGATGGACATCCGTCTGGATCGCCAGGTGCAACTTTAATTCGTGGAGTGCAGCATGAGTGCTTATATCCGTATTGAAAAAGGCGCCAGCGGCTGGGGCGGCCCTTTGGAACTGCCGATCGAACCCGGCAAAAAAGTGGTGTACATCACCGCCGGCACCCGGCCTTCCATCGTCGATCGCCTCAGCGAATTGACCGGCTGGCCGGCCGTCGACGGTTTCAAAGAGGGCGAGCCGCCGGCGGAAGAGATCGGCGTGGCGGTGATCGACTGCGGCGGCACCCTGCGCTGCGGCCTGTACCCGAAACGCCGCATTCCGACGGTCAACATCCATGCCACCGGCCAGTCCGGCCCGCTGGCGCAGTTTATCCTCGAAGACATCTATGTCTCCGGCGTGCGCGACCACAACATCAGCCGAATCGAAGCGGCAGATAGCCAACCCGCCGCCGCCGATGCAGCGCCGCCCAAGGCGCGCGACTACGACACCAGCAAAAAGATCACCGAGCAAAGCGACGGGCTGCTGGCGAAAGTCGGCATGGGCATGGGATCGGTGGTGGCGGTATTTTTCCAGGCCGGGCGCGACACCATCGACACCGTGCTGAAGACCATCCTGCCGTTTATGGCGTTCGTCTCGGCCTTGATCGGCATCATCATGGCCTCCGGCCTCGGGGACTTTATCGCTCACGGCCTGACGCCGCTGGCCAACAGCCCGATCGGCCTGGTGACGCTGGCGCTGATCTGTTCATTCCCGCTGCTGTCGCCGTTCCTCGGCCCCGGCGCGGTCATCGCCCAGGTGATCGGCGTGCTGGTCGGGGTGCAGATCGGCCTTGGCCATATTCCGCCGCAGCTGGCGCTGCCCGCGCTGTTCGCCATCAACGCGCAGGCCGCCTGCGACTTTATTCCGGTCGGCCTGTCGCTGGCGGAAGCCAAACAGGACACCGTGCGGGTCGGCGTGCCTTCAGTGCTGGTCGGCCGCTTCCTGACCGGCGCGCCGACGGTTCTGATCGCCTGGGCCGCCTCGGCCTTCATTTATCAATAATGTGATCCCCAGGGAGACGTTTATGCACACCATTTTTCACACCACCATCACGCAGATCGGCGGCTGCGCCCGCGACGCGTTGCTGGACAACATGCTGATCACCTTCCGTGAAGGCGCCCCGGCGGATATCGAAGAGTTCTGCTTCATCCACCGCCACGGCGCAACCGCCGGCGAGCTGCAGGTCGGCGGCGTGATGGAACTGGCGCAGCAGCGCTACGCCATCACCGCCGTCGGCAGCGTCGCCACGCAGAATCTGCGCGAGCTGGGCCATATCACCGTGCGCTTCGACGGCGAAGCCGAAGCCGAATTTCCCGGCTCCATCCACGTATCCGGCCCGACGCCGACCGATATCCCGTTGGGCAGCACGCTGTCATTTATCGCATAAGGAGTAGACCATGTCTGAAGTAGCTGTAGTGATTGGCGGCGGCCAAACGTTAGGCGCCTTTTTGAGCCACGGGCTGGCGCAGGCCGGCTATCGGGTGGCGGTGGCCGACCTGAACGCCGACAACGCCAGTCTGGTGGCACAGCAGATCAACGAAGAGTACGGCACAGGCAGCGCCTGCGGTTTTCAGGCCGACGCCACCGACGAGCAGAGCGTGATCGCGCTGGCGGCGGCGGTTGACCGGGCGTTCGGCCAGGCCAACCTGCTGGTGTACAGCGCCGGCATCGCCAAGGCGGCGCCAATTACCGATTTCCCGCTGGGCGACTTCGACCGCTCGCTGCAGGTGAACCTGGTGGGCTATTTCCTCTGCGCCCGCGAGTTCTCGCGCCTGATGATCCGCGACGGCATCGCCGGGCGCATCATCCAGATCAACTCCAAGTCAGGCAAGGTCGGCAGCAAGCACAACTCCGGCTACAGCGCCGCCAAGTTCGGCGGCGTGGGGCTGACGCAGTCGCTGGCGCTCGATCTGGCGGAGTACGGCATCACCGTGCATTCGCTGATGCTCGGCAACCTGCTGAAGTCGCCGATGTTCCAGTCGCTGCTGCCGCAGTACGCGCAAAAACTGGGCATCGCGCCGGATCAGGTGGAGCAGTACTACATCGACAAGGTGCCGCTGAAGCGCGGCTGCGACTACCAGGATGTGCTGAACACCCTGCTGTTCTACGCCAGCGATAAGGCCTCTTACTGCACCGGCCAATCGATCAACATCACCGGCGGCCAGGTAATGTTCTGACGCCACCGGCGCCCCCTTCCATGGAAGGGGGCGTAAGGAGAACCCCCATGACACAAGCTCTGATCGCCTTCGCGCTGCTGGCCTGGCTGCTGCAAATCGCCTTCGGCTGGTGGCAACTGCAGCGCTTCAACCGCGCCTTCGACGGTTTATGCCGGCTGGGCGCCGTCGGCGTCGGCCGTTCCGGCGGCCGTTTCCGCCCGCGGGTGGTGCTGGCGCTGGCCTTCGACGCCGATCGGCGGGTGTGCGGCAGCCTGTTGCTGCGCGGCCTGACCGTTTTCGCCCGGCCCCGCCCGCTGTCTCATTTACACGGATTGCATCAGCGGGATTTGCGCCCGGATGTGATCTTCCCCGAGGATCGCGCATGCCAGTCTGCACTATCGTTAGCGATTGAACCCAAATCGTGATATTTTCACATTAAAAGACATTACCTTTCATAGTGAATTATTCAGCGAGGGGAAATGCCCAACTCTTGTGAACGGGAATCGCGATGAAACCAAAGCAGCGGCAGGCCGCTATCCTTGAATATCTGCAGCGGCATGGCAAAACGGCAGTGGACGCCCTGGCCGAGCATTTCTCCACCACCGGCACCACCATCCGCAAGGATCTCACCCTGCTGGAAGAAGAAGGCGAGGTGATCCGCACCTACGGCGGCGTGGTGCTCAGCCGCGACGACGGCGATCAGCCGATCGACCGCAAAACCCATATCAACACCGAGAAAAAACGCCAGATCGCCAGCGCCGCCGTGGCGCTGATCGCCGACGGCGACTCGCTGATCTTCGACGCCGGCAGCACGGTGCTGCAGATGGTGCCGCACCTGGCGCAGTTCAATAACATCACGGTGATGACCAACAGCCTGACCATCGTCAACGCGCTGGTGGAGCTGGACAACGATCAGACCATCCTGATGCCCGGCGGCACCTACCGCAAAAAATCGGCCTCGTTCCACGGCAGCCTGGCGGAATCGGCGTTTCAGCAATTCAGCTTCGACAAGCTGTTTATCGGCGCGGACGGCGTCGATCTCAACGCCGGCGTCACCACCTTCAACGAAGTGCACAACGTCAGCAAGGCGATGTGCGAAGCCGCCGGCCGCATTATTCTGTTGGTGGACTCCTCGAAATTCGGCCGCAAGAGCCCGAACGTGGTGTGCGAACTCAGCGCTGTCGACACGCTGATCACCGACCGAGACATCAACCCCGATTACCTCGCCGCCCTGCAAGCGAAAGGCATCAATATCCTTCTGGTAGGAGACCCCAATGAGTAACGCCAACGCCCTGCTCGCCTTCGCCCGTGAAACGCTGGAGATCGAGCTGACCGAAGCGCAGCGCCTGCTGGCGCGCCTGGATGACAATTTCGTCTGCGCCTGCGAGCTGCTGCTGAACTGCCGCGGCAAAGCGGTGATTTCCGGCATCGGCAAGTCCGGCCATATCGGCAAGAAAATCGCCGCGTCGCTGGCCAGCACCGGCACGCCGTCGTTCTTCGTGCATCCGGCGGAGGCGCTGCACGGCGATCTCGGCATGATCGGCGCCGACGACGTGGTGGTGTTCATCTCCTACTCCGGCCGCGCCAAAGAGCTGGACTTGATCCTGCCGCTGCTGGCGGAGAACGGCATTCCGGTGATCGCCATCACCGGCGGCAAAGAGTCGCCGCTGGCGCAGGCTGCGGCCTGCGTGCTGGATATCGGCGTTGAGCGCGAAGCCTGCCCGATGGGGCTGGCCCCCACCTCCAGCGCGGTCAACACCCTGATGATGGGCGACGCTCTGGCGATGGCGCTGATGCGCCAGCGCGGTTTCAACGCGGAAGACTTCGCCCGCTCGCACCCGGGCGGCAGCCTGGGCGCGCGCCTGCTGAACCGCGTGCATCACCTGATGCGCACCGGCGATCGCCTGCCGCGCGTGAGCGAAAGCGCCAACGTGATGGAGGCGATGCTGGAACTGAGCCGCACCGGGCTGGGGTTGGTGGCGGTCTGCGACGCGCAGCAGCGTGTGGTGGGCGTATTTACCGACGGCGACCTGCGCCGCTGGCTGGTGAAGGGTAATAGCCTGCAGGATCCGCTCAGCCCGGCGATCACCCGCCCCGGCTATCGGCTGCCGGAGCAGTGGCGCGCCGGAGAGGCGCTGGAAGCGCTGCACGAACAGCACATCAGCGCGGCCCCGGTGGTCAACATGGACGGCGTGCTGGTGGGGGCGCTCAACCTGCACGATCTGCATCAGGCCGGCATCGGCTGATCAACGCCGGGGGCGCCGGCAGCGGCGCCCCCGGTCAGATTATTTCCAGTCGGGATTGTTCTCGAACTGCTGCTTCAGCAGCGCCTTCATGTCTTCATCCGGCTTGCCGAGCCACTGGTACCTGGCATATTTCTTCGGATGATCGACGGCTTCCGGCCGATCTTCCACCTCGACCCGCACGCCCCAGGCCTGGGATTTGTCCGCGCTGAACGCCACGATCAAAAAGTTGTTGCCGCAGTCGTGCGGTTTGCACAGATTGCCGACCAGATACTCTTTGCCTTTCCAGTTCAGATTCTGCGCCGGCGTAGAGGTGCCGACGCCCTTGCGCGCCCAGCCCGGCATCCGCGCCTGGCCTTTGACCATGTTTTGCCAACTGGCCTGATACCCCGGCTGCTGAATCAAATCCGACGTGGTGACGATCTGCTGGGCAAAGCTGCCCGCGCTGAAGCTGAGCAGTGCGCCGAAGAGGGCGCAACGCAGCGCCTGGTGTCCCGTCATAGTCCTTCTCCCTAGGTTAAATCAGGTTTCGCCCATAAAACCGGGCCTGAACCAGTCAGACCACGGTTGCGGCAAAAAGTTGACTCACCACCAGGCGTGAAAATGATGCACCGGCCCAATGCCGTGCCCCACTTCCAGCGTATCCGCCTGTTGCAGCGCTTGTTGCAGGTAGTCCTTGGCGGCGGCCACCGTGGCCGCCCAGTCGGCATGGCGCGGGCGCAGCGCCGCCAGCGCGGCCGAGAGCGTGCAGCCGGTGCCGTGGGTATGGCGGGTGGCGACGCGCGGCGCGGTAAAGCGCTGCTCGCCTTCGGCGGTAAACAGCCAGTCCGGGCTCTCGCTTTCGCTCAGGTGGCCGCCCTTCATCAGCACCGCCCGGCAGCCCATCGCGAGCAGCGCCCGCCCCTGCTCGCGCATCTGCGCTTCATCTTCCGCCGGCGCGCACGCCAGCAGCGCCGCCGCTTCCGGCAGGTTCGGCGTAATGATCGACACCAGCGGCAACAGCTCGCGCCGGATAGACGCCACCGCCTCCGGAGCCAGCAACGGATCGCCGCTTTTCGCCAGCATCACGGTATCCAGCACCACAAATTCCGGCCGATAATGGCGCAGGCGTTCGGCCACCGCCTGCACGATGTCGGCGTTGGCCAGCATGCCGATCTTGACGCTGTCGATGCGCACGTCGCTGAACACCGAGTCCAGCTGCGCGGCGACGAACGCCGGATCGATGTAATACACCGACTGCACGCCGCGGGTATTCTGCGCCACCAGCGCAGTGATCACCGAGGTGCCGTAAGCGCCGAGCGCCGAGAAGGCCTTCAAATCGGCCTGAATGCCAGCGCCGCCGCTGGGATCGGTGCCGGCGATGGTCAGCGCGTTAATGCGTTTCATCACAGATCCTCCCCGCGCAGCTGATACAGGGCATCGAGGAACGCCGGCGTAAAGCTGCCCGGCCCGGCGGCCTGCCTGGCCGCGAGGCCGCCGCAGTGGGACATCACCCGGCAGGCGGTCGCCACGTTGTCCAGGCGATCGCCCGGCAGGGCGCAAAACGCCGCCGCCACCGCCGACAGCGCGCAGCCGGTGCCCACCACCCGCGTCATCAGCGGGGAGCCGCCTTCGATCGCCCAGTCGCGTTGGCCGTCAGTGACATAATCCACCGCGCCGGTGACCGCCACCACCGCGCCGCTGCGCTGCGCCAGCTCACGCGCGGCGGGCAATGCCGCCAAGGAATCGTCGCCGCTGTCCACGCCGCGGCCGCTGGCCAGCAACCCGCTGAGCGCCATGATTTCCGAGGCATTGCCGCGTATCGCCGCCGGTTGCTCGTCCAGCAGCTGTTTAGCGAAGGCGGTGCGGTAGGAGAGCGCGCCGACCGCCACCGGATCCAGCGTCCAGGGCTTGCCGGCCTGATTGGCGGCGGCCACCGCCGCCCGCATCGATTCGGCGCGCAGCGCATTGAGGGTGCCGACGTTGATCAGCAGGCCGTCGGCCAGCGCGCTGAACTGCGCCGCCTCTTGCGGCTCCACCACCATCGCCGGGGAGGCGCCGAGCGCCAGCAGCACATTGGCGGTCAGCGACTGCACCACTTCGTTGGTCAGGCAGTGGATCAGCGGAGGCCGCTGTTGGAATTGGGTCAGGCAGGCCGCGGCGCGGGCGCCGGGTAGTGCATCAGGTCGAGCGATCATATTCCTCCCAACCGGCGTTCAAGAAGGCGGCGCCGGTTGAGCGGCCGTGACTTCCCTACGCTGGCATTATCCAGATCAGGTAATACGGGTATTTCTCAGCCTTCACGCGGAAGGGCACCCCGAGTCATGAAAATCAATAGGTTGTGATCAACGTTGCGTTAATCCCTGCAGGGGATCATGCCAGCGGCGGCGCGGACAAACAAGCGATTAAATTAGCCCTGCGGGCATGCGCTACACAATGCGCTATAGTGAGCAAAAACCACCGGGAGATGCCATGCAAATAAGACCTTACCAAGAGGCCGATCGCCCCTTCCTGCGCACGCTGTACCTGGCGTCGCGCAAGGCGGCGTTCGGTTGGCGCGATACCTCGAACTATCAGTTGGAAGATTTCGACCGCGCGACGCTGGGCGAAGCGATTTGGGTGGCGGAAGACGGCGGCGTGCTGCTGGGATTCGTCTCCATCTACCGCGAAGACAACTTCATTCATAACCTGTATGTCGATCCCCATCAGCCGCCGCGCGGCGTCGGCAGTGCGCTGCTGCAAGCGGCGCAAGCCACCTTCACCGCCACCGGCTCGCTGAAATGCCTGGTGAAAAATGAAAAAGCGCTGGCGTTCTACCGCAAACACGGCTGGCGCATCATCGCCACCGGCAACGACGGCGAAGAAGATTATTACCTGATGCATTCGCCGGCACGCTAGCTCTTACCCGCCGCATCCGGCATGCCGCGCAGCGTCAGCCGCCAAAACAGCAGTGCGCTCAGGCTGACGCCCGCCCCCAGCCAGCAGACGCCGCTCCAGCCCGCCCAGGCGTACATATGGGTGCCGGCAAAGGCGCCCAGCCCGCTGCCGACGGCGTAAAACAGCATGTAGCAGCCCACCAGCCGGCTATGCGACTGCGGGTGGGCGCTGAAGATCATGCTCTGGTTCAGCACGTGGATAGCCTGGCCCGCCAGATCCAGCAGCACGATGCCCGCCACCAGCCAAACCAGGCCGCTGCCGAGCAAACCGAGCGGCAGCCAGGCCAGCGTCAACAGCAGCAGACACGCGCCGCTGGCCGTCTGCCCCAGCCCGCGATCCGCCAGATGCCCGGCGCGCACTGCCGCCAGCGCGCCCACCGCGCCGACCAGGCCGAACGCTCCCACCGCGGCATGGGTGAAGTTGAACGGCGGCTGGCTCAGCGGCAACACCAGCGAACTCCAAAAGAGGCTGAAAGCGCCGAACATCAGCAGCGCCAGCATGCCGCGAATTTGCAGCGTGCGGTCACGCAGCAACAGGCTCAGCATTGAACGCAGCAGCGCGGGATAACTCAGCGTGCTGGGCGCGGTGCGCGGCGCAGGCAGCAGGCGCGACAGGATCGGCAGCAATACCAGCGTCACTCCGGCTGAGAAGAAGTACACCGTGCGCCAGCCGCCAACGTCCGCCAGCGCGCCGGACAAGGTGCGCGCCAGCAGCAACCCCAGCACCACCCCGCCCTGCGCCGCGCCGACCACCCGCCCGCGCTCCTGCGGCGCCGCCAGGGCCGCGGCGAATGCGATCAGCCCCTGCGTCATGGCGGTGCCCAGTAGCCCCACCAGCAACATCCCCGCCAGCAGCCAGGGCGCGCTGTGCGCCCAACCCACCAGCAGCAGCGCGCCGATCAGCCCCAGCTGTTGCCCCGCCAGCAATCGATGCCGGTTCAACCGATCCCCCAGCGGCACCACCAACAGCAACGCCAGCGCGCAGCCCAACTGAGTCACGGTGATCACCATGCCGACCGCCGCCAGGCTGATGGAAAAATCACGGGCAATGGCGTCCAGCAGCGGCTGCGCATAATAAACGTTGGCCACGCTAAAGGCGCTGGCACCGGCCAACAGCAGCACCAGGGCGGCCGGCAGACGCCCCAGCGCCGCACAGAGGGGATCCAGCAGTTTGTCGCTCATCGCACACCTCAATCTGGTTTCATAATTAAACCCAATGAACTTTAGATGCGGAGGTTTTATAATGCAACCAGAATATATAGCTGGAGATAAACGCCGTGAAACGTAAAAGCCTGGAAGACGCGCCGTGCCCGGTAGCGCGCACGCTGGATGTGATTGGCGACTGGTGGTCGCTGCTGATCGTGCGCGACGCCTTCGACGGCGTCACCCGTTTCAGCGAATTTCAAAAAGGGCTGGGGATGGCGAAGAACATTCTTGCCACCCGGCTGCGCGCCCTGGTGACGCACGGCGTGCTGGAGATCGTGCCCGCCGCGGACGGCAGCGCCTATCAGGAGTATGTGCTGACTGAGAAAGGCCGCGCGCTGTTTCCGGTGATCGTCGGCCTGCGCCAGTGGGGGGAAGATCATTTGTTCGCCGAGGGAGAGACGCACTCAACGCTGGTGGAAAGCGACAGCGGCCGCCCCGTGCCGCGCCTGACGCCGATCGGCAGCGCCGGGCAGACGCTCACCCCGCTGAATACCCGGGTGGTGAAGGTGGGGGAACGGTTTGAGCCGTCTTTTAACAATCCCCAATTAGCGATAAAAGAAACACTTCCAACCGAAATCGCCGCACAGATCGACGCCGCATGCAACGTGCTGACAGAGCAACTCGGCGAGACACTCTTGGGCATCCATCTGTATGGATCCGCGGTCGATGGCGGTCTTAAACCCAACAGCGATATCGACATCTTGGTCGTCATCAGCAAGCCGCTGATGTCAACCACTCGGGCCGCCCTCATGAAAGCTTTGCTGACCGTGTCGGCTCCGCCAGGTGCCGACAGTATTTTTCGCCCGCTGGAAGTCACCGTGCTGGTACAGACCGACATCAAACCCTGGCGTTATCCGCCAAGACGTGAGTTACAGTTTGGCGAATGGCTGCGTGAAGAGTTGCTGGTGGGAATTGTCTCCCCCGCCACCTTGGATCCTGATGTGGCGATCCTGCTTACCAAAGCCCGGCAGCATCATCGACATCTGTTCGGCGCCTCCTTTGAACTCCTGTATGACAGCGTCCCTCGCAGCGACTTCATCGCCGCGCTCACCGATACCCTGAGTCAATGGAACGAGCCTGATGACTGGCATGGCGACGAATGCAACATTGTGCTGGCGCTGGCGCGCATCTGGTTCAGCGCGGCGACCGGTCGGATCGCCCCCAAAGATGTGGCCGCCGAATGGCTGCTGGAACGCTTGCCATCTGAACACCAGCCGGTACTCAGCACCGCGCGGCGAGTTTATCTCGGACAAGCGATAGATGATCTGCCTCAGCATCAGCAGCCGTTGGCAGCATTCATCGGCTATGCCAAAACGACGATCGCAAGTCTATTGACGACAACAGCATCGCAATAAGACGCAAGCCTGTCGACACCACTTATCGTCTGCACTTATTGATGCAGGGACGGATTTTGTTCATGGCCGCCGCCCCCTGCATGATTCGCTTCGCAGCGTCATCCGGGTAATGTATAGTCCGCGTTTTACGGAGATCCCATGCTGACCAACTCATCCATTCGTCTGAACAAATACATTAGCGAGAGCGGCATCTGCTCACGCCGCGACGCCGATCGATACATCGAACAGGGCAACGTTTTCATCAACGGTAAACGCGCCACCGTTGGCGCCCAGGTATTTGCCGGCGATGTCGTGAAGGTTAACGGTCAGCTGATCGAACCGCGCAATGAAGAAGATCTGGTGCTGATCGCGCTGAATAAACCGGTCGGCATCGTCACCACCACCGAGGACGGCGAGCGCGACAACATCGCCGACTTCGTCAACCACAGCAAGCGCATCTTCCCGATCGGCCGCCTGGACAAGGATTCGCAGGGGCTGATCTTTCTGACCAACCACGGCGATCTGGTCAACAAGATCCTGCGCGCCGGCAACAATCACGAGAAAGAGTATCTGGTGACGGTCAACAAGCCGGTGACCGACGAGTTTATTCGCGGCATGGGCGCCGGCGTGCCGATGCTGGGCACCGTGACCAAAAAGTGCAAGGTGAAGAAAGAGGCGCCGTTCGTGTTCCGCATCACGCTGGTGCAGGGGCTGAACCGCCAGATCCGCCGCATGTGCGAACACTTCGGCTACGAGGTCACCAAGCTGGAACGCACGCGCATCATGAACGTCAGCCTGAAAGGGTTACCGCTGGGCGAGTGGCGCGATCTGACCGATGACGAGCTGATCGAACTGTTCAAGCTGATTGAAGGCTCTTCATCCGAGGCCAAACCGGCGAAAAAAGCCCCGGCCAAATCCGCCGCGGCGAGAAAGCCGAGCGCCGGCGGGCCGAAAAGCGCCGACAAAGCCGCTGCGCCGGCCGGCCGCAAGCGCTTTACCCAGCCGGGGCGCAAGAAAAAAAGGCGTTAAACGCCTTCTCCCGCTCAGCCCGCCGTTGCGCGGGCTTTTTTATCGTGAAAGTCAGCCACTCACCATAAAAAAGGCCCGCATCAAGCGGGCCTGCAAGTACCAGAGAAGTCTAGAGGAAAAATCAGAACGACCAGCGCAGGTTGGCGTTGACCGAATTAACGCGGGTATCGGCGCCGAATTGCCCCTGATAGCCGACATCCAGCGTCGCGGCGCGCGACAGTTTCACGCTCACGCCGATATCGCCCACCATCACGTTGTCATCCACGGCCTGGCCCTGCGTGACGAACGCGTCGCTGCCGGCAAACGCCATGCGCGATGAGGTGTTCTTATCGCCGTAGGCATGTTGCCAGCCGAGCGAGCCGTAAAGGCTGACGTTCTTCGGCAGTTCGGTCACGCCGCGCACCCCGAGCGTGGAGTAGAAGGTGTTCATCGTTTCATTGCGCACGCTCAGCGCTGCCGCGCCACCCGACTCCTGGAAGCTGTCGGTATGCAGTCGGATGTAGCTCAGGTTGATGAACGGTTCGACGTTCATCTCCGGCTGGCCGAAACGGTAACCCGCTTCGGTGAACGCCAGCAGCGAGTTGGCGTCGTAATCCGACTTCAGCCGATCCGAGAAGCCGCTGAAATCGACGTTGCGCTTGCCTTCAATCTTGTGCCAGGTGTAACCCAGCGCGCCGCGCAGCGAGAACGCATCCTGCTGCCCGGCCGCATACAGGCCGAGGTGGTAGTTGTCGGTATCGGCCTTGGAGCGGCGGCTGTCGACGTCATAGTCGCCGCGGCTGTAACCGAAGTAACCGCCGATGCGCACGTTATGGTCCGCCAGTTTGCGATCCGCGCCCAACAGGAAGCCGGTGGTGTTGCCATCCAGCTTGCCCACGTTGCCGTTGCCGCTGTTTCTGCCCCAGGAACTGAAGGTCTGCCCCCAGACGCCGCTGTTTTGCGCCTGCGCCGGTTGCACCAGCGACATCGCCAACGGCGGTACCGGCAGACTGTCGTTGTCGAACAGGCGCAGCATGCGCTGGTTCAGCACATTGAACAGCTGGGTGCTGCCGGCGATCAGGTTAGACTGCATCGACGGATAGACTTCGCCGGACAGCTGATTGAACGCCTCGCGCGCTTCCGGCGCGCTCAGCAGCAGCAGCGAGTTGTACAGCGCCAGCGAAGGACCGCGCTGCGCCAGCGTCGAGAGCGCACCGGCGGTATTCCACTGGTTGCCGCTCTCGGCCACCGTTTGGAAAATGCCCGGCTTGCCGCTGCCTGGATTCTCGCCCCCCGGATTTTCCCCGCCTGGGTTTTCTCCGCCCGGGTTCTCGCCCCCCGGATTTTCCCCGCCTGGGTTTTCTCCGCCCGGGTTCTCGCCCCCTGGATTCTCACCGCCTGGGTTTTCCCCGCCCGGATTCTCGCCTCCTGGATTCTCGCCGCCTGGGTTTTCCCCGCCCGTGTCTTTCTGCGCGATGGTCAGATCGACGGCGTTGGCGCTGTGGTTCAGCGCCACATCGAGGAAGGCGGACTTGGAGACCGCCGACGCGAACTGGCCGTCAATGCCGCCGTCCGAGGTCAGAATGCGGTAGCTTTGGCCGGTTTTATAGCTGGTTTGCGGATCCAGCGCCGTCACCTGCACTTTGGCCCGATCGCTGATGGTGGTTTTGCCCGCCACCAGCAGCTGGTCGCTGCGGCCGTCGCCGGCAATATCAACGTCGTAGAAGGATTCGCCGATAAAGTTCAGGTAGCGTTTCAGCGTCAGCGTGCCGATATTGCCATCGCCGGGCGAGATATGACCGCCGGACTGGATCTCGGTCTGGCCCAGCGTGCCGTTGCCGCCCAGCGTGCCGCCGGCCTTGATCGAGGCGGCGCTGCTGTAACCCTGCCCGTTATTGACGTCGGAACCCGCCGTCGCGTTCAGGATCAGCGTGCCGCCGTTCTCGGCGCCGAGGGTTTGGATCTCGAAGATGTCGTCTTCTTTCTGGGTATTGATGTCACTGGCGATGATGAGCTTGCCGCCGCGCGCGGTGACGTTCGCCTGCAGCCCAGTGAGATCGCCGTTCAGCGTCGTGTGCCCGGCGCTGTTGATCACCTCGCCTTCGCCGCTCATCTTGTTGCTGAAAACGTAATTGCCGTCGGTATGGTTAAAGTACACATAGCTGCGGAACAATCCGCCCCGCAGGGCGATCGCCGTCTGGGCATCGATGGTGCCTGCGGCGCCCGCCGCGCCGAGCGTCGGCTCGGTCAACCCGGTGCCGGTGTCCATATTGCCGCGGCTGCCGATAATCAGCGCGCCGCGGTTCGAGCCGGAACCGGTCTTGCCCAGCACCACTTCGTTGCCGCCGGCGGAGAATGTCCCGCCGTCCATGACCGCCAACACGCCGTTGCCGTAATCGCCGACGTTGACGCTGCTGCCGCTGGTAAAGCGCGAGCCGTTGCCGGCGATCACCAGCTCGGCGGTTTTACGCGCGCCGGAGACGCCCGCTACCTGGATGTTGCCGACATTGACCGCAGCGCCGTTCAACACGTCCAGATCGCCGTACAGCGTGAGCGCGCGGCCGACGTTCCACTGGGAATTAGCCCCCGTGACCGTGGCTTTCGGGCTCAGCGTATCGCTCTCACCCGGCCCGCTGCCATTGCCGATGCGCGCGTCAAAAGCGGTGCTCAGCACCGCGCCGTCTTCAATCGCCAGCGTGGATCGTGCCCCTAAATCGGTGCCGACACTGAGAAAATTGCTGGTGACGCGAGAACCGGCGCCGGTGGCGATCAGGTGGCTGTCGTAGCCACGGGTGGTGCCGACCACGATCTCTTTCGCGCTGGCCAGCGCGCCGTCTTCAACCCGCAGGGTGCCCCGCCCCAGATTCAGGCCGCCGCGCAGCACGAACTGATCGTTCACCGCGTTCAGCTCGGCGTTCGGCCCGCGAACCGTGACCACGCTGTCGTGAATTTGGCCGTTGAACATCCGGCCGATATTGATGTTATAGGCGCTGATCTTGCCATTCTCGATCAGCAGGTTGCCGCTTTGATTACGGCCGACGTAAACGTCCCCGGTGTAGGCCAATGATTCGGTAATTTTTGAGTCGCCGTCAAAAATGGCATCGTCTGCGCGAGCGAGATCGGCGGGCGCCAGCATCAGCAACGGCGCGGAAAATAGAGCGAGGTAAAGTTTGGAAAGCGGTGTTCTAACCGCTAAAGGGTGCGATGTTTTGTCATTCACGGGCTATCTCCGTACTCGTTAGCGTGATGTCGCGAAATTTATTGTTATAGGGAACTCAATACACTAGAGGAGAAGTGAGGCGTTATTTCGCGCACGCCGGTTTAGTGATCGTCGAAGCAAAAGCTTATTGCCCCCCGGCGCTGACGCTCCGACGATGAAAAACCAGGAAGCGGTAATACCGCCCCCAAAGCGAATTATTTATGCGTGACCACCGGCGTACAGGTCGGCGCGCTCAGCGACGGCGAGGAACCTAAAATTCCCGGCATCATCAGCGACGAGCAATCGAAAATGCGGCCTTTTTCCGTGGTGGCGCGATATGAAAGTTTTTGGCCGCCCAGCGCATCCGGCTGTGCGCCATTGACGTTGGTCACGGTAATTTCGTCCGACGATCCCAGCCCCAGCATTTTGGCGGTTTCCGCCTGCAGTAATGGAATGGCCTGATCGGTTTTCAAGGTGGAACAACCGGCTACCATCATCGTAACGGTTAAAGCGATAAGTGGTTTCTTCATAAATTATCCTTTATAACCAATCAGTTAAAATTACCGATTGGCTTTATGTTTTCTCTTATCCAAATCCTCGAATAATATATTTCCCTTTCCTAAACGAAAAAACCCTCCTAAAGTAGGGAGGGTTGATAATAATTCATCAGACCTATCTGATATTTGAAGGCGAAAGGAGAATCCTTTGGGGCAGGATTATGCGTTGGTCGTTGATGACCATCCATTGGTAGCAAGCGGCATCGCCAATTTTCTCAGCACGCATTGCCGATTCAAACAGGCGCATGTGGTGACCAATGAAGAGAATTGCTACCGCTATATTAGGGAAAATGGCCCACCGCGTTTACTGGTGATCGATTTTTGGCTTTCTTCCGGTACAGCGTTGAAATTACTCAAAGAAGTAAAGCAACTTTACCCTCAGGTGCGGATCTTGGTGGTTAGCGGCGACGAGAATAACGATATCTGGCAGAAAGTGCACACTGCCGGCGGGCATGGATTTGTATTAAAAAACGAACCGCCTGAATTATTCGCCAGGGCGGTTTTTGCGTTGAATAATAATCAGGATTGGTTCCCTGACGGTAATGAAACCTGCATTAAAAGCCATCATGAGCACTTAAATAAGTTCAATTTAACGCCGAGGCAAATCGACGTATTAACTATGATGCTGCGCGGCCTGCCAAATAAAAGAATTGCGACGCAACTGTCTATTTCCGAACCCACCGTCAAAGAACATATCAGCAATATATTGAAAAAGATCGGCGTCAACAGCCGGGTGGAAGCCATCACGCTGTTGCACGGCAAACGGGATCCGTCGTCATGAGGTTTTTCCAGCATTTACAAAATGATGGCATCTCCCCACGCGCGCAGATCCGCCTGCTGGACAACACCTTCATGCGGCTGGTGTTCAGCTTTACCGCCGTGCCTTTCGTCGGCATCCCTTTCGCCATCTGGATTTATTTGCTGGGTGATGAACTCGGCCCAACCATTGCCTGGATCATGGTTTACCTGCTATGCGCCGTGGCGATCCGAATATGGCATCGGCGCTACCTGCGCGAGGCTAAAGAAAATGATGAAGACACCGTGCTGCGCCGCTGGCTGCCGCGCATTAATAAGGTGGCCTTTATTCACGGCTTGGGGATCTCCTCACTCTATTTAATTACGCCGCAGACCCATAACTTTGACTTTTTTCTGCTGCTCAATATCAGCATCGCCGCGATCGTCGCCGCCAACGCAACGCATCTGACGCCGGTTATCAGCACCTTTACCCGCTTTTTCTTCGCCTCCTGGGGGCTGCTGAACCTCGGCATCATCTGGCGGCTGGAAGACGTGATGTTCATCGTGCTGATGCTGAACTTGCTGTACGGCTTCGCCATTTACCGCCACGCGTTAACCTCGCATGCGTTCTTTATTCAGCAGGCGCTGCTCGAAGAACAAAGCTCGCGCCTGGCGGAGCAGTTCCGTCAGGCCAAAGAAGAGGCGGAACAGGCGCTGCTGGATAAGAACCAATTCCTGACCACCGCCAGCCACGATCTGCGTCAGCCGGTGCACGCCATGGGTTTTCTGATCGAGGCCATCATCCACAAAAACCGCGACGACAGCCTGACGCCGCAGCTGCTGGATCTGCAGCAGAGCGTGCGTTCGGTGCATTTGATGTTCAATTCGCTGCTCGATCTCAGCAAGATCGAATCCGGCAACGTGCGCACCGCCGCCACCCATGTGGATATCGGCGCCCTGCTCGACTCGGTGGTCACCCTGTTCCGCGAAGAGGCCAACAGCCGCGCCCTGGCGCTGCGCACCTGGCGCCCCAGACGGCGTATCAGCGTGATGGGCGATCCGCTGCTGGTGCGGCAATCGCTGATCAACCTGATCCAGAACGCCCTGCGCTACACGCAACGGGGGGGCGTGCTGATCGCCATCCGCCCTCGCGGCGCCGAGTGCCTGGTGGAAGTGTGGGACACCGGCGTGGGCATCGCCGACGAAGAGAAAAGCAAAATCTTCTCCCCTTACTACCGCCCCGAGCTGGCGTGGAAAATCGACAGCGCCGGCCACGGGCTGGGGCTGGCGGTGGTGGCGCGCTGCGCCAAGCTGATGAAGGTGAAGTACGGCATGCACTCCGTCGAAGGCAAAGGCTCACGCTTCTGGATGCGCTTCACGCAATACATCGGCGAAGATAAAGCGCCGGAAACCGCCGCCTACGACAATACCGCCACGCCTACCCGCTATGCACCGCTGCGCGGCGCCTGCCTGGTGGTGGACGACGATCCCTTGGTGACCTCCGCCTGGGAGAGCCTGATGAGCACCTGGGGCATCACCGTGCGCTGCGCGGCCTCCGCCGAGGAAGCCTTCGCCATTGTCGACGGCGGCTTCACGCCGTTCGCCGTGCTGTGCGACCAGCGCCTGCGTTCCGGCGAGAGCGGCTTCGACATCCTGCAGGCATTGTTCGAACGCCTGCCGGACGTAAGCGGCGCCATGGTCAGTGGCGAGTTCAATTCACCGATCCTGCAGGAGGCCGAGCAGGAAGGCTATCTGGTGCTGCGCAAGCCGCTGGAGCCGGCCAGGCTGCATGCGCTGCTGACGCAGTGGGGGGCGGGCTAGCGCGATGCGGTACCTTAGCGGGCAAGATGGCGCAGCAGGCCTTCAAGGTTGCGCTCCCCCTCCGGGGTTTGCGCCCCGGCCTTCAGCCCGCCGCGAATCAACTGTTCCGCAGCCGGGCGGGCGAACAATCCCGCCCAGGCGTCGTGCTCACGATAAAAACCGGCCTGCAAATCCGGTGCGGGCATCGCCTGTTTGGCCGCCGCAATCACGCCCTCAGGCAGTGCCGCGATATTGCGCGCTAGCCGATCGACGAAATCATCCAGCTCGGCGGCGGGCAAGGCGCGGTTAATCCAGCCATACCGCTCTGCGGTAGCGGCATCGATAAGGTCGGCGCCCAGGATCACTTCCAGAGCGCGGCCGCGAGTCATTCGGCTCGTCAGATACTGCGTCGCGCCACCGCCGGGCGTAATGCCCATCAAGGCTTCGCACTGGGCCAGCCCCGCCAGCTCTTGTGCGGCGAAAGCCATATCGGCCGCCGCAACAAACTCGGCCCCGCCGCCGCGCGCCAGCCCGGCCAGCTTAACGAGAGTGACCTGCGGCTGGGTGCGTAGCAGTTCGCCAAACGCCTGGAACGGATTTAGCCCCTCCGGCGCGTTGCTCGCCAGTTCGTCGAAAGCGTGCGGCTCATCGATCAAGGTCATGTCGACGTGAGCGATGAAAAACGCTGGGTTCGCGCTCTGGAACACCAACACGCGCGTATCCGGATCGTCACGCACCGCCAGCAATAAACGGCTGATTTCCGACATCAGCGCTACATCAAGCACGTTTACCGGCGGGTTATCGATAGCGATGGTCATCACGCCGTGCGCATGAGACAGCCTGAGTTTGCTGAAATCTGTATCTGTCATCTCAATGTCCTTTTACCTGGGGTACAAGTGCGGGTTTTTCGCGCCGTGTGTCGAATGGTATACTTTGCATACCTGACGTCAATTACGCACCTTAAGCATCCCAGGGATGCAGGAGGATACCGATGGATAAGAGCGACCTTGTTTACCGCGCTGACTGCCCAAGCCGCATCGTGCTCGATCAGATCGCAGACAAATGGTCCATGATGGTGCTGGAAGTGCTGCGCGAGCCGCAGCGCTTCAACGCCATCAAGCGCCGTCTGGATGGCGTCACGCAACGCGTGCTGACCCAGACGCTACGCAAGCTGGAACGCAACGGTATGGTGCATCGCAAAGTCTTGGACGGGCGGGTACTTGGCGTCGAGTATTCGCTGACGCCGCTCGGCAAATCCCTGCAGGGGCCGTTCTCAATACTGTTCGACTGGACGTTAGGGAATATAGAGGCGATTCAGGAGTGCCAGCGCAAGTATGATGAGCAGGACGACCAGATTGAAAATTGAGGATGGCTACTGATAAGGCATCATGCGCTCCATTGCAGGCAAGGATCGTATTTTGGGGTGGGCTTTATCTTGTACATCAGCCTCTTTTCATCTCCCACACAATGATTACCGTATGGCCCCCATCGACTCCCCCGACATGCTGGTAAGATCCGTCGCACCGCCAGAAGCGGTATTTCGGGCCTGGTGGCTGAGGTCTGATGGCAAAAGTCTGCGGGAAATGCGGGCTGAATCTCTTCACACCCGCTCACAACGTCTTCCTGAAGTCAATATTAACCAAAATGATTCAACCTGCTCTATAACGGGGAAACAGCGGAATAGATCCAGCAATCTGCCTTACTAAGTTTCATCACGGCCATCATCTATGAGGCGCAGAACTTCCGTTACTAGTGCAGCCGCGAAACGCTGCTCCTGCAGCCTCTCATTTTCCAAATTTTCATCGGTACCATGCATGAACTGCCCGTAACGCACGGGGCCCGTCAGCAGGTAGCCTTCAACGTTGTTATTACCTTCAGCAAAGCATTTCTGCAGTGCATTCAGTCCCGTCTCGATCGCTGTCTGATGTTTTCCACTTTTTATGCGATTAAGGAATTTCTCTGCAATGTCTTCAGGTTCTCCGGCGTAACGCATCACATGGATCAAATCAGCTGCATCCTTGGGTTCGTTGCGGTTATGAAACGAAATCGCTTTCAGTAGGATGAACACAACTTCATCCGCAAACCGTATAGTTTCAAATACAATCCCCGCATCCCCCTGGCCCTTATCCCCAAAGAGCATCGCAGAGATCTCTTTCTCAGCGAACCATTCATATGACATTTCAGCATAGGGGATCACGAGAGCAGAAACCGCCTCGCCGTCTATCGGGACTTCTTTGCCGGGTTTTCCGTCAGCATTGCTTCCCTGTAAAAACTCTACCAATACGGGAGAACCATCGGGAATGGGGAACTCCCAGCGCCATGCGTTTGTATCAGAGTTTTTTCTGAAGCCTCTTTCAACCAGCTGATCGTGCAGAGAGGCATAATTCTCCCCTTCAGCGATCACTTGTAGGTTGAGCACGATATCCACATCAGATGTACCATAATGTTCAGGCACCTGAGGTGCCTGCGCGGGGGTCAAATAGCGCGGGACGAGTCCGCCTATCAGGCGGAGCGTGCCTTTCATGGTGCCGAAGGTGGTCAATAAAGTGACTAATACCCGTTCACACATTTCCGTGTTAATGGCTGAGTATCCGGATCTGTCTTTCGGTTTGGTGTGGATTACCATGGTTATATCTCCAGAATTTCCCGGCGAAACTGTTCAGCAAGTTCAGCATTTCTTCCTTTACCATCCAGCAGAGACAGGTACTGAATGAAGTCACTGGCGACGGGGATGTTGTTTTCATAATTTATAAATTGCAGGGCAGCGGGGGCGCATTCATGTACAACAACGTTGTAGCCCTTTTCCGCGCGTTTAATACCCGTCAGCTGGGTAAACAGCTCCGCACTTCCGAGGGGGACGATAATCTCTGCCACATTTACGCCCGTGAGTAATGGCGTGGCCTGATTTGCCGGCAAGGCACCCGTCAGCACCCAGTTGATGTCACCGTCTGCGTGACTAACCTTGCGTTCAATTTTTCTGACGCAATCCACTGCATCCGGTGCAAACAGATACCCGTAGAGTGCACGATTTTCCCGTTGCCTGGTGGCCTCCGACCAGGCATTAAGTAAAGCGCCGGGATTAACCAGTCTGCGGCGCTGTGAACGACCGCCCTCACTGGTTTTGTCCAGCCACTCTCTCATTTCCAGCTCTCTTAAAACACCAGAAACCGTGTATGCTGAAGTTCCAGAACGCTCACTGAGTTCTTCACCTGAGAACCATTTTCCCTTTGACTGAAGTAATGCATGAACGACCATTTCCCTCGCACCAGTGAACAGATCGCCACTCCCGCGTTTCGCTGCTCTTTTGCGGGGTTTTTGTATATCGATAATTGACTGTTTATGCTTGATAAAGAGAGTGCCACCCATCTCATAATATCCAACATCATGCTTTTTGAGCATTTCTCTTGCGCCCTCACTGATCAACTCAGCGACAAAAATCGGGACAATATCAGGCTCATTGGCATTTTTCTGACAGAACTCCTCAATTCTCCAGATTGCTTGCCTGATATCCCTTGGGTAAGCCTGTTTTTTTACCTCTACGGGCATGATCCAGACCCCCTGAATACCCCTGACCTCCAGCACACAATCAATACCGTCGTCGCCCGGTAGGCCGCTCCATTTTTTAATCCTAGCTTCAAGGATGCTTTCAAGGGTCGACACCACATCCTGTAGGAGCTTGTTTTCTGATTGAATCACTACTAACGCTCCTCATAAAAATGTATTTTTCTTAGCTTCGAATTATAGTTTATCTGTACAGATAAGAAAGAGGAAAAAGCTAATCCTTAGCTAAAAAACATTGTTTAGCTGTTCAGATAAGGAATGCGTTATGGATAATGAAAGCACTGGAAGCATGGCACTAAACAAAGTTTAAGAGAGAGGCATTCGCCATAAAGTACGTAGGCGTTACGGATGGTTATCAGAAGATATCTCTAACTTATTCATATGACAGGCCATTTTCTCCTATCCGGCAGGCTGTGAGTTTTTAGCGCATTGCAACAGGCCGAAGCCTGATGACCAATAGAGAAGATACCGTTTCATCGCGTTGGTCACATATGGCTTTCCGCCACGCCCGATTGTCAGCCTGACATCGCAAATCGATATCAGATGAAAGTTTAGGGACCTAATCTTCTATTGCCGTGATTATTAAGTTAAAGTCAGATAGGAATGGCAATGTCCACTTCTGGCACTGAACTGACATCCAAACCCAATGTTTCACAGGCCAACTAGGATGTCCGTTCAAATATAAAGCAACATAATCAAAGATAAATACTCATACAAATTTTAACAGCTAAAATTTTCGTCTATCGCAATAAGCGATGCAAAAACTTACCAATCATAAAAAACCCGCAATTACGCGGGCTTAGCTATGTTTATTGCCTGTCAGTGCCAGCTATTGCTAGAAGCAGGTTTATTCCCACTCAATCGTCGCCGGCGGCTTGCCGCTGATGTCGTACACCACGCGGGAGATGCCGTCCACTTCGTTGATGATGCGGTTGGAGACGCGGCCGAGGAAGTCATACGGCAGATGCGCCCAGTGCGCGGTCATGAAGTCGATGGTTTCTACCGCACGCAGGGAGACCACCCAGTCGTATTTGCGGCCGTCGCCCATCACGCCGACCGAACGCACCGGCAGGAACACGGTGAACGCCTGGCTGACTTTGTTGTACAGGTCGGCTTTGTGCAGCTCTTCGATGAAGATGGCGTCGGCGCGGCGCAGCAGATCGCAGTACTCTTTCTTCACTTCGCCCAGCACGCGCACGCCCAGACCCGGGCCCGGGAACGGGTGACGGTACAGCATGTCGTACGGCAGGCCCAGTTCCAGGCCAATTTTGCGCACTTCGTCTTTGAACAGCTCTTTCAGCGGCTCGACCAGGCCCAGCTTCATTTCTTTCGGCAGGCCGCCCACGTTGTGGTGCGATTTGATCACGTGCGCTTTGCCGGTGGCGGAAGCGGCGGATTCGATCACGTCCGGGTAGATGGTGCCCTGCGCCAGCCATTTCACCTGCTCTTGCTTGCAGGCTTCTTCGTCGAACACTTCAACGAACACGCGGCCGATGATTTTACGCTTGGCTTCCGGCTCGTCCACGCCCGCCAGTGCGGTCAGGAAGCGGTTTTCCGCCTCGACGTGCACGATATTCAGGCCGAAGTGGTCGCCGAACATTTCCATCACCTGCTTGGCTTCGTTCAGGCGCAGCAGGCCATTGTCGACAAACACGCAGGTCAGGCGCTTGCCGATGGCGCGGTGCAGCAACATCGCGGTGACGGAGGAGTCAACGCCGCCGGACAGACCGAGGATCACGTGGTCTTCACCCACCTGCTCGCGGATGCGCTCTACCGCATCTTCGATAATGGTGGCCGGCGTCCACAGGGCTTCACACTGGCAGATGTCCAGTACGAAGCGCTCCAGCATGCGCTGGCCCTGACGGGTGTGGGTCACTTCCGGGTGGAACTGCACGCCGTAGAAGCGTTTTTCTTCGTTGGCCATAATGGCGAACGGGCAGGTATCGGTGCTGGCGACGGTCACGAAGTCGGACGGGATCGCGGTCACTTTGTCGCCGTGGCTCATCCACACGTCCAGCAGCGGTTTGCCCGCCGGGCTGATGGCGTCTTCGATGTCGCGCAGCAGCGCGCTCTCGTTGACGATTTCCACCTGCGCATAGCCGAACTCGCGTTCGTTGGAGCCCTGCACATGGCCGCCCAGCTGCATCGCCATGGTCTGCATGCCGTAGCACACGCCCAGCACCGGCACGCCGGCGTTGAACACGTAGTCAGGGGCGCGCGGGCTGCCGGCTTCGGTGGTGCTTTCCGGGCCGCCGGACAGGATGATGCCGCTTGGGTTGAATTCGCGGATCTGCGCTTCGCTAACGTCCCAGGCCCACAGTTCGCAGTAAACGCCGATTTCGCGCACGCGGCGGGCGACCAGTTGGGTGTATTGCGAACCGAAGTCCAGTATCAGGATGCGATGCTTATGGATATTTTGTGTCATGTGAGGCGAATTCCAGCAACAAGAGAAAAAGAGCGAAAATGTATGTTTTCGGGATGGGGCTTGGCGCCCCACCCCGGCCTCTCACTCAGGAGAGGTTAAGGCATCAGCCCATGCGGTAGTTCGGCGACTCTTTGGTGATGGTCACGTCGTGCACGTGGCTTTCCTGAATGCCGGCGCCGCTGATGCGCACGAACTCCGCCTTGGTGCGCAGATCGTCGATGGTGGCGCAGCCGGTCAGGCCCATGCAGGAGCGCAGGCCGCCCATCTGCTGGTGCACGATGGCTTTCAGCATGCCTTTATAGGCCACGCGGCCTTCGATACCTTCCGGCACCAGTTTGTCGGCGGCGTTATCGGTCTGGAAGTAACGGTCGGAAGAGCCTTTGGACATCGCGCCCAGCGAGCCCATGCCGCGGTAAGATTTGAACGAACGGCCCTGATACAGCTCGATTTCGCCCGGAGATTCTTCGGTGCCCGCCAGCATGGAGCCGACCATCACGCAGGATGCGCCTGCGGCGATCGCTTTGGCGATGTCGCCGGAGAAGCGGATGCCGCCGTCGGCGATAACCGGAATGCCAGTGCCTTCCAGCGCTTCCACCGCGTCGGCGATGGCGGTGATCTGCGGCACGCCCACGCCGGTCACGATGCGGGTGGTGCAGATGGAGCCAGGGCCGATACCGACTTTCACCGCGCTCACGCCGGCCTCAGCCAGCGCTTTGGCGCCCGCTGCGGTCGCGACGTTGCCGCCGACGATCTGCAGATCCGGGTATTTGGCGCGGGTTTCGCGAATGCGCTGCAACACGCCTTCGGAGTGGCCGTGCGAGGAGTCGATCAGCAGAACGTCAACGCCCGCCGCCACCAGCGCGTCAACGCGCTCTTCGTTGCCGGCGCCGGCGCCGACCGCCGCGCCTACGCGCAGACGGCCGTGCTCGTCTTTACAGGCGTTCGGCTTACGTTCCGCTTTCTGGAAGTCTTTAACGGTGATCATGCCCAGCAGATGGAAGCTGTCGTCCACCACCAGCGCTTTTTCTACGCGCTTTTCGTGCATCTTCTGCAGCACCACGTCGCGCGCTTCACCTTCTTTCACGGTGACCAGGCGATCTTTCGGCGTCATGACTGCGGTGACCGGCTGGGTCAGATCGGTCACGAAGCGCACGTCGCGGCCGGTGATGATGCCGACCAGTTCGTTGTCTTCGGTAACGACCGGGTAACCGGCGAAGCCGTTGCGCGCGGTCAGCTCTTTCACTTCCTGCAGCGTGGTGGCCGGAGTAACGGTCTGCGGGTCAGTGACTACGCCGCTTTCATGTTTCTTCACGCGGCTGACTTCTTCAGCCTGGCGCTCGATGGACATGTTTTTGTGGATGAAGCCCAGGCCGCCTTCCTGCGCCAGCGCGATGGCCAGGCCGGATTCGGTAACGGTATCCATGGCTGCGGACAGCATAGGGATGTTCAGGCGGATGGTTTTGGTCAGTTGGGTGCCGAGCTCTGCGGTGTTAGGCAGAACCGTGGAGTGGGCTGGAACCAGGAGGACGTCGTCAAACGTCAGAGCTTCTTTAGCGATACGTAGCATGGGCAATATCTCACCAGGGTGGGCTGTGAAAAAGATAAAATATTGCCGCGGCATTATACAGAGCGGAATCGGTTGCCTCCAGCACTTTCTTACAAAAAGTCTTGATTACCTTTTTCAGCCATGTAGTATCGACCAATTAAGTGATTGTTTTGAAATTTGATCTGGGTCACATGTCGCTACCTGTTTCGCCTTCCATTTTTACCGTAAGCCGCCTGAATCAGACGGTTCGCCAACTGCTGGAAAGGGAAATGGGGCAGATTTGGCTCTCCGCCGAGATCTCCAACCTCTCCCAGCCCGCCTCCGGCCACTGGTATTTCACGCTGAAGGACGACCGCGCCCAGGTGCGCTGCGCGATGTTCCGCAACAGCAACCGCCGCGTCACCTTCCGGCCGCAAAACGGCCAGCAGGTCCTGGTGCGCGCCAGCATCACGCTGTATGAACCGCGCGGCGATTACCAGCTGATCGCCGAGAGCATGCAGCCCGCCGGCGACGGCCTGCTGCAGCAGCAGTTTGAGCAACTGAAACAGCGCCTGAGCGCCGAAGGGCTGTTCGATCAGCAGTTCAAGCAGCCGCTGCCCGCGCCGGCCAAACGCGTCGGGGTGATCACCTCAGCCAGCGGCGCGGCGCTGCACGATATCCTGCAGGTATTGCAGCGGCGCGATCCGTCGCTGCCGATCGTCATCTACCCCACCTCGGTGCAGGGCGCCGAAGCGCCGATGCAGATCGTGCGCGCCATCGAGACCGCCAACCGCCGCGACGAATGCGACGTGCTGATCGTCGGCCGCGGCGGCGGTTCGCTGGAAGATCTGTGGAGCTTCAACGACGAACGCGTGGCGCGGGCGATCTTCGCCAGCCGCATTCCGATCGTCAGCGCCGTCGGCCATGAAACCGATGTCACCATCGCCGACTTCGTCGCCGATCTGCGCGCGCCGACCCCTTCCGCCGCCGCCGAACTGGTCAGCCGCAATCAGCTTGAGCTGTTGCGCCAGCTGCAGTCGCAGCAGCAGCGGCTGGAGATGGCGATGGATTACTACCTGGCGCAGCGTCAGCAGCAGTTCACCCGCATTCATCACCGTTTACAGCAGCAGCATCCGCATCTGCGCCTGGCGCGCCAGCAGACGCTGCTGTTCAAGCTGCAGCGCCGAATGGAAGACGGCATGCAGCAGCAGCTGCGCCTGGCCGCCCGCCGCAGCGAACGCGTCCAGCAGCGGCTGGCGCAGGTGCAGCCGCAGGGCCGCATTCACCGCTACCAACAGCGCGTGCAGCAGCAGGAATACCGTCTGCAGCAGGCGATGGAGCGGCAGCTCAACGCCTACCGCCAGCGCTTCGGCGTGGCCTGCAGCCAGCTGGAGACCGTCAGCCCGCTGGCGACGCTGGCGCGCGGCTACAGCGTGACGCAAACTCCGCGCGGCGAGCTGCTGAAAACCACCAAGCAGGCGCAGGTCGGCGAACTGCTGAAAACCCGTCTGCAGGATGGCTGGGTGGAAAGCGAGGTGAAAGCCATCACCGTCGCCAAGAAGCCGCGCAAGAAACGCGCGGCCGAATAGCCCCTACCCCAGCGTAAAGCGCTCGCCCGGTTCGCCATTCACCCACAGCGCGCGCGTTTCGCCTTCCGGCAGGCTGAGCGTCAGCGTGCGCCAGGCCGGGCGGAAACGCCCTTCCGTCGCGATATCCAGCATGATGCGCTGATGGTCACAGCGCATTTCCCAGCGCAGCCACAGCGCATCGCCCTGCCGCCAACCTTCGCTTTCGCCGTCGTCCTCAAACAACAGCCCGCTGCTCACGCCGCAGCCCTTGAGCGGAAACAGCCGCAGCTCGCGCCGATCGTCGGCGGCCACGTCCACATGCGCCAGCCGCTGCGACAACGGCAGCGCCGCCCCGGCGCGCACCAGCAGCGGCAAACGCTCCAGCGGCGCCGCCAGCGTCACCGTCTGCCCGCCGCCGAACCACTGGCCGCTGTAGAAGCAGTACCAGCCTTCGCCGTTATCCGGCAGATACACCGAACGGCGACGCTGCCCCGGTTCCACCACGCTGGCCACCAGCAGATCGCGACCGATCAGAAAATCGTCGTTCTCGCCAAAGGTGCGCGCATCCTGTTCGTGGTCGAGGAAGGTCGGGCGCAGCATCGGCTCGTCGTCGGCGCAGGCCTGCCACAGCAAGGTGTAGAAATACGGCAGCAGCCGGTAACGCAGGTTGATCGCCTCGCGCACCGCCGGGGTGGCGCTCGGGTACATCCAGGGCTCGTTGACCGTGGCGTCGTCGTTCCAGGAGTGGATGGTGAAACGCGGATGCATCACGCCGTTTTGCACCCAGCGCACCAGCAGCTCCGCGTCCGGTTTGTCGCCGGAGAAGCCGCCGACGTCGTGGCCGAGGTTATACAAGCCGGACAGGCTCATGCCCAGCCCCATGCGGATGTTGTAGCGCAGCGTCTGCCAACTGGTGCGGTTGTCACCGCTCCAGGTCTGCACGTAGCGCTGCATGCCGGCGCAGCCGGAGCGCGAGATCAGGTACGGCCGCTTCTGCGGCGCGAAGCGCTGCTGGGCCTCCATCGAGGCGCGCATCATCAGCAGCGGCATCACCGGGCGGATGTGCTTGATGGCGATCGGCCGCCCGAAGCCGTGACAGCGCGCTTCGCCGTCCCAGACTTCGTACTCGTTGTTGTCGTTCCAGGTGGAATCGATGCCCATCTCCAGCAGCTGTTGCGTGACGCCCTGCTGCCACCAGCGCACCGCCGCCGGGTTGGTGAAGTCGAGGTGCGATCCTTCGTCGTCCCAGAAGCTGGAGCGCTCCGGCGCGTCGCTTTGCGAGTCGCGGATAAACAGCCCCTGCGCCGCCACCTCTTGATACTGCGGATGATCCTGCAGCAGGCACGGCTTGATGTTGGCCGCCAGCCTGAGGCCGGCGTCGTGAAACGCCTGGCTCAATTGCTTGGGCTGCGGCACCTTGTCGTAATTCCAGTTGAACACGTAGCGCTTGTGGTTAATCGAGGTGTAGCCCGACGACAGCTGGAAGGAGTCGCAGGGAATGGCGTGCTGGCGGCACAGCGCAATGAACTGCTGCAGCTGCTGCTGGGCGTCCGGCGCGTCGGTATAATGCATGGTCGAGCCGCTGTAGCCCAGGCTCCACTTCGGCCCGAAGTGGGTGCGGCCGGTCAGGCGCACGAAGGCCTTGGTGACGTCCAAAACCTTCGGCCCGAGGAACAGGTAGTAATCCAGATCGCCCGCTTCGGCCTGATAGCGGCGATAGGCCGCGTGGTAATTGTCGATCTCGTTGCCCAGATCCAGCCAGCAGCTGCTCAGGTTGTCGTAGAACAGACCGAAGCTCGCCTCCGGCCCGCGGGTAATGGTGAACGGAATGTGCTTGTACAGCGGATCGGTGCTGGCGGCGTTGTACCCCATGGCGTCCAGGTTGCGCATCTCGAAGCGGCGGCCGGTGCGCTCCAGATCGCCGGCCTTCTCCCCCAGGCCGTAATAGCGCTCATCGACGAAACGTCGCTGGTAGTGCGCCACGCCGTCGCCGTGCACATTGAGCAGGTAGGCGCTGGTCGGCCGATCCGCCGCCAGCGGCCGCCACTCGCCGGCGGCATTGCAATGCTCCCATTCCAACCACAGCGGCTGATGCACCGTCACGCGCAGCAGCAGCGTGCTGACCACCAGCCGATCGCTCTCCTGGCGCAGCTGATAGCCCGGCAGGCTGAAACCGGCGACGCTGAGCCGATCGCGCCCCTCCCAGGGCACATCGTCCTGCGGCGCGATGCTCCAGGTGCGATCCAGCGCCAGCTCGCCGTCGCGTTTGATCAGCACGCGGAACAGGCCGTCTTCCAGCACGTACAGGCAGAAACGGTGGCGTTCATCGACCAGCAGCTCGACATGGTCGGCATGCTGCGCCGCCAGCGTCCAATTTTTCAAGGTTTTCATAAATATTCCACTTAGCTGTGTGAAGGGGTTTTCTTACCGCCGCGCTCGGCGATCAGGGCAATCAGGAACACAGCGCCGATCAGATCGAAGAAGCCCATCGCGATGAACAGCGGGTTGAAGCCGATGGTGTCGGACACCGCGCCGATCAGGAGCGTGAACAGGAAGCTGGCGATCCAGGCACTGGAGCCGCGCATGCCGTTGACCGTCGCCATCTGGTTTTTATCGAACGACTCCACCACCAGCGCGCTGAGCATGCAGGAGATCACCTGATGGCCGAAACCGCCGATCGAGATCAGCGCGATCGCCACATAGGGATCTTGGGTGATCGCCACGAACGCCAACGACACCATCAGGAAAGCGCCGGTCACCGAGCTGGCGACCACTGAGTTGACGCGGCTGCAGCCGAACCATTTGCGGTACAGGGTGGTGAGATAGCCGCTGGCGACGCTGCCGATATCCGCCGCCAGGAACGGCAGCCAGGCGAACATCGCGATCTGTTTCAGATCCATGCCGCGTTCGGTGGCCAGGTACAGCGGCACCCAGAAACTGAAGACCGCCCAGGCCGGCTCGGCGAGAAAGGCCGGGATGGCGATGCCGTAAAACTTCTTGTTCTTGCACAGGCTGGCCAGCGAAGTGAAAAACGGCAGCTTCGGCAACACCGGCTCGTTGTCTTCGCGGATCAGATCCAGCTCTTGCTGGCTGAGGTTCGGGTGCTGCTGCGGCGAGTGGTAGAACAGCCACCACAGCACTACCCAGATCAGCGCCAGCCCGCCGGAGAACAGGAACGCCCCCTGCCAGCCAAAGGAGACGTGAGCGATGACGATGATCGGCGGCGCCAGCATGGCGCCGATGGAGAAACCGACGCCCGCCCAGCCGGCGGCGATCGGCCGCTCCTTTTTCGGGAACCAGTCGGAGATCGCCTTGGCGTTGGCCGGGGTAGCCGCCGCCTCCGCGCCCCCCATGAAGAAGCGCAGAATGGCCAGTTGCAGCCAGCTGCCGGCGCCGGCGTGCAGCATGCATACCACCGCCCAAATGCCGGCGCAGATCAGAAAGCCCATCTTCAGGCCGATAACGTCGATCAGCCAGCCGCAGATCGGCTGGAACACCGTGTAGGCCAGCTGGAACGACGCCACTACCCAGGCATATTGCTCGGTGCTCATGTTCAGGCTGGTTTTCAGCTCCGGCGCCAGAATGCCCAGCGAGTTGCGGGTAATGTAGTTGACCGTGACGCCCAGCAAGAACAGCGCCAGCATCCACCAGCGCAGCGATTTGAACTTGCGCCGGCCGCTCTGCGCGACCGTCTGATTGATCTCCACACTCATCGGTTATCTCCCCGCGGCCGCCTGTGACAGCGACGCGCGCATTGGTAAGGTACGTTGCGCTATCAAAAGGGGACGGTGAACACAGGCCAACGCTCGCATAACAGACCGGCAGTCCATCACAACCCCATGATTTATTTTTTGTTTTCTTTTTCGCACACCGTTAAAATTGGACTGACAGGTCGTTAAAATTGGTGTACCAATGCAGACTACTCAGCGATAGCGCACAGCGAAACGGAGTTTTTTGCAAAGATTTTCACAGGCGGGTGAAAAAATAGTCATAATGGCCGATAAATCCAGTCAAGACGCTGAAAATCCGCAGTGAAAATATTCTCATGGACGAATTTGAAGGAGATCACAAAATGAACGGAAAGCTGAAAATCCAGGAGATCGCCCGCCAAACAGGGCTGTCGATCAGCACCGTTTCCCGCGTGCTGGCCGGCAAGGCCAACACCAGCGCCGAGGCGCGCCGCAAGGTGCTGGACTGTGCGCAGCAAAACGGCATTCTGCAGGGCATTTCCAGCGGCCGGCTGATGCTGAACAACGTGATGGTGTTCGCGCCGCAGCGCGCGTTCGACGTGCGCACCGACATCTTCTACTACAAGGTCATTCAGGGCATTGCCGCCGCGCTGATGGAGCACGAGGTGCGCATCCGCTACTGCGGGCTGGAAGAGCAGCGCAGCGACGGCGCGCTGTTTCTGGAAAAGATGAGCGATCCGCACACCGAAGCGGCGCTGATCATCGGCATCGACGACGAGCATATCCACACCCTGGCGGCCGATCTGCACAAACCTTGCGTGCTGATCAACTGCAGCGATCGGCAGATGCGGCTGGACAGCGTCTCGCCGGATCATCAGTTGATCGGCGATTACTCCGCCAGCTACCTGTTCCAGCAGGGGCATAGCCATATTCTCAACCTGCAGTGTCTGCGCCGCCACACCATGGAGCTGCGGCTGGCGGGCATCCGGCAAGCCTACGCCCGGCATCATCTGCCGTTCGACGACGGCCGCCATCTGGTCACCACCTCCGGCTTCGGCAGCGAAGAGGCCGAGCAGGCGCTGACCACCTATCTCGATGGCATCCACGGCCACGCCCCGCTGCCGACGGCGATCCTGGCCGGTGGCGACTACATGGCGGTCGGGGCGGTCAAGGCGCTCAACAAGCGAGGGTTGAACGTGCCGGGCGACGTGTCGGTGATGAGCACCGACGGCTTCAACCTGGCGGAAATCCATGACGTGCCGCTGACCTCGGTGCAGGTGCCGCGCGACGAACTGGGTTACGAGGCGATCCAACTGCTGCAGCGGCGCATGCTGCGCGCCGACGCACCGCCGTGCAATCTGCTGCTGCACGGCCGGCTGGCGGTGCGCGCCTCGGTGCGGCGCATCAGCCCGCACAAGACTGCGCCGGCGGTGAGCACGCATGACCACAGGCTTTATGACGAGTAGGCTACACTTAGGCACAGTGCATTCATTCGATGAGGTAAAATTTTTTGCCTAAGGAGAGCCACTATGCCAGCCCAGCGCATGCGTTCCGTCATTCCTCCCTACATGCTGCGCCGCATCATTGAACACGGCAATGCCCCGCAGCGCGACTGCGCGCTGCACACCCTGAACCACGTGCAAAGCCTGCTCGGCAACAAGCCGCTGCGTTCACCGACCGAGAAAAACGCCCGAGCCGGCGAAGCGCTCCGCGATATCTACGACGCCCAGAACGGCACCCAACTGCCCGGCAAACAGGTACGTAAAGAGGGCCAGCCCAGCAACCACGATGTGGCGGTGGACGAAGCCTACGACTACCTCGGCGTCACCTACGATTTCTTCTGGCAGGCCTACCGCCGCAACTCACTGGATAACCAGGGGCTGCCGCTGGTCGGCAGTGTGCACTACGGCAAGGAGTACCAGAACGCTTTCTGGAACGGCCAGCAGATGGTGTTCGGCGACGGCGACGGCGAGATTTTCAACCGTTTCACCATCGCCATCGACGTGGTCGGCCACGAGCTGGCGCACGGCGTGACCGAGAGCGAAGCCGGGCTGATCTACTACCAGCAGTCCGGCGCGCTCAACGAATCGCTGTCCGACGTGTTCGGTTCGCTGGTCAAGCAGTTCCACCTGCAGCAAACCGCCGATAAAGCCGACTGGCTGATCGGCGCCGGGCTGCTTGCCGAGGGCATCAAAGGCAAAGGGCTGCGCTCGATGTCGGCCCCCGGCACCGCCTACGATGACCCGCTGCTGGGCAAAGACCCGCAGCCCGCCAGCATGAAGGATTATATCCAGACCAAGGAAGACAACGGCGGCGTGCACCTCAACTCCGGCATCCCCAATCGCGCCTTCTATCTGGCGGCGACGGCGCTGGGCGGCTTCGCCTGGGAGAAAGCCGGCTACGTCTGGTATGACACGGTATGCGACAAAGCGCTGCCGCAAAATGCCGATTTCGCCACCTTCGCCCGCGCCACGGTGAAACATGCGCAAGCGCGTTTCGACCAGAGCGTAGCGGACAAGGTGCAGCAAGCCTGGCATCAGGTGGGGGTGGAATAATGAAACCGCTGCCGACGCTCAATCAGGATACGGTCATTGAGCTGGCGCGCGAGGGAGGCTTCGCCTACATTCCCAAACTGGCGGGCCAGCGCCGCATCGCGCTGGCCGATATCACGCCGGAGCAGCGGCAGCGCCTGAATCAGCTGCTGAACCAGACGCTGCCCTATGCGCAGGAAGAAGGCCAGCCCAACTCCCCCGGCTGCGGCGACCAACGCTACTACCGCATACAGATCAACTACACCAGCCCCACCCTGAGCACCGAGATCGTGCTGTTAATCCCAGAAAGCAGCGCGCCGCAGGCGCTGGTGGATCTGTGGAAAACCGGCCAGGTGGATGAGTGAGGGCTTACAGCGGCTGATAGCTGAAATTCACCCGCTTTTTGGAGATCAGCCCGTGCCCGTACTGGCACAGATAATCCACCGCCCCGCAGGCTTTCAATTCTTGCAGCGGCTGCCCGCACTCCGGGCAGCTCGCCAGCTGCCGATAATCGCGCTGACAGGCGGCACAATGGTAGTGACCCGCTACCCAATTCATGGTCTGACGACAGTGCGGACAGTGCGCGTCCATAACGACTCCCAGGTTAAATCGCGCCCCATGAGCGCAAAAAATAGATCCCCAACGCGGTGGTGAAGAACGATCCGACGGTGGTGATGGCGATAATATTGGCCGCCAGCGTGGCGTTGCCGCCCATGGCGCGCGTCATCACATAGCTGCCCGAGGCAGTTGGCGTGGCGGAAAACAGGAAGATAATGCCCAGCGCCGCGCCCTGGAACCCGCACAGCCAGCCGGCCAGCGTCATCAGGCACGGCACCAGAAACAGCTTGGCCGCCGACGACAGCGCCGCCACGTTGGACGAACGGAACATGGCGCGAAAATCCAGGCTGGCGCCGGTGCACAGCAGCGCCAGCGGCAGCGACAGCGCGGAGATATAGCTGCCGGTCTGGCGGATCACGGTCGGGATGCCCAGCCCGGTTTGCGCATACAGCAACCCGCACACCAGGCCGATGATCAACGGATTGGTGACGATGCTGCGCAGCAGCGACAGGTGGCTGATTTTCTTGCCCTGCCCGCCCTGCAGGCTGCGCGTAAGGGTGATGACCGACAGTATGTTGAACAGGATCACCGTCACCGTCAGGTACAGCGAGGCGAGCGCAATGCCTTCGCTGCCGTAGGCGGTCATGGCGTAGGCCAGGCCGACGATGGCGGTATTGGCGCGGAAGCCGCCCTGCACGAATACCCCACGCTCACGCGGTTCTTTCACCAACCACCTGGCCGCCAGCTCCAAAAGCAGGAAGGTCGCCAGCGTGCCGACCGCGCCGAACAGCACCAGCGGCAGGTTGCCAAGCAGCTGCGGATGGTTGGTGGCGATGCTGAAAAACAGCAGGCACGGCAGCGCCAGATTGAACACCAGGCGGGTCGCACCGTCGACAAAGCGGTCATCCATCAGGCGCCAATGGCGCAGCAGGATCCCCAGCAGCATCATCAGCAGATTCGGCACGGTGACGTTAAACGCAAAACTCCAGGTTTCCCAGGACATGGTGTTCCTTCAGGCAGGCGAGGTAATCTTCAGATAATAAAACGATTTCGGGCCAATAAAAAAGGGCGCGGCATCACTGCCGCGCCCCTCATGAGCGATTACTTGCTCTTTTTCAGGTGGCTCATCAGGCGCTTGCGCTTACGCATCTGGGTCGGCGTCAGCAGGTTGCGTTTGCCGGCGAACGGGTTGTCACCCTCTTTGAACTGGATGCGGATCGGCGTCCCCATCACATTCAGCGAGCGGCGGAAGTAGTTCATCAAATAGCGTTTATACGAATCGGCCAGATCGCTGACCTGGTTGCCGTGGATCACCACGATCGGCGGGTTGTAACCGCCGGCATGGGCATATTTCAGCTTCACGCGGCGGCCGCGCACCAACGGCGGCTGGTGATCGTCAACCGCCATCTGCATGATTTTGGTCAGCATCGAGGTGTTTACGCGGCGGGTTGCGCACTCGTAGGCTTCCTGTACCGATTCGAACAGGTTGCCGACGCCGCTGCCGTGCAGGGCGGAAATGAAGTGCACGCGCGCGAAGTCGACGAAGCCCAGACGCAGATCGAGCATCTCTTTCACGTGCTCGCGATCTTCTTCGCTCATGCCGTCCCACTTGTTGACCGCAATCACCAGTGAGCGCCCACTATTGAGGATAAAGCCGAGCAGAGAGAGATCCTGATCGGAAATGCCTTCACGCGCGTCGATCACCAGCAGCACCACGTTGGCGTCTTCAATCGCCTGCAGGGTCTTGATCACCGAGAATTTCTCGACAGTTTCGGTCACCTTGCCGCGTTTGCGCACCCCGGCGGTGTCGATCAGCACGTATTCGCGTTCGTCGCGCACCATCGGAATGTAGATGCTGTCGCGGGTGGTGCCCGGCATGTCATACACCACCACGCGCTCCTCGCCGAGGATGCGGTTAGTGAGCGTAGACTTACCGACGTTCGGGCGGCCGACGATCGCCAGCTTGATCGGCAGATCCTGCGGATTGAACGCTTCTTCCGGCTCTTCGTCTTCTTCGCCTTCCAGCGTTTCACCGTTTTGCTCAGCCCAGTAAGCGGCGTTGGCCTCTTCCTCGGTCAGCTCGACGTCTTCCGGTTTTTCCGGCACGAACGGCACCAGCACGTGTTCGATCAGCTGGGTCACGCCGCGGCCGTGAGAAGCGGCGATAGCGAACACTTCACCCAGGCCGAGCGAATAGAAATCGGCGGTGGCGGTGTCCGGATCCAGGCCGTCGGTTTTGTTGGCCACCAGGAAGGTCGCCTTCTGGCGGCTGCGCAGGTGCTGGGCAATGCCCTGATCCGCCGGCATCAGGCCGGCGCGGGCGTCGACCATGAACAGCACGATGTCCGCTTCTTCGATCGCCAGCAGCGACTGACCGGCCATGCGCGTTTCGACGCCGTCTTCGGTGCCGTCAATGCCGCCGGTATCGACGATGATGAATTCATTGCCTTCGATTTCAGCACGACCATACTTGCGGTCACGCGTCAGCCCCGGGAAATCCGCCACCAGCGCATCACGCGTATGGGTTAAACGGTTGAACAAGGTGGATTTACCCACATTCGGGCGCCCGACCAGCGCGACGACAGGTATCATTGTTGAAGCCTCATTACTTAATAATCAATGCGTTACTGCACTGTGGATAGACACCAGCGGTGCAGCTTATAAAAATACGAAACGGCCCCTGAACACTCAGGAGCCGTTTTCAAGCCATGCGACGAGCGGCGTTAGCGGGTGAAAGCGTAAACTTTCCCGCCGCGAGCCTGGATGATCAGCTTGTCGCTGGCCACCATCGGCGCAGACAGGAAGCCGGAGCTGTCCACTTCCTGCTGGGCGACAAAACGGCCATCGGTGGTGTTGATCCAGTGCAGATAACCTTCGGCGTCACCGGTCACCAGATAACCATTATACATCACCGGCGGCGTCAGGTTACGGTGCAGCAGATCGCTCTGCGTCCACACGGTCACGCCGCCTTCGGTGCTGAGCGCCACTACGCGGTCGTTCTGATCGATCAGGTAGATGCGGCCCGCGTCGACGATGAAATCATTCACCGAACCCAGCTCGCGTTTCCAGATAATCTGGCCGGAACGCAGATCCAGCGCCGTCAGGTTGCCGTTGTAACCCAGCGCGTAGACCACGCCGTCAACGATCACCGGCGTGGTGTCCACGTCGTTCAGACGATCGATTTCGGTCGCGCCGCTCGGCTGAGAAATACGCTGTTGCCAGATAATCTGGCCCTGCTGCATCAGCACCGCACTGACGCGGCCGTTGTCACCGCCGACGATGGCGGCGCCAAAAGCGACGGCCGGCGCGGATTCACCACGCAGCGACAGCGAAGGCATGTCCAGGTTAACCGTCCACTTCACCGCGCCGTCGGCTTCGTTCAGCGCCTGCAACATGCCGTTGGAGGTGTGCACCAACACCATGCCGTCGCTGACAACCGGACGGGAGATCGCTTCGCCGGCCACTTTGGTCTGCCAGGCGATGGCGCCGTCGGCGGTGTTCAATGCGTAAACCACCGCTTTTTCGCTGCCGACGTAAACCTTGTCGCCCGCGACCGTCAGGCCGCCCGACAGCAGCGCAGACAGGTTGCTGGAGAAGAAACCGGTCTTCTCGGAGAGATTGACCTTCCACTTCTCGTTGCCGCTGTCGGCGTCCATCGCTTTCACGATGCCGAAGCGATCGGCGGCGTAAATGGTGCTGTCCTGATAGGCCGGACGCAGGTGGGAGTAATACTCACCGATACCGTCGCCCACCGAGGTGCTCCACGCCTTGCTCGGCGTAAACTGATTTTCAACTTTCGGCAACGGCGACATGGTAACCACGTCTTCTTCGCTGTTAAACAGCGAGCAACCACTCAGCAAGGCAGCGGAAACCAGTCCGACCAAGAGTGTTTTACGCAATTGCATGGGAATTCCCCTTAGCTGGACAAGTTATTCAATTTCATGCGCAGCAGAACCTGCAGCGCCTGAGAAGCATTGGACTCAATGCCTTTGCTGTAAGCTTCGCGCGCGCCCTTGGCGTCGCCCTTGGCCAGCAATACATCGCCGCGCACATCCTGCATCATCGCCACCCAGCCTTCGCCTTTCACGCCATCCAGCGTTTTCAGCGCTTCATCCAGCTTTTTCTCCTGCAGCTGGACGCGCGCCAGACGCAGGTCGATCATCGCCAACAGGTTGTCGTCTTTGGTCTGGCCCTGCGCCAGCACCAATTGTTGTTCCGCCTTGGCGAAATCATTCTGTTCGACAAAGTGCTTGGCCAACTGCAGCGCGGCCAGTACGCCGTAGCTGTTGCCGTTGGCCTGGACAAATTTCTCTGCGGCAGCCACGTCATCCGGCTTGCCGGCCGCCAGACGATCGCTGGCTTCCTGATAGGATTGCGATGCCGCCATCATGTTGGAGTTTTCATGGCTCTGCCAATAACGCCAGCCAACCAGGGCACCAATTCCGAGCACCACGCCCACCGCCAGCGCTTTGCCGTTCTCGGCAAAGAACCGACGCAGTGCGTCGACTTGTTCGTTTTCAGTGGTATAGACTTCCACGGTGTCCTTCTCCTTAACCTAACATCAAAGCCAGACGCGCAGCGACTTCGCTTTGCGCCAGCGTTTCTTGTTCACCACTGCGCAGGTCTTTCACCACCACCTGCTGCGCCGCCACTTCGCTCTCACCCAGGATCAGCGCGATGCGCGCGCCCCATTTGTCCGCACGGGTGATCTGCTTCTTGAAGTTGCCGCCGCCGTAATTGGTCATCAGCTTCAGCTGCGGCGCCGCGTCGCGCACCTGTTCAGCCAGCCGCATCGCCGCGCTCTGGGTGCCCGCGCCGGAAGAAATGACGTACACGTCGATAGCCGACGGCGCCTTGAATTCCGGGTTGACCGCCTGCACCAGCAGCACCAGACGCTCCAGGCCCATGGCGAAACCGACCGCCGGGGTGGCGCGGCCGCCCAGTTGCTCGACCAGGCCGTCGTAACGGCCACCCGCGCAGACGGTACCCTGCGCGCCCAGGCTGGTGGTCACCCACTCAAACACGGTGCGGTTGTAGTAATCCAGACCGCGCACCAGGCGCTCGTTAACGGTATATGGGATACCTGCCTGCGCCAAAAGTTCACACAGACCGGCGAAGTGAGCACGGGATTCTTCATCCAGATACTCAGACAGGCGCGGCGCGTCGTTCAGCAGCGCCTGCACCTCAGGATTCTTGGAGTCCAGCACGCGCAGCGGGTTGCTGTACATGCGGCGTTTGCAGTCTTCGTCCAGCACCTCGACGTGCTGCTCCAGGAACGCCACCAGCGCATCTCGGTAGTTGGCGCGCGCCTCCAGCGAACCGATGGAGTTCAGCTCCAGCGTGACGTGCTCGGCGATGCCCAGCGCTTTCCACCAGCGGGCGGTCAGCAGGATCAGCTCGGCGTCGATATCCGGGCCTTGCAGGCCGAACACTTCCGCGCCCAGCTGATGGAACTGACGGTAACGCCCCTTCTGCGGGCGCTCGTAGCGGAACATCGGGCCGATGTACCACAGACGCTGTTCCTGATTGTACAGCAGACCATGTTCGATGCCGGCGCGCACGCAGCCAGCCGTCCCTTCCGGACGCAGCGTCAGGCTTTCGCCGTTGCGGTCTTCGAAGGTATACATCTCTTTTTCCACGACGTCGGTCACTTCGCCGATCGCGCGTTTGAATAACGGGGTCTGCTCTACAATCGGCAACCGGATTTCGCTGTAACCGTAGCCGCCCAGCACCTGCTTGAGGGTGCCTTCAATACGCTGCCATAATGCCGTTTCTTCCGGCAGGTAGTCGTTCATGCCGCGAATGGCTTGAATGTTCTTTGCCACGTGAGTTCTCTGTCCGTTGTCTGTAAAAATGAACCCGATTATAGGGACTTTGCCGCCCGGTATTCAACGCGGATGCGGTTTTCTGCCCTTCAGGTTCATAAACAAGCGGGCCAACAGGCCCGCCGTGTAGCGATAACGCTTATTTTTCCAGCAGGTTGACCGTGATGCGTTTGCTTTCGTCCATCATCGCGGCCTTGGCGCGAATTTTCGCTTCCAACTGGTCGATCATCTGTTCGTTGTCGAAACGCTCTTTCTGGCGCACGCCGTCTTCATAGAAGCCGCTCTTCTTGTGGCCGCCGGTTACGCCCATGGTGGACACCAGCGCTTCGCCCGGGCCGTTCACCACGCAGCCGATGATCGAAACGTCCATCGGCGTGATGATGTCTTCCAGGCGCTGCTCCAGCGCGTTCACCGTGCCGATCACGTCGAACTCCTGACGCGAGCAGGTCGGGCAGGCGATGAAGTTGATGCCGCGCGCGCGAATGCGCAGCGACTTCAGGATGTCGAAACCGACCTTCACCTCTTCGACCGGATCCGCCGCCAGCGAGATGCGCAGGGTATCGCCGATGCCTTCAGACAGCAGCATGCCCAGGCCGATGGCCGATTTGACCGAACCGCTGCGCGCGCCGCCGGCTTCGGTGATGCCCAGGTGCAGCGGCTGATCGATGCGCGACGCCAGCAAGCGGTAGGATTGCACCGCCAGGAACACGTCCGACGCCTTGACGCTGACCTTAAACTGGTCGAAGTTGAGGCGATCGAGGATGTCCACGTGGCGCATGGCGGATTCCAGCAGCGCTTCCGGCGTAGGTTCGCCGTACTTTTCCTGCAGGTCTTTTTCCAGCGAGCCGCCGTTGACACCGATGCGAATCGGGATGTTCTTGTCACGGGCGCAGTCCACCACCGAGCGAATGCGCGATTCGTTGCCGATGTTGCCCGGGTTGATGCGCAGGCAGTCTACGCCATATTCGGCCACCTGCAGTGCGATGCGATAATCGAAGTGGATATCGGCGACCAGCGGCACGTTGACCTGCTGCTTGATCAGTTTGAACGCCTCGGCGGCGTCCATGGTTGGAACCGAAACGCGGACGATGTCGACGCCCACGCGCTCCAGCGCTTTGATCTGATTAACCGTTGCTTCAACATCGGTGGTACGGGTGTTGGTCATCGACTGCACGGCAATCGGCGCGCCATCACCAATAGGCACCTTGCCGACGTAAATGCGTGTAGATTTTCGACGGTTGATGGGCGCTTGGTTATGCATTACTTACTCTCCATTGCTGCTCTGACATCACGACCGGTGCCGCGCGATTACTGCGCGGCGACGGTCAGGCGAGCAACACGGTTTGACTTAACGAACCGGCTTAAATCAACCGGTTTACCCTGATACTGGATCTGAACTGCCGCCGGCGCACCGATGGTCAGTTTATACGGCGCAGTGCCGGTCAGGTTCAGCTTGCCGCCTTGCTTCTGGGTGCCGCTGAACAGCGTTTTACCGCTCGCGTCAGTCACCTGCAGCCAGCAGTCGGCGGAGAAATCCATCACCAGCGCGTTCGGATCGGCCGCCGGCGCAGCCACGCCCGCATCGGCGGTCGGCAACGGCGCTTGCGCCACCGGCGCGGTTTCCGGCAGGGTGGTCTGGCTTGGCGACACCACGGCAGGCTGCTGCTGAGCCGCGCTCGGCGCCTGGGCGGTCGCCGCCGGCGCCTGAGCCGCTGCGCCGGTATCGGCCGGCGCGGCGCTGTTGTCGGTCAACGGCACGTTGGTGCCGGCGTCGGCATTGCCGTCGGTCAGCGGCACGGACTGCCCTTCGTTATTCTGTGAAAGCTGCGCCGAGGATTGATCGGCCATGGTGGCGATCTCTTCCTGCTGCGCCTTGTGGTTTTGCCACCACCAGGCGCCGGTCAGGCCGATCACCACGAACACGATAAGCCAGGTGAAGCTCATCAGCCAGCCGTCGCGTTTCTTGCGACGCTTGCCCAGCGAGAAACTTTGCATCGGCGCCACTTTCGCCATCTTCAACGGCGCCTGCTTGGCCAACATCGGCAGCAGTTCGTCTTCCGGCAGATGCACCAGCTTGGCGTAGGAACGGATGTAGCCGCGCACGAAGGTGGACGCGAGGTCAGCGGACACGCTGTCTTCCTCGATATCGCGCACGGTGGACATTTTGAGACACAGGCGTTCTGCAACGGTCTGTTGGCTCAGCCCGAGTTGCTCACGGGCCTGACGCAGGCGCTGGCCCGTCGTCATGGATACGGTTTTATCTTGGGAGGCTTCAGTATTCATTAGCTAAGAACTGCTGGTACTGTTTGGATTGTGGAAAACTTCGCGCTAGCTGCTTGCCATAGCGTTGAACGCTATCCTGGCGGCCGGCTAACGCGGCGAAACGAATCTGTAACCATAAGCTGCTGGCGCTGGCCGGCAGAACATGCTGATAAACATCCAATAAAAGTTGCGACTGGGCGCGCTTCCCTTCTCCAAATTGCTTTTCGGCCTCCGCCAGCAGCGGAGCGCCTTTGTCCGGATCGACTTTTAGCGCGCGGCTCAACAGCGTGCGCGCTTCGTCGTTTTGTCCGGCCTTGAGAAAACAGTAACCTGCGTTTTCCAGGCTGTCGGCGACCTGGCCATAATCGGGCGCCAGCGCCGCAGCGCTAAACTGCTGTTGCGCCGGTACATACTGCCCTAAACCGCAAAGAAACGCACCGTAATTATTCAGTACGGTGCCATTGCCCGGCGCAAGTTTGAGCGCTTGCCGATAACGCTGTTCGGCCTCGGCGTTTTCACCGCTGCGCTGCGCGTAGAGCGCCATGCCCAACTGCGTGCGGTAATCCTGCGGGGCCGCGTCCAGCGCCTTCTCCAGGTTCTGGCGCGCCGCGTCCATGTCGCCTTGCTGCAGGTACTCCAGCCCCAGCTGCAGGCGCGTCTGGCCCGCCTCAGAGACCTGTGCTTCCTTTTCCGGCGCTGAACCGGAACACCCGGCCAACAACCCGGCCGCCAGCCACATACCCCACAGTTTCAGCTTCATGCCCGCATTCATTTCCTTATCGGCCGTCAGCTAACGCCCGCCAGCGACACGCTTGCGCATAACAGGCTGTTAGATAACAAAAAATGGTGCTATAGGATTCAGACCGCCCGTACGTTGATAGGTTCCCCGGCCATTTTCTTCTTCAGGGTACGCTTGGTACGGTCGATCACTTCACCCGCCAGTTGCCCGCAGGCGGCGTCGATATCGTCACCACGGGTTTTACGAACAATAGTCGTAAAGCCGTATTCCATCAACACCTTGGAGAAACGATCCACCCGGCTGTTGGAGCTGCGGCCGTACGGAGCGCCCGGGAACGGGTTCCATGGGATCAGGTTGATCTTGCACGGCGTGTCTTTCAGCACTTCCGCCAGCTGATGCGCGTCGTCGGTGCTGTCGTTGATATGATCCAGCATCACGTACTCGACGGTGACGCGGCCCTGGTTGGCGTTGGATTTCTCCAGGTAGCGACGCACCGCGGACAGGAAGGTCTCGATGTTGTACTTGCGGTTGATCGGCACGATCTCATCGCGGATGGTGTCGTTCGGTGCGTGCAGCGAAATGGCCAGCGCCACGTCGATCATGTCGCCCAGCTTGTCCAGCGCTGGCACCACGCCGGAGGTAGACAGGGTCACGCGGCGTTTGGACAGGCCAAAGCCGAAATCGTCCAGCATGATTTCCATCGCCGGCACCACGTTGTTCAGGTTGAGCAGCGGCTCGCCCATGCCCATCATCACCACGTTGGTGATCGGGCGTTGGCCGGTCACCTTCAGCGCGCCGATGATCTTCGCCGCGCGCCACACCTGGCCGATGATTTCCGACACGCGCAGGTTGCGGTTGAAGCCCTGCTGCGCCGTCGAACAGAATTTGCACTCCAGCGCGCAGCCTACCTGCGAGGAGACGCACAGCGTCGCGCGGTCGGCTTCCGGGATATACACGGTTTCGACCTGCTGATCGCCCACCTTGATCGCCCACTTGATGGTGCCGTCGGCCGAACGCTGTTCTTCCGCCACTTCCGGCGCGCGGATTTCCGCCACGCGCTGCAGCTTGCCGCGCAGGACTTTGTTGATGTCGGTCATCTGCTCGAAATCGTCGCAGCAGTAGTGATAAATCCACTTCATCACCTGATCGGCGCGGAACGGTTTTTCGCCCATTTCGGCGAAGAACTCGCGCATTTGCTGGCGGTTCAGGTCCAGCAAGTTGATTTTGGCCGCAGCCGGTTGCTCCACGTTAACGGAGGGGGTAGTCAGCGAATTATTTTCAGACACGGTGTGCTCGGACGTGATGGGTTCTAACATAATGATCTCTGGCCTCGTTATTACACGTTATGGCGCTAAAGAATGGAAAGTAAGTTGTGCATTTCAGCCCGCATGATTCGGGTGGCGGCACTAAAAACACGCCCCTGACAAGTCGTCTTATCAGGGGCGCGGCATTGTACAAATTTTAGTAGCGGGTTTCTATGGCTGAAAGGCATTCAGGGCATTTTTATTGTTTCAGCCGGTGAATGCCTGGTTATCAGCAACGGCACGATTAACGTGCGCAGATTTCGCTTTCGTTGAAGAAGTAAGCGATTTCACGCTGTGCGGATTCAACGGAGTCGGAACCGTGAACGGCGTTAGCGGTAAAGCTGTCCGCGTAGTCGGCGCGCAGGGTGCCGGCCAGTGCGTTGTCCGGGTTAGTTGCGCCCATGATGTCGCGGTTGCGCTGCACGGCGTTTTCAGATTCCAGAACCTGCACCATGATTGGGCCGGAGGTCATGAACTCGACCAGACCGTCGAAGAATGGGCGGCCTTTGTGCTCAGCGTAGAAGCCTTCAGCTTGCTCGCGAGTCAGACGCAGCATTTTAGCGGCGATGATTTTGAAACCGGCGCGCTCGAAACGCGCGTAGATAGCGCCGATGTCGTTGTTGGCTACAGCGTTTGGTTTAACGATGGAAAAGGTACGTTCTACGGTCATGATGGCCTCTGTATGACTTCCAAAACAGGCCGGTCTGCAATGTTGCCGGCCTTCTCAAGTGGCGCAGATTATATGTGCGCCGTTAACGCTTGCCTACGGGAAAATCAACATTTCATTAAAAAAATATGATCTTCATTCGCCACTTTCAGCGGCACGCCGACGTTATTGGGTCTTGTCGGTAGACGGGATCACATTGCGCAGCCAACTGCCCCAGCGGCGCTGATAAAACGGCTGCGTATGGGCGATCAGGTAGTGGCTGATGCCCCGCTCTTTCTCCGATACCAGGCAGAAATCCACCGGTTCGTCATTCGGCGCCGTTTCGCTGGCGACGCTGCCGGCCTCGTTGATCAACGCCTCGATCTCCGCCGGTTCTGCATCCACTTCCAGCCCGATCAGCAGATTCGGCTTCTCGTCCGCCGCCTGGTCGTGCATCAATGCCAGAAACGCGCGGCGCACCGGCTTGCGCTGGCTGAACAGCGTGGTCAGCGCATCCACCATCGCCGACGGGTACTCTTCGGGCTGCCCCAACAGGATTTGGGTCTCTTTATCGACGTAGTGCTCCACCGGTTTGACGACGCCACCGGTCGCCAGCAGCATCGCCACCTCTTCCGGATAGAACTCTTTGCCGTATTCCGCCTTCGGGTTGAGGAACAGATCCGCGCCCTGGGTGATTTCAAACAGCACCCGCGCCGGCATGGCGATGAACGGCTGTTCGTCCTCAACGGCCTTCTGCAACGCTTCCAGCGAAGTGAAGAACGGAATGATGCTGCCGCCGTCCTGCTTTTCCCAATGCTGGATATTGACCGGCGTATCCGCGTTCAGCGTGATGTCGCCATCCTGCTGCACCTGCTCGCTGTCGCCGAGGATCAGCACCGTGGCGTCGAGCAGTTCACGGAAGAACGCCGGACGGTGGGCCGGCTCCGTCACCGCCAGCTTCAGCAGGCGTTCAAGTTCGTTCTCGCTCGGGGCGGCATCGTGATGATGGGCACTCATGGCAAACTCCAGGGATCAAAGAGCGAGGCCCAGCATGCTGGGCCCCGAAGATAATGCGCATTCTAGCGCCCGACGCGGCGGGCGTTCAATTATTTGGCTTTGCTCAGCAACAGATTGGCCAGGGTGCGCACGCCCAGCCCGGTCGCGCCGGCCGACCACTGATCCACCGCGCCTTTGCGGTAGGTGGCGGAACAGTCGATGTGCAACCAGCCTTGCTGGTAGTTCTTAACGAAATGCGACAGGAAGGCCGCCGCGGTGCTGGCGCCGGCGGTGTAGGCCGGGCCGGCCACGTTGTTCAGCTCGGCGAAGTTGGACGGCAGCTGGCTGCGGTGGAACTCGGCCAGCGGCAGACGCCAGAACGGCTCATGCTCGGCGGCGGCGCTGCTCAGCAGCTCCTGCGCCAGCGCGTCGTCGAAGCTGAACAGCGCGTGATAGTCGTTGCCTACCGCCGTTTTCGCCGCGCCGGTCAGGGTGGCGCAGTCGATAATCAGCTGCGGGTTCTGCTCAGAAGCGTCGATCAGGCCGTCGGCCAGCACCAGGCGCCCTTCCGCATCGGTGTTCATCACCTCAACGGTTTTGCCGTTGCGGTAGCGAATGATGTCACCCAGTTTGAAGGCGTTGCCGCTGACCATGTTGTCGGCGCAGCACAGGTACAGCTTCACGCGCTGCTTCAGGCCGCGCGCCGCCGCCAGCGCCAGCGCGCCGGTGATAGTGGCCGCGCCGCCCATGTCGGATTTCATCGAATCCATAAAGGCGCTCTGCTTCAGGCTGTAGCCGCCGCTGTCGAAGGTGATGCCCTTGCCGACCAGGCATGCGAACACCGGCGCGTCCGGGTTGCCGGTCGGGTTGAAGTCGAGCGCCAGCAGCACCGGCGGGCGCTCGGAGCCGCGGCCGACGGTGTGGATGCCGGCATAGTTCTGCTCGCGCAGATCTTCGCCCTTGGTGATGCGGTAGCTGACGGCATCGCAGCCGACGTCGCACATCAGATCGACGGCGCGGGTCGCCAATTGCTCCGGCCCCAGCTCTTCCGCCGGCATGTTGATGGTGTCGCGCACCCAGTCGACGATCTTCAGGCGCTTATCCAGTTCCTGACGCGCGGCTTCCGGCAGCTCGGCCCATTCGACGTTGCGCTGCCCTTTCGGCCCGCGATAGCCTTGCCAGAACGCCCAGCTGTTTTCCAAATCCCAACCGTCGCCGGCCAGCTTGACGTTTTTGATGCCCTGGCCATCAATTTTGCGGCCCGCGCGCTGGATCGCGCCCAGCTTGTCGGCGCCGGTCAGGTGAATGGTCATCCCTTCACCGTTGGTGCTCAGCAGCGCTTTCTCGCCCCAGCGGGCGTCGGCAGGTTGTTGCGACAGCGTGACCTGCATGAATTCTGTTGTCATAGCCTTCTTACTCCGGATTATTCTTTTATTAATCTTGTCGGATACAAAATAAACGGGCCGCCCATGGCAGCCCGTTACGCTATTTACTCCGCTTCATCTAACCAGACCAGCAGGATCGCTTCCAGTATTTTTTCGTTGGAAGCCTGCGGATCGTCATCGAACTCTTCCAGATCGCAGATCCACTGATGCATGTCGGTAAAACGCACGGTTTTCGGATCGGTATCCGGGTATTGGTCGTACAGGGCTTCGCCGATTTCACGGCTGTCGGTCCACTTCAGTCCCATTATGATCTCCGGGTTGACGCTGCGGCTAACAATTAATGCTCACGCGCGTGGTTGACGGTGTAGCGCGGCATTTCGACCACCAGATCTTCGTCGGCGACCAGCGCCTGGCAGCTCAGACGGCTTTCCGGCTCCAGCCCCCAGGCTTTGTCCAGCATGTCGTCTTCCAGCTCGCTGCTCTCTTCCAGCGAATCGAAGCCTTCACGCACGATGCAGTGGCAGGTGGTGCAGGCGCAGGATTTCTCGCAGGCGTGCTCGATTTCAATGCCGTTGCGCAGCGCAACGTTGAGGATCGACTCCCCTTTTTCGGCTTCCAGAACCGCCCCTTCCGGGCAAAGATCTTGATGGGGCAGGAAAACAATTTTAGGCATGGTTAAACCTCATCCACAGAATGGCCAGCCAGCGCGCGGCGAATGGAAGCGTCCATGCGGCGCGCGGCAAAATCTTGCGTTTGTGCATCTAATGTTTTGATGGCGTCTTCGATAGCGGCGGGATCTTCACCCTGCGCCGCCTGCTGCAACGCCTGGGTCGCGGCGGCGATCGCCTGGCTTTCCGCCTCGCTCAGCAGCGCGGCGTCGGTGGCCAGCGCGCCCTGCAGGCTTTCCAGAACCCGCGCGGCTTCCACGCGTTGCTCCGCCAGCTTGCGCGCGCCTACGTCGCTTTGCGCATTGGCCATCGAATCCTTGATCATGCCGGCGATTTCGCTATCCGACAGGCCGTACGACGGCTTGACCTGGATCGAGGCTTCCACACCGGTGGATTTCTCCATCGCGGTGACGCTCAGCAGGCCGTCGGCATCCACCTGGAAGGTGACGCGAATGTGCGCGCCCCCGGCAGGCAGCGGCGGCAGGCCGCGCAGCGTAAAGCGCGCCAGCGAACGGCAATCCTGCACCAGCTCGCGCTCGCCCTGCAGCACGTGGATCATCATCGCGCTCTGGCCGTCTTTAAAGGTGGTGAACTCCTGCGCGCGCGCCACCGGGATAGTGGTGTTGCGCGGGATCACTTTCTCCACCAGGCCGCCCATGGTTTCGAGGCCCAGCGACAGCGGGATCACGTCCAGCAGCAGCATATCGCTGTCCGGCTTGTTGCCCACCAGGATGTCGGCCTGGATCGCGGCGCCGATGGCGACCACTTTATCCGGATCGATCGACGTCAGCGGCGTGCGACCGAAGAAGGCGCCCACCTGCTCACGCACCAACGGCACGCGGGTGGAACCGCCGACCATCACCACTTCCAGCACCTCGTCGGCGGCGACGCCGGCGTCTTTCAGCGCCCGGCGGCAGGCCATCAGCGTGCGTTTCACCAACGGGGCGATCAGCGCTTCAAACTGGGCGCGAGACACCTCGCCCTGCCAGCCGGCCACCTCGACGCGCACGCTGTCGGCATCGCTCAACGCGATTTTGGCGGCGATGGCGGCATCCAGCAGTTGACGCTGCACGCCGTGGTCGCTGCGATCGGCCACGCCGGCCTGCTCGCGCAGCCAGTCGGCCAACAGATGATCGAAGTCGTCGCCGCCCAGCGCGGAATCGCCGCCGGTCGCCAGCACTTCGAACACGCCGCGGCTGAGGCGCAGAATGGAGATATCAAAGGTGCCGCCGCCCAGATCGTAGACCGCGATCACCCCTTCCTGGCCGGAATCCAGCCCGTAGGCGATCGCCGCCGCGGTCGGTTCGTTCAACAAGCGCAGAACGTGCAAGCCGGCCAGACGCGCTGCGTCTTTGGTGCCCTGACGCTGCGCGTCGTCGAAGTAGGCGGGAACGGTGATCACCACGCCGTCCAGCTCGCCTTCCAGCGCCGCTTGCGCGCGCGCGGACAGGGCCCGCAGGATATCGGCGGAAACGCCGACCGGATTAACCGGGCCGGCGGCGGTGACGATCAGCGGCAGGCCGTTGTCGCTGGCCTGAAATTGATACGGCAGGTTCGGGTAACGCTGCTGCACGTCCGCCAACGAGCGGCCCATCATGCGTTTGATGGAGCTGACGGTATTGGCCGGATCCTGCGCCGCCTGTTGGCGCGCCTCCCAGCCGACGCGCTGCGCGTCCGCCTGATAATGCACCACCGAAGGCAGCAAATGGCGCCCCTGTTCGTCGGCCAGCGTTTCCGCCTGCCCGCTGCGCACCGTGGCGACCAACGAGTTGGTGGTGCCTAAGTCGATGCCGGCGGCCAAGCGTCGCTGGTGCGGCGCGGCGCTGAGGCCAGGCTCACTAATTTGTAATAAGGCCATGTTGAAGCTTCCACAATCAGAATCAGAAGGTGTTACTCAAAACCCAGCAGTTTTTCTTCGAGTTGTTCAACCTGTTGCTGGAGTTTGTCCAAAAAGCGCAGCTTGCGCACGGTGTCGGCGGCGTCCGCCCACTGCTCACTGTCCAACTGCTGCAGCATCAGCGCGCTGAGCTGTTTGATGGAGACGGCCAGCCGCGCGCCGAAATCGGCCAGCAGGCTTTCCGCCTCCGGCTTGCGCTCAATGGCGTCGAGCTCTTCGCGCAGTTCCAGCTGTTCCATCAGGAACGCGGTGTCGCGCATCGTATGCTGTTCGTTGCCCAGATCGAAGCCGTGCAAAGATAGCATATACTCCGCGCGTTTTAACGGGTGCTTCAGCGCCTGGTAGGCTTCGTTGATGGTCGCCGCCTGCTGCAACGCCATCAGGCGTTCGCGCTCCGGCTGGTTGGCGAAACGATCGGGGTGGAATTGGCGTTGCAGATCCTGGAAGCGGGACGCAAGCAGGCTGCCGTCCACGGTGTAGCGAACTGGCAGCCCGAATAAAGTAAAGTAATCCATAGCGTGCTCTGGGCGTTAGCGGATGAAGTTCCCCCGCCGAAACGGGGGAGCACGATGGACTGTCAGACGTTGAAACTCTCGCCGCAGCCGCACTCGCTTGAGACGTTCGGGTTGTTGAACTTGAAGCCTTCGTTCAGGCCTTCCTTAACGAAATCAAGCTCGGTGCCGTCAAGGTAGACCAGGCTCTTGCCGTCGATGATCACCTTGATGCCTTTGTCTTCAAATACGATGTCGTCATCGTTGGCTTCGTCAACAAATTCCAGCACGTACGCCATCCCGGAGCAGCCGGAAGTTCGCACTCCCAGACGCAGGCCGAGACCTTTGCCGCGGTTCGTCAAAAACGCCTGAACACGCTGCGCAGCGCTGTCGCTCATGGTAATAGACATCACAACCTCACACTTCACATCAAAGCCCGGCGCGGCCGGGCCGACTCAGACAAATTACTTGGCGCTATGCTTGCTCTTATAGTCGGCAATCGCTGCTTTGATGGCGTCTTCAGCCAGGATCGAGCAGTGAATTTTGACCGGCGGCAATTCCAGCTCTTCGGCGATCTGGGTATTTTTGATCGCTTCAGCCTGATCGAGCGACTTGCCTTTCATCCATTCGGTCACCAGCGAGCTGGAGGCGATGGCGGAACCGCAGCCGTAAGTTTTAAAGCGCGCGTCTTCGATGATGCCTTCATCGTTAACCTTGATTTGCAGCTTCATGACGTCGCCGCAAGCCGGCGCCCCTACCATGCCGCTGCCGACGGTAGGATCTTCGTTGTCGAAAGAACCCACGTTGCGCGGGTTTTCATAATGATCGATTACTTTTTCGCTGTAAGCCATGACCTTGCTCCTGAAACCTGAGAATTAATGATGCGCCCATTCGATGCTGTTGATGTCCACGCCCTGCTTGAACATTTCCCACAGCGGGGACAGATCGCGCAGACGGCCGATGGATTTACGCACCAGTTGAATGGTGTAGTCGATCTCTTCTTCCGTGGTGAAACGCCCCAGGGAGAAACGGATCGAGCTGTGCGCCAATTCATCGCTCATGCCCAGCGCGCGCAGCACGTAGGACGGCTCGAGGCTGGCGGAGGTACAGGCTGAACCGGAAGAAACGGCCAGGTCTTTCAGCGCCATGATCAGCGACTCGCCTTCAACGTAGTTGAAGCTGACGTTCAGGATGTTCGGTGCGCCGTGCTCCAGATCGCCGTTCAGATACACTTCTTCCATATCTTTCACGCCGTTCCACAGACGGTCACGCAGAGTGCGCAGACGCGCCATCTCTTCGGTCATCTCTTCTTTGGCGATGCGATAAGCTTCGCCCATGCCGACGATCTGGTGGACAGGCAGGGTGCCGGAACGCATGCCGCGCTCGTGACCGCCGCCGTGCACCTGCGCTTCGATGCGGATGCGCGGCTTGCGGCGCACGTACAGCGCGCCGATGCCTTTCGGGCCATAGATTTTGTGGCCGGAGAACGACATCAGGTCGACTTTCAGCTTGCTCAGATCGATAGGCAGTTTGCCCACGCTCTGGGTGGCGTCAACGTGGTAGATGATACCGCGCGCACGGCACATTTCGCCGATCGCTTCGATGTCCTGCACCACGCCGATTTCGTTGTTGACGTGCATGATGGAGACCAGAATGGTGTCATCGCGCAGCGCCGCTTCGAGATCCTGCAGGCTGATGATGCCGTTGCTCTGCGGCGCCAGGTAGGTCACTTCAAACCCTTCGCGCTCCAGCTGACGGCAGGTGTCGAGCACGGCTTTGTGTTCGGTTTTGCTGGTGATGATGTGCTTGCCTTTTTTCTGGTAGAAATTGGCAGCGCCTTTGATCGCCAGGTTGTCGGATTCGGTCGCCCCGGAGGTGAAGACGATTTCGCGCGGGTCAGCGCCCACCAGTTCGGCGATTTGGTTACGGGCGATGTCTACCGCCTCTTCCGCCTGCCAACCGAAACGGTGGGAACGGGAAGCCGGGTTGCCGAAAGTGCCGTCCAGGGTCAAAAACTGCATCATCTTCTCAGCAACGCGCGGGTCAACCGGCGTCGTTGCTGAGTAATCCAGATAAATCGGTAATTTCATTGCTCTTGTGCTCCGTACATCACTTCCAAAAACTAAAATAATTTCGCCAGCTGCTTATGCGCGCAGATTAACGTTGATAGTTTCTTGCGGACGGCCGTTGGCCGTGCGGCGCGTATCGTTGTTTTGACGATCCGCCACCACCAGCACTTCCTGGTTGTTGACCAGTTCTGCCAGCGTAATGTTGTTCAGGAACCCGCTGATGCGCTCGCTCAGATCGCGCCACAGGGCGTGGGTCAAGCAGCGATCGCCGCCCTGACAGCCTTCTTTGCCCTGGCAACGGGTTGCATCTACCGATTCATCGACAGCAGTGATGACAGCGCCAACGGCGATCTCACCCGCGTCTTTACCCAGCAGATAACCACCGCCCGGACCGCGCACGCTGGCCACCAGGCCATTCTTGCGCAGACGGGAGAATAATTGTTCCAGATAAGAGAGCGAAATACCCTGGCGTTCGGAAATGTCCGCCAGTGGCACCGGCCCTTCCTGAGAATGCAGCGCTACGTCGAGCATAGCGGTTACGGCATAACGGCCTTTGGATGTCAGTCTCATAGCTCAATGGTTACCTGTTGGTCAAATATGGCCGAAAGTCTGACATTCCCGAGTAAAACAGTCAACTATTTAACCCAGTAATTAACTCAAGTATTAGCACGTTTTGAACTTAGCAAGAACAAAGGTATATAAAATACATGTTATAACCTTTGGATAACTAATACTATTGTCGCCCACCGTGATGCCACATCAATTAATTACCTTGATGTTTATCCTGTTTCTCGATCGACGTCAGCATGCCGCGCAGGATATTCAGCTCCTGCCCTTCCGGGCGCGCGCGGGTGAACAGCCGACGCAGACGGTTCATCACCTGGCCCGGATGCGACGGGCGAATGAAACCGGTGCGCTGCAGCGTCTGCTCCAGATGCTGATAGAAACGCTCGAGGTCGTCCACCAGCGGATACGGCGTCTCTTCCAACTGTGGCGCGCCCGCCTGTTGGCGATCGAGGTAAGCCACGCGCACTTCGTACGCCAGGATCTGCACCGCCATCGCCAGGTTCAGCGAGCTGTAGTCCGGGTTGGCCGGAATGGCGACGTGGTAGTGGCACTTTTGCAATTCATCGTTGGTCAGCCCGACGCGTTCGCGGCCGAACACCAGCGCCACCGGCGCGTGCTCGCCTTCATGCACCGCGCGCACGCCGCATTCGCGCGGCTCCAGCATCGGCCACGGCAAGGTGCGAGAACGTGCGCTGGTGCCCACCACCAGGCTGCAGCCGGCGATGGCGTCATCGAGGGTATCGACGATGGTGGCGTTGCCGATCACGTCGCTGGCGCCGGCGGCCAGGGCGATGGCCTGAGAATCGGGTTTGATCAGCGGATTAACCAGATAAAGGTTGGTTAAACCCATGGTTTTCATGGCTCTGGCGGTCGAGCCCATGTTGCCGGTATGTGAAGTCTCTACCAGAACAATGCGGATATTGTGCAGCATACAAACTCTGAGCGTGGCGGAAAATCGCAGCATCTTAACACAGCCGTAGGCAATTTGCCGAACAGCTGCTATACTTCGCGCCGTTTCCTGTTCTTTAACATCCTAGTTGGAAGATACCCATGCATCCGATGCTGACTATCGCCGTGCGCGCTGCGCGCAAGGCCGGTAACCTGATTGCCAAAAACTACGAAACCCCGGACGCTGTAGAAGCGAGCCAGAAAGGGACCAATGACTTCGTCACCAACGTCGATCGCGATGCAGAGCATCTGATCATCGACGTCATCCGCAAGTCTTATCCGCAACACAGTATCGTGAGCGAAGAACGCGGTGAGCTGATCGGCGAAGATCGCGATGTGCAATGGGTGATCGATCCACTGGATGGCACTGCAAACTTCATCAAACGTTTCCCTCATTTCTCCGTTTCCATCGCCGTACGCATCAAAGGCCGTACCGAAGTGGCCGTGGTTTACGATCCAATGCGCAACGAACTGTTCACCGCCACGCGCGGCCAGGGCGCACAGCTCAACGGTTACCGTCTGCGCGGCACCAACGCCAAAGATCTGGATGGCACCATCCTGGCGACCGGCTTCCCGTTCAAAGTCAAACAGCACGCCACGCCTTACATCAACATCGTCGGCAAACTGTTCACCCAGTGCGCGGACTTCCGCCGCACCGGTTCCGCTGCGCTGGATCTGGCCTATGTCGCCGCCGGCCGCGTGGACGGTTTCTTCGAAATCGGCCTGAAGCCGTGGGACTTCGCCGCAGGCGAACTGCTGGTGCGTGAAGCCGGCGGCCTGGTCACCGACTTCGTCGGCGGCCACAACCACTTCAGCTCCGGCAACGTGGTCGCAGGCAACCCGCGCGTGGTGAAAGCCATGCTGGCCACCATGCGTGAAGAACTGAGCGAAGCGCTGAAGCGTTAATCGCCAGAAGCGAATCGCAAAAAAGCGCTGCCGATGCAGCGCTTTTTTTATGCCCGTTAGCGGGAGAAGGGGCGGATACCGCCGCCGAATTCCGGCTGCGCGCTGACGTACAATAGCAGCCCGGCGGCCAGCAGGATCAGGCCACCGGCCAGCGCCAGCGAACCCCAGGCCACCGCGCTCCAGGCGGCGGGCGCGCGCGAACGGCTGAGGCGCACCGCCAGCCGGCGGCTGTAATGCACCAGCAGCGCCAGCATGGAGATGGTCAACGAGGTGCCGAATGCCATCGCCAGCGCGGAGAGTACTCCCCAGCCAAACACGCCGATCACCTTGGAAAACAGCAACACCAAAATCGCCCCCGAACAGGGACGCATGCCCATCGCTAGCACGATGGCGGCCTGAGTGCGCCAATCGCTTCCCGCCTGCAGCTCGCTGTCGCTCGGCAGATGCCGGTGGCCGCAGCCGCAATTGGCGCTGTGGACATGATCCGCCGCCAGCGGCGTCAGGCTGTTGATGCGCAGCGCCGGCGCCGGGCGCATCGCTTTGATCGCCGCAAACAGACGTTTCAGCGCGCGCCAGCTCAGCAGCACGCCAAGCAGCATCACCAGAATAAAACTGCCCTTCTCCAGCCAAAAGCTGCTTTGGTGCAGCTGGCGCGAAGAGAGCTGCAACACCACCAGCATCAACGTCACCAGCGCGATCGCCACCAGCCCCTGCACCAGCGAAGCGGCGAAGGTCAGCTTCAGGCTGCTTTTCAGCCGCGCCGGGTGGGTGGCCAGATAGGTGGCGATCACCACTTTACCGTGGCCGGGCCCAAGCGCATGCAAAACGCCATAACCGAGGCTGAACAGCATCAGCGCCAGCCCGGCCTGCTGCGGCGCGGCCTTCACCTGCTGCAACAGCCCCGCCATCTGTTGATGCAGCGCTTTTTGCCATACCACGCTCTGCATCAGCAGCTGCGGCCAGTAGTGCCACGCCAGCAACGCGGCGGCCGCCAGCGCCAGCGTAAACGGCAGCAGCGGCCACAGGCCGAAGGCCCAGTGGCGCCGGCTCGTCGTCGGTTGCGAGAGATTCAGCGACATTGCAGCGTCACCCGCTGGGCGAACTGCTGCCCCAGCGCCAGGTCTTCGCCGGGCGAGTCGTTCTTGTCGAGCGACAGCGCATAGGCCTGCAGCGACGCATTCGGCTTCGGCGTCATCAGCTTGTAGCTGCATTGCTGCGCCATCTCCGGCGGCAAATGCAGCGCATTTTGGTCTTTATAGGTCATATCCACGAAATAAGTCGGATCGTAAGTAGAAAGCTCGAACGGCTTGCCCGCCAGCGGCTGCGGCTCGGCCAACGGCAGCACGAACTCCAGCACCGCCTGGTTGCCCTGGCGCGACAGGTGATATTCGCTGGGCAAGTTCAGGTATTTCACCGGCTTGCCGTCGCGGTAAAGATCGGTGAAATAGTGCTGCCCCAGCACGTTGGCCATCACTTCCGCCGCCAGCTTTTTCCACACTTCCGAATCGCTCTTGGCGTTTTTCGCATCGTAGAGCAGATCCGCCGAGGTGATTTCATCCATCACCCACACCATTTTCAGGCCGACCAGCCGCTGGTCCTTGGCGACGAAGGTGGTGTTCATGTCGATAAAGCTGTGCGGATGAGCGGCCGCTCCAGCGCTGAACACGGCGCCGAGGGCAGCCAAAAGACGACGTAACTTCATCATTATCCTGTCTTACCTGCATTTGTTATAACGTAACACAAATAACTGCCGAACGGCCCGCCTCTCCCGGCGATATTTGTGACGAAAGTTGTAAGCCGAAGTAAAAGCCGCACTGTCATCCTGACGTTACAAAGCCTTTTGCTATGCTTAGGCATAATCGCAACCTTTAATGCCGGAAGGTGATAATGAGCCTGGACACCTCTCCCGTGCCCGAGCTCTCCGGACAACAACGGCGCTGTCATCTGCTGCTGATGCTGTACACGCCGGAGCCCGAGTTACAGCTGGAGACCTTAAGCCGAATCAATGGCGTCGCCCCCCCGATAACCCGGCAAGATATAGCCGAGGTGGCCAGTGAAATCCAGCGTTTCCACCATCTGGAGATCGCCGTCGATCCCGACCATGGCTACCAACTGCGGGGCAGCGCGCTCGACCAACGCCTGTGCCTGATCCATTGGCTGCGGCGGGCCCTGCGCTGCAGCCCGCAGTTCGTCGAAAGCGACTTCGCCCCGCGCCTGCGGCTGGCGCTGGCGGCCGATGCCGGGTCGGCGTCGCAGCTGGCTCAAGTGATAGATGCCTGCGAGCCGCTGCTCAACCGCCACTTCGACGCGCGCGACCGCCAATTCCTGCAGCATTATCTGCTCTACTGCGCCTGGCAAAATCGCCTGCAGCAGCATCCGCGTTTCGACGCCGTTCAGCGCGACTGGCTGCGGCAAAAGCCGGAACAGCAAGCCGCCGCCTGGCTGCATCAGGCCTGCAACCGGCTGTTTAACCAGCCGCCGCAGGCGGACGAGCGCGATTTTTTGGCGCTGACCTTCACCCTGTTGAAAAATCACAGCTACCACAGCAATGACTCGGCGCAAGAGCAGCGGTTGATGGCGGCGATCGGCAGCATGGTCGAGCGTTTCCAGCAACTTTCCGGTATGGCCTTCAGCAGCAAGGCCGAGCTGGTCAGCCAGCTGTTCGCTCACCTGGCGCCGGCGCTGGAGCGCTGCCGTTTCGCCATCGGCATCGACAATATGCTGCTGGAAGACGTGGTGCGCAAATACCCGCGGCTGATGCGCACCACGCAGGAAGCGCTGAAACCGCTGGAGCAGGAGTACGGCGTGCATTTTTCCAACGAGGAGGCGGGCCTGGTGGCCATCAGCTTCGGCGCCTGGCTGATGCAGGACAACGCGCTGCAGGAAAAACAGGTGCTGCTGCTGACGCTGGACAATCCGCAGCTGGAAGAGGAAGTGGAATATCAGATCCGCGAGCTCACGCTGCTGCCGCTGAACATCAAGTATCTGCCGCTGAGCGACTATCTGCGCGGCGGCGCGCCGCAGGGCGTCACGCTGGTGATCACCCCTTATGCGGCGGTGCACAACGATCCGCACCCGCCGCTGATCTACACCGAGCTGCCGCTGGAAACCCGGCAGCGCCAGGCCATCCGCGCGCTGCTGGAAGCGCCTTAATCAACGGCTGACGCTGACCGCCGGCGGCCGGATGAACAAGGCCGGCACCGCGACCGCCGCCATCACCCAGAACACCCCGCCCTGCCAATGTTCGAACAGGAACCCGGCAATCACCGTCATGACGGCGATACCGCCGCCCATCGCCAACGCCGAATACACCGCCTGCAGCCGGATCACCTCTTGCCCCTGACGCGCGGCGATAAAGCGCATCGCCGCCAGATGGCAGACGGTGAAGGTGCCGCAGTGCAGGATCTGGATCAGCAGCAGCCAACCCAGCTCGGTGCTGTAGGCCATCAGGCTCCAGCGCAACACGCCGCAGCAGGCGGAGAGCAGCAGCAGGTTGCGCGCATTCCAGCGGCGGAACAGCACGTTGCTGCTGGCGAAAATAATCACCTCCGCCACCACGCCCAGCGACCACAGATAACCGATGGTCGAGGCCGAATAGCCCGCCTCCTGCCAGTAAATGGAGCCGAAGCTGTAGTAACCGGCGTGCGCCCCCTGCAGCAGCGTGACGCACAGCAGGAAGCGCCACACCGGCCCCTCTTTCAACAGCGCCCACAGCGAACGCTCGGCTCCGCCGTGCGTGCGCGCTTCGCCCTGCGGCATCACGCTCGGCTTCAGCAACATGCCCAGCAGCATCGCCAGCACGCTGAAGATCAGGCTGTAGAGAATGGCGTTATGGCCCCACACCGCCACCAGCTGCCCGGTCAGCGCCGAGCCGATGACGAACGCCAGCGAGCCCCACAGCCGCACCCGGCCGTAGTCCATGCGGATTTGCTTTTGCCAGGTGGCGGCCAGCGCGTCGGTCAATGGCACCAGCGGCGAGAAGAACAGGTTGAAGCCCGCTATCACCAGCATCAGCCAGCCCCAGCCGTTGCCGAAACAGAAGCCAACCGCGAAAGCCAGGGTCAGCAGCGCCAGCAGGCGCAGGGCGGCGACCAGATGAGAGGGATCTTTAACGCGCGGAGCAATCAGTAAACTGCCGAGGAAGCGGGCCACCAAACCGGCGCCTAGCAACATGCCGATGGTTTCGGGCGCGATGCCCTCGCCTTTCAGCCACACGCCCCAGAACGGTAAGAAGATGCCGTAGGAAAAGAAGTAGGTGAAATAACTGAGCGCGAGCCAACGCGTGGATTGCAGAACCATGATCCCTCCGGTGTGAGGGCAATACTTTGACAGAGCTCACACCGGCCCGCAATCTTCATTCCACTTCAATGCGTTAGAGTGCCAGACAGCTCACAGTTTGCCGCAAGCGGCCATAAAAAAACCCGCCGCAGCGGGTTTTGTCAGGCGAAAGCGGGATTAGGCGTAAACCGGCAGGCGGGCGCAGATATCCAGCACTTTCTTCTTGGTGCGTTCGATGGTGGCTTCATCGTTGATGTTGTCCAGCACATCACAGATCCAACCGGCCAGTTCGCGCACGTCGGCCTCTTTGAAGCCGCGACGGGTCACGGCCGGGGTGCCGATACGCACGCCGGAGGTGACGAACGGGCTCTTCGGATCGTTCGGCACGCTGTTTTTGTTGACGGTGATGTTGGCGCGGCCCAGGGCGGCGTCAGCTTCTTTACCGGTCAGGTTCTTGTCGACCAGATCCAGCAGGAACAGGTGGTTATGGGTGCCGCCGGAGACCACTTTATAGCCGCGCTGCAGGAACACTTCCACCATCGCCTTGGCGTTGACCGCCACTTGCTGCTGGTAAACCTTGAACTCAGGCTCCATCGCTTCTTTCAGCGCCACCGCCTTGCCGGCGATCACGTGCATCAGCGGGCCGCCCTGGCCGCCAGGGAACACGGCGGAGTTCAGCTTCTTGTACAGCTCTTCGTCGCCGCCCTTCGCCAGGATCAGGCCGCCGCGCGGGCCCGCCAGGGTTTTATGGGTGGTGGTGGTGACGATGTGCGCGTGCGGCACCGGGTTCGGGTACACGCCGGCGGCGATCAGACCGGCCACGTGCGCCATGTCGACGAACAGGTAAGCGCCGATGCTGTCGGCGATTTCGCGCATTTTGGCCCAGTCAACCACGCCGGAGTAGGCGGAGAAGCCGCCGATGATCATTTTCGGCTTGTGGGTTTGCGCCTGTTTGGCCAGATCGTCATAGTCGATTTGACCTTTGTCGTCGATGCCGTAAGGCACCACGTTATACAGTTTGCCGGACAGGTTAACCGGGGAACCGTGGGTCAGGTGGCCGCCGTGCGCCAGGTTCATGCCCAGAATGGTGTCGCCCGGCTGCAGCAGCGCGGTGTACACGGCGAAGTTAGCCTGGGAGCCGGAGTGCGGCTGCACGTTGGCGTAATCGGCGCCGAACAATTCTTTGGCGCGGTCGATAGCCAGCTGCTCAACGATATCCACGTATTCGCAGCCGCCGTAGTAACGCTTGCCCGGATAGCCTTCAGCGTATTTGTTGGTCAGCTGGGAACCCTGAGCCTGCATTACGCGCGGGCTGGTGTAGTTCTCAGACGCGATCAGCTCGATGTGCTCTTCCTGACGCACCACTTCCTGCTCCATGGCACGCCACAGTTCCGCATCGTAATCGGCAATGTTCATTTCACGCTTTAACATCCGGCATCTCCTGACTTAAATCAGCTAACTAAAAAATCACCAAATAACTACCCGTTTGGGGTCTGGGCCACAGTGTAAACCGTTTCGCCCTACCGAAGATAGGTCTTGACAGAGGTTTTTACGCAAACGATTGGCATAAGGCGGCGCAAGGCTTTGATCCTCTAGACGCCGCCGTTTATCAACGGACATTTCCTCATGCGAACAATGCGCTTTTTTCATGTTCTGTGAGCGCGATCGACGCCCGAAGAACACCGCAACGAAAACAAGGGTATTTACAAGCGGCGTGGAACCCAATAAGATGCATTTAAAATACATCATTAAAATTCTCGTCAAGATCCCAACCCAAGGAGCGCTCCCATGCTGGATAGCCAAACCATCGCCACCGTGAAATCCACCATCCCCCTGCTGGCAGCAACCGGGCCGAAGCTGACCGCCCACTTTTACGATCGCATGTTCGCCCACAACCCGGAATTGAAAGACATTTTCAATATGAGCAATCAGCGCAACGGCGATCAGCGTCAGGCGCTGTTCGACGCCATCTGCGCCTATGCCGCCAACATCGAGAACCTGGCGGCGCTGCTGCCGGCGGTGGAGCGCATCGCGCAGAAGCACACCAGCTTCAATATCCAGCCGGAGCAGTACAACATCGTCGGCGGCCACCTGCTGGCGACGCTGGACGAAATGTTCAGCCCGGGTCAGGAAGTGTTGGACGCCTGGGGCAAAGCCTACGGCGTGCTGGCCAACGTGTTTATTCAGCGTGAAGAGCAGATTTATCAGCAGAGCGAAACCGACAACGGCGGCTGGCGCGATCTGCGCGCATTCCGCATTCTGAAGAAGCAGCCGCAGAGCGACGTGATCTGCAGCTTCGTGCTGGCGCCGGTGGACGGCGGCCGGGTGGCGGACTTCAAACCGGGGCAATACCTGGCGGTCTACATCAAGCACGACAGCCTGGAGCATCAGGAAATTCGCCAGTACTCGCTGACCGCCTCGCCGAACGGCGAGTTTTACCGCATCGCGGTGAAGCGTGAAGATCAGGGTAAAGTGTCCAACTACCTGCACCAGCAGGCGCAGGAAGGCGACGTGATCGACATCGCCCCGCCGCACGGCGACTTCTTCCTCGACGTGACGCCGACCACGCCGGTGGCGCTGATCTCCGCCGGCGTCGGCCAAACCCCAATGCTCGGTATGCTCAACAGCCTGCACGACAGCCAACATCAGGCGCAGGTCCACTGGCTGCACGCGGCGGAAAACGGCAGCGTGCACGCCTTTGCCGAGGAAGTGGCGGATATTGCCGGGCGCATGCCGAATCTGAGCCGCCATGTGTGGTACCGCGAGCCGGGCGCCGATGACGTGGAAGGCCGCGACTACCACAGCCGCGGATTGATGGATTTGAGCGCGCTGCAAGGCAGCCTGGCCGATCCGCAAATGCACTATTACTTCTGCGGCCCGGTGGCCTTCATGCAGTTCGTGGGCAAACAGCTGCTGGAGATGGGCGTAGAGGCCGAACGCATCCACTACGAATGCTTCGGCCCGCATAAAGTGCTGTAATGCGTGCGGAGCGCGGCCGTCAGACCGCGCTCCCCCTTCATTTCTCCTGCAGTTGGCGCGCGTCCTGCACCTGCTGCACCGTCACCGGCGCCGCCTGGTTGCCCCAGCTTCCCCGCAGATAGCTCATCAGATCGGCCGCTTGACGATCGTTCAACGCCCAGCCATAAGCCGGCATGTCGAACGCCATCGCCTGTTGCGTGATCGGCGTATGCGCCCCTTCCAGCACCACCCGCAGCGCGGTCAGCGGATTATCCGCCGTTACCGTGGCATTGCCTGCCAGCGCCGGAATGGCGAAGTCGGTGCCCTCCCCCTTATTGCCGTGGCAGGTCGAGCAGTACATCGCATAGGTCGCCTTGCCGCCCGAATTATCCGCCTGCGCAGCAGATGAGGCAGATTTGGCGGCGGTGTCCGGCGCCAGGCTGCGCAGGTACACCGCGATGGCGTTCAGATCGCCGTCGCTGAGGTACTGCGTGCTGTGGGTCACCACCTCGCTCATTGGCCCGGCGACCGCCGCATGGCGGCTGCGGCCGGTTTTCAGCAGCGCCGTCACCTCTTCCGGCGGCAGGCCGCGCAGATTGGAGGCGTACCAGCCGTCCAGCTCGGCGCCGCTCAGGAACACCGGTTCCTTACCGTCCAGCCCCTTCTCCTGCATCGCCCAGCCGCGTGGCGTATGGCAGCTGCCGCAGTGGCCCGCGCCCTGCACCAGGTAGGCGCCGCGGTTCCACTCGGCGCTTTGCTGCGGATCGGCCTGATACGGCTGGTCGTCGTGGAACAGCTGATTCCACACCGCCAGCGGCCAGCGCATCGACAGCGGCCAACTGATATCGCTGTCGCGGTTGGCGACGTTCTGCGCCGGTACCTCGTTCATCAAATAGTCATACAGCGCGCGCATGTCTTCCGCGCTCATTTTGGCGTACGAGGTGTACGGCATCGCCGGATAAAGCCGGTGACCGTCTTTGGCGATCCCCTGACGCATGGCGCGATCGAACTCTTCGAACGAGTAAGCGCCGATGCCGTGCAGCTTGTCCGGCGTGATGTTGGTGGCGTAGATAGCCCCGAGCGGCGTCGGGAACTTCATGCCGCCCGCCAATTCGGCGCCGCCCGGCGCGGTATGGCAGGCGGTGCAGTCACCGGCTTTGGCGACGTATTCCCCGGCCGACATCGCCTGGGCCGAGCCGCCGGCGGCCAGCAGGCTCAACAGGTACAGCGAACGCAGACTCATGCTCCCTCCTTGGCGGCAACCTTGCCGTAGGCCAGTTCGTTAACCGCGCGCCACGCCTGATCGATCGCCGAGTTGGCGTACGGGCTCCAGTCGGCATCGGAGTTGGCGATGGCGATCTTGCCGATCGGCTGCCGCGCCGTTTCGATGATGTTCCTGGCTTCGTCTTCGTCGTCAAACAGCCCGTTGAGGAAGTAGGAGTAACCGTGCGACCAGCGGTTGACGGTGATCGCCTGAATGTCGCGCTGATGATCGAAACCGGCCTCGCCCAGCATGCCCTGCAGCTGTTCACGGATCATCTGTTCGTGCACTTCGAACGGCGTGCCCAGCAGCAGCGCGCGCCCTTTGCGCGACTGTTCGCGCGTGCTGAGGCCGCTGCCCGGCAGCGTCGGCACATACACCATATGCAGGCCGATCGGCCGATCCGGATCGCGCGGGTGCTGATAGCCGCCCATGCTCACCGGATAGTCCAGCTTCACGCGGCTGTACGGCGCGGCCGGCGAATAGACCTCGTGCACGCCCAGCTTGATGAACGGCTGCCAGTTGCGGATCACCACCTTGCTGTACACCAGAGGCGCCTTGACGTTCTGCTTCAGCGCCTCCTGCTGCTCGTGCGCCATCTCCGGCACCAGATACGGGATCATCATGTTGTAGCCGGCCATCACCACCTGCCCGGCGCGCACTTTGGTCATCTTCTCGCCGGTCATGTAGGTGACCTCCACCTTGTCGCCGACGTTGGCCGCGTGCAGTCCGGTGCTGTTCAAACGCAGCTTCACCGGCGATTCCGGCCGATCGAGCTGGCTGTAGTCGAATTTAGCCAGCACCACGTCGTTCATGTCCTTGCCGGCCGGCGCCACCGCCGGGATCAGCTGGCGCACCATCAGACGCGCCAGCGTGGCGTTGCCGTCCGGGAAGTGGAACACGTAAGGATCGTCGAGATCCGCCTGCGACTCTTCGTCCAGCGGCGGCAGATTCATGCCGTTCAGGCCCGGCAGATCGCAAATGCGCGCATCGCTGCACGAGGTGCCATCGATGCCCACCGCCTGGAAATCGTTGGTGGTCTGCTGGAAATAACGTATCGCCAGCTCGCTCAGGCCCACCTTCTCCCGCAGGAACTGGGTATAGCTGTGGGTATCGAGCCACTCGACCTTCTGCTCCAGCGTCATCTCCGGCAGATAATCCTTCTCCACCGTGTGCAGCGCGATCAGCGCCTGGCGATCGCTTTCCGGCAGCGGGAAATCGCCGATGAACGCGTCATAAGAGCGGCCGTTGAGGCGATCGCGCGGGATGTCGTCCGCCACCGTGCGGCCCGGATCGCCGCTCACCACCTTGTCGACGCCGAAGTTCTTGCGATCGAAGTAAACGCCGCGGCTCAAATTCAAATCCGGGTAGAAGGTGGTGTCGAAAGCCTGTTCCAGTTGGTCGATATCGACGCCGAGCTTGCGCAGCAGCCCCATCGCCACCGGGCTGAAGTTGGAGCGCGGCGACTGCAGCGATTCGCTGCCGCCGTAGCCGAGCAGCATGCCGTCGTCGCTGTTGAACTCGTTGCGCTTGGCGTGGCCGCCGAAGTCGTCGTGGTTGTCGATCAAAAGAATGCGCTGCTGCTCGCCCTTCAGCTGCTGCCAGAAACAGGCGGCCGCCAGCCCGCTGATGCCGGCGCCCACCACCACCAGATCGAACTCTTCAACGGCGGGCACGCTGCCGAAATCAAAGGTTTTGCCGTCGCGCCCCAGCTGATGCGCATGCTCGAACGAGCCCGGATGGTTACCCCGCAGCCCGGTCAGCGCCGGCGGGTAGTACAGGGTTTGATTGGCGGTTTGTGGTGACGCGCGCAGGATTTGCAGCGGCGTCAACCCGGCGGCGATGGTGATCGCCACCCCGTTGAGAAAATCGCGTCTGGTGATACCCATATAGGCTTCCTTTCAATTTTTATTATCATCGACCGGCCGGGGCCGGCCCAAAGGCCGCGCTATTGTGCGGATAATTATTGTAAAATCAATGTTTGAACATCACATGACGAATGGCCGTGTAATCCTCCAGCCCGTACATCGACATATCCTTGCCGTAGCCGGACAGTTTCTGGCCGCCGTGCGGCATCTCGCTCACCAGCATGAAGTGGGTGTTCACCCAGGTGCAGCCGTATTGCAGGCGGGCGCTCAAGCGATGCGCGCGGCCCACGTCGCGGGTCCACACGGACGAGGCCAACCCGTAGTTGGATTCGTTCGCCCAGGCCAGCACCTGCTCTTCATCGTCAAACGGCGTCACCGTCACCACCGGGCCGAACACTTCGCGCTGCACGATCTCATCGTCCTGGCGCGCGCCGGCCAGCAGCGTCGGCTGGAAATAGTAGCCCGGCCCCTTCACCTTCTCGCCGCCGGTCACTACCTGCACGTGCGGCAACGCTTTGGCTCGCTCGACGAAACCGGCCACCCGCTCCAGATGCTGGGCGGTAATCAACGGACCCAGCTCAGTGCTCTCGTCGTCCGGCGCGCCGATCTTCAGGCTGGCCACCGCCTCGCCCAGCCGCTTGACCAGCTCGGGATAAATGCTTTTCTGCGCGTAGATGCGGCAGGCGGCGGTGCAATCCTGGCCGGCGTTGTAAAAACCAAAGCCGCGAATGCCGTCCACCACCTGCTGCAGATCGGCGTCGTCGAACACCAGCACCGGTGCCTTGCCGCCCAGCTCCATATGGGTGCGCTTAATGCCGGCGGCAGTGTGGGCGATGATGTGCTCGCCGGTGGCGATCGACCCGGTCAGCGACACCATGCGCACCTTGTCATGCCCGGTCAGCCGATCGCCGACGCTGGCGCCGCGCCCGAACAGCACATTGAGCACGCCCGGCGGGAACAGCCCGGCGGCCAGTTCGGCCAATTTGAAGGTGGTCAGCGGCGTCTGCTCCGAAGGCTTGATCACCACGCAGTTGCCCGCCGCCAAAGCCGGCGCCAGTTTCCAGGCCGCCATCATCAGCGGGTAGTTCCACGGCGCGATCGAGGCCACCACGCCGAGCGGATCGCGGCGGATCATCGAGGTGTGCCCGGCCAGATACTCACCGGCCGCCATGCCGGTCAGGCAGCGGCTGGCGCCGGCGAAGAAGCGAAACACGTCGGCCACCGCCGGCAGCTCGTCGTTCAGCACGCAGTGATAAGGCTTGCCGCAGTTGAGCGACTCCAGCCTGGCGAAGGTCTCGGCATGCTCGTCGATCAGATCCGCCAGCTTGAGCAGATGCTCGGCGCGCTCCTTCGGCGTGGTTTGCCCCCAGGCGGCGAACGCGGCGTCCGCCGCCAGCACCGCGCGATCGACCTGCTCCGGGCTGGCCTCCGCCACCTGCGCGATCACTTCGCCGGTCGCCGGATTATACACCGGCTGGGTCGCGCCCTGGCCATTCACCAGTTGGCCGTCAATCAACAGTTGGCTTTGCATAGGGTTATCCTTTTGTCAGAGGTCGGGTAAGGAAATTATTTGCCGCTGCCGGCGACGCTTTCCCCACCTTTGGTCAGGTAGTAAGCGCCGAGGATCGGCAGCATGGTCAACAGCATCACCGACAGCGCCACCACGTTGGTGATCGGCACGTCGCGCGGGCGACCGAGCTGGTTCAGCAGCCACAGCGGCAGCGTGCGCTCGTGGCCGGCGGTAAAGGTGGTCACGATGATTTCATCGAACGACAGCGCAAACGCCAGCATGCCGCCGGCCAGCAGCGCCGAGCCGAGGTTCGGCAAGATCACGTAACGGAAGGTTTGCCAGCCGTCGGCGCCGAGATCCATCGAAGCCTCGATCAGGCTGTACGAGGTGCGGCGGAATCGGGCGATGACGTTGTTGAATACGATCACCACGCAGAACGTCGCATGGCCGACGACGATGGTCAGGATGCCCGGCTCGATGTTCAGCGCCTTGAACGCCGCCAGCAGCGCCAGGCCGGTGACGATCCCCGGCAGCGCGATCGGCAGCAGCAGCAGCAGCGAAATGCTGTCTTTGCCGAAAAAATCGCGCCGATACAGCGCCGCCGCCGCCAGGGTGCCGAGCACCAGCGCGATGGCGGTCGCCAGGCAGGCGATCTGCGCCGACAGCAGCACCGCATCGAGGATGTCCTGCCGCCCGGCGGCGACGTTGAACCAGTGCAGCGTAAAGCCCTTCGGCGGGAAGCTGAAGGCCGCGTCTTCGGTGTTGAAGGCATAGATGGCGATGATCGCCAACGGGAAATGCAGGAAGACAAGTCCGCCCCAGGCGGCCAGCTTCAGCCCTAAGGGCGCGCGTTCAGAGTGCATCGAAAGCCCCCAGACGTTTGACGATGGAAAGGTAGATGGCGATCAGAACGATCGGCACCAGCGTAAAGGCCGCGGCCATCGGCATATTGCCGATCGCGCCCTGCTGGGCGTAGACCATGCTGCCGATGAAATAGCCCGGCGGCCCCACCAGCTGCGGCACGATGAAATCGCCCAGCGTCAGCGAAAAGGTGAAGATCGATCCGGCGGCGATGCCCGGCACCGCCAGCGGCAAAATGACGTGGCGGAAGGTCTGCGCCGGCCGGGCGCCCAGATCCGCCGAGGCGTGCAGCAGCGAGGGCGGCAGGCGCTCCAGCGCCGCCTGGATCGGCAGGATCATGAACGGCAGCCAGATATAGACGAACACCAGAAAACGCCCCAGCCCCGAGGTCGACAGCGTATTGCCGCCGACGCCGGGCACCGTCAGCAGCGAAGCCAACAGCGGCTCCAGCCCCAGGTGCTGCAGGAACCACTGCGCCACGCCGTCTTTCGCCAGCAGCAAAGTCCAGGCATAGGCTTTAACGATATAGCTGGCCCACATCGGCATCATCACCGCGATGTAGAAGAACGCCTTGACGCGGCCGCTGGTGTAGCGCGCCATGTAATAGGCGATCGGGAACGCCAGTACCGCGCTGGCCAGCGACACCAGCACCGCCATGGTCAGCGTGCGCAGGATGATGTCGTAGTTGGCCGGGTTGAACAGCGCCGCCAGGTTGGCGAAGGTCAGATCCGGCGTCACCGCCATGGTGAAATCGTCGAAGGTGTAGAACCCCTGCCACAGCAGCGTCAGCAGCGAACCGAGGTACACCGCGCCGAACCACAGCAGCGGCGGCACCAGCAGTAACAGCAGATACAGCGTCGGCCGGCGATAAAGCCAGGTCGACAGCGCGCGCACGCTACCACCGCGCGCCGAGGGGGAATCGATGCTCATGTCCATCTCACCTCTCCTCCAGCAGCGGCACCATCGCCGCACGCGGCCAGCAGGCGACGATCGGCTGGCCGATCTGCCGCTGTAGCCCTTCGGCGATCCACTGCGGATTGGCCTGGCTGACCAGCAGCTTTTCGCCGCCGTTCAGAGCGATCTCATAGCGCGTGGCCGCGCCCTGGTAGTGGATTTCCTGCAGCGTGCCCTGCACCTGGATTTCGTCCTGCGCCGCGCCGCCTTGCTCCAGCAGGCGAATATGCTCCGGCCGGATCGAGAAGGTTCGGCTTTCGCCGAGCAGGCGCTGCGCCAGCTCGCTGCGCACCACGTTGGAGGTGCCGACGAACTCGGCGACGAACGGCGTCTTCGGCCGCATGTAAAGCTCGCGCGGCGTATCCACCTGCTCGATGCGGCCGTTATTGAATACCGCCACCCGATCGGACATCGACAGCGCTTCGCTTTGATCGTGGGTGACGAAGATAAAGGTGATGCCCAGCTGGCGCTGCAGCTTCTTCAGCTCGCCCTGCATCTGCTCGCGCAGCTTGAGATCCAGCGCGCCGAGCGGCTCGTCCAGCAGCAGCACCCGCGGCCGATTGACCAGCGCGCGCGCCAACGCCACGCGCTGACGCTGGCCGCCCGACAGGTGCGCCGGTTTGCGTTCGGCAACGAAACCGAGCGCCACGCTCTCCAGCGCCTCTTGCGCCCGCGCCAGTCGCTCGCGTTTGGCGACGCCCTTCACCATCAGGCCGTAGGCGACGTTTTCCAGCACCGACATGTGCGGAAACAGCGCGTAATCCTGAAACACGGTATTCACGTCGCGCTGATACGGCGGCAGGTTGGCGGCTTCCTGGCCGTGAATGCGAATCGAGCCGGAAGTGAGCTGTTCAAAGCCGGCGATCAGGCGCAGGCAGGTGGTTTTGCCCGAGCCGGACGGCCCGAGCATGGAGAAGAATTCCCCGTCCTGAATGTCGATGGATACCCGATCCACGGCGCGAACATCGCCGAAAGTCCGCGAAACATCGATGAATTGCACGGCAATGGTCATTTTCTGTGCTCCATTCTGATGTAATTCGGGCGCAGCGGGCTGCGCCCCGCGGCTTAGCGGCCGCCCATGATGGCGATGTAGTCCTGGGTCCAGCGGCTGTACGGCACGAACTTGCCGCCCTGCGCCTGCGGCGTTTTCCAGAAGGCGATTTTGTCGAACTGGTTGAAACCGTTGGTTTCACAACCCTTCTCACCCAGCAGCGCGCTGGCCTTGCAGCCCGCCGGTGAAGCCGGCACCGACCCGAACCAGGCCGCCACATCGCCCTGCACCTTCGGCTCCAGCGACCAGTTCATCCACTGGTAGGCGCAGCTCGGGTGTTTGGCGTCGGCATGCAGCATGGTGGTGTCCGCCCAGCCGGTCACGCCCTCTTTCGGGAACACGGTGGCGATCGGCTGCCCTTCGCCCTTCAGGGCGTTGGCCTGATACGGCCAGGCGCTGGAGGCCACCACGCCTTCGTTTTTAAAGTCGCTCATCTGCACCGAGGTATCGTGCCAGTAGCGGTGGATCAGCGCGTGCTGGCTGCGCAGCAGCTTCAGCGCCGCCTGATACTGCTCTTCGTTGAGCTGGTAAGGATCGCTGATGCCGAGCTGCGGCTGGGTGGCCTTCAGGAACAGCGCCGCGTCGGCGATGTAGATCGGGCCGTCGTAAGCCTGCACCCGGCCCTGGTTGCTCTTGCCGTCCGGCAGGTTCTGCTGCTGGAAGATCACCGCCCAGCTGTCCGGCGGCGTCGGGAAGGTTTTGGTGTTGTACATCAGCAGGTTCGGCCCCCACTGGTACGGCGTGCCGTAGGTTTTGCCGTCCACGGTGTACCAGGCGCCGTTCAGCAGGCGCGGATCGATGTTCTTCCAGTTAGGGATCAGCGCGGTATTGATCGGCTGCACCCGCTTGCCGAAGATCAGGCGCAGCGAGGCGTCGCCGGAGGCGGTCACCAGATCGTAGCCGCCCTTGGCCATCAGGCTGACCATTTCATCGGAGGTGGCGGCGGTCTTCACGTTCACCGCGCAGCCGGTTTGCTTCTCAAACTGGGTGACCCAGTCGTAGTTTTTGTCGGACTGGCCGCGTTCGATGTAGCCGGGCCAGGCGATGATGTCCAACCGGCCTTCGCCTTTGCCCAGCGACTGCGGCAGATCGGCCGCCTGGGCCAGGCCGCACAGCACGGTGAGGCAGAGCGCGGAGACGGTGGTGGTGACTGCGGTAGTTTTTCCCATCGTAATTACCCCTGTGTTGCTTATCGGTATGCGGCAGGGAACGGCTGCCGCCTGATTTTTCTTGATATAACCGTTAGAAGCCGGCTTTGAACTTCGCCATTACGTGCCTGACAACGCTGTAATCCTGCAGCGAATCGCTGGACAGATCCTTGCCGTAGCCGGAGCGTTTCAGGCCGCCGTGCGGCATTTCGCTCGCCAAGGTGAAATGAGTGTTGATCCAGGTGCTGCCGTACTGCAGATGGGCGGCAATGTGCAGCGCCCGATCGATATTTTGCGTCCACACCGACGAGGCCAGCCCGTATTCCGAGTCGTTGGCCCACGCGACCGCCTGCTCCAGGTGCTCGAAGCGCGTGACGCTGACCACCGGGCCGAACACCTCGCGCTGCACGATCTCGTCGCTTTGCAGGCAACCCGCCAGCAGGGTCGGCTGGTAGTAGAACCCCGGCCCGGAGTGCGCCGCGGCACCGGTGATCAATTCGATATGCGGTTGGCTGAGCGCCCGCTCGACAAAGCTGGCGACGCGATCGCGCTGACGGGCACTTATCAACGGGCCGATCTCGTTGTCCTGATCGCGCTTGCGGGCGAAGCGCAGGCTGGCGACCGCTTCGCCCAGCGCATCCACCAGTTTGGGATAGATGCCGGCCTGCGCGTAGATGCGGCAGGCGGCGGTGCAGTCCTGGCCGGCGTTGTAATAGCCATAGGTGCGAATGCCGTTGACCACCTCGTCGAGATCGGCGTCGTCGCAAACGATCACCGGCGCCTTGCCCCCCAGCTCCAGATGGGTGCGCTTGACGCTTTTGGCCGCCGCCTGGAGGATTTTTTGCCCGGTGACGATATCGCCGGTGACCGACACCAGCCGCACCTGCGGGTGCCCCACCAGCTGGCTGCCGACCCCTTCACCGCCGCCATAGACAATGTTCAGCACGCCCGGCGGCAGGATCTCTTGCAGCGCAGGCACCAACGCCAGAATGGTCAGCGGCGTATGTTCGGAGGGTTTAAACACCACGGTATTGCCCGCCGCCAACGCCGGCGCAATCTTCCACGCCGCCATCATCAGCGGATAGTTCCAGGGGGCGATCGAGGCCACCACGCCAATGGGATCGCGGCGGATCATCGAGGTGTGGCCCGGCACATACTCACCGGCCAGTTGCCCTTGCTGCGTACGCACCGCGCCGGCAAAGAAGCGGAACACGTCGACCGCCGCCGGCAGATCGTCATTGAGCGCCTGATGCAGCGGCTTGCCGCAGTTGAGGGCCTCCAGCTGCGCCAGCTGCGGCGCCTGCCGCTCGATGGCGTCGGCGATGCGCAGCAACAGCGTGGCGCGCTGGGCCGGCGTAGTGCGCGACCAATGGCCGAACGCCTGCTGCGCGGCTTTTACCGCGCTGCCGACCTGCGCCGAAGAGGCTTCAGTCAGGGCGATCAGCGTCTCGCCGTTGGCCGGATTGACGATGCATTCCTGCTGGCCTTCGCCGTCGATAAGCTGACCGTTAATGAACTGCTGACAGGACAAACCTGAGAGAACCTGCACATCCGCCATCGCCTGACGCCCCTAAGTGACAAAAACGTTAACCAAATGTGAATAAGTTAGTTTTAATCAGCCTAAGCGAGCCTCTGGCGGGCAACAAATTCTAAATACTGAACGACGCGTTCGATTAAATCGAATGCTTAAGCCCGGCGGCATGTTTGCTGCCGTTCTCGCGCGCGATGGTGAGGAACGGCGTCACCAGCTCCGGCCGCGCGCTGCCGCGCCGCCACGCCAACCCGATATCCAGCGGCTCCAGCAGATCGTCCAGCTTGCGCGCCTCGATCATGTTGCCCTCGAGCGACCAGGCGCGGTACGCCATATCCGGCTGGATGGAGACTCCCATCCCCGCCGCCACCAGGCTGCGCACCGCCTCGGTCGAGGCGGTCTTCATGGCGATCTCCGGCTTCAGCCCGGCGCGCGCCCAGATGCGCCGCGCGTGCACGTCCATTTCATCGGCGTTGAGCTGGATCAGCGGCTGTTTGGCCACGTCCGCCAGGCTGATGCTCTCGTGCTCCAGCAGCGGGTGCAGCGGCGGCAGCCACAGGCGATACGGCGAGTGCATCAGCACCTCGGTCTGCAGCGCGTCGCGGTCCTCGATATTCGACAAGATCAGCACGCCGATGTCGATCTCGCCGCTGACCAGCAGATGCTCGATGTACGGGCGTTCGTCTTCAACCACCTGCACGGTGACGTTGGGATAAGCCGATTTAAAGCGCGTGAGCAGTTCCACCAGGAAGTAGCCGGCCACCAGGCTGGTGACACCGATGGTCAGCTTGCCGGTCAGGCTCTCGGTGCCGATCTGCAGGCTGCGCTTGGCGTTATCCACCGTCGCCAGGATCAGATACGACTGGCGCAAAAACTGGTGCCCCTGATGGGTCAGCGTCATGCCCTTGGCGTGGCGATCGAACAGCCGCACGCCGATCTCGGTTTCCAGCTGCTGGATAGCGAGCGTCAGCGAAGACTGGGAGACAAACACCGCCTGGGCGCCGGCGGAGATCGACCCGGTTTCCGCCACGGCGATGAAGTGGCGGATTTGGCGTAACGTCATCATGGGGGTGATTCCTCAAGCAAAAACATTGCGTTGAGTGTAGACGCCGGCCGTGAAGCGATCGGGAAAAGTGTCAAAAACGCGATAGCGTTCGCTTTTTTAGAATGCCCGCAGGCAAAAATGGGGGGAAACGGCGAGGCGAAGAAGTGTGATGTACGGGGAGCAGAAATGACAAGGGCGCAGCATGCTGCGCCCTGATGGCCGATGATCCTGCGGAGGATCAGATCGCTTCTTCGTCCTGCTCGCCGGTACGGATACGCACCACGCGCGCCACGTCGAAGACGAAGATTTTGCCGTCGCCGATCTTGCCGGTCTGCGCGGTTTGCATAATGGTTTCCACGCAGGTGTCGACGATGTCGTCGGCAACCACGATCTCGATCTTCACCTTAGGCAGAAAATCGACCATGTATTCGGCGCCGCGGTACAGCTCAGTGTGGCCCTTCTGGCGGCCGAAGCCTTTGACTTCGGTGACCGTCATGCCGGTGATGCCCACTTCGGCCAGCGCTTCGCGGACGTCATCCAGTTTGAACGGCTTGATAATCGCGTCGATCTTTTTCATCTTCTTTCCTTTTACCAATTTTTGCGGCCAAAACCGGATGTGATGGGGTAGCGGCGGTCTTTGCCGAAGTTACGGGCGGTGATGCGCGGCCCGACGGCGGCCTGACGCCGCTTGTATTCGTTGATGTCCACCAGGCGGATCACCTTGCGCACGATCGCTTCATCGAAGCCTTCGGCCACCAGATCGGCGACCGACTTGTCGCGCTCGACGTAACCTTCCAGGATCGCATCCAGGATATCGTACGGCGGCAGGCTGTCCTGATCGACCTGATCCGGCGCCAGCTCGGCGGACGGCGGACGATCGATCACCCGCTGCGGGATCACGTAGGAGACGGTGTTACGGTATTCAGACAGCTTGAACACCAGCGTTTTCGGCACGTCCTTCAGCACGTCGAAACCGCCGGCCATATCGCCGTACAGCGTGGCGTAACCCACCGCCATTTCGCTCTTGTTGCCGGTGGTCAGCACGATGCTGCGGCGTTTGTTGGACAGCGCCATCAGCACCACCCCGCGGCAACGCGCCTGCAGGTTCTCTTCGGTGGTGTCGCGCTCGGTGCCGGCGAACATCGGCGACAGCTGGCCCATAAAGGCGTCGAACATCGGTTCGATGGAGACAATATCGAACTCCACGCCGAGGATTTCCGCCTCTTCCTTGGCGTCGGCGATGCTGATATCCGCGGTGTAGCGGAATGGCATCATCAGCGCCTGCACCTTGTCTTTGCCCAACGCATCCACGGCGATCGCCAGCGTCAGCGCCGAGTCGATGCCGCCGGACAGCCCCAGCACCGCGCCTTTAAAGCCGTTTTTGGTCACGTAGTCGCGCACCGCCAGCACCAGCGCCTGGTACACCTGCGCCAGCTGCGGCAGTTCGGCGGCCGGATCGGCCATCGGCACCACATCCAGCTCGTTGAATTCCAGGCGGGTCACCTGCTCGTCGAAGGCCGCCAGACGGTGAGTCATGGTGCCGGCGGCGTCGAAGACCTTGGAGCAGCCGTCGAAGATCAGCTCATCCTGGCCGCCGACCTGGTTGAGGTACACCAGCGGCAGCTGAGTGCGCTGGCAGTGGCCGGCCATCAGCGTTTTGCGGATGTACGGTTTTTCGCGATTATACGGCGAGGCGTTGATCGACAGGATAATCTCCGCGCCGGCCGCCTTGGCGGCGTCGATCGGCTCAGGGAACCACAGATCTTCGCAGATCAGCAGCCCCAGACGGTAGCCTTTCAATTGCACCACGCAGGTGTCGTTGCCGGCGTGGAAATAGCGCTTCTCATCGAACACGCCGTAGTTCGGCAGCTGCTGCTTGAAGTAGCGGGTCAGCAGGCGGCCTTCGGCGAACAGCGACAGCGCGTTGTACAGCTTGTCGCCTTCGCGCCACGGGTGGCCGACCAGGATCGCCGTCTCGGCGGAAGCCTGCTGCAGGCGCAGCAGCTGCGCATCACAGCGCTCATAGAAATCATTGCGATACAGCAGATCTTCCGGCGGGTAGCCGGACAGCGCCAGTTCGCTGAACATGACCAGATCGGCTCCCGCCTTCTGCTGCTCCTGCACGATTTGCAACATGCGTTCGGTGTTGCCTTCAATGTCGCCGACCAGCAGGTTCAACTGGGCCAGGGCGATGGAAAGTGATCTGCTCATTTGTGTACGATCCCGCTTAATACGTTCCATGGTGCTCTACGCCGGGGCGCGCCGCGGCAAAGAGAACGGAGTGTAAATCATTCCGCCGGATTTGTTGAGAACCTGCGTGGCAGGCGCCGGCGGGAAACTGTCATTCTTTAAAATCGTTGGCGTCCAGCTCGTGGCGCGACAGCAATTTGTAAAACTCGGTGCGGTTGCGGCCCGCCATGCGCGCGGCCTGGGTCACATTGCCCTTGGTGATCTGCAGCAGCTTGCGCAGGTAATGCAACTCGAACTGGTTACGCGCTTCGGCAAAGGTCGGCAGCGCGGTATTTTCCCCTTCCAGCGCCTGCTCCACCAACGCTTCGCTGATCACCGGCGCCGAGGTCAGCGCCACGCACTGCTCGATGACGTTGACCAGCTGACGCACGTTGCCCGGCCAGCTGGCGGTCATCAGCCGCTTCATGGCGTCGGTCGAGAAGCTGCGCACGAACGGCTTGTGCCGCTGAGCCGCTTCGCGCAACAGGTGATTGGCCAGCAGCGGGATATCTTCGGCGCGCTCGTTGAGCGCCGGGATCTTCAGGTTCACCACGTTGAGGCGGTAGTAGAGATCCTCGCGGAACTCGTTCTTCGCCATCGCCTTTTGCAGATCGCGGTGGGTGGCGGAGATGATGCGTACGTCAATGTCCAGATCGCGATTGCTGCCGAGCGGCCGCACCTTGCGTTCCTGCAGCACGCGCAGCAGCTTCACCTGCAGCGACAGCGGCATATCGCCGATCTCGTCGAGGAACAGCGTGCCGCCCGCCGCCGCCTGGAACAGCCCTTCGCGGCTGCTGACCGCGCCGGTAAAGGCGCCCTTGGCGTGGCCGAACAGTTCGGACTCCAGCAGCTGCTCCGGCAGCGCGCCGCAGTTGATGGCGATGAACGCCTTGCTGGCGCGCGGGCTGGCCGCGTGGATCGCCTGCGCCACCACCTCTTTACCGGTGCCGCTCTGGCCGTTGATCAATACGCTGACGTCCGACTGCGCCACCATTTTCACCTGCTCCAGCAGGCGCAGCATCAACGGGCTGCGGGTGACGATGTCTTCCCGCCAGGCATCGTCGCCGGCCGGGCTGGCCGACAGCGCGAGCGCCTCGTCGATGGCCTTGTACAGCGCATCGCGATCCACCGGTTTGGTGAGAAAGCTGAACACTCCCTGCTGGGTGGCGGCCACCGCATCGGGAATCGAACCGTGCGCGGTGAGAATGATCACCGGCATGCCCGGCTGATGTTTTTGGATCTCGGCGAACAGCGCCATGCCGTCCATCTCATCCATGCGCAGATCGCTGATCACCAGATCGATCTGTTCGCGCGCCAGCAGGCGCAGCGCTTCCTGGCCGCTTTCGGCGGTGGTGACGTGAAAACCTTCGCTGGTCAGGCGCATGCCCAGCAGCTTCAGCAGGCTGGGATCGTCGTCAACCAATAACAGGTTGGCCGGTTTGCGTGCGGTCATTGCGCGTGGGACTCCTTATTGGCAGGGTGCGGCGTATAGGTGTCTTCCGGTTCAACCGGCAGCGCAGTGCCCTTTTCCGGTTCGTCCTGCGGCTCAGCCCCTTTCGCGGCCGCGCCGTTTTTACCGGCGGCTTCGCCCTTTTGCGAGCCTGTGCCGTTGTCCGGTATTTCCCCTTGCAGCTGCTTGCGCGATGAGAGCTGGCGCTCGATGTCGGTCAGGTTTTCCAGCTTGCGCGAGGTGTCCTGCAGCTGCGATTGCAAGCGCGCCTGGCTCTGGCGCAGCGAATCGATCTGGCTGTCGCTGCTTTCCTGCAGATGCTGATAACGCGCTTTCTCATCGAACAGCGTGATCTGCAGCATCTGCTGCTGGCGCCACAGCTGCGTCAGTGGACGCAGCGAACCGGGAAACTCCATCCGGTAGCTGCTGATCCTGTCGATCATCTGGCGGCGTTCGCCGGAGGTCGGCTGTGCGCTCCCCAGCAGAATGCTCTGTTTGAAAACGCCGGACCAGCTGTCGCCAGGCACCGTTTTCGCCAGCGCGCGCGCCTGGGTTGAGCCGATGCGATCGGCGCAGTCCATCGCACGCAGCCAGTAGAGCGCGTTATCCAGCGCGTCCTTGTCGTCCAACTGCCACAGGGTATCGCAGGCCGCGGTGCGGTAATCGATCACCTTGGTATCCGGGATCGCCTCTTGCTGCTGAGCGCTCAGGCCGCCGCTGACCGCGCGATCGACGCAGCCCGCCAGCAACAGCGGCATAAAGAAAACGGCGCCCAACCAGCTGATCGGGCGTTTGCCGAGCGGCGCTCTGTGCGTGGCACGCGGTGAACGTTCGGTCTGTGAAAGACGAAGGCGTTTAGACCATGTGTACATTATTTATTCATTCTCGGCGGTTAACGGCAGTTCAATGCGGAAGCAGACGTCTGCACCGGCGACCGTCGCCAGTTGCAGCTCACCGCGCATGCGACGGATACAGTCCTGAGCGATGCTCAACCCCAGTCCGCTTCCTTTTACCGCCCCTTTTCGCTGGTGACTACCCTGGAAAAAAGGCTCGAAAATCATGGCTCTTTCAGCCTCGGGGATCGGCGTGCCGGTATTGGCGACGTCGATTTGCACCCGTTGTCCAACCTGACGGCTGCGGATCCAAATGTTACCGGATTCCTTGCCGTAGTGCACCGCATTGGAGTAGAGATTATCCAGCACGCGCATTAATAGCGTAGGCTCTGCCCAGCAGATTTCCGCCTCCAGCGCGATTTCGGTGGAAATCATCTTCGCCCGCGCCGGCAAACTGTGCGCGGCGACCACCAAATCGACCATCTCGCGCAGCTCGACGTTCTCGTGTTCCGCCGGGCCGTCGGCCAGTTTGCGGTTGTAATCCAGCAGTTGTTCAATCAGCTGCTGCAGGTGGCGGCTGCTGTTGTCGAGGATCGCCACCACCTCTTGTTGATCGGAGGTCAGCGGCCCCGCCACTTCGTCGGCCAGCAGTTCGGTGCCTTCACGCATGCTGGCCAGCGGCGTTTTCAACTCGTGCGAGATATGGCGCAAGAACTCGTGGCGCTGCGACTCCAGCCACGCCAACCGTTCGCTCAGCCAGATGATGCGCTGCGCCAGCGAACGCAGCTCGCGCGGCCCTTTGAACGACGCGGTGCTGCCCAGCGCGCGCCCTTCCCCCAGGCGATTGATCATCCGTTCCACGGCCTTGACCGGCCCGATGATCATGCGGGTGAACAGCACCACCAGCAGCACGCTGACCAGGAACAACAGCAGCGCCTGCCAGCCGAAGAACTGACCGCGCTCGGCGATGGCCTGCTGCAGCTGCTGGCCGCGTGAAAACACCACCGCGCGCGTGGCCTGTACCATTTCGGCATTGGATCGCGAGAACGACTCGAGCAGGGCCGAGGCCTCTTGGTCCGGCCCGCTGTTATGGCATTTGATCGCCGCCAACTGGGTCAGCAACTGACGCAGCGTTTGGTAATAACGTTCGTCCGGCAGGATCGGCGCGTGGGCGTCCAGCATCTGCGAATACTGTTTGCGCTGGTTCTGGTACAGCTTCTGCAGCGTAGGATCGACCAGCACGCAGTACTGACGATAGCTGCGCTCCATCTCCAGCGCCACGCTGGTCATCGCCTCGCTGCGCCGCGCGTCCACCAGCGTGGTGCGGTTGATGTCCGCCGCCTGCGCGCTGAGGTGATCCAGGCTCTGGTAGGCTTGATAGGCCAGCACCAACAGCGGCAGCAGCACCAACAGGAAGGCCAGCAGCACCAATTGCCGCAGCGAACGGGGGAATAAACGCCATTTTTTCAACGAAATCATCTCATTCTCTCAGCTCTGTCACGATGCTAACTGACTCGCCGGAAAGAGAAAAGCCCGGCAGGGGAGAATCCTGAACGCGCAAGGAAAAAGCCGCGGGATCGGCGAAGCGCGCCCATAGGCCTGGCCTGCCGACGGCATGCGGCCCCGGTAACATCAACCGGCGCGAAAACGAGCGTGTGGGGATAGCGTCTGCGTTCGAGGGCATAGGCAACGAAACGGGCATAAGCGCAGCGTTGAGAATTGACATCGGGGCAAGAAACTTGCCCCAACGCAAGGAAAGTGTGGATGCCCTTAAACCTCGTCCCCAGGGTGATGTAGCGCAGCGGCTGGCATCGAACAGGACGAATAGCATCCGTAAGTATCCAGGATTGATGAACCCTTCATCACAGTTGGATACAGGCGGTGCCTCACTCCACGTGTCGCCCGATGCTTGATAAAGCCGCTTGCGCGGTCTGTTATCGGTTTGGTTGGACGATAGGCACCATTTCTTTGGCATCATTCGGAGGCTTATGAGGCGATTTGCCGTCTAATTACGGCGCCGTCATAAAAAGGTGAATGAGCAGCCGCCGAGAATAATGCACGTAGCGTGCCAGCTTTGCAACAAAAATCATAACGCAATGATTTTATTTAAAAATAAAATTACATCAGCAAATTCCCCCACCCATTACGCACTGATGAGCGATGAAAAAAACGCCGTGCTGTCGCCAAATGCAGACAACTAAAGTCAAACCTGCTTACCTACAATAAAATCAACAAGTTAAACGTCTCCATTTGGCGACAGGGAAAATAGCGCTTGTCGCAAAATGCAGACACTGCCGCCAGACGGCGAACGCCGGCCATAAAAAAGGGCGCAATTGCTTGCGCCCTCTGTACGGTGGTGACCGTTTTTAGCCCAGCTGCTTACGGGCGTTGCGGAACATACGCATCCACGGGCTGTCCTCGCCCCACTCTTCCGGGTGCCAGGAGTTGCTGACGGTGCGGAACACGCGCTCCGGGTGCGGCATCATCACCGTGGCGCGCCCGTTGGCGCTGGTCACGGCGGTGATGCCATTCGGCGAACCGTTCGGGTTAGCCGGGTAAGCTTCCGTCACCTGACCGGCGTTGTTGACGAAACGCAGCGCCACCAGACCATGGCTTTCCAGCGCCGCCAGATGCGCCGCATCGCGCACTTCGACGTGCCCTTCACCGTGGGAAACGGCGATCGGCATGCGCGAACCGGTCATGCCCTGCAGGAACAGCGACGGGCTGGCCGCCACTTCCACCAGGCTGAAGCGCGCCTCGAAGCGATCCGACAGGTTGCGCACGAAGCGCGGCCAGTGTTCGGCCCCCGGGATCAGCTCACGCAGGTTGGACATCATCTGGCAGCCGTTGCATACGCCCAGCGCCAGCGTCTGCGGACGGTGGAAGAACGCTTCAAACTCGTCGCGCACCCGCTCATTGAACAGGATAGACTTCGCCCAGCCTTCACCGGCGCCCAGGACGTCGCCGTAAGAGAAGCCGCCGCAGGCCACCAGCGTGTGGAAGTCCTGCAGATCGCGGCGCCCGGCCAGCAGATCGCTCATGTGCACGTCCACGGCGTCAAAGCCGGCGCGGTGGAACGCCGCCGCCATTTCAACGTGGGAGTTCACCCCCTGCTCGCGCAACACCGCCACTTTCGGGCGAGCGCCCTTGGCGATGTACGGCGCGGCGATGTCTTCCTCGGGTGCGAAGGTCAGCTTCACGTTCAGGCCGGGATCTTGTTCATCCTGCTTGGCCTGATGTTCCTGATCGGCGCACGCCGGGTTGTCGCGCAGGCGCTGCATCTGCCAGGTGGTTTCCGCCCACCAGGTGCGCAGCGTATTGCGGCTTTCGCTGTACAACGCCTTGCCATGTTGGTTGATGACGAAACGATCGCCGGCCTGCGCGCTGCCGATCTGATGCACGTTGTCGGTCAAACCGTGCTGCGCGAACGCCTGCTTCACCTCGTCGAGACGTTCGGCGCTCACCTGGATCACCGCGCCCAGCTCTTCGTTGAACAGCACCGCCAGCGCATCGTCGCCGAGGCCATCGAGGTTAACCTCTACGCCGCAGTGACCGGCGAAGGCCATCTCCGCCAGCGTCACCAGCAGGCCGCCGTCGGCGCGGTCGTGATAAGCCAGCAGCGCGCGATCGGCCACCAGCTGCTGCATGGCGTTGAAGAAGCCCGCCAGCTGCGCGACATCGCGCACATCGGCAGGTTTGTCGCCCAGTTGGCGATAAACCTGCGCCAGCGCGGTGGCGCCCAGCGCGTTATGGCCGTTGCCCAGGTCGATCAACAGCAGCGCGCTGTCGCCCTTATCGGTGCGCAATTGCGGCGTCACGGTGTGGCGCACGTCTTCCACGCGGGCGAAGGCGGTGATGACCAGCGACAGCGGCGAGGTCATTTCGCGCTGTTCGTCGCCTTCCTGCCAGCGGGTTTTCATCGACATGGAGTCTTTGCCCACCGGAATGGTGATGCCCAGCGCCGGGCACAGCTCTTCGCCCACCGCTTTCACCGCTTCGTACAGGCCGGCGTCTTCACCCGGGTGGCCGGCGGCGGCCATCCAGTTGGCGGACAGCTTCACGCGCTTCAGGCTGCCGATTTCCGTGGCAGCCAGGTTGGTCAGCGCTTCCCCGACCGCCAGGCGGCCGGAGGCGGCGAAGTCCAGCAGCGCCACCGGCGCGCGTTCGCCGATCGACATCGCCTCGCCGTAATAGCTGTCCAGGCTGGCGGTGGTGACCGCGCAGTCGGCCACCGGGATCTGCCACGGGCCGACCATTTGGTCACGCGCCACCATGCCGGTGACGGTGCGGTCGCCGATGGTGATCAGGAAGGTTTTCTCCGCGACGGCCGGCAGATGCAGCACGCGCTTCACCGCGTCGGCCAGCGTGATGTCCCCACGCTGCACCGCCTGGCCCTGCGCCTGCAGACGGGTGACGTCGCGGGTCATCTTCGGCGTTTTGCCGAGCAGCACGTCCAGCGGCATGTCGATCGGTTGGTTGTCGAAGTGGCGGTCGTTCAGCGTCAGGTGCTGCTCTTCGGTCGCTTCACCGATCACCGCATAAGGCGCGCGCTCGCGGCGGCAGATCTCGTCGAACTGCGCCATCTGCGCCGGGGCGATCGCCATCACGTAACGTTCCTGCGATTCGTTGCACCACACTTCCAGCGGGCTCATGCCCGGCTCGTCGTTGAGGATGTCGCGCAGCTCGAAGCGGCCGCCGCGGCCGCCGTCGCTCACCAGCTCCGGCATGGCGTTGGACAGGCCGCCGGCGCCGACGTCATGGATAAACAGGATCGGGTTCTGGTCGCCCAGCTGCCAGCAGCGGTCGATCACTTCCTGACAGCGGCGTTCCATTTCCGGGTTGTCGCGCTGCACCGAAGCGAAGTCCAGATCGGCATCGGACTGGCCGGACGCCATCGAGGACGCCGCGCCGCCGCCCAGGCCGATATTCATCGCCGGGCCGCCCAGCACCACCAGCTTGGCGCCGACGGTGATTTCCCCTTTCTGCACGTGATCGGCGCGGATGTTGCCGATGCCGCCCGCCAGCATGATCGGTTTGTGGTAGCCGCGCAGCTCGACGCCGTTATGGCTGTTGACGCGCTCTTCATAGGTGCGGAAGTAGCCCAGCAGCGCCGGGCGACCGAATTCGTTGTTGAACGCCGCGCCGCCCAGCGGGCCTTCGGTCATGATGTCCAGTGCGGTGACGATGCGTTCCGGTTTGCCGAAGTCCTGCTCCCACGGCTGTTCAAAGCCGGGAATGCGCAGGTTGGACACCGAGAAGCCCACCAGGCCGGCCTTCGGCTTGGCGCCGCGGCCGGTGGCGCCCTCGTCGCGGATCTCGCCGCCGGAGCCGGTCGCGGCGCCCGGCCACGGCGAAATCGCCGTCGGGTGGTTGTGAGTTTCCACCTTCATCAGGATGTGCGCGTCTTCCTGATGGTAATCGTACGTGCCGTTCTCCGGCGCGGCGAAGAAGCGGCCGACCTGCGAACCTTCCATCACGGCGGCGTTGTCTTTATACGCCGACAGCACGTAGTCCGGCGTCTGCTCGTAGGTATTCTTGATCATTTTGAACAGCGACTTGGGCTGCTGCTCGCCGTCGATGATCCAGTCGGCGTTGAAAATCTTGTGGCGGCAGTGCTCGGAGTTAGCCTGCGCGAACATATAAAGTTCGATATCCGTCGGGTTGCGCCCCAAACCGGTAAAGGCATTCAGCAGGTAGTCGATCTCATCCTGCGCCAGCGCCAGGCCGAGCCGAACGTTGGCCTGCTCCAGCGCGGCGCGCCCTGCGCCCAGCACGTCGACCGACTGATACGGCGCCGGCTGATGGTGCGCGAACAGCTGTTCGGCCTGTTGCAGCTCGCTGAAGACGGTTTCCATCATGCGGTCGTGCAGCAGCGCAGCGAGCTGCCGCCACTGGGCTTCCGTCAGTTCAGGCGCCTTGACGTAGAACGCCAGACCGCGCTCCAGCCGCAGCACCTGTTGCAGACCGCAGTTGTGGGCGATGTCGGTGGCTTTGGAAGACCAGGGAGAAATGGTGCCCGGACGCGGCGTAACCAGCAGCAGCCGGCCTTCAGGGGCGTGTTCGGCGAGAGAAGGACCGTACTTGAGCAGACGCTGAAGCTTGGCGTGTTCTTCGGCACTTAGCGGTGCGCTGACATCGGCAAAGTGGACGTACTCGGCGTAGATATCACTGACGGGCAGGTGAGCGTCCTGGCAGCGGGACAGCAGTTTGGTAATGCGAAAAGCCGATAAAGCGGGCGAACCACGCAGAATTTCCATAATCAAAGTTCTCTCGTCTTCGAAGCGAAGGATAAGACGCTTCATTGGGCGCAACAGGGGAAAACGCGCGTCATTATAGAGAATCCTCGGCGCCGACGAAACCGTTTGCGTAGGGATTATTGATAAAAGCGTGCCGCACCGTCGAATTGTCATAACGTGTCAATAAAGTTGCACACTGGCGTTTTGTTGCGCAAAATGCCCCCCGCACTGGTGATTTAACCATGAGAAAAGTCGCGGTTGTCGTCGCCGGCGTACCTGTGCCACCACTGGATAACTATTTGAAACGTCTTAAAATAAACTACATCCTCATCGGCGTTGTCACTCTGCTTCTGGCTCTCGCGCTGTGGCCCAACATCACCTGGCGCAGCGGCCAGGGCGGGCAACTCCAGGAGATCATTTCCCGCGGCGAGTTGCGTATCAGCACGCTGAATTCACCGCTGACCTATTTCAACACCAAGCAAGGGCCGGGTGGGCTCGACTACGAACTGGCCAAGCGCTTCGCCAACTACCTCGGGGTGAAGCTGGTGGTGATCCCCCATCAGAACATCAATGACCTGTTCGACGATCTGGACGACGACGACGCCGACCTGCTGGCGGCGGGCCTGATCTACAACCAGGAGCGCCTCAGCCGCGCGCGCACCGGCCCGGCCTACTACTCCGTTTCCCAACAGCTGGTGTACCGGCTGGGCACCCCGCGGCCGAAAAGCTTCGCCGACATCAAAGGCAAGCTGGCGGTCGCCTCCGGTTCCGCGCACGTCAGCACGCTAAAACAGCTCAAGCAGGATAAATACCCGGATCTCGCCTGGGAGTCCTCCAGCGATCTCACCTCCAAAGAGCTGCTGGAACGGGTGGCCGACGGCAAGCTGGATTACACCCTCGGCGATTCGGTGACCATCGCGCTGCTGCAGCGCATCCATCCGCAGCTGGCGGTGGCGTTCGACGTCACCGACGAAGAACCGGTCACCTGGTACCTGAAACGCGACGGCGACGACAGCCTGTACGCGGCGGTGCTGGACTTCTACAGCCAGATGGTGGACGACGGCACCCTGGCGCGGCTGGAAGAGAAATACCTCGGCCACGTCGGCAGCTTCGACTATGTGGACACCAAAACCTTCCTGTCGGCCATCGATTCGGTGCTGCCCAACTTCCGCCCGCTGTTCGAGAAGCACGCCAACGAGATCGACTGGAAGCTGCTGGCGGCCATCGCCTATCAGGAATCGCACTGGAATCCGCAGGCCACCTCTCCCACCGGCGTGCGCGGCCTGATGATGCTGACCCGCGCCACCGCCGACGGCCTGGGGGTCAATGACCGCCTCGATCCGGAAGAGAGCATTCAGGGCGGCGCCCTTTACCTGCAGCGGCTGATGGCCAAGGTGCCGGACAGCGTGCCGGAAGACGAACGCATCTGGTTCTCGCTGGCGGCCTACAACATGGGTTGGGGCCATATGCTGGACGCGCGCAAGCTGACCAAGACGCAAAAAGGCAACCCGGACAGCTGGGTCGACGTCAAGCAGCGCCTGCCGATGCTCAGCCAAAAGCGCTACTACCCGCAGCTGACCTATGGCTATGCGCGCGGGCGTGAAGCCTACAACTATGTAGAAAACATCCGCCGCTACCAGGTCAGCCTGGTGGGCTATCTGCAGGAAAAAGAGAGAAAGGCGGCGCAGGCGGCCGCCGAGCAGGAAGCGTTGGGGAAAGGCTATCCGACGGTGATGCCGGAACTGGCGCTCAACTACTGATTATTCCGGTTTATCCGCCGCCCGTTGCGCCAGCCTGAGCGCTTTTTTCTGTTCGCGGCGCAGGCGGAAGAAATTGCTCAGGGTGGCGGCGCATTCGTCCGCCAGCACGCCCGAGACGATCTCCACCTGATGGTTCATGCCCGGATGGCGCAGAATGTCCACCAGCGAGCCGGCCGCGCCGGTTTTCTCGTCGGCGGCGCCGTACACCAACCGGCGGATGCGGCTGTGCACCATCGCGCCGGCGCACATCACGCAGGGCTCCAGCGTGACGTACAGCGTGGCGTTCAGCAGGCGATAGTTTTGCAGCACCGCGCCGCCCTGGCGCAGCGCCATGATCTCGGCGTGTGCGGTAGGATCGTGGCGGCCGATCGGCCGGTTCCAGCCCTCACCGATGACCTGATTGTCCAGCACCAGCAGCGCCCCCACCGGCACCTCGCCCTCTTCCTGCGCGCGCAGGGCCAGCTGCAATGCCTGACGCATCCAGTACTCATCGTTATATTCAGTCATCGCATAATTCCTCGTGCGCTTTTGCGGCGGGCATTATACACACTAGCCCTCCTTTGTCGTAGCCGCCCGCCAATGGCTATACTGGCCGAATCGGCAGGTGATTCAGGGACAAGAAGCATGAAACTCAGTAAAAAGAACGCCGTCGTGGTGCGCAAGGCGCTGGACGGCTGGGTTGGGGAAGGCGCCATGACGCCCGAACAACGGCAGCAACTGCTGCAGCATGTGGACGTGCAACCTTTCGACTGGCGGCGGCTGGCGCGCTATGCGTTTCTCGCCGCGCTGGCCTCGCTGCTGATCGCCGTCACCAGCCTGTTCGCCGACAGCGAACTGCTTGCATGGCTGAGCGGACTGTTCCGCTTCGACGCGCCGGTGCGCATGGCGATCGCCGGCGTACTCGCAGCGCTGGCCTATGTCTGGGCGCTGCGCCGCCGCCAACGGCACCCGGAAAAACGTTACGGCAACGAGGCGGCATTGTTTGTCGCCGTGTTGCTCACCGCCTGCGCCTTATGGCAACTGGGAGCCTGGCTGGATAACGGCAGCGGCCGGGTTTCCGTACTGCTGCTGGTCGCCGCGCTGCTGTACGGCGCGATCGGCTGGCTCAGCCGCTCCGGGCTGGTGTGGTGGTTCGCCCTACTGTCGCTCGGCAATGCCTTCGGCGCCGAGACCGGCTACCTGTCCGGCTGGGGCGCCTACTGGCTCGGCATGAGCTACCCGATTCGCTTTATCGCCTTTGGCGCGGTGCTGATCGCCGCCGCATTGCTGCTGCGGCCGCTATTGGCGCAGCGCGGCCTGCAGCGGGTGTCGCTGGCGATGGGGTTGCTGTACCTGTTCATCGCCCTGTGGCTGCTGTCTATCTTCGGCAACTACGGCGATCTCGACAGCTGGTACCGCGCGCGCCAGATCGAGCTGTTCCACTGGAGCCTGCTGTTCGGGCTGGCCGCCCTCGCCGCCATCTGGCTGGGGCTGAAGCATGACGACGCCATGCTGCGCGGTTTCGGGCTGACCTTCCTCGGCATCAACCTGTATACCCGTTTGTTCGAGTTTTTCTGGGACAGCATGCCGAAGACGATTTTCTTCGCGCTGCTCGGGCTGAGCCTGTGGGCGTTGGGGCACTATGCAGAAAAGATTTGGCAGCTGGGGCGCAAGCCGCACGACGTGAGCGACGACTGATCGCGGTACCGATAAAAGCAACCAAGGGCGGAATTCTCCGCCCTTGGTTTATTCCAGCTGCTGCAGCTCGCCCTGCTTGCTCACCCGCCAGCGGTGCTCGCAAAAGAACAGCAGCGGATTATCCTGCTTGCTGTCGCTGTAACCGCTGTACAACTGCAGCGGCGCGCCGAGCCGCTGTTCCAGCTGCACCACTTTCTGCGCCCCCAGGCAGCGCAGGGTCAAGACCCATCCGCCGCAGCGGCGCGTGATGCGGCTGCCGATCAACCGCACCCGCGGCAGAAACGCCGAATCCCGATACACCTGCGCCACCAGTTGCTCCGGCGAGCCGGTAATCAGCCACACCTCGGCATCGTGCTCATCCAGATACTGCCGCAGCCGCATTTGCACCACCGGAAACGCAGTCACCTTCTGGCGGAAAGCCTCGATAAACTGCCGCTCCAGCGCCTTCAGCGTCGCTTCGGAACGCCCGAAAGTGATAGCCCACAACAGCAGGCTCATCGGCCAGCGCGCGGCGCGCCCCAGCAGCAGCAGCGCCAGGCCAATCAATGGCAACAGCGGTATCACCAGCAGCAAATTCAGCGGTAAACGGCGCAGCAGGAAGCGCAAGAAACTGCCGAACATATCCTCCTGATGCAGGGTGCCGTCCAGATCGAAAAAGACCACGCGGCGCCCTGCTGCGGCCGACGGTTGCTGCTTGTCGTTCAAACGCTACTCCTCGGGATCGTTGAACCCCATCATCCAGGTGAAGAGAAAACCGGCGATAATCGTAATCAGCATCCCCGCCAGATACAACATCACCTTACCTGAGACGATGGTCAACGCCAAAGGCAGCCCCGAAATGCCGAAGGTAATCACCGTCGCCACTTTCCAGTAGCTGATCAGCGCGCCGCCTACCGCACCGCCGAGGCAGGCGCCGATAAACGGCCGGCCCAGCGGCAGCGTCACCCCGAAGATCAGCGGCTCGCCGATGCCGAGAATGCCGACCGGCAACGCCCCTTTGATCACCTTCTTCAGCCGCGCGTTGCGGGTTTTCAGCAGCACCGCCAGCGCAGCCCCCACCTGACCGACGCCGGCCATCGCCAGGATCGGCAACAGCGGATTGGAACCGTGCGCCTGCACCAGCTCGACGTGGATCGGCACCAGCCCCTGATGCAGGCCGGAGAGCACCAGCGGCAGGAACAGCCCCGAGAGCAACGCCCCCACCAGCAGCCCGCCCTTGTCGATCGCCAGATTGGCGCCGTGGGCGATGGCATCGGAAATAACCCCCCCGAGCGGCTGCAGGATCAGGATCGCCAACGAGGCGGTCACCAGCGTGGTCAGCAATGGGTTAAGGATCAGTTCGACCGACTCCGGCAACAGCGTGCGCAGGCGCTTCTCCACCCAGCACATCAACGCCACCACCAACAATACGGCGATCACCCCGCCGCGCCCCGGCTGCAGCGCCTCGCCGAACAGGGTGATCTGCGCCAGCGCCGGACTGGAGAGAATGCCGGCCATCACGCCGCCCATCGCCTGCGAACCGCCAAACACCCGCGCGGCGTTGACCCCGACCAGAATGTTCATAATGGCGAACACCGCGCTGCCGAAGATCGCCAGCAGCCCCAGCACGTTCGGGTAGTCCACCGCCAGCTGGCCGGCGATGTCGGGCCGTTTCAGCAGGTTGATGATGCCGGTGATCAGCCCCGAGGCGATAAACGCCGGGATCAGCGGAATAAAAACGTCGGCCAGCTTTTTCAGCGCGCCGCTCATCGGCGCAGCGTATTTTTGCTTGGCCTGCGCCTTGGTGCGGGCGGCGTCACCGACGGCGGCAACGGGCTGCGCATCACCGCTCAACAGCCCGCGCATGGCGTCCACCACCTTGGCGGCGGCGCCCGGACCGACGATAAACTGATGCTGTTCACCCTGTTTGATATAGCCCTTCACCCCCGGCAGCTGCTTGAGGGCGGCCAGATCCAGCCGCTGCTCATCGCTGACCTCGACGCGCACCCGCGTCATGCAGTTTTCCAGTTTGAGGATATTGCCCTCGCCCCCCACGCCCGCCAGGAGCTGTGTCGCCAATGCCGTTGTCTTGTCCATCGCCGCCCCCACCGTGAATTAACGCGCCAACGCCGCGCGCAGGTAGCCATCGTGCCGCTGCAGCCGCTGCTGCGCCTCATCGGCGCTGACGCCGGCTAAAATCATCAGGATCGCCGGTTTAACCTCAAAGCCGGTCTGCGCCAGCGCCGCCTCCGCCTGAGAGCGTTCGGCGCCGGTGGCCTCCATCACGATGCGGCAGGCGCGATCCACCAGTTTGACGTTGGTAGCCTTCACGTCCACCATCAGGTTCTGGTAGACCTTGCCCAGTTTGACCATCGCACCGGTCGACAGCATGTTGAGTACCAGTTTCTGCGCGGTGCCGGATTTCAGGCGCGTTGAGCCGGTCAGCGCCTCCGGCCCCACCACCGGCGAAATCGCCACCTGTGCTTCGTGCGCAATCGGCGAATCCGGGTTGCAGGAGATGGCCGCCGTCGGGCAGCCCAGCCCGCGCGCATAGCGCAGTGCGCCGATCACGTAGGGCGTACGCCCCGAGGCCGCCAACCCCACCACCATATCGACGGCGGTGAGGTTCAGCGCCCGGAGATCGGCTTCACCCAGGGCCTCGTCATCTTCCGCCCCCTCCACCGCTTTGAGCAGCGCGCCCGGCCCGCCGGCGATTAGCCCCACTACCACGCCGTGCGGCACGCCGAAGGTCGGCGGGCACTCGGAGGCGTCCAATACGCCCAGGCGGCCGCTGGTGCCGGCGCCCAAATAAATCAACCGGCCGCCGGCCTTCAACGCCGCCGCGGCCAAATCGACTGCCTGTGCAATCGCCGGCAACACCTTTTCGATCGCCTCCGGCACTTTGCGATCCTCCTGGTTAAAGCAACGAACCATGTCCAGCGTCGACATTTCATCCAGCCCCATGGTGGCTGGGTTGCGGGTTTCCGATACCAGTGCGCCTAAGTTCATCTGTTCACCTTTGAATTTTTAATTCACAAAATTAAATCAATATTTGAATATTTTATTCAACAAAGCGAGCGCTATTTGCTATTTTAACGGTGAGCTCACAAAAATTTTCACCGCGCGTTTTCGCCCTCTGCATGGCAAAATGGCCGCTGGTTTCCAGGGAAAGAACAATGAGTACCCTTCTGCGCATTCGCCAGATGTATCCGACACTGGCGCAAAACGACCGCAAGCTGGCGGACTTTCTGCTGAATAACGCCGAGCAGGCGCGCCATCTCAGCTCGCAAAAGCTGGCTCAGTTGGCCGGCATCAGCCAGTCGAGCGTGGTGAAGTTCGCCCAAAAACTGGGCTATAAAGGTTTCCCGGCGCTGAAGCTGGCGCTGAGCGAGACGCTGGCCCAACCGCAGGCCGAGCCGGTGGTGACCGTTCACAACCACATCCTCAGCAGCGATACGCTGAAAACCGTCGGTGAAAAGCTGCTGGCGGAAAAGCAGGCGGCGCTGCGCGCGACGCTCGACATCAACAGCGAAGAGCGGCTGCATCAGGCGCTGGAAATGCTGCGCCAGGCGCGCCGGGTGATGCTGATCGGCATCGGTGCCTCCGGGCTGGTGGCCAAGGATTTTTCCTTCAAGCTGCTGAAAATTGGCGTGATGGCGGTGGCCGAAGCGGATATGCACGTCCAACTGGCGGCGGTGCAGGCGCTGGACAAACGCGATCTGCTGCTGGCTATCTCCTTCAGCGGCGAGCGGCGTGAAATCAATCTGGCGGCGGAAGAAGCGCGCCAGGCCGGCGCCAGGGTGCTGGCGCTGACCAGCTTCTCGCCCAACGGCCTGCAGCAACGCGCGGACCACTGCCTCTATACCATCGCCGAAGAACCCCACACCCGCAGCGCGGCCATCTCCTCCAGCACGGCCCAGTTCGCCCTCACCGACCTGCTGTTTATGGCGCTGATCCAGCACGACCTCGATCATGCCCGCGACCGCATCAAACACAGCGAACAGTTAATGAAAAAGTTGGTTTAACCGGTATAATCGCCGCTGCGAAAATACCCCTGTTAATAATGAGAGATACGCCATGGCCCTGCTAATCACACGCAAATGCATCAACTGCGACATGTGCGAGCCGGAATGCCCGAACCAGGCGATTTCGATGGGCGATGAGATCTACCAAATCGATACCGACCGCTGCACCGAGTGCGTTGGCCATTACGATACGCCAACCTGTCAGCAGGTCTGCCCCATCGACAACACCATCATTACCGATCCGCAGCATCGCGAGACTAATGAGCAGCTGTGGGATAAGTTCGTGGTGTTGCACCACGCCGATCGCATTTAACCCGCCGCAGGACTGACAAGGGCGCCGCAGGGCGCCCTTTCTATTTTCAGCTTTCGACGATCACCGTCGCGCAGGCATAGCGCCTTTCATCGGCCAGCGAAACGTGGATCGCGGTGACCCCCATCTCCCCCGCCAGCTCGGCGGCGCGGCCGTGCAAACGAATATTCGGTTTGCCCAACGCATCGTTGAACACCTCGAACTGGTTGAACGCCAGGCCGTTGCGAATGCCGGTGCCGAACGCCTTGGCGGCGGCCTCTTTCACCGCGAAACGCTTGGCCAGAAAGCGAATCGGCTGCTGGTGCTGCTGGTACAGAGCCCATTCGGCGTCGCTCAGCACCCGGCGCGCCAGACGATCGCCGCTGCGCTCCACCACCGCTTCGATACGCGCCATCTCGACGATGTCGGTACCCAGCCCGAGCACCGCCATTACCGGCGCGCTTCCCGCATCAGCACTTTCATGTCGGCAACCGCGGCCGGCAGCCCGCTCATCACCGCCTGGCCGATAATCGCATGGCCGATGTTCAGCTCGTGCATTTCCGGCAGCGCGGCGATCGGCTGCACGTTATGGTAGGTCAGGCCGTGGCCGGCGTTGACCTTCAGCCCCTTCTCGGCCGCGTAGGCGGCGGCGACCGCGATGCGGCGCAGCTCGGCCTGTACCGCCAGCTCGCCCTGCGCTTCCGCGTAGGCGCCGGTGTGGATTTCGATATAGGGGGCGCCCACCGCCACCGCCGCGTCAATCTGGCGATGATCGGGATCGATGAACAGCGAAACCAGAATGCCCGCCTGCGCCAGGCGCTCGACCGCCACGCTCATTTTGTCCAGCTGGCCGGCGACGTCCAGGCCGCCTTCGGTGGTCACTTCCTCGCGTTTTTCCGGCACCAGGCAGCAGAAATGCGGCTGCAGCTCAATGGCGATGTCCAGCATCTCGTCGGTCACCGCCATCTCCAGGTTCATGCGCGTCTGGATGGTCTGGCGCAGCAAGCGCACGTCGCGGTCGGTGATGTGGCGGCGATCTTCGCGCAGATGCACGGTAATGCCGTCGGCCCCCGCCTGTTCGGCAATGAATGCCGCCTGAACCGGATCCGGGTATTGGGTTCCGCGCGCGTTACGTAACGTGGCGATGTGATCGATATTGACGCCCAGCAGCAAATCAGCCATGACAACCTCTAAATACGATTTTCAGTGCCAGCAGTTTACACGCGGGCGCAGGGCGGCAAAAGGGGAAAAGGTCAGGCGTCGTCAACCGGCGTATTCGGCTGTTTGCGCACGAACTGGCGGAACAGTTCGCGGCTCTTCAACGGTTTGCCGCCGAGGTAGGGTTTCAGCGCCATGCGGGTGAAACGCTTGGCGGCGCGCAGCGTCTCAGCATCGGGGAACTGCCGCTCCGCCAGCGCGCGCAGTTCACGCCCGGTGAAGCTGTAGTGATCCACCACCAGGCTGGCGATAAAGCCTTTCTCTTCGCGGTAACGGTAGGTCATGGCGTCATCCACCGGCAGGCCGCTGCCGGCGCAGTGCAGAAAATCGAGGCCGTAGCCGAGATGATGCAACAAGGCCAGCTCGAACTGGCGCAGCGCCTGTTCCGGTGAACTGTCTTCCGCCGCCAGCGCCTGCAGGCATTGCAAGTAGTCGAAGAACAGCACCGAGTAGTTGGTTTCCTGCTCCAGCACGCGCGCCAGCAGTTCGTTCACATACAGGCCGCTGTAAAGCATCATGCCGCTGAGGGGTAAACCGAGAGAGACCGCTTCGGCGTTGCGCAGCGTTTTCACTTCGCCGCGGCCGCCCCAGCGCACTAACAGGGGGGTAAAGGGTTGCAGGCAACCCTTCAGATTGGAGCGGCGGCTGCGCGCGCCTTTCGCCAGCAAGCGCACCCGCCCATGACCTTCGGTAAACAGATCCAGCATCAGACTGGTTTCACTGTACGGCCGCCCATGCAGGACGAAAGCGCGCTCCCAGCCGTCCACGGATCGTTACTTCAGATCGTCAACATAGCCCAGGCTGCGCAGCGCACGTTCGTCGTCCGCCCAACCGGATTTCACTTTCACCCACAGCTCGAGATGCACTTTGGCGTCGAACATCTGTTCCATGTCCTGACGCGCTTCGATGCCGATGGTTTTGATCTTGGCGCCCTTGTTGCCGATGACCATTTTCTTCTGGCCTTCGCGCTCAACCAGGATCAGGCCGTGCACATCGTAGCCGCCGCGATCGTTAGCCACGAACTGTTCGATTTCCACCGTCACCGAATACGGCAGCTCTTCGCCCAGGAAACGCATCAACTTCTCGCGAATGATCTCAGACGCCATAAAGCGCTGAGAGCGATCGGTGATGTAATCTTCCGGGAAGTGGTGTTCCGCTTCCGGCAGCAGCTTGCGCACGATGCCGGCGATGGTGTCGACGTTCATCCCTTTCTCGGCGGAAATAGGCACCACGTCGAGGAAGTTCATCTGCTGGCTGAGGAACGCGATGTGCGGCAACAGCTTGGATTTGTCGGTAACGTTATCGACCTTGTTGATCGCCAGCAATACCGGGCAGCGCAGGCTGCGCAGCTTGTTGACCACCATTTCGTCGTCGGCGGTCCAGTTGGTGCCTTCGACCACGAAGATCACCAGCTCAACGTCGCCGATCGAGCTGCTGGCCGCGCGGTTCATCAAACGGTTGATGGCGCGTTTTTCTTCGATGTGCAGCCCTGGGGTATCGACGTAGATCGCCTGATAGGCGCCATCGGTGTCGATGCCCATGATGCGGTGACGGGTCGTCTGCGGCTTACGCGACGTAATGGAAACCTTCTGCCCCAGCAGTTGGTTCAGCAACGTCGATTTGCCCACATTCGGGCGGCCGACGATGGCGATAAACCCGCAGTGTTGTTTTACTTCGCTCATTCAAGCTCCAGCTTTTTCAGCGCTTGTTCCGCTGCCGCCTGCTCGGCTTTACGGCGGCTCGAGCCGGTGCCCACCACGGGCTCGCTCAAACCACTCACCTGGCAGTGGATGGTAAACTCCTGGTCGTGCGCTTCACCGCGAACCTGCACCACCAAATAAGAAGGCAACGGCAGATGACGCCCCTGCAAAAATTCCTGCAAACGGGTTTTCGGGTCTTTCTGCTTATCGCCGGGGCTGATTTCGTCCAACCGGCTGCGATACCAGTCCAAAATCAGACGCTCGACGGTCTGGATGTCGCTGTCCAGGAACACGCCGCCGATCAATGCCTCCACCGTATCCGCCAGGATTGACTCGCGGCGGAACCCACCACTTTTCAATTCGCCCGGCCCGAGCCGCAGACATTCGCCCAGGTCAAACTCGCGCGCCATCTCCGCCAGCGTGTTGCCGCGCACCAGCGTGGCGCGCATGCGGCTCATGTCGCCCTCGTCTACGCGAGGAAAACGGTGATAGAGCGCATTGGCGATGACAAAGCTCAGAATCGAGTCACCCAGAAACTCAAGACGTTCATTGTGTTTACTGCTGGCGCTGCGGTGAGTCAAAGCCTGCAGTAAAAGCTCCTGCTGTTGAAAAGTGTAGCCCAGCTTCCGCTGCAGCCTGTTTATTACGATGGGGTTCATGAGTTACCAATAGATCAAGAATGCGTCAAAAACTTGCAGCACACGGAACAGGCCTGCTTCGCCGAAAGCCGATCCAAAGCTGTTTCGTTTGCAGTGGCTCCCAGCAGGAGCCAACTTTTATCGCTCGAGAAGGTATTCTACAACGAGTGGAAACATAATGCTGTGTTTATATCCTCTTAATCTTTCACGCCGCAGCAGGCTGCGGCGTGAAATTGACAGGGAATAAATCAGCGATTAATGAATGCCGCCGATCCGGCTGAAACGCACGCCGGTAGGCCACTCGCCTTCCTGTTTTTCAAAGCTCATCCAGATGGCCGTGGCTTTGCCCACCAGATTCTTCTCCGGCACAAAGCCCCAGTAACGGCTGTCCGCGCTGTTGTCACGGTTGTCGCCCATCATGAAGTAATGCCCGGCCGGCACCACCCACTCCGCCAACGGTTTGCCCGGCTGTTGGTAGTAAGCGCCCACCCGATCCTGCGCGTCCGGCACGGTCAGGATGCGGTGCGTGACGTTACCGAGGCTTTCCTGGCGCTCACGCATGCGAATGCCGCCCGACGGCACGCTATCGTTCAGCGGGATCTGGTAGAAGCCGTTGCTGGCCTCGCCCATGCCGCTGCGGCTGAACAGCTGCACGAAGTCGCTCGGCTGCGCATCGGCGTAGGTCACGGCCAGCGCGGTATCACAGGACTGCCCGCTGTTGCAGGACGGCTGCACCGTGACGCGCTTATTCACCGGATCGTAAGTAATACGGTCGCCCGGCAGGCCAATCACGCGCTTGATATAATCCAGTTTCGGATCCAGCGGATATTTAAATACCGCAATATCACCACGCTTCGGATGGCCGGTTTCAATGAGCGTCGTCTGGGTAATCGGATCTTTAATGCCGTAGGCATATTTCTCCACCAGAATGAAATCGCCAATCAACAGCGTCGGCATCATTGAGCCGGACGGGATCTGGAACGGTTCGTAAATAAACGAACGCACCACAAACACCAGCAGCAACACCGGGAAGACCGATGCGCCGGTCTCCACCCAGCCTGGCTGCTTCGCCACTTTCGCCAGCGTTTTATCGTCTACGGCGCCCGCGGTCTGCTCGTTGACCGCCGCAATCTTCGCGCGGCGGGCCGGCGCCCATTTAAAGCGCTCGAAGCACCAGATGATCCCGGTGACCAGGGTGGCCAACGCCAGGATCAGGGCAAACATATTCGCCATGCAAACTCCCTCGTTTCGCGAACTCGTCGCGGTTACTTGCCGTCTTTACCGACGTGCAGAATGGCCAGGAACGCTTCCTGCGGCAGCTCGACGTTGCCGACCTGCTTCATGCGCTTCTTACCGTCTTTCTGCTTCTGCAGCAGCTTTTTCTTACGGCTGACGTCACCGCCGTAGCATTTCGCCAGCACGTTTTTACGCAGCTGCTTCACGGTGGAGCGCGCGATGATGTGCGTGCCGATCGCCGCCTGAATCGCGATGTCGAACTGCTGACGCGGGATCAGATCTTTCATCTTCTCCACCAATTCACGGCCGCGGTACTGCGAGTTGTCGCGGTGAGTGATCAACGCCAGCGCATCCACGCGCTCGTTGTTGATCAGCACGTCCACGCGCACCATGTCGGAGGCCTGGAAGCGCTTGAAGTTGTAATCCAGCGACGCATAACCGCGCGACGTGGACTTCAGGCGGTCGAAGAAGTCGAGCACCACTTCCGCCATCGGGATTTCATAGGTCAGCGCCACCTGGTTGCCGTGGTAGACCATGTTGGTCTGCACGCCGCGCTTCTCAACGCACAGGGTGATGACGTTGCCCAGGTATTCCTGCGGCATCAGCATGTGACATTCGGCGATCGGCTCGCGCAGTTCCTGGATGTTGTTCAACGGCGGCAGCTTGGATGGGCTGTCGACGTAGATCACTTCCTTGCCGGTGGTTTCCACTTCATAGACTACCGTCGGCGCGGTGGTGATCAGATCCAGATCGTATTCACGCTCCAGACGCTCCTGAATGATCTCCATGTGCAGCAGACCGAGGAAGCCGCAGCGGAAGCCGAAGCCCAACGCGGTGGAGCTTTCCGGTTCGTAGAACAGGGAGGCGTCGTTAAGGCTCAGCTTGCCCAGCGCATCACGGAAAGATTCATAGTCGTCGGAGCTGATCGGGAACAGACCGGCGTACACCTGCGGCTTCACTTTCTTGAAGCCCGGCAACGCTTTATCCGCCGGCTGACGCGCCTGCGTCAGGGTATCGCCCACCGGCGCGCCGAGGATGTCTTTGATCGCACAGACCAGCCAGCCCACTTCGCCGCAGTTCAGCACGTCGCGATCGACCTGCTTCGGCGTGAAGATGCCCAAGCGATCGGCGTTATACACCTGGCCGGTGCTCATGACCTTGATCTTGTCGCCCTTGCGCAGCGTGCCGTTCTTGACGCGCACCAGCGACACGACGCCCAGGTAGTTATCGAACCAGGAGTCGATGATCAGCGCCTGCAGCGGCGCATCCGGATCGCCCTGCGGCGGCGGAATGTCGCGCACCAGGCGCTCCAGCACGTCGGGCACGCCGACGCCGGTTTTGGCCGAGCAGCGCACCGCATCGGTGGCGTCGATACCGACGATGTCTTCGATTTCCTGCGCGGCGCGATCCGGATCGGCGGCCGGCAGGTCGATTTTGTTCAACACCGGCACCACTTCCAGATCCATTTCGATCGCGGTGTAGCAGTTGGCCAGCGTCTGGGCTTCTACGCCCTGGCCGGCGTCCACCACCAGCAGCGCGCCTTCGCAGGCCGCCAGCGAGCGGGAAACTTCATAGGAGAAGTCGACGTGGCCGGGAGTGTCGATAAAGTTAAGCTGATAGGTCTGCCCATCCTGCGCTTTATAATCCAGCGTCACGCTCTGCGCCTTGATGGTGATGCCGCGCTCGCGCTCCAGATCCATGGAATCGAGCACCTGCGCAGCCATTTCACGGTCGGTCAAGCCACCGCAGATTTGGATAATGCGGTCAGACAGCGTCGACTTACCGTGGTCAATATGGGCAATAATGGAGAAATTTCGTATATGCTTCATTATAAAAGTTTTTCTGCCTTGGTATTTCTGAATTACTCGCCTATAGAAACCCGCATGGACCTAAAGCGACAGTGAATGGGTGAGGCCGTCTTGCACCTGAATCGCTGCATTCTACATGCCACACCACTGAAAACCTAGCGATCGGTGCAGTGAAGGCATTCTATTATGCGCCGCTAAATGTTACAGGGCGCCCCGGCGGGTGAAAACAGATGTTAACGCGGACGATGCGGCCTGAACCCAAGGCTTGCCGGTGCTTCGTGGCCGTCAAACTTCGGCGCTAATACATAACCGGCTACAGCGCAATAAACCCTCTCCGAAATTATAAAAAAAGAATATTTGGATCAACCTCTTAGAATTCCATTTTGCCCCACTTCCTTTAGGAAAAACCCCATATACGCCACCACCGTCCCTCGGATAGAAAGGGCATGAGCTCCGCGACAAAACATTATTCAGGGCACTACATCGGCAGCCCACCGGGGTTCACCAGCATATCTGCGTACGTTGATTGGAAGGTGCATTATGATCGATAAAGGGCAAATGCTGAGCCGGCACGATTTTTCAAAGGTCAACTGGGGCATACTGGCGGCGGCGGCGCTGCTGTTTAGCGTGGGGGCGGCGCTGTTGGTGCTGCCGCTGCTGAGCAGCATTGACGAGAGCCAGGTCATCACGCTGTTGCAAGCCGGCGCGGGCACGATTTTACTCGGCTGTACGCTGCTGGCGCTGCGGCATTATCTGCGTCCGACGCTGACCTATCGTCTGTACGAGCACGGCGTGCGGGTCTTTGACAGCCACCATCACAAAGAGCGTTTCATCCCGTTTGAGAAGATCGGCGACATCTATCGTTTTCGCGGCGGCCAGGCTTTTGGCGGGCTGTTTGACGTTACGGCGTTCCGCGCCGGTGCAGATCAGCCCTGGTGCACGGTTTTCAGCAACGTCGCCCACTCGTGGCGATTGGCGGACGTGATCGTCGACCAACAGCTGCAGCAGCGCGGGCCGCTGGCGCTGAATGCGCTCTATCAGGGGGGAACGGTGTCGTTTCACACCATAGAGGGCGACGCGCGCTGGCTGTGGCAGTTGCTGCTCGGCAAGCAGCAAGGCACGCCGACCGAAACGCTGCGGCTGAGCGCCACCCTGCTGACGACGGAACGGGGAAACGTGCCTATCGAACAGATCCGCGCGTTGGAAAATCATCCGCAGCGCGGCATCCGCTTATTCGACGGCCAGGGAAATGTGCTGTTCGCGATTAACTACGATTCGCTGCTCAGCGCCGATCTATTCATCGCGCTGTTGGAGCATATGATCCACAACCGCATCCCCGCCTATCACAACCCGGCGATGACGCGGCCATCGGTTTAAATCAGCGGGGAGTTTTCCGCCTGCATGCGCATCGCGGTAGGCGGCAACCCAATTTGCAGCACCACCGGCTGGTAATCCGCCTGCTCGCCCAGACGTCGGGCCAAGCGGCGAGCCAGCATAAAGGCCGCACCGCCGCCCAACACGGCGCCAACTGCCGCCGAGGCGTCGCTGCCGAAACAATATTGCAGCAACGCGCCGCCCAGCATCATACCCAGCAGCGGCGTCAGGTAAACCAGCATGGCGGAGCGCAGCAGGCTGCCTTCCGCGATGCCGACCTCGACGCGCTGCCCCGGTTCGAGCGGCTGATCGATATGTACCTGCAGCTGATGCTCGGTTTCCGGCACCAGCTCGTTCAGCGCACGCGCGCCACAGCCGGAGCGCGCAGTGCAACTGCCGCAGCCGGCCTTGGGTTCACAGCGCAGCAGCGCTACGCCCTGTTGCCACGAAACCACCGTGGCCCACTCTTTCATCATTACGGCGATACCTTGAAAGAAATGCTGTCGGCGATGCGCTTGGCCGTCGCCGGCGGCAATTCGCCCACAATCGTGATTTCGTTGCCCGCGCGCACTTCGGTCTGAATGGTGCGGCGCCCCTGACGGTAGTACTGCTGCCCGGCGCCGCTGCCCGCCGGGCTGACGTTGACCGAGAAGCTGAACAGGCCGTCGCTGTAGAGCCGGGATTCCACCGGCACGGCGACGTTCGGCAATTTGCGGCGATTGCGCGCCACCTCGTCCACGCCGGCCGGCAGCCAGCCGGTGCTCCAGCTGAGCTGGACATTTTCCACCGCCGGCAGCGACAGCAGCGGCGGCAGGTTGGCCTTGAGCAGCCCCTGCATCGCGCCCTGCACCTCGGCGCCGACCGCGAAGGAGATCACCCGGTATTGCTCCAACGTTTCACCGTCGCGATCGAGCAAATCCACCCGCAGCGGCAGCTTGGTGTCTTCGTCCATCCAGACGATGTAGCTGTAGCGGGAACCGTCGCGCGCCACCACGCGCAGCACTTCACACGGCCGATCGGCGATGCGGGTGCTGCCCACGGAGATGAAGTCGTAATACTTCGCCAGACGGGTGAAATCGGCATAAACGATCGCCGGCAGCGCATCGACGATGTGATCGCCGGTGAGCGTGAACGGCTCCAGACCGGGTTCGAAGTAGCTGATCCCGCCGCCGCGCTGCAACACTTCGCGGCGCGGGCCGTCCATATGCAGCAGCTGGCCGAGCGGCACGTTGCCGATCACCGCATGGCGATAGCGCAACGACTCGATTCCCTGCTTGCTGACGCTGATGTAGGCGAGCTCGTAATTGAGAGAACGGCTGGCGCTGCTCATCTGTTGCAATAACGCCCCGGACGCAGTTGGCTGCGCCGGGGCGATGCTGGAATAGAGCAGGCTGCCCGTCAATAAACAAACGGAGAACCAGATTTGCTTCATTACTGCTGTTGCATTCCTAAAGACTGAGTTCCGGGAACCTGAATGGCAGCCTGTTGCGGGTTGCCTTGCTCAAGCTGCAGCTGATCCGAATGCAGGCGACGTTGCAGTTCATAGTCCTGCAGCATGGCGTTGATACGCTTGCGCTGTTCCTGCACCTGCTGCTGTTGGCCGCTGCCGGTGGAGAAACTGTCGGCAGGAACGCCCAGGCTGACCGGCGAGGCCTGCCCCATGATCGGCAGCGTGGTGAAGGCCGGCGATTCGGACGCGTTCGATGTCGCAGAAGGCTGGTTGTAGTGCTGCACGCCGACGATCACCGCCAGCGACACGCAGGCCGCCATGCCGATTTGCGTAATCTGGCTCGCCCAAGGACGCACTTTGTCCCAGAACGGCATTTTCTGCCAGGTGTGAGGCTGCGGCTGAGATTCCTGAACGGCGGAAGGCACCAGCCGGGCGGGTTCTTTCTCAAGTGCAGCGGCGACGCGATCGGCGATGTCGAGATGCATCACTTGTCCGACATCACCTCGCAGTGTGTCACGTATCAGGTGATAGCTCTGCCAGCTTTGTTGAAGCGTTCGATCTTGCGACAGAGAACTCAACAGCTCGCTGTCGAACGATTCACCATCCATCAGAGCGGAAAGCTTTTCTTTCTGCATGCCTAAGTACCCTTCCTGTGCCCGCCATTGCTAACGCTGGATCAGCGGTTGAACTTTATTATCGATAGCTTCCCGGGCGCGGAAAATACGCGAACGTACGGTTCCGACCGGGCAATCCATGATGGCGGCTATTTCTTCGTAGCTTAGACCATCCAACTCCCGCAGGGTAATCGCCATGCGAAGATCCTCAGGGAGAGACTCAATGGTACGGAAAACTATCTGTCTCAGCTCTTCTGACAACATTAAGTTCTCAGGGTTCGAAATTTCTTTCAGTGCGCCCGCACTTTCGTAATTTTCCGCATCGTTGGCGTCCACATCACTGGATGGCGGACGGCGCCCCTGAGCAACCAGATAATTCTTTGCCGTGTTCACGGCGATTCGATACAACCAGGTATAAAAAGCGCTGTCGCCACGGAACGATTCCAGTGCGCGATAGGCCTTGATAAACGACTCCTGCACCACATCGGGCACATCGCCCTGCGGCACATAGCGGGAAACGAGACTCGCCACCTTATGCTGATAGCGCACTACCAGTAGGTTAAACGACTTCTGGTCGCCCTTTTGGACCCGCTCGACCAGAACTTGATCCGTTAACTGCTCGCTCATCCGAGGTAAACTCTCCCCAAATCCGTCTCCACGCGTAAAATTGTACTGCCAGCCATACATTATTTTCCTGAGCAAGCACTCGCTTGGAGTTCATATAGAACACGAAGTTCCATATCGCCATTGTTTTTTCTGTTGATGTCACCCTATCCGTGGCTTTTGCCCGGACAGTTAGGCTAACATGAAATTCACTCTTCTTCTGCACACATCATACGTTATGCAACCATCATCTGAACATGTTAGCGATGTACTGATCGTCGGCAGCGGCGCTGCGGGCCTGTCACTGGCGCTGCGCCTGGCGCAGCATTGCAAGGTTACCGTTCTCAGCAAGGGGCCGCTCAGCGAGGGAGCCACCTTTTACGCCCAGGGCGGGATCGCCGCGGTGTTCGATGAGACGGACAGCATTGCCTCACACGTTGATGACACTTTGATTGCCGGCGCCGGCCTGTGCGACAAAGAGGCCGTCGAATTCATCGCCGGCAACGCGCGCCACTGCGTGCAATGGCTGATCGATCAGGGCGTGCTGTTCGACACCGAGGTCAACGCGCAGGGCGAGGAGCATTATCACCTCACGCGCGAAGGCGGCCACAGCCATCGCCGCATCCTGCACGCCGCAGACGCAACCGGTAAGGAAGTAGAGACCACGCTGGTAGGGAAAGCAAGCGCTCACCCCAATATTTGCGTGATGGAACGCCGCAACGCGGTCGACCTTATTACCTCGAACAAAATCGGCCTGCCGGGCACCCGCCGAGTGGTGGGCGCTTACGTCTGGAACCGCGAGCTGGAGCGGGTGGAAACCTATCGCGCCAAAACGGTGGTGCTGGCCACCGGCGGCGCGGCCAAGGTGTACCAATACACCACCAACCCGGACATCTCCTCCGGCGACGGCATCGCCATGGCCTGGCGCGCCGGCTGCCGGGTCGCCAACCTGGAGTTCAACCAGTTCCACCCGACCTGCCTGTTCCACCCGCAGGCGCGCAACTTCCTGCTGACCGAAGCGCTGCGCGGCGAAGGGGCTTACCTGAAGCGCCCGGACGGTAGCCGCTTTATGCCGGATTTCGACCCGCGCGGCGAACTGGCCCCGCGCGATATCGTCGCCCGCGCCATCGACCATGAAATGAAGCGCCTGGGCGCCGACTGCATGTACCTGGACATCAGCCACAAGCCGGCGGCGTTCATCACCCAGCACTTCCCGATGATCCACGAAAAGCTGCTGACGCTGGGCTTCGATCTGACTCGGCAACCGATCCCTATCGTCCCGGCGGCGCACTACACCTGCGGCGGCGTGATGGTCGATCAGCACGGCCGCACCGATCTCGACGGGCTGTACGCCATCGGCGAGGTCAGCTACACCGGCCTGCACGGTGCCAATCGCATGGCGTCGAATTCACTGCTGGAGTGCCTGGTTTACGGTTGGTCGGCGGCGGAAGACATTCTGCAGCGCCTGCCGTTCATCCAGCAGGCCAAACAGGTGCCGCACTGGGATGAAAGCCGGGTGGACGATGCGGACGAACGGGTGGTGATCCAGCACAACTGGCACGAGCTGCGGCTGTTCATGTGGGATTACGTCGGCATCGTGCGCACCACCAAGCGCCTTGAGCGCGCCCTGCGCCGCATCAATACGCTGCAGGCGGAAATCGACGAGTACTACGCTCACTTCCGCATCTCCAATAACCTGCTGGAGCTGCGCAATCTGGTGCAGGTGGCCGAACTTATCGTGCGCAGCGCCATGGCGCGCAAAGAGAGCCGCGGCCTGCACTACACGCTGGACTACCCGGATTTGCTGCCGGAAGCGCAGCCGACCATTTTGCAGCCTTAAACCATGCGACAGGGCGCCTTATCGGCGCCCTTTTCCTTTCAGTAAAACAGATAGAAGTCGGCGATCAACCGGCGGAAATCGTCGGTATAGCCGCCGTCGGCCTGTTTGATCGCCAGCGCCTGCTCCCGCAGAGGCGTTTCCTTACGCGTCAGCGCCAGCAGCACCCGGTGCAGCGGCGTATCGGCCCGATCGCTGACGTTCACTTTCGCCGCCGTGTGCCAACCGCTTTGCTGCGCCAATCGTTCGAATTCGGCGCCGATGTCGTGCGGCAGCACCACGCAAAACGTTCCTTGCTCCACCAGCAGCTGCGCCGCGCAGGCCAACAGCGCGTCGTGCGTCAGGGTTTCGGTGTAGCGCGCGTTGTGGCGCGCCTGATCGCGGCAGGCCACCGCCGGCTCAAAATAAGGTGGATTGCTGACGATCAGATCATACTCAGCGGCATGCTGCTGCGCATAATGGTGAATATCCTGCGCATGCACGCGGATGCGCTGCGGCCACGGCGATTCCGCCGCGTTTTCGCGCGCCTGGCCAGCGGCGGCTTCGTCCAGTTCCACCGCGTCGACGGTCACCTCGTCGCCGCTGCGCTGCGCCAGCATCAGCGCGATCAGCCCGCTGCCGCTGCCGATGTCCAGCACCCGGCGCGCCTGTCCCACCGGCGCCCAGGCGCCGAGCAACACCCCGTCGGTGCCCACTTTCATGGCGCAACGATCGTGTGCGACAAAGAATTGTTTAAAGGTAAACCCCCCGCGACGCGGGGTAAAATCGGCTTTCGATCGCTTGCTCACACTCACCACCTGGCTATAAAACTGGCGTAGCATAAGGCAATCTGATCGGCGGGAAAAGAGCGGCTTTCCGCTTAAATAGGTGAAGATCGCGGCCAACCCGTCTATAATCGGCGCCCCAAGTAGAGGTAGACCATGACAGCAACCACTTTTTCCGAACTCGAACTCGATGATCGCCTGATCGACGCGCTGCGCGACAAAGGCTACGATCGCCCCACTGCCATTCAGGCCGCTGCGATCCCGCCAGCGATGGACGGGCGCGACGTCTTAGGTTCGGCTCCGACCGGCACCGGCAAAACCGCCGCCTTCCTGCTGCCCGTGTTGCAGCACCTGCTGGACTTTCCACGCAAGAAATCCGGCCCGCCGCGCGTGCTGATCCTGACGCCAACGCGCGAGCTGGCGATGCAGGTCGCCGACCAGGCGCGTGAATTGGCTGCTCATACCTCGCTGGATATCGCCACCATCACCGGCGGCGTCGCTTACATGAACCATGCGGAAGTGTTCAGCGAAAACCAGGACGTGGTGGTCGCCACCACCGGCCGCTTGCTGCAATACATTAAAGAAGAGAACTTCGACTGCCGCGCGGTGGAAACCCTGATCCTCGACGAAGCCGACCGCATGCTTGACATGGGCTTCGCGCAGGACATCGAAACCATCTCCGCCGAAACCCGCTGGCGCAACCAAACGCTGCTGTTCTCCGCCACGCTGGAAGGCGAAGCGATCCGCGAATTCGCCGAGCGCATCCTGAAAGAGCCGGTGGAAGTGGAAGCCGACCCGTCGCGCCGCGAACGCAAAAAGATCCTGCAGTGGTACTACCGCGCAGATGACGTGCAGCACAAAACCGCGCTGCTGATCCACCTGCTGAAACAGCCGGACGTGCAAAAATCGGTGATCTTCGTGCGCAAGCGCGAGCGCGTGCACGAACTGGCCACCTGGCTGCGCGAAGCGGGCATCAACACCTGCTATCTCGAAGGCGAAATGGTGCAGGCCAAACGCAACGAAGCGGTCAAACGCATGATGGATGGCCGGGTTAACGTGCTGGTGGCCACCGACGTTGCCGCGCGCGGCCTGGATATCCTCGATATCACCCACGTATTCAACTTCGACATGCCGCGCACTGCGGATACCTACCTGCACCGCATCGGCCGTACCGGCCGCGCCGGGCGCAAAGGCACCGCCATTTCGCTGGTGGAAGCGCACGATCATCTGCTGCTGGGCAAAGTGGGCCGTTACCTGAACGAACCGCTGAAAGCGCGCGTGATCGACGAACTGCGGCCGAAAACCAAGGTGCCGAACGAGAAGAGCAACGGTAAACCGTCGAAGAAAGTGTTGGCAAAACGCGCGGAAGAAAAAGCGAAAAGCAAAGAAAAAGCCAACAAGGTGAAAGTGCGCCATCGCGACGCCAAAAACGTCGGCAAACGCCGTCAGTCGAAGGCCAAACCGGCCGGCGACGCGCAATAACCGCCACTGTTCAAGAAAAAACCGCCTGTGCAGGCGGTTTTTTTATGGGCGTTTACTGCTGCGCGTAATGCGTGGCCAGGCGGTGCCCCTGCAGCCATTTATCCAGCTCGCGGAACTGCGCCTTCAGCTCGTCATTCTGCAAATGCGCCGGCGTTTGCGAGAAATAAAACTGGAACGCAAAACCCTGCTGATTGCGCGCCCGGGCATCGGCCCCGGCCTGCAACAGCAACAGCGCCAGATGCGGTGCATTAATCTTCGCCGCCAGATGCAGCGGGGTATCCCCCAGCCGATCGCTCAGGGTGGTGTCCGCCCCGGCCGCCAGCAGCAGCCGCAGTTGCTCCTCACGCCCGGCCAGCACCGCCGCCGCAAGCGGTGTGGCGCCGGTAACGGCATTGCGCACGTTCACCTGCTTAACCTTGGCCAGCAGCAACCGCAAGTACTGCGCATCGTGCAATATCGCTGCGGTGTGCAGCGCACTGTTGCCGTCCAGCCCCGCCGCCGCCGCATCGGCGCCGAGATCCAGCAACGTCTGCACGCTGGCCGGCTGTTGCGAAAGCACCGCCCACTGCAACAGCGTGACCTGCCGATCGCCCCGTTCGCGCAAACGATCCTGCGTAGCCTGCGCATGGATACCCTGCGTATCGCCGCGCGCCACCGCCAGAGCCAGCGCCAGATTGCTGCGGCCATCAAACGGTGAAATCTCCTGCCCCATCTGTTGCTCCTTAGCCATCATCAGTAAACCGGTCACCGCGACCAGCGCCAGTAAGGCTATCGCCAGCGCCCGCCGCAAGCGACGCCCTTCAGGCATTGGCCTTCGCCTCCCACGGCTTTTGTTCCGCCATCGAGCTTATCACCTTGTCGATGCCGTGCGCCGTCAGGCTGCGATCGAGATGTTTGCTCGGCCGCCAGTCATCGATACCGGTCAGGGTATCGCTGTTGGCCAAGGTGATGTTGTGGCCAATGGCGTCCGGGATCAGCGAAGTCGACTCCTGGGTGCTGGTCAGCATGTCATATTGCTCGCTGTAACGACGGATGCCGCCGGCTTCGGCATCTTTCTTCGCCGCCGCCGGATCGATACCCAGGCGATTCAGGGTGTAATCCGACACCCCGGCCGCATTGAAGGTGACCGCGACGGTGCCGGTCGCCAGCGCCGCCGTGGCCGCCAGACCGCCGCCGAGCGAATGGCCGGCGATCACCAGCGCATCGCCGAAGGCCGCCTTGGCGCTTTTGGCGGCGGCAACCGCCTGATTGTACTGCACATCATCATAACCCGTCGCCTGCCGCACGTTGCTCAGCCAGTCGCGCCAGTCGTTGGTGCCGGCGAACGCCAACACATACTGCTTGTCGTTGCTGTAAACCCCGGCCTGGAAACCGCTGCCCGCGTCGTGCAGGCTGGCGGGATCGATGCCGAAACCGAGCAGTGCGTTGTCGCTCAGACGGTTGAACCCGGCGGCGCCCTGGCCGTTCAGCGAGTAAACGTCCTTGGCCAACAGCGCCAACGCATAATCGCCCTCTTGCGATTGCTGCCCCCGGGTCACGCCCGGCACTGCCGCCGCCGTCGGCGCCGCTGCGGAGAGATCGCCGACCAACGTATTCAACAGATTCTGCGCATTGAGCGTGTTCTGAGAGGGGGTGGCCACCGGCGCGGGACTTGCCGGCGCGGCTGCGGGCTGCGCCGCCGGTGCCGTCTCGGCGATGGCGCGAGGTGTAGGGATCGCGGCCACCGGGGATACTGCAGAGGTAAAACTTAAAGGCATACTCATGCCGACTCCTTGTCGATAGACTTTTTATTGAGCACCTGAATAGGTACTGACTTAGCTATCGGCAGGTCGGATGAGTTCTGTATTAGGAATGCTTAACTTTGTGCAAATTGTGATCCACGTTTGGTTTTCGGCCGCCAAACGCAAAAAGGGAGCCGAAGCTCCCTCATTACTACGATTGCACCGCCGATTACAGGCTTTCGGTAAAGGTGCGAGCGATAACGTCGCGCTGCTGTTCCGGCGTCAGAGAGTTGAAACGCACCGCATAACCGGACACGCGGATGGTCAGCTGCGGGTATTTTTCCGGATGCTTGACCGCGTCTTCCAGCGTTTCACGGCGCAGCACGTTGACGTTCAGGTGCTGGCCGCCTTCCACGCGCACTGTCGGCTGCATTTCCAGCGGCACTTCACGGTATTCGATCTGGCCCAGGTCGCTGACCGCGACAACCTGATCTTCCGCGTAGTTGGCCTTGGCGCACACGCAGCGAGCTTCCGCTTTTTCATCGTCCAGCAGCCAGAAAGAGTTCACCAGCGCCTGGTCGTTCGCTTTGGTAATTTGAATACCGGTAATCATTATGTTGCCTCCGTACAAGGGCGTAAAAATTCACATCGTGAGAAAACCCAATTCTGGTTTCGGCCATTTGGTAAAACCATTGTTGTCTTGTTGTTCTGTATACCAGCCTGACCGGGCCAGTTCTTTGATTAAAGTCAATTTTTACCGGGTAGGCACAAGACATGAAGGGGCAAATTTATGTTTTATATCAATTTTCCCGTCGTGCTAAAAAACAATTATTTTTGTAAATTTTCAAAAATAATTGCATTACAAACGGCGGCGAGAAATGAAAAGCGGGTTTCGCTGCGCGGGCCGACACGGTAAGCTATAGCCCATGAATTGCTAAAGAAAACAAAGGAGAGCGTTTATGGCCACCTCCCTCACCTGGCATGACGTGATCGGCAAAGAGAAAGAGCAGCCCTATTTTGTTGAAACGCTCGCCTTTGTTGCCGCTGAGCGCCAGGCCGGTAAGACCATTTATCCACCGCAGAAAGACGTGTTCAACGCGTTCCGCTTTACCGAGCTGGCGGACGTCAAAGTCGTCATCCTCGGCCAGGATCCCTACCACGGCCCCAATCAGGCGCACGGTCTCTCTTTCTCGGTGCGCCCCGGCGTACCGGCGCCGCCGTCGCTGGTGAACATGTATAAAGAGCTGGCGACCGACATTCCCGGTTTCGAACGCCCGGATCATGGTTACCTGCAAAGCTGGGCCGAACAGGGGGTGCTGCTGCTCAACACCGTACTGACGGTGGAAGGCGGCCGCGCGCACTCGCACGCCAATTTGGGCTGGGAAACCTTTACCGATAAAGTGATCGCCGCCCTGAACGAGAACCGCGAAGGCGTGGTGTTCCTGCTGTGGGGCTCGCACGCGCAGAAGAAAGGCAACTTTATCGACCGCAACCGCCACCATGTGCTGAAAGCGCCACACCCATCGCCGCTTTCCGCCCACCGCGGTTTCCTCGGCTGCCGCCACTTCTCGCAGGCCAATCAGCTGCTGGAGCAGCAAGGGCTCACGCCGATCGACTGGATGCCGCGCCTGCCGCAGGCGTAGCCCAGAGACAAAAAAGGCACCCTTGGGTGCCTTTCTTTATATCGTTGCCGGGGCGATTACGCCTTGGCCTTGGAGACCGCGACCATCGCCGGGCGCAGCAGGCGGCCGTTCAGCGTATAGCCTTTCTGCATCACCATCATCACGTGGTTCGGCTGGTGATCGGCGGATTCCATCATGCTCATCGCCTGATGCACTTCCGGGTTGAACGGCACGTTGACGTCGCCGACGATTTCGATGCCGTACTTGCGCACCACGTCCAGCAGCGATTTCAGCGTCAGCTCGATGCCTTCAATCATCGCGGCCAGTTCCGGATTGTTTTTATCCGCCAGATCCAGCGCGCGCTCCAGGTTGTCGATCACCGGCAGCAGATCGCCAGAGAATTTCTCCAGGGCGAACTTGTGCGCTTTCTCAACGTCCAGTTCGGCGCGGCGACGGATGTTTTCCGCTTCCGCTTTGGCGCGCAGCAGGCTGTCGCGCTCTTGCTGCTGAGCTTCCGCCAGTTGGGCTTCCAGTTCGGCGATACGCGCATCGCGCAGATCGACGCCTTCCGCCGCTTCCGGCAGCGTATCCTCGTGATGAGCGTGTTGTTCCATTTCTTCCGAGACTTGCTCGTTTGGCGTCTTCTGTTCTTTACTACTCATGAATATCTCCGCGTTTTAGCATTAATCTCGCAACTTGGCTTATTATGGGGATCAAAACCGGGGTTTCAAGTCAACCGGTCACAATGTGGGGCATAAACGGATCCCGGTGAGGAAAATCACAGCAAATGAATAAAAAATTCGCCTGTATTGGCATTGTTGGCCACCCGCGTCACCCTTCAGCGCTGGCAACCCACGAGATGCTGTTCCACTGGCTGGTCGCCCGCGGCTATTCGGTGATGGTCGAACGCCAAATCGCCCATGATTTGGGGCTGAAAGACGCCGTGACCGGCAGCCTGGCGGATATCGGCCAGCGGGCCGACCTGGCGGTGGTGGTCGGCGGCGACGGTAACATGCTCGGCGCCGCGCGCGTGCTGGCGCGCTACGACATCAAGGTGATCGGAGTCAACCGCGGCAACCTCGGCTTCCTCACCGATCTCGATCCCGACAACGCCCTGCAGCAGCTGGCGGACGTGCTGGAAGGCGAGTACATTGACGAACAGCGTTTCCTGTTGGAAACCATCGTGCATAAAGAGCACCAGCAGTGCCGCATCAGCACCGCCATCAACGAAGTGGTGCTGCACCCCGGCAAAGTGGCGCACATGATCGAATTCGAGGTGTACATCGACGATCGCTTCGCCTTCTCGCAGCGCTCCGACGGCCTGATCATCGCCACCCCGACCGGCTCCACCGCCTACTCGCTCTCCGCCGGCGGGCCGATCCTCACCCCGTCGCTGGAGGCGATCGCGCTGGTGCCGATGTTCCCGCACACCCTCTCCGCCCGGCCGCTGGTGATCAACGGCGACAGCACCATCCGCCTGAAGTTTTCGCAGATCGGCAGCGATCTGGAGATCAGCTGCGACAGCCAGATCGCGCTGCCGATCCAGGAAGGCGAAGAAGTGCTGATCCGCCGCAGCAACTTCCATCTGAACCTGATTCACCCGAAGGACTACAGCTATTTCAACACGTTAAGCACCAAGTTGGGCTGGTCGAAAAAATTGTTCTAAAATCTGCGCCGGCCACTTTACTGTATATAAAACCAGTTTATACTGTATGAAACTACAGTTATGTGTTTATACACAGGAAGGTTCCCATGCTGGCGCAATTAACCATCAGCAACTTTGCTATCGTTCGTGAGTTGGAAATCGATTTTCAACCGGGCATGACGGCGATCACCGGTGAAACCGGCGCCGGCAAATCCATCGCTATCGATGCGCTGGGGCTGTGCCTCGGCAACCGCGCCGACGGCAACGTGGTGCGCCTGGGAGCCGCCCGCGCCGATATCTGCGCCCGCTTCTCGCTGGCGGACACCCCGTCCGCGCGCGAATGGCTGGAGCAGAACCAGCTGGACGACAGCAACGAATGCCTGCTGCGGCGGGTGATCAACGCCGACGGCCGTTCGCGCGGCTTTATCAACGGCACCGCCGTGCCGCTGTCGCAGCTGCGCGAGCTGGGGCAACGCCTGATTCAAATCCACGGTCAACACGCCCATCAGCTGCTGCTCAAGCCGGAGCACCAAAAAGCGCTGCTCGACGCCTACGCCGACGAGCCCGCCCTGCTGGCGGCGATGAGCCAGGCCTACCAGCGCTGGCACCAGAGCTGCCGCGAGCTGGCGCACCATCAACAGCAGTCCATCGAGCGCGAAGCGCGCAAGCAGCTGCTGCAATACCAATTGAAAGAGCTGAACGAATTCGCGCCGCAGGCCGGCGAGTTCGAGCAGACCGACGCCGAGTACAAGCGCCTGGCCAACAGCGGCCAGCTGCTGACCCTCAGCCAGCAAACGTTGCAGCTGCTGGCCGACAGCGACGAGAACAACATGCTCAGCCAGCTTTACAGCGCCAAACACCTGCTGCTTGAGCTGGCCGGGTTGGACGATAAGCTCAGCGGCCTGCTGGACATGCTGGAAGAGGCCTCTATCCAGATCAGCGAAGCCAGCGACGAGCTGCGCCATTACGCCGATCGCATGGATCTCGATCCCAACCGCCTGCACGAGCTGGAACAACGCCTGTCGCGCCAAATCAGCCTGGCGCGCAAACACCAGGTCGCGCCGGAGGAGCTGCCGCAGCTGCATCAGCAGTTACTGGATGAACAGCAGTTGCTGTCGCAGCAGGAAAGCGATCATGAACACCTGAACGAGGCGGTCACCCTGCATCACCAGCAGGCGCTGGCGCTGGCGGAAGAGCTACACCAGAAACGCCTGCACTACGCCGCCGAGCTGACCACGCTCATTACCGACAGCATGCAGGCCCTCTCCATGCCGCACGGCAAATTCAACATCGACGTGCGCTTCGAACCGCAGCATCTGAGCGCCGAAGGGGCCAGCCGCACCGAGTTCTGCGTCTCCACCAACCCGGGGCAGCCGCTGCAGCCGCTGGCGAAGGTTGCCTCCGGCGGCGAGCTGTCGCGCATCGCGCTGGCCATTCAGGTGATCACCGCCCGCAAGATGGAAACCCCGGCGCTGATCTTCGATGAGGTGGACGTGGGCATCAGCGGCCCAACCGCCGCCATCGTCGGCCGCCTGCTGCGCCAGCTCGGCGAATCCACCCAGGTGATGTGCGTCACCCACCTGCCGCAGGTGGCCGGATGCGGGCATCAGCACCTGTTCGTCAGCAAGCAGACCGACGGCACGGTGACCGAAACCCAGATGGCGCCGCTGGATAAACGCGCCCGGCTGCAGGAGCTGGCGCGCCTGCTCGGCGGCAGCGAAGTCACCCGCAATACGCTGGCGAACGCCAAAGAACTGCTGGCCGCATAAAAAAGCTCAACTTTTTCACTTTCCTGCGGTCTGACAGTGACGCTGTTGGCCCGAGAAATATCTAAAGTGCGGCGCGGCGGTGATCCAAAGCCATCTCAACGGCCTGAAAAAGGCCAAGCGCTTGAGGTGCTAAAGGAAAGCCAATGCGTCGCAACGTGAAAGATGAAGGGTATAAAGGTTTCCAACTGCCGCAAGGTCTATTATCATCGGCATCCTATGCCCTAAAGGAATGTGATTACTATGCGCTGTAAAACGCTGACTGCCGCCGCTGTAGTTCTTGTGATGCTGACTGCAGGCTGTTCTACTTTTGAAAAGGTGGTTTATCGTCCTGACATCAACCAGGGGAACTACCTGACGTCGACCGACGTGGCGAAAATTCAGAAAGGGATGACCCAACAACAGGTCGCTTACACATTGGGCACCCCAATGCTGCAAGACCCGTTCGGGACTCAGACGTGGTTCTATGTGTTCCGTCAGCAGCCTGGCCATGAAGACATCACCCAGCAGACGCTGACGCTGACCTTCGACAGCGCAGGCGTGTTGACCGATATCCAGAACAAACCGGCGCTGACCAAGTAATTGGTGCCGCCCGCTCTTCCGGCCCATGAGGGGGCATGATGTTCCTCATGACAGTCGCAGGCTGCAACGCGGAAGAAAAAGTCAGCTTCAGATAAAAAAATAAGGCGCTATAAGCGCCTTATTTTTTTGCCTTTTCTGCCCGTTGCCGGCGCAGCTCTTTCGGATCGGCTATCAAGGGCCGGTAGATCTCCACCCGGTCACCGTCGTTCAGCGTGTCGCCCAGCTTGGCCGGGCGGCTGTAGATGCCGATTTTGTTGCTCTTGAGATCGATATCCTGGCGCAGCTCCAGCAGGCCCGAAGCCTGGATCGCCTGCTCAACGCTGCTGCCCTCGGCCAGTTTCACCTTGCGCAGGTACTGACGCTCCGGCAAGGCGTACACCACCTCGACCTGAATGTCAGACACTGTAGACCTCTTTCGCCCGCTGGGTGAATGCCTGCACCATGCTGCCCGCCAGCTCTTTGAACACCTTGCCGAACGCCAGCTCAATCAGTTTGTTGGTGAACTCGAAGTCCAGGTGCAGCTCCACCTTGCAGGCCTCTTCGCTCAGCGGTGTGAACTGCCAGCCGCCCATCAGCTTGCGGAACGGGCCATCAACCAGCTGCATATTGATGCTCTGGTTATCCAGCAGCGTATTGCGGGTGGTGAAGGTCTTGCTGATACCGGCCTTGGCGACGTCCACCGCAGCGGTCATCTCGTTGGAGGTAGCGTTAAGCACCCGGCTGCCGGTGCAGCCTGGCAGAAAATCGGGGTAAGAATGAACATCGTTAACCAACTGATACATCTGCTCGGCGCTGAACGGCACTAATGCAGACCGACTGATCTGGGGCATATCATTTCCTGTAAGACATAAAACGTACAGATAATACCATTTATCTGGCGGCAAACAAAAAATCTGCTAAGGGATGAGGGCACCAAAAATGCGAAAAATTGCGCAGGTGCTGAACGGGAAAGGATTTCTTTCGCTGGAGCATCCAGTATAATGAACGCACTATGACAAAGAAAAAAGCACACAAACCCGGTTCCGCCACCATTGCCCAAAACAAGCGCGCGCGTTTCGAATACTTCATTGAAGAAGAGTTCGAGGCGGGCCTGTCGCTGCAAGGGTGGGAAGTTAAATCGCTGCGTGCAGGCAAAGCCAACCTCAGCGACAGCTACGTGACGTTCCGTGACGGTGAAGCCTATCTGTTTGGCGCCACCATCACCCCGCTCAACGTGGCTTCGTCGCATGTGGTGTGCGATCCGACGCGTACCCGTAAACTGCTGCTGAACCGGCGCGAGCTGGACACCCTGCTCGGCCGCGTCAACCGCGAAGGTTACACCGTGGTGGCCTTGTCCCTGTATTGGAAAAATGCCTGGAGCAAGATCAAGATCGGCGTAGCCAAAGGCAAGAAAGAGCACGACAAACGCGATGACATCAAAGATCGCGAATGGCAGACGGCGAAAGCCCGTATCATGAAGCACGCCAATCGTTAAGCCGCTGGCTTATCGAGGTAAACTTCTGGTATACTGCACAAAGTTACTTGGGGCTGATTCTGGATTCGACGGGATTTGCGAAGCCCTAGGAGCATGCCGAGGGGCGGTTGGCCTCGTAAAAAGCCGCAAAAAAATAGTCGCAAACGACGAAAACTACGCTTTAGCAGCTTAATACCCTGCTTAGAGCCCTCTCTCCCTAGCCTCCGCTCTTAGGACGGGGATCAAGAGAGGTCAAACCCAAAAGAGATCGCGTGGACGTCCTGCCTGGGGCCGAAGCGTTAAACTCAATCAGGCTAGTCTGTCAGTAGCGTGTCCATCCGCAGCTGGCCGGCGAATGTAAAGATTGGACTAAGCATGTAGTGCCGACGGTGTAGTAATTTCGGACGCGGGTTCAACTCCCGCCAGCTCCACCAAATACGTCGCCAGTGAACCAGATAGACCCGGCGATAATAGCGAAAAAGCCCACAACTTCGGTTGCGGGCTTTTTTGTTTTTGTCACATTCAGGGGGAAGCCCCTTGGCCCGGGTTCCCCCGGGCCAATGCGGGCTAGTGATCCAGATAGAGGTAATGCAGCCAGCTGGTCATGCGCAGCAGCACTTTGCGCATCACGGAGACGTGCTCGAAGTGCCCGGTATAGACCGCCGCCTGGGCGCTCACGCCGTCGGGCAGATGATCCAGATCCGGGTTGGCTGCCAGATCGATCATTACGTACACCCCTTCCCGGCCCGGCGTGGCGCTCAGGCCCTGCAGTGCGCCGCTGGCCTGGTAGCTGCCGTCCGGTATCGCCGGCAACACCCGGCTCACGGTGCCGCCATAAACCTGTCCCGGCAAGCCGTTAAACACCACCTCAGCCTGATCCCCCTGCGCCAAGCGCAAGATGGCGTTCTGGCGGAATACCGCCACCACCTGGCGCTTTTGCTGCGGGATAAAGATCATCACCGGTTTGAACGGCAAGCGCACCGCCGCCGTGCCCGGCCGCGCCAGCACCTGCGTGACATAGCCATCGCTCGGCGCACGCACCACCGTTTGTTCCAGGTTGTAACGCGCTTCGGCTATTTGCGATTTCAGGCTGGCTATCGTGGCGTCTTCGCCGTCATAGCGTCCGGACAACCGAGCCTGTTCCTGTTGGAACTGGGCTTTCGCCGCCTGCAGCGCGGCGGATTGTGCCTGATACTGCTGCTGCGCATGGCTGACGTCCTGCTCCGAGAATGGGTTGACCGGCATGGCCGCCCCTTTCGCGTAGCGCTGGTAATCCTTGCGGGCACGATCATACTCCGCGTTCGCCCGCTGCACGTTGGCGGCGGACTCGCTGAGCGCCGCCCGGCGCGTTCTGATCTCCGCCTCCGCCCCGGCCAGATCCGCTTCCAGCTTGCTGAGCCGCGCGCGGTAGCGGCTGTCGTCGAGCCGGAATAGCACCTCGCCTTTGCGCAGCAGCACGTTGGTTTTCTCCGTCACCTCAACGATCATGCCCGAGACCTGCGGCACCATCGGCACCGACACGGCAATTTTCTGCGCCCGATCGCTGTACGGATGGTTGTAGTTCATCGTCAGAATCAAAGCGCCGACGATAACGATCCCGCCGAGTACGGCGGTCGGCACGGTCCATTTGTTGACCGGAATGCGGAACAGCTTAAATACGCCGTAGCTCAGCGCCACATAGCTGAGAATAATAAGTAAATCCATAGGCTACGCTCAACTTACCGTGGGGCCGGGAACCGCCGTCGGCTTTTCCTGCAGGCGTTGTAATTCCGTTTCGAGCAGCGCGATGCGCGCCTGCAGATCCGTTGAGGATTCCGTTCTTTCACTCATGCCCCAGCCGCGTTCCGGCCGATAGAGCGTCGCCCAGATCCACAGCAGCGGCCAAATGGCGTGCAGCGTAAACAGGCTGACCCAACCGGCAACGTGAATCGCATCCTGATGCGGGTGCCGGCGCTTTTTCGCCAGCAAATAAGGAATGTCATGAATAATAATGACGCCGTAGAATAATATCAGGAATACCGCAATCAGTACGCCTAACGCAAAATAGTTAAGAAACATGTAAAGTCCTGGTTGAGAATAATGGAAATAAATAATCTCTATAGCGTGTTATATTGTCTGATGTCGTTGGCGATGGTATCGATGGCGTTCTTCACGTCGGTGACTTTCAGCTGTGCTTTCTCATTATTAAGATTTTCTCCCGAAGCCTTACGCACCACTTTAATCACCGGCTGGTTGGTCGCGGCATCGATAAACTCGCCTTCCATATAAACCGCGCTCTCCATGGTGCGGTGCCCGGTTACGCTTTGCGTGGCGGCGATCAGCAGCGTGATTGGCAAGACTTCATAGACCTGCAGCCCTTTCTTCTGCGTGTCGATCGCCGTGATGGCGCCGCGGAAGATCAGCGTATGCTCACGCGGCATGTCCACCAGCGTAAAGTGGGTGCCCATCGCCTGTTTAAACTGCTGGTTGGTGTAATTCAGGATATTGTCGAGCGCGCGTTGGCTGACCATTTCGCTCGGTTTCGGCCGCGGGAAATAGATCATCGGTTGATACACCAGATATTGATAACGGGAAAAATCGACGCTCTGATCTTTCCAATATAAAACGTCTTTACCGGACGCGGATTGGCCTTTGTTAATATCGTTATAATTGGTCAGAAAGGTCGAATATTTTTCTTTTTCGGTCACGGCGGACGAGCACGCGGCCAATAATAACAGCGCAGGTAAAATCACCGTTCTTGTTACTTTCATTGACGGATTTCTCTTTATTTATGTGGATAGCAAATAATCAAATCGAATGATACCCACCCGCCCGTGATAAGTCATATGACAATGCCGCCAAAGACGTATATCATTTTTGATATACATACTCATACGAGCCAGCCAGTGAAAGAGAAAGACTTCCGTATTGAAGAGCTCAGGATTGTAAGCGTCATCGCCGAAACGGCGAGCGTCAGCAAAGCGGCGCAGCTGTTGGATATGCCGCAGTCCAATGTGTCGCGCGCCCTCACCGCGCTGGAGCGGCGGCTCGGGCTGGAGCTATTCCTGCGCGGCCCGCGCACTCTGTCACTGACCGAGTTCGGCGAACAATTCTTGCGGTGCGCCTCGCAGTTGCTGAACGAGCATAGCGATCTGCTCGATATGGCCGGCACCTATAAGCGCAGTATGAGCGGCATGGTCACGCTCGGCGCGCCGATAGGCATCCACGCTTTCCTGGCCAGCTATTTGCTGCCGCCGCTGCTGCACGCTGCGCCGGCGCTGACTGTCGATCTGGTGACCCGCAACCCCGACGAACGTGAGAAAAAATATGGCGCAGTATTCGACAGCGACTGCGATTTGCTGATCAGCTTTTTCCAGCCGCAAAACGAAAGCCTGATCGCTAGGCCCTTTACCCGTTTTCGCGTTGGGCTGTTCGCCGCGCCGGATTACATCGCCCGCACGCCGCTGAAGGAGCTGGATGAACTGTCGCAGCATCGCTGCATTACCTTGCGCATGCTGGGCGGCATCCGCAATACCTGGAGCGGCTACAATGCGCAGGGGGAGTTGGTGCAGGTCGAGATCAACGGCGCCAGCGTCTGCGATAACATTCTGCCGGCGATCGAGCTGGCCAAACAGGGCCTGGGCATCGTCTACGCCCCGTATTATTCCGTGGCCGCCGAGCTGGATGCCGGCACACTGCAGCCTTGCCTGGCGCGCGAGCGCGGCATCGATATGCAGGCCTACCTGATCTACCGCCGGCGAGGCGTGTTGCCGCACCGCGTGCAGGTGACGATGGACAGCATCATGGAAAGCGTCAAACTGCACGCGCACCGGCTGATGTAACCAAGAAAAACCCCGCCGCAGCGGGGTTGAACGCCTCACATCGGCGCAAAATACCTCATCGCCCCTCTTTTTCCCCCAGGAAGAAATACCACAGCGGAATGGAAAGCAGCAGGGTGAACACCAGCGTATACAGCAACACCATCAGGCTCTGCATCACGATCATCTGGGCGCTCCAGACGCCAATCGGCAGCTGAAACTGCTCGACGGTACCGCCGAGGATCGCCCGGCCCATCACGCAACCGACCGCTACCGCCACCGTCGCCACCGCCGCGCGGAACTTGCGCACCTCGGCGCGGCGGGCGGCCGCTTCCGGCGTTTCGTCCCGAAGGCCTTGCCGCTGGCCGCGCCAGCGCCATACGTCCACCAGCAGCAACGCCGCGAGGCTCACGCCCATTACCGGCAGGCAATAACCCAGCGCCGCTGCTACCAGCAGCGTGACGGCGCGCGACGGCACGGAAAGCGCCAGCCAGGCGGTGACCAGCGTATGCACCGGATGCTGCGCACCCGCCGCCGGGCGGCGGATCCACCACATGCGGTAACCCAGCACGATCGTCAGGCACAGCCCGAGGCCGAACGCCGCCAGCAGCAGCTGATTCGGCAAGCCGAACAGAATGCCCATGTGGGCGTCGATGCCCCAGCGGGTCAGCTTGGCGATGAGCGGGAAGGTGCCGAACCGCACCTGGTCGACGACGGCGAAGCTTTGCGGCGCGATGGCGACCGCGTCCACCTGCGTTGGCCAACTGCGATCCACTTCGGTCACCGTCCAGGCTTTGCCCTCGCCCTTCGGCTGGCGCAGCTCTATCTTGGCGGCATCGATCCCGGCGGCGCGCGCGGCGTGCAGCGCCCGATCCCAATCGCCGTTCAGCGCATTGGCCTGTGCGGCAGGGTTCATCTTCATGCCCGGCATCATCCCGCGGTGCTCGGCGTGCGGATCGGCCGGCGTCTGCGGCGCATCGGCCTGCAGGCTGGCGTTGACCTGCGGCGTCAGCCAGCCCAGGTTGGCCCGCAGCGCGTCGATGTTGCCGCCGGCCCACTGCGACCAGGTCAACCCGGTAGCCGAGAAGAACAGCAGCCCGGCCAGCAGCGCTACGCCCAGCGTGATATGCCAATGGCGGTTAGCGGCGAAGCCCCCTTTCACCCTTTTCAGCTTGCGCTTCGGCCGCGTCGCCAGCCACAGCGCCACGCCGCCCAGCGCGGCCACCCACAGCCAGGATGCCGCCAGCTCACTGTAATTGCGGCCCATATCGCCGAGCAGCAGGCTGCTGTGCAGCTTATCCAGCCAGGTGCGCAGCGGCAGTACGCCGGAGGTGCCGTACACCGTCATATCGCCCTTGATCGCCAGCGTGTAAGGATCGACAAACAGCGCGCGCGACTCGGAAGCGCCCAGATCGCCTCCCACGAACTGTACGCGCGTGGTATCCGTCGCGCCGGGCGCCGGGCGCACGGCGTAAATGCGCGTCTCGGCACCCGCCACACGGCGGGCGGCGGCGATTTGGTCGGCCAGCGATCTCGCCTGTCCGTGCGGTTCGGTGAAAAGCGCATCGCGATACAGCGCCTCTTCAAGCTGCGGGGTTAGCACATACAGCGTGCCGGTCAGTGCGGCGACCAGAATAAAAGGGGCAACCAGCAGGCCGATATAAAAATGCAGCCGTCTGATCAGGTTCAGCATCGCGCCTCGCGGCGATGCGGCAGGTGGAGTTTTGGTTATTGAAGACATGGCCTTTCTCGTTTTTCAAACTGTGCACGCAGGCAAACCGTCCGCAGCGATACGGACGGCGTGACCCATGATCAAGCAATAGGGAAAAACGATTGGCCGGGCGGCCCGCGCGGGCTTGGCCGCAGAGCAAGGCGCCGAATGGGCGGGGGGACGATGCGCGGCGCGCAAGGCAGGCGCGCAATACGCGCCATCAGCCACAGCAGCGGGACGAATACCCACAACAGCAGCGGCACGTGGATCAGCAGCTCACAATAGCCGCAGAAAATCATCTCCGCCGGATCCATGCCATGGTGGCCGGCATGCTCGGCGGCGGGCATCGCCATCCCATGCATGTCATGCGGCATGGCGGCTGCCGGCTGCGCCATGCCGCCCATCATCTGATGGTGCATCAGCGATTTCGACACCACCGGCGCAACAAACAGCAACAGCACCGCCATAATGGCGATGCAGGCGGTAAAGCGTTGCGGTAGCTGGCGTGGCACTCTCATCGCGGCGGCGAATTAACCCGGTCGGTGGCGAACAAGCAGCCAGTGTAACCCGCTCTACCTCCGGGGTGAACGAAAAAACGTTTCATTTCTCGCGGCATTCACCATGCCTAACTACATCTCTTGCTTATGCAAGGCGTCTGATTTTCATCCAAATCACTTCACCGTCAGCGTCACCGCATCCTGCTTGAAGCCATAGCGGCTCAGCGGCGTGATGACAACCGACGTCGGCTGCCCTTCCACCGCCAGCGTCTGCGTCTCGCCCGCCATCAGGTAGTAGTTCTCCAGCGTCACCACCTTGCCCGACGGCTGCAACGTCAGCTGCGGCGCCAGCCGCACCACGTGCAACCCGCCGTTGGTGAGCGTCAGCCGACCGGCTCCTGCGCTCAACCGCAGGTCGTCCCACGGCGTCTTGCTCACCGCCACCGCTTTCGGCTGCAGAATCAGCCCGATGCTCTGCCGTACCGGCATCCGCGCGCTGTTGTCCACCGCCTGCCCTATCCCCTCGAACGACGCCTTCAGCATCACCTCGTGCGGCAGCGCCGTACCCGGCTTCAGCACAAAGTTCACCTGCTGGCTCTGCCCCGCCTCGATGCGCGCTATCGGCGGCGACAGCAGCACCGCCTTGCTGAACCCTTTGCCATCCAAATCCTCCACCTTCGTCGCCAGCAATATCGGCTCCGACGAGCTGTTCCTGATGCTGAAGCTCACCCGCCCCGGGTTCTCCTCCAGCACGATGCCCATGCTCTCCAGCTGAAACGACGCCCCGGCGGAATGCGCCAGCCCCAGCGTCAACCACAGCCCGCCCAGCAGTTGCGCCAGTCTCCGTTTTATCGTCATGATTGCTCCTCTCTTCTCATCCATTATCGGACGAGCCGCCCGCCGCACGGCAGACGCCATCGCCCTCTTCGTACAACACCGACGGGTCGAACGCCGCCGGCACCGCGTAACTCACCACGCATTCGTTCATGTTCAGACGCCGCACCCGCAGCGCCTTGCCGATATCGTCGTTCACCAGCATCAGGTTACCCTCGCCTATCAGCGTGCCCAGCAGCTGCCCCCGCTCGTCGTGCACCGACGCCCCGGTCGGCAGCAGCGCGCCGCTCTCATCCCGCAGGGTCAGCAGCAGCTGGCGCACTTCGGTCACCCGAAAACGCCGCTCCGCCACAGTGCCGCGTGCCAGCTCAAGCGCCGCATCCGTGCTGTCCAGCCGTAGGTTCAGCGGTAGCGACAACGTATCGACCTGAGCACGCAGCGGCATGTAGGGCATCAGCACCGGCAGCAGCACGTCACCGGCGAAATCCGTGACGCCATTGCCGCTGCCCGATATTTTCACACCGGACTGTCCTGGCACCTTCATCACCGCGAAGGTGTCGCCGATGCGCTGCGGCGACGTCACCCAGGTGCCGTTGGCCACCCCCAGCCCTCCCGACGACGACAGCGACAGCGATGTGCTACCTTGCCCGCTGCGCGAGGCGCCCAACCCAAGCCGGGTATAGGGCGTCTCGCCGTTCAGGTTGCCGGCGCTCTGATAGTCACCGTCCGCGTCCCGCGTCACGTCCAGATAGCCATTGAGCCGTTCGCTCAACGGCCCCTGCCAACTGCCGCCCAGCGTCATTTGCTTGTTACGCCGCGCCTGCAACCGGCTGCTAACGCTGCCCGCTCCCCAAGGCAGACTCAACCCGGCATAGACCGCAGCACGATCATAAGCGGAAGACTGTAGGTTAACGCTTAACGTCGCCCGCCCCAGGCTCGCACCATATGCCAGTGCATGCGTCCAGCTGCGCCGGCTGCCGCGGTAATAGCGTTCATGCGACAGTGAGTAAGCCAGCACGCCGGCGTTCAGGGCTCGCCAGGAAAGTGCCAGCCCGCCGCTGTAGCGCAACCGTGCCGTCTCTGCCTCTACTGAGGACGGGTTTAGCAGCCCTTCGTCCGCCTCCCGGAAGCCTTCCGTGCGGTACTGTGACGACAGAGACAGCGCCAGACTCCGCCCCATAGCCACCTGCCCTTGGGTCTCCAGCTGCGCGCCAGGCTGCCGGCCACGGGTGAAAATAGCACTGCCCGATAACCAGTTGCCGCCGTCGTCTCCCAAACTGCCCTGCCAGCCCAGTCGTTTATAGGTATGAGCCAACAAACCGCCCACCGTTATCTGCCCCTGGCCGAGACGGAACGCCTTCTCCCCCAGCAGCAGCGCTGGCGGCGATGTCCCATAATGGTCGCCCCCGTAGGGCTGATAACGCCCTGCCGCCAAACGATAGCCGCCCGAGCGATCCGCTGGATCGCCTGTATCGGGCGTGACCGTAAAGCGTTGCCGCCGCCCGTCGGTTTCGATAACGGTGACCTCTGCCTCCACCCCGGCCATCACCGGCCCCAACTCGCTCAGCGAAAACGGCCCGGCTGGTAGCAGGGTGCGAAATATCAGTTGTCCGTGCTGTTTGACCTCTAACGTCGCCGGGTTCACAACGCTGCCCTGCAGCGGCACTGTCAGTGCCGCGTTGTGTCCTCCGATATCCACGGACGCCAGTTGCCCACCGCTCAGCGGCACGTTACCACTTAGTACGCCGCCGGCACTGAATTCGCCGAGCTGCACAAACGCACCCCAGCCAGGAAAATCTTTGCTCGCCGAGGTTTCGTACACCTCGAGCCGGCTACCGTTCTCGTCGTTGCTGTAGCTCGAACGGTTGCGCAGTACCCAGTTGCTGAGGTTGATGCCCGGCTCCAGCATCGCCTGCAGCGTCTGCTGATTGCCGTAGCGCCCCTGGCGGCGGTTGGCGTAAAGATCGTAGTTCAGCAGCAGCGCATGGCCACCTGACTGCTCGGTACGCAATTTATCCGGGTCGAACGCCACCTCCGGCAGGGTTATTTCCACCCGAAAGGCGCCGGGAAATACCCTCACCACCGCCTGCGGCCAATACGTCTCAAGACGTTCGCAGCGGCCTAGAGGCGACGCAACCCGTAAACGCAGCGTCTGTGCTAGCCGTTCATCCAGGCATAACTCACCTTCAGAGTCGAAGCGCACCTCCTCCTGGTAGCGCTGCGCCGCGTTGACCTCCAGCATCACCCGGTGTACGCCCGGCAAAAACCGAGCGGTATTGAAAAAGGCAGCGATGTCCGCGTTATACCCCAGTTGCGCCAGGGTTTTGACATCGAATCCGGAGGCAGCAGTTTTCGTCATCGGCCAGACCAACAGAAACAGCAGTGCCGATGCGCTTTGCCTGATAGACACGTCATCTTCTCTGGGTTAATTCAGGGAGTGATAGATTCAGAAAAAGGGGGAGAGAGCTCCCCCTGCGCTATCTATCCGGTATTACAGCCCGAAGCCGAACTCCAGCGTGGTAGACCCATCCAGACTAACGTCTTCACTCACCCCGCCGTGCATATCGCCGCTTTTGGCCAGGAAGGCTTCAACCAACAGCTGAGCGGTGAAGTTTTTACCGATAGCTAGCGTATTGCCTGAAGCTGAGGCCCAACCCACACGCTTACCGTGCTCAAGATTAACCACGGTTTGAGGTGAAGTGATCGACGTGTCTGAAGTAACGAACAATCTGCCAGTCACCCCATCAATCTGAGGGAAATAGGCCTGAATCGAATAGAACCCCAGCTTACCGGTAGTATTGACGTTACCGAGGCCAAAGGTTTTTCCTGTCTCACTGGCGCTGCCCAGACGGTTGTCGATAACGTTAAAAGTCATCGGTGTTTCAGCATCGCATTTCACCTCCATGGTACTGCCGCCTTTAACTCCCAGGCTAACCGGCTTGTCCTTGCTGATTCTCGTATGGCTGATGCTGCCATAATCGAAAATGCCCTCGTTAGGGAGTTTGACCTCACAGGTCGGCGCTATCAGTTCACCCACTACTTTAATTTCCGCGCTCGGGCCGGCGGCCAAACTCCCCCCGGTAACAAGCAGCGTGGCAGCTACCATCATGCGCAACGCAATTTTATTCATTAGTCGACATCCTTATATCGCTACAATCCAAATAACTTTTTCAGGCACTCAGATGCCGTACGCAAAATTAAGGGTGGAAGATCCATCCAGTTTTACGCTATCGGTAATAGGACCGTTCATGTCTTTAGAAGAAGCCAAATAAGGTTCAACCTCCAGCATTACGGAGAAGAGTCTTCCGCTGTTTTGAACATTACCCGACTTTGCCCAACCCGTGACGTTGTTTTTATCGACATAGGCCGAACTGACGGTAGAGAATGTCGTGGCGCCTTTCTGAACGCTGTACAGTGCTGAAGAAACGCCGTTAACTGCGGCATTAAGGGCATTGACTTTATAATAACCGAGTTTGCCGGAGCCATTGACACCACCCAGGCCAAAGTTGGCGCTGCCCGTTACGCTGGCAGTGCCTTCGCGGTTATCGACCACGGTGAAATTCAGAAAGGTTTCGGCTTCACAGTCAACGACCAACTGTTTTTGCGATTTAGCCAGCGCGGTGGCTGTCGTGGAGCTCACCAACGCATTGGACAGCTTGCCAAGATCGAAAACGCCATCGTTAACAATGGATACCTGACAAGACGGTACCGCCATTTGCCCTTTGACCTTCAGCTCTGGTGACATAGATGCCGCAGAAACCTGATTCGCCATCATCAAGACTGCGGCGATGCTTGCAGAGATTACTGTTTTTTTCATCATGAATATCCATACTCATAGTTAATATTATCCTGTTCAAAAAAGATGGCAGGATGTTAAACGAGGATAAATCCCCTCTTGCTCAATCAAATTCGTTGTCTTCACCCGCACAGGCGTAAAAACCAGGTATGAATTTGACACTGCGCATTTATTGCTTTATTCAGAGCCCAAAAACAAAATTCAACGTTACCGAACCGTCCAGCTCCACTTTATCGGCAGTGGGAATGTCGGCAGCCAGAACCGGCGTCACCGAAATATCCATGGTATAAGTACGACCAAAGGCTCGCGTCGAATCCGCCAGCAACCAATCGGTACGCTCACCGGAAATCAACGCCACTTCGCTACCTGGTGAAGTCCCGGCCGCATTATGTGCGCGCAAAGCTGCCGGAACACTGTTCACCGTAGAGCGAGACAGGCCCAACATAAAATACCCAATGGAGTTCCCATCGGACGCATTCCCCAGCCCGAAACGACTCAGGTCCGACCCGTTGCGGCTGGCAGAGCGGTTATCCATCGGAATGAGCGCCAGGTAAGCATCGCCCTCACAGCGCACCTGCCAGGTTTGTTTCAAGGCCGGCAATCTCTGTACCTTCCCCCGGGGGCCTTCCCGCACGGTGCCAAAATCATAAACGCCATCGTTACCGGCAATAACGGTGCATCCTGAATGCTTTATTTTCCCGGACACTTTCAACTCAGCAGCAGGCGCGGCAATAAGTTGACCGGGAAAAAACATCAACAGGCTAAATACGCTTATTGGCCATAATTTATTTTGCAACAGTCTCTTTTTCATCACAGTGTGGTTTCCGTTCCCATTAGTCCATACCCTTTTAATCACACAAACCATTGACGAAATAAATACTTATTCATTCCAATGCGGAGGCGAAAAAAAACATTCTCTCATTAGAGAGTCATCAATTTATTTTTCGAGGTACAGCTCAGTCGCGTCGTTTTCGCCACCGATACAGTAAGCGCTAATCTAGCGCCCCAGAGCTGGGATTAAAATATAAACCTAAACACCATCAACAATTCAGAACATAAGGTAAAAAAAATAGGTAAAAATAGATAAAAAGACATGAGAGCAGAAAAAAAACAACAATACAGCAGACAAACACCCATGATAATTATGCATAATTACCCAGCACAGATGTCAGTTAATGACATAAACAAAGCATTAAACTCAAATGAAATAACCAAGATGAATCTTTTCATTAATTTCAATACAATAGCGAATAATATACCGTCAGTCAGACGCTCCCAATTCAGATTCAAAGAAAAAACGGCTCGCTTCTCCGCGTGCCGTTTTTTCCGTTGCAGATAATAAGCTGAATCTTGGTAAACAGCGGATCTGTTTACAGCACCCGCGAATAGACCCGCGAGGCCTCGCCCCAGGGGTGATAGCCGAGCCCGTTATAAACGAAACCGCTGCGCTCGTAGTAACCCTCCAGATCGGTGCACAGGTGCAGCTGCGGGAAGCCCAACCGGCGAGTTTCCGCCGCCACATGCTCAATCAGCTTGGCGCCGCAGCCCCGGCCGCGCTGCGTTTCCTCTACGTAGAGCGCACACAGCCAGGGATACAGCTCACCGCGGCTGATAAAGTCGTTGGTAATCAGCCCCGCACAGCCGAGGATCTGGTCATTTTCCATCAACAGGTACCACTGCGGCAGCGGGTTGGCGGCGCCGAGGCTGCGGTTGATAGCGTCTTCATACATCATCAGCGTCTCTGCCGTGGCCCAGTGCCGCTGAAAATATGCAATGGCGCGCGGCGCCAGCTCGGGCGCTTGCCGCACCGAAATCATGTCCATCGTCATTCCCGTTATTCATGTTGTCAGCGTAGAATTATGCAGCAATATGCAGAGTATGGCAGCGGCATTCCGCCGCCGTCATTCATCCCAAGGAGTCATCATGACGCAAAACATCTATGACAATCAGGCTTTCTTCGACGGCTACGCGCAGCTCAGCCGCTCGCAGCACGGCCTGGACGGCGCGCCGGAATGGCCCGCCATCCGCCGCATCCTGCCGGACTTGCAGGGAAAAAGCGTGGTCGATCTCGGCTGCGGCTACGGCTGGTTTTGCCGCAGCGCGCGCGAACAGGGCGCAGCCAGCGTGCTGGGGCTGGACGTCTCGGAAAAGATGCTGGCCAAGGCGCGGGAGATGACCGCCGACGCGGGCATCGAGTACCGCCGGCAAGATTTGGCGCAGCTGCAGCTGTCGCCGGAAAGTTACGATCTGGTCTACAGCTCGCTGACGCTGCACTACCTCGAGGATCTGGCCGCGCTGTTCGCCACGGTTTACGCCGCGCTGAAACCCGGCGGGCAGTTCATCTTCACCGCCGAGCACCCGATCTACACCGCCCCGGCGCAGCAGGGCTGGCTGACCGACGGCAACGGGCAGAAATCCTGGCCGGTCAACGGCTACCAGCGGGAAGGCCAGCGCGTCTCCAACTGGCTGGCGGAAGGCGTCATCAAGCAGCACCGCACGCTCGGCAGCTATATCAACCCGCTGGCGCAGCAAGGATTTATCATCCAGCATTTGAACGAATGGGGCCCCAGCGCGCAGCAAATCGCCGCTACCCCGGCGCTGGACGAAGAGCAGGAACGCCCGATGATCTTTATTCTCGCCGCCCGCAAACCCGCCTGATTCTGATCTGATTCACCCGCAGTAAACCGTTCACACCACCACAGTTGGGGAGGCCGCCTCCCCCCAACGGCTATTGCGCCGGCAGCGCCTCCCCGTGCGCCGCGAAGTGCGTCAGCGCCTCGCCCTCCATGCGATAGCGCACCCACTCGCCCTGCGGCTGCGCGCCGATGCTGAGGTAAAAATCGATGGCCGGCTGGTTCCAGTCCAGCACGCTCCACTCCAGGCGGCCGCACTGCCGCTCGCACGCCAACTGAGCGATGTGCCGCAGCAACTTTTTACCGGCGCCCGCGCCGCGATGCTTCGGCGCCACGTACAGGTCTTCCAGATAGATGCCGTTTTTACCCTGCCAGGTTGAGTAACTCATAAAGAACACCGCATAACCCGCCGGCTCGCCGTTCACCGTACAAATCAGCGCTTCGGAACAGGCGCCAGACCCAAACAGGCTGCGTTCGATATCTTCCACGCTGGCCAGCACCTGCTCGCGCGCCTTTTCGTACACCGCCAGCTCGATAATCATATCCAGAATCAGTTTGGCGTCGCTTTTTTGCGCCGGGTAAATCTCGATGGTCATGGCAAATCCTGAGTGTGTTGATGACTGTGCTTGCCAGCATATCGCGCCTCAAATACTGTATGAACTGCATTTTCATCAACAGGTAATGAATATCATGCATCTGGATTTGAAGCGCCTCGATCTCAACCTGCTGCTGGTGTTCGAAGCGATCTATCGCCTGCGATCGGTGACGCGCGCCGCGGCGGAGCTGGCCCTCAGCGCGTCGGCGCTGAGCCACGCGCTGATCCGGCTGCGTAAGGCGCTGGCGGACGAGCTGTTCTACCGGGTCGGCAACGACATGCACCCGACGGTGTATGCCGACAGCCTGGCCCCGACCGTCAGCGAAAGTCTGGCGCTGCTGGCCAAAGGGCTGCATCCGCGCCCGCGCTTCGTTCCCGCCGAAAGCCGGGAGAGCTTCACCTTCGCCATTACCGATTACACCGCCTTCGCGGTGTTTCCCGCGCTGATGGCGCAGATGCAGCGCCTGGCGCCGGGGCTGTCGTTCCAGCTGCGCTATTCCGAGCGCAAGGTGGCATTGAACGATCTGTTGGCGGGGCGCATCGACTTCGCGCTGGGCTTTACCGAAACCGACGGCGAAAGCTACCCGGAGATCGACGAGGTGAGCTGGCTGGAGGATGAGTATGTGGCGATTTGTTCACCCGCCTTCAGCGTAAAATACGGCGAACTGACGCTGGAAAACTATCTGCGGGCGCGCCATCTGGTGGTGACGCCGTGGAACGAACAGCGCGGCGTCATTGACTACCAGCTCGATAAGCTGGGGCTGCAGCGCGATATCGCCATCCGCACGCCTTCGCTGCTGGGAGCGCCGTTCATCGTCGCCGACAGCGAACTGGTGATGAGCATGCCGCGCTACGCCGCGCAAAAATTGCGGCAGGCGGCGGCGCTGGATATCCACCCCCTGCCGTTTCCGGTGCCGCCGTATCAGATTAAAATCTACCTGCACCGCAAGAACGGCCGGCCGGAGGCCTGCCGCTGGTTGCGGCAACAGCTGCAGGCGCTGGCGGCGTTATAACGCGGGTTCGCCAATCGGCAGATACCCCTGCCACAGCGGCCGGGCCGGTTTGCCGTGCGGGTTGGCCCGCAGATGAACGTGATAACCCTGCAGCGCCTGCAGCAGCAGGCAGTCGTCCACCTCGGCCAGGTCATCCTTGTGCTGCTTCGCGCTATCGGTCAGCAGCGCCCGTTTGGCTTTGTCTTTCGCCTCGTCGGCGGAGCGCGCCACGAACAGGCCGAACTGGTGCAGTTCCGCCAGCTCATCGCTGCGGTAACCGCCCACGTTAACGAAAAACAGCTTCTCTTCACCGGCGAACGGCGCAGGCTCCAGGCTCACGTCGTAACCGTCCGCCCAGTCGATGCGCGCATAACCGTCGACATGCACCTTGCGCTTATCGCCGAACCACTTTTCGCGCAGCAGCGGATACGCCTCATCCGGCCGATCCGCCGCCGCGAACTGCACGTCGTGCAACTCAATATTGGCGCCCGGCGCCGTACCGCCCACATAAAACATCAATAATCCCGGCATGTTAGTCTGCTCTCCCTGGTGATAATCGCTGTATAATTTAATGCATAACGAAACATCTGCCAACGGTAGCGCCATTCTGTGTTATCAATAGGTGAGGTTTAATCTGTTGTGGAGGAACGCATGGCATTCAATATCGGTGATTTTGTACAACGCACCACCGGCGGCCCAAAGATGACCGTGGTGGCGATCGACGGCGAAACCCTGGTTTGCAGCTGGAATGAACTGGGTAAAGAGCAGCGCACGGAGGTGCAGGCCAGCGAGGTGGCGCTGTACCACGAAGACGGCGATTTCGGCGTCTGCTGAACGTTCGGGGCGCGCGCCGCGCCCCGTTATCGCCTCAGGCGCGAATGTCCTGATAGGCTGGCGTGGTATCAAACTCATGCTTGGCGAACGGACACAGCGGAATGATTTTACGCTGCTCAGCGCGCATTTTCTCCACCACCAGCGCCACCAGCTTTTTGCCGACGCCCTGCCCCTTCAATGACTCATCCACCCAGGTGTGATCGATAATGGTCAGCTTGTCACCGCTCGGCACGAAAGAGATCTCGGCGATCAGCTTGCCTTGCTCATCATTGATATAAAAACGCTTGTCGTCTGCCAAGATTTTATGATCCATATGATTTCTCCCTATATTTAAGTGCGCCGCTGGGGCAGCTGTCGATAACGCGTTTCACCTCGGCCGGCTCGGCATTGTCCGGCATAATCCACGGGCGGCGATTCAGGGTAAAAATAGCCGCGTTGCCATGCACGCAGTTGGCGGAATGGCGGCAAACTGCACTGTTAAAATAAACGTCAATCTTATCACCGGAATAACGGCGGTAACCGGCGGCGGTCAATTCCTCATCCATCATGGCCTCACATTGCCTGTTTTATTGTTTTTGCTCCAGGGTCAAGTATAGGCAATACCGCCGGCTTCACCACGCGTCTCGCCCATCGAAAAAAGTGGCGCAACCGCCCGTCGCCGCTAGAAAAAAACGTAAATTGTTCTAATCTTTATACAGTAAGACAACATAATTCCGACAGTGGCTAAGGAGTTCGAAATGGGTGATAGCTCAAAAGACGGCGTAATTCTGCTGTCCCGCATATTGCTGATGATTCTGTTTATCATTTTCGGTTGGATGAAACTGGTCAACTTCGGTGCGACCGTCACGGCGATGGAAGGTTACGGCACGCCGATGCCTTATTTGGCGGCGATCGTTGCCGTGGTGGTGGAGTTTATTTTCGGCATCGCGCTTATTCTCGGCCTGTTTACTCGCCCTATCGCGGTCATTTTCGCCCTCTATGTTTTGGGCACCGCGTTTATCGGCCATCCATTCTGGAAAATGACCGGTATGGAAATGATGGGCAACGAAATCAACTTCTTTAAAAACATCAGCATCATTGGTGGTTTGCTGTTGCTGGCGGTGACCGGCGCCGGCCGTTATTCGCTGGACTATAAAATATTTAATAAATAATTCATCGATGGCCGGCGTCTATCGCCGGCCATTTTATTTCGGCAATCCTTTCAACGGCTACGCTTGGCGTGGCGCTCAAAGTTTTCCGCCCTGGCCTGCGCCGATTTACGCAGCGTGACGTAGCAGGCACCCTCGCCGCCGTCGCGCGGTAAGGCGCGGCAAAACGCCTGCACCTGTTCAAACTGCGCCAGCCATTTGGCGACGTAACTGCGCACGATATTCGGATGGCTGTCGTTCTGCCGCCCGCGGCCATGCACGATCAGCAGCGAACGCAGGTTTTGCGCCTCCGCCTGCACGATGAAGCGAAACAGCGCCTGCCGGCTGGCTTCAACCGGCTGACGCAGCAGGTTCAGCGACGCCTGCGGCGGGTAACGCCCGTTGCGCAGCTTGTCCAGCACGCCCTGCTGAATGCCTTCCCCTTTGAACTCCAGCGGCTGTTCGCAGGGGATCACCTCGAGAAAATCGGTGCTGAGGAAGTTTTCCTGCCGCAGCCGCTGTGCTTCGCGCCGCGCGCTTTTGTCCACCGTCTCCTGCGGCCGGAGGTGCAACGTCTGCCGCCCGTTCGCCAGCGGCACCACGTCCGCCATCGCCTGTTCAAAAAAGTCTTTTTCCTGCTCGCTCATGTTCCACCTCTCTTGAACGGCAGCCTTTATGGCCGGGAATGGGGTCGATTGTAAGACGCCTTGCCACGGTTGCAAGCCGGGAATTGTCAGCGGCATGTGTCTCATTTGTCGTCAACGGGTGAGCTTGCGAACAGTTTTCGCTATACTGCTAAGCCATCATTGAGTGCCGCAAAGGATCGAGCCCATGACAATGCGCGAGCTGGAAATCCAGTTTCAAAATGCGATGAATGAGTTGCAGAGCAGCTTCGAACGGCAACACCGCGAATGGCAGCAGAGCTACCAGGCGCTGCAGCAACTGCTGGAAGAAGCCAAACAGCGCGAAGCCGCGCTGCGGGCGCAGAATGAACAACTGGCGCGCAAACTGAGCACCGCCAGTTCGGTGCCGGAACAACATGCGCTGGTGAAGCAGATCAAAATGCTTGGCGCCCATCTCGACGCGTTGGCCAAAGACGCGGCCACCTTTAACCACCATCTGCGCCAGCAGAGCGCGGTCGGTAATTTCAGCGGCGAACAGCATTGATAGCGGGCGCTGTCGCACAGCGCCTCTCCCTCTTCTGGCGTATTGAGAGTGTAATAAAGCCTAAATGACCTGGATCATCCTCGCCGCCCTGATCGTCGTATTTATTATCGGTTACCGCATTCTGACGTCCGACACCCGCAAAGCCATCGATTCGCTGGCCCATCTGCTGAGGGTCAAACCGATGCTGATCGAATCGATGATCCAGGAAATGGGCGGCCGCCAAAGCCAGACCTTTATCCGCATGCTGAACAATGGCTACACCGAAGAGATGCACCAGGCCGCTTACCTGCTGTTCATCTATCTGACGTTCATCAAACAGGCAGACGACGAACAGATTGCCCTGTGGCGCGACGTGCTGCTGCGCGCCGGGCTGTCGCCGGAGCTGCACGCCGAGCACACCGAAGCGGCGCTGTTTTACTTCGCCGAGCTGGATATCGATGCATTTGAACTGGCGCAGTTCCGCCGCGCCTACAATGAGCGTTTCAACCGCGAAGCGTTGGCCCACGGCTGATCGCGTCCCCCGGGCGGGGGACCGATTATAGGAACATGCTGTAGAGGTAGCGCGACAGCGCTTCGCGCGAGCTGAAGCCGTGTGCGATGCCGTAACGCAGGTTCGGGGCGTCGCTGCTTAAATCCAGGGGAAACTCCAGATACTGCTCGCTGGTGCGCACCGGCGAGGTCGGCGTGGCGAAATGCACGCTTCTCTCTTTCAACGCCGGGTGGATCACCAATGCGGTTCTGCCCATCCGCGCTTCGCGATTCACATACACATAATGCGTACCCTTGCGGTAGCCATAGGCCTGATCGGTGACATAATCACGCTCAAAGCCGGTATTCTCCAACACTTTAGCCACTTCATCCGGCCGTAAATACATCGATTCCTCCTCTCATTCTGGACCGCTGAGCGACCTTACCGTAATCATTCACCGAAACAACGATTTTCTGGGGAGGAATCCGGGTTTCGGACTATTCCTGAATCAGCGCCGGCTGCGCTGCAGCAGGCGCAGGGTGAGCAGCACCCCGAGCGCCACCAGCAGTGCCGCCGCCAGATAGATCGACGGCACGCCCGCTTGCCCAATCAGCAGCCCGGCCAGCGGGCCGGTGATGCCCAACGCCAGGTCGAGGAACGCCGAATAAGTGCCGAGCGCTGTACCCTGGTTCTGCAGCGGCACCTGTTTCACCGCCTCAACGCCCAGCGCCGGGAACACCAGCGAAAAACCGGCGCCGGCCAGCAACGCGCCGGTTTGCACCATCCAGGGTTCGCCGGCCTGCCAGATCAACAGCAGCCCGAGGATCTCGACCAGAAACGATGCCAGCGTCACCTTCAACCCGCCGTGGCGGTTGATGACGTTGCTGAAAATCAGGCGGATGCCGACGAAGGCGCAGCTGAACAGCGTCAGCGAAAACGCCGCGCCGCTCCAGCCCTTGTCGGCGTAGTAAAGGGTAATGAACGTGGCGATGACGCCGAAGCCGACGGTGCCCATCGCCAGCCCGAGACCATAGGCCCAGATGCGGCCGAACACCGCGCTAAAGGCGATGCGTTGCCCGGCGGCGATCGAGACGTCCGGCTTGCCGCTCGCCAACAGCAGCGCCACCGCGACCGCCAGCACGATCAGCGCCGCCACCCCGGCCAAGCCCCACTGCTGATTCAGGTACACGCCGAGCGGCGCGCCGGCCGCCATCGCCCCGTAGGTGGCGACGCCGTTCCAGGAAATCACCCGTGCGGTGTGCATCGCCCCGACCCGGCCGATGCCCCACAGCGTGGAACCGGTGCTGGCGAAGCTTTCGCCGACGCCGAGAAACACCCGCCCCACGCACAGCAGCAGCAGGCTGAGCCATGGCCAGCCGTCAACGCCGAACGCCAGCGCGTAAAACAGCCCGCTGGCGCCGCAGCACGTCAGGCCGAACAGCACCACCTTCTTCGGCCCCAGCTGATCGGCGTAGCGCCCGGCATGCGGGCGGCTGAACAGCGTGGCGAAGTATTGCGCACTGATGATAAGGCCCGCCAACACCGAGTTGTAGCCCAGGTGGTCATGCACAAATCCCGGCAGCACCGCCAGCGGCAGGCCGATGGTCAGGTAGCAGACGAAGGTGAACATCACCACGGACAGAATGCGTCGGTTCAGCTGGAAGTTATTTTCTGCGGTCATCGAAGGTGGCTCGCATCGGACGGGGTAGACGAAGCCCTCCAGCATACCCCGATGAGATTTGATGATAAATGAGAGAGTGATAACGAATTATTATTTCGCTAACGGTTTGCCGCCACCCGCACGCGCAGAAAATCGATAAACGCCCGCACCTTCTCCGGCACGTGGCGGGTGTTCGGGTAGAGCGCATAGATGCTCTGCTCGGGGAAACGGTGATCCGGCAGCAACCGTTGCAGCCTGCCGGCGTCGATCTCGGGCTGCGCCAGCCACGCCGGCAGCAGCGCCACCCCGGCGCCATGCAGGGCGAACGCCAGCAATGCCGCGGCGCTGTCGCCGGTAAGCGTGGCGGCGTCCGCCACCTTGAAAAGCACCGCTTCGCGCTGCGGCGTGACCACCTGCCAGCTGAGGGGCGAACTGAGCCGGCTGTGGGCGATCCACTGCGCCTGCGCCAGATCCGTCAGCGAATGAATCGGCCGGTCGGCCAGATAATCCGGCGCCGCCACCGGAAAAATGGCGAAGCTGTCGATCAAGGCCGCGCGGTGGCTGGAATCCGCCAACTGGCCCAGGCGGATCGCCACGTCGAAGCGCTCCGAAATCAGATCGGCATGATAAGAAGAAGAGACATGCTGGATGCGCAGGCGCGGATGCTGCCGCGAAAACGCCGCCAGCGCCGGCGCCACCACCTGCGCGCCGTACTCCGGCGTGCTGGTGATGCGCAGCACGCCGCTCAGCCCGTGATGATCGCGACGCACGTCGTCGAGCACGTTCTCCGCCTCCTGCAACAGCTGCAGGCTGCGCTGGTAGAAGCGTTCGCCGGCATCGGTCAGCGATAATCGGCGGGTGCTGCGCGCCAGCAGTGACACCCCCAGTTCGTTCTCCAGCTGCTTGACGTTAAAGCTCACCACCGCCTTGGTTTGCCCCAGCGCCACCGCCGCTGCGGTAAAGCTGCCCGCCTCCACCACCGCCGCGAAGATCGCCAGGCGCTGCAAATTCAGCATTTCACCGCCCTTATTATCAAAAACATTTTGACAGTGTAATCGCCAGCCGCCGATTTATCCGCACTTTTCCCCCCGATACACTGCTCGCCTTCAACCGGAGGCACCATGTCTTATCGCAGCAAAGTGGCAATCGTCTATCTGCTCGGCTTTTTCGTCGATCTGATCAATATGTTTATCGCCAACGTCGCCTACCCCGCCATCGGCCAGGCGATGCGAGCGTCGGTCAGCCAGCTGGCGTGGGTCAGCAACGGCTATATTCTCGGCCTGACGCTGGTGATCCCGCTCAGCGCCTGGCTGGCGCAGCGCATCGGCGGGCGGCGGGTGTTTCTGCTCTCGCTGGCGCTGTTCATGCTGGCCACCCTCGGCGCGGGCAACGCCGACAGCATCGGGACGCTGATCGGCTGGCGCACCCTGCAGGGCATGGGCGGCGGCTTGCTGATCCCCATCGGCCAGACGCTGACCTATCAGCTGTATCGCAGCCATGAACGCGCCGGGCTGTCTGCGGCCATCATGTTAGTCGGGCTGCTGGCGCCGGCGCTGTCACCGGCGCTGGGCGGCTGGCTCGTCGATCGGTTGGACTGGCGCTGGGTGTTTTTCGCCAACCTGCCGCTGGCGGCTCTGGCCCTGGCGCTGGCGGCGCTGTGGCTGCGCGCGGAAGCGCCGACGGCGGCGCGTAAACCGCTCGACGCCACGGGGCTGCTGAGCGGCTGCGCGGCGCTGACGCTGCTGCTGCTCGGCCTGACCCGGCTGAGCGAGGCCGGCCATCAGGCTTCCGGCGCGGCGCTGCTGGCCGCCGGTCTGCTGGTGCTGGCCTATTATCTGCGCCATAGCCTACGCACCCCGCAGCCGCTGCTGAACCTGCGGCTGGTCGGCGATCCGCTGCTGCGCAACGCCATGACGGTTTATTTGTGCATTCCCGGCCTGTTCATCGGCGTCAGCCTGGTGGCAATGCTGTATCTGCAAAACCAGCTGGGGATGCCCGCCGCACAGGTTGGCGGCCTGATGCTGCCCTGGGCGCTGGCATCGTTCCTGGCCATCACGCTGACCGGCAAAACCTTTAACCGCCTCGGCCCGCGGCCGCTGCTGATCGCCGGCTGCCTGCTGCAAGGCGCCGGCATGCTGACGCTGGCGCAGATCGATCAGGCCGGGCAGCACGCGTTGCAGATCGCCGCCTTCGCCCTGATGGGGTTCGGCGGCAGCCTGTGCAGCAGCACCGCGCAGAGCAGCGCGTTTCTGCAGATCCCCGACGGCCAATTGGCGGACGCCAGCGCGCTGTGGAATATCAACCGCCAGCTCAGTTTTTGCCTCGGCGTGGCGCTGCTCAGCCTGCTGCTGAATCTACTGCTGGCCGTGTTGCCGCCCGCAGCGGCTTACCGCACCTGCTTCATTCTGGCGGGCGCCAGCGTACTTATCCCGCTGCTGCTGTGCCTGCGCCTCGCCAACCGCGCCATCGTGCGCCAACTCAACGCTCAACAGGATGCTTTATGAACCCGTATTTTACCGAAGTGATCGACGCCCACATCGCCATTGAACGCTGGCTGGGCAAAGGCGCCGGAGAGGAGCAGGCGCTGCTGGCGCGCTTTACGCCGGATTTCAGCATGATCGCGCTGAACGGCGCCCCGCTGGATTTCACCGCGCTGTGCGCTTTTTTCCGCGCGCATCGCGCCGCCAAACCGGGACTGGAAATCGAGATAGAAGAGATGAAGCTGGTGGCCGAATGGCCGACGGGCGCGGTAGTCAGCTACCGGGAAAAACAGAGTCTGCCGGGACAAAGCGCTACGCTGCGCTACTCCACGGTGGTGTTTGAACGCCAGCTCAACGCGCTCGGCTGGCGGCATTTGCATGAAACCGCCGCGGCGCAATGATCACAGGAAGCTGCCGGCCAAAAACAGTTCCCAACCGACGATCACCCCGCACAGGGTTACCGCGCTGAAAATGACTTCAAACAGATAGCGATTGATCATCGTGCGTCGCCTCAAAAGAAGACACCCGGAAGAACCGGGTGTCTGGAGTACGGACTGGAGCGTGCGGAACCTTTCGGTTCCGCAAACATCACTTAATTATGCTTTTTTACCGGCTTTTTTGTGGTGTTTTTTAGCGGCCTGAGCTTTCTGCACTGGCGCTTTTTTGTGGTGCTTTTTAGCGGCCTGGGCTTTCTGAGCCGGCGCTTTTTTGTGGTGCTTTTTAGCGGCCTGAGCTTTCTGGGCTGGCGCTTTTTTGTGGTGCTTGGCTTTCTTGTGGTGCGTCGCTTTAGCTGGCGCTTTTTCAGCAGCCGCCGCTGGCGCAGCGGTAGTGGTGGTGGTGGTCGCAGCTGGCGCGGTGGTGGTAGCCGGAGCAGTAGCTGCAGTATCAGCAGCGAAAGCAACAGAAGACAGACCCATAGTGGCAGCAACGATCAGCGCTAATACTTTTTTCATCTTTAAATCCTCAGAGTGTTGTTTCGGTAAGCTCCGGTGGAGCCGTTGAAACAGATACTAGTGGAATCAAACCGCCGCTTCCGTGAGTGATTGGTTTCGCCGAGTAACCAAATGTACAAAGCCCAGGCGCCGGCAAACACCTGCGTGACGGCGGTTTTTTCCGTGATCGGCCACGCAAATCTCGACATGGTCTACACTTAAAAGACATGTGTCGAAATGGAGAGCTGAATGTTTAAGAAAGCGGAAAGAACAGAACGCGACATCGATCAGGACGTCACTCTGTTGGCCGATACGCTGGATGAAGTGTTGCGCGAGTCCGGTGACAAGACCAAAGAGGAACTGAAAGAGCTGCACAGCAAGGCGAAAGGCGTGTTGCGCGACGCCCGGGCGCGGTTCAATGGCTCCACCAGTCTGACACAGCATGCGCGCGACGCGGTCGATCAAGCCGACAGCTATGTGCGTGACAAACCTTGGCAGGGCGTAGGGATCGGTGCCGCCGTCGGCATCGTGCTCGGCGTGCTGCTGGCCCGGCGTTAACACCCCTGCAGTCATAAAGATAAAACAGATGTGCGTCTGGCCCGCGGAAATCGCGGGCCGTTTAATTTGCGTGTTTAAACAGCTGCGCTAGCCCCTGCACCGCTCGCTCCGCCTCCTCTCGCCGGCTGAAATTGGCGAACCCCAACAGTAACCCCTGCCCCGCCGGACTGTCGATGCGCCAGTCTGAGAGCGCCTGCACCGCCAGCCCCTGTTGCCACGCCTGCGCCGCCAAGGGCGCATCCGCCATGTCGTCGCACAGCCGGGCCAACAGCTGAATGCCGCCCTGCTGCGGCACCACCGTCAGCCACGCCTCCAGTCGCCGTTCCAGCGCCTGCGTCAGCCACTCGCGCCGCTGGCGGTACAGCGGCCGCATGCGTTTCAGGTGGCGGTAGAAATGCCCTTGGCGGATGAAATCCGCCACGCTTGCCTGCAGCAGCGGTGGGCAGCCGCAGCCGCGCAGCCGGCTGCTGCGCGCGAATGCCGCCGTCAGACCGGCGGGCACCACCAAATAAGCCATGCGCAGCGCCGGGAACAGCGTTTTGCTGAAAGTGCCGGCGTACAGCACCCGCCCCTGAACGTCGAGGCTTTTCAGCGGCGGCAGCGGCCGCCCGTGATAGCGAAACTCGCTGTCGTAGTCATCCTCGAGGATCCAGGCCCCGCGCTGCTGCGCCCAGTCGAGCAGCGCCATCCGCCGCGCCAGGCTGAGCGAGACACCGAGCGGGCTCTGATGAGTCGGCGTGACCACCGCCAGCCGCGCCTCGGGCTCCGTCAGGATCCCGGCGGCGATGTCCATGCCCTGTTCATCCACCGGCACGGCGACCGGCCTCACGCCGGCGGCCCGCAGCAGCGGGCGCGTAACCGGATAACCGGGATCTTCAATCCATACCGCGTCACCGGCATGCAACAGCGTCTCCACCACCCAGTCCAACAGCGCCGGGTAGCCGGCGCAGAGGAAAATCTGCTCCGGCTGGCAGCTGATGCCGCGCGACAAATGCAGATAATGGGCGATCGCCTCACGCAGTTCAGGCAGGCCGCCGGCCGGCGGCAGCGCCAGGGAAGCCACCGTAGAACCGCGCAGCTGGCGGGCGACAATGCGCTGCCACAGCGCACGTGGAAACGCATCCAGCGCCGGCACGCCCAGTTGGAAAGGCTGCAGCATGCCCTGCGGCTGCAGCGGATCGGGCGCCACCGCCGGCAGCGGCGGTTCAGCGGACGCCGCCCCCTGCATGGGCGGCAACTGCGGCGAGACATAGGTGCCTGCCTGCCCCCGGCTCAGCAAGAAACCTTCGGCGATCAGTTGAGCATAGGCGCTTTCCACCGTGGCGCGCGCCACGCCAAGATCGCTCGCCAACCCGCGTACCGAAGGCAGCCGGCTGCCCGCCGCCAGGTTGCCCTGGGCGATGGCGTCTTTGATTCGCAGATAAATCTGCCGGTACAGCGGTTCGGCGAGCCGGCTGTCCAAACGCAGCGAGGTCAGGAAAGTTGGCATCATGGCCCGGTTAAATAATCATTTTATGGCCCTATAGCATAGACCATAAGGCCGCTAAAGTAGCGGCATGATTTCGTTACTATCGATTGAGGTTGACCATGATTAAGCCACGTTTGAATTACGCCGAGCTGGCGCCCGCCCCGTATAAAAATATGGTGAGCGCGCTGATGGCGCTGGAGAAAGGCGCTCTGGACAAAGCGACCATCGAGTTGATGTTTATGCGCGTTTCGCAGATCAACGGCTGCGCCTACTGCCTGGACATGCACGGTAAAGCGCTGCGCGAAAGCGGCTTCAGCCACGCCAAACTCGATACGCTGGCGGGCTGGCGCGTCAGCCATGAGTTCAGCGAGCGCGAACGCGCCGCGCTGGAATGGGCCGAGTCGGTGACGCTGATCGCCGCCACCGGCGCGCCGGACAGCGCTTTTGAGGCGCTGAAAGCGCACTTCAGCGATACCGAGATCGCCGATCTGACCTTCGCCATCAGCATCATGAACGCCTTCAACCGGCTGGCCGTCAGCATGCGCCAATAATGCGTTCGCCTCCCCCTCTTCTCTGAGAGGGGGGAATTTCCCACCCGCAAAAAAATTTTCCCCTCGTCTTCCCAGCTCCGACGCGGTCTGCGCACTCAACCCCACAAAACACCATATATAGCGTGGTTGATAAAACAAATATCAACATATAGTATTTTATAGGTCAGCCGCAGGGAATGTCGTTCGGTTGATAACGCCGTCAGAAACGCCAGGAACGATGCTCCGTTATCTGACTTGTCCGCCTTTCCTTCAGTCTAAAGGTAAATGCGAATCATGAGCATTATTATTTACAGTAAGCCGGACTGTGTCCAGTGCAACGCCACCTATCGCGCATTTGATAAGCAGGGGATTGATTATCAGGTGATCGATCTCACCCAGGATCAGCAGGCGCTGAACCACGTTAAATCATTAGGTTATCAGCAGGTTCCGGTGATTATCGCCGGTGACGATCACTGGTCCGGTTTCCGGCCGGACAAAATCGGCGCGCTGGCGCTCACCTGCTGAGGCTCGACGATGAATCCGCTGGTCTATTTCTCCAGCAGTTCGGAGAACACCCACCGATTCGTTGAGAAACTGGGCCTGCCGGCGATCCGCATTCCAATCGCCGGCGCCCGCAGCAAATTGCTGATGGAACAACCCTATATCTTGATCGTGCCCAGCTATGGCGGCGGCAGCGCCGTCGGCGCGGTGCCGATCCAGGTGATCCGCTTTCTCAACGTTCCGCAAAACCGTTCATACCTGCGCGGCGTCATCGCCGCCGGGAACACCAACTTCGGCGCAGCGTACGGCATCGCCGGCGACATCATCGCCAAAAAATGCCAGGTGCCTTTTTTGTACCGCTTCGAGCTGCTCGGCACCGCGCAAGACGTTGAAAACGTTCGACAGGGAGTAACCGCATTTTGGCAACGACAGAACTGACCAGGCCCGAGACGGGCGCGCTGGATTACCATTCGCTCAACGCGATGCTCAATCTTTACGATGCGGAAGGCCGGATCCAGTTCGACAAGGATCGGCTGGCGGCGCGGCACTACTTCCTGCAGCACGTCAACCAAAACACCGTGTTCTTCCATAACCTGGAGGAAAAGCTGCGCTATCTGGTGGAAGAAGGCTACTACGAGCCGCAGGTGCTGGCGCAGTACGAGTTCCCGTTTATCAAGCAGCTGTTCCAGCAGGCCTACGCCAAAAAATTCCGCTTCGAGACCTTCCTCGGCGCCTTCAAGTACTACACCAGCTATACGCTCAAAACCTTCGACGGCAAGCGCTATCTGGAACGCTACGAAGATCGGGTGTGCATGGTGGCGATGACGCTGGCGGCGGGCGATACCGCCCTGGCGCAGGATCTGGTGGAGGAGATGATTTCGGGCCGCTTCCAGCCGGCCACGCCGACCTTCCTCAACTGCGGCAAACGCCAGCGCGGCGAACTGGTCTCCTGCTTCCTGCTGCGCATCGAAGACAATATGGAATCGATCGGCCGGGCGGTGAACTCCGCGCTGCAGCTGTCGAAACGCGGCGGCGGCGTGGCCTTCCTGCTGAGCAATATTCGCGAAGTGGGCGCGCCGATCAAGCGCATCGAGAACCAGTCTTCCGGCATCATTCCGATCATGAAAATGCTCGAAGATGCCTTCTCCTACGCCAACCAGCTCGGCGCGCGCCAGGGAGCCGGCGCGGTGTATCTCAACGCCCATCACCCGGATATCCTGCGTTTTCTCGACACCAAGCGGGAAAACGCCGACGAGAAGATCCGCATCAAAACGCTGTCGCTGGGGGTAGTGATCCCGGATATCACCTTTGAGCTGGCGAAGAACAACGAGGAGATGTACCTGTTCTCGCCCTACGACGTCGAGCGGGTGTATGGCGTGCCGTTTTCGGAGATTGCCGTCAGCGAGAAGTACCGCGAGATGGTGGACGACAAGCGCATCCGCAAGTCGCGCATCAATGCGCGCGAATTCTTCCAGGTGCTGGCGGAGATCCAGTTCGAATCCGGCTACCCGTATGTCATGTTCGAGGACACGGTCAACCGGGAGAACCCGATCGCCGGTCGCATCAACATGAGCAACCTGTGTTCGGAGATCCTGCAAGTCAACCGCGCCAGTACGTATCATGAAGATCTGAGCTACGATCGCATCGGCAAGGACATCTCCTGCAACCTCGGCTCGCTGAACATCGCCAAAACCATGGACGCGCCGGACTTCGGCAAAGCGATCGAGACCGCGATCCGTGCGCTGACCGCGGTGGCCGACATGAGCGACATCCGCTCGGTGCCGTCGATCGCCGAAGGCAACCGCAGCGCCCGCGCCATCGGTCTCGGTCAGATGAACCTGCACGGTTACCTGGCGCGCGAGCGTATCTTCTACGGCTCGGAAGAAGGCATCGACTTCACCAATCTCTATTTCTATACCGTGGCCTATCACGCCATCCGCGCCTCTAACCGGCTGGCGATCGAGCGCGGCGGCGCCTTTGACGGCTTTGAGCACTCTCGCTATGCCAGCGGCGAGTACTTCGACAAATATACCGAACGCGACTGGCTGCCGCAGACCGAGCGGGTGCGCGAACTGTTCGCCGCCGCCGGTATCGCCATTCCGGGGCGCGACGAGTGGCGCGCGCTGCGCCAGTCGGTGATGATGCACGGGCTGTACAACCAGAACCTGCAGGCGGTGCCGCCGACCGGCTCCATCTCGTACATCAACAACGCCACCTCCAGCATTCATCCGATCGTTTCGCGCATCGAGATCCGCAAGGAAGGCAAGATCGGCCGCGTTTACTACCCGGCGCCTTACATGACCAACGACAACCTGGCGTATTACCAGGATGCCTACGAGATTGGCCCGGAGAAAATCATCGATACCTATGCCGCCGCCACGCAACACGTCGATCAGGGGCTGTCGCTGACGTTGTTCTTCCGCGATACCGCCACTACCCGCGACATCAACCGCGCGCAGATCTACGCCTGGCGCAAAGGCATCAAGACCATTTACTACATCCGCCTGCGCCAGATGGCGCTGGAAGGCACCGAGGTGCAGGGCTGCGTGTCCTGCTCGCTGTGAGGCAACTTATGACGACCGTAACATCGGCGCCGCTGGTGCGCGCCATCAACTGGAACATCATCGAAGACGACAAGGATCTGGAGGTGTGGAACCGTCTGACCTCCAACTTCTGGCTGCCGGAGAAGGTGCCGCTGTCCAACGATATCCCCTCCTGGGCCACGCTGACGCCGAAGGAGCAGCAGCTGACCATTCGGGTGTTCACCGGGCTGACGCTGCTGGACACCATCCAGAACACCGTCGGCGCGCCGGCCCTGATCGCCGATGCGCTGACGCCGCACGAAGAGGCGGTGTACTCCAACATCAGTTTTATGGAGGCGGTGCACGCCCGCTCTTACAGCTCAATCTTCTCCACCCTGTGCCAAACGCCGGACGTGGATGACGCCTATCGCTGGAGCGAGGAAAACCGCGCGCTGCAGAAGAAAGCCGGCATCATTCTGGCGCACTACCGCAGCGACGATCCGCTGTTGAAAAAAGTCGCCAGCGTGTTCCTCGAGTCGTTCCTGTTCTATTCGGGCTTTTACCTGCCGATGTACTGGTCCAGCCGCGCCAAGCTGACCAACACCGCCGATCTGATCCGCCTGATCATTCGCGACGAAGCGGTGCACGGCTACTATATCGGCTATAAGTTCCAGAAAGGGCTGGAGAAGGTGGACGCCGCGCGGCGCCAGCAGGTGAAAAACTTCGCCTTCGATCTGCTGCAGGATCTGTACGACAACGAGGTGCGTTACACCGAGGAGCTGTACGACGGCGTCGGCTGGACGGAAGACGTGAAGACCTTCCTGCACTACAACGCCAACAAGGCGCTGATGAACCTCGGGTATGAAGCGCTGTTCCCACCGGCGATGGCGGAGGTCAACCCGGCGATCCTGTCGGCGCTGTCGCCGAACGCCGACGAAAACCACGATTTCTTCTCCGGTTCAGGGTCGTCTTACGTCATCGGCAAGGCGGTCAACACCGAGGATGAGGACTGGGATTTCTGAGGACATGACAACGATACCGGTCTTTCAGGCCGGTATCGTGCATTCAATACCCTTGTTCTTTCTGACTGCGGATCGCCAGAACAAATGCCGTATCGATATCAGGGATATATTTGTAGAGCGCCAAATAACCGCGAGCTTGCTGCCCAATAATCAATTCACGCAGCCCTGCGCCAAGGGACCGTCCGATCAATGGATTATGTTCCAATACCGCAACCGCCTGGATGATTTCCTGAATGCGCCGCCCTGAATCCGCAGCGCCATACTGAGCCAAATGAGCGAGAATACGTTCGATATCATCCCTGACCTCTGGCGCCAACTCGACATTTGCCATCAGCGCCCCAGTTTTTTAACGGCAGGTTTAACCGCGGCGGTGTTACCCGCAGCGTAATTTTCCAAATAACCGCGCATCTCTTTCCAAGAAACCGTCTCTCCCGTCGCAATTATCTTGGCATAGCGTTTTTCCGCTTCATTCTCAAAGTCGCGGCGCAATTCTTCCTGCTGCGTTTTCTCCGTTATTGCCTGCAAAATAAAGCTGTGAGACGTCACGCCAGTCTGCTCGGCGACGGCGGCCACGCGGGCTTTAAGCTCATCTGGAATACGGATGGTCGTCGTAGACATAAGCGCTCCCAACGTCGGTCTGTTACATGTAGCTCAATTGTGCTACACGAAGTCTGACAGCGCAATAACACTGAGGATTATTTCACCCACTGACGCAACTCTAGCCGCCGCCAAATAGCGCGTTTCTCCGTATCGCTGGCGGTCGGCCAGGCGGCGATCTCCGCCCGCGTGCGCCGGCATCCGCGGCACTGCTGGGTTTCGTCGTCGATCCGGCACAGGCTGACGCAGGGCGATCTGACGCCAGGATAGGATTGCTGAGTGTGGCCCGCCATACGTTGCCCTTGATGTGATATGTTCCGCCACAGGATACCCGATCCGGCGGCGGCGCGTCGCCAATCAGATGATGCCGCCGTTGGCGCGTAAGGTTTGGCCATTGATCCAGCCGCCGTCGGCCCCGGCGAGAAAAGCCACCGCCGCGGCGATATCCTCCGGCGTGCCCAGGCGCTCCAGCGGCGCCATCTTCGCCAGCCGCTCGATAAGCTCCGGGGTTTTGCCGTCGAGGAACAAGCCGGTGGCGGTCGGCCCCGGCGCGACGGCGTTCACCGTGATATTGCGGCCGCGCAGCTCTTTCGCCAGCACGCTGGTCAGCGCTTCGATCGCCGCCTTACTGGCGGCATACATGCCGTAACCCGGCTGCAGCAACCCCACCACGCTGGAGGAGAAGTTGATGATGCGGCCGTTGTCGCGCAGGCGCTTCGCCGCCTCGCGCATCGCATTGAAGCTGCCTTTCAGGTTGATGTCGAGCAGGCGATCCACGTCTTCATCCTTCATGTCCGCTATCGGCGCCAGCGCGATCACTCCGGCGTTATTGACCAGCACGTCGACGCCGCCAAACGCCTGTTCAGCACTGTCGAACAGCCGGACGACCGCAGCCGCATCGCTGACGTCGGCCTTGACGCTCAAGGCGCGGCCGCCGCGCTGTTCTATCTTGCGCACCAGCTCATCGGCCGGCGCCGGGTTGCCTGAATAGTTGATGATGACGGTAAAGCCATCGGCGGCCAGACGCTCGGCGATGGCCGCGCCGATGCCACGGGATGCGCCGGTGACGATGGCGACAGGAGGCGTTTTCTGGTTCATCGGGAGATCCTTAAAGAAAGCAACGGGCAGAGCGTTAATCATGCACTGTTTATCACGGCGAATCAGCCCCGCTTTTCTGGCATCATAATCCCAAATTATCGAACAATGCCGCTGGGCTCTATTCGATGGCCGCCCAACGGGCGGCCATGTCCATTACAGCGCGCCGTAATTCAGCGGCACCCAGGTGTAACCGTCGCCCTGGCGGTTCAGATACCCCACCCCCGGGAACGACAGGTGTGCGCCGCCGACCAGCTCGTTCTGCCGCGCGCTGTTGCCAAATATCCGCAGCCGCTGAGCGACCGCCGCCTTGGCGTCGCTGTCAAAGCTGATAGCCACCTTAGGATGCGGCAACTGCACCGCCGCCACGTGGATCAGATCCCCCAACAGCAACAGCTTCTTGCCCTGGCTGGTCACCTGATACACGCTGTGCCCCGGCGTATGGCCGTGAGCGGCGAAGGCGGCAATGCCCGGCGACAGTTCGCCGTCGCCGCTGAACGGCTTAAAGTGGCCGGTCGCCTGGTACGGCTTGATCGCCGCCTGGGCCCGTTCGAAGTTGCTTTTACTCTCTGCTTTGGCCTGTTTCAGTTGGTCCGCGCTCAGCCAGAAGTCCGCGTCCTGGCTGGCGGCGCGCACCACCGCATTGGGGAATGCCGCCTTGCCGTCGTGCGTCAGGCCGCCGAGGTGATCCGGGTGCATGTGGGTCAGGTAGATTTCATCCACCTGCTCCGGCTGGTAGCCCGCCGCACGCAGGTTATCCACCAGCTTGCCCAGGCCGTCGCCCAGCAGCTGGCCAGCGCCGCTGTCGATCATCACCAGCTTGTCGCCGGTATTGATCAGATAAGCATTGACCGAGGTGACCACCGGCAGGCTTTGATGCCGCTCGGCCAACCCGGCGGCGATCTGCTGCGGCGTACTGTTCAGCAACAGCTTGTCCGCCGGCAGGCGAATAATGCCGTCGGACAACGCGGTCACTTCAAAGCTGCCCAGCATGATGCGGTAAAATCCCGGCGTCGGGGTTTTGGCCTGCGGCGCGGCGGCGCCGGCCTGTAACGACATAACGGCCAGCGCCGCGCCCAACAGACAACGTTTCCAGAACATGATGACTCCTTGCGAGAATTGAACAGCGCTAAGTATTGACGCAAAAAGCCCGATGCGCCTGTTTAATAAATGCCTTTGATAAATATATAAACAATATATTTATTATTAATAATTTTGTTTGCCGCCCCACACAACCCCAATCCATATTTTCTCGTTCGCCACTTGGTTATTTTCCTTACTCCCTAAACCAAGAGTGAGGAAATATCATGAACTATCAATTCGAAAACCTGGTCTTTGAAGGCGGCGGCGTAAAAGGCATCGCCTATGGCGGCGCGCTGGAATTGCTGGAGGCCAAAGGCATCATGCCGCAGATCAAGCAAACCTCCGGTGCCTCGGCGGGCGCCATCGCCGCACTGCTGGTCGGCCTGGGCTGCAGCTCGGCAGACGTAACCAAAATTCTGTCGGCGATGGATTTTAAAAAATTCCTCGATTATAACGGCGGCTTTTTCGGCACGATCCAGGACGCCTATCGCCTGTTCAATCAATACGGCATCGCGCCCGGCGATTATTTCTATCAATGGTCGCGCGATATTATCAAACAATATACCGGCAACCCGGATATTACCTTCGAGCAGTTCGAAGCGATGAAAACGGCGAAAGGGTTCAAGTCGATTTACTTTATCGGCGCCAACCTCAACAGCGGCCAACGCGAGGTCTATTCTCACCGCACCACGCCGCGCATGAAAGTGGCGGACGGCCTGCGCATTTCGATGTCGTTCCCGTTCGCCTTCGTAGCGAAGAACAATACCCTGGGCGACCTGTGCATCGACGGTGGCATGATCGACAACTATCCGGTGCGGCTATTCGATTATGACTTCTCCGCCACGCCGCCTTACATCGACAGCGCCAGCCAGCGCATCAACACCCGCACGCTGGGCATTCGCCTGGATTCCGCCAGCGAAATCGCCCAGGCCGCCGGCCAGGCCGGCCCGCGCACGCCGGTCAACAACCTGTTTGATTTCACCCTGGCGGTGGCCAACGTGATGCTGGACATCCAAACCAAGGTGCATCTGGACAGCGATGACTGGAAACGCACCGTGTATGTCGACACGCTCGACGTCGGCACGCTGGAGTTCGGCATCAGCGAGGAGAAGAAACGCGCGCTGATCGAATCCGGCCGTCGCGGCGTAGAGCGCTACTTCGCCTGGTATGACGCCGCCATGAAACAGGCGGCGTAACCGGTGTTTTCCCGCCTGCGCGTCAGGCCGGCGCGCGGGCAAAAAAAATCCCCGCGGGGGCGGGGAAAGGCAAAGTAACGCTAAGGATTTATAGGAGTTATACGAAGAACTTGGCCAACACCAGCAGCGACAGCGAGACGTTGATAGCGCCGCCGATACGGGTTGCGATCTGGGCGAACGGCATCAGCGACATGCGGTTGCCGGCGGTGAGGATCGCGACGTCGCCGGTGCCGCCCTGCCCGCTCTGGCAACAGGAGACGATCGCCACGTCGATAGGGTGCATGCCGATTTTCTTGCCAACGAAGAAACCGGTCGCCACCAGCGCGCTGACGGTCGTGACGATCACGATCAGATTCTGGACGGTAAACGCGTCCACCAGCTCCTGCCACGGCGTGATGGCCACCCCGACCGCGAACAGGATCGGATAAGTCACGGCGGTGCGGAAGAATTTGTACACCACCTGCGAACCTTCCTGAATGCGCGGCGACACCCCGTGCGCCAGCTTCACCGCTACGGCGGCGAACAGCATGCCCACCGGCGCCGGCAGGCCAATTAGGCGGTGCAACAGCATGCCCACCATATACAGCAGAATGGCCAACAGCGCACCGCAGGCGATGGTGCTGACGTCCACCTTGCCACTGATTTTTTCCACCGCGTTCATGTTGCTGTCGCCCTGCTTACTCGGCATCAGGCTGCCTTCGCCGGTCAGGTGCGGATAACGCTTGCCCAGTTGGTTGAGCAGGCCGGCGATGACGATGGCGGTCAGGCTGCCGAGCATCACGATCGGCAGAATGCGCCCCAGCGCCACGCCCTGCTCCATGTGCAGGATCGCCGCGTAGCCCATCGACAGCGGGATCGCCCCTTCACCTACGCCGCCGGCCATGATCGGCAAGATCAGGAAGAAGAAGATCTGGAACGGCTCCAGGCCCAGCGCCATGCCGACGCCCATCCCCACCAGCATGCCGACGATCTCGCCGCACAGCATCGGAATGAAGATGCGCAGGAAACCCTGGATCAGCACCTGGCGGTTCATGCTCATGATGCTGCCGACGATGATGCAGCAGATGTAGAGATAAAGAATGTTGGTCGATTTGTAGAACTTGGTGGTCGATTCCACCACCACGTCCGGCAACAGGCCATAGTGCACCAGCGCGGAAGGAATAAAGGTGGCGCAGATCGCCGCCGCGCCCATTTTGCCGATCAACGGCAGGCGTTTGCCGAATTCGCCGCAGGCGAAACCGAAGAACGCCAGGGTGGCCACCATCACCACGATATCGCTCGGCAATTTGCCTTCCAGGCAGTCGAGCAGAATCAATACGCCGGCCAGAATAAAGAACGGTAACGGAATAATCCCTACTTTATAATTGTCCAGTATCCGCCACCATTTCTCACGCAGAGGAATATCGGCGGTCTTGTCTTTGGCTACGAGGTAAGAATCATCTGTTGTGCTCATAATCTGGCCTCTTATTAGTTTGTTCAGCCATCATAGAGAAGCGCACGGATTATCTGCTGTGATTATGTTCAAAGTTAAAAAGGGTTTTTAATGGTGGTTATGGTTTCTATGGGGTTAATTAAGATTATGTAAAAACCGACGTGGTTTTAATGGTGTTAATACCGTTTTTATTTTAAAGCTTATCAATTTTATCGCAGGCGAACAATTCTCGTCCGGTTCACTCTAATCCCGTGTGAAGGATCACAAGTTGATCGGGCGCAATATTACAGACCCCGCTTCTCGTGATAGGGTAAGGCTTCAGGATCTCTTTACGGTGAAGCTCCGCCATGCGCCTCAAACTCTCATTTCAAATCAAGCTGTTTCTGTGCCTGGTGGCCTTCTCCTGCCTGCTGCTGACCTGTATCGGCGCCTACACCTATTACCAGTTGGATGCGCAGCTGCACCGCGATCTCGGCGCCCGCGCCCAGGTGCAGGCGCGGGAAATCGCCCTCATTCCTTCTCTGGTGGACGCAGTGGAAAAACACGACGCCGCCAGAATTGCCGCGCTGATGAAAAAAATCCGCGCCAGCAGCGACGCCAGTTATATCGTCATCGGCGATAGTCATGCCCGCCACCTTTATCATTCCGAATACGAAGGCCGCCTGGGTACGCCGATGATCGGCGGCGATAATAAAGAGGTGTTGGAAGGGAAAAGCATTATTTCCATTCGCAAGGGCGGCATTGGCGTTTCATTGCGCAGCAAGGCGCCGATCCTGGATGAAAATAACCGCGTGATCGGCATCGTTTCCGTCGGCTATTTGAAATCGCACATAGATAATTTAAATGCCAGGACGTTGACGCAAATTATCGGCTCCATCGTCCTGCTGCTGATCGCCCTGTTCGTCTTTTCCTGGCTGCTGTCGAAAAACCTCAAGCGCCAGATGTTCTGGCTGGAACCGAAAGAGATCGCGCTGCTGGTGCGTCAGCAAAAAGCGCTGCTGGAAGCCATCTATGAAGGGGTGATCGCCGTCGATCCACAGCTGCGGATCATCACCATCAACCATGCGGCGCGCGAGCTATTGGATCTGCACCAGCCCGCCGCCAGTTTGCTGGGCCGGCCGATCGGCGAGGTGATCCAGGCGCAGCCGGACTTCTTCGCCGCCGCGCAACTGGGCCAGGATACGCACGACGAGGTGTGCCGCTTCAACCACGTGCGGGTGATCGCCAGCCGGGTGCGCATCATGCAGGAGCAGGAGCTGCAAGGCTGGGTGATCAGCTTCCGCGACAAAAACGACATCAATACCCTGAGCAGCCAGCTCAGCCAGGTGAAACGCTATGCCGACAACCTGCGCATCATGCGCCACGAGCAGCTGAACTGGACCGCCACGTTGGCCGGGCTGTTGCATATGCAGCGCTACGACGAGGCCATCCGCTATGTGGAAGCCCAATCCGAGGGCGCACAGGAGATCCTCGATTTCATCTCGCAGCGCTTCAGTTCGGCGGCGCTGTGCGGCCTGCTGCTGGGCAAATATTCCAGCGCCAGAGAAAAAGGCATCGAGCTGCGCTTCGATCCGGCCTGCCAACTGCGGCAAATCCCGGCGGCGCTGAATGAGACCGAACTGATGTCGATCGTCGGCAACCTGCTGGATAATGCGGTGGAAGCGACGCTGCACTGCCCGACTCCGCACGACGCGATCGAACTCTATATCAGCGATGGCAGCGACGAGCTGGTGATCGAGGTGGCGGATCGCGGCACCGGCATCGCCGAGGAGATTCGTGATACGCTGTTTGAACAGGGCGTCACCACCAAAGCGGATAAAAGCGACCACGGCATTGGCCTGCATCTGGTCGCCAGCCATGTGGCGCAGGCGCACGGCAGCATAGAAGTGTCGGACAACGAGCCGCACGGCGCGATATTCTCTATATTTATCCCTAAATAAAACCCATAACCCGATTTTTTGAGCACCCGATTATGTCACACCTAGCACTGGACGTTCTGATCGTGGAAGACGAGCCGCAACTGGCGACGCTGCACGCGGAGTTCATCGAGAAAAATTTCAACCTGCGGGTGGTGGCTTACGCCGCCACGCTGGCCGAAGCGCGGGCCAAAGCCAACGAGCATCAGCCTCGGCTAATCCTGCTGGATAACTTCCTGCCGGACGGCCAGGGCATCGAGCTGATGGAAGAACCGGCGGTGAAGAATCCCGCCTGTTCGGTGATCTTCATCACCGCCGCCAGCGACATGCATACCTGCAGCCAGGCGATCCGCAACGGCGCCTTCGATTACATCATCAAACCGGTGTCCTACAAGCGGCTGCGCAATTCGCTCGAACGCTTCATGCAGTTCGTGCAGACCCAGCGCACCTTCAAGATCATCGATCAGGACAACGTCGATGCGCTGTATAACCTGCAGTCGAAACAGTTCTCCAGCGAGCCGAGCGCCAAAGGCATCGAAACCAACACGCTGGAGCTGGTGCAGGCGCTGTTTATCGCCCAGCCGGCGGTGGCGCATGCGGTGGAAGACGTGGTTGAGCAAGTCGGCATCAGCAAGACCACCGCTCGCCGGTATCTGGAATATTGCGTCGCCACCCAGTTCGTGCGGGTGGAGATGCTGTACGGCAATATCGGCCATCCGCGGCGGCTGTATCGCAAGGCCTGAGGCTGCCATCTGGCTGTCATACTCAGGCGATAACATGACGCTCGACGATATCCCCCTCGATATCGGCACCTGTCGTTAAAACTGATGAAATACTGATGACTTTTACCCGGCCTCTGGTCGGGTTTTTTATTATCCGAACGGCAGGCGCGGCGCCAAAATATCTCTCTGCGCCACACCGTATTATTTTCCCAAAAACCAAACCATTATGCCGAATAATGACCGTCAATTTTGAGTCACGGGCCAAATTACCATAACTAATTAAAACCTTGATGTAAACCACTAATATCCCATTTAAATGACATTGAGGGTTGTCTCAGATATTCACTGTGTTAGGGTAAAAAGCTCTTTTATTTTGCTAAGGACAGCCCATAACGCGTTAATTAAACCAGAGGAAACAGCAAATTGCATGGCAATTAAACTCGAAGTAAAGAACCTGTATAAGATATTTGGCGAACACCCGGAACGCGCATTCAAACTGCTGGATAAAGGTCTGACAAAAGATCGGCTGTTTGAAAAAACCGGCTTATCGCTCGGCGTAAAAGACGCCACTCTGGCCATTGAAGAAGGCGAGATATTTGTCATCATGGGGCTCTCCGGTTCCGGCAAGTCCACCCTGGTACGCCTTCTCAATCGTCTGATAGAACCCACCCGCGGTCAGGTGCTGATCGACGGTGAGGACATCGCCAAAATATCTGACACCGCGCTGCGCACCGTGCGGCGAAATAAGATCAGCATGGTATTTCAGTCATTCGCGCTAATGCCGCACATGAATGTCCTGAATAACACCGCTTTCGGTATGGAATTAGCCGGCATACCGCTGCAGGAGCGCCAGGAAAAAGCGCTGGATGCCCTGCGTCAGGTCGGGCTGGAGAATTATGCGCTGTCTTATCCGGATGAATTATCCGGCGGTATGCGCCAGCGCGTGGGATTAGCCCGCGCCCTGGCCAATAACCCGGATATATTATTGATGGACGAAGCCTTCTCGGCGCTCGATCCGTTAATTCGTACCGAAATGCAGGATGAGCTGGTGAAATTACAGGCTCAGCATCAGCGCACCATCGTGTTTATTTCCCACGATCTGGACGAAGCGATGCGCATTGGCGATCGCATCGCCATCATGCAGGGCGGTGAGGTGATCCAGGTCGGCACGCCGGACGAGATCCTGAACAACCCGGCCAACGACTATGTGCGCACCTTCTTCCGCGGCGTGGACATCAGTCATGTATTCAGCGCCAAGGATATCGCCCAACGGCGCCCGGTGACGCTGATCCGCAAAACCCCCGGTTTTGGCCCCCGCTCGGCGCTGCAGCTGCTGCGCGATGAGGACCGTGATTATGGTTATGTTGTTGAACGCGGGAAGAAATTTATCGGCGTGGTGTCGATAGAGTCGTTGAAAAAGGCGCTGTCCGCCAATCAAACGCTGGACGATGCCCTGCTCGAGGCCCCCGCCGCCGTGCCGGCCGACACGCCGCTCAGCGATCTGATTTCCCTGGTCGCCCAGGCGCCGTGCGCGGTGCCGGTGGTGGGCGAAGAACATAACTATCTCGGCATCATCTCCAAGGCCATGCTGCTGCAGGCGTTGGACAAGGAGGGCTCAACCAATGAGTGATACCACGCAAACCCAAGATCCCTGGGCTACCGCACCGGCCGATACCGGCGCCGCACCTGCCAGCGATGCCGCCGCCAACGCCGGTGACGCCTGGTCCAGCGCGCCGCCGCCGGCCGCACATGACGCCGCCGGGCAAAGCGCCGATTGGCTCAGCGGCGCCCCGGCGCAGCCGGAGCACTTCAGCCTGCTCGATCCGTTCCACAAAGCCTGGGTGCCGTTCGACACCTGGGTCACGCAAGGCATCGACTGGCTGGTGCTGCACTTCCGCCCGCTGTTCCAGGGCATCCGCGTGCCGGTGGACATGATCCTGAGCGGCTTCCAACAACTGCTGCTGGGCATGCCGGCGCCGATCGCCATTCTGGTGTTCTCGCTGCTCGCCTGGCAGGTCTCGGGCCTCGGCATGGGCGCCGCGACGCTGCTCTCCCTGATCGCCATCGGCGCCATCGGCGCCTGGTCGCAGGCGATGGTCACGCTGGCGCTGGTGCTGACCGCGCTGTTCTTCTGCATCCTTATCGGCCTGCCACTCGGCATCTGGCTGGCGCGCAGCAAGCATGCCGCCAAGGTGATTAGGCCGCTGCTCGACGCCATGCAAACCACTCCGGCCTTCGTCTATCTGGTGCCGATCGTCATGCTGTTCGGCATCGGCAACGTGCCGGGCGTGGTAGTGACCATCATCTTCGCACTGCCGCCGATCGTGCGTCTGACCATTCTCGGCATCAAGCAGGTGCCGGAGGATCTGATCGAGGCCGCCGAATCCTTTGGCGCCAGCCCGCGCCAGCTGCTGTTCAAAGTGCAGCTGCCGCTGGCGATGCCGACCATCATGGCCGGCGTTAACCAGACGCTGATGTTGGCGCTGTCGATGGTGGTCATCGCCTCGATGATCGCCGTCGGCGGCCTGGGACAGATGGTGCTGCGCGGCATCGGTCGGCTGGACATGGGCTTGGCCGCCGTCGGCGGGGTCGGCATCGTGATCCTGGCGATCATTCTCGATCGCCTCACCCAATCGCTGGGGCGCGATCGCCGCAGTAAAGGCATCGGCCGCTGGTATCGCCGCGGCCCCATCGGGTTACTGACTCGCCCGTTCATCAAGCAAGCCTGACGCTTTTCCCGCCGGCGGCTGCGGCCCCGGCGGGCTATGACACCACCACATCGAAAGAGGGGAAACACTATGCGCACCACGGGCATCTGGGCTCTCGCCCTGACGACGCTGATTGGCTCACAGAGCGTGAGCGCGGCAGATTTACCCGGCAAGGGGATCGCGGTACAGCCGGTGCAAAGCACCATTTCCGAAGAGACTTTCCAGACGCTGCTGGTCAGCAAGGCGCTGGAAAAATTGGGTTACGACGTGAAAGAACCGCGTGAAGTGGATTACAACGTCGCCTACACTTCGATCGCCTCCGGTGACGCGACCTTTATCGCGGTCAACTGGGATCCGCTGCACGCCGATCAGTACAAGGCCGCCGGCGGCGACGCCAAGTTCTACCGCGAAGGCGTCTACGTCAACGGCGCCGCGCAGGGCTACCTGATCGACAAGAAAACCGCCGAGCAATACCACATCACCAACGTCGAGCAGCTCAAGGATCCCAAGATCGCCAAGCTGTTCGACACCAACGGCGACGGCAAGGCCGATCTGACCGGCTGCACCCCGGGCTGGGGCTGCGAAGCGGTGATCAACCACCACATCAAGGCCTATGGCCTGAGCAACACCGTCGAGCACAATCAGGGCAACTACGCGGCGATGATCGCCGACACCATTACCCGCTACAAAGAGGGTAAACCGGTGCTGTATTACACCTGGACGCCGTACTGGGTCAGCGATGTGATGGTGCCGGGCCGCGACGTGGTCTGGCTGCAGGTGCCGTTTTCCTCCCTGCCGGGCGAGCAGAAAAACGTTGACACCAAACTGCCTAACGGCGCCAACTACGGCTTCCCGGTCAACACCATGCGCATCGCCGCCAACAAGCAGTGGGCCGCAGCCAATCCGGCGGCCGCCAAGCTGTTCGCCATCATGAAGCTGCCGATCGCCGACATCAACGCGCAAAACCTGCGCATGCATGAAGGCCAGGCTTCGGAAGCCGATATCCAGAACCACGTTAACGGCTGGATCAAGGCGCATCAGGCCACCTTCGACGGCTGGGTGAAAACCGCCGCCGCAGCGGCGAAGCCGTAACCGTTCAGGGGCGCCGCCTTTGCCGCGCCCCTACCCCGCCATATCGATGCCGCTGAACTGTAAAAAACGTGCGGCGGCGTTCGACAAGGGCTGCGGCCAAATGCAATACACCTGGCGCCGCGGCCCGTCTTCAATCGGAATCGACACCAACGCGCTTAAGCGTTGCGCGGTCGAGACAGGTACGATACCCGCCGCCAACCCGCGCCGCACCAGATTCTCCAGCCATTCGATATGATCGATCTCAAAACTGACGTGCCGGCGGATGCCCGCCGCCAGGAAGGCGCGATCGGTTTGGCGCCGCGCGCCGGTGCCGCTGTAGAAATCCACCAGCGGCACTTCCGCCAGCGCTTGCAGGTTGACCCGCTCGCGGTTGGCCAGCGGGTGCTGCGGTGCCACCAACGCCACCAGCGGCTCATCGGTCAACTGCCGGTGCGACATCGGCAGTAAATCGACATCGCCGGGCCAGATGCCGACAAACGCCATATCACACTTCTGCTGACGCACGTCCTCCAACAGGGCTTCGCTCATGCCAACGTAAAGGCGGATGTTCACCGCCGGATAGTGGCGATGAAACTTGTCGAGCTTTTCGGTCAGATCAATCGCGTTTATGGTTGAAATCGTGCCGATGGTCAGGGTGCCGGACACCGCATCGCCGGCGGCGGTCACCTCTTCCACCAGCGCCTGCTGCGCCGCCAACAGCCGCTGCGCCGACGGAATGAAAGCCTGGCCGGCGGGGGTCAATCGCACCCGGCGCGAGGTGCGTTCAAACAGCGTACAGCCCAGCTCTTCTTCCAGTTTGGCGATCTGGTGGCTGAGCGCCGACTGCACCGTATGGCAGCGCTGCGCCGCCCGGGTGAAACTCTGTTCTTCCGCCACCGCCAGCGCATAGCGGATCTGTTTCAGGTTCATGGCATCTATCTTGAAATGAGATAAATCAAATGAAAATTATACATTGGTTTCCGCAGACGCGTTGCCGGATACTGCGCGCTATCTTCTTCCCGTGATGAAAAAATCATGACCCCAAAAAACGCCCATCCGGGCCTCAGCCCGGCGCTGACCGTACTGATTGCCATCGCCACCGGCCTGGCGGTCGCCAGCAACTATTACGCGCAACCGCTGCTGGAAACCATAGCCACCAGTTTCAACCTGTCGGTCAACCAGGCCGGCTTTATCGTCACCGCCGCGCAGCTCGGTTACGCCACCGGCCTGCTGCTGCTGGTGCCGCTCGGCGATATGTTCGAGCGCCGCGGGCTGATCGTTTTCATGACGCTGCTGGCCGCCGGGGGCATGCTGATCACCGCCACCTCCGCCACGCTGCCGATGATGATCCTCGGCACCGCGCTCACCGGGCTGTTCTCGGTAGTGGCGCAGATCCTGGTGCCGCTGGCCGCCACGCTGGCCCACCCGGAAAAGCGCGGCAAGACCGTCGGCATCATCATGAGTGGCCTGCTGCTCGGCATCCTGCTGGCGCGCACCGTCGCGGGCGCACTGGCGTCGTTCGGCGGCTGGCGCACCATCTACTGGGCCGCCAGCGTGCTGATGATCCTGATGGCGCTGATCCTGTGGCGCGCGCTGCCGCGCTATAAGCAACACTCCGGGCTGAACTATCCGCAGCTGCTGGCCTCGATCTTCAGCCTGTTCTGCCGCACGCCGCTGCTGCGCACCCGCGCCATCCTCGGCGCCCTGTCGTTCGCCAACTTCAGCGTGCTCTGGACCTCAATGGCCTTTTTGCTCGCCGCGCCGCCGTTCAACTATTCCGAGGGGGTGATTGGGCTGTTCGGCCTGGTGGGCGCCGCCGGCGCGCTGGCCGCTTCGCGCGCCGGGCATCTGGCGGACAAAGGCAAGGCCGGGCTGACCACCACCGTCGGCCTGGTGTTGCTGCTGCTGTCCTGGATCCCTATCGCGTTCGCCAAACAATCGCTGTGGGCGCTGATCGCCGGCATCCTGATCCTCGATCTGGCGGTGCAGGCGGTACACGTCACCAACCAGAGCGTGATGTACCGCATCATGCCGGACGCGCGCAACCGCCTGACCGCCGGCTACATGACCAGCTACTTTATCGGCGGCGCGCTCGGTTCGCTGCTCTCCGCCTCGGCCTATCAACATGCCGGTTGGTACGGCGTGGCCGCCGCCGGCGGGGTGTTATGCCTGCTCAACCTGCTGACCTGGTGGCTCGGCAAGCACCACGATCCGCAGGGGCCGGCGGCAATCTGATTATCGTGCAAATAGTCACTAAAGAAATTTATTAGCGGTGCAGGGTATAAACATTACTTACTCTCTGGTAATGTTCTGGGCATAAACTATTGAAGTCCTATCTACCCTGCGATCCACAACCATGCAAAGCCAAGCTGCAGACAGCCTCAATCCGCCCGCCGTCAGCGCCACCTTCGCCAACGGCGTCGTCGACAGTTTGCCGATCGTCATCGGGTATGTCCCGGTGGCGTTCGCCTTCGGCCTCAGCGCCGTCAAACTGGGTTTTTCCCCGCTGGAAAGCATTTTCTTCTCCTGCATCATCTACGCCGGCGCCAGCCAGTTCGTGATCACCGCCCTGCTGAGCGCCGGGATGTCGCTGTGGGTCTCCGCATTGACGGTGATGGCGATGGACGTGCGCCACCTGCTGTACGGCCCGGCGCTGCGTCACCGCATCGTCTCGCGCATGTCGCCCGGCAAAACGGCGATATGGGCCTTTGGCCTGACCGATGAGGTCTTCGCCGCCGCCACCGCCAGGCTGATGCGCAATAACCGCAGCTGGAGCGAAAACTGGATGCTGGGCATCGCGCTCTGTTCCTGGCTCTCCTGGGTGGCCGGCACCGCGCTCGGCGCGCTGTTCGGCAACGGCCCGCTGGAGCAGTTCCCGGTGATCGAGGCCTCGCTGGCCTTCATGCTGCCGGCGCTGTTTCTCAGTTTCCTGCTGGCCGCCTTCCGCCGCCCGCAGAGCCTGACTATCGCCGCCGCGCTGGCCGGCGCGCTGCTCGGCGTGGTGCTGTTCTCCATTCCGGTCGCCATTTTGGCCGGCATCGGCGCCGGCTGCATTGCCGCCCTGTTCCAGCCAACCCCGGCGGAGGCCAGCCATGAACATTGATGTGCTGGTGATCGGCCTGGTGGTGGGCTGCGCCAATTACCTGTTCCGTTATCTGCCGCTGCGGCTGGCGCCGGCGCGCGCCCAGCCCGGCCTCAAACGCGGTAAAGCCGCCCTGTTGCTCGACAGCATTGGCATCGCCTCGATCTGCGCCCTGTTGGTGGTCTCCAGCACGCCGGTGGTGATGCGCGAGCCGGACAAGCTGCTGCCGACGTTGGTGGGGTTCGCCGCGCTGGCGCTGTGCTTCTACCGCAGCAAAAGCATCATTCTGTCGACGCTGCTCGGCGCAACGGCCTTTGGCGTCACATTAAAACTGTTAATGCTTTTCGGTGCAGGCTGACGCCGCTCCCGATCGTTTGGCTTCACACTGGCGTTTTCAGGCGTCACATCTTTACAAACACTGACAAATGACACGAATTGCTAAATTATCCGCACGGCTGAACATTTACATTATTTGTCACCGTCGTTACTATCTCGAACGAAATTAATGAGGCCCTAAATTATGGAAAGCTCGTTTGCCCCCATAGAACAAATGCTGAATTTCCGCGCCACGCGGCAGAAAGATTTCCCTTATCAGGAAATCCTGCTGACCCGCCTGTGCATGCACATGCAAGGCAAGCTGCTGGAAAACCGCAATAAGATGCTGAAAGCGCAGGGGATTAACGAAACACTGTTTATGGCGCTGATTACCCTGGATGCGCAGGAAAGCCACAGCATCCAACCTTCTGAGCTAAGCTCTGCCCTGGGCTCCTCGCGCACCAATGCAACCCGCATCGCCGACGAGCTGGAGAAGCGCGGCTGGATCGAACGCCGGGAAAGCGACAACGATCGCCGCTGCCTGCATCTGCATCTGACGCCGCAGGGGGAAGAATTTCTCAGTCAACTGCTGCCGCCGCAGCACCAATGTCTGCATTTCCTGTGGTCCACGCTGACCGACGATGAGCAAAAACAGCTGGAACAGCTGACGCGCAAATTGCTGGCACGTCTGGATCAAATGGAAATCACAGAACAGTTACCCTAATTCACAATTTCTGTTCAGGTACCTACTTATGCGATCCCCATTTCACTGGAGATTCACCCCGCTGTTCGCCGTGTTGCTGCTGGCCGGGTGTGCTTCGACCGATAATATTGCCCCGCAATCCACGCTGATGGATCCGCAGAGCCTGCAGTTGGCTCAGCCGAAAGTCAGTTCGCTGGCCGTCAGCCCGCAGTGGTGGCGCGCCCTCAAGGATCCGCAGCTGGACGCCTTGATGACGCAGACGCTGCAAAGCTCGCCGACCCTGCGTCAGGCCGCCGCCCGCGTGCGCGAAGCGCAGAGCGTGGTGGGCGAAGCCAGCGCCGCCAACGGGCCGAACCTGGATCTGAACGCCAGCACCCAGCGCCAGCGTGTGCCGCAGAACGTCAATATGGGTTTGGGGTATCCGCATAAGCCGATCTATTCAAGCTCCAACTCGCTGGGGTTGAACCTGGCGTACGAGTTCGACTGGTGGGGCAAATACCGCAACCAGGTGAACGCCGCCAAGGCGCAAGTGAACGCAGCGCGCGCCGAGCAGGAACAGGCGGCGCTGACGCTGACCAGCTCGGTGGCGTCCGCCTACTACCAGCTGCAGAGCAATCTGGCGCTCGAGAAGCTGCTGCAGCAGGAAGTGAACAACAACGAGCGCCTGACCGCGCTGCGCCAACAGCGCTATCAGGCCGGCCTGACCGGCGTCGACGTGCCGCAACAAACCCAGGCGCAGTCCGACGTCGCCAAACAGCAGATTCTGCAGCTGCAGTCGCAAATCGAACAGCTCAGACACCAGCTCGCCGCGCTGGCGGGCCAGGGGCCGAACGCCATGCAGCACCTGCGTCAGGTGCCGCTGCCTGCAGACAATCTGATGGCGCCGCAGGGCGAACTGACGGCGGATCTGCTGGGCAAACGCCCGGACATCGCCGCGCAACGCCAGCTGGTGGAGTCTTACAGCCAGCGCGTCAGCGCCGCGCGTAAAGAGTTTTACCCCAGCCTGACCATTTCAGCCTTCGCCGGCCTGATGACCACCAATACCAGTGGCACCAGCCCGAATCTGTTTGAAGCGGCCAGCCAGGCCTGGAACGTGATGCCGGCGATCTCGCTGCCGATCTTCCACGCCGGGGCGCTGCGCAGCAAGCTGGGCGAGGAATCCGCGCTGTATGACGAAGCGGTGGAATCCTACAACCAAACCATCCTGAATGCGGTACAGGAAACCGCCGACGCCATCACCATCCAGCAGAGCTCTGCACAACAGCAGCTGCAGGCGGCGTCCGCGGCCCAGTCGATGCAACAGGTGTATCAGGTCGCCAACGCCCGTTACCAGGCAGGGATTATCGGGCGCGACGATCTGTTGACCAGCCAGACGCAGCTATTGCAGCAGCAACAGGCGGAGTTGAATGCCAGCAGCAATTTACTGCAGGCGAAGATAGGACTGATCCGCGCGTTGGGCGGTGGCTATCAGGCCCCGGCCACAGCGGATTCGAAAGCATAATAATATAAGGCTTGGAGAACACCATGAGCGCAAGCGCGGAAACCCAAAACCCGCAGCAGCCGAGCGGCAAAAAGAAGCAGCGCAAATTTTGGCTGCTGTTGCTGACGGTTATTTTCATTGTTATAGGGGTGGCTTATTTAGTGTATTGGTTCCTGGTGCTGCGTCATCACCAGGAAACCGACGACGCCTACGTCTCCGGCAACCAGGTGCAGATCATGGCCCAGGTGTCCGGCAGCGTGAACAGCGTCAACTTCGACAACACCGACTACGTCAAGCAGGGCGACGTGCTGCTGACGCTCGACCCGACCGATGCCGAGCAGGCGTTTGAACGCGCCAAAACCGGCCTGGCCAACAGCGTGCGTCAGACCCACCAGCTGATCATCAACAGCAAGCAGTATCAGGCCAACATCGCCCTGCGCAAGACCGATCTGAGCAAGGCCGAGAACGATCTGAAACGCCGCGTGGTGCTGGGCAGCGTTGACGCCATCGGCCGCGAAGAGCTGCAACACGCGCGCGATGCGGTCGACAGCGCCAAAGCCGCGCTGGAAGTGGCGGTACAGCAATACAACGCCAACCAGGCGATGGTGCTGAACACCCCGCTGGAACAGCAGCCGGCGATCCAACAGGCCGCCGCGCAGATGCGCGACGCCTGGCTGGCGCTGCAGCGTACCAAGGTGATCAGCCCGATTACCGGCTATGTCTCGCGCCGCAGCGTGCAGGTCGGCGCGCAGATCGCCGCCGGTTCGCCGCTGATGGCGGTAGTGCCGGCCGATCACATCTGGGTTGACGCCAACTTCAAGGAAACGCAGATCGCCAATATGCGCATCGGCCAGCCGGCGACGGTGGTCAGCGACGTCTACGGTGACGACGTGGTGTATCAGGGCAAAGTGGCCGGTATCGACATGGGCACCGGCAGCGCCTTCTCGCTGCTGCCGGCCCAGAACGCCACCGGCAACTGGATCAAGGTGGTGCAACGCCTGCCGGTGCGTATTGAGCTCGACGCCAAGCAGGTGGCCGATCATCCGCTGCGCATCGGTCTTTCGACGCTGGTGACCGTCGACACCGCCAATCTGGACGGCCGCGTGCTGGCCGACGTGGTGCGCGACAAACCGCTGTATCAGAGCGACGCGCTGGCGTTGAATCTGGCGCCGGTTAACCAGCTGATCGCCGACGTGATCCATGCGAACGCCGGCTAAGCGCGCGGGAGGCCATCTTGCCACAGAAACCGCTTGAAGGTGCCCAGCTTGCCTGGATGACGGTCGCGCTCGCCATGGCGACCTTCATGCAGGTGCTGGACTCCACCATCGCCAACGTGGCGATCCCCACCATTTCCGGTAACCTCGGGTCTTCCAACTCGCAGGGTACCTGGGTGATCACCTCGTTCGGCGTGGCGAACGCCATCTCGATTCCGATCACCGGCTGGCTGGCGAAGCGTTTCGGCGAAGTGCGGCTGTTCCTTTGGTCCACCGCGCTGTTCGCCATCGCCTCCTGGCTGTGCGGCATCTCCAACAGCCTTGGCATGCTGATCTTCTTCCGCGTGATCCAGGGCGTGGTGGCCGGGCCGCTGATCCCGCTGTCGCAGAGTTTGTTGTTGAACAACTACCCGCCCGCCAAGCGAGCGATGGCCCTGGCGCTGTGGTCGATGACCGTTATCGTCGCGCCAATCTTCGGGCCGATCCTCGGCGGCTACATCAGCGACAACTACCATTGGGGCTGGATCTTCTTCATCAACATCCCGATCGGCGTCTTCGTGATCGTGGCGGCGATGGCGACGTTGAAGGGGCGGGAAACCAAAACCGAGATCAAACCGATCGACACCGTCGGCCTGGTATTGCTGATCGTCGGCATCGGTTCTCTGCAGATCATGCTCGATCAGGGCAAGGAGCTGGACTGGTTCAACTCGACCGAGATCATCACGCTCACCGTCGTGGCGGTGGTGGCGCTGCTGTTCCTGGTGGTGTGGGAGCTGACGGACGACCATCCGGTGGTGGATCTGTCGCTGTTCAAGTCGCGCAACTTCACCATCGGCTGCCTGTGCATCAGTCTGGCGTACATGCTGTACTTCGGCGCCATCGTGCTGTTGCCGCAGCTGTTGCAAGAGGTGTACGGCTATACCGCCACCTGGGCGGGGCTGGCGTCGGCGCCGGTCGGGCTGATCCCGGTGTTGCTGTCGCCGATCATCGGCAAGTTCGGCAACCGGCTCGACATGCGCCGGCTGGTGACCTTCAGCTTCATCATGTATGCCGTGTGCTTCTACTGGCGCGCCTATACGTTTGAACCGGGCATGGACTTCGGCGCATCCGCCTGGCCACAGTTCGTTCAGGGCTTCGCCATCGCCTGCTTCTTCATGCCGTTGACCACCATCACGCTGTCCGGCCTGCCGCCGGAACGCATGGCGGCGGCATCGAGCCTGTCGAACTTCACGCGAACGCTGGCGGGTTCGATCGGTACCTCGATCACCACCACCCTGTGGACGCAGCGCGAATCGCAGCACCATTCGCAACTGACGGAGTTCGTCAACCCGTACAACCCGCAGTCGCAGGAGATGTACCGGCAACTGGAGCAGCTCGGCATGAGCAAGCAGCAGGCGTCGGCGTATATCGCCAACGAGATCACCGCGCAGGGCCTGATCATCTCCGCCAACGAGATATTCTGGCTGTCGGCCGGGGTGTTCCTGGTGTTGCTGGTGCTGGTGTGGGTGGCGAAACCGCCATTCAGCTCCGGCGGGGGCGGGGGCGGCGGCGCTCACTAAGCTTCAATAAACGAAACGGGCGCCCTGGGGCGCCCGTTTTTTTATCCGACGTAGAAAATTACGCCTGATTCTGACGCCACCAGTCCGCCAGCAGAATGCCGGTCGCCACGGAAACGTTCAGGCTTTCCACCTTGCCGGTGCCGCCGATGGACACGTTCATATCGCCCTGCTGCCAGGCGCTGTCGCTCAGACCGTCGCGTTCCTGACCCAGCACCAGCACCATCTTGGCCGGCAGCTTGGCCTGCGCCAGCGCGGTGCCTTTGTGGCTGGAGGTGGTGACGATGGTGTAACCCGCCTTGCGGAAGGTATCCAGCACCGACAGAAAATCATCGGCGTTGATCGCCTTGATGTGCTCCGCGCCGCCTTCTGCGGTGCGCACCGCCGCGCCGGATTCCAGCAGCGCCGGATCCTGCAGCAGCACGCCGTTGACGCCGAAGTGGGCGCAAGAACGGACGATGGCGCCCAGGTTATGCGGGTTGCCCACTTCTTCCAGCGCCAATACGCAGTCGGTCGCCGGCGCGGTTTTCAGGTAGGTCTGCGCATCCAGGCCCTGACGTTTTTTGATCAGGAAGCAGACGCCGCCGTGGTGCTCGGTGCCGGAAGCCTTGGCCAGCTCTTCCTCATCCACCACGTGGTAAGCTTTGCGGTTTGCCGCCATCCAGCGCAGCGCTTCGCGGAAACGCGGGGTGACCGACTGCACGAACCAGGCGCGCACGATCGCTTCCGGACGGCTGGCGAACAGCGCCTGACAGGCGTTTTCACCGTAAACGCGGGTTTCTTCCGCGCGCTGGCGGCGCAGCTGCTCAGGATCGATAAAGCTTTTGCCGCTGATGCCGCCATGATCGAACGCCGGCTCTTCATTCGGCGCGCGCGAGACGGTTCTCCACGGCGACTCATTGCCACCGCGCTCTTCAGAGCGCGCCGGACGGCGAGGACGATCGCTTTCACTGCGGCGGGAGTCGGCGCCGCGGCGATCGTTGCCGCCGCGCGCCTTGTCTTGGCCGGTGCGGCCCGATCGCGCACCGTCAGCCGGACGGCCTTTGCCGGCCGGACGTTTATTCTTGTTACGGTCGTCGCCGTTGTCGTCGTCACTGCGGACGTACATCACTTTGACTTTACCGTTCTTGCCACTAAATGAATCGTTCATTGTCTTCTCCACCAACGCGCAGGGCGCGAAGATTACCTGATGTTGGTGCACGAAGCCACCAACTTGCGCTAAAAGCTCCCAACTATCACATCCATTGAACAAACCTCATTGTTCACGCGCCGGGTTTTGCCGATAATTGTCAGCATTAAAGAAACATCTCCGCAACCACGTTGCGGGGACCATGCTTTCTCTGTACCCGAGGTCAACATGAATACAGTTTGTGCAGCTTGCAATGCCACCAACCGCGTGCCGGAAGAACGTCTGGCGGACAATGCGAAATGCGGCCGCTGCGGCCATGAGCTCTTCGACGGTGAAGTGATCAACGCCACCGCCGCCACGCTGGACCAGTTGCTGCAGGACGATCTGCCGGTCGTGGTCGATTTCTGGGCGCCGTGGTGCGGCCCGTGCCGCAGCTTTGCACCGATCTTTGAAGACGTGGCCGAAGAGCGCGCCGGCAAAGTGCGCTTCGTGAAAGTGAACACCGAAGCCGAGCCGGAGCTGAGCGCCCGTTTCCGCATCCGCAGCATCCCGACCATCATGGTGTTCCGTCAGGGCAAGATGGTCGACATGCTCAACGGCGCGATGCCGAAAGCGCCGTTTGACAACTGGCTCAACGAGTTAGTGTGATTCGGCAAGTATAGGCCGTATCCCGCCATCGCGCGCGAACGCCCCCGATCGAGCCCGCCTCTCCCGGCGGGCTTTTTTCTGCGTTACAATAGCGGTTTTTCCCCAGGATCGTTATGACCGACAACGCCGTACTTCGCCTGCGCCAATTCCGTTTAGACCGCGCCACCCGCCCTTTTTTGGCGCGCGGTTGCCGGGTGGCGCGTTGTCAGGGTTGCCTGCTGCCGCATAAAAACTGCCTGTGCGACACCATTCGCCCACAGCAGGCCGGCAGCCGTTTCTGCCTGATCATGTTCGGCGCCGAGCCGCTCAAGCCCAGCAACACCGGCCGCCTGATCGCCGATATCCTGCCGGACACCCAGGCGTTCCTCTGGTCGCGCACCGAGGTCGATCCCGCCCTGCTGGCGGCCATCAACGATCCGACACGGCAGCCTTATGTGGTGTTCCCCGCGTCCTACGCCGACGCCGAACGGCCGGTGTTCAGCGCGCTGCCCGTCGGCGGCAAACCGCCGCTGTTCATCATGCTGGACGGCACCTGGGCGGAGGCGCGCAAAATGTTCCGTAAAAGCCCGTATCTCAATCAATTCCCGGTGTTTTCCCTCAACGTCGACGCCGCATCAGACTACCAGCTGCGCGAAGCCAGCCGCGCCGAGCAACACTGCACGGCGGAAGTGGCCGCCGCCCTGCTGCAACAGGCGGGCGATCTGCCGGCCGCCGAAGGGTTGAATCAGCATTTTCGCTATTTCCGTCAACAGTATCTGGCGGGAAAACCGACCCGACCGGAGGCACCGGTCACAGCAATGCAGCCATAAAGCGCCTAAAATCAGGCGTAACGTTGCCAAAAGGAGCCGTGCATGAGCCAGCGAGGGTTAGAAGCGCTACTACGTCCCAAATCGATCGCCGTGCTGGGCGCTTCGCAGCAGCCGGGCCGCGCCGGCAACCTGATGATGAGCAACCTGCTGGCCGGCGGTTTCGGCGGCCCCATCCTGCCGGTTACGCCGCGCTACAAGGCGGTATGCGGCGTCATGGCCTATCCCGACGTCGCCAGCCTGCCGCTGACGCCGGATCTGGCGATCATCTGCACCCACGCCAAGCGTAATCTGGCGCTGCTCGACGCGCTGGGGCAGCGCGGCTGTAAAACCGCCATCGTGCTCTCTTCGCCACCGGAACAGTTCACCGAGCTGAAAGCCTGCGCGCAGCGCTACGCCATGCGGCTGCTGGGCCCCAACAGCCTGGGATTGCTGGCGCCGTGGCAGGGCATTAACGCCAGCTTCTCGCCGGTGCCGATCCAAAAAGGCAAGCTGGCGTTTATCTCGCAGTCCGCCGCCGTCGCCAACACTATTCTCGACTGGGCGCAGCAGCGCGAAGTCGGCTTCTCCTATTTCATTGCGCTGGGCGACAGCCTGGATATCGACGTCGACGACCTGCTCGACTTTTTGGCGCGCGACGGCAAGACCAGCGCCATCCTGCTGTATCTGGAAAACATCAGCGACGCACGGCGCTTTCTCTCCGCCTCGCGCAGCGCCTCACGCAATAAGCCCATTCTGGTGATCAAAAGCGGCCGCAGCCAACAGGCGCAATTACTGCTCAACAGCCAGCAAGGGCTGGACGCCGCTTACGACGCCGCCATCCAGCGCGCCGGCCTGCTGCGCGTGCAGGATACCCATGAGCTGTTCTCAGCGGTGGAAACCCTCAGCCATATGCATCCGCTGCGCGGCGAACGGCTGATGATCGTCAGCAACGGGGCGGCGCCGGCGGCGATGGCGCTGGACGAGCTGCTCGGGCGCAACGGCAAGCTGGCGACGCTGAGCGAGGAGAGCCTGGCGAAGCTGAGCGATGCGCTGCCGGATTTCATTCGCGCCGGCAACCCGCTCGATCTGCGCGACGACGCCACGCCGCAGCGCTACCTGGCGGCTCTTGAAGCGCTGCTCGACAGCCACGACTATGACGCGCTGCTGCTGATCCATGCGCCGAGCGCGGCGGCGCCGGGCACCGCCACGGCGCAGCGGCTGATCGACGCGCTGCACCGCCATGCGCGCGGCAAACGCATCACCTTGCTGACCAACTGGTGCGGCGAATACTCTTCTCAAGAGGCGCGCCGGCTGTTTACCGAGGCCGCCATTCCCACCTACCGCACGCCGGAAGGCGCTGTGACCGCTTTTATGCATATGGTGGAATACCGCCGCAACCAAAAGCAGCTGAAAGAGACGCCGGCGCTGCCGGTCGGCCTGACCGCCAATACCGCCGACGCTCACCGCCTGATCCATCAGGCGCTGGCCGAAGGCGCCACCCAGTTGGATACCCACGAGGTGCAATCCATTCTGCAGGCTTATGACCTGAGCACCCTGCCGACCTGGATCGCCGAAGACAGCGCCGAAGCGGTACATATCGCCGAGCAGATCGGCTACCCGGTGGCGCTGAAGCTGCGCTCGCCGGATATCCCGCACAAGTCGGAAGTTCAGGGCGTCATGCTCTACCTGCGCACCGCGACCGAAGTGCAGCGCGCGGCGGAGGCGATCCTCGACCGCGTGAAACGCACCTACCCTCAGGCGCGCATCCACGGCTTGCTGGTGCAGAGCATGGCCAACCGCGCCGGCGCCCAGGAGCTGCGCATCGCGGTAGAGCAGGATGCGATTTTCGGCCCGCTGATCATGCTGGGCGAAGGCGGTGTGGAATGGCGCCAGGAAAATCAGGTGGCGGTCGCGCTGCCGCCGCTGAACATGGCGCTGGCGCGTTATCTGGTGCTGCAGGCGGTGAAAGGCGGCAAGATCCGCGGGCGCAGCGCGCTGCGGCCTTTAGATATCCCTGGACTAAGCCGTTTGCTGGTGCAGGTCTCCAACCTGATCCTCGACTGCCCGGAGATCGCCCGGCTGGATATCCATCCGGTGCTGGCCTCCGGCAGCGAATTCACCTTGCTGGACGTTTCGATGCAGCTCGCGCCGTTCAGCGGCGATCCGCAGGCGCGGCTGGCGATCCGCCCTTATCCGCATGAGCTGGAAGAGACCATCGCGTTGAAAGACGGCAGCCAGTGCCTGTTCCGCCCGATCCTGCCGGAAGACGAACCGGCGCTGAAGCATTTCATCGACCGGGTGACCAAGGAAGACCTCTATTATCGCTACTTCAGCGAGATCAATGAGTTTACCCATGACGATTTGGCCAACATGACGCAGATCGACTACGATCGAGAAATGGCCTTTGTGGCGCTGCGCGCAGACGAGATCATCGGCGTGACCCGCGCGCTGTCCGATCCGGACAACACCGACGCAGAATTCGCCGTGCTGGTGCGTTCCGACCTGAAAGGCCTGGGCCTGGGCCGTCAGTTGCTGGAGAAAATGATCGCCTATGCGCGCGCGCATGGCCTGACCCGCCTGAGCGGCATCACCATGCCGAATAACCGCGGCATGATCGCACTGGCGCAGCGGCTGGGCTTTGGCATCGAGGTGCAGCTTGAGGACGGCATCGTCAATCTGACGCTGCCGCTGCAGGCCGCCGACGCGCAGTGACCTGCGTCGCAATGCGCTACGAATCCACCACTTAACGCCAAAACATACGCACAATCGGGGCAACTAATGGTATTATCGCCCGATTATTCGGTTTATTGTTTTTATGCCTGTGGCGTTCTGGCCATCAATCATGAGAGAAGAAACGCACTGTGATGTTGTCAAAATTTAAACGTAGCAAACATCAACAACACCTTGCACAACTGCCCAAACTCCCCCAGACGGTTGCTGATGTTCGTACGTTGTACGCGCCGTCCGATTTTCGCACCACGCTGCTGGACGCCATCGCCAACGCCACCCAACGCATCTATCTGGTGGCCCTGTATCTGGAGCATGACGACGCCGGGCGCGAGATCCTCAATGCGTTGTATCAAGCCAAACAGCGACGGCCCGAGCTGGAAATCTGCGTACTGGTCGACTGGCACCGCGCACAGCGTGGGCGCATCGGCGCCGCCGCCGCCAATACCAACGCCGACTGGTACTGCGCCATGGCCAGCCAACATCCGGAACAGTCGGTGCCGATCTACGGCGTGCCGGTCAATACCCGCGAAGCGCTGGGCGTACTGCACCTGAAAGGCTTTGTGGTCGACGATACCGCGATCTACAGCGGCGCCAGCATCAACGACGTTTATCTGCATCAGCATGAGAAATACCGTTACGATCGCTATCAGCTGATCACCAACGGCGTGCTGGCCGATACCTTGATCGATTACATCAAGCAGCATCTGCTCACCGCCGGCGCCGTACAGCGCCTCGATCGCAGCGATCGGCCAAAAAGCCCGGAGATCAAAAACGAGACCCGCCTGTTCCGTTTCGCCCTGCGCCGCGCCGGTTACCACTTCCGCGGCAAGGCCGGCAACGATGAGCTGGCGGTGACGCCGCTGGTTGGGCTTGGCAAGCAAAGCGTGCTGAATAAAACCATTCATCACCTGATGTCGTGCGCCGACCAGAAACTGACGCTCTGTACCCCCTACTTCAACCTGCCGGCGCTGCTGGTGCGCAACATCATTTATCTGCTGCGCCAGGGTAAACAGGTGGAGATCATTGTCGGCGATAAAACCGCCAACGACTTCTATATTCCTGAAGACCAGCCGTTCAAAATCATCGGCGCGCTGCCCTACCTGTATGAGATTAACCTGCGCCGCTTCCTGAGCCGCTTGCAGCGTTACATCGACACCGGGCAGCTGATCGTGCGTTTGTGGAAGGATGGCGATAACAGCTATCACCTGAAAGGCATGTGGGTAGACGAAGAGTGGCAGCTGATCACCGGCAACAACCTCAACCCGCGCGCCTGGCGGCTGGATCTGGAAAACGCCATTCTGATCCACGATCCCAAGCAAGAGATGCGCGAGCAACGGCAGAAAGAGCTGGAATGCATCCGTACTCATACCACTGTAGTCGCCCATTATCAGGAACTGCAAAGCATTCAGCAGTATCCGATCAAGGTGCGTAAGCTGATTCGGCGTCTGCGCCGTATCCGCATCGATCGGCTGATTAGCCGCATCCTGTAAGCGGTACTCTGACCCCGGCCAAGGCCGGGGTTTTTATTACAGCTGTATCTCCTTGCCTTTGCGATGCAACCGAAGCGAAACCAGCAACGCCAGCAGGCACATGCCGGAAACGTACCAGAAGAAGGCATTCTCCACGCCGAATGATTTAAGCGACAACGCGACATATTCTGCCGAACCGCCGAACAGGGCGTTCGCCACCGCATAAGACAAGCCTACCCCTAACGCGCGCACCTCTGGCGGGAACATCTCGGCTTTAAGCAGCCCGCTGATCGCGGTGTAAAAGCTGACAACGAACAACGCCAACACGATCAGACCGAACGCCATAAAGGGGTTGGTCACTTCTTTCAAGGCAAACAGGATCGGCACCGTCAACACCGTGGCGAAGGCTGAGAAGATCAGCATCGAGCTGCGACGGCCGATTTTATCCGAAAACGCGCCTACTGCAGGCTGCAGCAGCATAAAGACGAATAGCGCAACGGTCATGATGGCGCTGGCCAGCTTGGCGTCCATACCGGCGGTGTTCACCAGGTATTTCTGCATGTAGGTGGTGAAGGTGTAAAAGGTCAGTGAACCGGCGGCGGTAAAGCCCAGCACCATCAGGAACGCCTTGCGATTTTTCCACAACCCCGTCAGCGAACCGGCATCTTTGTGGTTACGCGTCTTCGCATCGGAGGTTTCATTCAGCGAGCGGCGCAGGTACAGCGCCACCACCGCCAACACGGCCCCCAGGGCAAACGGAATACGCCATCCCCAGGCCTTCAGCTCTTCAGCGGGCAATATCTGCTGCAGGATCACCAAGACCAGCAGCGCCAGCAGTTGCCCGCCGATCAGCGTGACATACTGAAACGAGGCGTAGAAGCCACGCCGCCCCTTGATCGCCACCTCACTCATGTAGGTGGCGCTGGTGCCATACTCGCCGCCCACCGACAACCCCTGGAACAATCGAGCGATCAGCAGCAGCGCCGGCGCCCAGCTGCCGATCGATTCATACGTCGGCAGGCAGGCGATCACCAGCGATCCGGCGCACATCATGCAGACTGAAAGCAGCATTGAGTTTTTTCTGCCATGCTTGTCGGCAATATAGCCGAACAGCCAGCCGCCGATCGGCCGCATAAAGAAGCCGGCGGCGAATACCCCGGCGGTTTGCAACAGCTGCGTGGTGCTGTTGCCCGCCGGAAAGAACGAGGCGGCAAAGTAAATGGAACAGAAGGAGTAAACATAAAAATCAAACCACTCCACCAGATTGCCTGATGAAGCTCCGACGATAGCGAAAATGCGTTTCTTGTTATCCAGCGCCCCCTGTTCGACGCCGTGCTCATCCCCAAGAGCCGAGGTTGTTTCTGTCATGATATTTTCTCCGAGCCATAGCAATGATGAAATTCGGCTTCCTGCCGCCCTGGTTGTTACTTTATTGTTATTTATAAGTTAACAGCCAAACTTAATAGCGGACGAAGAATATCTGACATTCAGAGAAACAATGCGTAGGTTTTGTGATGAATATTAAACAGTACGATGAAAGCTGAAGCGGGTTACAACGGGGACTTTGCATTTTTCCCATAGCAAAAAGCCCTGAACGTCAGTTCAGGGCTTTCGGCTTTATTTGATGCCTGGCAGTTTATGGCGGGCCTCCTGCCCGCCCCCCTTCGGGCCGTTGCTTCGCAACGTTCAAATCCGCTCCCGGCGGATTTGTCCTACACCATTCGTCTCAGGATGCCCATGCTCGAGCAGAACGCCAGATAACAGACAAAACAAA
>NZ_JBAGIH010000003.1:0-653177 GCF_037150675.1 Serratia sp. KG1D
TTAAGCGTGCTGATATGGCTCAGTTGGTAGAGCGCACCCTTGGTAAGGGTGAGGTCCCCAGTTCGACTCTGGGTATCAGCACCACTTTATTTAAAGTGGGTTTAGAAGTTCGGCAGAAAAAAGAATTTGCTTGGCGGCAATAGCGCGGTGGTCCCACCTGACCCCATGCCGAACTCAGAAGTGAAACGCCGTAGCGCCGATGGTAGTGTGGGGTCTCCCCATGCGAGAGTAGGACACTGCCAAGCATCAAATAAAACAACAAGCCTCATGCGAAAGCATGGGGCTTTTTGTTTTGTCTGTTATTTGGTGTTCTGCTCGAGCATGGGCATGCGAAAGGCCCGTCGGGAACGGGCCTTAACGCCGCTTGCGGCGGCCCCGCAGGGGAGAGTCTCAGGATGAGACGAATACTGTAGGACACTGCCAAGCATCAAATAAGCCAAGAGGCCATCCGAAAGGATGGCCTTTTTGCTTTAGAGCTTCTCATCTCCCGCGCCGATATCCTGGCGATCCTCGCGCAATGAAACATTTTCACCTTTCCGTTGAATGCTCGACAGAGACGAAAAAAAACGCTATCTTCGGGCATCTAGAAGTCTAAACGTATAAATGGATGTGTGAGGGTTAAGCAATGCCGATTCGTGTTCCTGATGAGTTACCTGCGGTCAATTTCTTGCGCGGTGAGAATGTCTTCGTGATGACATCCTCGCGGGCAAAAACACAGGAAATCAGGCCACTGAAAGTGCTGATCCTCAACCTGATGCCAAAGAAGATCGAAACGGAAAACCAGTTTCTGCGTCTGTTGTCCAACTCGCCGCTGCAGATTGATATCCAGCTGTTGCGCATCGACAGCCGCGAATCGAAGAACACGCCGGCCGAGCATCTGAACAACTTCTACTGCGACTTCGAGGATATCCAGAATGAGAACTTCGATGGCCTGATCGTCACCGGTGCGCCGCTGGGGCTGGTTGATTTCTGCGATGTTGCCTACTGGCCGCAGATCGAACGGGTCATTGACTGGGCCAAAAACCATGTCACCTCTACGCTGTTCGTGTGCTGGGCAGTACAAGCGGCGTTGAACATCCTGTACGGCATTCCCAAGATGACGCGCGAAGTGAAGCTCTCCGGCGTTTATCCGCACCAAACGCTGCAGCAGCATGCGTTGCTGACGCGCGGCTTCGACGAAAGCTTCCTGGCGCCGCATTCACGTTATGCCGATTTCCCGACCGAGGTGATTCGCCAATATACCGACCTGGATATTCTGGCCGAATCCGAGCAGGCCGGTGCCTATCTGTTCGCCAGCAGGGATAAGCGCCTGGCGTTTGTCACCGGCCATCCTGAGTATGATGCACTGACCCTGGCCGGGGAGTATTGTCGCGACAACGAAGCTGGCCTCGATCCTGCCGTACCGCTCAACTACTTCCCCGATGACAACCCCGCACTGACACCGAAAGCCACCTGGCGCAGCCATGGCCACCTGCTGTTTTCCAATTGGCTCAACTATTACGTCTACCAGATCACGCCTTACGATCTGCGCCATATGAATCCGACTCTCGACTGATCTTTTCTGCCTGCCGGCGGCTGAATCGAGGCCGCCGCGCTGTTGATCCTCTGTACGATCCTCTTTTTACCCGCCACTTTTCCTAAAAAACCATTGGCCAACAGCGCGTTAGCCTGTCTTCGCGATTCTATTGGAACCGGTTTCCTTACCTGCTGGTTATGTTATTTGTTCTAACCAATTGATAATAAAGTGTTAATAAAATATTTAATAATAAAATGGAAATGGTTTTTGATTTTTATTTTTTGTTGAGTATTCTTAGAGCTATCGGGATGAGATCTGACCAGTTTAGGATCGTTTCATCCGCCCTGATCCACAGTGATTTCTGATGAAAATGCGCCGGTCGCTCGGGCGCAATGATGGGAAGGAGCAAGGTCATGACGCAACAGATAGCAGGCACGGAGTTAAGGTTTACCCAGGGTTTCGCCGCTGCGGAGCGCCAGGTATTAACGGATGAAGCGGTTGAATTCCTGGCGGAACTGGTGAGGAAATTCACGCCGCGGCGCAATGAGCTGCTGGCGGCGCGTGCCCGCTGGCAGCAAAATATCGATCGCGGCGAGCTGCCTGGATTTATTTCGGAAACCAATTCCATTCGTGAAGGCGACTGGCAGATCCGCGGCATCCCGCAAGACTTGCGCGATCGCCGGGTCGAGATCACCGGGCCGGTAGAACGCAAGATGGTGATCAATGCGTTGAACGCCAACGTAAAAGTATTTATGGCGGACTTCGAAGACTCCCTGGCGCCAAGCTGGGACAAAGTCATCGACGGTCAAATCAACCTGCACGATGCGGTTAACGGCACCATCTCCTACACCAACGAAGCCGGCAAGATCTACCAGCTGAAACCGAATCCGGCGGTGTTGATCGCTCGTGTCCGCGGCCTGCATTTGCCGGAAAAACACGTGCTGTGGCGTGATGAAGCCATTCCCGGCGGCCTGTTCGATTTCGCGCTGTATTTTTATCACAACTATCGCCAGCTGTTGGCCAAGGGCAGCGGCCCGTATTTCTACCTGCCGAAAACCCAGTCCTGGGAAGAAGCGGCCTGGTGGAGCGATGTCTTCAGCTTTACCGAGGATCGTTTCGATCTGCCACGCGGCACCATCAAGGCGACCGTGCTGATCGAAACCCTGCCGGCGGTGTTCCAGATGGACGAGATCCTCTATCACCTGCGCGATCACATCGTCGGCCTGAACTGCGGCCGCTGGGATTACATCTTCAGCTACATCAAAACGCTGAAGAACCACGGCGATCGCGTGCTGCCTGATCGTCAGTCGGTGACCATGGAGAAACCTTTCCTCAGCGCCTATTCACGTCTGTTGATCAAAACCTGTCATAAGCGCGGCGCCTTCGCCATGGGCGGCATGGCGGCGTTTATCCCGAGCAAAGACGCTGAGAAAAACGCCTGGGTGCTGAACAAGGTGCGGGCGGACAAAGAGCTGGAGGCCAACAATGGCCACGACGGCACCTGGGTGGCGCACCCGGGGCTGGCGGACACGGTGATGGATGTGTTCGGCAAGGCATTGGGCGATCGCCAGAATCAGCTGGACGTGATGCGTGAGCAGGATGCGCCAATCAGCGCCGCGCAGCTGTTGGAACCATGCGACGGCGAACGCACCGAAGCGGGGATGCGCGCCAATATCCGCGTGGCGGTGCAGTACATCGAAGCCTGGATCTCCGGCAACGGCTGCGTGCCTATCTATGGGTTGATGGAAGATGCCGCGACGGCGGAGATCTCCCGTACCTCTATCTGGCAGTGGATCCACCACGAGAAGAGCCTGAACGACGGGCGCCCGGTCACCAAGGCGCTGTTCCGCCAGATGTTGCAAGAAGAGATGTTGGTGGTGCGTGAAGAAGTAGGGGAAGCGCGCTTTAACGCCGGCCGGTTCGAAGAGGCGGCGGGCCTGATGGAGCGCATCACCACGCAAGATGAATTAATCGATTTCCTGACGTTGCCCGGCTATGAGCTGCTGGCCTGAACTTTCCCAATCAACCCTACATGAATGAAAGGATAAAAATTATGTCTACCTCTCGCTCTCAACAGATCCAGCAGCTGGAACAGGAATGGAAATCGGCCCGTTGGGAAGGCATCACCCGCCCTTACAGCGCCGAAGACGTGATCAACCTGCGCGGTTCGGTCAACCCGGAATGCACCCTGGCGCAAAACGGCGCCGCCAAACTGTGGGCGTTGCTGAACGGCAAGGCGCGCAAAGGCTACGTGAACTGCCTGGGCGCGCTGACCGGCGGCCAGGCGCTGCAGCAGGCTAAAGCCGGCGTCGAGGCTATCTACCTGTCCGGCTGGCAGGTGGCGGCCGACGCCAACAGCGCGGCGGCCATGTACCCTGACCAGTCGTTGTATCCGGTGGACTCGGTGCCGAAGGTGGTCGAGCGCATCAACAACACCTTCCGCCGCGCCGATCAGATCCAGTGGGCGAACCAGATTGAGCCGGGCAGCAAAGGCTACACCGATTACTTCCTGCCGATTGTCGCCGATGCGGAAGCCGGCTTCGGCGGCGTGCTGAACGCCTTCGAGCTGATGAAAGCGATGATCACCGCCGGCGCCGCCGGGGTGCACTTCGAAGACCAGTTGGCGGCGGTGAAGAAATGCGGTCATATGGGCGGCAAAGTACTGGTGCCGACACAGGAAGCGATCCAGAAGCTGGTCGCCGCTCGCCTGGCGGCCGACGTGCTCGGCGTGCCGACGCTGGTGATCGCCCGTACCGACGCCGATGCGGCCGACCTGCTGACGTCCGATTGCGATCCGTATGACAGCGCCTTCGTCACCGGCGAGCGCACGGCGGAAGGCTTCTTCCGCACCCATGCAGGCGTCGAGCAGGCGATCAGCCGCGGCCTGGCCTATGCCCCTTACGCCGATATGGTGTGGTGCGAAACCTCAACGCCGGATCTGGATGCCGCTCAGCGCTTCGCCGACGCCATTCACGCCAAATACCCGGGCAAGCTGCTGGCCTACAACTGCTCGCCGTCGTTCAACTGGAAGAAGAACCTCGACGATCAGACCATCGCGCGCTTCCAGCAGGCGCTGTCGGACATGGGCTACAAGTATCAGTTCATCACGCTGGCGGGCATCCACAGCATGTGGTTCAACATGTTCGACCTGGCGCACGCCTATGCGCAGGGCGAGGGCATGAAACACTACGTAGAGAAGGTGCAGCAGGCGGAGTTCGCCGCGGTGGATCGCGGTTACACCTTTGCGTCGCACCAGCAGGAGGTGGGCACCGGCTACTTCGACAAGGTCACCACCATCATTCAGGGCGGCGCCTCTTCGGTCACCGCGCTGACCGGTTCGACGGAAGAACAGCAGTTCTGATGCGGCAAGCTTGAAGACGTTTCACCCGGAGCCTGCATGCGCAGGCTTCTTTTTCTGGCGGGGGTAAGGATGGCGGCAAAACTGGAGTTGTTGATCGCACAGACGATCCTGCAGGGCTTCGATGCGCAGTATGGCCGCTTTCTGGAGGTGACCGCCGGCGCGCAGCAGCGCTTCGAGCAGGCGGACTGGCCGGCGGTGCAGCAGGCGATGAAAAAGCGCATCCATCTGTATGACCATCACGTCGGCCTGGTGGTGGAGCAGCTCAAATGCATCACCGGGCAGAAATATTTCGACGCCGACTTCCCCAGCCGGGTCAAAGCGGTTTATATCGATCTGCTGCCGGACTACCCGCGTTTCGAGATAGCCGAAAGCTTTTTTAACTCGGTCTACTGCCGGCTGTTCAAGCATCGCGATCTGACGCCGGACAAGCTGTTCGTGTTCAGTTCGCAACCGGAACGGCGCTTTCGCGACATTCCGCGTCCGCTGGCGCGCGATTTCACCTCCAATGGCGATCTGCCGGCGATGCTGCGCAGCGTGCTGAGCGATCTGCCGCTGCGGTTGCCGTGGGAAGATTTGACGCGCGATATTCGCTATATCACCCAGGCGCTGCAGCGCGCCTTCAGTCCGCAGCAACTGGCGGGGGCCACCTTTCAGATCGCCAACGAACTGTTCTATCGCAACAAAGCCGCCTGGCTGGTCGGCAAGCTGCGCCTGGCTGACGGCGTTTATCCGTTCTTGCTGCCGATCCACCACAGCGAGTCGGGCGCGCTGTTTATCGATGCCTGCCTGACCGGTAAGGCTGAGGCCAGCATCGTCTTCGGCTTCGCCCGTTCTTATTTCATGGTCTACGCGCCGCTGCCGGCGGCGATGGTCGAGTGGCTGCGCGAGATCCTGCCGGGCAAGACCACCGCCGAGCTGTACATGGCGATCGGCTGCCAGAAGCACGGCAAAACTGAATGCTACCGCGAATACCTGACCTTTATGGCGCAGTCGCAGGAGCAGTTCATCATCGCGCCGGGGGTGAAGGGCATGGTGATGCTGGTGTTTACTCTGCCGTCCTTCGATCGGGTGTTTAAAGTGATCAAGGACGAATTCGCCCCGCAAAAAGAGGTGACGCAGGCGCAGGTGATGGCTTGCTATCAGCTGGTGAAAGAGCACGATCGCGTCGGGCGTATGGCGGATACCCAGGAGTACGAAAATTTCGTCGTCGACAAGGCGCGCCTCAGCCCGGAACTGTTGGCGGAGCTGCGGCGCGAAGTGCCGGGCAAACTGGAAGATCTCGGCGATCGCATTGTGATTAAGCACCTGTATATGGAACGGCGCATGACGCCGCTGAATCTGTATCTGGAGCAGGCCAACGACCAGCAGATGCGCGATGCGATTGAAGAGTACGGCAACGCGATCAAGCAGTTAGCCGCCGCCAATATCTTCCCCGGCGACATGCTGTTCAAGAACTTTGGCGTGACGCGCCACGGGCGGGTGGTGTTCTATGACTACGACGAGATTTGCTACATGACCGAGGTCAACTTCCGCGATATCCCGCCGCCGCGTTATCCGGAAGATGAGTTGGCCAGCGAGCCGTGGTACAGCATCGCGCCCAACGACGTGTTCCCGGAAGAGTTCCGCCACTTTCTGTGCGGCGATCGGCGCATTCGGCAGGTGTTTGAAGAGCTGCACAGCGATCTGTTTACCGCGGAGTATTGGCGCGGGTTGCAGCAGCGCATCCGCGAAGGGCATGTGGAAGACGTATTTGCTTATCGCAAGAAGCAGCGGTTCAGCCAGCGCAGCGGGGCGGCGCTGCCGGCCGCCACCGCTGCGATGTAAATCAGGCCTCGGCGCCCGCGACGGCGGCGCGCGCCAGTTCAGTGATGCGCGCGTAGTCGCCGCTTTCGAGCGCGTCCGCCGGCACCAGCCAGGAGCCGCCGATGCACAGCACGCTTTTCAGCGCCAGATAGCTGCGGTAGTTGTCCGGCGAGATGCCGCCGGTCGGGCAAAAACGCACCTGCGGGAACGGGCCGCCGATCGCCTGCAGCGCTTTTACGCCGCCGTTGGCTTCCGCCGGGAAGAATTTAAACTCGCGCAGGCCGTAATCCATGCCCTGCATCAGTTCGGAAACGGTGCTGATGCCCGGGATCAAGGGAATGGAACCGGCGGTGGCGGCTTTGAGCAGCTCGTCGGTCAGACCTGGGCTGATGGCGAACTGCGCACCGGCTTCGGTCACTTCCCGCAGCTGCTGCGGATTGATCACCGTACCGGCGCCGATGATCGCTTCCGGCACCTCTTGGGCGATGGCGCGAATGGCGTCCATGGCGCAGGCGGTGCGCAGCGTCACCTCCAGCACCCGCACACCGCCGGCGACCAACGCTTTCGCCAACGGCACCGCATGTTCCAGCTTGTTGATCACGATGACCGGCACCACCGGCCCCGCCGTCAGGATCTGCTCGGCGCTTGTTGTCCACTTGTTCATGCTGACGTTCTCCTCTGTGGCCGCCGCCAGGCGGCGATGCGGCCAGGCTATCGATTAAAATTTGATGCAGCAGGCGCCCTGCTCGGCGCCTGACAGCTGGCTGCGCAGCGCGCCGAACAGCTCGCGGCCGCAGCCGATGTGTTCCGCGCTCAGATCGGGTTGGCATGGCGTGCGCCGCGCCAACTCGTCGGCGTCGACCAGCACCTGCAGTTCGCCGCTGCGGCCGTTGACGCGGATCGGATCGCCGTCGCGCACTTTCGCCAGCAGGCCGCCGGTATAGGCTTCCGGGGTGACGTGAATGGCGGAAGGCACCTTGCCGGAGGCGCCGGACAGGCGGCCGTCGGTCACCAGCGCCACTTTGAAGCCGCGATCCATCAACACGCCCAGCGGCGGCATCAGCTTGTGCAGCTCCGGCATGCCGTTGGCCTGCGGCCCCTGGAAGCGCACCACCACCACGCAATCGCGATCCAGCTTGCCGGCTTCGAACGCCGACACGATATCGTGCTGGCTGTCGAACACCACCGCCGGCGCTTCGATGATCTGGTTGTCGGCGGGCACCGCCGAGGTTTTCATCACCGCGCGGCCCAGATTGCCGGCCATCACTTTGGTGCCGCCGTGATGTTCAAACGGCTGGGCCACGCTGGCGATCACGCTGGCGTCGAGCGAGCCGGCCACGCCTTCGCGCCATACCAATTGGCCGTTGTCCAGCCACGGTTCCTGGGTGTAGCGGCGCAGGCCGAAACCGGCCACGGTATGCACGTCTTCGTGCAGCAGGCCGTGTTGCAGCAGCTCACGCACCACCAGCGGCACGCCGCCGGCGGCCTGGAATTGGTTGATGTCGGCCGGGCCGTTCGGGTAGATGCGGCACAGCAGCGGCACCGCCTCCGACAGCTCCGAGAAATCATCCCAGGTGATGATGATGCCCGCCGCGCGTGCCATCGCCACCAGATGCATGGTCAGGTTGGTTGAGCCGCCGGTCGCCAGCAGCGAGACGATGCCGTTCACCACCACTTTCTCGTCCACCAGGCGGCCGATCGGCAGGTAGTTGCCGGCGGTGTCGGTCAGTCGGGTCACCTGGCGCGCGGCGGCGTCGTTCAGCGCATCGCGCAGCGGCGTGTCAGGATGGACGAAGGAGGCGCCCGGCAGATGCAAACCCATCACTTCCATCACCATCTGGTTGGTGTTGGCGGTGCCGTAGAAGGTGCAGGTGCCGATGCCGTGATAAGAGGCAGCCTCGGCTTCCAGCAACGCCAAACGGTCGGCTTTGCCCTCGGCGTACAGCTGGCGCACGCGCACTTTTTCCTTGTTCGGCAGGCCGCTGCTCATCGGGCCGGCCGGCACGAACAGCGCGGGCAGGTGGCCGAAGGAGAGGGCGGCCATCACCAGCCCCGGCACGATCTTGTCGCAGATGCCGAGGAACAGCGCGCCGTCGAACATATTGTGCGACAGGCCGACGGCGGCCGACATGGCGATCACGTCACGGCTCATCAGCGACAGCTCCATGCCGTCCTGCCCCTGCGTCACGCCGTCGCACATCGCCGGCACGCCGCCGGCCACCTGGCCCACGGCGCCCACCGCCTTCAGCGCCTGTTTCAGCCGCTGTGGGTAATGTTCGTACGGCTGGTGGGCCGACAGCATGTCGTTGTAGGCGGTGATGATGGCGATATCGCTGCGCACCATGTTTTTCAGCGACGCCTTGTCATCGGGCTGACAGGCGGCGAAACCGTGGGCCAGGTTGCCGCAGGCGAGCTGCGCGCGGTGGACGGTTTGGGAGCGGGCCGCCTCGATACGCGCCAGATAGGCGGCGCGGCTGGCCTGGGAACGGTCGATGATGCGCTGTGTGACACGGGACAAGGTTGGATTAATCATGCCTTCCTCACATTGCTGTTGTTATAGTCGCCGCCTGTGGCGGTGCCCCCGGGGGTGATTTGCAGCCCTGGTGTGCAAGGCCGGGGGCGATTTAGGATTTAAAACATCGTGAATGCAATCATGCCGATGGCGCCGCCGACGCTGCCCAGAATGGTTTCCATCACCGTCCAGGTTTTCAGCGTTTGCAGTTCGTTGGCGCCGGTGAATTTGCCGAACAGCCAGAAGCCGGCGTCGTTGACGTGGCTCAGCACGATGGAGCCGCCGGCAATGCAGATGGCCAGCGCGGCCAGTTGCCCGCCGCTGAGCCCAAGCTGGCTGGTGACCGGCAGCACCAGGCCGACGGTGGTCAGGCAGGCGACGGTGGCCGAGCCCTGGATCACCCGCACCATGGCGGACAACGCGAATGCGGCTACGGCGATCGGCAGGCCGGCGCCGATCATGGCGTCACCCAGCGCCGGCCCGACGCCGGAATCCACCAGGATCTGCTTGAACACTCCGCCGGCGCCGGTCATCAGCAGGATGATCCCGGCCGGCTGCACCGCGGCGGAGCAGATGGCCAGGGTCTGTTCGTTGCTCATGCCGCGCGGTTTCGCCAGGCCGTAAATCACGATCAGGCAGGCCAGCAGGATGGCGGTGAACGGGTGGCCGATAAACTCCAGCCACTGCTGCAGCTGCGAACCGGGGGTGACCAGCCGCGCGCCGATGGTTTTCATGCCGACCAGCACCAGCGGGCACAGCACTAGCGCCAGGCTGAAGCCGAACGACGGCAGATTGCCCTTGGTCAGCGTCGGCTCATTCTCTTCCGGCGGCATCGGCCAGTTGACGAAGCGGCTGATAAAGCTGCCGTACAGCGGGCCGGCGATCAGCATGCCGATCACCGCCGCCACCAGGCCGATGGCGATCATCCAGCCGAAATCGGCCTTCATCTGCGACGCCAGCAGCATCGGCACCGGCCCCGGCAGCAGGAAGGAGGCGGCGGCGGCCACGCCGGCGAACAGCGGAATAGCCAGCTTGACGATATTGCCGTCGGTGCGGCGCGCCACGGCGAATACGATGCCGATCAGCAGCACCACCGCCACGTCGAAGAACAGCGGCAGCGCGCAGATCAGCCCGGCGATGCCGAGCGCGTAGTGCGCCTTGCTTTGTCCGAATCGTTTCAGCAATTGCGCCGCAATTTGATCGAGCGCGCCGACCTCATGCAGGATCTTGCCGAACATCGCCCCGAGCGCCACCACGATCGCCAGGAAGCCCAGCGTGTCGCCCATGCCTTTTTGCATGGTGTCGGCGATGTGTTCCAGCGGCATGCCGGAGAAAATGCCGGCGGCGATGGACACCAGCATCAGCGCGACGAAGGCGTGCATGCGCGCCTTCATCACCAGGAATAACAGCAGTAAAACCGAGCCGACTGCGGTACCGACCAGCGTTACGGTACTCACGCGCACACGTCCTGCGGCAGGAAGCTTTGGATATGGCGCACGGTATCGGCGATCACCGCATCCAGCGGCTGATTGATGTCGATCGCCATCACGTCGTTCTCGTCGGCGCCCGGTTGCTCCAGCGCGGCGAACTGGGTGACCAGCATCTGCGGCTTGAAGAAGTGGCCGTTGCGCGCCGCCAGGCGGGATTCGATCACCGGGAACTCACCGTGCAGATAGATGAATGACAGGTTGCCGTTGCCGGCGCGCAGGCGGTCGCGATACTGCTTTTTCAACGCCGAGCAGACGATGATCGACACGTTGTTGGTGCGCTGCATGGCGAAGGCGGCGTCGTTGAGCGCGGCCAGCCACGGCGCGCGATCGTCGTCGTTCAACGCCTCGCCGGCGGCCATCTTCAGGATGTTGCTGCGTGGGTGCAGGAAGTCGCCGTCGAGGAAGCCGGCGGAGAGTTGGCGGGCCGCAGCGGCGGCGACGGCGGACTTGCCGCTGCCGGAAACGCCCATAACGACGTAAATGCGATTTTGATTGTTGGTCATGGCTTGGCTCCAAAACACCGGGTGACGTTACCTTCGTTCAGTTTGTTTGTTACCGGTAACATGTTATCGGTAACATTGTCGAAGGAAGTTTGAGCGGTTGCAATGGGCTTTCGCCGTGAGGATCGTTAACTGTGATCGGCTTCAAGCTTTTTTCCTGTGCGCTAAACAGGATGCCGACAGCCTGTTACATGCTGACAACAGAGCATGGCAGGGGAGCAGGGGCGCACTGGGCGCCCCTCGGATGAGCGGGATTAGCGCACGCCGCCGTAGGCCAGGCTGATCTCTTTCGCCGCGTGGATCACCAGCGCGCCCAGCTCGATCACGCGATCGTCGGTGATGCGCGACACCGGGCCGGAGATGGAAATGGCGGCGAAGGCTTCGCGGTGCTCGTCGAAGATGCAGGCCGCCACGCAGCGCAGCCCGAGCGCGTGCTCTTCGTCGTCAAAGGAGAAGCCCTGCTTGCGGATCTGCGCCAGCCCCTCTTTCAGGTTGTGTGGCGTCAGGGTATGCGGCGTGTAGGTGTGCATGCCTTTCTTGTGCAGCAGTTTGGTCACCTGATCGTCCGGCAGGGTGGCGAGGAACGCTTTACCGGCGCCGGAGGCGTGCATCGGCAGTTTGCCGCCGATCGGCGCCGACATGCGCATCAGCGCTGTGCACTGCACCTGATCGATGATGATCGCCTGGTACTCGCTGGTATCCAGTACCGCCAGGTTGACGGTCTCGCCGGACTCTTCCATCAGGCGGCGCAGCGTCGGATGCACCATCGCCAGCAGGTTGCGGCTTTGCAGGAAGCTGCTGCCGACCACAAAGGCGTGCGAGCCGATGGTCCACAGGCCGAGATCGCCGACCTGGCGCACGAATCCCTGCTGCTGCATGGTGGTGAGCAGGCGGTGAGTGGTGGAGTTCGGCAGGCCGGCCTGCTGGGCCAGATCGGTCAGGGCCACGTTGCCCTGGGCTTCCGAAATGTATTCCAACAGTTTCAGGCCACGGGTCAACGATTGTACCTGACCGGTCGCCGCACTGGCGGCGGGGGCTGCTGCGCGGGGCTTCTTGCCGCGCTTGGCGGGAGCAGGGGTGGCCATGGGTGAGATTCCTTTTTCCGTATGATGGAATTCATTTTCGTTTTTTGTCGATAAATTGCAAGCCGCCGTCAGCTCATCGGAGGTGTTGGCGCACAACCTGAAAAACTCTCAATTGCCGCCTGGCCCTTTGTCCTTACAAGCTGTGCTAGGATGACTCGTTGGTTTTTGCGGCAGTTGAGCAATGGGCTGGATGGCAATGGAAGGGGTTACAGTGACGAATCGAGTAGAACAACTGCGCCGCCAGTTAGCGCAGCGCATTTTGGTGTTGGACGGCGGCATGGGCACCATGATCCAGAGCTATCGCCTGGACGAGCGCGATTTCCGCGGTGAGCGTTTCGCCGATTGGCGCAGCGATCTGAAAGGCAATAACGATCTGCTGGTGCTGACCAAGCCGGAAGTGATCACCGCCATTCATTACGCCTATCTTGAGGCGGGCGCCGATATCCTTGAGACCAATACCTTCAACTCCACCTCCATCGCCATGGCTGACTACCACATGGAGTCGCTGTCCGCCGAGATTAACTATCAGGCCGCCTGCCTGGCGCGCGCCTGCGCCGACGAATGGACGGCGCGCACGCCGGAAAAACCGCGCTACGTCGCCGGGGTGCTGGGGCCGACCAACCGCACCGCGTCCATCTCGCCGAACGTCAACGATCCGGCATTTCGCAACATTTCGTTCGATGAACTGGTGGCGGCGTACCGCGAATCGACCCGCGCGCTGGTGGAGGGCGGCGTCGATCTGATCATGATCGAAACCATCTTCGACACCCTGAACGCCAAGGCCGCCGCTTTTGCGGTGGAAACCGAATTCGAAGCGCTGGGGGTGGAACTGCCGATCATGATTTCCGGCACCATCACCGACGCCTCCGGCCGCACCCTGTCCGGCCAGACCACCGAAGCGTTTTACAATTCGCTGCGCCACGTCAAGCCGCTGACCTTCGGCCTGAACTGCGCCCTGGGGCCGGATGAGCTGCGTCAGTACGTCGCCGAGCTGGCGCGCATCTCGGAGACCTACGTCACCGCGCACCCGAACGCCGGTTTGCCGAACGCCTTCGGCGAGTACGATCTGGATGCGGCCGAGATGGCGCGCCAGGTCGGGGAGTGGGCGCAGGCCGGCTTCCTCAATATCATCGGCGGCTGCTGCGGCACCACGCCGGAACATATCGCCGCGATGGCCAAGGCGGTCGAGGGCGTGCCGCCGCGCCGGCTGCCGGAGCTCCCGGTCGCCTGCCGCCTGGCCGGTCTGGAACCGCTGACCATCGACGCCAACACGCTGTTCGTCAACGTCGGCGAGCGCACCAACGTCACCGGTTCGGCACGTTTCAAGCGTTTGATCAAAGAAGAGAAATACAACGAGGCGCTCGACGTGGCGCGCCAGCAGGTCGAGAGTGGCGCGCAGATCATCGATATCAACATGGACGAGGGGATGCTCGACGCCGAAGCGGCGATGGTGCGCTTCCTCAACCTGATCGCCGGCGAGCCGGATATCGCCCGGGTGCCGATCATGATCGACTCCTCCAAGTGGTCCGTTATCGAGAAAGGCCTGAAGTGCATTCAGGGCAAGGGCATCGTCAACTCGATCTCGATGAAGGAGGGCGAAGAGGCCTTTATCCACCACGCCCGGCTGGTGCGCCGCTATGGCGCCGCGGTGGTGGTGATGGCGTTCGACGAAGTGGGCCAGGCGGACACGCGCGAGCGCAAGTTCGAGATCTGTCGCCGCGCCTATAAAATTTTGACCGAACGCGTCGGTTTCCCGCCGGAAGACATCATTTTCGACCCGAACATCTTCGCCGTCGCCACCGGCATCGAAGAGCACAACAACTACGCCGTCGACTTTATCGAAGCCTGCGCCGACATCAAAACCCACCTGCCGCACGCGATGATCTCCGGCGGCGTGTCTAACGTGTCGTTCTCGTTCCGCGGCAACGATCCGGTGCGCGAGGCGATCCACGCGGTGTTCCTGTATCACGCCATTCGCAACGGCATGGACATGGGCATCGTCAACGCCGGGCAGCTGGCGATTTACGACGATCTGCCTGGCGAGCTGCGCGAGGCGGTAGAGGACGTGATCCTCAACCGTCGCGAGGACGGCACCGAACGCCTGCTGGAGCTGGCGGAAAAGTACCGCGGCAGCAAAGACGGCGAAGCGGCGGTGCAGCAGGCGGAGTGGCGCGGTTGGCCGGTGGAAAAGCGGCTGGAGTATTCGCTGGTGAAGGGCATCACCGAGTTTATCGAACTGGACACCGAAGAAGCGCGGCAGCAGGCCGAACGCCCGATCGAAGTGATCGAAGGGCCGCTGATGGCGGGGATGAACGTGGTCGGCGATCTGTTCGGCGAGGGCAAGATGTTCCTGCCGCAGGTGGTGAAATCCGCCCGCGTGATGAAGCAGGCGGTGGCCTACCTGGAACCGTACATCGAGGCCAGCAAGCAGCAGGGCACCTCCGCGGGGAAAATCCTGTTGGCGACGGTGAAGGGCGACGTGCACGACATCGGCAAGAACATCGTCGGCGTGGTGCTGCAGTGCAACAACTATGAAATCGTCGATCTGGGCGTGATGGTGCCGACGGAGAAAATCCTGCGCACCGCGCGCGAGGAGAATGTCGACATCATCGGCCTGTCGGGGCTGATCACGCCGTCGCTCGACGAGATGGTCAACGTGGCCAAAGAGATGGAGCGCCAGGGCTTTACGCTGCCGCTGCTGATCGGCGGCGCCACCACCTCCAAGGCGCACACCGCGGTGAAAATCGAGCAGAACTACAGCGGCCCGACCACCTACGTGCAAAACGCCTCGCGCACCGTGGGCGTGGTGGCGGCGCTGCTGTCCGCCACCCAGCGCGATGAGTTTGTGGCGCGCACCCGCAAAGAGTATGAAACGGTGCGCATTCAGCACGCGCGCAAAAAACCGCGCACGCCGCCGGTCGATTTGCACAAGGCGCGCGCCAACGCCATGGCGCTGGACTGGGCCGACTATCAGCCGCCGGCGCCACGGCAGCTTGGCGTCTTCCCGGTGTCGGCAGGCATCGAGACGCTGCGCCATTATATCGACTGGACGCCGTTCTTCATGACCTGGTCGCTGGCGGGCAAATACCCGCGCATCCTGGAAGACGAGGTGGTGGGGGAAGAGGCCAAGCGTCTGTTCCACGACGCCAATCAGATGCTGGATCGGCTGGCCGCCGAGCGCAGCCTCAACCCGCGCGGCGTTTACGGCCTGTTCCCGGCCAACCGCGTCGGCGACGACGTGGAAGTGTACCGCGACGAACAGCGCGGCGAGGTGCTGGCGGTGAGCCGCCATCTGCGCCAGCAGACGGAAAAAACCGACTTCCCGAACTATTGTCTGGCGGACTTTGTGGCGCCGAAAAGCAGCGGTAAGGCCGACTACTTCGGTGCCTTCGCGGTGACCGGCGGGCTGGAGGAGGACGCACTGGCCGCGGCGTACGACGCACAGCACGACGATTACAACAAAATCATGGTCAAGGCGTTGGCGGATCGTCTGGCGGAGGCTTTCGCTGAATACCTGCACGAACAGGTGCGCAAGTTGCACTGGGGTTATGCCGCCGACGAGAACCTGAGCAACGAAGAGCTGATCCGCGAAAACTATCAGGGCATCCGGCCGGCGCCGGGCTACCCGGCCTGCCCGGAGCACACCGAAAAAGCAACCATCTGGCAGCTGCTGGACGTCAACCGCCACACCGGCATGGAACTGACGGAGTCCTTCGCCATGTGGCCGGGGGCGGCGGTGTCCGGCTGGTACTTCAGCCATCCTGAGAGCAAGTACTTCGCGGTGGCGCAGATCCAGCGCGATCAGGTGGAAGACTATGCGGCGCGTAAAGGGATGAGCGTGAGCGAGGTCGAACGCTGGCTGGCGCCAAACCTCGGCTACGACGCCGACTGACCTTCCTCTTTAAGGGCGCAGCGATGCGCCCTTGTCATTTACAGCGCTTCCACATCGATGTGCAGCGCGTCGTACCGCCAATACTCCAGGTCGCAATCGATCACCCGGTCATGTTGATCGCGATTCACCCGCGTAATGAACAGCGCCGGGCTGCCGTAGGTCACCTTCAGCATGGCGGCGGCCTGCTGCGGCAGCAGGGTGGGCAGCATGTCGAAACGTACCCGGCCGTAGTGAATGCCGTAGCGTGCGGCGTACAGCGCGGTCAGCGACTGGGTCAGATCTTCGTCCAGAATGCCGGGGAAATAGGCCGGATTGAGGTAGTGCTCGCAGTACAGCACCGCGCGCCCGTCGATGTAGCGCAGCCGGCGAATGCGATAGGCCTCGGCGCCGGGGGGAAGCGCCAGGCGGCCGGCCAGCGGCGCGTCGAGCGTGACGACCGCGCTGTCGATCGCTTCGGTATGCGCGGCGCGCCCCTGTTGCTGCGCCATGGCGTGAAAATGGCTGCGCTGCAGCGGGTTATAGATCAGACGTGGCGGCGAGATAAACCAGCCGCGCCGCATCTGGCGGTAGATGACGCCCTGCGCCTCCAGCTGGCCGAGCGCCTCCTGCAGGGTAATTCGGGTGGTGGCGAACTGTTCGCTCAGGGCGCGCTCGGAGGGCAGCTTGCCGCCCGCGGCGAACTCGCCGGCGGTGATGCGGGCGTGCAGCGTTTGGCAGATGGTGGCGACGGTCGTCGGTGCTTCACTCATACAGCGGGTGTCCCGTTTCAGTGCGTTTGGCCTTTAAGGTAGACCAGCGTCGCGTTTTCGCCGTTGCAATGGGTGATAAAACTGTCGCTTTTTTAAGCTGACATATAATTATCACATTCGTCCGTTAGATTGGTTTGGTCCTTGCTGGACTAGTCCAGCCATCCCCACACTACCACCTGGAGCATCAGTTATGAAACGTTTGTGCGCTTCTGTGTTAACCAGTGCCATCGTGTTATCCAGCCAGATGAGCTGGGCCGCGGATACCGATCTGGCGGCGCTGGAGCAGGCCGCGAAGAAAGAAGGCGAAGTCAACAGCGTCGGCATGCCGGACAGCTGGGCCAACTGGAAAGGCACCTGGCAAGATCTGTTGAGCAAATACGGCCTGAAGCATGTCGATACCGACATGAGCTCCGCGCAGGAGATCGCCAAATTTGATGCGGAAAAGAACAACGCCACGGCGGACATCGGTGACGTCGGCGCGGCCTTCGGCCCGGTGGCGGTGCAGAAGGGCGTAACGCAGCCGTACAAACCCTCCACCTGGGATCAGGTGCCGGAGTGGGCGAAAGACAAAGACGGCCACTGGGCGCTGGCTTACACCGGCACCATCGCCTTCATCATTAACAAGCAACAGGTGAAAGACATCCCGCACAGCTGGGCCGATCTGCTCAAGGGCAGCTATCAGGTCACCATCGGCGACGTCGGCACCGCGTCGCAGGCGGCCAGCGGCGTGCTGGCGGCCACTTATGCGATGGGCGGCAACGAGAAAAACCTCAAGCCGGGCCTGGAATTCTTCGGCAAGCTGGCCAAGGCCGGCCGCCTGAGCCTGAGTAACCCGGTGATCGCATCGCTGGAGAAAGGGGAAGTGCAGGTCGGCGTGGTATGGGACTTCAACGGTCTGAACTACCGCGATCAGATCGACAAAACCCGCTTTGAAGTGCTGATCCCGTCGGACGGCTCGATCACTTCCGGCTACACCACCATCATCAACAAATACGCCAAGCACCCGAACGCCGCCAAGCTGGCGCGCGAATACATCTTCTCCGACGCCGGTCAGATCAACCTGGCGCGCGGCTATGCCCGCCCGATCCGCGCCGAACATCTGACGCTGCCGGACGACGTCAAGGCCAAGCTGCTGCCGGCCGAGCAGTACAAGAATGCGCACCCGATCGCCGATCCGGCGGCCTGGGAACAGAGCGCCAAAGCGTTGCCGCGCCTGTGGCAGGAAAACGTCATTATGTTTATGCAGCAGTGAGTTAACGCACCATGAAAACGATCCTCGTGCTGCTGGACGGCCTCAACTACCGGGTGGCGCACGACGCCATGGGGTATCTGCAGGCCGAATGCGCGGCGGGACGCGGGCGGTTGTACCTGCTGGAGAGCGAGTTGCCCTCGCTCTCCCGGCCGCTGTATGAATGCATCCTCACCGGCGTCACGCCGGTGGAGAGCGGCGTGGTGCACAACCACGTCTCGCGCCTTTCTCATCAACAAAGCGTGTTTCATTACGCGCGCGCCGCCGGGCTGACCACCGCCGCCGCCGCGTATCATTGGTTCAGCGAATTGTATAACCGCACGCCGTTCGACGCCGCGCGCGACCGCCATACCGACGCCCCCGAGCTGCCGATTCAGCACGGGCATTTCTATTACGACGACGGCTATCCCGACAGCCATCTGTTCGACGACGCCGAAAGCCTGCGTCTGCGTCATCAGCCGGATTTCCTGCTGATCCACCCGATGAACATCGACGACGCCGGCCACCGCTTCGGCCTCTCTTCGCCGCAGTACCGCAACGCGGCGCGGCGCGCCGACGGCTCGCTGTCGCGCTACCTGCCCGAGTGGCTGGCGGCCGGTTATCAGGTGCTGGTCACCGCCGACCACGGCATGAACGACGATCGCAGCCACGGCGGGGTGTTGCCGGAAGAGCGCCAGGTGCCGCTGTTCGTGTTCGGCGCGGGCTTCAGCCTGGACGACGCCGATCCGCAGCAAACCGAGCTGTGCGGCACGATCTGCGATCTGCTGCAGGCGCCGCACGACAAGCCGCGCTGCCGGGCGCTGCTGGCGCAGGATGCGCGATGAACAGCAAAACCAAATGGATCGCCGCGCTGTGCCTGCTGCCGTTTATCGTGCTGTTCGGCGCGTTTCAGATCGCCCCGCTGGTGTGGATCGCCGTTCACAGCTTTTTCAGCGAGACCGGCGGCTGGGGATGGGGCAACTATGTCGATATCCTCACCTCGCCGTTCTACCTGCAGGCCTTTCAGTTCTCGCTGGAGATCTCGCTGTGGTCGAGCGTCTACGGCTTGCTGATTGCATTAGTGGGCAGTTACTCACTTCGCCAGCTCGGCCAGACCCGCTTTCATGACTTCGTGATGTCGTTCACCAACATGACCAGCAACTTCGCCGGGGTGCCGCTGGCGTTCGCCTTCGTCATTCTGCTGGGGTTGAACGGCTGCCTGACGCTGCTGCTGCGCAAATACGGCCTGATGGAGAGCTTCAACCTCTATTCGAAGAGCGGCCTGATCGTGCTGTATACCTACTTCCAGATCCCGCTCGGGGTGCTGCTGCTGTATCCGGCGTTCGACGCGCTGCGCGCCGATTGGCGTGAGTCGGCGGCGCTGCTCGGCGCCGGCCCCTGGCGCTACTGGCGGCATATCGGCCTGCCGGTGCTGGCGCCGGCGCTGATGGGCACCTTCGTCATCCTGCTGGCCAATGCGCTGGGCGCCTACGCCACGGTGTACGCGCTGACCACCGGCAACTTCAACGTGATCCCGATCCGCATCTCGGCGCTGGTGGCGGGGGACATCTCCCTCGATCCGAATCTGGCCAGCGCGCTGGCGATGCTGCTGGTGGTGATGATGGCGTTTATCACGGTGATCCACCAATGGATGCTGCGCAGGAGTTACCTCAATGCGCGCTCATAACCGGCTGGAGAATGCTCATGTCGCGTGTTGAACGCTTGTACCACCGCACGGTGACCGGCCTGCTGCTGTTGATCCTGCTGCTGCCGCTGGCGGCGACGCTGATTTACGCGCTGGCTACCCAGTGGGGCGCCACCATTTTGCCGGACGGTTTTACCCTGAAGTGGCTGACGGCGCTGTGGAGCGATCCGCGCTTTTTGCAGGCGCTGTGGCACTCGCTGCTGATCTGCTTCGGCACGCTGCTGCTGTCGGTGGTGGTGATCCTGCCGGCGATGTTTGTGATCGCTTACTACTTCCCCAAGCTGGACGCGGTGATGAACGTGCTGATTCTGCTGCCGTTCGCCGTGCCGCCGGTGGTGTCGGCGGTGGGGCTGATGCAACTGTTCGCCGCCGATCCGCTGCCGCTGCTCGGCACCCCCTGGATTTTGGTGGGTTGCTATTTCACCATCGCGCTGCCGTTTATCTACCGCGCTATCAGCAACAACATGCAGGCGATCAACCTGCGCGATCTGATGGACGCCGCGCACTTGCTCGGCGCCAGTACCTGGCGGGCGGCGCTGTGGGTGGTGCTGCCGAATCTGCGCAAGGGCGGAACGATCGCCGTGCTGCTGTCGTTCTCGTTCCTGATCGGCGAGTTCGTGTTCGCCAACCTGCTGGTGGGCAGCCAGTATGAAACGCTGCAGGTCTATCTGTTCAATATGCGCAACGGCAGCGGGCATTTCACCAGCGCGCTGGTCATCTCCTATTTCGCCGTGGTGCTGTTCGTCACCTGGCTGGCGAACCTGCTGAATAAAAACAAGGGTTAACCCGATGGCTTATCTCAACGTCACTCGCCTGAACAAACACTATGGCCAGACCCAGGTGTTTCAGGATATCGATTTCACCGCCGAAGAGGGGGAGTTCGTCACCCTGCTGGGGCCGAGCGGCTGCGGCAAGTCGACGCTGTTGCGCTGTCTGGCCGGCCTGACTCCGGTCGACAGCGGGCAAATTTTACTGCAGGGCCAGGATCTGGTGCCGCTGGCGCCGCAAAAGCGCGGCATCGGCATGGTGTTCCAAAGCTATGCGCTGTTTCCCAATATGACGGTGGAAGGCAACGTGGCCTTCGGCCTGAAAATGCAGAAGCTGGCGGCCGGGCAGATCGGCCAGCGGGTGCAGGAGGTGCTGGCGCTGGTGGAGCTGAGCGATCTGGCGAAGCGCTATCCGCACCAGCTGTCGGGCGGCCAGTGTCAGCGCGTGGCGCTGGCGCGATCGCTGGTCACGCGCCCGCGTCTGCTGTTGCTCGACGAACCGCTGTCGGCGCTGGATGCGCGCATTCGCAAACATCTGCGCGAGCAGATCCGGCGCATTCAACGCGAGCTGAACCTGACGGCGATCTTCGTCACCCACGATCAGGAAGAGGCGCTGACCCTGTCGGATCGCATCGTCCTGATGAACAAGGGGCAGATCGTGCAGAGCGGTGATGCGGAAACCCTGTATACCCAGCCGGCGGACGCCTTCGCCGCCGGTTTTATCGGCAACTATAACCTGCTGAGCGCCGAACAGGCCGGCCGGCTGACCGGGCGCAGCTATGCCGGCAAGGTGGCGATCCGCCCAGAGTCTATCGGCCTGTTGCCGGCCGGACAGGGGATCGGCGGGGTGATCCTTGGTCACAGTTTGCTCGGGAATGTGGTACGCTATCGGATTCAGGTTCGCGAGGTAGAGTTGCTGGTTGACGTGCTCAACCGTTCGGTGGCCGATCTGCGGCCCGACGGCGCGGAAATTGGGCTACACTTGGAACCAGTTGTATTGCGGGAAGTTGCATGACTTCGCAGCGCGGCGCCGGGGCTCTCCCACCGCCGCCTTAACCCTTCTCTTCTGCGGTCTGCCGCCCGCCCGCTGTCCTGCCAGACCCACGCCCGGCAGGCGGGACCGCGCGCTGTACCCGTCATCCTTTGGCTCGCCTCTCTGCGTCGCGTGACAGGCGTCGGGTATCAGCCTCCTTTGGCCGGGCGTTAATGGAGCGTATCTTCCGTGCTGACCCTTCTTCACCTGCTTTCGTCCGTGGCGCTGTTGGTGTGGGGCACCCACATCGTGCGCACCGGGATCATGCGGGTTTACGGCGCCAATCTGCGGCGCGTGTTGAGCGACAGCGTTGAGAAAAAACCGCTGGCGTTCGTTTCCGGCATCGGCGTGACCGCGCTGGTGCAAAGCAGCAACGCCACCGCGCTGCTGGTGACCTCTTTCGTCGCGCAGGGGCTGGTGGGGCTGGCGCCTGCGCTGGTGATCATGCTGGGCGCCGACGTCGGCACCGCGCTGATGGCGCGCGTGTTGACCTTCGATCTTTCCTGGCTGTCGCCGCTGCTGATCTTGGTCGGCGTCTTCCTGTTCCTCAGCCGCAAACAGATGCGGATCGGCCAGATCGGACGCGTCTTGATCGGCCTTGGGCTGATCGTGCTGGCGCTGGAACTGATCGTCGCCGCCGCCACGCCGATCACCCAGGCGGCCGGGGTGAAAGTGCTGTTCTCGTCGCTGACCGGCGATGTGATGCTGGACGCCCTGACCGGCGCGCTGTTCGCCATCGTCAGCTATTCCAGCCTGGCCGCGGTGCTGCTGACCGCCACCCTGACCGCCACCGGCGTGATTTCGCTGAAGGTAGCGCTCTGTCTGGTGATCGGCGCCAACCTCGGCAGCGGCCTGCTGGCGATGATCAACGCCAGCGGCCAGAACGCCGCCGGGCGGCGCGTGGCGCTAGGCAGCCTGCTGTTCAAATTGGTGGGCTGCATCCTGGTGTTGCCGTTCGTCTCCTATCTGGCGGATGTGATGGCTCAGCTGCCGGGCGGCAGCGAAGAGCTGGTGATCTATTTCCACGTGTTCTACAACCTGATCCGTTGTCTGGTGATGATCCCGTTGGCCGGGCCGATGGCGACGCTGTGCGAACGGCTGATCGTCGACGTGGCGGCCGACGACCCGCGCATGCGGCCGCGTCATCTGGATGCCAGCGCGCTGGATACGCCGACGCTGGCGCTGGCCAACGCGGCGCGCGAAACGCTGCGCATGGGCGACGTGGTGGAACACATGATGATCCTGCAGCGCGAAGTGCTGCACGGTAAGCAAGGCGTGGATAAAGAGGTGCGGCGACTCGACGATGACGTCGACGTGCTGTACACCGCCATCAAGCTGTATCTGGCGCAGATCCAGAAGGAAGATCTGGGCGAGGAAGATTCGCGCCGCTGGGCGGAAATCATCGAAATGGCGCTCAACCTGGAACAGGCGGGCGACATCATCGAGCGCATGGCCGGCGACGTGGGCGCCAAATCGCACGCCGCGCGCCGCGCCTTCTCGGCGGAAGGATTGGCGGAACTGGACGGGCTGCACGAACGGCTGATCGGCAACCTGCGTCTGGGGCTGTCGGTGTTCCTGTCCGGCGACGTCACCAGCGCCAAACGCCTGCGTCGTTCCAAGCACCGCTTCCGCATTCTGGATCGCCGCTACGCGCATGCGCACGTCGATCGTTTGCATCAGCAAAACGTGCAGAGCATCGAGACCAGTTCGCTGCATTTGGGATTGTTGGGAGACATGAAGCGCCTGAACTCGCTGTTTTGCGCCGTGGCCTACAACGTGTTGGATCAGGATGCGAAAGACGACGATCGCGACTGGGAAGACACCCCAAGCACGCTGTAAAAAAAACGCCCCCGGTTTTAACCGGGGGCGTTGCGTTGGGGGGCGCGTTATTTGCCGCTGAACACGCCGGCTTTGGCGTCCGCCTGCTGAGTTGAGGCATGGCCGCTGGCGAACGGCACGTTGCCGTCGACGCTTTGCTTCGCCGCGCCGCCTAACAGTCCACCTACCGTGGCCGCCGCATCGACGCGGCCGCCGCCCTGATAGCGCTGGCCGCTGACGTCCTGCTGGCTGACCTGGCTACCGCCCAGTTCCACCTTGCCCTGCTGGCTGCGGATCTCGCCGCCGGTCAGTTGGGTTTGGCCGCCGACCTGCAGCGCCACGCCGTGCTTACCGGCAATCGCCGACTGCACGCCAACCGCGTTGTTGTTCACCACGTCGGCATTGAGCTTGAGGTGCCCCTGGCGACCGGCCGGACCGGTGATGCTGTCTTTCACCGCGCCGCCGACGGTGCGTGCGCCGCGATCCCACAGCGGGCCCTGCGGTTTTTCGCCGGCCGGCGTTGCCGGCAGCGTGACTTTGCCGTCGGCCTTGCTGAAGCTGACCGCGCCGGTGGTGTCCTGCTGCGGATCAAGGCGACGCGCCACGCTGTTGTACTTGTCGGTGGTGGCGTCGGCCACTTTGTTCACTCCGGCCTCCAGTTTCTCTTTCACCTTACCGGCGTAACGCGGCGTGCCGACCTTCGACAGCTTGGAGGTGACGCTGCTGCCCGGATCGTTGCTGTGGCTCAGACCGGCATCCACATCCACTTTCACGCCTTTCTCAGCGTCTTTGCGGCTTTCAACGCGCAGATCGCCGCCCACCTTGCCCTGCACGCTGTCGGCATCGACGCGCGCGCCGGCAAGGCGGGTGTCTTTGCCGCTGTTGAGCGCCACGTCGCCCGCGGTGATGCCGGTGTTGGCGTGGGTGGTTTTATCCTGCTGCTCCACGCCGACTTTCAGACCTGCGCCCAGCGTGTGGGTGTCTTTGCCGGTGTTCGGATCGACCTTGCCGCCGGCGTCCTTGTTGAAGGTTTGACCGCCTCTGGCGTTGGCTTTGATGCCCAGATTCCAGTTGTCCTTATGCTGCTCGTTCTTGGCGGATTCCAGCAGGATGCCGCCGTTTTTCGCTTCGAGCGCGGCGCTGCCGCCGCTGACTTTGGCCCCCTGCAGATGCAGCGCGTCATCGCCTTTGCCGTTGGCGGACAGGGTGACCTTGCCGTCTGAGGCGATAGTGGCGCCCTGGCGCTCGGTCGTGGACTCATTGACCTTGGCGATGTCGAAGGCGCCGCCGGCGGAGAGGCTGCCGCCGGTTTTTTCCTTGCTGTCGCTGCTGCCGGCGCCCAGATCGATATTGCCGGACAGCTTGCTTTCCTTACGCGTTTGGGTCGATTCCGCCGCCTGCAGCGCGACCTTGTTGCCCGCGTTCAGGCTGACGTCGCCCTGGCTCTTGACGTTGGTGCCCTGCAGCGTCAGATCGCGGCCCGCCTTCAGCTCCACACCCTGGCCGTTGACGTTACCGACCTGCGCGGTGCTGCTGCTGCTTTCACCGTTGTGGGTGCCGCCGCCGAAACCGGCGCCGAAGTTTTTGCTGTCGGCGGTGAAGCCGCCTTTGGCGGACGCTTTGACGTTAAAGCCGCTGTGGTTCTCGCTCTGTTTGTCGCTGGCCTGATCGAAGCGGATATCGCCGCCGGCGTTGACGGCGGTTTTACCGCTGCCGCCGTTCAGCGCGGTACCCTGATAGACCGCGTCTTTTTTCACGTTGACGTTGATGCCGTTGGCCGCGTCGATCGAGCCGGTCACCGCCTGGCTGGCGCTGCTGTTGCTGCGCTGGGTGCCGCCTTCGCCCTTGGCGTCCACGGTCAGATCGCTGCCGGTGGTGGTGTAGACGCGCACGCCGGCGCTGCCGCGGGTGTCGCGGCTCTGCTCGTCCTGACGGTTTGCCGCGGCTTCGCTGCGGTGGCTGTCCGCCGTCAGGTTGACCGCGCCTTTGCTCGCCTGGTACTGCGTGCCCTGATCGCGCACTTCGCCTTTGGCATTGATGTCGATGCTGCCGGCTTTCACCGAGCTGACCACCGCCTGCGAGCTGCTGCTGTGTTTTTCGCTGCTGCCGCCCTGTGCGCCGATATCCAGGCCGACGTTAGGCGCGCCGATGCCGCCGATGTCGTTGATAACGCCGGTAGCGTCCAGCTTGGCCGCCTTGCCGACCGCGCGCTCGACCGGACGGGTCACGGCGCTGTAATCGACGTTGGCGCCGATGTTCACCCCAACGTCGGTTTTGGTGGTGGTGGTGCTGGCGGTGTCGGCGGCGGCAAGGTGATCGACGCCGGCGGCGTTTTCTTGATAGGCGCCGCCGACGCTGTGCTGCGCGCCTTGCTGGGTCAGCTTGTCGCGGGCGTTGATCGTCAGATTGCCTTTGACGTCGCTGCCGGAGGTGATCGCCTTGCTGCTTTGCGTCTGGGTTTTGCTGTTCTCGTAGCCGGCTTCCACGCCGCTGCCGAGTTTGTCGATGCCGCCGGTGTAATAGAAACCGCCGCCGATCTTGGTTTGCTCGGTGTTTGAGGCCGTTTTATCGTCGGCCGCCAGGAACGAAACCTTGTTGCCGCTGACGCTGGCGCCGCCTTTGTCGGCGACCAATTGAGAACCGCTGAAGGTCACGTCCTTCTCCGCCTTGAGCTTCACGCTGCCGCCGCTGAGGCTTGAGGCGCTATTCTCGGTGCGGGTGGTTTTCTCGCTGTCGCGGGTGTGCTCGATGCGCACACCGGCGCGGTACTGCTTGTCACCGGCTTCTTTGGCGTAGCCGTTAACGGTGAGCGCGGTCTTCTGCTCGTCGATGTTCTGCTGCCGCTCGGCGGCCTTGACGTTGATGTTGCCGGTCTTCGACTCGACGCTCAGTTCACCGCCGCTGGCGACCTGGCTGCCGATCACGTCGGCATCCTTGTGGCTGACCAGCTTCAGGTTGGTGTCGGACTTCAGCTCGCTGGCGGTGCTGCTCTGGTAGCTGTTGTCGGCCTTGTGCGAACTGCTGGTGATGTTGAACACGGTGCCGGTGCGCGCGTCGATTTTGTCCACGGTGGTGCTCAGCGCGTTGTCGATGCGCAGGCCACCTTGCGTGGCGGTGACTTCGCCGCCTTTCTGGCCGCGCGCCTTGCTGCCGGTGATGGTGACGCCTTGCTGACCGTTCAGGCGCAGCGTGCCGTCGCTGGTCAGCTCGGAAGCGTGACTGACCTCGCGGCGGTTGCTGTTGTTCTTGTTGTCGCCGCCGCCGATGCCGCCCCAGGAGGTTTTGTCATCGCGCACCGCTTTGGCGTTGGCGGTTTTCTGCACCCCGATCTGAATCTGCTCGTTCGCGTCGATCGTCAGATCGCGCTGGGCGTGTACCCTGGCGCCCTGGGTCGCGACATTGCGGCCGGCTTTCAACGTCAGTTCGCCCTGGCTGCGCAGTTCGCTGGCCTTCAGGCTCTCGCTTTCGTCGCTGCTGCTCCAGCTGCCGGTACGCAGACTGGAGGTGTGGTTGCGCTGGTAGCCGCGCTCGCTGGATTTATCCTTCTCCACCAGCCCGGCAAGGTGTACGTCGCGCGCCGCTTTGACGCTCAGCGCGCGGTCGGCGCTGACATTGGCGCCCAGCAGCTTCACGTCTTCCTGGGTGCTGACGAGTTTGGCGTTGCCGCTGGCGGCGACGGTGCTGCCCGCCTGCTGCAACTGCTCGCGCTCACGGGTGACGTCGTATTGCCAGGAGTAGAACCAGCGGTCGTCGGTGTGGCCCTGGGTCTGTTTCAACTGCTGGCCGTCGAGCGTCAGCTTACCGCCCTGCAGCGTAATGTCTTCGCCGCGGATATCGGTGGCGGTGAGGTGCGCGTGATTATCCGCCACCAGACTGATGTTCTTGCCTTTCAGCTCGGTGCGGGTCAGCTTCTGGCTGCTGCTGCGATCGTTGACGTAGATGCCGCCACGGTAATTTTGATAGTTATCGCCGCCGTTTTTGTTGCTGCTGGCGTCGTCGACGCGGCTTTCGCTACGGATATCATAGGCTTTCACCTTGAGTTCATCGCCGGCGTTCAACGAGCCGGCCAGTTTCACGCCGCTGCCCTGCGCGGTGTTGATGATGTTGATGCGCCCGGCCTGCATGCTGCCGAGGTAGTAGCTGTCCAGCGCGGTCGGTATCTGTTGGCTGGCCTGCACCGTGCCGTCGCGCGCTACCCGGTTAAGGCCGCTGATGGCGTTGATCGTCGCCGAGGTCACTTTACCATTCGAATGTTTGAAATCTTGCACGATCACTTCGCCGCGGCTGTCGATCTTCGGCGCGATCAGATCCAGTACGCCACCGGCGTTCAGGGTGCCATTGAGGCTCAGAGTGTTGCGGTTGCCGAAGGTGCTGTAACCCTGCAGCACGCCGTTTTCCACCAGCGGGTTGCCGACCACCAGTGAGGAATGGCTGGTATTGATGAATCCGCAGCCCTGACAGCTGATGCCGTTCGGGTTGGCCAGCACGTAGTCGGCCGCCATGCCGAAGATCTCTTGCTGGCCGTGCAGCAGCGACGGATTGCGGCCGATCACTTCGTTGAGGATCACGCTGGCTTCGCGTCCGCCCAGATTGGGGTTGGCGCCCAGTTGGCCGGCCAACTGCGACAGTCCCGCCTCGCGGGAGTTGTTCAGCACCGCGCCGGGCTGGTTGACGTTGAAGTCCTGATATTGGTTGTGCGACAGCCCGTTGCCGTTCGGCGCGACGATATCGACCACCTGCGCGCCGGTGGCGGCGGTGGAGACGCCGGGGCCGTTGGCGCCGTTGGCCGCAACGATCTCTGCGGCGTAGGCGCCGGCGGAAGCGGCGAGAATAATCGCCAGCGCGGCGGCCAGTTTGCCTGCCGCCGAAAGTCTGAAGTTATTATTTTTCATCCATGTATCTCCGTATATTGCCGTGGGGTCCTGCAAAACTGTTGATTAAAAGGTGTAAGAAAAGCGGGCCAGCACCTGAACGGGATCTTCCGGCGTAGCGTGGTTAGACAAAATCCAGCCGCGGCTGACCTCGAGATCGACCAGCGCCTGGCGGTAACGTAACGTGGCGCCGCTGCTCACACCGGCGCTGCTGCGCCAGCCCGAGTTGTCCTGACGCGGCAGAATGCGGCCGACGTCGGCGCCGAGGCGCGGCGTCAGCGTGGTGGCACCCAGATTGAAACTGCGGGACAGCGTATTTTGCAGATACCAGCCGTTGTCGCCGGACTGGGTGCTGCGGCTGAAGCCGCGCACGGCGCTGCGATCGGTGAGACTCAGCCACTCCACGCCGGGCAGCGGGTCGCGGCTGTACTGGCCATAGAACAGATTGTTGAGCTGATAGGTGGCGTCACCCAGTTGGAGGCGCTGGCTGAGGTTGGCGAACAGCTTGCCTTTGGTGAACTGGCTGTCGAGGTGCACCGAACTCGGGTGGCGGCCGGCCCCCAGCCACGGCATCCCCTGCTCGACGCTGAGGTTGGCGCTGAACACGCCATTGGGCAGAATTTGCAGGTGGCTGGCGCTCAGTTCGGCCAGGGTCAGCGTTGGGCTGCTGACCTCAAGGCGCACGCTTTCGAAGTAGTTGTCGATGCGCTTGTAGGTCAGCTGGCCGCTCAGGCTGTCTATCTGATCGTGATCGCGATAAAACACGTAGTCGCTGCGCAGCCCGTACTGTTGGGTCTGGCCGTGCAGTTTGACCACGTTGTGCGGCAGCTGCTGGTGGTTTTCATAGGACGAGAAGCTGGCGAACCCGCTGAAGGTGAACGCGCCGTACGGCAGCGAATAGAGCAGGGTATAGGCGCGATTATAGCGGTGAGCCGGGTTTTCCAGCGTGCTGTTGGCGTTCAGGCTGACAAAGTCCGATAGGCCAAACGGGCTGTCCAACGTGGCAGTGGCGCGCGCCAGCCACCGGCCGGTGCTTTTTTGGCCGTAATTATCCGTGCCGGCGGTAATCAGCCAGGGCTTGGCATGCTGATTGCGCAAACGAATAACCGAACCGCCAACCTGGCGGCCGGGCAATATATCCAGCTTGGTGGTATTCGATTGCAAACGATTGGCCTGATCCAATCCCTGATCGAGCTCGGTTAATTTCAACGGCTTGCCTTCCAGCCCCGGAAATAATAAACGGCTGTTGACCCAGCGATCGCCGCCTTCTATTTTCTCGATAAATCCTTCCGTCACGCTTAACCCCAATTCTCCTTGTGAATTAGGGCGAACAATTTGCACGCGCGCGGTGATATAGCCCTTTTGCACATAAAGACGCGTTAATTCACGGGTCAGGCGATTGATATCGTTGCTGCTGATGCACTGTTCCGGCAGCGCGCTCAGGGCCGACAAATCGGCCGGCGAGAGTAGGGTGACTCCCTGCAGATAAACGCCGGCGATCGGCAGGCACTGCGCGGACTGCGGCAGTGCGGGCGCGGCCGGTTCCGGTTCCGCCAGCAGGCGCTGTTGCTTCAACTGCTGGTAGCGGCGTTGCTCAATCAACTGGTTGACTTCACGCGTGCTGTCTTGCAACGCGCGGCGCGACTCCCCCATCGACATATCCCGCATCATGTGGGAGTCCGGCAGGGTTTCGGCGGAAAGGGCCGTGCTGACCAGCAGCGTCAAGGCGGTGATTTTTTTTATCATTGTAATCCATTCTGAGAGGCCGCCGGGGCAGCCAGCCCAATCCATGAGGTTAACCACGGGCGGCCGACGGCCGGCCCGAAATAATGAGCGACATGCACATTGCGAGGTATCTTGATTTGCCGCAGCAAATAAGACGGTGGGTATATATCTAAATAATAATTAGGCTGCTTCTTTTATGGCGGGCAACCCTGGTGACTTAATTAATTAAAAAAAGTGGAGCGTCTCTTCCTCTTGCCAACATTATCGGCATGGATAGGAAGAATCTGAATTTTTATTTTTCACGGATGATAGGGGATGAGGGGAATTATGACAATCCGACCAGTGGGAAATACGAAATTTCGCAGGAAAGAAAAGGGACGCAATTGTTTGCGTCCCTACAGGCGGTTTATTTCTTCTTGATAGGGCGGCCGGACCAATAACCCGCCAGCAGTGAACCGGAGAGGTTGTGCCAGACCGAGAACAGCGCGCCTGGCAGCGCGGCCAGCGGCGAGAAGTAAATTTTGCCCAGCGTGGCCGCCAACCCGGAGTTCTGCATGCCCACTTCGATCGCCAGCGTGCGGCAGGTGGACTCGTCGAAGCCGAACAGTTTGCCGCCCCAATAGCCGCTCAGCAGACCGATGCCGTTGTGCAGGATCACCGCGATGATAACGACCAGGCCGACCGAAGCGATATGGCTTTGGCTGCCCGCCACCACCGCGCTGATGATCGCCAGAATGCACACCATCGACAACGCCGGCAACAGTGGCTCGATGCGCTTCACCACCTTGGTCAGGGTATGGTGGACGATCAGGCCCAGGCCGATCGGGATCACCACAATCTGCAGAATGCTCAACAGCATGCCCATGATATCGACGCTGATCTCGGCGTCGACGTACAGACGGGTCAGCAGCGGCGTGGCGAACACGCCCACCAGCGTCGAGACCGCCGAGATGGTCACCGACAGCGCCACGTCACCCTTGGCCAGATAGATCATCACGTTGGAGGCGGTGCCGCTGGCCACGCTGCCCACCAGCACCATGCCGGCGGACAGATCCGGCGGCATGCGGAACAGCATCGCCAGGATCCAGGCCGCCAGCGGCATGATCAGATAATGCAGGAAGATGCCTGCCGCCACCGGGCCGGGGCGCGCCAGCACGCGTTTGAAGTCGTCGAGCCGCAGCGTGACGCCCATGGCGAACATGATCAGCATCAGCAGCGGGCTGACGTAGGGGCCGATAGCGGTAAAGGTGGTCGGCGTGTAATAAGCGGCGACGGACAGCAGTATCGCCCACAGGGGGAATAAGCGCGTGAGTAGTGCCAGCATGCAGGTTTTCCTTAGCCAGATTGAGAACGGTGGATGTGGTTGTGTTTTTATTGCGGGCTCAACATGCTGAACCCCTGCAGGTTTTGAACGGATTTTTTAGACGCAGGGGCGCAGCATGCTGCGCCCGCAATCAGGGATAATGACTTATTCGAACAGGTTGTGATGCAGGGTACGCACCACCTGCTCGGCTTCTTCGCCCGGCACCAGGAAGCACAGGTTATAGCTGCTGGCGCCGTAGCAGATCAGGCGGATATTGAACGGATCGAGCACGCCGAACACCTCTTTGCCCACGCCGCAGGCGCGCGACAGCTGGTTGCCGATGATCGCCACCAGCGCCAGGTTTTCTTCCACTTCCACCCGGCACAGCGACGACAGTTCGGTCAGCAGTGAGGTGGTCAGCAGGCTGCCGCCGACGGAGGTGGCGCCGGTGGTGTCCATGGTCAGTGCGATGCTGACTTCCGAAGTGGTGATCAGATCGACGGAGACATTATGGCGCGCCAGGATGTTGAACACCTCGGCCAGGAAACCGCGCGCGTGCAGCATGTTCAGGCTGTGCAGCGTCAGCAGCGTTTGCTTGCGGCGTAGCGCCAGCGCGCGGAACAGCGGCGGGTTCTCGGTGGTGTTGCACACCAGCGTGCCACCGGCCGCCGGATCCTTGCTGGAGCCGACGAACACTGGAATATCGCTGCGCACCGCCGGCAACAGGGTGGCCGGATGCAGCACTTTAGCGCCGAAGGTGGCCATTTCCGCCGCCTCTTCGAAACCGATTTTGTCGATGCGCTTGGCCGCCGGCACCACGCGCGGATCGGTGGTGTAGATGCCCGGCACGTCGGTCCAGATATCCACCCGGCCGACGCCGAGCGCTTCGCCGAGCAGCGCGGCGGTATAGTCGCTGCCGCCGCGGCCGAGCGTGGTGGTGCGGCCCTTCGGCTCGCTGCCGATAAAGCCCTGGGTGACCACCAGCGCTTCCTGCAGGCGCGGCTGCAATTGCGCCCGGGCCAGTTCGCTGAGCGCGGCGCTGTCCGGCACGGCGCGGCCGAAGTGATCGTCGGTGCGCATCACTTTGCGCACGTCGAACCATTCGGCCTGCACGTTGCGGGCGCGCAGGATTTCAACGAACAACAGGGTGGACATCAGCTCCCCATGGCTGACCAGTTCGTCGGTCAACGCCGTCGAGGTGGCCAGCGACGCGGCTTCCGACAGCATGGCGATGTTTTCCAGCAGGCGGTCTATTTCGTCGCGGATCACCGCCGGCGCCGCGAGGCGATCGAGGATGGCGTACTGGATGCGTCGGATTTCATCAAGCTGGTAATTGCGTTTGTCGGCCTCGCAACCCTCGGCCAGGGCGACCAACAGGTTGGTGACGCCCGCCGAAGCGGACAACACCACCAGGCGGACCTGCGGGTTGGCCAGCACGACGTCGGCGCTGCGGTTCATGGCTTCAAAGTCGGCGACGCTGGTGCCGCCGAACTTGGCTACCACGGTGGAATTCTGGGGTGCTGCTTGGTTCATCTAGAAACCTCGTGTCAGGGATGCCCGTTTGGGGCACTGTAATTCCATAGCCTTGGCACAAGGGGAGAGCGGTAAACAGGGGGCAGGCGTAGAGGTCAGGCTACGATACACCCAGAAGCGCCCCACCTTGTCGATCGCCCTGCGGGCGATCCCCTGGTGACAACCCAGGGGATTCAGCCCCTGTAGTCGATACGATAATGGCCGGCCATTACCCTACCTCGGCGTCGCTCCCCCTCGGGTGCCGTCAACGGAGAAACGGCTCCTCTGACACTCTACCTGGGCGACGCGCCTCTTCTGGCTTGCGCACCGGGTGCGCAAGTAGGCTGTTAGGAATAGCCGGTTATCGCCATTCTGTCAACGTACAGACGGTGAGGGATTTTCATCTTGCACCAGCGCGATAAGCGTACAGGGCATCGCGGGCGTGGAACCGGCGCCAATCGGTTGCAGAGAACCGTCTTCCTTTTGGCTGAATAGCGGAATAACGCCCTGATGTTTCTCCAAATACTCCAGCCAACCGAAATTTTCGTTCAATTTGGTCGCTTTGATGGTGGCCCCTCTGGCGAGCAGGCTGCTCAGGCGGCCGTAGGTGGCTTCCTGATTAAATAAAATTTCATGCCGGCGGAAACGCGAACTTTCCGCGCTGGCGCCGCGCCCTTTCAGCGGCGCCCCCGAACGGATGGCGAACACGTGATCCTCGCCGAAGAGGTGACCGAAGTGATAAACCGCCAGCGCGTTTTGGTGGCGATTCGGCGACAGCGCCAGCACCTGGGCGATATTGCTCAGATCGAGGTAGTTCTCGGCGTGTTCGGAGTAGGCGTGGCCATAGTAGGCCGGAATGCCGTCCATGCGCGCCTGACGGTAGTATTCCCAGCTGCTGTCGGTGACGATCACCGGCACGTTCAGCTTGATCAGCGCCTGCGCCAGCATGCGCGCCACGCTGTTGGCGCCGACGATCAGCACGCCGCGCGGTTTCTGCTGTTGCACCCGCAGCCAGCGCGCCATCATGCCGCTGGTCAGGCTTTGCAACACCACGGTGCCGATGATGATGGCGAACACCACGGTCACCAGCCGGTCGGCGCCCTGATAGCCGCTGCGCTGCAGCGTCAGCGCGAACAGCGAACTGACCGCCGCGGCCACGATGCCGCGCGGGGCGATCCAGCACAGCAGCAGCCGATCGCGCCAGTGCAGGGAAGAGCGCCAGGTCGACACCGCGATGCACAGCGGCCGGGCGATGAACTGCACCGCCAGCAGCAGCAGGAGCAGCGGCCAGCCCATGTTCCACAGCGCCTGAATGTCGAGCCGCGCCGCCAGAATGATGAACAGCGCCGAGATCAGGATCGCCGACAGCTCCTCTTTAAACGCCAGAATATCGCTGGTGTCCACGTCGCGCATATTGGCCAGCCAGATGCCCATCACCGTGACGGTCAGCAGGCCGGATTCGTCGGCGATGGCGTTGGACACGCCGAAGGCGGTCAGCATAATAGCCAGCACCGCCAGGTTCTGCAGGTAGCGCGGCAGCCAAACGCGGCGCAGCGCCAGGCCGAGCAGGTAGCCGAACAGCGCGCCGGCGATAAGACCGACGGCGGCGGTCACGCCCAGCGTCCAAAACAGGTGGGTATAGGACTCCGCATTCTGCTTCAGCACGATAAACTCGAACACCAGCAGGGTGAAGATGGCGCCGACCGGATCGATGACGATCCCTTCCCAGCGCAACACCTGGTTAATGTTGGCGTTCGGCCGCACCACGCGCATCAGCGGGGCGATCACCGTCGGCCCGGTCACCACCGTCACCGCGCCGATCAGCGCCGCCAGCTCCGGCGGGAAATCCAGCAGCCACCAGCTGGCGAGGCTGATGACCAGAAAGGTGGCCAGCATGCCGACGGTGACCAGGTTGCGCACCACGCCGCCGAGGCCGCGTATCTCCTCGAAGCGCAGCGTCAGCGCCCCTTCGAACAGGATGATCGCTACCGACAGCGACACCAGCGGAAACAGCAGATCGCCGAACAGCAGATCCGGCTGTACCAGATGCACCGTCGGGCCGAGCACGATGCCGAACAGCAGCAGCGGCAAGATGGCCGGCAGGCGCAGCAACCAGGCTAGCCACTGCGCCAGCAGCGACGCCAGGCCGATAAGCACCAACATGAGCGGGGCGGATAATTCCATAAGCGAGATCCCTTTCAAATGACGAAATAAACGACGATGACACAGCCTGATGACAATTCGGCAACCCCGATAACAGGCCGTTAGCCAAAAGTATAGAGTGAAAGCTGAAACGAGGCGGCAATGCGTTGACAGTTAGCGCCTATCGCAAGAAAAGAGATCATAATCACAGTCGAACAGGCTACAATCGGACAAACGCGTCATTTTTATTCTCAAGCCTAAGAGTGTTGCTATGAAAAATATCAATCCTAGTCAAACCGCTGCTTGGCAATCCCTGCAGCAACATTATGCACAGATGAAAGACGTACGGATCGCTGACCTGTTCGCCCAGGACAGCGATCGTTTCTCCAGGTTCTCCGCGACCTTCAACGACCAAATGTTGGTGGACTATTCCAAGAACCGCATCACGCAGGAAACTCTGGAGAAGCTGCAGGCGCTGGCGAAAGAAACCGATCTGCAAGGCGCCATCAAATCGATGTTCGCCGGTGAGAAGATCAACCGCACCGAAGATCGCGCGGTGCTGCATATTGCCCTGCGCAACCGCAGCAACAGCCCGATTCTGGTCGACGGCAAAGACGTGATGCCGGAAGTGAACGCGGTATTGGCCAAGATCAAACAGTTCTGCGCGCGCGTCATCGGCGGCGAGTGGAAAGGCTACACCGGCAAGCCGATCACCGACGTGGTGAACATCGGCATCGGCGGTTCGGATCTCGGCCCTTACATGGTGACCGAAGCGCTGCGCCCTTATAAAAACCACCTGAACATGCACTTCGTCTCCAACGTCGACGGCACCCACATCGCCGAAACGCTGCAGCCGCTGAATCCGGAAACCACGCTGTTCCTGGTGGCCTCCAAAACCTTCACCACTCAGGAAACCATGACCAACGCCCACAGCGCGCGTGACTGGTTCCTGAGCAGCGCCGCCGATCAACAGCACGTGGCCAAGCACTTCGCCGCGCTGTCCACCAACGGCAAAGCGGTAGCCGAGTTCGGCATCGATACCGACAACATGTTCGAATTCTGGGACTGGGTCGGTGGCCGTTACTCCCTGTGGTCGGCGATCGGCCTGTCGATCGCGCTGTCCATCGGTTATGACAACTTCGAGCAGCTGTTGAGCGGCGCGCACGCTATGGACAAGCACTTCGCCGAAACGCCGGCGGAGAAAAACCTGCCGGTGCTGCTGGCGCTGATCGGTATTTGGTACAACAACTTCTTCGGCGCCGAAACCGAAGCCATTCTGCCGTACGATCAGTACATGCACCGTTTTGCCGCTTACTTCCAGCAGGGCAACATGGAATCCAACGGCAAGTACGTCGATCGCAACGGCAACCCGGTGGATTACCAGACCGGCCCGATCATCTGGGGCGAGCCGGGCACCAACGGCCAGCATGCTTTCTATCAGTTGATCCACCAGGGCACCAAGCTGGTGCCGTGCGATTTCATCGCGCCGGCCATCAGCCATAACCCGCTGGGCGATCATCACGCCAAACTGTTGTCCAACTTCTTCGCTCAGACCGAAGCGCTGGCGTTTGGCAAATCGCTGGAAGTGGTGGAAGCCGAGTTCGCGGCGCAGGGCAAAACCCCTGAGCAGGTCAAGCACGTGGCGCCGTTCAAGGTGTTTGAAGGCAACCGGCCGACCAACTCAATCCTGCTGCGTGAAATCACCCCGTTCAGCCTGGGCAGCCTGATCGCGCTGTACGAGCACAAGATCTTCACCCAGGGCGCGATCCTGAACATCTTCACCTTCGATCAGTGGGGCGTGGAGCTGGGCAAACAGCTGGCTAACCGCATCCTGCCGGAGCTGGCGGGCAGCGAGAAAATCAGCAGTCACGACAGCTCGACCAATGCGCTGATCAACCGCTTCAAGGAATGGCGCTAAGCGTCTGAGCTGAAGCCAATAAAAAACCCGCCGCGGCGGGTTTTTTTACGTCTGCAAAAAATTACAGGTTGATCGGCACTTCGAAGCTGACGCCAGCGCCCACGTCGTCGGCGGTGCTGTGATCGTTGTCGGTGTACCACAGGCTGGTATCGAACTTAACCTGGGACGGGAAGGTGTAACCCCAACCGACCTGGACGCCCTTCAGCGTATCGGATTTCGGGAACGCCCGGTTGATGGTTTGGCTGTTCGGGTTCACCTTGGCGTACACCAGACGGGTGCTCCAGCGCTGACTGTCGTCCAGCACCAGCTCGACGCGGCCGGACAGCATCTGGCCGTCGCCACCCATCGCGTGGCCCAGCGGGTAGCCCTGTTGGTAGTAGCCGCCCTTGTAGACGTAGTGGTAATACATCACATTATTGTCGTGGCCATCGGAGCGTGTATCCGACCCTTCGATATACCAGTTGATGGTCGTTGGACCCCACTCTGGGTGCCCTTCCAGGCCCAACAGGTAGGCGTTATGCGAAGGCAGCATACCAGCTTCATCTTCGCCGGTGATTTGGCCATACAGGCTGACCGGCAGACCGAGGAGCGGCTGCAGCTTGAGTTTGAAGTCAAAGCCGCCCAGTTGGTTGCCCGGATCGTTTTTCGGATCGCCGGTGTTATCGTTGCCGGTTACGCCATCCCAGAAGGAACTCCAGGAGTGAGGGCGGCCTTCACCACCCCACATCATGACGCGTGAAGCGCCCAACTCCAGAAAGTCGGTCGGCATCATAGTGAAACGGCCGCCAAACAATTTGGTATGTGGGACAGAACTGTACTGCGACAGCTGGCCGGCGGACAGCTGGTATTGCCAGCGGCCGATCCACGACAGCCACGGGGTTTCAAACGGCGATTGGTCGGCGCGCTGCAGCATAAAGCCGGCGACCGGGCGCGCGGCGTCGGAGCGGATCAGGCTGCCGTCGTAACCCGGGCCCCACCACTGGGAAACCTCGCCGAAGGAGAGCCATTGGTTCCAGATCTTCACCGCGCCGTAGGAGCCGTTCATGTTGAATTTGGAACCGTCGCTGACACGCTGATCGCCTTCCACCGAGCCCTGCAGACGCACGTCCCAGAACTCGCCGTTGGCGCCGGCGCCGATGGTCAGGCGATCGTCGGCGTACTCGTTTTGGCCGAAGCCCTGCGGGGTGCCGGGTTTATCGGTCGAGGCGTAACCGCTGACGCGGATGTTGGCTTTCAGGGCGTCAACGCGGCGTTGCACGCGGTCGATGACGTTTTTCTCGGTGTTGGTCACCGGTTTGGCCTGCGCGATAACGGAACTGATCTCTTCCTGACTCAGCGGCCAGGTGGACAGGCTGACGTTGATGACGCCGCGGTCAGACAACCAGGCGAGATCGTTACGCAGATCGTTGTCAGGGGCTACCAGGCCGGCGGCGTGGCCGGACAATGCACAGGTAAACAGGCCTGCAGCGACCAGTCCGTTAAGTTTAGCGCGCATAAAGAATTCCCTTGTTAATTCGAGGTTATTGGTTTTATGTAAAGATCTCTGTGACCCATGATAGTTGACATTTCGATTTGCTACAAATCTATAAGCCAGAAACATCTTATTATAACGTGATGAATTAAATGGGGTTTAAAGTGCTTTCGCGAAGGGCGGAATTTTTAGGACAATGCCTATATTGGCACGGTTGAATCATATAAGCGGTATTCAGGAGAGGTTTTATGGCAAAAACGTCGCGTTCGATCATGATAGCGAAGGGGCTGCAGAGGGTGCTGAACGTGGGCTTGTTGCTGCTGGCGGCAATTCTGGTGGTGTTTCTGGTCAAGGAGACCATCCATCTGGCGAAGGTGTTATTTATTAACAGCGAAGAGTCGTCCTCTTACCTGTTGATTGAAGGCATCGTGATTTATTTTCTGTACTTTGAATTTATCGCCTTGATCGTCAAGTATTTTGAGTCGGGTTATCATTTCCCGCTGCGCTATTTTATTTATATCGGCATTACCGCGATTATTCGTTTGATTATCGTGGATCACAAAAATCCCATCGACACCCTGATCTACGCCGCGGCGATATTGGTGCTGGTGGTGACGCTCTATCTGGCCAACACCGACCGGCTGAAACGGGAGTAGCTGAGATAAAAATGGCGGCCAAAGGCCGCCAAAGACACAGGATATAATTACCCGTCATCTTTCAAGCGACAGCGTTGTTGACTGCACTCGCTAACCCCAGTTACTTACTGAAGTAAGCGCCTGGGCTTAGCGAGCTGGTCGCCTAGCTGTAACTTGAAATCCATAGGGTAAAAGATAAGGAAAAACATCAAACGCACTGCAGTGGCACAAATTACCCCTTCACGCCGCCGGCCGTCAGGCCGCCCACCAGCCAGCGCTGCGCCAGCAGGAACACGGCGGTAATCGGTATCGCCGATAGCACCGCGGCGGCGGCGAAGTCGCCCCACAGATAGTTCTGCGGGTTGAGATATTGCTGCATCCCCACCGCCAGCGTGTAGCTGTTCACATCGCGCAGCAGCAGCGACGCCACCGGCACTTCGGTGATGGCGGCAATAAACGACAGAATGAATACCACCGCCAGAATCGGCACCGACAGCGGCAACAGCACCAGACGGAACGCCTGCCACGGCGTGGCGCCATCCAGCGCCGCCGCTTCTTCCAGCGAATTGTCGATGGTTTCGAAATAGCCTTTGATAGTCCAGACGTGCAGCGCAATGCCGCCCATGTAGGCGAAAATCACGCCGCCGTGGGTGTTCAGGCCGATAAACGGAATGTACTGGCCCAGGCGATCGAACAGGGCGTACAGCGCCACCAGCGACAGCACCGCCGGGAACATCTGGAAGATCAGCATGCTTTTCAACAGCGTGCTCTTGCCGCGAAAACGCATGCGGGCGAAGGCGTAGGCGCAGGTGGTGGACAGCGTCACGATACCGATGGCGGTGATCGCCGCGATCTTGACTGAGTTCCACAGCCACAACAGCACCGGGAACGGCGGCGGCGTCACGCTGCCGTCGGCGTGGGTGACGCTGAAGCCGAGCGCCAGCCGCCAGTGATCCCAAGAGAGGGTTTCCGGTATCAGGCTGCCGGTGGCGAAGTTGCCGGCGCGCAGCGAGATGGCGACCACCATCAGCAGCGGAAACATGATCAGGGCGATAAAGCACAGCATCAAGATATGGGTGATCCACAGGCGCAAGCGCTGGGATTTGGGTTGAACCATGGCCATCGTTATTCTCCCTAATCGAAGTTCATCTTGCTGGCTTTCAAATTCAGGATCGCCAGCGCGCCCACCAGCAGGAAGATCAGCGTGGCGATGGCGGCCGCCAGGCCGAAGTCTTGCCCGCCGCCGCCTTCGAAGGCGATGCGGTAGGTGTAGCTGACCAGCAGATCGGTATAGCCGGCCGGCGTGGTGGTGCCGATCATGTCCGGGCCGCCGTTGGTCAGCAGCTGGATCAGCACGAAGTTGTTAAAGTTGAAGGCGAAGCTGGCGATCATCAGCGGCGTCAGCGGCTTGATCAGCAGCGGCAAGGTGATGCGGAAGAAGTTTTGCCACGGGTTGGCGCCATCCATCGCCGAGGCCTCGTACAGATCGTCCGGGATCGCTTTCAGCAGCCCCATGCACAAGATCATCATGTACGGGTAGCCGAGCCAGGTGTTGACGATCAGGATCATGCTCTTGGCGGTGAGCGGATCGCTGAACCAGGCGGGTTTGATGCCGAACAGATGGCTGAGCATCATGTTGATTTCGCCGAAGCTCTGGTTGAACAACCCTTTGAAGATCAGGATCGAGATGAACGACGGCACCGCATAGGGCAGGATCAGCAGCACGCGGTAGATCGCCTTGCCTTTCAGCGCCTCCCACTGCACCACGCAGGCCAACACCATGCCGACCGCCACGGTGAGGATCACCGTCATTACCGAGAACACGATGGTCCAGATGAAGATCGACACGAACGGTTTCTTGATGCCTTCGTCCTGCAGCACCCGCAGGAAGTTTTTCCAGCCGGTGGTGACGGTATAGCCGGGGCTCAGGGTTTCCTGCGCCCAGCCGCCGTCGGCGTTGATCGCCTGATAGAAGCCGATGTCGCCGTTCGGTCGATAGCGTACCTGGGTCTGGTTATTGGTCAGCGTGCTGCCGTCTTTGTCCAGCGCATACAGCGGACGGGTGCCGGAGAATTGGCGAAGAGAGCTCATGCGCAATTCACCGCCGTCGGGCAGTTGCGCCACCAGCTGGCTCAGCGCTTGCCGGTTCTGGGTGATCACCCGCAGCGTGGCGCGTTCGCCCTGCGGCGCGGCGCTCTGCGTGGTCAATGTCAGGGTTTGCGGCGCAGCGGCGTCGAGGCGGAAAGGCTCGGAAATCAACGGCTGTTCACTGTCCGGCGAGGTTAATTGCAGGCGCCATTGCTGATTTTCCGCCGGGTAGAGGCCGAAGGTGAAGGTTTTGCCGCTCTGGAACTGGCGTTGCATCAGCACCGATTGCGCGCGCTCAAAGGTCAGCTGGTTGGTGCTGCTGTAGTTGGTAAAGGCGATGGCGATGGTGCAGATCAGCGGGAACAGGACGAACAGTCCCATGCCGGCGACGCCGGGATACACATAGCGCCAGGCGTAGGCGCGGCGGTTGGCGAAGACGTAAAGTCCGGCGCTGACCAGGATCAGCGTCAGGATGGCGAACAGGTATTCACCCTGTGCATACATCAACACAATCAGGTAGCAGGTCACCAGGCTGAACAGGCCGACCACCAGCCATTTCAGCGCGTCGCTTTGCCACCACTTCGATTTTTTACGCGCAGGCGTCCCCGCGTGAGCGAATTGCATAGGGCGTTCCTTTCTGTGAAGCAATGGCGGGGCGCCACGGCGCCCCGCACGACGTCGTTACTTGGTGATGCGGGTCTGCACGTCGTCCAGCGCGGCTTTCACCGTCTGACGGCCGCTGACGGCGTTGATCACTGCACTGCGTTCGGCGTACCAGAAGGCGCTCATCTGCGGGATGTTCGGCATGATTTCCCCGTTTTGCGAGTTCTGCATGGTGGCGGCGATCTTCGGATCTTTGGCCAGCGCCTCCTGGTAGGATTTCAGCGCCACCGCGCCCAGCGGTTTGTCTTTGTTGACGTCCGCCAGCCCTTCGTTGGTCAGCAGGTAGTTTTCGAGGAACTCGGTCGCCAGCTCCTTATTCGGGCTGGCGGCGTTGATGCCGGCGGTCAGCACGCCGACGAACGGCTTGGACGGTTTGCCTTTGAAGGTCGGCAGCAGCGTCACGCCGTAGTTGATTTTACTCTGCTCGATGTTGTTCCAGGCCCATGGCCCGTTGATGGTCATCGCGGTCTGGCCTTTGTTGAACGCGGCCTCGGCGATCGAGTAATCGGTATCGGCGTTGATGTGTTTGTTTTTCACCAGATCGACGATGAACTGCAGGCCTGCCTGTGAACCGGCGTTGGCGACGCCGACATCCTTGATGTTGTATTTGCCGTTTTCATACTTGAAGGCATAACCGCCGTCGGCGGCGATGATAGGCCAGGTGAAGTAGGGTTCCTGCAGGTTCCACATGATGGCGCTCTTGCCGGCGGCGCGCAGCTGTTTGTCCAGCGCCGGGATCTCTTCCCAGGTTTTCGGCGGCTGTTTGACCAAGTCCTTGTTGTAAATCAGCGACAGCGCTTCGACGGCGATCGGGTAGCCGATCAGCTTGCCGTCATAGCGCACGGCGTCCCAGGTGAACGGGAACAGCTTGTCCTGGAAGGCTTTGGACGGGTGAATTTCGGCCAACAGGCCGGACTGCGCATAGCCGCCGAAGCGGTCGTGGGCCCAGAAAATGATGTCAGGACCGTCGCCGGTGGCGGCCACCTGCGGGTATTTTTCTTCCAGTTTGTCCGGGTGCTCGACGGTAACCTTGATGCCGGTGTCTTTTTCGAATTTCTTGCCGACTTCCGCCAGGCCGTTATAGCCCTTGTCGCCGTTGATCCAGATAACCAGTTTGCCTTCCTCAATCTTGGCGAAGGCGGAAGAAGAGAGCACCAGGGTGGCCAGTGCCGAGAGCGCCAGCGTGCGGGCGAGGGTAATGCTGCGAGTCATAATCCAGTCCTTCTTTTTGTGGGCACATAAATCAAGGAGAGACGTTTCGCGGTAATAGTGGGTCACAACGCGACATATTCTCATCCTCCCCCCCTCTACGCCCCTAAGATGAGGAGTGTGATCCAGTTAACGTTGTGCTCTATTCTGTGGCGTCAGGCACACAATAGGGGGGCGATTTTTGCCAGCCGGATCACAGATTTGCCTTAAGCGCGGAACTTCTCATCGCCGCGGTCGTTCTCTCATCCTCCCGCCTCCTCCCCCATGAAAAATCCTGTTACGGATGATTACCCTTTCCGGTGACTCCCGCACTATCGGCACATCGATTTTTAACGCCACGCGCAGCAGGGATACCGGATTTATGTCGTCAATGCCTATCGCCACTCAGCCCACCCTGTACCGGATCCATCCGGCCAGTTTCCGTGACGGAAACGGGGACGGCGTGGGCGACGCACACGGCATGCTGGCGGCGCTGCCGTACCTGAAAGCGCTGTCGATCGACGGCCTGCTGCTGCCGCAGACGCTGGCGCCGGAGGCCGAGGCGACGGTGACGGGCGAAGGGCTGACGCTGTGGTACGGCGATGAAGCCAACCGCGTTCGCAATGCCGTCGCGCCGCAGCGGTTCGCCCACGGCGCGCTGGCGCTGGACGTGATGCCGTTCAGCGCGGAGAAGCTGGCGGCGGTGTTGCACGCCCGCCGCGCCACGTTGGCGGACAGCCTGTGGAGCACCGGGGACGCCGAGCAGCCAAGAGTGGTCAGCCGCTGGGGGCAAGGCGATTTGCGTTCCGCCGCCGCCTTTTTGACGCTGTTGGCGACGTTGCCGGCGCCGATCTGCCTGTATCAGGGCGAAGAGCTGGGGCTGCCGCATGCCGCCGGCCTGCAGGATCCGCGCGGCGCGCGAACGCCGATGCCGTGGCATGAAGCCCCCGAACAGGTCACCGCCGGGGAGATCAGCTGGTATCAGCAGGTGGCGATCGAACACCGCGCATTGGCCATCAGCCGCCAACAGCACGACAGCCACTCCACCTTACGTTACTGCCAGGCGCTGTTGGCCCTGCGCCGTTCGCCGCTCATCCAGCGCGGCGAGCTGAACGCGGTCAGCCAGCGGGACGGCGTGGTGCGCTTACTTATTACCCATCAGGATCAATGCCTTGAAGCGCTGATAAACCTGCAGCCTTATACTCAGGCGGCCGCGCCGTCTGAGGCGACCTTGCCGTTGGCATGGCAGCACGGCGCGCAGCAAGAGGGTCATCAATGGGTTTTGGCGGGCTTTGCCTCCGCCATTTTCACACGACATGTTAACTGCGAAAGCAGGGGAGTAACGCATGGCTAGCGTGACACTGCGCAGCGTTTATAAGGCCTTCGGTGAGGCCGTGATTTCCAAAGACGTCAATCTGACCATCGAAGACGGCGAGTTTGTGGTGTTTGTCGGGCCGTCGGGCTGCGGCAAATCGACGCTGCTGCGCATGATCGCCGGGCTTGAGGACATCACCTCCGGCGACCTGCTGATCGGCGAGAAACGTATGAATGAGGTGCCGCCTTCCGAGCGCGGCATCGGCATGGTGTTCCAGTCCTACGCGCTGTATCCGCACCTGTCGGTGGCGGACAACATGTCGTTCGGCCTGAAGCTGGCCGGCGCCAAGAAAGCGGAAATCAATCAACGGGTGAACCAGGTCTCCGAGGTGCTGCAGCTGGCGCACCTGCTCGATCGGCGGCCGAAGGCGCTGTCCGGCGGGCAGCGTCAGCGTGTGGCGATCGGCCGCACGCTGGTGGCCGAGCCGGACGTATTCCTGCTCGACGAACCGCTGTCCAACCTCGATGCCGCGCTGCGGGTGCAGATGCGCATCGAGATCTCCCGTCTGCACAAGCGCCTGCAGCGCACCATGATTTACGTCACTCACGATCAGGTCGAAGCGATGACGCTGGCCGACAAGATCGTGGTGCTCGACGCCGGTCGCGTGGCGCAGGTCGGCAAGCCGCTGGAACTGTACCACTACCCGGCCAACCGCTTCGTCGCCGGGTTCATCGGTTCGCCGAAGATGAACTTCCTGCCGGTCAAGGTCACCGCGGCGGAGCCGCGACAGGTGCAGGTCGAACTGCCCAACCGCCAACTGGTCTGGCTGCCGGTGGAAGGCGCGGGCGTTCAGCCCGGCGCCAACCTGTCACTGGGCATTCGCCCCGAACATCTGCTGCCCGGCGAAGCCTCTGAAGTGCGGCTTACCGGCGACGTACAGGTGGTGGAGCAGCTCGGCAACGAGACGCAAATCCACATCCAAATCCCGGCCATCCGTCAAAACCTGGTGTACCGCCAGAACGACGTGGTGCTGGTAGAAGAAGGTGCCACATTCGCCATCGGCCTGCCGCCTCACCGCTGCCATCTGTTCCGTGAAGACGGTACGGCATGTAAACGGCTGCACCAGGAGCCGGGCGTTTAAAGCATCAAAGTCGGTATAACAGGAGAATAATGATGACTACTCTGCGCAAACTTCCTCTGGCACTGGCTGTCGCCGCCGGTGTTCTCTCTACTCAGGCGCTGGCCGTGGATTTCCACGGTTACGCCCGTTCCGGCATCGGCTGGACCGGCAGCGGCGGTGAGCAACAGTGCTTCAAGGCCACCGGCGCCGCGAGCAAATACCGTCTCGGCAACGAATGCGAAACCTACGCCGAACTGAAACTGGGGCAGGAAGTGTGGAAAGAAGGCGACAAGAGCTTCTATTTCGACACCAACCTGGCCTATTCGGTCTCGCAGCGTTCCGACTGGGAAGACGTGACGCCGGGCTTCCGCGAAGTGAACGTGCAGGGTAAAAACCTGATCGACTGGCTGCCGGGCTCCACGCTGTGGGCCGGTAAGCGTTTCTATCAGCGTCATGACGTTCACATGATCGACTTCTACTACTGGGATATCTCCGGCCCGGGCGCCGGTCTGGAAAACATCGATCTGGGCTTCGGCAAGCTGTCCGCCGCCGTGACCCGCAACTCCGAATCCGGCGGCTCTTACGGCTATCTGGATAACGAATGGAAACAGCGTCCGACCGTCAACGACACTTTCGACCTGCGTCTGGCCGGCCTGGAGCTGAACCCGGGCGGCACCCTGGAGCTGGGCGTGGACTACGGCCGCGCCAATGCGCAGGATAACTACCGCCTGGCGGACGGCGCCAGCAAAGACGGCTGGATGTTCACCGCGGAACACACGCAGAGCATCCTGAACGGTTACAACAAGTTCGTGCTGCAGTACGCCACCGACTCGATGACCTCGCAGAACAACGGCCGCAACGAAGGCGCCACCATCGATAACAACGGCAAGATGATCCGCGTGCTGGATCACGGCGCCATCGACTTCAACGATCAATGGGCGCTGATGTACGTCGCCATGTTCCAGGACATCGACCGCGACAACAACAACGGCACCACCTGGTACACCGTGGGCGTACGGCCGATGTACAAATGGACGCCGATCATGAGCACCTTGCTGGAAGCCGGCTATGACAACGTCAAATCCCAGCGCACCGGCGATCGCAACGGCCAGTATAAAGTGACCCTGGCGCAGCAATGGCAGGCGGGCAACAGCATCTGGTCGCGTCCGGCCATCCGCCTGTTCGCCACCTACGCCAAGTGGGATGAGAAGTGGGGCTACGCCACCGGCGATGATACCGGGTATAACGCCGGCACCGCATACAACGACACCAGCATGCATACCTTCAGCCGCGGCAAGGATGACGAAGTCACCTTCGGCGCCCAGATGGAAATTTGGTGGTAACGACAGGACGGGGAGGGCCGCAGGCTCTCCCCCAATCGCATTCGCCGCGGCCGGATCTCTTGCCTGATCCATCGCGGCGCTGAAAGAGGATATAACGATGAAAAAGAATCTGCTGTCACTCTGCCTGTCGCTGGCGCTGACCGTTGGCGCGCCTTTGGCGGCCAATGCCGATACGCCGGCCAACGTTTCCGTCGCGCCGGCCATCAGCGCCGCCACGCTGCAAAGCCTGCCGTGGCAGCCGTTGCAGCCGCCGGTGTCGCAAGAGGTGAAGCTCGACGCCGTCAGCCCGCAGCTCAATCAGGGCGAGATCCAGGGGGCGATCGCCGCCTATACGCTGCCGGCCGATCGCGGTTCGCTGGAAGTGACGCTGAGCAGCCTCGCCAAACACAATTCGCTGTACGCGCCGAGCGTGTTGGTGCTGGACGAGCATCTGCGCCCGGCGGCGTATTACCCGAGCAGCTATTTCCCTTACCAGCCGCCGGGAGCGATGTCCTCCGATCGCCTCGAAGGCACGCTGAAACTGACGCCGGCGCTCGGTCAAAAACAGATTTACCTGCTGGTGTACACCACCCGTCAGGATTTGGCGAAAACCACGCAGCTGACTAACCCGGCCAAGGCCTACGCGCAGGGCGTGGGTAATGCGGTGCCGGATATCCCGGATCCGATCGCCGGCCACGCGACGACCGGCACGCTGAAGCTCAAGGTGACCGCGGAACAGGGCACCGGCAACGTGATGATCGGCATGCTGCAGCCTGCGCCGACCGTGGCGCCGGTGGTGGTGGGATCAAGCGCACCGGCCGCGGCGGCGCCGATGCCGACGCCGGAGAAACCGGCGGAGCCGATGCTCAACGACACCGAAAGCTACTTCAATAACGGCATCAAGCAGGCGGTGAAGGCGGGCGATATCGACAAGGCGCTGAAGCTGATGAATGAGGCCGAGAAGTTGGGCTCTACCACTGCGCGTAAAACGTTTATCAGCAGCGTTAAAGGCAAGGGGTAACACCCGGCGCTGCCGATGCTGGCTCGATGATTGGTGCGCCTTGGCGCACCTTTTTTCATCCGCGCGCCAGCGTTGCGCCGATCAACGCCAGCAGACGGGCGTTGTCCACCTGCTGCATGATGCGCACCGGCTTGCCCTGCGGCGGCGGCATACCGACCGTCAGGCGCAGGCCGCCCGGCCGCCAACGGCGTGAGCTGCCGCGCGTCAACGCCCCTTCCAGCGCCACATCCACATGGAACATTTCGGTCGTGACCAACTGCGGTTCCAGCAGCCAGGCGATCACCAGCGCATCATGGATCCAGCAGCCCGGCAGGCGCCGCGTATGGCGCGAATAGTCGATCCACGGCTGCGTGGTGGCGCGCAAATAACGGCACAGCGGGGTATCCGGCTGGGTCAGCGCGGCCAGATCCGCCTGGGTCAGCATGGTCTGGGTGGTGACGTCCAGCGGCGCCAGCGTGATATTGGAGCCGCTGTTTAACACCAGCCGCGCCGCTTCCGGATCCAAACCAAAATTGGTGTCCTTGATGTATCCTTCGACGTTGAACACGCCGCCCATGATCACGATCTCTTTCACCGCCTGCGCCATCTGCGGGTACAGCTGCATGGCGTGCGCAACGTTGGTCAGTGGGCCGATCGCCGCCAGCGTGATCTCGCCGGGATGCCGGCAGATCAGTTCGCCGATGGCGATGGCGGCGTCCGGTGCGGGCGCGTTGGCCAGCGAGGGGGCGGGCAAGTCGCGCCACAGCGCTGCCAGCTTGGGATCGGCGATTGGGCGGTCCAGATGCGCGCGCCATGGCTCTGGCGGCTCGCTCAGGGCGCGCGCCGCGCCGAGGGCGACCGGTACCCGGTAGCCGCTCTGCGCCAGCAGAGCGGAGGCGACGGCGAAGCCCACTTCACGCGGGGTATTGCCGGCCACGATGCTGATCAGCTCCAGTTGCAGCTGCGGTTTGGCCGCCAGCGCCAGAGCCAGCGCCAGACCGTCATCGACGTTGGCGCCGGGAACGCCGTTGCCGGGATCGCAATCAATGATTAAACGCATAGTAAGATGTCCTGAAAAACCGCTAACAGCCGCACGAGTGGCGGATGCGCAGTTGAAAAGCGAATTCATGCAGCTCGGCGGGCGCGGCGCCGGCGGCCAGCATGGCGATGGCCCGCTTGGCCATGGCGTCGATCGGCTGCTCGACCGCGCTGAGCGGCGGCACGCTGAATTCGGATTGCTGCGTGCCGTTAAAACAGATCAGCGCCAGATCGTCCGGCGCGCGCAGCCCATGTTCCGCCAGCGCCGACAGGCAGCCGAGCGCCTGCTGCTCGTTGGAGGTGAAAACGGCGCGTGGGCGCGGGCCTTGCACCAGGCGCTGGGTGGCCTGGTAACCGCCCTGGCGGGTGTAGGGCACCTCGAAAATCCATTCGTCGCGCGGCGCGATGCCCGCTTCCAGCAGCGCATCGCGCCAGCCGTTCAGGCGATCCTGCGCGTTGAGCATGGTCAGCGGGCCGATAAAAATGCCGATGTCGCGATAGCCGTGCTGCAGCAGATGGCGGGTCGCCTGGCAGGCGGCGTCGCGCTCGTCGACGCGAATGGCGCAGACGCCGGCCTGGCTGTCGATGGTATCTATCATCACGCAGGGCGTGCCGGAGGCGCGGATCAGATCGAACCACGGATGGCGATCGACGCTGGTGTACAGCAGGCCGTCGACCTGGCGGCGCAGCAGGTTGTTGATCAGCTCATATTCGCGCTGCCGGTCGTCGCCGGCGTCGCCCAGCAGCAGCACGCGGCCACGGCTGAAGGCTTCCTGCTGCAGCGCCCGCGCCAGCGTGGCGAAGAACGGGTTGGAAATATCCGGCACCACCAGCCCGTAGGTTTGCGTGCTGCCGGAGGCCAGCGCTCGCGCGATGTCGTTCGGCCGGTAGCCGGTCTGCTCGATCGCCGCCAGCACGCGCAGCCGGGTGGCTTCCGCCACCGGGCGCGGGCCGTTGTTGATCACGTAGCTGACCACGGCGACGGAGGTGCCCGCTATGCGAGCCACGTCGGCGCGGGTAACGCGGCGCGCGGAGTGATTATCCAAATTGAGGTCCTGTTCGCCTTCCCGCTACGCGGCATCCTGCGGCAGGTTGAGATCGCGGCCGCGGGTTTCGGGAGCAAAGAAGGTGGTGATTAAGCCGATGGCCGCCATTACAACAAAATAGCAGGCGACAGGCCACCAGTGACCGAAACCGGACAGCAGCGCGGTGGCGATCAGCGGCGCGGTGCCGCCGGAGAGGATCGACCCAAGCTCCTTGGCGAACGCCATTTTGGAGTAGCGGTTCTTCACGCCGAACAGTTCGACGCCATAGGCCGCCTGCACGCCGAAGATCCCCAGCGATGCGATGCACATGCCGACCACGATCACCGAGATGACGATCGCCGGCTCACGGCTGTCGAGCAGCCAGAACGCCGGGAAAGCGTACAGCACCAGCAGCAGGCAGAACCACCGGTAGGTGATGCGGCGGCCGAAGCGATCGGAGAGCCAGCCGGCCAGCGGGATCACCAGAAAACCGCACAGTGAGGCGATCAGCACCGCCAGCGCTGGCACTGATTTATCGACCATCAGCACTTTGGCGACATAGCCGACGATAAAGCCCTGGCACAGGTAGGAGGGGCCGTTTTCGCCGATGCGCAGGCCGAGCATCACCCAGAACGCCTTGGTGCGTTGCAGGTAGCTGCGTGAGTCCGGCGCGGCCTGGGCGGCGTCGAGCATGCGCTGGTGGTTTTGCTGCAGCTCGCGTTCGAACACTGGCGTTTCCCGCACGTGGCGGCGCAGGTACAGCGCCGCGCCGGCGATCAGAATGCTGGCGAGGAACGGAATGCGCCAGCCCCAGCTCATCAGGTCTTCCTTGTCGAGCTGCAATACCAGCAGCCACACCAGCGACGCCAGCAGGGTGCCACTGTTGGAGCCTATGGCGATGATCGACGCCACCAGCCCGCGCCGCTTGGCCGGCGCGTATTCCGCCAGCATCACCGCCCCGCCGGACAGCTCCGCACCGGCGCCGAACCCCTGCGCGAAGCGCAGGATCACCAGGCAGGCGGGCGCCCAGACGCCGATTTGCGCATAGGGCGGGATCAGGCCGATCAATGTGGTGGAGAGGCCCATCAGCGCCACGGTGGTGATCAGCACCACGCGGCGGCCTTTGCGATCGCCGATCCAGCCGAACACCAGCGCGCCGATCGGCCGCGCGACGAAGCCGACGGAGTAGGTGGCGAAGCTGGCCAGCAACGCCACCAGCGGCGTGGCTTCGGGGAAGAACACGTCGCCGAACACCATGCCGGCCGCCAGGCCGTACAGCGCGAAGTCGACGTATTCCATGGCGGTGCCGAGCCAGCAGGAGAAGGTGGCGCGCCAAAATTGGCTGCGCCCCTCTTTGGTTGCCAGGCGTTCATCGGCCGCCAGCGCGGCGTCGGCGGTCTGTGAAGGGGCAAGCGTTGTTTCGCTCATGGCAGTGCTATCCTCTTTTATTCTGCGCCTGGAGGGGCGCGGTTAAAGATGGTTTCCCTGGTGCCGGCAACAAAGGTGTGCCGACAAATCATGTCGGACGCATGGCGATTCAACGCTGCCGTATCAGGGTATCTACGCGCGTAGATAACACAACGCGAGGAAGCTGAAACTTTGCGGGCGATCACAGAATCGTCAGCGCGCCGGGAAATGAAGATAGAGAATGCGGATGGCAAAAAGATGACAGAACCCCGGTTTTTCCGGCCGACAGACCTGCCGTTTTCGCCACGAATCAGCCTGCCGCTTTCGCATTTCTGCGCTACAATGGGGGCCTGTTAACAGTTTGTATCGTCTGGCGCGCCGTACCGGCTGCGGTTCAGGCGAGGAGTAAAGCAATGTCTGGCATCAGGGATTCCATCCTGCCGCCGCTGGAGTGGTTATCCGAACAGGATCCTCCGGCGCCCGCCGCCGTCAGCGACTGGCTGATGGAGTTAGGCTCCATGACCCGACGATTTGAACGCCATTGCGCCCAGGTGCGCGTTGAACCGCAGCGCGAATGCTTCGTCACGCGCGAGGCGCTGGGCGACGAGGCGAACCACCTGCCCGATAGCCCGCGCTACTGGCTGCGCGAAGTGGTGCTGCTGGGCGACGGCCAGCCCTGGCTGCTGGGGCGCACGGTGATCCCGGAACATACGCTGACCGGCCCCGACCAGGCGCTGGTGGATCTGGGGACGCTGCCGCTGGGGCGCTATTTGTTCAGCAGCGGCGATCTGACCCGCGACTATATCCATATCGGCCGACAGGATGCGCTGTGGGCGCGTCGTTCACGGTTGCGGCTGGCGGGCAAGCCGCTGCTGCTGACCGAACTGTTTTTACCGGCTTCGCCGCTGTATTCAGCGGTCCCCGCATAAGAGAGGAGAGCAAGACGTTGGAGGGAAGCGTGACTCAAAGTAAATGGCGGGCTTACAGCCATTTGATGCGCATTGATAAACCGATTGGCACGCTGTTGCTGTTGTGGCCGACGCTGTGGGCACTGTGGCTGGCCGGAAAAGGCGTGCCGCCGCTGTCGATTTTGCTGGTGTTCGTGCTCGGCGTGTTCCTGATGCGCGCCGCCGGCTGCGTGGTGAATGACTATGCCGATCGCGCGGTGGACGGCTACGTGAAACGCACCGCCGGGCGGCCGATGCCGAGCGGCCGGGTGAGCGCGAAAGAGGCCAAGGTGCTGTTCGTGGTGCTGGTGCTGATCTCGTTCTGCCTGGTGTTGACGCTGAATGCGATGACCATCTGGCTGTCGCTGGCGGCGCTGGCGCTGGCCTGGGTGTATCCGTTTATGAAGCGGGTGACCAACCTGCCGCAGTTCGTGCTGGGCGCCGCGTTCGGCTGGGGCATTCCGATGGGCTATGCGGCGGTCAGCGAATCGCTGCCGCTCAGCTGCTGGCTGCTGCTGCTGGCGAACATCTGCTGGACGGTGGCCTATGACACGCTGTATGCGATGGTCGATCGCGACGATGATCTGAAAATCGGCATCAAGTCCACCGCTATCCTGTTCGGGCGTTATGACAAGCTGATCGTCGGGCTGTTGCAGTTCGCGACGTTGCTGCTGCTGGTGTGGGTCGGTTATCTGGCGCAGCTCGGCGGCGCGTTTTACTGGTCGCTGCTGCTGGCGGGCGCGCTGTTCATTCACCAGCAGAAGCAGATCGCCGGGCGCGAGCGCGACGCCTGCTTCAAGGCCTTTCTGCAGAACAACTATGTCGGGCTGGTGGTGTTTATCGGCATCGCGCTCAGCTATCTGCCGGCGTAACGGTTCCCTGCAGCAAGAAAAAAGGCACCCCTTGGGGTGCCTTTTGTGTTTCCGCGCCGGGCGAAATCACTCGTCTTTCTCTTCTTCCGCGTCGGTTTGCGGCAGAGCGTTGGTCTCTTCCGGCATGTTGACGCTTTCGATGGTCAGCTTGATTTCCGGCGTGATCAGATCGCTCAGCATGCTGTACACCTCGAGGGTGTGCTCGCGGATCGCATCGCCGCTGTCGTTGATGTAGCCTTCTTCACGCAGCGTCGCCACCAGGGTGGAGAACACCGCCTTGTCGAAGAACTCCGGCGCATTGATGCCGTGCAGCACCGACAGACGCTGCGCCATGATGCGGCTCTCTTTCTCCAGCGCGCCGCGGTTGATGCTCGGGTTGGCGCTGAGGATCGACATGGTGATGGCGTAGCGTTGCAGGGTTTCGCGCACCCCGGCGGCCAGTAGCTGCAGCGGGCGAATGCGCGCCGGGTTGAGCACCAGATCGTCGCCTTTGTCGCAGATCAGCTGTTGACGGATCAGCTCGTCGATCATCGGCCGCAGCACCTCCGGCAGCTGTTCCTTGTCGTTATGCAGGAACAGCTCGGCTTTCAGCATCGGGTAGATCATGCCGATCTGGCGCAGCAGCTCGGCGCGCGACACCCGGCGATGATGCATCACGATGCTGGCGATCAGCGACGGCAACACCAGCAGATGGTGGATGTTGTTGCGGTAATAGGTCATCAGCACCGCCTGCTCGCGCGGCAGGATGATGATGTCGCCGATGCTGTCCTTCTCCACCTCGAACTTGTTCATGTTCAGCGCGTGATCCAGCAGCTCATCCGGCGTTTGCGTCGGCACGGTGACGTCACGCGCGTAAGGCGCGTTGCGCATCAGCTGCAGGTAGCACTCGAGCTGCTCGACCAGCTGCTCGCGGGTCAGCGAACGCTGACGCGAGGCCAGCAGCGCGGTGGAACACAGGTTCATGGCGTTGGCTGCGGCGGCATTGTTGATGCGCACCATGATCTGGCCGGCCAGATCGTTGACCGTCGGCGTCAGCCAGCTTGGACGCTGAGCTTCGATCGGATCGATCGACTCGCGCCACTGCGGCACGTTCTGGTTGAGGTAAGCCGTCAATGGCAGCGGCTCGCCGAAGTTGACGTATCCCTGGCCCAGGTTGCGCAGCTTGCGCAGGCCGCGCAGCATCTGCGGCAGGCTCTCTTTTTCCTTGGTGGCGCCGCGCAGCTCTTTGGCGTAGGTACCCACTTCCATCACGTGTTCGTAACCGATGTAAATCGGCACCAGCGTGATCGGACGGGTGCCGCCGCGCAGCATCGCCTGGATGGTCATCGACAGGGTGCCGGTCTTCGGCTCCAGCAAGCGCCCGGTGCGGGAACGGCCGCCTTCCACGAAATATTCCACCGAGTAACCGCGGGTGAACAGCTCGCCGAGGTATTCGCGGAACACCGTCGAGTACAGCTTGTTGCCTTTAAAGGTGCGGCGGATGAAGAACGCGCCCAGGCGACGGAAGATCGGGCCCGCCGGCCAGAAGTTGAGGTTGATGCCCGCAGCGATGTGCGGCGGCACCAGGCCCTGGTGATACAGCACGTACGACAGCAGCAGATAGTCCATGTGGCTGCGGTGGCAGGGCACGTAGACGATCTCGTGGCCGTCCTGCGCCAGCTGGCGCACGCGCTCGGCGTTGGTGACGTTGATGCCCTGATACAGCCGGTTCCAGGTCCAGCTCAGCACGCGGTCGGACAGGCGCACGGTTTCGTAGGAGAAGTCGGCGGCGATCTCTTCCATCAGCGCGATGGCGTTCTGCTGGGCCTTCTCGTGCGAGATCTTCTTGCTGCGCGCTTCGTCCTCGACCGCTTTTTCGATCGCTTTGGACGCCAACAGCTTGTTGAACAGATCCTGACGGGCCGGCAGACTCGGGCCCACCGCGGCCAGGCGCTGACGCGAGAAGTGCATGCGCGCCACGCGCGCCAGTTTCTGCGCGATGGTTTTATCCGTGCCGTGTTCGGTAGCCATGCGGCGCAGCGACACGGTGTTGGAGAAACGCACGAAGCTGTCGCGGCCGAGCCACAGCACCGCGAAGAATTTCTGCACGCCGTTCAACAGACGCAGGTGCGGCGTGCCGTGGCCTTCGCGGCCCGGCGAACGGCCGAACATCACCGAAACCGGCAGCATCTGAATGTCGAGATCCGGGTTGCTGCGGTGCAGATCCAGATAGTCGTGGAACAGCTTTACCGACTCTTCTTTCGGGGTGTAATAGCGGAATACGCGCGGGCCGTCGTGAATGAACACGTAGCTCGGCAGCACGGTGCCGTCGATCTCCAGCGCGTTGAGCGGATCGGGCAGATCCTGCGCCAGGCACTGGGTGCGCAGCGTCAGCAAATCCGCCTTGGAATTGTAAGGTAAAACATACAAAATCGGCCGTGAGGGATCCAACCCTAGCTCGGTAACCGGATCTGAAGGGATGACCTTACTTCTTACCAACAATTTAAGTGGTAAATTCAATATTTTATAATAAATTTTACGCCAACCTGACATAACAACGTGAAGCCTCTTGTTAGCAATGCGCCGCAAGCATACCAGAAACCGGGTAGCAGATCTGTGGTGTTCGAAAACCGAGAGCCGTCAGCGCGGACTGTTCTAGACTCTTTTTATTATGACCGACCTCTGAGAAAGGCACGAAAACATGGCAAACCAAGCAACCGGGCTGACCCGCATCATCAAGGCCGCCGGCTATTCCTATAAAGGGCTATCCGCCGCCTGGCAGCACGAAGCGGCTTTCCGCCAGGAACTGGTGGTCACCCTTCTGGCTATCATACTGGCTGTCTGGCTGGATGTGGGTGCGATAGCGCGCATTTTATTGATCGGATCGGTAGCGCTGGTGATGATCGTCGAGATCCTGAACAGCGCGATCGAGGCGGTGGTGGATCGCATCGGCAGCGAACATCACGAGCTGTCCGGGCGGGCCAAGGACATGGGATCGGCGGCGGTGTCGCTGGCGATCGTGCTGGCGCTGTTCGTTTGGGGCACGGTCTTATGGCAGCATTTCGGCTGACGAAAAGCGCCTACTGACTGATTTTTATTTATTCTTCGGTTCCCAATCCGCGCTTACCTGTATATACTCACAGCAAGACTGTATAAACAAACAGGGGGCGGAATGAAAGCACTAACTACCAGACAGCAAGAGGTCTACGATCTGATTCGCGAGCACATTTCGCAAACGGGCATGCCGCCAACGCGTGCCGAGATCGCGATGCGTCTGGGGTTCCGTTCGCCTAACGCCGCCGAAGAGCACCTGAAGGCGCTGGCACGCAAAGGCGTGATCGAAATCGTCTCCGGTGCCTCGCGCGGTATCCGTCTGCTGATGGAAGAAGAAGAAGGGCTGCCGCTGATCGGCCGCGTCGCCGCCGGCGAGCCGCTGCTGGCGCAGCAGCACATCGAAGGGCACTACCAGGTGGATCCTTCCCTGTTTAAACCGAGCGCCGATTTCCTGCTGCGGGTGAACGGCATGTCGATGCGCGACATCGGCATTCTGGACGGCGATCTGCTGGCGGTACACAAAACGCAAGACGTGCGCAACGGCCAGGTCGTGGTCGCGCGGATCGAAGACGAAGTGACGGTCAAGCGCTTGAAAAAGCACGGCAACGTGGTTGAACTGCTGCCGGAGAACAACGAATTCCAACCGATCGTGGTCGATCTGCGTCAGCAGAATTTCACTATCGAAGGGCTGGCGGTCGGCGTGATCCGCAACGGCGACTGGATTTAATCGCCGCGCCATCACCGCCGCTCCCTGTATCAATCGCCCCTGTTTTGGGGCGTTTTTGTTTCTGACTTCGCCCTTTGTCACTCAGTCACAGGAACATCCCATCATGCGCCTGATTTCCGCTTTCACCAGCGACACCGATAAAGCCCTGTGGCGCCTCGCCCTGCCGATGATCTTCTCCAATATTACCGTGCCGCTGCTCGGGCTGGTGGACACCGCGGTGATCGGCCACCTCGACAGCCCGATCTACCTGGGGGGCGTCGCGATCGGCGCGGTGGCGACCAGCTTCCTGTTCATGCTGCTGTTATTCCTGCGCATGAGCACCACCGGCCTGGCGGCGCAAGCGCTGGGGGCACAGAACCCGCAGGCGCTGGCGCGCGCCTTTATGCAACCGTTGCTGCTGGCGCTGTTGGGCGGCGCGGCGATCGTCCTGCTGCGTTATCCGCTGATCGAACTGGCGCTGCGGATCGTCGGTGGCGATGGCGAGGTGCTGGAACAGGCGCGGCGTTTTCTTGAGATCCGCTGGTTAAGCGCTCCGGCGGCGCTGGCCAACCTGGTGCTGCTGGGCTGGCTGCTTGGCGTACAGTACGTGCGGGCGCCGGTGATCCTGCTGATCGTCGGCAACCTGCTGAACATCGTGCTGGATATCTGGCTGGTGATGGGCCTGGGCTGGAACGTGCGGGGGGCGGCGGCGGCAACCGCCATCGCCGAATACGCTACGCTGCTGCTCGGCCTGTGGTTGGCGTGGCGGGTGATGCGCCTGCGCGGTATTACCCTGCAGATGCTGCGCCAGGCCTGGCGTGGCGATCTGCGTCGCCTGCTGGCGCTCAACCGCGACATCATGCTGCGCTCACTGTTGCTGCAACTGTGCTTTGCGTCGTTGACCATTTTCGGCGCTCGCCTGGGAAGCGAGGTGGTGGCGGTCAATGCGGTATTGATGAATCTGCTGACGTTCACCGCCTATGCGCTCGACGGTTTCGCTTATGCGGTGGAGGCCCATTCCGGCCACGCCTACGGCGCCCGGGACGACAGCCAACTGCGCAAAGTGTGGCACGCGGCCTGCAGGCAGGCAGGGCTGGTCGCGTTGGCCTTCGGCCTGGCGTATGCTGTTACCGGCCAGCAGATCGTGGCAGCCTTGACCTCTTTGCCGGAACTGCGTGCGTTGGCCGCCCATTATTTACCCTGGCAGGTCATTCTGCCGCTGGTTGGGGTGTGGTGCTATTTGCTGGACGGCATGTTTATCGGCGCCACGCGCGGCGCCGAGATGCGCAACAGCATGGCGGTGGCTGCTGCGGGATACGGTTTGGCGCTGTTCAGCGTGCCACTGCTTGGCAACCACGGCCTCTGGCTGGCGCTGGCGGTGTTTCTGGCGCTGCGCGGTCTGGCGTTGGGCTGGATTTGGCACCGTCACCAGGTGCGCGGCAGCTGGTTTACTGCCCATTAAACCGGACGTCTTGTTGGGTTAATGATTAGTTTTTTTTATGAATTTGATCATGTTTGCTTACATGTTTTCAGCCTTGGTCTGTTCGCGTTAGTTCGTTGTTTGTTAGCGTTTTTTGTTTTTATCTTGTTTGTTAATGGTTTTTTATCCTGTATTTTGGCTTTTTTATTTCCATGTTTAACTAGAATGAATCATGTGGCTGGTAAATGAAGGGGAGCGTTGCTTCTTAAGGTGAAGGGAGCATCAGCCAGAAAAACTTCTGGTTAACCCCGGCCGGCGACAGGGATCACTGATTCACCACAGGTTAACGGAGAGACTATGAATAAAGATCAAGCCGACGGTAACTGGAAGCAGCTGAAAGGCAAAGTGAAAGAGAAATGGGGCAAGCTGACCGATGACGATCTGACGGTCATCGAAGGGAAACGCGAACAGCTGGTCGGCAAAATCCAGGAGCGCTACGGTTACCAGAAAGAGGCGGCCGAAAAAGAGGTGAAGGCCTGGGAAGATCACACCAAACACCGCTGGTAACACGCAGGGCCGCCACTGACGGCGGCCGGCAACAGCGCAGGCCGGCGTCGCTCCATCCTCTGGCGTCCCGGCCGCAGGTACAGGGAAGTACCTGACTTCGTCTTACTTCTTCTTGATGGCGATGCTGTGATCGTGTTCGGCGCAGTCATGCTTGCTGTCACAAGCTTCAACTTCAACGCAACCGGCGCACAGGCCGTGCGCTTCCACCACGCTGTGCCGCAGCGCAAATCCGGCTTCCTGCGCCAGCTTCTGCAGCGTTTCCTCCACGCCTTCGGTGGTGCGTTCGGTCACCTGGCCGCAGCGGTCGCAGATAAACAGCGCGGACGTATGCATCGGCTGTTCGAAGTGGTGGCACAGCACGTAGCTGTTGGCGGACTCCACCCTATGGATAAACCCTTGCTCCAGCAGAAAATCCAGCGCGCGGTAGACCGTCGGCGGCTTGGCCTGCGGTTCGGCGACGCGCAGCAGATCGAGCAGGTCATAAGCGCTGATTGCACCGGGTTGCTGAGTCATCAGACGCAGCACTTCCAGCCGTTGCGGCGTCAATCGCACATTGCGTTGCTGGCAGAGGCGTTCCGCCTGCGCCAACAGCTTTTCCTGGGTGGTTGAGTTCATCGCAAATATCCCGGTACGTAAAAAAGCCGATTTTACCATGATTACGGCGAATCGCCGAGAGTTGCCCCCTTTTCCCCTGAGGATAGCGCAGAGAAAGGCGCGCTGAGTGCGCTAAAAGAGAGATGCATCACAACTTTTCCCCTCCGCCGGGCGGTAGATCAACGTTGCCGGTTTTAGCGCTGGAGAGCAGCGGGCGAGAGCGGTATAACGCCTTTCACCCGCGTGATGAGCAGGAGCCCTGTGTGATGACGGAAAGAGAGAAGCTGTTAAGCGGCCTGGAATACAACAGCCGCGATGAAGAACTGCTCGCCCTGTACCATCGGGCGAGGGCGTTGACCAAAAGCCTGGGGGCGCTGGACTCGCATCAGGCGGACGAGAAAAATCGCCTGCTCGGCGAGCTGTTCGGCAACTGGGGTGAAGCGAGCTGGATCGAAACGCCATTCTGGTGCGACTACGGGCAGCATGTCCGCATCGGTAAAAACTGTTTTATCAACGTCAATGCGGTGTTCCTCGACTGCAACACCATCACCATCGGCGACAACACGCTGATCGGCCCCAACGTACAAATCTACACGCCGAGTCATCCGCTGAAGGCCGATGAACGCTTTACCGGTGACCCGGCTTTTCCTTTCCGCACCTCGGCGCAGCCGGTGTCTATCGGCAGCAACGTGTGGATCGGCGGCAACGTGGTGATCCTGCCGGGAGTGACCATCGGCGATGGCACGACTATCGGTGCGGGCAGCATCGTCACCGGCGACATTCCGGCCAATGTGCTGGCGCTGGGGCAGCCGTGCCGGGTTATCCGCGCGTTGGAATAGGCCGCTTAACACGAATCGGCGGTCAGCGGTTTATCGGCGAGTGCGGGGCAAGGGCGGAGTAGGGGGCTTCTTACGGTGCGAATCGTCGTTTGGCAACTGGCGGTCATCGGCCAAGGCCAGGCGTGCGGCCGCAAGGCGGCTCATGACGGTGCCGATTGGCACCGCCAGCACTTTCGCCGCTTCCCGGTAGGACAGCCCTTCGACATACACCAGAAACAGCGCGTTGCGCTGGGCCGCCGGCAACCGGCTTACGCGCCGCATCACTTCATTGAGCCAGACCGGCCGTTCACCGTTGTCCGCATCGCCAAGCCCTTCCGCCGCCAGGCAGCCTTGCCCCTGACGACGATGCTGGGCGCGAACTTCATTGAGCCAAATAGAGTGCAAGATGGAAAACAACCAGCGATCCAGGTGTGAACCGGGGGTGAATTGCGCGGCGCGCTCCAGCGCACGCACGCAGGTTGCCTGCACCAGATCGTCGGCGACATCCCGCCGGTGCGAAAGCACCAGCGCATAGCGCCACAGGCGGGAGAGATAGTGGCCGAGTTCATCGCGTATCGCATCGCCGCTGATAGTCACCTCCGCAGGCGCATCGGATCAAGATTCCGGGTGGCGGTCGATGGCAGCCGCCAAATCTCGGTACTCTTCGCACCCGGTGCCGCACAGCGACTGGATCACCTGCAGCTGTTGGCGCGCCAGGTCGGGCCGCCCTTTCAGCATATAGGCTTCTCCCAGGTACTCGCGCACTTTGGGGTATTTCGGATCGAGGGCCACTGATTTTAAATAATAGCCGATACCTTCATCGGTGCGGCCCAGTTTGCGCGTGGCGTAGCCGCGATAATTCAGTGCGACGGCGGTGTTGGGATTTTTCAGCGTGTTGAGCATATCGATCGCTTCCTGATAGCGGCCGCTTTTCGCCAGTGCATAGGCATAGTTAGTGCGGTCGGCGTCGTCGACTTTGCTGCCTTTATCCACCGTGCAGGTCTGGGTTTTACTGTCATAGACCTGGCCTTTCGGACAGGTCGGCGGGGTTTGGCCGCTGCCGTCGCCGCCCATCGCCAGCGCCCCGCCGGAAAACAGCAGGCAGCCGGCAATGGCCGATGCCAGCAGGCGTTTAATGAAGCTGTTCATGGTTGTGTCCTCAAGGCAGAGGCGCCGTGCGCGCCCGTAATGAGATAACACCTGAACGAGTGAATTTATTCGCCTTACTCCCGCTTATTTACGCCACCGGCAAGGCGGTTTTCCCAACGGCGTCGATTGTCGTTATAATAGCCGTTTGCGGCCGCGCGCCGTTCGTTGAACCCAGACAGACTCAGGTAGCCAGTAACTCAGCATGACGAAAGACAACCACGCCCCAACCTACGCCGCCAATCGCTTCTCCATCGCGCCAATGCTCGACTGGACCGATCGTCATTGCCGTTACTTCCACCGCCTGCTGACCAAGGAAACGCTGCTGTACACCGAGATGGTGACCACCGGCGCGATCATCCACGGCAAGGGTGACTACCTGGCCTACAGCGAAGAAGAGCACCCGGTGGCGCTGCAGCTGGGCGGCAGCGATCCGGCCGCGCTGGCGCACTGCGCCAAACTGGCGGAGCAGCGCGGTTATGACGAGATTAACCTCAACGTCGGCTGTCCGTCCGATCGGGTGCAAAACGGTATGTTCGGCGCCTGCCTGATGGGGCAGGCGACGCTGGTCGCCGACTGCATCAAGGCGATGCGCGACGTCGTATCGATTCCGGTGACGGTGAAGACCCGCATCGGCATTGACGATCAGGACAGCTACGCTTTCCTGTGCGACTTTATCCAGACCGTCGCCGGGCGTGGCGAGTGCGACATGTTCACCATCCACGCTCGCAAAGCCTGGCTCTCCGGCCTCAGCCCGAAAGAGAACCGCGAAGTGCCGCCGCTGGACTACCCGCGCGTTTATCAGCTGAAGCGGGATTTCCCGGCGCTGACCATCGCCATCAACGGCGGGGTGAAAACGCTGGAAGAGGCGCAACAGCACTTGCAGCATCTGGACGGCGTGATGATGGGGCGCGAGGCTTACCAGAATCCGGGCATCCTGGCGCGGGTCGACAGCGAACTGTTCGGCGCGCAGACCGCGGTGCCGGACAGCGTGGCGATTGTCGAAGCGCTGTATCCGTATATTGAGCGCGAGCTGTCCAACGGCACCTATCTCGGCCACATTACTCGCCATATCCTCGGTCTGTTCCAGGGCGTGCCGGGCGCGCGCCAGTGGCGTCGCCATCTGAGCGAGAACGCCCACAAGCCGGGCGCCGATGCGCGGGTGGTGGAGCAGGCGCTGGCGTTGGTGCGCCAGCCGCGTGTCGAAATGGCGTAGCCGAAAAAATTTGACCAACAGTTAGTCTTTTTCACCAGGCATTTGGCGCGCTGCCGGATGCCTTCCCCATTTTTTCAATAGGTTAGCCCTTCCGCCATTCTGGCACGCTTCTTGTAATTCACTCTGCAGATACGTTGCATTGCAAAGGAGCAATCATGTTGGAAATCTTCTTTCTCATTGGCTTTGTGGTGATGCTGATGGTGACCGGCATCTCGCTGCTGGGGATCTTCGCTGCGCTGTTGGCGGCGGCGGCGTTCATGTTGTTGGGCGGGTTATTCGCGGTGGTCATCAAGCTGCTGCCGTGGCTGATTTTGGCGGTGGTTGGGGTATGGATTTACCGTTCAATGCAGAAACCCCAGGTCAGGCGTTACTGATTTTTTGCTGAATAATCAGTCAGTCGCGATGAAACTTGCATAACTACCCACCACGCTAATGCGGCAGCGATCACAGCTTGGCAGTTTTCCCCGGCGATGTGGCACATAAAGCGTGTTTTTTGCCGGACGGGGCTGTTAGGATGTTGGTCGATGCAGTGATGCGACCCATTTCATCACCGTGAGAGACACCTAAAATTCGTGTTGCTAAAGCAACCCCTGTCTCTGGCGGACTCTGCTCTACCCCTACAAAACGCAGTAACAGAAAGGGCTCCGCAAGGAGCCCTTTTCTTTGGCTGCTATCAGGGGATCAGCAGGCTGGAACCGCTGGTGCTGCGGCTTTCCAGCACCTGGTGCGCACGCTGGGCGTCGGCCAGCGCGAATTTCTGCTCGTCTCTCACTTCCACCCGAATGGCGCCGCTGCCGATCAGCGAGAACAGCTCATTGCTGGCGTACTGCAGCTCGGCGCGGTTGGTGATGTAACCGTTGAGGGAAGGGCGGGTGACGTACAGCGAGCCCTTCTGATTCAGCAGCGCCAGATCGACTCCCGTCACCGGGCCGGAGGCGTTGCCGAAGCTGACCATCAGGCCGCGCCGCTTCAGGCTGTTGAGCGAGGCCTGCCAGGTGCTTTGCCCCACCGAATCGTACACCACGCCAACCTTCTCGCCGTGCGTCAGCTCGGCCACCCGCTGGGCGATATCCTCTTTGTGGTAGTTGATGGTGGCCCAGGCGCCGGCCTGTTTCGCCAGCGCGGCCTTCTCGTCGGAGCCGACACTGCCGATCAGGCGTGCGCCCAGCGCTTTGGCCCATTGGCAGGCGATCAGCCCGACGCCGCCGGCGGCGGCATGGAACAGGAACACTTCACCCGGTTGCACGTCGTGGGTCTGGCGCAGCAGGTAATGCACCGTCAGCCCTTTGAGGAAAGAAGCGGCACCCTGCTCAAAGCTGAGGTTGTGCGGCAGCAGCGCCACTTTTTCTTCCGGCACATTGTGGACTTCGCTGTAGGCGCCGAGCGACGACTGCGCATACACCACCCGGTCGCCCGGTTTGATCGCGCTGACTCCGGCGCCAACCTTGACCACCACGCCGGCCGCCTCGGTGCCGAGGCCGCTCGGCAGGCTGGCCGGCGCGTACAGCCCGCTGCGCACATAGGTGTCGATGTAGTTGATGCCGATCGCTTTGTTCTCGATCTGCACTTCGCCAGCGGCGGGGTCGAGCGGTGTAAAATCAACGTATTGCAAGACTTCCGGCCCGCCGGTGGCGGAAAACTGAATGCGCTTGGCCATATCGTTACCTCGTTTGAGTGTCTGATTTCACCCTATTCTTTTTAGTATCGGAGATCCAGTTCACCCGTGCGGGATTCAATACCTTTTTTGCATCGGTTATGACGCAAAAATCACGTATACTCTCGCGTCAAGATCCTTCATTCGCAACCGGATAAAGACTACGTTTCATGGCAGGAAAAAAACCAACCAACAAAACAAACGCGGACGAAACCAGAGAGCGTTCCAGAGATCGTCAGATGGAAGGGCTGAAGATGCCGCCGCACTCGCTGGAGGCCGAGCAGTCGGTGTTGGGCGGTTTGATGCTGGATAACGAGCGTTGGGACAACGTGGCGGAGCGCGTGGTCGCCAACGACTTCTTCAGCCGCCCGCATCGCCTGATCTTTACCGAGATGCAGCGTCTGCTGGAGATGAGCAAGCCTATCGACCTCATCACCCTGTCCGAATCGCTGGAGCAGAAGGGCGAGCTGGACTCGGTGGGGGGCTTTGCCTACCTGGCCGAGCTGTCGAAAAACACCCCGAGCGCCGCCAACATCGGCGCCTACGCCGACATCGTGCGCGAGCGCGCGGTGGTGCGCGAGATGATCTCGGTGGCTAACGAGATCGCCGACGCCGGCTACGATCCGCAGGGGCGCAGCAGCGAAGACCTGCTCGATCTGGCGGAATCCCGCGTATTCCAAATCGCCGAGAACCGCGCCAGCAAAGACGAGGGCCCGAAGGGCATCGAGCGCATCCTGGAAGACACCGTGTCGCGCATCGAGCAGCTGTATCAGCAGCCGCACGATGGCGTGACCGGGGTCGATACCGGCTATCAGGACCTCAACAAGAAAACCGCGGGCATGCAAAAGTCCGATCTGATCATCGTCGCCGCCCGTCCTTCGATGGGGAAAACCACCTTCGCCATGAACCTGTGCGAAAACGCCGCGATGACCCAGGAAAAACCGGTGCTGATCTTCAGCCTGGAGATGCCCGGCGAACAGATCATGATGCGTATGCTGGCGTCGCTGTCGCGTGTGGATCAGACGCGCATCCGTACCGGCCAGCTCGACGATGAGGACTGGGCGCGCATTTCCAGCACCATGGGCATCCTGCTGGAGAAGCGCAACATGTACATCGACGACTCCTCCGGCCTGACGCCGACCGAAGTGCGCTCGCGCGCGCGGCGCATTTTCCGTGAGCACGACGGGCTTAGCCTGATCATGATCGACTACCTGCAGCTGATGCGCGTGCCGGCCCTGTCCGACAACCGTACGCTGGAGATCGCCGAGATTTCGCGCTCGCTGAAGGCGCTGGCGAAAGAGCTGCAGGTGCCGGTGGTGGCGCTGTCGCAGCTGAACCGCAGCCTGGAGCAGCGCGCCGACAAACGCCCGGTCAACTCCGACCTGCGTGAATCCGGCTCTATCGAGCAGGATGCCGACCTGATTATGTTCATCTATCGTGATGAGGTGTATCACGAGAACAGCGATCTGAAAGGGATCGCGGAAATTATTATCGGTAAGCAGCGTAACGGCCCGATCGGCACCGTGCGCCTTACCTTTAACGGCCAGTGGTCGCGTTTCGATAACTACGCGGGGCCACAATACGATGACGAATAATCAGCTAAGGAACTGAAATGAAAGCGGCAACCGCTGTAATCGACCGCCGCGCTCTGCGACATAATCTGCAACAGGTGCGCCGCCAGGCGCCGCAAAGCCGCCTGATTGCCGTTGTGAAAGCAAACGCTTATGGACATGGCCTGCTGGAAACAGCACACACCCTGCAAGACGCCGACTGCTACGGCGTAGCGCGCATCGGCGAGGCGCTGATGCTGCGCTCCGGCGGCATCGTCAAACCGATCCTGCTGCTGGAAGGCTTCTTCTGTGCCGAAGACCTGCCGGTGCTGGTGGCGAACAACATCGAAACCGCAGTGCACTGCATCGAACAGCTCGAAGCGCTGGAGCAGGCCGAGCTGGCGCGTCCGGTGCCGGTGTGGATGAAGCTCGATACCGGCATGCATCGGCTGGGGGTGCGTCCCGAACAGGCGGAGGCGTTTTATCAGCGCCTGTGCGCCTGCCGCAACGTGGCGCAGCCGGTCAATATCATGAGCCACTTCAGCCGCGCCGATGAGCCGGAGTCCGACGCCACCCTGAAACAGATCGCCTGCTTCGAGCAGTTCGCGCGCGGCAAACCGGGCCAGCGCTCGGTCGCCGCCTCCGGCGGCACGCTGCTGTGGCCGGACGCCCACAACGAGTGGGTGCGTCCCGGCATCATTCTGTACGGCGTCTCGCCGCTGGATAACGGCAGCGGCGCCGGGCATGGCCTGCTGCCGGCGATGACCTTGAAATCCAGCCTGATCGCGGTGCGCGAGCACCAGGCCGGCGAAGCCGTCGGCTACGGCGGCACCTGGGTAAGTCCACGCGATACTCGCCTTGGCGTGGTGGCGATGGGATACGGCGATGGCTACCCGCGCAGCGCGCCGACCGGCACGCCGATCCTGATTAACGGCCGCGAAGTGCCGATCGTCGGCCGGGTGTCGATGGACATGATTTCGGTCGATCTCGGGCCGGCCGCCGCCGATAAGGTGGGGGATGAAGCGGTGCTGTGGGGGCCGGCGTTGCCGGTCGAGCGCATCGCCGCCTGTACCGGCATCAGCGCTTATGAACTGATCACCAAGCTCACGCAGCGCGTGGCGATGGAATACATCGGCGACTGATACGCCGCAGGGGCCGACGCGCGTCGGCCCCGTTTCTCAGCGCGTTACTTCTTTACCGCCAACCACTTGTCGATAATCTTCTGATACTCGCCGGTCGCCTTGGCCAGGTGCAGCCACTGATCCACATACAGTTTCCAGCTCAGATCGTCGCGCGGCAGCATGTAAGCCTTCTCGCCGTACTGCATCGGTTTGGTCGGATTCACCGCGCACAGCTTCGGATAGCGCTTTTGTTGGTACAACGCCTCGGAGGCGTCAGTGATCATCATGTCCGCCTTGCGATCCACCAGCTGCTGGAAAATGCTCATGTTGTCGTGCGTCAGCGTCAGTTTGGCCTTCGGCAAATAGGCGTGCACGAAGGCTTCATTGGTGCCGCCCGCCGGTTCCAGCAGGCGCACCGACGGTTTGTTGATCTGTTCTATCGTGCGGTATTTCTTCACGTCGGTGCAGCGCACCAGCGGAATTTTGCCGTCGGTATCCAGCTTGTCGGCGAAGAACACCTGCTTTTGCCGCTCCAGCGTGACGGAGATGCCGCCCATGGCGATGTCGCACTTGCCGGAGGCGAAGTCCGGCGTCAGGGTTTTCCAGCTGGTTTTCACCCACTTCACCTTGGCGCCCAGGCTCTTCGCCAGCGATTCCGCCATATCGATGTCGATGCCTTCATAGCCGCCGTCTTCCTTGAGGAAGGTGTAGGGCTTGTAGTCGCCGGTGGTGCAGACCTCCAGGGTCTTTTGCTGCAGCACTTTGTCCAGGTGGGATTGCGCGCCGGCGCTGCCGGCGGCGAGCAGCAGCGCGAGGGGGAGTAGCTTTTTCATCTGGCGTCCTTTTTATACATTCGTGGTTTTATGCGTTACTTCGCCGTTAATTGTCGTTTGCCTGCATGAGTTAGCCGTTTTTTATGCCGCTTACCGGCGAAAACGCCGGGCGTTGCTGCTGTACGCGATTTAAGCGCCAGGGTGTGACGTCGGCAACGGTAAAAAAACTGGTAGGCTGTAACGTCAACATTTATTAACACAGTTTACAGGTGGCTATGTACAACATTGACGATTTTGATATGAAAATCCTGACGCTGTTACAGGCCAACGGCCGTCTGACCAATCAGGAGCTGAGCGAGCTGGTGGGGCTCTCCGCTTCCCAGTGCTCACGGCGGCGCATCAGCCTGGAGCAGGCGCAGCTGATCCGCGGTTACCACGCGCGGCTGGCGCCGGAGGCGGTCGGCCTGGGGCTGGTGGGGCTGATCGAAGTCAGCCTGATCACGCACGCGCAGGAGCAGATCGACAGCTTTCATCAGATGCTGGAGGAAGTGGACGCGATCCTGGACGCTTACAAGACCACCGGCGACGCCGATTACCTGCTCAAAGTGGCGGTGGCGGACCTGCCGGCGCTGAGCGAGTTCATCAGCCAGACGCTGTCGCCGCACAAAAGCGTGGCGCATATCAAAACGGCGGTGGTGCTCAATCGCATCAAGGAAAACGGTTTATTGCCAGTGGCGAGATAAAGCTAAAACCGAATGCGCTTTTCCGTCTATATTAGGAACGTAACGCTGTGCCCAAAACCACAATAAACCAGGAGAAAAACCCCGTGTTCCAGAACGTTGACGCCTATGCCGGCGATCCCATTCTGTCGCTGATGGAAAAATTCAAACAAGACCCGCGCGCGCACAAGGTGAACCTGAGCATCGGCCTGTACTACGATGCGCAGGGCATCATTCCGCAGATGCGGGCGGTCGCCGCGGCGCAAGCGCAGTTGAACAGCGTCGAGCATGGCGCCTCGGTATACCTGCCGATGGAAGGGCTGCAGTCTTACCGTTCCGCCATCCAGCAGCTGCTGTTCGGCGCGCAGCACCCGATGCTGCAGCAGGGGCGCATCGCCACCATTCAGACCGTCGGCGGTTCCGGCGCGTTGAAAGTGGGCGCCGACTTCCTGAAAAGCTATTTCCCGGATTCGCAGGTGTGGGTCAGCGATCCTACCTGGGAAAACCACGTCGCCATCTTCAGCGGCGCCGGTTTCAAAGTGAATACCTATCCATATTTCGACAGCGAAAGCCTGGGCGTGAAGTTCGACGCCATGCTGGCCGCGCTGAAACAGCTGCCGAAGCACAGCATCGCGCTGCTGCACCCGTGCTGTCACAACCCGACCGGTTCCGACCTGACCCCCGCCCAGTGGGATGAGGTGGTCAAGGTGATCGCCGAACGTGAAATCATTCCGTTCCTCGACATCGCCTATCAGGGCTTCGGCGGCGGCATGGAGCAGGACGCCTACGCCATTCGCGCCATCGCGGCGGCCGGTTTGCCGTGCCTGGTGAGCAACTCGTTCTCGAAGATCTTCTCGCTGTACGGCGAGCGCGTCGGCGGCCTGTCGGTGGTGTGCGAAAGCGAAGAGGCGGCCGGGCGCGTGCTGGGCCAGCTGAAGGCCACCGTGCGCCGCAACTACTCAAGCCCGCCAAACTTCGGCGCGCAGCTGGTGGCCAAGGTGCTGAACGACGCCCAGCTCAAAACCCAGTGGCTGGACGAGGTGGAGAGCATGCGCACCCGCATTCTCGAGATGCGTCACGCGCTGGTGGACACCCTGAAGAGCGCGCTGCCGCAGCGCAACTTTGATTACCTGTTGGCGCAGCGCGGCATGTTCAGCTACACCGGCTTCAGCGCGGCGCAGGTCGATCGCTTGCGTGAAGAGTTCGGCGTCTACCTGATCCACAGCGGCCGCATGTGCGTGGCCGGCCTGAACCACAACAACGTGCGCCAGGTGGCCGAGGCGTTTGCCGCGGTGCAGTAACGCCTGTTAGTCTGAACGGACGTTCATCGGGAGCGATAGCGATATCGCTCCTTTTTTATTGCCGGCGCGCCGCCGAAGTTGCCGCAAACCGGAGAGAGAATATACTGATTGAGGGGCGCTCACTCATGTGGCATCAGCAAACGCTAATCCTCAGCGCAAAAGCGCGTGGCTTTCATCTGGTTACCGACGAGATAGTCAACCAGTTAACCCACTTACACCGCCTGCAAACCGGCCTGCTGCATCTGTTGCTGCAGCATACCTCGGCCTCGCTGACGCTCAACGAGAACTGCGATCCCACGGTGCGAGCCGATATGGAGCAGCATTTCCTGCGTCAGGTGCCGGAAAACGCACCCTATCAGCATGACTACGAAGGGCCGGACGACATGCCGGCGCACATCAAATCCTCGCTGCTGGGCGCTTCCTTGACGCTGCCCGTCAGGCACGGGCGGCTGATGTTGGGCACATGGCAGGGCATCTGGCTGGGAGAGCACCGCATCCACGGCGGAGCACGCCGTATTGTGGCCACGTTACAGGGGGAATAACCCAATGAATAACAGCGCATTGCTGGAGTACTGCATGGCGAAGCCGGGCGCGGAGCAGAGCGACCAGAACCAGTGGCAGGCCAGCCAAATCAAGGTGGGCGACGTGATGTTCGCCATGGTGTGCGAGGTCGAAGGGCGGCCGGCGCTGGCGGTCAAGTCCAGCCCGGAGCTGGCGGAAAGCCTGCGCGAACACCATCCGGAGATCGTCGCCTGTGACGGCCTGAACAAGGCGCACTGGAATACGGTGTTTCTCGACGGCAACCTGCCGAACTCGCAGTTTTACACCCTGATCGACAGCTCCTATCAGCTGGTGGTGGACGGCCTGCCCGAACACGTGCGCCAGGAGCTGCGCGCCTGATTGCCGGGCGGCGGCGCCCGTTTTTCTTCTGTTTTTTCATGTTAAAGCGTGATCGCGGCCTGGATTTGGGAACGTTCCCTTTTTGTTGCGGCACTAAAACAGCTACGCTTGGGCATTCAAGACACGCGGATGAAGGAGGCCGACATGGCCATGAGCGAAGAAAAGCGCAAGATGATCGCCGGGGAACTGTACGACGCCGGCGATGAACTGCTGCGCAGCGAACGCCGGCGCGCACGCCAGCTAACGCATCGCTATAACCACTCTTCGCCGGAAGAGGGCGAGCTGCGCAAACAATGGCTGGGTGAGCTGCTGGGCCGCTATCAGGGCGGCACCATCGAGCCGACCTTCCGCTGCGACTACGGCTATAACATCTATCTCGGCAAGAACTTCTACGCCAACTTCGACTGCGTGATCCTCGACGTATGCGAGGTGCATATCGGCGACAACTGCCTGCTGGCGCCGGGCGTGCATATCTATACCGCCACCCATCCGCTGGACGCCGAGACTCGCGTCGGCGGGGCGGAGTTCGGTAAGGCTGTCAGGATTGGCGACAACGTGTGGATCGGCGGGCGCGCGGTGATCAATCCGGGAGTGACCATCGGCGATAATGCGGTCGTGGCCTCCGGCGCGGTGGTGACCAAAGACGTGCCGGCCAATTGCGTGGTGGGCGGCAACCCGGCCAGGATCATCAAGCAGCTATAAAAAAACGGGCGCCGCCGGGCGCCCGCCGTCATCAGGCGCGCAGCGAGTCGATATCCACCACGAAGCGGTACTTCACGTCGCTTTTCAACATGCGTTCATAGGCCTCATTAATTTGCTGCATCGGGATCAGCTCGATATCAGACGCGATGCCGTGCTGCCCGCAGAAGTCCAGCATCTCTTGCGTTTCCGCGATGCCGCCGATCAGCGAACCGGCGATGCGGCGACGCTTCATGATCAGGTTGAACACCTGCGGCGACGGATGATCGTGCTCCGGCGCACCGACCAGCGTCAGGGTGCCGTCGCGGCGCAGCAAGTTGAGGAACGGGTTCAGATCGTGCTGAGCCGCTACCGTGTTGAGGATGAAGTCGAAGCTGTTGACGTGCTGCGCCATCTCATCCGGGTTGCGCGAAATCACCACTTCATGGGCGCCGAGGCGCTTGGCGTCTTCGATTTTCGACGGCGAGGTGGTGAACAGCACCACATGTGCGCCCATCGCCCGCGCCAGTTTGACGCCCATGTGCCCCAGCCCGCCGAGCCCGACGATGCCGACCTTTTTGCCTGGCCCCGCGTCCCACTGGCGCAGCGGCGAATAGGTGGTGATGCCGGCGCACAGCAGCGGCGCGACGCCGGCCGGATCGAGGTTTTCCGGCACGCGCAGCACGAAGTCCTGATCCACCACCAGATTGGTGGAGTAGCCGCCGTAGGTCACGGCGCCGGTGTGGCGATCCTGGCCGTTATAGGTACCGGTAAAGCCGTTCTCGCAATACTGTTCCAGCCCCTCATCGCAGCTCGGGCAGCTGCGGCAGGAATCCACCATGCAACCGACGCCGACCAGATCGCCGATCCGGTAACGCGAGACATGGTCGCCGACGGCGCTAACGCGGCCGACGATTTCGTGACCCGGCACCACCGGGTAAATCGTATTGCTCCATTCATTGCGCGCCTGGTGCAGATCCGAGTGGCAGACGCCGCAGAACAACACCTGAATTTGCACATCGTGGTCGCGCAGGGCGCGCGGCTGGTAATCGAAAGGCACCAGCGCAGACTTCGCGTCATGCGCGGCATAGGCATGAGTAATGTTCATGGTCGCTCCAGTTATCAATGTAGGGGGGACAACGTTTGACCGGCAGCGAAGTGCCGGCGAGACGCGGCCTGAATCAGACAGGGCGGCCGCCGAGGGAACATTGATGATAGAAGCGGTGAGCGCGGAGGGAAATGCCTGAAAATGTCGAAATCTTGCCTGTTTCTGTTCGATTGCGGGGAAACGGGGCAGCGTGCGGACCGCCTGAACGACGGCCCGCACGCCGGCGACATTACTGGTTCAACAGCGGCTTCAGGAAGCGTGCGGTGTGCGATTTCTCGCAGTCGGCGACCGTTTCCGGCGTGCCGGCGACCAGGATCTCGCCGCCGCCGCTGCCGCCTTCCGGCCCCAGATCGACGATCCAGTCGGCGGTTTTGATCACGTCCAGGTTATGCTCGATGACCACGATGGTGTTGCCCTGATCGCGCAGCTGATGCAGCACCGCCAACAGCTGTTGGATATCGGCGAAGTGCAGACCGGTGGTCGGTTCGTCGAGGATATACAGCGTTTGGCCGGTGCCGCGCTTCGACAGTTCGCGCGCCAGCTTGACGCGCTGCGCTTCACCGCCGGAGAGCGTGGTGGCCGACTGGCCGAGGCGGATGTAGGACAGGCCGACATCCATCAGGGTCTGCAGCTTGCGCGCCAGCGCCGGCACCGCGTCGAAGAAATCGCGCGCTTCTTCGATGGTCATCTCCAGCACTTCGTGGATGCTCTTGCCCTTGTACTTCACTTCCAGCGTTTCGCGGTTATAACGCTTGCCCTTGCACTGGTCGCACGGCACGTAGATGTCCGGCAGGAAGTGCATCTCGACCTTGATCACCCCGTCGCCCTGGCAGGCTTCACAGCGCCCGCCCTTGACGTTGAAGCTGAAACGGCCCGGCGTGTAACCGCGGCTGCGCGATTCCGGCACGCCGGCGAACAGCTCGCGCACCGGGGTGAAGATGCCGGTGTAGGTGGCCGGGTTGGAGCGCGGCGTGCGGCCGATCGGGCTCTGATCGATGTCGATCACCTTGTCGAAATGCTCCAGGCCGGTCACTTCGCGGAACGGTGCCGGTTCGGCGATGGTGGCGCCGTTGAGCTGGCGCTGGGCTATCGGGAACAGCGTATCGTTGATCAGCGTCGATTTGCCGGAGCCGGACACGCCGGTGATGCAGGTAAACAGACCGACCGGCAGCGTCAGCGTCACGTCTTTCAGGTTGTTGCCGCGCGCGCCGCTCAGCTTCAGCACCTTGGTCGGATCGGCCTGCACGCGCTGCGCCGGAATGGCGATCTCGCGTTTACCGCTGAGGAACTGGCCGGTCAGCGACTCCGGTTGCGCCATGATGTCGTCGACGGTGCCTTCCGCCACCACCTGGCCACCGTGCACGCCGGCGCCGGGGCCGATGTCGATCACATGGTCGGCGGCGCGGATGGCGTCTTCGTCATGCTCCACCACGATCACCGTGTTGCCGAGGTTGCGCAGGTGGATCAGCGTTTCCAGCAGGCGCTCGTTGTCGCGTTGGTGCAGGCCGATCGACGGCTCATCCAGCACGTACATTACGCCCACCAGGCCGGCGCCGATCTGGCTGGCCAAACGGATACGCTGCGCTTCGCCGCCGGAGAGCGTTTCCGCCGAGCGAGACAGTGACAGGTAGTTCAGGCCGACGTTCACCAGGAATTTCAGGCGGTCGCCGATCTCTTTCAGCACTTTCTCGGCGATTTTGGCGCGCTGGCCGCTGAGCTTCATGTTCTGGAAGAAGGTCATCGCATGGCCGATGCTCAGATCGGAGATCTCCGGCAGCGTGGTGTCTTCGACAAACACGTTGCGCGCTTCTTCACGCAGGCGAGTGCCGTGGCACGAGGCGCAAGGGCGGTTGCTGATGAACTTCGCCAGCTCTTCGCGCACCGCGCTGGACTCGGTCTCTTTATAGCGGCGCTCCATGTTGTGCAGCACGCCTTCGAACGGATGGCGGCGCACGGTGGTGTCACCGCGATCGTTGATGTATTTGAATTCGATCGACTCTTTGCCGGAACCGTTCAGCACCGCCTTCTGCACGTTGGCGCTCAGGGTGTTGAATGGCGCTTCGACGTCGAACTCATAGTGCTCCGCCAGCGAGCGCAGCATCTGGAAGTAATAGAAGTTGCGGCGATCCCAGCCGCGGATCGCGCCGCCGGCCAGCGACAGCTCGGGGTTTTGCACCACGCGATCCGGATCGAAGAACTGCTGCACGCCCAGGCCGTCGCAGGTCGGGCAGGCGCCGGCCGGGTTGTTGAAGGAAAACAGGCGCGGTTCCAGCTCGCGCATGCTGTAGCCGCAGATCGGGCAGGCGAAGTTGGCGGAGAACAGCAGCTCGTCCGCTTTTTCGTCGTCCATATCCGCCACCACTGCGGTGCCGCCGGACAGCTCCAGCGCGGTTTCGAACGATTCGGCCAGGCGCTGCGCCATGTCGTCGCGCACCTTGAAGCGATCGACCACCACTTCGATGGTGTGTTTCTTCTGCAGCTCCAGCTTCGGCGGATCGGACAGATCGCACACTTCGCCGTCGATGCGCGCGCGGATATAGCCCTGGGCGGCCAGGTTTTCCAGCGTTTTGGTGTGCTCGCCCTTGCGGTCTTTCACCACCGGCGCCAGCAGCATCAGGCGCTTGCCTTCCGGCTGGCTCAGCACGTTGTCGACCATCTGGCTGACGGTCTGCGCCGCCAGCGGCACATGGTGATCCGGGCAGCGCGGCTCGCCGACGCGGGCGAACAGCAGGCGCAGGTAGTCGTGGATCTCGGTAATGGTGCCGACCGTGGAGCGCGGGTTGTGCGAGGTGGATTTCTGCTCGATGGAGATCGCCGGCGACAGGCCTTCGATATGATCGACGTCCGGTTTTTCCATCAGCGACAGGAACTGGCGCGCATAGGCGGAGAGTGATTCGACATAGCGCCGCTGCCCTTCGGCATACAGCGTATCGAAAGCCAGCGAAGACTTGCCGGAACCGGACAGGCCGGTGACGACGATCAGTTTGTCACGCGGGATGATCAGGTTGATGTTTTTCAGATTATGGGTTCGAGCACCACGAACTTCGATATTGTCCATTTACACTTCCCGTCTTGATGATACACCGCGCCTGTCGCGATTTTTGCGGGGGATTTTGTGATGGATCTCGCAAAAAACCGGCACAGCCTGGTCGAAACGCATAATTATGACACAAAAAAACCTGAATGAATATCCAGTATGCGAATGCAACAAGGTCGATCGAAAAGACAATTCTGGAATGCAATTCGCACTTATCAACACGGGTGTGGTTTCGTACTCAGCGTGGTAAACTGACGCGTTTATACTGTGTAGAAATCAATCATCGGGAGAAGTGCTCATGGCCAGCAGAGGCGTAAACAAAGTAATTCTGGTCGGGAATCTGGGTCAGGATCCAGAAGTCCGTTACATGCCGAACGGCGGCGCAGTGGCCAACATTACCCTGGCGACCTCCGAAAGCTGGCGTGACAAGGCGACCGGCGAACAGAAAGAGAAGACCGAATGGCACCGCGTCGTGCTGTTCGGCAAACTGGCCGAAGTGGCGGGTGAATACCTGCGTAAAGGCTCTCAGGTCTACATCGAAGGCTCCCTGCAGACCCGTAAATGGCAGGATCAGAGCGGTCAGGATCGCTACACCACCGAGATCGTGGTTAACGTCGGCGGCACCATGCAGATGCTGGGCGGCCGTCAGGGCGGCGGCGCACCGGCCGGTCAATCTGCCGGCGGCCAGGGCGGTTGGGGCCAACCTCAGCAGCCACAGGGCGGCAACCAGTTCAGCGGCGGCCAGCAGCAGTCTCGCCCGGCGCAGAACAGCGCACCGGCGACCAGCAACGAACCACCAATGGATTTCGACGACGATATTCCGTTCTAAGCCTGGCGACAGCGCTAAAAAAACCCCGCTCAGGCGGGGTTTTTTGTGTTCGTTAGCCGCTGATTTTCTGCGGCGGTGTCGCCAATCAGTAAATTGCTACCGGGTTGATATTGACCTGGGTTGAACCGACATACAGCGGTTGCCCCAGTACGAACAGGAATTCCCAGGTTTTCGTGCGCACCAGCGGGCGGCTGTCGATCAGCTCCAGGTTATAGACGCCGCGTTTGGCCAGCAGGTACTGGTTGACCGGGAACTCTTCGTCATTTTTCGGGTTAGGGTAAACTTCGGAGGCCCAGGTATCACCGCCGAAGGCCACGATGCCTTGGTCGGCCAACCATTTCGCCGCTTCCATGCCGATGCCCGGTTCAACTTCCAGGAACTTTTTATTGTCTTTGCCAATCAGCTCCAGCCAGCCGGTGTTGAACAAGACAACGTCGCCTTTGCGTAAACTGATGCCCTGCTTTTTAAGCACCGCTTGAATATCCGCAACGGAAAATTCGGTTCCGCCCGGAACGATCGCTTTATTATAATAAGCCGTCATATCGAGTACGACGCCGCGTGTGACCATGGGCGGCACTTTTTCCACGCCCAATTTTTTTACGCCATCTACGGTGACGAAATCCGCCGCCTTATTGCCGTTATAATAAACATTGTCGATGCCGATATGGCCAATGCCATTCAACTGAGTGCCGACGCCGGTCCAGGCATTCACCAATTCATCATTAAAGGTGAATTTATTTGGGCCAAGCGTTTTACCATCCTGTTGACCAGGCTGAATATTATATAAGCGGAAGCTGCGGTGGCGGAACGCTGGGAAATCTTTATCGACGGGCACCGCCAATGGCAATGTCTTGCCTTGTTTTACCAACTGCACGGACTGTAATACGACCTCAGGCGTGAGCAGGTTGGCCGCGCCGATTTCGTCTTTTGCGCCGTAAACGGAAGGATACCAGTCTGACGACTGCGCGGCGGATTCTGCGGCGTGCGTGGGCACTGCGGCCAGCAAGGGCAGCAAGAGGGAGAGGCGATACAATGATTTCATCAGTGACTCATCCTTATAACGGAGTATTGCAGGGCGAATGAAAGTGAGCCTCCGGAAATTGGCGGCGTGAGGCCGCCGAATAATAACCGGTGAGGGAACGGCTCATTTTTTCTGTGTACTGGGTATGCCAGCGTGATTTTTAAAAAGGCGACCGGCGATGATTTCCTTAATCATGCGGCAATGAATAACGCCGTATGCACGGCGTTATCGCTAAACGCATTATTTTTTCAGTTCTGCACTCATAGTGACGAAATTGCCCATGTAGGCGCTGGTAATTTTGTAGCCGCTTGCGCCGGCTTCTTGCGCTTTTTTAGCGATGAGGGCTTCGGTGGAATCCAGTGTTCTGCCGGTTGCGGTCACGCTTTCTGCCGCGGCGTTAAACGACAGCATGGAAAACAGAGCGAGTGAAATAACGGTGGTCATGGTTTTCATATCTTTATCCTGTGTTCGAAGGTTCGAAAAATAAGGGTGTCCGGTACGACACGATGGAGCGAAGGATAAAGACGTCGGGCTGGTGAATAAATAACAGAATCGTCAATAAACTATTCCATTTTTGCGCATAAACTAATTCTATTATTGTCTTTCAAGGCCGAATATGCCGTGCGAGGTGAGAAGCGCTCGTCGGGGAGCGAATGAAAAAAAGCCCCTTGCGGGGCTTTGAGCGCTACGCCGAGAAGCCGCCGTCGATGCTCAGACTGGCGCCGGTGATATAACCCGCCTGCGGGCCCGCCAGGTAGGCGACGAAACCGGCGATTTCTTCATCTTTGCCGTAACGGCCGATCGCCATCAGCTGCTTGAGCTGATCGGCGAACTCGCCGGCGTCCGGGTTCATTTCGGTGTCCACCGGGCCGGGCTGCACGTTATTGACGGTGATGCCGCGTGGGCCGAGATCGCGCGCCATGCCCTTGGTCAACCCGACCAGCGCCGATTTGCTCATCGCGTACACCGCCGCGCCGCCGAACGGCACGCGCTCGGCGTTGGTGCTGCCGATGTGGATGATACGGCCGCCGTCGTTCATGTGGCGCGCCGCCTCCTGGCTGGCGACGAATACGCTGCGTACGTTGACCGCCAGCATGCGATCCAGGTCGTCCAGCGCCAGTTCCTCGGTGCCGCCCAGCGTAAATACCCCGGCGTTGTTCACCAGAATATCCAGGTTGCCGAAGTGACTCACCGCCTGGCGAACCGCCTGCTGCAACGCCGCAGCATCGGCGCTGTCGGCCTTGATGGCGAGGGCTTTGCCGCCGGCGGCGGTAACGGCGCTCGCCACCGCTTCGGCGCGATCGGCCGAGGCGGCGTAGGTAAAGGCGACGGCGGCGCCCTCGCTCGCCAAGCGTTTAACGATGGCGGCGCCGATGCCGCGGGAGCCGCCCTGAACGAATGCGACTTTGCCTTGCAGTGGGAGTGCTGTGGTCATGTTATTTCTCCAGAGTGGATGAGGGTAAAGTGTCGGCATTCAGTATCGGAGATCGCTTGCACGGCCACTAGCCACAAAGAGCTATAATCAGTTAAAACCATTAGTTTAAAATCCATAAGGAAAAAGCATGCTGGGACATCTGGAGTGCTTCGTCAGCAGCGCGGAAAACGGCAGTTTCTCCGCCGCCGGCCGCAAGCTGGGCCTCAGCCCGGCGGCGGTAAGCAAGAATGTCACCCGGCTGGAGGCGGTGGTCGGCGTGCGGCTGTTTCAACGCAATACCCGCAAGTTGATCCTCACCGAAGCAGGCGAGCGTTTTCTCAGTGAGGTGAGCGGCGGGTTGCAATCGATCCAGTGTGCATTGAAGGGGTTGAGCAGCGGCGGCGGCGCGGCGGCCGGCGGCTTGAAGGTCAGCATGGGCACCGCCTTCGGCCTGCACTTCGTGTTGCCGATGCTGCCGATGTTTTTGACGCAGTACCCGGCGATTGTACCGGACTGGCATTTCGACAATCGCCAGGTGGATCTGATCGGTGAGAACTTTGACGCTGCGCTGGGCGGCGGCATCGAGTTGGCGCAGGGGATGATTGCTCGCGAGCTGGCGCCTGCGCATGGCGTATTGGTCGCTTCGGCAGAATACTTGCGGCAGCGGCCGCCGTTGACGGAGCCGGAGCAACTGGCGCAACACGCCGGGATTTTCATCCGTTCGCCGCAGACCGGGCGCATTCGCCACCAGCCGCTGCGAAATGCCCAGAATGAGCAGCGTGCGCCGGGGATGATGGTCAGCATGACGGTCAATGAACCGGAAGCGGCGGCGCGGGCGGCGGAAATGGGATTGGGCATCGCGCTGATCGGCATGCCGAATGCGGCGCCTTATCTGGAAAGCGGCCGTCTGATGCGGGTTCTGCCGGGCTGGTATGTCGATCGCGGCAGCGTGTATCTCTATTTTCCCACCACCAAATTCTTACCGACCAAAACCCGGGTGTTTGTCGATTTCATCACCGAACAGTTCCGCCTGCAGAAGTTGGCGGCGCGCTTCGACGCCCGCTAAAACGAGAAAAGCCCCTTGCGGGGCTTCTTTCTTCCGTCGGTTGGCTGTCCGACGATCAGTTGAAGATTTCTGCGGTGCCGTACAGTTTGTTCTGACCACCGGCGGCGACGATGCGGTAGGCGCTGGCACCCGACGCGGCGGCTTTGCTGGCCAGTTCGCTTTCCAGCGCGCTCAGGTTAGCGGCGCCGCTCACGGTGACGACGCCGATCTTCTGGGCGCCTGCAGCAGGTTGGCTGGAAGGCAGGTCAGCGGCGAAGGTAGCGAAAGAAGCGGTAGCCAGCAGCGCAGCGGTAGCAAAAATTTTGACGTTTTTCATGATGCGTTCCTCAGAGAGTTTGTTAGGTGAGAGCCCGTTGTCTCTCGATGTGTTAAATACTAGTGCACCGGGTGTGAATAAAAAATCGGAGAGTTTTGAGTATCTCTGTCAAATAAATTGATCATTTTTCATCCGCTGGCGCGGGGCAACAATCGCCACTACCCTTTACAGACGATCCTTAACCGGAGAAGCGTCATGACGATAAACGCGTTTATCGGCAGTTGGGCGTTGGTGTCGTCGGCGTTCAAAAACCAGAACGGCGAGCTGAATTACCCGCTGGGCGAGCAGGTGTTGGGGCGCATCCACTATGAGGCCAACGGCACGATGGCGGCGCAGCTATACAGCGCCGTGCGGCCGCGTTTCGTCGCCGACGATTTGGCGCAGGGATCCGAGCGGGAGATCCATGCCGCCTTCATCAATATGATTTGCTACTTCGGCCGTTATCAGGTGGAAGAAAGCGAGCAACGGGTGGTGCATCAGGTTGAAGGCTGCTCGTTCCCCAATTGGATAGGCAGCCGTCAGGTGCGCTTTTACGCCTTTAACGCCGATCGGCTGACGTTGCGCACGGTGCCGCTGCAGCTCGGCAACGGCGTGCAGGTTGGCGAACTGGTGTGGCAGCGGACAGGAGCGTCGTCATGATCATCGTTCATCATCTCAATCACTCGCGGTCGCAGCGCATTCTGTGGTTTCTGGAAGAGCTGGGCGTGCCCTATCAGGTGCAACGCTACGAGCGCGATCCCAACACCATGCTGGCGCCGCCGGCGCTGAAAAAGATCCACCCGCTGGGCAAATCGCCGGTGATCGTCGATGGCGATCTGACGCTGGCGGAATCCGGCGCCATTATCGAATACTTGCAGGAAGCCTACGACGCACAGGGCATGTTTATGCCGACCGACTTCCACGCGCGTCAGCAATACCGCTACTGGCTGCACTACGCCGAAGGATCGCTGATGCCGCTGTTGGTGATGAAGCTGGTGTTCAGCCGTCTCGGCCAGCCGCCGATCCCCTGGCTGCTGCGGCCGGTGGCCGGCGCGATCGGCAAAGGCGTGCAGCGGGAATACCTCGACAAGCAGATCGCGCCGCACTGCGAATTCCTCGAACAGCACCTGAATAAGGGCAGTTGGTTCGTTGGCAACGACTTCAGCGCGGCGGATATTCAGATGAGCTTCCCGCTGGAGGCGATGGCGGCGCGCGGCGCGTTGGATGATTGCCCGAAACTGCGCGGCTTCCTGCAGCGCATTCACGCCCGGCCCGCCTACCAGCGGGCATTGGAGCAGGGCGGCCCTTACGACCTGCTGAGTTAAGCGGATGGGCTATACTCGATGGGGTCATTCTTCATCGGAGGTAGCCCATGGCTACGCAAATCTTCGTTAACCTGCCCGTACGCGATCTGCCCGCCTCAATGGCGTTTTTCACCCAGCTCGGCTTCAGCTTCAACCCGCAATTTACCGACGATACCGCCGCCTGCATGGTGGTCAGCGACACGATTTACGTGATGCTGCTGACCCACGACAAATTCAGGATGTTTACCCCGAACCCGATCGGCGACGCCAAACAGGCCACCGAAGTGTTGGTGTGCCTGTCGCAACCCAGCCGGGCGGCGGTGGACGAACTGGTGCGCAAGGCGATCGCCGGCGGCGGCAATACCTATCATCCGCCGCGGGACTATGGCGTGATGTACGGCCACGGATTTCAGGACCTGGACGGCCATATCTGGGAATTGATGTATATGGATCCCGCGGCGGTGCAGGCGCAATAAGCTCGCCGTGAAGCAGGTCGGCAGGGGCGCCGGATCGCCCCGTCTTTTCGCGCACAAGCCATTCCCGCCGTTTTCTGCATAAATTGCCGCGATCTTTAGTTGATTAGACGCTAGGGAAGGCAGGATAATCGTTTGCCTTGAATAAACCACCATAAATCACCCGTACCGCGCGCTGCGAGTTAAACGTTTGCCTGGGTGCGCATCGCCGTTGGCGGTGTGGCATAAGGGCAGGGATGCGTAACGTGACGTAAACGATTACGTGGCGATCGGGCGCGGGCGAGATTACAGGCCTGCTGTGACGGGCCGATTCATGAAACACAGGGGAAGTAACCTATGTCGAACTCTCAAGCGAACCACGCCGCAAAACCAACCGGCGGGCTTGATGGCTATTTTAAAATTTCCGCGCGCGGCAGCAGCGTGCGTCAGGAGGTGGTGGCGGGGCTGACCACCTTCCTGGCGATGGTGTACTCGGTGATCGTGGTGCCGAGCATGCTGGGCAAAGCGGGTTTCCCGCCGGCGGCGGTGTTTGTCTCCACCTGCCTGGTGGCCGGTCTGGGGTCGCTGCTGATGGGGCTGTGGGCTAACCTGCCGATGGCCATCGGCTGTGCGATCTCGTTGACCGCCTTTACCGCCTTCAGCCTGGTGCTGGGCCAGCACATCAGCATTCCGGTGGCGCTGGGCGCGGTGTTCCTGATGGGCGTGCTGTTTACCATTATCTCGGTCACCGGCATCCGCGCCTGGATCCTGCGCAACCTGCCGATGGGCGTGGCGCACGGCACCGGCATCGGCATCGGGCTGTTCCTGCTGCTGATCGCCGCCAACGGCGTCGGCCTGGTGGTGAAGAACCCGCTGGATGGCTTGCCGGTGGCGCTCGGTGCGTTCACCTCTTTCCCGGTCGTCATGACGCTGGTCGGCCTGGCGGTGATCTTCGGCCTGGAGAAACTGCGCGTGCCCGGCGGCATTTTGCTGGTGATCATCGCCATTTCCATCATCGGCCTGATCTTCGACCCGGCGGTGAAATATCAGGGGCTGTTCGCCATGCCGAGCCTGGCGGACGCTGACGGCAAATCGTTGATCTTCAGCCTGGATATCATGGGCGCATTGCAGCCGGTGGTGTTGCCGAGCGTGCTGGCGCTGGTGATGACCGCGGTGTTCGACGCCACCGGCACCATCCGCGCGGTGGCCGGGCAGGCCAACCTGCTGGATAAAGACGGGCAGATCATCAACGGCGGCAAGGCGCTGACCTCGGATTCCCTGAGCAGCATCTTCTCCGGCCTGGTGGGCGCCGCGCCCGCTGCGGTTTATATTGAGTCCGCCGCCGGCACCGCCGCGGGCGGCAAGACCGGCCTGACCGCCACCGTGGTCGGCATTCTGTTCCTGCTGATCCTGTTCCTGTCGCCGCTGGCCTATCTGGTGCCGGTTTACGCCACCGCGCCGGCGCTGATGTACGTCGGCCTGCTGATGCTGAGCAATGTCACCAAGCTGGACTTCAACGACTTCGTCGACGCGATGGCCGGCCTGCTGTGCGCCGTGTTCATCGTGCTGACCTGCAACATCGTCACCGGCATCATGCTGGGCTTCAGCTCGCTGGTCATTGGCCGCATCTTCTCCGGCGAATGGCGCAAGCTGAACATCGGCACCGTGCTGATCGCCGTGGCGCTGGTGGCGTTCTACGCCGGCGGCTGGGCGATTTAAGCCGCTTGGGTTTCCCTCGCCCGCCGGGCGGGGGAGCCTGTTACGGCAATTCCCTTCTTAAGATAAGTCTTCTTCTGCTCTGCACCGCGTTTTGAAAGGCACAACAAGCTTTAACGGCTGTAAAAAAAGTGATCTACTATCGTGACCAACGCAGGCCCTGAGCCGATGTCGTCTGAATCGTAGAGTCTAAGGAAAGCATGGAAATCTTTTTTACAATCCTCATTTTGATCCTGGTGGTCTCCCTGTCCGGGGTGGTGACGCGCATGTTGCCGTTCCAGGTGCCGCTGCCGCTGATGCAAATCGCCATCGGGGCCCTGCTGGCCTGGCCGCATTTCGGGCTGCACGTCGATTTTGATCCCGAACTGTTCCTGGTGCTGTTCATCCCGCCGCTGCTGTTTGCCGACGGCTGGAAAACGCCGACGCGTGAATTCCTGCATCACGGGCGGGAAATTCTCGGCCTGGCGCTGGTGCTGGTGCTGATCACCGTGGTCGGCGTCGGTTATCTGATCTACGCCATGGTGCCGGGCATTCCGCTGGTGGCGGCCTTCGCCCTGGCGGCGGTGCTGTCGCCGACGGATGCCGTGGCGCTGTCCGGCATCGTCGGCAAAGGGCGGATCCCCAAGCCGATCATGGGCGTGCTCGAGGGCGAGGCGCTGATGAACGACGCCTCCGGCCTGGTGTCGCTCAAGTTCGCCATCGCGGTGGCGATGGGCACCATGGTGTTCACCGTGGGCGGCGCGACCCTTGAATTCCTCAAAGTGGCGATCGGTGGCCTGCTGGCCGGCGTGGCGGTCACCTGGACCTACAGTAAATCGCTGCGGGTGATGAGCCGCTGGAGCGGCGACGATCCGGCGACCCAGATCGTGTTCCTGCTGCTGCTGCCGTTCGCGTCCTACCTGATTGCCGAACATATCGGCGTTTCCGGCATCCTGGCGGCGGTGGCGGCGGGGATGACCATCAGCCAGTCCGGCGTGATCCGCAACGCGCCGCTGGCGATGCGTCTGCGCGCCAACAGCGTGTGGGCGATGCTGGAATTCGTGTTCAACGGCATGGTGTTCATCATGTTGGGCCTGCAGCTGCCGGGCATTCTTGAAACCTCCATCCTGCAGGCGGAGCTGGATCCGACCATCCAGACCTGGTACCTGTTCGCCGACGTGGCCACCATCTACGCCGCGCTGTTGGTGCTGCGCTTCACCTGGCTGTGGGTGATGAAGAAGGCCAGCAACCGCTTTATGAAAAAGCGTCCGCTGCAGTTCGGCGATTACAGCACGCGTGAGCTGTGGGTGGCGTCGTTCGCCGGGGTGCGTGGGGCGATTACCCTGGCCGGTGTGCTGTCGATACCGCTGTTGCTGAGCGACGGCACCGCCTTCCCGGCGCGCTATCAGCTGGTGTTTATCGCCGCCGGGGTGATCCTGCTGTCGTTGATCGTCGGCGTGCTGGCGTTGCCGCTGCTGCTGCGCGGCGTGCAGGTCACCGACAAGAGCGCCAGCAAGCAGGAAGAGCGCATGGCGATCGCCATGGCGGCCGAAGTGGCGATTGAGAGCGTGAATAAAATGGAAGAGCGCCTGGTTGCCGATACCGAAGAAAACCTCGATCCGCAGGTGTTGAAAGAGGTCAGCTCGCGGGTGACGGGCATGCTGCGGCGGCGCATCGCGTCGAAAGACGATATCGAGAATGCGCTGGCGATGGAAAACCTCGAGCGGCGTTTCCGCCTGACGGCGCTGCGCGCCGAGCGCGGCGAGCTGTACCACCTGCGCGCCACGCAGAAAATCAGCAACGAGACGCTGCAAAAACTGCTGCACGATCTCGACCTGCTCGAAGCGCTGCTGATCGAACGCGAAGGGTAAATCTCAGAAGAGGAATAAACGTTTTCCTCTCAATTTCTGTCCTGAAGGGCCGCCTGTGCGGCCCTTTTTTTGGTTACTTGAGCGGCGGCCAGTAGTCGCGGCAGCAGGCGATCCAGGCCTGCGCGCTGTGCGACAGGTAGCTGCCCTGGCGCCAGATCAGGCCGATTTTCCACTCCATGCGCGGCTCCAGCGGCAGCCAGACCAGGTTTTCCTTGTCCAGCCAGCGACAAACCGGCTCCGGCAGCATGGCGATGCCCACGCCGGCCTGCACCATCGAGGCGAGAAAGTCCCATTGGCCGCTGCGCACCGCGATTTGCGGTTCAAAGCCGGCCAGGCGAAACGCCTTCATCAGCATTTTGTACAGCGCAAAGTCTTCGTTATAAATCAGGATCGGGCTGTCGGCCAATTCGGCGATATTGATGCTGGTGCGGTTGAGCCACTGCGGCGTGCGCGGCGCCACCACGCACATCGGATGGCCCAGCAGCGGCAGAAAGGTCAGCGGCTGCGCCGAATCGAAGGGCAACACGGTCATCGCCAGATCCAGTTCGCCGGACATCACCGCCTGTTCGACCGACAGCCCGCCCAGCTCGGAAATCTTCAATTCGATGCCGGGGTAGGTCTGGCGAAAGCGGCGGATCAGATCGGCAATCTGCCTGCCGACCATCGGCGGAATGCCCAGCCGCAGCACGCCCTTTTTCACCGAGCTGATGTCTTCCAGCTCCGCCTCCAACTGGCGGAACTCGTCGAGGATCGTCAGGCCGCGCTGGTACACCGCCTGGCCGCTGTCGGTCAGGCGCAGCTTGCGGCCTTCGCGGATCAGCAGCGTGCATTCCAGCTCTTCCTCCAGATGCCGCAGCATTTTGCTGATGGTGGGCTGGGTGACGAACAGTTTTTCCGCCGCGCGGGTGAAGCTTTGCTGGCGCACCACTTCAACGAAGTAGCGCAGGGTGCGGACATCCACGTTAGGGTTCTCCTTGGGGACGCTACCGGCGGGAAACTATTCCCGGACGGCATGATGACGATAATTTTAATTCATTTCAGGCGTGGTTTCCCGGCTGCGTATACTGTAGGCCGTCAATTTATTGTTCGAGGTCATCTTTCATGTCTCTGGCGTTACGCCGCGTTGCCCCCTCCCTGCTGACCCGTTTGCAGGTGCCGATCCAGGTGGCGTTGTATGCGGCGCTGTTTCTGATCGCCGATCGTCTGGTGCAACAATTCCACCTGCCGCTCCCCGCCAATATCGTCGGCATGCTGATGCTGCTGGCGCTGATCCTGCTGCGCATTCTGCCGCTGAGTTGGGTCAAGGCCGGCTCCCGCTGGCTGCTGGCGGAAATGCTGCTGTTTTTCGTGCCGGCGGTGGTGGCGGTGGTCAACTATGCCCAGCTGTTGATGGTCGAAGGCTGGAAGATCTTTTTGGTGATCGCGGTCAGCACCATGCTGACGCTGGGCGCCACCGGGCTGGTGGTGGACAGGGTGTATCGGCTGGAGATTTGGCTGCAGCGGCGGAAGCAGCGCCATGAATGATTTTATCCTCAGTCTGGCCTGTTTTCTGGCGACGCTGGCGCTCTATTTCGCCAACAAGAAACTCTATCGCCGCCGCCGCACGTTGCTGCTGATGCCGCTGGTGCTGACGCCGATGATTCTGGTGTTGCTGCTGGTGGTCACCCACATCTCCTATCAGGACTACATCGGTGAAACCCACTGGCTGCTGTGGCTGCTGGGGCCGGCGACCATCGCCTTCGCGGTGCCGGTGTACGAGAACCTGCATATCATCCGTCGCCACTGGCTGTCGCTGACCGCCGGGGTAACGACCGCGGTGCTGGTAGCGGTTTACAGCTCGGTGTGGCTGGCGCGCCTGCTGACGCTGCCGGAAGAGGTGCAGCGCAGCCTGGCGGTGCGGTCGATCACCACGCCGTTCGCGCTGGAGGCCGCCAAGCAGATGGGGGGCCAACCGGACCTGGTGGCGTTGTTCGTGGTGATCACCGGGGTGTTCGGCATGGCGGTGGGCGACATTCTGTTTCTGCGGCTGGCTGTACGCAGCCGCCTGGCTAAAGGGGCCGGATTTGGCGCATCGTCGCACGGCGCCGGCACCGCCCGCGCCTATGAACTGGGGCCGCAGGAGGGCGTAGTGTCGAGCCTGGTGATGATGTTGGCCGGCATTATCACGGTGGTGGCCGCGCCACTGATCGGCCGGCTGATGTGGTAAGGAGGCGGTCTGCGGCGAACTGCGCCGCAGACCGTAGAGCGTCAAGGAAGGTTGCCGAGCATCGCCGGCGTGCGCGATGACTGTCGCAAGGCGCGTCCTATCTCCTCGTGGCTGAAGATAATGGAGTGATGATTGCAGGGCAACGGATGCACCTGCAGATGTTGACCGATTGCCGACAGGCCATTGTCGGCAATCGCCAGCAGTTCCCGCTCATCGCCCAGGCCGGTGATATTCAGATTTGCATCTTCGGTCGCCTTGAACAGCGTGATGCGTGCATGTTGCAACGGTGCGCTGAGCGTTTGTTTCGCCAATGCCAGCTCCGTCGGCTCTGCCTTTAAGGCCCGGTCGGCGGCCTCGCCGTCAATACCCAACATGGCCAGCATCGCCGCCAGCATGCCCGGCTCGCTGCGGATCTGGAATGGGGTTCGGTAGAAGGTATCAAGCAGGAACAGTTGGATGTCGCGATAGCCCTGGCTTTCCAGTTGAGCGGCCATCTCCAGCGCGATCAGGCCCCCTAGCGACCAACCCAACAGACGGACGGGGCGCGCCGGCGACAGCCGCATATGGCCGAGATAATACGCCGCCAGCTCGCGTAGCGAAGTGATGTGCGGCTGTTGGAACAGGTTGTAATTGTTGATGCCTAACACATTGAAATCTTTCTCTAAATAGTTCGCCAGATCGCGATAAACATCGCAACCGGTGACGGCAGGATGGATCATCCAAACGCTGTCGGGGGTGATGGCGTGGTTCAGGCGCTCTACCTGTTTAAAGGTAAAACTGGCCTGATTCAGACGCGTCAACAGCTGCTGCAGAGGTTCGGAGGTGGCTGGAGCCGTCGCGGGCACGCCGTCGGTGAGAATACGGGCCTGGCCGCGCAGCGTCGAGTGAGCAAACAGCGTCTTAATGCCTAACGAATGCCCGTGTCGCTTCAGTTTAACCAGCAGTTGAATGGCGTGCAGCGAATGGCCGCCCAGCGCGAAGAAATCATCGTCGCGGCCAATGCGCGTTGTGCCCAGCAGTTCGCTCCACAGTTCGGCCAACTGCTGTTCCTGCTCGCCTTGCGGGGCTTCATAAGCAGCGGTTTCCTGCATGTTGGCCGGTGCCGGTAACGCTTTGCGATCCAGCTTGCCGTTGGGCGACAGCGGAAAAGCATCCAGCCGGATAAAACAGGACGGCACCATAAAGTCCGGCAGGTGTTGCTGCAATTGCCGACGCCATTCGGCGGCGTCGGCCGTTTGCTCTGGGGCGATGACATAGGCGACCAGGCGCTTGCCGCCGCTTTCGTCTTCCCGTGCCAGAATGGCGGCGTCTTCAACCCCTGAACACTGTCTGAGCTGTTGCTCGATCTCGCCTAATTCAATGCGCAGGCCGTGGATTTTGACCTGGAAATCGTTTCTGCCCAGATACTCAATGTTGCCATCCGGCAGCCAGCGGGCCAGATCGCCGGTTTTATACAGGCGAGCCTGCGGCTCGGCGCTGAAAGGATCGGCGATAAATCGCTCGGCGCTCAGCGCCGCGCGGTTCAGATAACCACGGGCAACCTGAATACCACCGATATGCAATTCGCCGGCGATGCCAGGCGGTAACGGTTGCAGTTGGTCATCCAGAATATGGAGCTGGGTATTGGCGATCGGTTTACCGATCGGTACCAGCGGGCGAGGATCATCGGGCAGGCATTGCCAGCTGGAAACGTCTACGGCGGCTTCCGTCGGGCCGTAGAGATTGTGCAGTTCCGCCTGCGGCAACTGCTGCAGGCAACGTTGTACCGTAGCGAGCGGCAACGCCTCGCCGCTGCACACGATGCGTTTCAGGGAGGCGCACTGCGCCATATCGCCGTGGCGCAGAAACAGTTGCAGCATAGAGGGGACGAAATGCAGTGTGGTGACGCCATGTTGTGCGATGCAGGCGCTGAGATAATCCGGCTCCTGGTGACCGCCCGGTTTGGCGATGGCCAGCCGGGCGCCGACCATCATCGGCCAGAAAAACTCCCAGACAGAGACGTCGAAGCTGAACGGCGTTTTCTGCAGCACGACATCATCCGGCGTCAGTGTATAAGCCTTTTGCATCCACAGGAGTCGGTTGATCACCCCGCGGTGTTCGTTCATCACCCCTTTGGGTTTCCCCGTCGAGCCGGAGGTGTAAATCACATAAGCCAGGCTGCGCTGTGGATCGGCGGCCAGCGGCGGCGGGTTGCCATCCGGCGCTTGCCGCCACAGATGGCTCTCACGCTGAAGATGCAATCGCGGCACGGCGATATCGCGCAGCGGGTGCAGCGCGTGTTCGCCGCCATCGTCGATCAGAACGAATCTGGCGCCGCAATCTTGCAGCATGTGGCGCAGGCGGTCTTGCGGATAGTCGGGATCGAGCGGTACATAGGCGGCGCCCGCCTTCAGGATGGCGTACAGGGCAATCACCATATCCGGGCTGCGGTTGACGCATACCGCGATGCGATCGTCAGGCTGTAATCCCTGCAGCCTGAGAAAGGCAGCCAATCGATTCGCCCGCTGATTCAGCTGTTGATAACTGATCTCGTGGTCCCCGTAGCACAGCGCCGGCGCTTCTGGCGTCAGCGCGGCCTGCCGTTCCAGGAATTGATGTACGCCTTGCGGCATGTCTGCCCATGTTTGTCGGGTTTCATTCCATTGATGGAAGATTTGCTGTCTTTCCTGCGGCAACAGCAGCGGTAACTGCCCCAGCGGCAGCGCCGGATCGCCGTCCAGTAGCGTGTTCAGCAGGTGCAGTATGCGGGCGGCGATGCGCTCACCATCTTCCTGACTGAACCAGGCCTGATTGAGGTTGAACTCCAACAGCGGGTCGTCGCCCGGATGGTAATGGCGCAGGTAGACGCCGAGGGGCAGCTGTTCCTGACCGTGGTGCAGGTTTTCAACCTTGAACTGGCTGCCTTCCAGTTCGATGTCGGTCGGAAAAACCTCCAGAGAAAAGCTGATGTCGAACAGCTGGCGCCGATCCTGCTGATGCAGGTTCAACTGGCGGTTGAGTTCGGCAATGGGAAAACGCTGGTGACGATAGCACTGGCGCAGCTCGCTGCCGATTTGCCGCAGTAAGTGGCCGAAGGATTGCTGTGAATCGACCGTGATGCGCAGTGGGATCATCGAGGAAAACATGCCCAATGTTTGCTTATGTTCGGCGGTACTGCGGTTATGTACCGGCACGCCCAGCGTGAATTGATCGGTTTGCCAAATCCGGGCGAACCAGGTGGCCAGCAAAGCGCTAAAAAAATGCATTGCAGAACCGCCCTGCGCGGCGGCGTATTGTTCCAACTGTAGGAAACGCTCGCGTGGCAACCGCTTGATTATCTGATGGCTGGGGTAGGTTTGTTGCTCACAGTGATTTTGGCGGCGTTCCAGCATGGAGGGGGGCGCGTCGATGAAACGCTTCAACCAGAAATCACGATCGCGCTCGTAGCGTGGAGACTGCTGATAGGTGCGATCGCTGATGACGAAGTCTTGGTAACGCGAGCGGGGGGCTTCGTTTTTTATCCCTGCTTTTAATTGTTTATAGCGCTCCATGATCATTTTGCTCAGCAGGGAAATTGAGGTGCCGTCCGCAATCAGGTGATGGGAAGCAAGCAGCCATAGCGTGCTGGATCCGCTGACTTTGGCCAGGTGGCAGCGCCAAAGCAGGCTGTCATACAGTGAATAAGGCTGCAGGAATTGAGAACGAAGGTGTGTTTCTGCCAGGCTGATGGCATCTTGTCTGTGCGAAAAATCGTGGTAATGCAGGTCGATATAGGCCCGGTCGCAGGTTTCCTGGGTAATGCCTTGCGGCGTTTCTTTCAGCGTGGTTTGCAACGCATCATGTTGTTGCTGTATTTGCCTTATGGCTTCTTGAAAAAGCGGTAGCGAAATCTCGCGCTCTACGCGCCATAAACACCCAACGTTATATAAGGGGATATCGGGGTTTAAAGATTGGTCTAGCCACACGGCTTGTTGCACGGTCGTCAGGGAATAAGCGGACACGGAACCACCTCCACAAATAAGGAATGAATCGAATTAAATAAAATGAGTCGCAGCCAAGCACTCGAACATTATAAAAGGTGATTGTTAAGTTGGCCTGTTTTCACATTAAATATTTTTAATGGTTTTGTTTAATTATAATTAATTCAATGTATTTACTATTAATGATTTATGTTTTATTTATTTTTAAACTAATTTTTTGCCATTACTTTTGTGGCGTGTTAATCACGATTGACTGGCTTTTCTACGTGGTATTGGTAAGTGTAATTGTGTAATTTATTGTTTTGTTTGTATTTTTTTTTGTTTTTGGTGAAAAAGAGCGGAGCTGAGGCGGTTCGTGGGCGATAACGGAGTGGTATCTCAGCGGGCAAGTTCGGTTGCTTCTCTGCAAGAGATAACAGGCTGAATCATAAAAAATTATAAAGAATCTCTTATGCTGTATTATTATAAAAGAAATAATAATGAATAATAAGAAGTAAAGCTTATTGTGATTTCATGCATTTCTTTATTCGTAATTCTGCTGTTAACTTTCATAGGAGTGTGACGTTTCAATTAAACTGCGATGAATGATCCGTTATTGGACAATTAATGGATTAACTTTAATGAGATAATAAATGTGAAACGTTGATGCCGAGTGATACCCGAAATGAAAGGCGCAACGAGAACCCTGTCTCGCTGCGGCTCGATCCTACGGGGAGGTAGCAGGTTAGCAGACGGCGGCTTTGACGAGTTCCACTACCAGCGGCGAAAGCTCGCCGCGCAGTGCAGCGCGTTCCGACTGGAACAGCGTGGCGACGTAAAAACGCCGCTCCGGCAGTTCGATGGCGCGCACGTCGCCTTCGGCATCGTGGCCGCTGATGATCAGCGGGAAGCGCTCAAGGTCGGCGACGAAGTCCGGATCCACGCCAAAGTTGCAGTGGTAGCCTTCATGGGTGTTCAGGCTGCCGTAGGCCTGCGCGACACGGGTGTCAGGCTGAAAAACGATGTCGCCGGTTTTTTCCACCAGCGAGCAGCTCAGCGGGGCGATCACCAACCGGCCACCGCTGTCGGTTTCCGCATGGCCGGCGTCGTGCCAGCCCATCACGTTGCGGGCGTACTCGATGATGGCGTACTGAAAGCCGCCGCAGGAACCGAGGAACGGCACGTCGTTTTCCCGCGCATGCCTGATCGCCATCAAGGCGCCGTCGTCGTGACAATATGGGCTGCCTGGCACCACCCAGATGGCATCGAAATCTTGCAGGACATCGGGGGAGGTCAGGGTTTCGGTCGGTAGCCACTGGGGCTGCACGTCGATGTCGAGATGGGCGGCGGTGAGCTGGAGCGCCACGGGGATGGCCTGATGGGCCACGGCTTGCGGGTTGTAATCACCGACCAGAGCAATGCGGACTTGAGCTTTCATCATTTCCTTTCCTGTGCGGGTAAAGAAGGAGATTACAGGAAAGCGAAATGTTGAGCCGCAGATTTTTTAAACGCGGCGCACAAAAAAGCCCGGCGTCGGCCGGGCTGGAAAACGGGGCTCAGTACAGCGACGGCGCGCCGACCGGCCGGGTTTTGAAGCGGCGATGCAGCCACAGATATTGCTCCGGCGCCCGCATGATCTCTTTTTCGATCACTTTGTTCATATAAGCCGCCGCCGCCTGTTCGTCGCTGAGCGGGTAGCCTTCCAGGGCCGGCTGGATCAGCAGGTCGTAGCCGCGGCCGCCTTCACGGCGGATCAGCACCACCGGCACCAGCGCCGGGTTGGCCATGCGCGCCAGCATGAAGGTGCCGCTGGTGGTGGCGGCCTGATCGACGGCGAACAGCGGCGCGAATACGCTGCCGCGCGGGCCGTAATCTTGATCCGGCGCGAACCAGACCGCCTCACCGCGCTTGAGTGCGTGCACCATGCCGCGCAGATCCTTGCGATCGATCATCGCCTTGTTGGAGCGCATGCGGCCCTTGGTTTGCGCCCACTCCATCGCCTTGTTGTTGTGCGGGCGGTACATCGCCATCATCGGTTGGCACAGGCCCATTGCCCGGCCGCCCAGCTCAAGCGACATAAAGTGCACGCCGATCACCAGCACGCCGCGGTCGTCACGCTGCGCCATTTTGAGGTGGTTGATGCCGGAGACGTTAAACCAGCGCTTAACGCGTTTATCCGACCAGAACCAGGCCATGCCGGTTTCCAGCAGGCCCATGCCGAGGGACTCAAAGTTGCCCACTACTTTACGCTCGCGCTGTGTTTCGTCCATTTCGGGGAAGCACAGTTCGAGGTTGCGGCGGGTGATGGCGACGCGACGCTTAAGAAAGCGCATCGAGGTGCGCCCCATCCATACGCCAAGGCGGTTAAGCAGCGGGTAGGGGAGTTGCACCAGCAGGAACAACAGGGCCAGGCCGAACCAGGTCAGCCAGTAGCGCGGGTGCAGCAAGGAAAGTTGAAATCTCTTTTGGCGTTTCATAGCAGCTCGTTTATGCGTTAGGGGGTAGCAACCTGTAGCGCATAAAGGATCCACTCGATAGCGATACAACTACTCAGACACCCGGGGACGGCCAGGGTTTAGTCAGAATTCCATAATTGACTAAACATTTACATTCGAAGGGCGGTTTGCGCTGCTATCAGGCTTCGGAGGGATAGCTGTTGGCCAGCGGAGGCGGCTCTAGGAATGCGTATGTTAACACAGGGTACGGGGTACAGAGGAAGAGAGGCATGCGAATATTCTCATTCGCGTTGCCTCTGGATTGACGATTGGCGACGGTTTACAGGCTGGGGAGGATGATGGCGGCGAAAATGGCGGCGATCACCAGCCATTTCAGCAGATAGTAACCGCGGCGATTACGCGCCTTCAGGCGCTGGCCGGCGTCGCGCACCGCGTTGACGTATTTGAAGATGCGGTTGATGCCGCCGGTGCGGTCCTGATCGTCGTTCGGCGAACTGGCCGCCGACATCAGCGTAGCGCCGACCCAGTGGTTGACCGCTTGCGCCCAGCGCCATTTCATTGGCCGCTCGACGTCGCAAAACAGAATGATGCGCGTCTGATCGGTGGCGTTCTGCGCCCAGTGCACGTAGGTTTCGTCGAAGATCACCGCTTGGCCGTCGCGCCAGCTGTGCTGCTCGCCGTCCACCTCGATGAAGCAGCGATCGTCGTTGGGCGTCATCAGCCCCAGGTGATAGCGCACCGAGCCGGCGTAAGGATCGCGGTGTTTACCCAAATGGCTGCCGGGCGGCAGCTCGGCGAACATCGCCGCCTTGACCGATGGGATGCGGTTGAGCAGCTCGACGGTTTTCGGGCACAGCGTTTGCGCCGAAGGGTGGCTGTCGCTGTACCATTTCAGATAGAAACGTTTCCAGCCGCGTTTGAAGAAGGTGTTGAAGCCGGCGTCGTTGTGCGACTGCGCCTTTTTGATGTGATCCTGCAAGCGCACGGCTTCCTCGCGGATCACCTGCCAGTTGTCGGTCAGCGTTTGCAGCTCCGGGAAGCCTTTTTCGTCGAAATAGGGCTGTTTGGCGGGCAAACGTGAGAAACCGGTCATAAACATGTTAATCGGCCCCATAAACGTGGAGTGATCGAACAGCTGGCGGGTAAGCTTTTGTTTCTCTTTGCCGCGGGAGTGTGCGTAGAGGAAGCTGATGATAAAAATGCCGATAATGATCGCGGCAACCATAGAATCCATCCCTGTTGGTGCTTGTTAAAAATTCGTACAAATTATAGTTTTGTGACAGGAAAAATTTAACTTTTTCGTGCGCTTTCCCTGCGTGTGCTGCTTGTTGGCATAAAAAATCAATAAAATGATTTGTAATGAAATTTTATATCGATTTTTTTGGTTTTAGTCCTATTCTTAAATCGTTAAAGGGGTGTTTCATGCCATCTTGTTTCATGACGAATAGCACGTATCTGAGAAAAGAGGGACTTATGAAAAAATCAATCATTGCCTTGTCTGCACTGCTGCTCGCTTCCCCGGTGTTCGCTGCTGAAACCGCGACCGACACCGCCGCTCATGCCAGCAACGAAGTCGTCGCCGAGGCGCACAAAGGGGCGGATACCGCCAAAGAAAAGCTGCACCAGTCTCAGGACAAGGGTGAAGAGCTGAAGCTGAAAGCCAAGCATGCCGCCGAAGGCAAGAGCGACAGCGTCGGCAGCAAAGTGAGCGAAGGTTCGCAAAAGGCCTGGCACTCCACCAAACAGGGATCGGAGAAGGCTTGGGACAAGACCAAGCAAGGGGCGGAAAGCCTCAAGAACAAAGTGACCGAGTAAGGTCTCCGCTTTACCCCAAGGGCCGCGCTGCGGCCTTTTTTATTGCCTGCAATCCAGAGCCGATGCCCCGCTTTGTCGCCCCGATTAAAACGTGAGAGTATTCTCCATCTATTGGCTATTGGCGGCTCAATCGTAAGCAAGAAGGAAGCGCTATGAAATCCCACTGGATAAGGCGTTTATTGACACCCCCACCAGCCTGGACAGGCAGAGCATCGGTTATCTTGGGCCTGCTGGTGTTTGTGGTGTTGAGCGGGCTGGATAGCCTGGGCGTGGATTTGGACGGGTGGAAACGCTACGTGATGATCGCGGGCGTGGCGGGTATTTGCTATTTCTTTGCCGGATATATTGATAAGCGCATTCCGCGCAAATCCTCGCCAATGTAGGCACAAGTCAGAAAAAGAAAAAGGCGCTTATCAAATGAGATAAAGCGCCTTTTCAACACGTTAACTGACTAGTATCAGTTCATGCCGTATTTTTTCAGCTTCTTGCGCAGCGTGCCGCGGTTGATGCCCATCATCAGGGCTGCGCGGGTCTGGTTGCCACGGGTGTATTGCATCACCATGTCCAACAGTGGCTGTTCAACTTCAGCCAGTACCAGCTCATACAGGTCATTTACGTCTTGACCGTTCAGTTGAGCAAAATAGTTCTTCAGTGCTTGTTTAACCGAGTCACGCAGAGGCTTTTGAGTCACCTGATCTTGTGAGTTAACGGTAGAAACGGTCAGTACGTCAGAATTTACGCGTTGTTCGAACATAGTTCTGTCAGCTCTTTTTTTACGCTAAGATTTTCGAAATATGCCTCCAACGCCTCCAGCTGTTCGCTGGCATCCTCTATGGCGTTGAATGTGCGCCGAAACTGGTCATTCGGAGCGTGTTCCTGGAGATACCAGGACACGTGCTTACGAGCAATCCGGAATCCCTTGCCTTGGCCATAGAAGCCGTGCAATTCCCGAATGTGCCCAATCAACAAGCGCTTCACCTCGCCAAGCGGCAGCGGCGGCAGCAACTCCCCAGTGTCCAGATAATGCTGGATTTCCCGGAAGATCCAGGGTCTCCCCTGAGCAGCGCGGCCTATCATCAGGGCATCAGCCCCGGTGTAGTCGAGCACTGCTCTGGCTTTATGCGGGTCAGTAATATCCCCATTCGCGATAATCGGAATGGAAACACTCTGCTTAACTGCCCGAATGCTGTCGTATTCCGCGTCGCCGTTAAACAGACAGGCGCGGGTTCGGCCGTGAATCGTCAGGGCCTGAATACCACAGTCTTCGGCCAGTTGGGCAATCTCTACACAGTTACGGTGCTCTGGCGCCCAGCCGGTGCGAATCTTCAGCGTTACCGGCACATCCACTGCGTCAACCACCGCGTGGAGGATCTGTTTTACCAGATCCGGGTACTGCAACAAGGCGGACCCGGCAAGCTTCCGGTTCACTTTTTTGGCCGGGCATCCCATATTGATGTCGATGATCTGCGCGCCGCTGGCCACGTTGATACGCGCGGCGGCGGCCATATCATCAGGATCGCATCCGGCAATCTGCACGGAGCGGATCCCTGGTTCATCGCTATGCACCATACGCAGACGCGACTTATCCGTCCGCCACACCTCCGGGTTGGAGGAGAGCATTTCGGATACAGCCATCCCAGCACCCATTGCATGACAGAGGGTTCTGAACGGGCGATCTGTAATACCGGCCATCGGGGCCGCAATCAGGCAATTAGTAAGCTGGTGGTGTCCAATGCGCATAGACAAAGAGTGACCATACTGTGTCCGCAAGGGCGCGTATATTACGCATTTTTGCGCCGAGATGAAAGGCCAAACTTTAACCAATTGGCTCGCTATTAGGGCAAAAAATGCGCTGCACAGTGATTCATAAAAATATTGTATATATTTTACAATGAGTTGACGAAAAGTGCTTATTTTGTGTGCGGTAAAATATTCGCCTTCGCGCAGGATATTATCTGCATTCGCCCGCTATTTTTGCCGGGATAACCTGCCTGGAAGGCGCATTGTCAGGGCGATCCATCGTTGAAAGGCAAAAAATTGCATAAAATTTTGTCTTGCCCGTGGGGCGATCGCCGGACAAAAAAAATCCACCGGCGCGGGGCCGGTGGATGAGGGAGCAATATATCGTGACGCTTACTTACGGCGGCCGGTAATGCGGCACCACTCTTCACGCTCGGCGACCGGATCGAGCGTGAATTTCTCTTCGTAGGCTTCCGCAACGCTGCTCGCCTGGCTGGCCAGCACGCCGGACAGCCCCAAATGACCGCCGGCCTTCGGCAGGCAACCGATCAGCGGCGCCAGTTCGCGCAGCGGGCCGGCGAGGATGTTGGCGACCACCACGTCCGCCAGCAGGTCCGCCGGCTGGTCTTTCGGCAGATACAGCTCCAGACGCTCTGAGACGCCGTTACGCTGCGCGTTGTCGCGGCTGGCCTGAATGGCCTGAGGATCGATGTCGATGCCGATAGCGCGCGCCGCACCCAGCTTCAGCGCGGCGATCGCCAGGATGCCGGAACCGCAGCCGAAATCGATGACGGTTTTGCCAGCCAGATCGAGGCCGTCCAGCCACTGCAGACACAGCGCGGTGGTCGGGTGGGTGCCGGTGCCGAACGCCAGGCCCGGATCGAGCATCACGTTGACCGCGTCGGGATCCGGCACGTCGCGCCAGCTCGGGCAGATCCACAAGCGCTCGCCGAAGCGCATCGGGTGGAAGTTGTCCATCCATTCGCGCTCCCAGTCCTTGTCTTCCAGCTGCTCTATCTTGTGGCGGAATCCGGCGCCCAGCAGCGGGTGCTGTTCCAGCATCGCCACCACGTCGGTCATATCGGTTTCCGCGTCGTACAGGCCGATCACATCGGTATCGCCCCACAGCAGGGTTTCACCCGGCAGCGGCTCGAACACCGGGTTGTCGTGGGTGTCCTGGAAGGTCACCGACACGGCGCCGCTTTCCACCAGCGCGTCGCTCAGGTCTTCCGCCTGGCTGCCGGTGGTGTTCAGTTTGAGTTGGATCCAAGGCATAGCAATTCTCTTCAAGAGGGTAATGATGACGCCGCCCGGCGCTTTTCGCCGACGACGTTACCGAGATAAAACGCCAACAGGCTGAGCAACAGCGAAGGCACGATAGGATGCAGCCCCGCCGGTTGCAGGTTGAAGCTGGCCAATAGCGTATAGCATACCGCACCCGACACCATTGAGCTAAGTGCTCCCTGAGCATTGGCGCGTTCCCAATACAGGCCCAGCACCAGCGGCCACAGGAAGACCGCCTCCAGCCCGCCGAAAGCCAGCAGGTTGAGCCAGATGATCATCTCCGGCGGGCGCCAGGCCGCCAGCAGCACCAGCAGGCCGAGGATCAGCGTGGTCAGGCTGGAGAAGCGCTTGATCAGCCGCTCGTTGTGGATCTGCTGCGGCCGCACGCCAAGGTAGAGATCCTTGATGATGGTGGCGGAGGATTGCAGCAGCTGGGCGTTGATGGTCGACATGATCGCCGCCATCGGCGCCGCCAAAAAGATCCCGGCGGCGTACGGCGGCAGCACGGTGATCATCAGCGTCGGGATCACCTGGTCGGGGATCTTGAGATCCGGCAACACCGCGCGGCCGAGCGCGCCGGCCAGGTGCATGCCGAACATCAGCACCGCCACCACCACGGTGCCGAGCAGAATGCCGCGATGCACCGCCTTGCTGTCCTTGTAGGAGATGCAGCGCACGGCGGTGTGCGGCAGGCCGATCACCCCGAAGCACACCAGGATCCAGAATGACGCCATAAACGGCAGGCTGAGGATCTGATCGCCGCCCTGCGGCGACACCAGCGCCGGATCGATCTGCTGCAGTTTGCTCACTGCGCTGTCCAGTCCGCCGGCGGCATGGATCACGGCCACCAGCAGCAGCACGGTGCCGAGCAGCATCACCAGCCCCTGCATGGCGTCGTTCAGCACGCTGGCGCGGAAGCCGCCGAAGGCGGTGTACAGCGCGATGCTGATGCCGAAGATCAACAGGCCGGTGTCGTAAGGAATGCCGGCGGCGGTCTCCAGCAGGCGTGCGCCGCCGATGAACTGCACCGTCATGGCGCCGAGGAACGCCACCAGCAGGCTGAGGCTGGCCAGCCACACCAGCAGGCGGCTTTGGTAGCGGCCATACAGCATGTCATTGAGAGTAATGGCGTTGTAGCGCCGCGCCAGGATGGCGAATTTCTTGCCCAGCACGCCGAGCGACAGCCACACCGCAGGCAGTTGGATCATCGCCAGCAGCACCCAGCCCAGGCCGTATTTGTAGGCGGCGCCGGGCCCGCCGATAAAAGAACTGGCGCTGATGTAGGTGGCGGTCAGGGTCATCGCCAGCACAAAGCCGCCCATCGAGCGGTTGCCGAGGAAATATTCGCTGAGGAAGTTTCCGTTCTGGCGGCGTCGATAGGCGTACACCGACAGGCCGAACACCAGCAACAGGTAGGCGACCAGCGGCAGGATCACTTCAGTTTGCATCGCGGTCCTCCAGCGAAATGTCGCGGAACACCGTGCGCACCATCAGCCAGCACAGGCCGATGAACAGCAGCGGCACCAGCAGGCAGGCCATTTCGAACCAGTGCGGCAGGCCGGTGACGCCGATGGCGCTGTCCGGCAGGTAGGCCGCCAGCCCCCAGGCCAGCAGGTAGAGCAGCGTCAGCCCCAGCGCCCAGCGCGCTTCGCGGTGCGCCTGAATAAAGCGTTTGTCCATCAGTGTCCCCCATAGGTTTACGATGATGGCTTGTGACAAGAACAGATGAAGGAACAGGATTGTACGGAATGTGCGGCGTTTGGCTAATAAATTATTTACCTTTCCGGTGAACGCAACGGGGCGATGGAAAGAAAAGAGGGGGGTAAATATATAAATTTTTACCGGTTTACTTCGATGAGAAAATAATTAAAGAGAATGGGAAAGGAATGGGTTTTATATTGGTTGGCGCAACCGGAATCGAACCAGGTGACCTCTGTGAAGTATGACACAGCGCTCTACCACTGAGCTACACGCCTGCAATAAACAAATTTATAACATCTCCTAATCATTCATGTAAATAGATTTCTTTTATTTTTTGGCATTAAATAAATCGTTCGATTAAATAATGACCCGCATATCCTTCGCTATTTATTTACTGTGATTAATATCACGATAAAGCCGCCCCGTTAATACGTTTAAACAAGGGCGGCGTTAATTAGCGGGTTAACAATATCACGCGGTTATCGTTCTTTTCTCAGATATTCTTTCCGAAATAGTATAAAGAACGATGACGCCGATGCATAAAAAGAACATCACGGCATACAGGGCGCCACCGCCACCTTGTTTTAACAGCAAACCGCCGACAAAAGGGGCGAGCGCCAGGCCAAATTCGTAAAACGTGGCGGCACCGAAGTAAGCCCCTTTTAGGTTAGCCGGCGCCATACGATCAATTTGTATATTGAGCGTAGGGAACAGGATGACTTCGCCGAGGCTGAGCAGGAACATGGCGACCAACCACAGCACCCAGCTTTCACTGGAAACCAGCAGGAAGACAATTTGTGAAAGCGCGAGAAAGAACACGCCCAGGCTGGTTTTCAGTGCCAATGATATGCGACGGGTAAAGCGCTCGGTGAAATACTGCAGCGTTATCACCGTGGCTGCATTGATGAATATCAGCACGCTGAGCAGGTATTCGGGGTTGTACACCTGGCTGATCATGAGGTATTGCGGCAGCGTCACGTCGATCTGCCCGTAGACCAGCATCACCAAAATGTTGGCGACTACCAACACCTTGAACGCCTGATCGTTCCAGATAATCCGCAAAGAGCCAATGAACGAGAAGGTGGCGTTGCGCGTTTCTTTACCGTGCCCCGCTTTGAATACCGCGAGCACCAGCAGCAAATAGCAAAGGAACGACAATGCGGTGACGAAGAAGGTGGCTTTCTGCGCCGTCAGCCCGAGAGCGACACCCACTAATGGGCCTACGGCTGCGCCCACGTTCATCAGGAAGTAGCGGATGTTCAACGCGCGTTCTCGCTCTTGCCTGTCATGGAGAATATCGCCGATCACCGCTTTGCTGGCGGGTTCGATCAATGAGCGCGAAATGCCATTGAGTAAAATACCGACAAAATACCACGTCGGTGAGTTGGCCAACGCAAGTACGCTAAATGAAATGATAGCGGCAATTGCACCGAGAATAATCAACGTGCGACGGCCATATTTGTCTGATGCGCCACCGAAGAGATAGCCGAAAGAAATAGACACGATAAGTGATACGCTCATCATGACGCCGATTTCCACCGGAGTCATCGCGTAGTTATTTCTCATGAGAATGGTAATGAATGGCCAAATCATGAAAAAGCAGGCGCGCGTCAAAAACGTCCCGATAAAGATAACCCATATTTCTTTTGGGAAATAAGGGATGAATGTTGACCTCAAGGCGGTTTCTCCTTAAATGTTGCTCGTCGTCTGTTGAACCGAGTGTATTACACCTTTTCCAAACTTTCCTTTTCCCATCGGTTAGCCAGAGTGAGTAACGGCGTCACTCCGGTTTCTCTAATCCTCGCGATGAGATTTTTCCGCTGCTCGAAGATAACCGGATGCGGGCTGATGCCTTGAATAATCGCGGCGACAGTCGCCGAGACTGGCGCGCTATGCGCCAGCGTTGGAATCGCCAGAACGTTCATGCAGTATTCGAACATGGAATCGACGGAGTTCAATTTACCCAACATCAAGAACGTCATTTCATCTCCGACGAGGGTAGCGCCAAGGCTGTCGAATATCATTTTGACTTGCGCCACGGGCTTCTCTTTCAGATGGAAACTGAGCAGTGCGCGGAACTGGTCGCGATTCAGACGGCCCTGTTTCATCTCGTCATTCAGCATGGCGAGTGCCTGGCGTACATAATTTTCCTCTTCGTTGAACAGATCTGCCGAAGCGCAGCGGAAATGCTGTTTGAGGAAATACCAGTGAAAGACATATTTGCCGTCGAATTCAAGGCGAACAACGTTGGTGAAGTCTTCCAGATCGTGCCGTTCCGGGTGGAAGTCGCTGAGATCGCAACGAATATCGATGCCGGAAGAGGAGGCGATTCGGCGGCAAATGGTGGTGATATCAGCTTCGCCCAATAGCGCTTGCAGCATATGCTGCATGTTGTTGCCGCCGGCGGCCAACTCGCAATAGGCGTCTTTACCTGGCGTCAGGTATTTGATTCGGTTGTCGCGCGCATTGAGTGATGAGGCAATTTCAGCCCACTGGTTATGTACTTCCTGGCTTCTGATCGTTTCCAAACGAGGGTTTTTTTCATAGAACGCGATGACGCGCGGATCGACAGCCAGGCCGCTGCGTTTGAGTATTCCGGCATCAAGCTGCGCGCTTGCTTGGTTTTTCACCAGGACATTGATGAAGTTGCGCAGCGAACTCTCCCCGCAATCTGAGAACGAGACGTCAGAATCCGGCGCGGGGCGGCAGGTTTTGGTGATGCACAGCGGCGGAAAATAGCGGCCGTACACTTCGCGATCGTAATAGTCATGGCAGCGATCGGGGAAGTGCGTCTCGCCCGCCGCCGTTTCGCCGAACAGCTCCCCGCTCAGTTCCCGCAGTTGCTGCATGTAGGCGGTCAATTTGCCGAAGTTACCCTTGCATTTCAGCCACAGCGCCGCGTTGAGCAAATGAAACACCTCTCTGTCGTGCTCGGCGGTGCGGCTGGCCGCGATCAGTAAACGACATAAATTGTGCAACTCGGCCAGCAAGCTGTCGCGATCGGCACAGTGGATACTGACGTAATCCTGCACACGTCGCGGCAGATAGCGGTGATACTTGTTGAAAGGTAGATGCAATGCAATGAAGTCAGCGCTGAATTCCTCGGTTTGCAGCCGTGCGACGGTGCTTTCGGTAAAATTTTCCGCCAGCATGCTGGCGCGCAAGGTGGCTTCATCTTTTTGCTGGCGGGCATGTTCGACGGCGGCCTGCGCGTTTTGCCAGGCGGGGAACAGGCCGGCTTGATGCACGGCTTCTTGCTGCGCCGCATTCAGGCGTGCTTCCAGCTCGGTGATTTCGGCATTGAGCGCCAGCAGCTGCGCCTCTTTATTCTCAGCAGCGCTCTTGCCCAGCGTTTTTTTGCCGGCTTTGAGCGCGGCGATCGCGGCTCGACATTGTTGGATCGGCGCCTGCTGCGCTTTAACGGCGTTTTCCGCCTGTTGCAGGATCTGATTCAGCGCTTTTTCTTGCGCTTTCAAATGGGCGCCTAGGGAGAGCGCTTCGCGTTCTGCGGTTGCGATCTGCGCTTTTGTGTCCTCGAACTGTTGCAGTACGCTGTCGCAAAGCCGGCGTATTTGCACAGAAAGCCGATGTTGCTGCTCAATGGCAGCGTGAAAGTCCGTTTCATCTCGTACATGCTGATATAACGAGGCGATATCATTGTCGGTGAAACGCGGGCTGCTCATGAAAGCCACCAGCCGTGCAAGGGTAGAGGGGGAAAACCAGGTGAACGGATTCTTCACCTCTTTGCTTACGTCAAACTCGACCAGGTCAGTACGGTAGAACAACGCGCGCGCCACCTGGCCGATCGGGTGTTCGGCGCCAAGAAAACGGTAATACTTTTCCGCGAGTTCGTTGTTGCACCAGAGCACCCCGTACAGTGGCGAAAGAAAACGATACTCAGGGCGTAACGGCATGTAGAGATCGCGGAAAATCTGTCTGGTTTGATCGGTCGTCATCAGCTAAAACCTTGGATGATGTTTTTTAACTTGAGCGCTGCCTGGTGGATTTGTTGTTGCTCATCCTGATTGGGCATCAGCGACAGCGGCGTAAAGACGCCGTCGCGCAGAGCCAGCGGCCAGGACATGAACACGCCCAGTTCCGGCAGCCAGACCGAACCGCAGCAGGGAGTTTCGTCCCGTTGGATGATGCGCTCAAGCAAGATAAGAATGGAGGCGGCCGGGCCATATTTAGGAGGGCGCCGCATTTTGTGAAATATGTCCAACCCTTGATTGCGGGTATCGGTGACGATTTGCGCCTGCGCCTGCGCCGAAAGTAGCTGGTTCAGCGGTCCCTCGTCGGTTGTTACCTGGCTGAGCAAGGGCACCAGCCCGGCGCCGTGCTCGCCGCAGACTGTCAGGCTACGCGCGTCGATGCGCTGCATGTCGATCCCGGAAATGCGGCAGATGCTTTTCAGCAGCCTGGCGGTGTTGTGCGCGGCGCCGATGCCTATCACCCGGCAGCGAGAATCGAGCAGGATTTTATCGATGTAATAGCTGATGCTATCCACCGGATTGACCGCATTGATGATGTGACAGCCGGGAGCAATGAAGGGTTTGGCTCGGCTAAAAATGGCCTCGCTGAGCCGTACGTGATCGTCCAGCAACGCCTGGCGATCATGCATCGGAAAGGTTGAAGGCACGCCATAGCAACAGAGGATCACGTCAGCCCCGTCGATGTGGCGGTAGTCATCCGTCACAACAATCTTGGGTAAAGACGTTCGGTTATGGCGTGAGAAGAGCGCTTCCGCCAGCAGGCCATCAAGAATATCTTCGCAAACGGCTGAATACTTTTCGGTATTTCGGCAGATGATCACGACTTCATTGACGCTGCCACGTCGCTCGGTCGTACTTAACAGCGCGTTTAGCGTCTCTTGCCCAATGCCGCCGAATCCCAATAAAACAATTTTCATGACCGCTCCTGATGACCTGCCCGGCTTATGCTTCGATCAGTTCGGCCAGTCTTGCATACTGCTTCTCAACCATACTCCACCCTTTATCGAGTACGGCTTTGACACGCTGGAATTGTTCTTCGGTCATCCCCTTGAAGAACGCTTTATCCACTTCCTGATGATCGCCATCGAATTCGGAGTGATCCTCGAAATGGTTCTGTTTGCTCGGATCGAACACGTGTTTGATGTTGTTATAGAACACGAAAGCCGAACCTTCGATGACAAAGTGCACCAGGATAGCCTGTTCCAGATTATCCAGCGTGATCATCTGGTGGTTGAACCAGATGCACAGCGCTTCAAAGATCGCGTCTTCGCGAACCTGGAGGTTGTCGCGGCTGTTGCGCAGCACCTCGTCATGGCCGAATTCTTCTTTCAGATGTTCACTGAAGAAACGCGAGAAGCGAACGTCTTCACACAGTGCGCTACGCAGCAGCACCATTTTTTGGAACTGATCGGACAGGATCTGCAGGTAGTCCAGGAACAAGGATTTTTTCGCCTCGGAGAACGTTTTATCCTTGGCGAATGCGGTAAAGATCGGGTTGTCCTGGTAGCGCTCGATGTAGCGGGCGTTATGCGCTTTAAGCTGATGGTAGTAAGCGTAGGGATCTTGATCGAAAGTCACCAGCGGCTTGCTGGGATCTTCATAGAGCCCGCGCTCCTCAAACTGGATTGACAACCCCCAGTAGCCGTTGTCGCCCGCGCCGATGAAGCCGTGATCCGCGCCTGGCGGAATGCAGATGACATCGCCTGGAACGGCCCGGCGGTCAACGCCGTCTCCCAGCAGGATCGCTTCCCCTTCACAAATGATATACAGCGAAGATATTGGATGAACATGCACATCCAGCTTTTCGTTTTTCGCCAGACGCACCCAGCTTACAGCCAGGCGTGCCCGTTCGGGAATAAAGCGGTTCATTTCCTCATTGGCGCGGAAATTCTTCACTTCGCCCAAAAGCTTCTCAATCCCGTTTTCCTTAATGCTTTTTATGGTTTCCATGTCAGCACGGTGGTACAGGGAAAACACGGGCTTACGGTCGTATTCAGTTACATGGCTCATTAAGACATTACTCATCTAAGTCAATAAAAAGGATAAATAAAAAGAGAAAAAGAGCGCGCTGCATTCGATCGACGGCGACAATAGCACGGGCTATCACTGAGCGGATGTGATCGGGGTCAAGCTTTGTAATTAATACGTTAATTTTGTTAAAGTTTATGATGTGTAAAAATGCGATGGATTGAGTTTTTTCCTTGCTAATATTTATTTTTAAGCTATGAGTTAAATATTTTTTGTTTAAAAACAAATTGTTATGTTTTGCATGGTGATGTGGGTGGAAGGCTGGATGAATGTGAAGAGAAAGTTATCTGTGAAGATTTGATTCTATTTTGCGCGGTTGAACGAAAAAATCAGGCGGGCGTGAGAAAAGAAAAAGGCCGGTGATTAACCGGCCTTTCGTCAGACGATGCTGCGTGGCTGCCTTAGGTTTCCTGCAGACCCAGCTTCTTCTCCAGATAGTGGATGTTGGTGCCACCGTGCTGGAAGTTTTCGTCGTTCATGATCTTCTGCTGCAGCTCAACGTTGGTTTTGATGCCATCGATGATCAGTTCAGCCAGGGCGTTTTTCATGCGGGCGATCGCCACGTCACGGTTTTCGCCGAAGGTGATCAGTTTGCCGATCATGGAGTCATAGTACGGCGGTACGGTATAACCGGCGTAGATATGAGATTCCCAACGCACGCCGAAACCGCCTGGCGCGTGGAAGCGGGTGATCTTGCCCGGGCTCGGCAGGAAGGTGTTCGGATCTTCGGCGTTGATGCGGCATTCTACCGCGTGGCCGTGGATCTTCACTTCTTCCTGTTTGATCGACAGCGGCTGACCGGCAGCGATGCGCAGCTGCTCTTTGATCAGATCCACGCCGGTGATCATTTCGGTAACCGGGTGCTCTACCTGAATACGGGTATTCATTTCGATGAAATAGAACTCGCCGTTTTCATACAGGAACTCGAAGGTGCCCGCACCGCGGTAGCCGATTTCCACGCAGGCTTTCGAGCAGCGCTCGCCGATGTAGCGGCGCATTTCGCTGGTGATGCCCGGCGCCGGCGCTTCTTCGACCACTTTCTGGTGGCGGCGCTGCATGGAGCAGTCGCGCTCGGCCAGATAGATGGCGTTGCCCTGGCCGTCGGCCAATACCTGAATCTCGATGTGACGCGGATTCTCCAGGTATTTTTCCATGTACACCATGTCGTTGTTGAAAGCCGCTTTGGCTTCCGCTTTCGTCATGTTGATGGACTGCTCAAGGTCTTTGTCGCTGCGCACCACGCGCATGCCGCGACCGCCGCCGCCGCCGGAGGCCTTGATGATCACCGGATAACCGATGCGCTTGGCGAAGGCACGGTTTTTATCCATGTCGTCGGTCAGCGGGCCGTCGGAGCCCGGCACGCATGGCACGCCGGCTTTTTTCATGGCGTTGATCGCGGAAACCTTGTCGCCCATCAGGCGGATGGTTTCGGCTTTCGGGCCGATGAAGATGAAACCGGAGCGTTCAACCTGCTCGGCGAAGTCGGCGTTCTCGGACAGGAAGCCGTAGCCCGGGTGGATCGCCACCGCGCCGGTGATTTCCGCCGCCGAGATGATGGCCGGGATGTTCAGGTAGCTTTTTACCGATGGCGCAGGACCGATGCAGACGGTCTCGTCGGCCAGCAGCACGTGTTTCAGATCGCGGTCGGCCGCGGAGTGAACCGCAACGGTCTTGATGCCCAGTTCTTTACAGGCACGCAGGATACGAAGCGCGATCTCGCCGCGGTTGGCGATAACAATTTTATCAAGCATGGGGGCGCCTCGTTATTCGATGACGACCAGCGGCTCGTCATATTCGACCGGCTGGCCGTTTTCCACCAGGATGGCTTTCACGACGCCGGACTTGTCCGCTTCGATCTGGTTCATCATTTTCATGGCTTCAACGATGCACAGGGTATCGCCGGCGTTCACTTTCTGACCCACTTCCACGAAGGCTTTCGCGTCCGGGCTTGGGGTGCGGTAGAAGGTGCCTACCATTGGGGAACGAACGACGTGGCCACTCACGGCCGCCGGTGCTGCAGGGGTTTCTGCCGCAGGCGCGGTGGCAACGGCGGTAGCCAGGGCTGGCTGCTGCTGTGCCGGCATCGCGTAAGCCTGCTGCATGACGGGATAAGCCTGCGCCGGTGCGGCACGGCTGATGCGAACCGATTCTTCGCCTTCAGAGATTTCCAGTTCAGAAATGCCTGATTCTTCAACCAGTTCGATCAGTTTCTTGATTTTACGAATATCCATGAGTGTGATTCCGTACTCTTTTTGTGGAGCAATTAGTGGGTTTTCGACAGACGGTTAACCGCTGCCTGTAAAGCGAAAGCGTAGCCATCCGCGCCGAGGCCGCAAATCACGCCTACCGCTACGTCTGAGAGATAAGAGTGATGGCGGAAAGGTTCGCGGGCGTGCACGTTGGACAGGTGGATCTCGATGAACGGGATCTGCACCGCCAGCAACGCATCGCGCAACGCCACGCTGGTGTGCGTGAACGCCGCCGGGTTTATCAGAATGAAATCGGTGTTGCCGCGCGCCTGATGGATGCGATCGATCAGCTGATGCTCGGCGTTGGACTGCAGATGGCTCAGGGTAATATCCAATGCGGATGCCTGGTTTTCCAATCCGTTAACAATCTCTGTCAGCGTCGTGCTGCCGTACTTCTCCGGCTCACGCGTCCCCAGCAGATTGAGATTGGGGCCGTTCAGAAGCAAAATGTGAAACTTATCCGCCATTGTGCTGGTATCTCCGGCAATAAAACCATCATCGTAGAAAATAACCCGATGTTACCGATTTGTCACCTGTTAAGGGGCAAATTCACCCTGAGAACAGAAACAAGGTCGGGCATTATAACGATATCGTAGCAATTCGCAGCTAAATACTGGTCTTATCAGCGAAGATATTCAACCCCAAATCGACCAACTCGGGGTTCCGTGACAGGAATATGAGCGCTGGAACACAGAAAAAGTTCCCGCCGGCGGCGTGCGTTTTTCAACGACAATAACGCGCGCCGCCGCGCGATTCAGCGCCACCAGGCGCGGAATTTCTTGTAGCGCAGGCCCAACAGCGCCACCGCCAGCAGCGCGTAAATGAACGGCTGGGGGGAAAAGGTTTTGACCGACCACAGGTAGTGGATGGGGGCGAGGATCGCCGCCAGATAGACGAAGTTGTGCAACGTTTGCCATTTGGCGCCCAGTTTGCGCATTGCCCACAGCGTCGAGGTGGCCGCCAGCGCCAGCAGGATCAGCCAGGTGAGGATGCCGAGCGTCAGATAAGGACGGTTCACCAGCTCGCTGCCCAGCAGGCCGAGATTGCTCAGCCCCAGCTCCAGCGTGGAGTAGCTTATCAGGTGCAGCGTGCCCCAGGCAAAACACCACAGCCCTACCAGACGGCGGCAGCGGATCAGCAGCGGCTGGCGGGCGTAGCGCGCCAGCGGGGCGATCATCAGCGTGACCAGCAGCAGTTTCAGCGTCATCCTGCCGGTAAAATGCTGGATGTCCTTGGACGGATCGGCGCTGAACCAGCCTTGATCCACTGCCAGTACCAGCCAGAGAAAGGGCAAAAACGCCGCCAGATGCAGGGCGGCTTTCAGCCATTTGATGTGAGCAGGCGTCAGGCGCACTTAGAAATTCTCCCGCAGATTCATGCCGCGATACAGCGACGCCACCTGATCGGCATAGCCGTTGAACAGCAGCGTCGGTTGGCGTTTGACGTCGAGAATGCCGCCGGAGCCGATGAAGCGCTCGGTGGCCTGCGACCAGCGCGGATGATCGACGTACGGATTCACGTTGGCGTAAAAACCGTACTCGTTCGGCGCGGATTGGTTCCAGGTGGTCGGCGGCTGATCGCGCACCAAGCGGATATGCACGATCGATTTGATGCCTTTGAAGCCGTATTTCCACGGCGTGATCAGTCGCAGCGGCGCGCCGTTTTGCGGCGGCAGGGTTTTGCCATACACGCCGACGGTCAACAGCGCCAGCGGATGCATCGCCTCGTCCAGCCGCAGCCCTTCGACGTAGGGATATTTCAGGCCGCCGCCGATAAAGCGATCTTTCTGGCCGGGCATCTGCTCCGGATCGTACAGCGTCTGGAAGGCTACGTAACGCGCGTTGCTGTTCGGTTCGGCCAGCTTGAGAAGCTTGCCCAGCTCGAAACCGATCCACGGCACCACCATCGACCAGGCCTCGACGCAGCGCATGCGGTAAATGCGCTGCTCCAGCGGGAAACGCTTCATCAGATCGTCGATATCCAGCGTTATCGGTTTCGCCACTTCGCCGTCGATGCGCACTTTCCAGCCTTCGGTTTTCAGCCCGCCGGCGTTGGCGGCCGGATCGGCTTTGTCGAGGCCGAACTCATAGAAGTTGTTGTAGCCGGTCACCTTGTCTTCCGGCGTCATCGCCAGCTGCGCCTGCCAGGCGGCCGGTTTGCTGAATGCCAGCGCTTTGCCCGGCGGCGCCTTGGGGCGATCGTTGCCCTTGAACCACGACAGCAGGTCCGCCCGCGCGCCGGTAGGCAGCGCCAGCGTAGCGGCGCTGATGCCGAGCGCCTGCAGCACCTTGCGCCGCTGGTGGAACACGCTCTCCGGCGTGACGTCGGCCTCGGTTAATTTCGGGTGTTTGTTCATGCTTATGTTCTCCGCGACTGATTCCCGCCGCCTGTAAGCGGCAAACGGGTCTCCATGAAATAAGCATGGCGCTAAAGCCGGCCGGAAGCGAGGGGGCGCGGGAAAATATGAAATTTCGCAGAAGCGGGAACTCCCCCCGTCGCCGAGGGGAGAAGGTCAGCGGATTTTCACCAGAGTGCGGCCGGTGATTTGGTTGTTAAGCAGCGTGGCGGCGGTGGCCGGCGCCTGCTCGAGGGCGATTTCGTGTGTGGCCTGCTGATAGAAGCTGTCCGGCAGAATGCCGGCCAGCCGTTCCCAGGCGGTTTGGCGGCGATGCAGCGGCGTATGCACTGAATCCACGCCCTGCAGGCGCACGTTGCGCAGAATGAACGGCATCACGGTGGTCGGCAACTGATAACCGCCCGCCAGGCCGCAGGCGGCGACGGTGCCGTTATAGTTCATCTGTGCCAGCACCCGCGCCAGCAGTTTGTCGCCGACGGTGTCCACCGCGCCGGCCCACAGCTGTTTCTCCAGCGGACGCGGCGTGTCGATATAGCCATCGCGCGACATCACCTCTTTGGCGCCGAGCGCTTTCAGGTACTCGGTATTGCTGTCGCGGCCGCTGATGGCGGTCACCCGGTAACCCAGCGCCGCCAGCAGGGCGATGGCGGTGCTGCCCACGCCGCCGCTGGCGCCGGTGACCAGGATATCGCCGTCGTCCGGGTGCACGCCGCCTTCCTCCAGCGCCATCACGCACAGCATGGCGGTAAAGCCGGCGGTGCCGATGATCATCGCCTTGCGCTCATCCAGCCCGTTCGGCAGCGGCACCAGCCACTCACCGGAGACGCGCGCCTGCTCGGCCAGGCCGCCCCAGTGGTGTTCGCCCACGCCCCAGCCGGTGAGCACCACGCTTTGCCCCTCTTTGAAGCGATCGTCGCGGCTGTGGCGCACGGTGCCGGCGAAATCGATGCCCGGCACCATCGGGAAGTTGCGCACGATCTTGCCTTTGCCGGTGATCGCCAGCGCATCCTTATAATTTAGGCTGGACCAGTTGATGTCGACGGTGACATCGCCTTCCGGCAACCGATCGCTGCCGATATCTTTGATATGAGCCAGAGTTTGGTCGTCTTGTTGTTCCAATAACAGTGCACGCATGTCACTCTTCCTCTCGTTTACACTTTTCTATCAATGGCTGAATCACATTTATTTGACTATATGCATAATAAGCGGCCCAAGTCCTGATAAAGGACAAAAACGGCGCTTGCAGGTTTTATTCCTCGGCAAGGCTTGTTAGGGTTGGACGGCCCCTTTTGGCTAAAGGGGCACACTCACTTAACCATAGCGGACAAGGCACAGGGATGCGATTTACCACCAAACTCTCTGCATTGATCACTCTGTTGGTCGCGCTGGCGATGTTTTTGATGCTGATGGGATGCTCATACAGCTTCTTTTACGTCACGCAAGATCGCGTGGAGCGCCGCTTGGATTCGATGGTCACCTCGCTCGATCAGGCCATGCTGCGTGAGCCCCCCCAGGAGCAGGAAAAATGGTTGCCGCTCGTCATGCGCACGCTCGGCATCGTGTCGATCCGCGTAGAGGCCGGCGCCAGCCAACTGCTCGACTATAAATTGCCGACGGTCAAAAAAGAGCACTGGGATGCGCTGAACGGCTATCGTCAGGCCTCGCGCCCCCTGTTGCAGCACCCGGGCAGCACGCTATATATCACCTACCTCGATCCCTTCGCCAGCGACGTGCGTACGCTGCAATCCACCGCCGCCGTCACGCTGTCGATCGTCATCATGGTGGTGATTTTGCTGTTCAGCCTGCGCTGGCTGCGTGAACAGGCCGACGGCGAAGATCTTCTGGAACGCCGCGCGCGGCGCATTCTGAACGGCGAGCGCGAAAACGTCATGCAGGGCGACGTGCGTGAGTGGCCGGCCAACGTCAGCGGCGCTCTCGACCGCCTGCTGGCCGATCTGGCGGAAGCGCGGGAAGAGCGCAGCCGGGTCGATACGCTGATCCGCGCCTTCGCCGCGCAGGACGCCAAAACCGGGCTGAATAATCGCCTGTTCTTCGATAACCAATTGACCACTCAGCTGGAAGATGAAGGCTCGCACGGCATCGTGATGATGGTGCGGCTGCCCGATTTCGAGACCCTGCGCGAGACGCACGGCAGCGTGGCGGTGCAAGAGCTGATGTATTCGCTGGTCAACCTGCTGTCTACCTTCGTGATGCGCTACCCGTCGGCGCTGCTGGCGCGCTACTTCCACAGCGATTTTACCGTGTTGTTGCCGCATCGAACCCTGAAGGAGGCCGACGGCATCGCTTCACAGCTGGTCAACGCCATCGATGCCTTGCCTTCCACGGCGCTGATCGATCGCGAGGCTTTCCTGCACATCGGCATCGTGGCGTACCGCAGCGGTCAAACCACCGAGCAGGTGATCGACTATGCGGAGCAGGCGACGCGCCACGCTACGCTGCAGGGCGAAAACGGGTGGTATGTGTACGACAGCCAGGTGCCGGAAAAGGGGCGCGGCAGCGTCAAGTGGCGCACGCTGCTGGAACAGGTGCTGGCGCGCGGTGGCCCGCGGCTGTATCAGAAACCGGCGGTGACCGTGGAAGGCGAGGTGCACCATCGCGAGATCATGAGCCGGATCTATGACGGCACCCAGGAATTGCTGCCGGCGGAATATATGCCGCTGGTGCAGCAGCTGGGGTTGGCGGAGAGTTACGATCGCCAACAGGTGAGCCGCATCATTCCCTTGTTGGCGCAGTGGCCTGAGGAAACGCTGGCGTTTCCACTGTGCGTAGACTCGATTTTGCAGCGCTCTTTCCAGCGCTGGCTACGCGATACGCTGTTGCAATGCGAAAAAAGTCAACGTCGGCGAATTCTGATTGAACTTGCGGAGGCAGATGTGTGTCAACATATCGACCGTTTGCGTCCGGTGCTGAGGCTGTTGTCAGGGCTGGGCTGCCGCCTTGCGGTGTCCAAAGCGGGTTTAACCGTGGTCAGTACGTCCTATATCAAGTCGCTGCAGGTGGAGATCGTCAAGCTCCACCCGGGGTTGGTGCGGAGCATCGATAAGCGGGACGAAAACCAGCTGTTCGTGCAGAGCCTGACCGGCGCCTGCGCGGGCACGCGCGCGCAGGTGTTCGCTGCCAGCGTACGTACGCGCAACGAATGGCAGACGCTGAAAGAGCGTGGGATCCATGGCGGGCAGGGCGACTTTTTCGCGTCGCCGGAACCGATCGACGCGGGGCGTAAAAAATATTCACGTCGTTATCGTGTTTAAGCTGATTGACGGACAAAAATTGACGTAGAATGAGGGCCGGATCCATCTGGGCCTCGTTACCGTCTTTTTGGAGTTTTTTCCAAACTGCCTGCGACAACAACGCCTATTTGAGATAGGCTCTTGTCTGCCTTTATCTGGTTGACGTTGGTAGGTGCTTACCACCGGCGGCAATCAGGGAATATGTTAGATTTTATGAGCTGTGTTACGCCGTTTCGTGCGTTGACAGGGTGGTAAACTGAGCCTTTGTTCAGGGAATTCAGGCCTCATCCAATTTCCGTGCATTCGAGCAGAAACAATACAGACTATTTTTCACCGAAGTAGAACGTTTTTGCGCCTTGTCGCTGCTTCGTGTGGTTGGTAAAGTAGGCGGATTTTATTTTCCGCCCCCAGCTTGCAGGATTATCCTTTCGTTATGTTTAAGAAATTTCGTGGCATGTTTTCCAACGACTTGTCCATCGACTTGGGTACCGCCAATACCCTGATTTATGTTAAAGGGCAAGGCATCGTACTGAATGAACCTTCGGTGGTTGCCATTCGTCAGGATCGTGCCGGCTCCCCAAAGAGCGTTGCGGCCGTCGGTCATGACGCCAAACAGATGCTGGGCCGCACCCCCGGCAACATCGCGGCTATTCGCCCGATGAAAGACGGCGTGATCGCCGACTTCTTCGTGACCGAAAAAATGCTGCAGCACTTTATCAAACAGGTTCACAGCAACAGCTTCATGCGCCCAAGCCCGCGCGTGCTGGTCTGTGTGCCGGTCGGCGCGACCCAGGTTGAACGCCGCGCTATCCGCGAGTCCGCCCAAGGGGCCGGCGCGCGCGAAGTGTTCCTGATTGAAGAACCGATGGCGGCGGCGATCGGCGCAGGTCTGCCGGTCTCCGAAGCGACAGGCTCCATGGTGGTGGATATCGGTGGCGGTACCACTGAAGTGGCGGTGATCTCGCTGAACGGCGTGGTGTACTCCTCTTCCGTGCGCATCGGCGGCGACCGCTTCGATGAAGCCATCATCAATTATGTGCGCCGCAACTACGGCTCGCTGATCGGCGAAGCGACCGCCGAGCGCATCAAGCACGAAATCGGTTCTGCCTATCCGGGCGACGAAGTGCGCGAAATCGAAGTCCGCGGCCGTAACCTGGCCGAAGGCGTACCGCGCGGCTTTACCCTGAACTCCAATGAAATCCTCGAAGCCCTGCAAGAGCCGCTGACCGGCATCGTCAGCGCGGTGATGGTGGCGCTGGAGCAGTGCCCGCCAGAATTGGCCTCCGACATTTCCGAACGCGGCATGGTATTGACCGGCGGCGGCGCGCTGCTGCGCAACCTCGATCGCTTGCTGATGGAAGAAACCGGCATCCCGGTCGTAGTGGCGGAAGATCCACTGACCTGCGTGGCGCGCGGCGGCGGCAAGGCGTTGGAAATGATCGACATGCACGGCGGCGATTTGTTCAGCGAAGAATAGTCAGCCCCTGGAAGGAGGAATCGTATCGGATGAATGCGCACAGCGAGAATCGGGTACGGTTCCTCTTTCTGTTGTCGAGGAACTCGCATAATTTATGAAGCCGATTTTTAGCAGGGGGCCTTCCCTGCAACTGCGACTTTTTTTGGCGGTGATTGCGGCCATTGGCCTGATCGTTGCCGACAGCCGGCTCGGCACGTTCGTGAAGATACGCAACTACATGGACACCGCAGTCAGCCCTTTCTATTTTCTGGCCAACGGGCCGCGTAAAGTTTTGGACAGCGTGTCAGAGACGCTGGCCACCCGCCAACAGCTGGAGCTGGAAAACCGCGCTCTGCGGCAGGAACTGCTGCTGAAAAACAGCGATATTCTTCTTCTTGGCCAATTCAAGCAGGAAAACGCCCGCTTGCGCGAGCTGCTGGGTTCTCCGTTGCGTCAGGACGAACACAAGATGGTCACCCAGGTGATCTCCACCGGTTCCGATCCGTATAGCGATCAGGTGGTGATCGACAAAGGGTCGGACAACGGCGTCTATGAAGGCCAGCCGGTGATCAGCGACAAGGGCGTGGTCGGTCAGGTGGTGGCGGTGGCGAAAGTCACCAGCCGCGTGCTGCTGATCTGCGACGCCTCGCATGCGCTGCCGATCCAGGTGCTGCGCAACGATATTCGGGTGATCGCCGCGGGCAGCGGCTGCGCCGACGACCTGCAACTGGAGCATCTGCCGAACAACACCGACATCCGCGTTGGCGACGTGCTGGTCACCTCCGGCCTCGGCGGCCGCTTCCCGGAAGGGTATCCGGTGGCGGTGGTTTCCTCGGTCAAGGTCGACAACCAGCGTGCTTACACTGTGATTCAGGCGCGGCCGACCGCCGGTCTGCAGCGCTTGCGTTACCTGTTGTTGCTATGGGGCGCCGATCGCAACGGCGACATGCCGCTGCCGCCGGACGAAGTGCACCGCGTGGCCAATGAACGCCTGATGCAGATGATGCCGCAGGTGCTGCCGCCTGCCGGTTCCGTCGGGCCGCAGCTGCCGGCTCCGGCCACCGGGGTGGCGCCGCAAACCACGGCACCGGCCTCTGCTCAGCCTCAGGTTCAGCCCGCGGCGGCGGGGGTGGTGCAATGAACAGCTACCGCAGCCACGGGCGCTGGATAATCTGGCTGTCGTTCCTGGTGGCGTTGGTGCTGCAAATCATGCCGTGGCCGGAGCAGATCTACATGTTCCGGCCTTCCTGGCTGGTGCTGATCCTGATCTACTGGGTGATGGCTTTGCCACATCGGGTCAACGTCGGCACCGGCTTCGTGCTGGGGCTGATCATGGATCTGATCCTCGGTTCCACGCTGGGCGTGCGCGCGCTGGCGCTGGGCATCATCGCCTATCTGGTGGCGTTCAAATTCCAACTGTTCCGCAATATGGCGCTGTGGCAACAGGCGCTGATCGTCGTGCTGCTGTCGCTGTCGATGGACGTGGTGGTGTTCTGGGCTGAGTTTTTAGTGATCAACGTCTCTTTCCGCCCAGAGGTGTTCTGGAGTAGTGTGGTAAACGGCATTTTGTGGCCGTGGTTATTCCTGTTGATGCGCAAAATCCGCCGTCAGTTCGCCGTACAGTAAGGGTATATCAATGACTTCGCTTTATCTGGCCTCCGGCTCCCCACGTCGACGTGAACTGCTGACCCTGCTGGGCGTGTCGTTCGACATTCTGCTGACGCATACCGAAGAGCAGCGCCGGGAAGGCGAAGCCGCAGAAGCCTATGTGCGCCGCCTGGCGCAGGACAAGGCCAAAGCGGGCGTGGCGCTGGCGCAGGAAGATCGGCCGGTGCTGGGCGCCGACACCATCGTGGTGCTCAACGGCCGGGTGCTGGAGAAGCCGCGCGACGAAGCCCATGCGGCGGACATGCTGGCGGCCCTGTCCGGCAAGCAGCATCAGGTGATGACGGCAGTGGCGATCGCCGATCGCCACGACGTGCGTTGCCAGCTGGTGGTGACCGACGTGACGTTCCGCAGCCTGTCACAACAGGATATCCGCGACTATATTGCTACGGGCGAACCGATGGATAAGGCGGGCGCCTATGGAATTCAAGGAAAGGGTGGTTGTTTCGTCAGAACGATAACCGGGAGTTATCACGCAGTGGTCGGTCTGCCGCTGGTCGAAACACATGAGCTGCTCAGTAATTTTGTCGCATTACGTGATGTAAGAACCGGTTGATGGGCGCTGCCATTATCGACCGGCTCTGAGGAGAAGGCATGACAGCTGAGCTACTGGTTAATATCACACCGTCTGAAACGCGGGTCGCCTATATCGATGGCGGCATTCTGCAAGAGATCCATATCGAACGCGAATCCAAACGCGGCATCGTCGGCAATATCTATAAAGGGCGCGTCAGTCGCGTCCTGCCGGGCATGCAGGCGGCGTTCGTCGACATCGGCCTCGATAAGGCCGCCTTCCTGCACGCCTCTGACATCATGCCGCATACCGAATGCGTCGCCGGCGACGAGCGGAAAAACTTCCACGTGCGCGACATCGCCGAGCTGGTGCGCCAGGGGCAAGACCTGATGGTGCAGGTGGTGAAAGATCCGCTTGGCACCAAGGGCGCGCGTCTGACCACCGATATCACGCTGCCTTCGCGTTATCTGGTCTTCATGCCGGGTGCGGCGCACGTCGGCGTGTCGCAGCGCATCGACAGCGAAGCCGAGCGCGAGCGCCTGAAGGCGATCGTGGCGCCGCACTGCGACGAGCTGGGCGGCTTTATCATCCGCACCGCGGCGGAAGGCATCGGCGAGGAAGAGCTGGCGCAGGACGCCGCATTCCTCAAACGGCTGTGGACCAAGGTGATGGAGCGCAAGAAGCGCAACCAGACCAAATACAAGCTGTACGGCGAGCTGGCGTTGGCGCAGCGCATCTTGCGCGATTTCGCCGGCGCGGCGCTGGATCGCATCCGCGTCGATTCGCGGCTGACGCACGATCTGCTGGTGGAGTTCACCGGTGAGTACATCCCGGACATCACCAACAAGCTCGAGCTCTATACCGGCAGCCAGCCGATTTTCGATCTGTACGATGTGGAAAACGAGATCCAGCGCGCGCTGGAGCGCAAGGTGGAGCTGAAGTCCGGCGGCTATCTGATCATCGATCAGACCGAGGCGATGACCACGGTCGACATCAACACCGGCGCCTTCGTCGGCCACCGCAACCTCGACGAAACCATCTTCAATACCAACATCGAGGCGACGCAGGCCATTGCGCGCCAGCTGCGGCTGCGCAACCTGGGCGGCATCATCATCATCGACTTTATCGATATGAACAACGAAGAGCATCGCCGCCGGGTGCTGCACTCGCTGGAGCAGGCGTTGAGTAAAGATCGGGTAAAAACCACGATCAACGGCTTCTCTCAGCTAGGCTTAGTTGAAATGACGCGTAAACGAACGCGTGAAAGCATTGAACATGTGCTCTGTCACGATTGTCCTACTTGCAATGGGCGCGGCACCGTGAAAACGGTGGAAACCGTGTGCTACGAGATCCTGCGCGAGATTGTGCGCGTGCATCACGCTTACGATTCCGATCGCTTCCTGGTGTACGCCTCTGCGGCGGTCGGCGAAGCGCTGAAGAGCGAAGAGTCGCATGCGCTGGCCGAAGTGGAGATTTTCGTCGGCAAACAGGTGAAGGTGCAGATCGAACCGTTGTACAGCCAGGAGCAGTTCGACGTCGTCATGATGTAGCCCGCCCGACATCGGTAGGGGCCCGGCACGCCGGGCCCGTCAGTGCATAGATATTCCCGTTGCCAGGCAGCGGAGCAAGGAGAACTGCGTGAGGCGACTGCCTGGGATTCTGTTAGCAACAGGCGCCACCCTAATCGTGATTGTGGCGCTGCTGATCAGCGGGCTGCGCCTGATGCTGCCGAAGCTGAACGACTACCGTCCCCAACTGCTGGCGCAGGTGGAGAAGCTGTCCGGCGTGCCCGTGCAGATGGATTTCCTACAGGGCAGTTGGGAAACCTTCGGCCCGCAGCTTGAAGTGCGTAACCTGAGCGTTACGCTGCCCAAAAGCGATGTGCATATCGAGCGCGTGACGCTGGCGCTGGATGTGTGGCAGTCGCTGTTGCACTGGCGCTGGCAGTTCCGCGATCTGACCTTCTATCAATTCCGGCTCGATTTGAACGCCACGTTGGGCGGCGATCGGCAGGGCGAAGGCCTTGAGCCGGGTAAAATCAGCGATCTGATGCTGCGCCAGCTCGACCATTTCGATCTGCGCGACAGCCGTATTTCATTCCTGACGCCCGCCGGCGCGCGCGCCGAATTCGACATTCCCCAACTGACCTGGCTCAACGGCCGCGATCGCCACCGCGCCGAGGGGCAGATCAGCCTGTCGACGCTGAACGGCCAGCACGGCGTGGTGCAGCTGCGCATGGACCTGCGCGATAATCAGGGCCTGCTGGACACCGGCACGGTCTATCTGCAGGCCGACAACATCGACATGAAACCCTGGTTTACCCGCTGGCTGCGCGCCAACACCGGGCTGGAAAGCGCCGACTTTAGCCTGGCTGCCTGGCTGCAGGTGCAGAACGGCGAGATCGCCGGCGGCCATGCGTTGCTCAAGCAAGGGGCGGCCAACTGGAATACCGGCGCCGCGCAGCACCGGCTGGACGTGGATAATCTGGCGCTGTCGCTGCGCCGCCAGGGCACCGGTTGGCAGCTCGACGTGCCGCAACTGCGGTTGAGCACCGACGGCCAGGCCTGGCCGCAGGGCGCGCTTTCCGCGCTGTGGCTGCCGGAAAACACCGAATTCATGGGGCCGGCGCAGAATGAAGAACTGCGTGTGCGCGCGACTGATATTCAGCTGGAGCGTCTGTCGGCGCTGCTGCCGACCTTCTCCTTCCTCAGCCCGGACGTGCTCGAGCGCTGGAACGATCTGCAGCCGCAGGGGCAATTGGAAGCGCTGGCGCTGGACATTCCGCTCAAGCAGCCGGAAAAGAGCCGTTTCCAGGCGCTGTGGCGCGATGTCAGCTGGCAGCGTTGGGAACTGCTGCCGGGCGTTAACCACTTCTCCGGGGCGTTGAGCGGCGGGGTGGAGAACGGCCGCCTGACGCTGGGGCTCACCGACAGCACCCTGCCTTACGGTGACATGTTCCGCGCCCCGCTTGAAATCAGCAGCGCGCGCGGCGCGCTGACCTGGCGTTACAACGATCAGGGCTGGGAGCTGGCGAGTCAGGGGCTGGACGTCAAGGCGAAGTCGCTGTGGGTCAACGGTGATTTCCGTTATCAGCAGCCGGCCAAGGGCGATCCGTGGCTGAACATCCTGGCGGGCATCCGCCTGTATGACGGCGCCGACGCCTGGCGCTATTTCCCGGAGCCGTTGATGGGCAAGCATCTGGTGGACTACCTGAGCGGCGCCATTCAGGGCGGCCAGGTGGATAACGCTACGCTGATTTATTCCGGCGATCCGCAGCACTTCCCGTATCGTAAAAACGAAGGGCAGTTTGAAGTTTTCGTACCGCTACGTCACGCCACCTTCCAGTTCCAACCGGGCTGGCCGGCGCTGACCGATTTGGCGATCGATCTCGATTTCGCCAACGAGGGATTGTGGATGCATGCGCCGCAAACCCGATTGGGTAAGGTGGCGGGTAAAAATATCAGCGCGGTGATCCCGGATTACCTGAAAGAGCGGCTGCTGATCGATGCCGAAGTCGCGGGTGCGGGCAGCGACGTGCATGACTACTTCATGCAGACGCCGTTGCACGATTCGCTCGGGGCGGCGCTGGAGCAGCTGCAGATTGGCGGTGATGTCAGTGGGCGCTTACATCTTGATATTCCCCTGGACGGCGAGCAGGTCAGAGCCACCGGCGAAGTGGCGCTGAACAACAATTCGTTGCTGATAAAGCCGCTGGACAGCGAACTGCAAAAGCTCAGCGGCAAGTTCCGCTTCGACAACGGCAACCTGCAGAGCGATCCCCTGTCGGCCAACTGGTTCGGGCAGCCGGTGGCGGTCAACTTTTCCACGCAGGAAGGCGATCGCGATTACAAGATCAATGTCGGCCTGAAGGGCGACTGGCTGCCGGGCAAGTTCCCCGGCCTGCCAAAAGAGGCCGCTGATGCGCTCAGCGGCAGCGCGCCCTGGCAGAGCCAGGTGGCCATCACGCTGCCGCATCAGGGCTCGGCCAGCTATGATATCGGCATTGACGCGGATTTGAAGAAAGTGAGCAGTCACTTACCTTCACCGCTGGACAAGGCACCGGGCGAGGCACTGCCGGTGAACGTCAAGGTCAAAGGCGGTCTGAACGGTTTCATGTTGACCGGCAGCGCGGGCAAACAGAACCGCTTCAACAGCGAATGGAACTTCGATAAAAAACAGGTGAATCTGGCGCGCGCCGCCTGGCAAACCAACGGGGGCGGCACGCCGCCGCTGCCGGCCGGCAAGTCGATGACGCTGAATCTGCCGGCGCTGGACGGTGAGCAGTGGCTGGCGCTGCTGGCGCCGGCACTGAAACAGGGCGGCGGCAGCGGTCAGGTGGGCGGTTTCAGCTTCCCTACCACCGTGGCGCTGACTACGCCGCAGCTGCTGTTGGGCGGCCAGGCCTGGCATAAGCTGACGCTATCGGCCGAAAAACAGCTTGGCGCTACCCTGGTGAGCGCCAAGAGCGACGAAGTGGACGGCAGCCTGCGGGTGGCCGATCGCGGGCCGTGGCGCGCCGATATCAACTACCTGTATTACAACCCACAGTTCGCCGAGACGAAAAACGCGGCGGGCGCACCGTCGCCGTCGACCGAGAAAGTTTCCTTCCGCGACTGGCCTTCGCTGATGCTGCGCTGTAAGTCGTGCTGGGTGCTGGGGCAGAACCTCGGCAAGGTCGAGGCGGATCTGACTAATCGGGGGGATACCCTGACGCTGGATCACGGTCTGGTCGATACCGGTAAAGGGCGTATGAGCGCCACCGGCCTGTGGAAACAAAACGCGCAGGAAGAGCGCAGCTCGCTGAAAGGCAAACTGCTCGGCGGCAAGATCGATGAAACCGCCGCCTTCTTCGGCATCACTATTCCGCTGAAGGGGGCGCCTTACGACGTGGACTTCGATCTGTACTGGCACGGCGCGCCGTGGCAGCCGCAGGTCGATACGTTAAGCGGCGCGCTACAGGTCAAGATGGGCAAGGGCGAGATCGACAGCATGGGCGGCGGCCGCGCCGGCCAGCTGCTGCGGCTGGTCAGCTTCGACGCCCTGCTGCGCAAGCTGCAGTTCGATTTCAGCGATACCTTCGGCAAAGGTTTCTACTTTGATTCCATCCGCAGCACCGCCTGGCTGAAAGATGGCATAATGCATACTGATAATCTATTGATCGACGGCCTGGCGGCGGACATCGCCATGAGCGGCCAGATCGATCTGGCGCGCCGCCGCATCGATATGGAGGCGGTGGTGGCGCCGGCGATTTCGGCGACCGTCGGCGTGGCCACGGCGTTTGTCGTCAACCCGATCGTCGGCGCGGCGGTATTTGCCGCCTCGCAGGTGCTGGGGCCGCTGTGGAGCAAGATTTCGCTGATTCGCTACCATATCGGCGGCGATCTCGACCAGCCGAAGATCAATGAGGTACTTCGTAAGGCAAAGGAGGATAAGGCGTCATGAGGAATGCTAACGTTGCGTTGTTGCAGTTGTGCAGTGGCGATCAGGTGCGCGATAACCTGGCCCAGATTGAACAGCAGATCAAGCAGCTCAATGCCGGGGTAAAACTGGTCATGACGCCGGAGAACGCGCTGCTGTTCGCCAACTCCGCGGCCTACCGCCAACAGGCGGAAAAACAGGGCGATGGCCCGCTGCAGAACGCGGTGCGTGAGCTGGCGCGCCGCTATGGGGTGTGGTTGCTGGTGGGCTCGATGCCCTTGATCAGCCGCGAAAACCCGGAACTTATCACTACCAGCAGCCTGTTGTTCGACGAGCAGGGCGAGATCCGCGCCCGCTATGACAAACTGCATATGTTCGATGTGGATATCAACGATGCGCACGGCCACTACCGCGAGTCGGATACCTACCAGCACGGGCAGCACCTGACGGTGGTGGATACGCCGGTCGGGCGCTTGGGCATGACCATATGCTACGATCTGCGCTTCCCCGCGCTGTTCCAGGCGCTGCGGGCACAGGGCGCCGAACTGATTTCGGTGCCGGCGGCGTTTACCCGGGTCACCGGCGAGGCGCATTGGGAAATCCTGCTGCGCGCCCGGGCGATCGAAAACCAGTGCATGATCCTGGCGCCGGCGCAGGTGGGGCGCCACGGACCGACTCGTCGTACCTGGGGCCACACGCTGGCTGTTGACGGCTGGGGCAAGGTGCTGGCCGAGAACGCGGACGCCGTGGCGGCGCTGAAGGTGCGCGTGGACACCGCAAGCCTGAAAAATATTCGTGCGCAGATGCCGGTGCTGCAGCACAACCGATTCCAGACGTCGCTGACGGCGCCGTCTGACAAGCTATCCTCCAATCAAGAGTGAAACCATTATGAGCCTGACGTTTGTCAGTGAGCAGTTACTCGCTACCAACAAGCTGAGTCATCAAGACCTGTACAGGGTACTGGGTCAACTGGCAGAACGCCGTATCGACTACGCCGATCTCTATTTCCAGTCCAGCTATCACGAAGCCTGGGTGATCGAGGACGGCATCATCAAGGATGGCTCTTACAATATCGACCAGGGCGTCGGCGTGCGCGCCGTCAGCGGTGAGAAGACCGGCTTCGCCTATGCCGATCAGATCACCCTGAATGCGCTGCAGCAGAGCGCCCAGGCGGCGCGCAGCATCGTGCGCGAGCAGGGCGACGGGCGGGCGCATACCCTGGGCGAGATCGGTTACCGGGCGCTGTATCCGCTGCTCGATCCGCTGCAAAGCCTGCCGCGCGAAGAGAAAATTGCCTTGCTGCACCGCGTCGACAAGGTGGCGCGCGCCGCCGATGCGCGAGTGCAGGAAGTGAACGCCAGCATCACCGGCGTTTACGAGCAGGTGTTGGTGGCCGCCACCGACGGCACGCTGGCGGCGGACGTTCGCCCGCTGGTGCGCCTCTCCGTCAGCGTACTGGTGGAACAGGACGGCAAGCGTGAGCGCGGCTCCAGCGGCGGCGGCGGCCGTTTCGGTTACGACTATTTCCTGGAAACCGTCGACGGCGACGTGCGCGCCGATGCCTACGCCAAAGAAGCGGTGCGCATGGCGCTGGTCAATCTTGGCGCGGTGGCGGCGCCGGCCGGCAATATGCCGGTCGTGCTGGGCGCCGGCTGGCCGGGCGTGCTGCTGCATGAGGCGGTGGGCCACGGCCTGGAAGGCGACTTCAACCGACGCGGCACCTCGGTATTCAGCGGCCATATGGGTGAGCTGGTGGCTTCCGAACTGTGCACCGTAGTGGATGACGGCACCCTGCAAGGGCGCCGCGGCTCGCTGGCGATCGACGACGAAGGCGTGCCGGGTCAGTACAACGTGCTGATTGAAAACGGCGTATTGAGAGGCTACATGCAGGACAAGCTCAACGCGCGGCTGATGGGCGTCGCCCCGACCGGCAACGGCCGCCGCGAGTCCTACGCGCATCTGCCGATGCCGCGCATGACCAACACCTACATGCTGGCGGGCCAATCGACGCCGGAAGAGATCATCGCCAGCGTCGAGTACGGTCTGTACGCGCCGAACTTTGGCGGCGGTCAGGTGGACATCACCTCCGGCAAGTTCGTGTTCTCCACCACCGAAGCCTACCTGATCGAAAAGGGCCGCATCACCAAACCGGTGAAAGGGGCGACGCTGATCGGCTCCGGCATCGAGGCGATGCAGCAGATCTCGATGGTCGGCAACGATCTGGCGCTCGATAAAGGCGTGGGCGTGTGCGGCAAGGAAGGCCAGAGCGTGCCGGTAGGCGTTGGCCAACCGACGCTGAAACTGGATACGTTGACCGTCGGTGGCACGGCGTAATCTTTCTTCAAGGGGCCATGCGTTGGCCCCTCAACCATTCTCCATTTCGCGGCCTTTCTCGCATTCGTAACGCTAAGCGCGGCAGGACGCCGTAGCCTGCACGACATAATGGAATGAAATTGACGTGGCGAAAAAACAGAGCACGACAAGAATGACGCGCCTGGCATTATCCGCTCGGCGTTGGCTGCTGGTGCTGGGCGTTCTGTCCCTGACGGGCTGCGCCCGTTCCGATGCGCTGTGGGGCGTGGTCGATAAACTCTGCATGGCCAACTATCAGCAAAAACGCAATCCGGCCCCGTGCGAGCAGATTTATATGCCGCAGGGGAAAGCGCAGGGCTTTAGCGTGCTGCAGAACCCGCGTTACCCTTATCACTTTATCCTGGTGCCGACGGCGCCGCTCTCCGGCATTGAAAGCCCGCAGCTGCTGGTTGGAGAACGGACAGACTATTTTGGCTATGCCTGGCTGATGCGTTACCGGCTGGCCGCCGAGTATGGCGGGCCGGTGCCGGATGATATGTTGGGCATGGCGATCAACTCCGCTTACGGCCGCAGCCAAAACCAGTTGCACATTCACCTGACCTGTCTGCGCGAGGACGTGCGGCGCCAATTGCAGGCGGAACGCCCCTACATACAGGAGCAATGGCGGCCTTTGCCGGATAAGTTGTTGCGCCACACCTATTATGCTCGCCGCGTGATGCAGCCAGCCGTGATGGGCATCTACCCGATTAAGGATTTGGCGGATTATTTCCATCTGTCGCCGCCGCAGCTGGCGGAATATGGCGTGGTCGTCGTTCCGACGACGTTTGCCGGCCGGCAAGGGTTTATCTTGCTGGCCTCGAAACGCGGCTGGGACGTCGGCAATCGCGCGTCGGTAGAGTCGCTGCTGGATAAAGAGTGCGCGATTTTGCCACGTTGATTTTGCTACATAAATGACGCAGGTGAGAGCAACGAGGCATCGCTCTCACCTTGTTGTCCCTACCTAAACCGCGCATCCCGCGTAAACAGGAAAGCGGCTTCCCGCAGGCGAGCGTCGGCTTGTGCCTGATCCCCCTGATAGCGCAAGATCATGATCAGCGTGGCGTAGACGTTGGCGTCGATACGGCGCTGCAGATAGGCATTGGCCCACTGCCGATAGCCGGTCAACAGGGCATCATCACGCGTCTGGTTATAGACCAGCAGCGCGTGAGATTGCTCGTCGAAGGTTTTGCGTTCCCGGTAGATCCAGGCAGCCGGCGGCGGCATGTGCTCGATGCTGTCGATGTTGGCCAGCATAGTGCGTTCCGACTGGGTGAGCGCCATGCGCCCTTGCCAGGCGAAGACCGCCATCACCAGCACGCCGACCGCCGCCATCGCCACCGGCAGGCTCAGGGTTTTGGCGAACGGCAGCGGGCGGGGTTCGCCGGTTTGGCCATCCAGCAACGCCAGCAGCAACAGAAACGCCAGCCAGTGCGGCGCAGACAGATAGAAAGGGTATTCCAGCTGGGTGTGCACCAGCATTGGCAGCAGCACCAGGAACAGCCCGACGCGCGCACCGTTCGGCTGCTCGCGATCCCGTTGCCAGGCGCGTTTCAGCAGCAGCGCGCCGGCGATGAGGACGATCATGATACCCGCCAGCGCCGGCAGGCCACCCTCAACCCACCACAGCAGGATTTCATTGTGCGGATGCCCGGCGACTTCCAATACTTCTCGCCAGGGCATTTCCTGCAGGCGAAAGTGCGCGAAGCTGTATTCAAAACCGCCGTAACCCCAGCCCAGCAGCGGCTTGGCCAGGATCATGGCGCCGACGTCATGCAGCATGGTCAGACGCGCGCTGTTGGACAGCCCCCGACCGATCAGGCCGGCGCGGCCATCCAGACCGAAACCGGTGAACACCACTGTGAGGCCGATCGCCATCCCCAACAGCAGCGCGCCGCCGGCCCAGCGGCTTGCGGCCGGGCGCCGGCGGGCAAAACGCCACAGCAGCAACGCCGCCGCCAAGGCGCCGCCAAGCCAGGCGGCGCGCGACTGGATCAGCACCAGCAGGGCGGAGAAAACGGCCAGCAGCGCGAGCAGCGGGATTTGCCGCCGCCACGTTGGCGCTGAGAGGGGAGCAAGCAGCAGCCAGAGCGCCAAGGCCAGCCCGGTGGCGATAAAGCTGCCCAGCACGTTCGGTTGCTGAAAGACGCCGTAGACCCGGCTGCCGTTAGGGGCTACCCAGGCCAGCGTGGGGGCGAACAGCTGCAGCGCCGCCAGCAACGCCTGAACGCCGATGGCGAACAGCAGACCGTACAGCAGCAGCTCGCGCTGTCGGGCGGTGAGGCGCAGCTGCAGGCAGGCGACATAGAACAGCCAGCCGCCGAGCAAACCGGCGCAGCGCCACAGGGCATCTTCGCGCCACTCGGGGCGGGTATACAGCAGCGGCAACGCCAGTACGGCGATGCCGAGCAGCAACCGCCGGGCGGTGGGGGTCAGCGAAAGACGGATGCGACCAAGGCAAACGGTGAGGGTCACGATCAGCGCTGCGAGCGCCATGACGCCCCAGGCCAGAATGTTTTGCGGCAGCGCCAGGCCGTCGCCGCCCATGTTGGGGTAATAAACCGGCAGGACCGCCGCCATCCAGATCAGCAGCAGGGGCAGCACGGCGATGGTCGCTGCGTTAGCGGGAGATTTATCGGCCATGGTTAACCTGCCATGGCCTGATAGCGTTTATGAAATGCATGTTTTAATTATTCCCTATCCTTTATCCTGATGTCGAAATGCGTGTAATGTTCAATTCGAAAATGTCTCACGGGAAATTTAAATCGTCTTCATGGTGAAGCGATAAATAATGTTTGCCCTGAGAATGCGCGAGGCTGTATGCCTAAAGAAAGGTTAAGCCGTAATTTTCACCCGCAAAAGGCATTTTTTTCACCCGCAAAAGGCATTTTTGTTGTTTGCAAAAACAGACGCGCTATTTTCTCAAATCTATTGTGATTCAGTCAATTTTTAATCGAATTTTATTTTTGTTTATTAAAATCAGTTGATTGAGTGTTATTTTTGCGTGTATGAATATCGTGGGGTATTTCGGCGATGGCCTATGTCGGCAGTCAATGTGAAGAATAAGATAGGTATCTTATTGTTTAATTTGTTTCGTCAGCGGCGGCGTGATGGCGGAGATTTATTTCATCGTTTTCCATTGCTGATTTTTAAATTAAAATTGATTTTCATCGTTGTATTTTTATTGAGATTATTCTTGTCTTCATCTGTTTTTTTTGGTTTTTATAAAATGATTTATTGTTAGGATTGTTCTGCTGCATTGGAAATAAAAGAGGTTATGGCTTGAGCCTCCCGTTGCCGCGGCAGAATACGGACTAACGCGCCTGCTAAAGCGCGTTCATCTTGTCTCCCGCCCGCTTACTCCACCTCACCGATCCGCTCCAGCGCATCCACCACCAGATCCCAGAATTTATCCTGATCCAGTTTGACCGCTACCTGGGTGTGGCAATCCGGCGGCGGCGGCGCGCGGAAGTCCGCGACCGTCATGCCTAAGGTGAGGGTGCCGGTCAGCTCTATATTTACCGGCGCTTTGCGCACCGACATGACGCTCGGATCGATCACATAGGCCACCGCGCATGGATCGTGCACCGGCGGGGCGCTGAAGCCCTGCGCCTGTTGGTACATACGGCCAAAGAATGCCAGCAGTTCGCCGACGAAGGCGGCCGGCCGGGTGCCGAGGGCGGCGATGCGTTCGCAGACTGCCGGCGTGGCCAGCGCCTGGTGGGTAAGATCCAGCCCGACCATGGTGAGCGGCCATTTTTCGTTGAACACGATGTGCGCCGCCTCGGGATCGATTTTGATATTGAACTCCGCCACCGCGCTCCAGTTGCCCACATGATAGCCGCCGCCCATCAGCACCACTTCCTTGACCCGTTCGGCAATGCGCGGCTCTTTACGCACCGCCATGGCGATATTGGTCAGGCCGCCGGTCGGCACCAGCGTCACGCTGCCCGGCGGGTGGGCCATCACGGTCTCGATGATCAGGTCTACCGCGTGGCGTGAGTCCAACTGCAGGTGGGGTTCCGGCAGCACCGGGCCATCGAGGCCTGAGTCGCCGTGAATGTCGGGCGCCACTTCGATATTGCGCACCAGCGGACGCGGGCAGCCGGCGGCGAAGGGGACGCCGGTGATATTGGCGATACGGGCCACCACCAGGGCGTTGCGCGTCACTTTGTCCAGCGTCTGGTTACCCACCACGGTGGTGACCGCCAGCAGGTCGATCTGCGGATTGCCCCAGGCCAGCAATAGAGCGATGGCGTCGTCATGCCCCGGGTCACAGTCCAGTATGATTTTTTTCATGGTTATTCCTGATGCAGGGAGAGGTTTCCGCAGCATAACGCAGCGCGACGGTGTGGGATAATGCCGATGGTGCTTTTGTTAACGGCATCAAAGCCTTGCCACTTTTACGATGTAATGAAACGTAAATCCTGCTCGCCGGGCTTTACCCTGGAGTTTACTCCAGGGTTTACAGTGAGGTTCAGCGTCAATGCACAGAGGAGAGGCGGGATGAGCTTACTGAAACGGTTGTTGGGGCAAGGCGGTCATCAGCGCGCGGGCCACGGCGGCGGGCATCATGGCAACCGCTATAACCAGCATGGTGAGCCGGGGCCGCAGTGCCCGGAATGCCAGGCAGTGAATAAATCGGGCGCCCGTTATTGTCACCGCTGCGGTCAGCCGTTTGCCGCGCTAAGCGCCACCTGCGGCCAGTGCGCCGCGCCGTTGCCGCCGGGCAGCCGCTTTTGTCCGCAGTGCGGCGGCGGTGTGCCGTGAACCGGGGCGGTTGGACACTCGCGCTGCTGCTGGGCGCCATGGCGCTGTGGACGCTGCTGGCCTGGGGCGTAGCCGGGGTACTGGCCTGGCTCCCGGCGTTGGCGGAGGCAGCCGGGAATGCATCGTTGCCGGTGAACGGTGCGCTGAGCCTGGTGCCGCAGGCGGTGCTGGACGCCTGGCTGCCATGGCTGAAACAGCTGGGCAGCGGGCTGGCGAGCTATTTTCCTGTGCTGCTGACCTGGGCGGGCTACGCCGTCTGGCTGCTGTGGGGCTTCGGCATGGTGGCGCTGACGCTGCTGGCCGCGCTGGCGCGCCGTTATTTGAGCGCCGCTCAGCGATAGCCCTGATAGACCGCCGCTACGCGTTCGAAATAGTCGGTTAAATAGTTGATGCACACCTGCACCTTCAGCGGCAGTTTGTCTTTCTCGGTATAGAGCGCGTAGATCGGCCGCGGATCCGAATGGTAGCTTTTGAACAGGATCTCGATCTCGCCGCGTTTGATCTCTTCGATCACCCACATCAGCGGGGCGTAGGCGATGCCGGCGCCGTTTTTCAGCCAACGGATCATGGTGGAGGAGTCGTTGGTGACGAAGCGCCCCTGCGGGGAAATGCGTGTGGTGATGCCTTCCGGCGACATCAGTTCAAATTCGCTGTCGGGCCGCACGCTGTACTCCAGCCAGGAGAAGTTGACCATGTCGCTCGGCTTCTGCGGCGTACCGTGCTGGATCAGGTAGCTTTTGGCGGCGCACACCACCATCGGCATCTGCCCCAGGCGGCGGGAGAACAGGCTGGAGTCCTGCAGCGCCCCGGTGCGGATCACCAGATCCAGTCCGTCGGTGATCAGATCCGGCGCCGGAATGCCGGTTACCAGGTTGACCGTCAGGCCTGGGTACTCTTTCATCATCTCGGCGGTCATGTTCGCCAGCACGTTTTGCGCCATGGTGGATGAGCTGCCGATGCGCAGCGTGCCGGCGGGCGTATTGTTAAATGCGTACAGCTGCTCATGCACCTCGCTGACTTCCTGCAGCATGCGTCGGCAGCCCTGATAGTAGATTTTGCCGGCCTCGGTCAGGCCGATGCTGCGCGTGCTGCGGTTCAACAGCTTGACCTGCAGTTCATTTTCCAGTTTCGAGACGGTTTGACTGATCGATGAAACGCTCATGTCGAGTTGGCGTGCGGCCGCGGTAAACGACCCGAACTCAACCACTTTGGCGAATACCGACATCCGTTTTAATCTTTCCATTATTCACTCTGGCTTAAAAGTGATTTAGATCACAGATTGTTGATGCCTTGATAGTAAGCAGGCTAATATAACGTGGTCGGGTGAATAGACCTTACCAACGTGCGAGAGCGATCGGCAACGCAATCCTGCCGCTCCTCCGGCACCCTCGCAATCCCTGTCGTGGATGTCTGCCCCCAAGTTTAACCTTTTTTCGGGTTCGTGACCTGGACAAGCTGCCTGGTCAAGATTTGTGGCGCGCGCACGCTAAAATGTAAAGAGAATGTGAATGGCGAGATGTGTCTTTCCCCGGCGTAGTGAACAATAAGGAAAAAGTGATGAGTTTGCTTCCGGTTATGGTCATCTTCGGGCTGTCGTTTCCGCCGGTGTTTTTCGAGCTGCTGGTGTCGCTGGCGCTGTTTTTTCTCTTGCGCCGCCTGCTGCAGCCGACGGGGATTTACGATTTTGTCTGGCATCCGGCGCTGTTTAACACTGCGCTGTATTGCTGCTTGTTTTATCTGATTTCGTGTCTTTTTGTTTGAGGTCGCTGTGAAAAATTTTTCGATAAAAATAACCCGAATCGCGATCACTTTGATTCTTGTGCTGTTGGGCATCGCCGCGATATTCAAGGCCTGGGTGTTCTACACCGAGTCGCCGTGGACGCGTGATGCCAAGTTTACCGCCGATGTGGTGGCGATCGCCCCGGACGTCAGCGGCCTGCTGACCGACGTGCCGGTGGTGGATAACCAACTGGTGAAGAAAGGCCAGGTGCTGTTCGTGGTCGATCGGCCGCGTTATGAGCAGGCGCTGGCGGAAGCCGGCGCCGACGTCGCCTACTATCAGACGCTGGCGGCGGAAAAACGGCGCGAGGCCGGCCGCCGCGTGAAGCTGGGCGTGCAGGCGATGTCGCAGGAAGAGATTGACCAGTCGAACAACTCACTGCAGACCGTGCAGCACCAACTGGCGAAGGCCATTGCGGCGCGCGAGCTGGCGCAGCTGGATCTGGAACGCACCACGGTGCGGGCGCCGGCCGATGGCTGGATCACCAACCTCAACGTCCATGCCGGCGAATACATCACCCGCGGCTCGGTGGCGGTGGCGCTGGTGAAGAAAGATTCCTTCTACATCCTGGCGTACCTGGAAGAAACCAAGCTGAATGGCCTGAATAAGGGCGACCGCGCTGAGATCACCCCGCTCGGCAGCAACCGCATCATGCACGGCACCGTTGACAGCGTGGCGGCGGCGGTGAACAACAGCAGCAGCACGGTGAACAACAAAGGGTTGGCCTCGATCGACAGCAACCTGGAGTGGGTGCGCCTGGCGCAGCGCGTGCCGGTGAAGATCCTGCTGGACGCCAAGGATCAACAGCATCCGTACCCGGCCGGCACCACCGCCACCGTGGTGATCGTCGGCAAGAACGATCGCAATGCCGACAGCGGCTCGCCTTTTGTGCGCCTGATGCACCGGCTGCGTGAGTTCGGCTAATGAGCAGCCCAACCTTTATCCGGCTGAGATTCGCCTTCAAACTCAGCTTCGCGATTGTGTTTGCGCTGTTCGTCGGCTTCCATCTCAATCTGGAAACCCCGCGCTGGTCGGCGATGACCGCCGCCATCGTCGCCGCCGGCCCGGCCTTTGCCGCCGGCGGCGAACCTTTCTCCGGCGCCATCCGCCACCGCGGCTGGCTGCGCATTATCGGCACCTTTATCGGTTGCTTCGTCGGCCTGATCATTATCATCACCACCGCCCGCGCGCCGGTGGTGATGCTGTTGCTGTGCTGCATCTGGGCCGGTTTCTGCACCTGGCTCTCTTCGCTTATCAAGGTGGAGAACTCCTATGCCTGGGGGCTGGCCGGGTATACCGCGCTGATCATCATCGTGACGGTCGCCACCAGCGAGTCTCATCTGCTGGAAGCGCCGCAGTTCGCCATCGAACGTTGCAGCGAGATCGTGCTGGGGATCGTCAGCGCCGTGTTGGCGGATCTGCTGTTCTCGCCGCGTTCGATCAAACAGGACATCGATCGGGCGGTGGATCAACTGCTGGTGGCGCAATACCGCCTGATGCAGATGTGCATCAGCAATGCCGACAAAGAGGATATCGATCGCGCCTGGAGCAATCTGGTGAAGAGCACCACGGCGCTGGACGGCATGCGCAACAACCTGATGATGGAGTCCTCGCGCTGGCAGAAGGTCAACCGCCGGGTAAAAGCGCTGCATACGCTGTCGCTGACGCTGATCACCCAGGCCTGCGAAACCTATCTGATCTTGTTGAATCACCCGGACGCGCTGAAAGACAGCCTGCGTGAGCAGCTGATGGTCCCGGCGGAAACCCCGCAGGAGATCCACAAGCGCATGAAGCTGCTTCGCCAGGTGCTGACCACGCATCGTTCCGAGGAAACGCTGCCGACCCTCACCGGCTGGGTCGGCGCGGCGACGCGCTACCTGCTGCTGTCGAAAGGCGTGCACGCCAACTGCAGTATCAGCGCGGTGGAAGAGGGGGTGTTGAGCAACGAAACCGTGGTCAAGCCGACTTCGGCGGAAGGGCATCACGCGATGATCAACGGCCTGCGCACCTTTGTGGCGACGGCCTTCGGCAGCCTGCTGTGGCTGTGGACCGGCTGGACGTCCGGCAGCGGTTTTATGGTGATCATCGCGGTCATCACCTCGCTGGCGATGCGCACCCCGGCGCCGCGCATGGTGGCGATGGATTTCGTGCTGGGCATGCTGGCGGCGATCCCGGTCGGCTCTCTGTTCTTCATGGTGATCCTGCCGGCGACGCAGCAGAGCATTTTGCTGCTGTGTCTCAGCCTCGGCCTGCTGGCGTTTTTCATCGGCATCGAGGTGCAGAAGCGGCGGCTCGGTTCGCTGGGGCTGCTGGCCGGGACCATCAACATTCTGGTGCTGAGCAACCCGATGGAGTTCAACGTCACCCAGTTTCTCGACGGGGCGCTGGGCCAGTTCCTCGGCAGCTGCGTTGGGCTGATGGTGCTGCTGCTGATCCGCGACAATTCGCGTGAACGCACCGGCCGCACGTTGCTCAACCAGTTCGTCAGCAGCGCGGTGTCGGCGCTGACCACCAAGGCGGCGCGTCGTCGGCAAAACCACCTGCCGGCGCTGTATCAGCAGCTTAACCAGCTGCTGATGATGTTCCCGAACGACATCGCCAAGTATCGTCTGGCGCTGAACCTGATCATTGCCCACCAGCGCATGCAGCGGGCGGAGATTCCGGTCAGCGAAGAGCTGTCGGCCTTCCACCGCCAGATCCGCAGCACCGCCGATCGGGTGGTCTCCGCCAAGAACGACGTCAAGCGCGCCTATTACTACGATCGCTTGCTGGGTGAAATGAACGAGTACCAGCAGAAGCTGGTGGACAATCAGGCGCCGCTCAGCGTCACCGGGCCGGTGAAACGCCTGGCCGACATGCTGCATCGCTATCGTCACGCCTTGATCGATTGATGCGTTCCCTCCTGTTGCGCCGCGTTGTGCGGCGCCTTCCCTGACTATACTGAAAGCAGCGCCTGGCATGGCGAGCCGTCTCATGTGAGGCGGCCTGTTTTCAGAGAGACTCCGAGTGCCAGAACGACTGGAAAGTGGCATCATTGTCATGAGTGGATGAAACGCTTACCGCCGCGAAAACGTGACGTGCCGGTCATCTTAGTTTCATCCAGGTCGGCTATATACCTAACTAGCCTGGGGGAGCTGCGGCGCCTTCGGCGGCATAATTTCAGGGAATGTCATGAACAAGCGGATTCTGTTGGCGATTGTCATCGCCGTGGTCATCGCCGTCTTCAGCGCGCTGCGCGGCAACGAGCACCGTGCGATCGGCGGCAATGCGGCGGTGGTGCAAGCGCCGGCGGGGCAACAGCAGAGCATCGATCGGCTCACGCAGCAGCAAACGGTGGTGAGCTACCTGCAGCAGCATCAGCGGCTTCCGGGCTATTACGTCACCAAGAAGCAGGCGCGCGAGCAGGGCTGGGACCCGCGTTCAGGCAACCTCTGTGCGGTATTGCCGGGCAAGGCGATTGGCGGCGATCGATTCTCTAACCGTGAAGGGCAACTGCCGAGCGCCGGCGGCCGGGTCTGGCGCGAAGCGGACATCAATTACCAGTGTGGCCGGCGCGGCGCCGATCGCCTGCTGTATTCGAGCGACGGTCTGATCTTCGTCACGCGCGACCATTACAAAAACTTCATTCGTGTGGAGTGAGTTTGATGGCAAAAGTAGAGTTTGATTTTGAACAGATCCAGGATGTGCCGACCTTCTACCGCGATTTTGCGCACAAGTTTGCGCTGGACGAGGGATTCGGCGCCAACCTCGACGCGCTGTGGGACGTAGTGACCGGCGATATCGGTCTGCCGGTGGAAATCGAGTTCACTCACCTGAATGCCCGCAGCAAGCGTCGTTTCGGCGCGATCATTCTGCTGTTTGAAGAGGCGGAAGAAGAGCTGGAAGGCAGCCTGCGCTTCAATATCCGCGAAAGCAGCGGCGAACCGGCACATCACCGGGGATGAAACGGGTTCATCCCGGGATGGCGGCGGCGCTTAGTCGGCCGCTTCGGCCAGCTCGCGCAGGTATTGGAAGATCTGGCGGTAAGCCTTAGGCGGCTTGTTGGCGGCCTTCTCTTTCTGCGCGTTGCGCACCAGTGAACGCAGCTGTTGGCGATCGGCGGCCGGATACAGATCCAGGATCGACGGAATGACGTCATCGCCTTCTTCGACCAGACGGTCGCGCAGCGCTTCCAGCTTGTGGAACAGCGAAACCTGCTGGTTGTGGCGGTTTTTCAGCTTGTCGAGCGCGGTCTGGATCGGCTCGATATCGCGGGCGCGCAGCATCTTGCCGATCAGCTGCAGCTGACGGCGACGGCCCTCTTTTTTGATCTTCTGCGCCAGCTCGATGGCGGCGCGCAAATCTTCGTCCAACGGAATGCGATCCAGCGCGTTTTTGCCCAGATCGACCATTTCGGCCCCCAGGTCTTTCAGCGCTTCGGCATCACGTTTAATTTCACTTTTACTGACCCAGATAATCTCGTCATCGTCCTCGTTTTCATTCTCCGGGACATCGTCGAGCCAGTCTTCAGGCTGTTTGTTCATGGTAGGCTCCGTTAAAAAGAGGCTAATCCTAACAGGTTGCTGGCTTTATGCGAAATTCAACGCGGTTCCTGTTAGACTCAACGGCAGAGATCTCAGGATTTTTGCGCGCCGCTCCGCGTGCACAACTACGCCGCTCCGGCACTTTTCTCAACGATTTTCTGATTAATTATGGCAGATTGATGAAAGTAGTCACTCAAGTTGCAGAACAGCGCAAGGCGCTGGAACAGGCCGTTTCTCAGGCGCTGGAGCTGGCTCGCGCCGGTTCCGACGCGGCGGAAGTCGCGGTCACCAAATCGACCGGCATCAGCGTCAGCACCCGCTTCGGCGAAGTGGAAAACGTCGAGTTCAACAGCGATGGCGCGCTGGGCATTACCGTGTATCACCGCCAGCGCAAAGGCAGCGCCTCTTCCACCGATCTCAGCCCGGACGCCATCGCTCGCACCGTACAGGCGGCGCTGGACATCGCGCGCTATACCTCTGAGGATCCCTGCGCCGGCCCGGCGGAGAAAGATCTGCTGGCGTTCGAGGCGCCGGATCTCGATCTGTTCCACCCGACCGAGCTGGACGCCGAGCGCGGCATTGAGCTGGCGGCGCGCGCCGAGCAGGCTTCGCTGGCGGCGGACAAACGCATTACCAACACCGAAGGCGGCAGCTTCAACAGCCACTACGGCATCAAGGTGTTCGGCAACAGCCACGGCATGCTGCAAAGCTACTGTTCCAGCCGTCACTCGCTGTCCAGCTGCGTCATCGCAGAACAGGACGGCGACATGGAGCGGGATTACGCTTACACCATCGGCCGGGCGATGGGCGATCTGCACAGCCCTGAGTGGGTGGGGCAGGAGTGCGCCCGCCGCACGTTGGCGCGCCTCGCGCCGCGCAAATTGTCGACCATGAAGGCGCCGGTACTGTTCGCCTCCGAGGTGGCCACCGGGCTGTTCGGCCATCTGGTGGGCGCCATCAGCGGCAGCAGCGTTTATCGCAAATCTACCTTCCTGTTGGACTCGCTGGGCAAGCAGATCCTGCCGGCGTGGCTGACCGTCGAGGAGCATCCGCACCTGCTGAAAGGGCTGGCGTCGACGCCGTTCGACAGCGAGGGCGTGCGCACCCAGCGGCGCGATATCGTCAAGGATGGCGTGCTGCAAACCTGGCTGATGACCAGCTACTCGGCGCGCAAGCTGGGCCTGCACAGCACCGGCCATGCCGGCGGCATCCATAACTGGCGCATTGCCGGGCAGGGCGCAGACTTCGCCGGCATGCTGAAGCAGCTCGGTACCGGCCTGGTGGTCACCGAATTGATGGGCCAGGGCGTCAGCGGCGTCACCGGCGATTATTCTCGCGGCGCCGCCGGTTTTTGGGTGGAAAATGGCGAGATCCAGTACCCAGTCAGCGAGATCACCATCGCCGGCAACCTGAAAGACATGCTGCGCAACATCGTCAGCGTCGGCAGCGATATCGAAACCCGCAGCAATATCCAGTGCGGTTCGGTGCTGCTGCCGGAAATGAAGATCGCCGGCCAGTGATCCGCTGCGCGGCCGGCGCCCGCCGGTCGCGCGTTACCCCGTCTCAACCTTGCTTACAAATCTCCGGTTTCGATTTTTCCCGGCCTTGCCTATGGTAACGGTGGGTTAATTAAAACAATAACTGGAAGGTGAGCAAACATGCAGAATACCCTGAAAGCGCTGGCGGCGTTGACGCTGCTGGCAGCCAGTTCGCTGGCGGTCGCCGCCGATCTGGGCGACGATATGGACACCCTGGCGGAAAACTACAAAACGGTGCTGAATACCGACTCCGCCGCTACCCTCAAACAGAGCCTGCAGAACATGCGCGCCGCCGCGCAGGATGCCAAACAGGGCACCCCGCCGAAGCTGGAAGACAAAGCCGCCGACAGCCCGGAGATGAAAGATTTCCGCAGCGGGTTGGATACCCTGATCGGCCAGATCGATCAGGCGCTGGCGCTGGCCAATCAGGGCAAAGTCGCTGAAGCGAAGCAGCTGGCGCAAGGCTTCAAACAAACCCGCGACGCCAACCACAAGAAATTCCGCTAATCCGTCAACCGTCGCGCCCGTCTTCCGTCAGATAGGAGGAGGGCGCCTGCCCCAGCACGCGGCGGAACATGGTTGAAAACGCCGCGCTGCTGTCATATCCCATCTCCATCGCCACCTGCGTCACGCTGCGCCCTTCGGCCAGCAGCGCCAACGCCAGCACCACGCAGGCGCGCTGGCGCCATTGCGAAAAAGGCAGGCCGGTCTGCGCGCGAAAGAAGCGGCTGAAGGTGCGAATGCTCATGTACAGACGGGGCGCCCACCGCTGCGCGGAGTCGTGGGCGTCGGGGTGTTGCAAAAAGGCGCGGCACAGCTCAACCAGCCGAGGATCGGCGGGCAGCGGGATGTGCAACGGCAAAGGTTGCAGCCGGGCCAGCTCGTGCAGCAGCAGCGCCGCCAGCGCTCCGTCGCGGCCCTGTTGTTCATACTCCAGTGGCATATCCACCGCCGCCATCAACAGCTGGCGCATCAGCGGCGTGACGCTGACCACCTGACATACCTGCGGGCGTTCGGCGGGTAACGCGCCGGGTTCGAGATACAGGCTGCGGGTGGTGACGCCGACCATCCGCACCGCGTGCGGCATCTGCGGCGGCAGCCACACCGCGTGCTGCGGCGGAACGACCCAATTACCTTGCTGCGTGAAAACGTGCATGACGCCGGTAGCGCCGTACAGCAACTGCGCGCGCCGGTGGCTGTGCATTGGCAGCAGGTGCCCCGGCGGATAATCGGTGCCGATGGCGATCACCGCGCGGGTTACGTGGTCGATGTCATCAATGCGGACGTTGCGCATGTGTTCCCTTTGGCGGGCAAATTAGCCGAAACGCAATGATAGTTGGCCTTTCATATAAAGCAAGCCAGCGACGGTCGCCCTACTATCGGGGCAGAAAAATAACGCTTGTTCGGGGCGCCGTTATTTTATCGGCCATGAAGCCCGTACAAGTCTTCACACCAGGGTGGGACGAAGGTTCTCGTTCTCGCAATACAAGAAGTTAATAAGGAATAAAGCGTCATTTTATTCCAACACCTGAAGCAATAGTTCTTAGCGCAGTTCAATGACTATAAGGTGATATTTCATGTATAAGTTCGGTGTGATTGGCGGCGGGGCCGCCGGCATCTCTTTTGCCTATAACTTTATAAAAAATAAGTCGGTTAATCATTGCAAAAGGCCGCTTTCCCTGACGGTTTTCGACAAGCAGGGATTTAAAGGCGGTATGGCATACAGCAGCGATTTTGACAGCCATATATTAAATATGACGCCGGAAAATATGTCGGCGGATATTTTCGACGAAGCGCACTTCGTTGATTGGATCGCCATGCATTTTCCGCAGTTTTGCCAGGATCGTTATCCGCCGCGCTGGCTGTATCGGGAATATCTCGATTTTATTCGCGACATGACGATATATATGGCGGCGGACAGTAACGTAGCGCTGAATTTCGTGACCGCCGAAGTGAATGCCATCGCGCCGCACGAAGCCGGCTATCGGCTGACCACCGCCTGCGGCGGCGCCGAGCAGATGAACGCGCTGGTGCTGTGTTCGGGGCACAACCCGCCGGAATGCCTTTACCCAGTGGATGGGGTGATCGCTTATCAGGCTCATCAGGATCTGCCGCCGATCAACCCTTATTCGAGCATCGGCGTGATCGGCTGCAGCCTGACGGCGATTGACGCCATCGTTGAACTGATGGAGCGGCTGGGAGCGACCGACATCTGCGCCCTGTCGCGCTCGGGCCTGTTCCCCAGCGTGCAGCCGGCGCTGATGCGTCCGCCGCCGGAGGCGTTTGTTGAGGCGCTGCGGCGCTTTGTCGCCGGCCGCGATTTTATTGACGCGCATCAGCTGGTGCATGCGATCAACGCCGCGCTGGCGCGCCACTATCCGGGGCCGGAGCGGCTGACGGTGCTCTCGGCGCTGGGGGAAAGGCGCGATTGCTACCGCGATCTGGCGGACAGCCTCGATCGCGCGCGCTTTGCCAGGGAGCATATCTGCAGCTATCTGGCGGCGATCCACCCGGCGGTGTGCGCCGCCTGGGTCAAGATGGATGCCAACAACCGGCAGGTCTTCATGCGCTTTTACAACTCCTCCTGGATGCGCAATCGGCACGCCATGCCGATCAAGAATGCCAACAAGATCGTGGCGGCGCTGGAGAGCCAACGCCTGCGCGCCTGCGGCGGCCTGGTGGATATCAGCAAGGCAACGGACGGGTTTATCCTTCGTTGCCATGAGACGCGGGTGCGCGCGCAGTATCTGTTCAACTGCACCACGCCTTCCTATCAACTGCCGCCCAACCGCCTGAGCCAGCAGCTGCTGCAAGACGGGCTGGTGCAAGAGAACCTGTTCGGTGGCGTGAAGTGCAACCCGCATACGCTGAAAATCGCCGACCGACGCGGCCGTGAGCAGCATCTCTACTCGCTCGGCGCGCCCGCCAAGGGCGATCTTTTTTATACCTCGGCGATGGAATCCATCACGCGGGATATCAGCAAAATCGTGTTCAACAACCCTATTTTCAACGCAAAGAAGGCTGAAGTATGAAAAACGTAGCGCTCTTTGTCGGCAACGACATTTTCTCCTGGCTGGTGTGTCAGGATCTGATCGCCGCCCTGAAAGGCGAGTGTGCTTTTACGGTGTATTTCCCCTTGGCGAAAAGCGGCGGCCGCACCCAGGAGCCGGCGGTTCGCCGCCTGGGGCTGTACGAGCGCGAGGTGCTGAACGATTTTGTATTCCCGTTCGTTGGCCGCAACGCCGCCGCCTGTGAGGGTGCCTATCAACCGCCGGCCCTGTTCCTGGCCGCCGCCGGGGTCAAAGCGCATCGCGTTCTCGACATCAATGACGCCACGTTTATCAGCAGCCTGGAGCATATGGACGCGGTGATCTCCCTGCGCTGCTATCAGAAATTCTCCGCCGACTATGTGCGCGCCTTCAGCCGACGCGGCAAGCTGCTGTGGAACCTGCACCCCGGCGACTTGCCGCGCTATCGCGGGGTGATGACGCTATTCCGCGCAATGATGAACGGTGACAAGGGCTGTGCGGTGACGCTGCATGAAATGGATGAGCACTGGGACGCCGGCCCGGTGCTCGCCCGTCTGCCCGCCGAGCTGCGTCACGATCTGTCGTTCCTGGAAAACATGATGTTGCTGGGCGTGCAAAGCGGCACCTTCCTGGCGCGCCAGCTCATGCGGGCGGAACGGCGCGAAGCGATAGCGGCGGAAAAGCAGGGTGATTCGCGCTATTGGGGCTTCCCGGACGCACAGACGCTGGCGCGGGCGGAACAGGCGGGCATTGAGCTGGTGGATCACGACGCCGTGCGCGATCAGTATCTGGGGCTGTTCGTCGGCGATCGTTTCCATCCGCTGGCGGGGCAGTTCTGCGCCGGGTTCGACGACTTCGTGCGGGCGCACGGCCATGATTGAAACGTTGATTGTACTGGGTGCCGGTTTTCTGACCGGCATCACCACCATTCTGTTCGGCTTCGGCGGCGGCTTTGTGGTGGTGCCTTTTGTCTATCACCTGATCTCCGCCTCGGGCGAGCAGCCCGGCCAGGCGATGCATATTGCTGTAGCGACCTCGACAGCGGTGATGATCCTCAACGCGAGTTATGCCACCCTGACCAACTGGCGCAGCGGCAACCTGCTGCGAGAAACCATCGTACCGCTGATCTTTTTCATCGGCATCGGCGCGGCGCTGGGCGCGTTCGCCTCCTCGCTGCTGGCGGACGGCGTGATCCGCTGGCTGTTTGTGGTCTATATGACGGTGACCATCGCCGACTGTCTGTTCCGCCGGGGCTTCCTGATCAAACCGGCGCGCGCCGAACTGTCTCCCGCCACGTTGTGGGGCGGCGGGCCGTTGATCGGCGGCATCGCCACGCTGCTGGGGGTGGGCGGCAGCGTGATGACCGTGCCGCTGCTGCGTCGCCATGGTTACGACATGAAATATTGCGTCAGCGCCGCCAACCCGCTGTCGATCCCGGTGGCGGTGATCGGGGCGCTGATGTATATCGTGTTGGGGTGGCGCGAGATGAGCGGGCCGCAGTATCTGGGTTACGTCAATCTGAACATTCTGGGGCTGCTGGTGGCGGCGGGGATTGCGGGGATCGTGTTTGCCAGGCGCTGTTTGCCGAAGGTGAGCGATGCGCTGCATGCCAAAATCTACGTGCTGCTGCTGATCGCCGTGCTGATCGCTATCTGCCTCTGAGACAGAAAGGGCGGCCGGATGCCGCCCTGAAAACCGCTTAACGGTGGTATTCGCCCGCCGCTTCCGGCTGGTACAGCAATTCCAGCACTTCAATCCGCGCTTCTTCACCGTTCGGCAATTGCCAGGAGATCTGCTTGCCGACGTGCATGCCGAGCAGCGCTGCGCCCAGCGGCGCCATCACCGACAGCTGATCGTGGCTGTCTTTCAGCGAAGCTGGGTAGACCAGCGTGCGCACATGCTCTTCATCGGTGTGCAGATCGCGAAAACGCACGCGGCTGTTCATGGTCACCACGTTGGCCGGCATTTTCTCCGGCGGCAGGATTTCCGCGCGATCCAACTCGTCGTTCAGCGCGGCGGCGACGTCGGTGTTGGCAAAGGCCGGTTGTTCCAATAGCGCATCCAGGCGTTCCGCATCCAGCTCATTAATAGTAATGATGGGTTTGGTCATTCCACTCTCCAGTCAAATCAAAGGGCGCCAGTCTGTGCGCCCATAAATTCGGAAAAACAACACAAAGCAACACCCCCGCGCCAGAGGAGCGGGGGTGTGGGTAATGTCGATTTGTCCCATTGATAGTAGGCGGTTGGGGCGAGAAAAGAAAGAGATCCCGATCACGAAGGCTTTTATCGTCAATCGAGACAAAAAAAACCGTTAGCCGGGTTATGTATTTGTTATCTCATTCACTTTTTCGCCGCAGCGCCGTTTTGCGAAATGGATCTCCGCGCGTCATTCGATTTCCACTTCGAACTGGAAAAAACCGGTCTCCACAGAAAATCTTGCCGGGGGTAGGGTAAAGACATCACAGAAAGCGGGTTATTCAGGTGATGCGCTTTACGGCTTACTGATTAATGTGGGATCTAGGGGTACTGAAAAGTGAATGATGGATCTGCTTCATTAAAAGAAATTGAACAATCCGATATCAGCGAAGCCGGTGAGATCACCGCTCGGGTGCTGGCGGATATTACCGCGATGCTGAATGCTGAGAATATTTATACCAATGCGGTGCAGCAACAGATGCTGGAATCGCATATTCGCGCCATGGTGCTGCGCTCAATAACCGGCGAGCCGTTGCCGGAGGTGGATAAATCATTGTTCGACGAAATTTCCGCCGAGTCCATGCAAATGGCGGAGCGCGTGGTGGATCAGTTTGGCACATTGCCTATCGAAGAGGCCTATTTGCTGTCCGTGCACTTCGAAGTGGCGAAAGATAATAACGCATAGCGGTTAACGCATCGATTTCAATCAGGAGAATATACCATGGGTCAAATTACCGTAGTGATCGGCGATCGTTTGGGCAAAGGGCAAAAAGTCGGCCAGGGCGTTGAAAACGCAGGCGGAAAAGCGGTGGTCATCCCCGGCGTGGCGGCGGATATGAAGCTGGGCGACGTCATGAAAGCGGAAAACGCGCAGCTGGGCATCTCTTTTTGCGGCAGTGGCGGCGCCGGTGCGATTACCGCGCAAACCAAATACGGCTACAAAGCCAAATACGGCATGCGTTCGGTGGAAGAGGGCGTGACGGCAATTAACGAAGGCTGCAACGTGCTGGGTTTCGGCTTTATGGATAAAGAAGAGCTGGGCCAGAAACTGGTGGAAGCCTACGTCAAAAAACATGGCAATCCATAATGAAAGAGCAATATACCACATCGGTGAAGGTGGAGGGTAAAGGCGACAGCAAAGCGAAAGCTTTTGCTTCCGCCTTGGCTAATGTGCAGGGCGCGGTATTAAAGTCCACCAACAATATTCTGCTGCGCATCGAGCCGCAGGACGTCAGCGTAGTGAAGGCGGAAGAGAAAATAACTAAAGAGAAATTTCTTTTCTTCTTTTTGCCGCGTGAAAGAAAGAGCTATGCCGTTTCTCTGGAAATAACCGTGAACGTAACCATTATCAATACCGAGAAGGTTGTCTTCGTCACGAAATAAAAACGTTAGCATAAATGAAAGGGTATACTGATGTTTTTAATCATCTTATTTAAATCGATTATTATCGGTGGGCTGGTGGGGGTCGGCGTAGGGGCCGGCGCCGCACGCATGTTCCACGCGCCGACAACACAGGGCATGGGAGCGTTTCGCACCCTGGGCGAGCTGAACTCCTGCGAGGGCGATCCGGCTTCCCACTTCTCATTCGGTCTGGGCTTCTTCTTCAACGCCTGGGCGTCTTCCGTGGCGGCGGGCTCCTTCACGCAGGACGTCGATCACCGCATCATCCCGCACTGGGGCGCGGCGGCCCTGATGGTCAAGAATCGCAATCTGGCGCAAACGCTGCACGATCCGAAAAAAATGGCCATCGCCTGCGGCATCATCGGCATGCTGGTGGTGGCCTTCCTCAATACCACCGCTTCCGCCGTGCCTGCCGCGCTGCAGGTCACCGCGATCAAGGTGCTGGTGCCGGCGGCCAACCTGCTGGTGAACACCGTGATGCCGGTGATCTTCTGGCTGGCGGCGATCGACGCCGGGCGCCGTTCCGGCTTCTGGGGCACCATCTTCGGCGGCCTGGCGCAGCTGATCATGGGCAACGCCGTACCGGGCCTGGTGCTGGGCATTCTGATCGGCAAGGGCGTGGAAGAGAGCGGCTGGAACAAGATCACCAAGATCATGATGGCGGTGATCGTGCTGCTGTTCGTGCTGAGCGGCTTCTTCCGCGGCTTCGATATGAAAGTTCTCGAGTCCTTCAGCCTCGGCGTGCCGGGCTGGCTGGACGCCATTCACAACACCCTGAGCGGTAAATAAGGAGCGGGATGATGGAAGAGCAAACCCAAAAAGGCTTCTGGTACGCCGACTGGTCATTCCCGATTTTTGTTGGCCTGCTGTCCTCCGGCGTGTTCGCCGGGACGCACATGTACTACCTGTACGGCATCGGCGCCTTTAACGAAGTGGCCTTCGTCTCCATGCTGCGGGCGGGGATGGATACCGGCGTATACGGCGCGGTGGCGGCGTTCGGCGCCAGCTTCCTGTTCGCGCGCATCATCGAAGGCTCGCTGGTGGGCATCCTCGACATCGGCGGCGCGATCCAGACCGGCGTCGGGCTGGGCGTACCGGCGCTGCTGCTGGGGGCCGGCATCGTGTTCCCGGTCGCCAACTTCGCCGCGTCACTGGCCACCGGTCTGATCATCGGCCTGGCGATCGGTTACGTGATCATCCTGGCGCGCAAATTCACCATCAATCAGAGCAACTCCACCTACGGCGCGGATGTGATGATGGGCGCGGGCAACTCGTCGGGCCGTTTCCTCGGGCCGTTGATCATCCTGTCGGCGATGACCGCTTCGATCCCGATCGGCATCGGTTCGCTGCTCGGCGCACTGCTGTTCTATATCTGGGGTAAACCGATCACCGGCGGAGCGATCCTCGGCGCGATGATCCTGGGGGCGATCTTCCCGGTAGCCATTTCTTAAGAGGCCTGCGCCAGGCGCCGCCCGAGGCTGCGGCGGCGCCCGGGCTAACAGGAGCAATGCGGTATGTATGACTTAGTAATCAGAGGCGCCAGACTGGCGGACGATACGCTGATCGATCTGGCGGTAAAGGACGGCAAAATAGCCTCGGTGGGGCGGCTGGCGGCGGACGTCAGCGCCGTTCGCCAGCTGGATCTGGCGGGCAACTGCCGCCTGAGCGCCGGTTGGATCGACGCGCACGTGCACTGCTATCCCGAATCGCCGATTTACCATGACGAGCCGGATCGGGTCGGCGTCGCCAGCGGCGTCACCAGCGTGGTCGACGCCGGCAGCACCGGCGCCGACGATATCGATGCCTTTTATCAGCTGACGCGCAGCGCCAAAAGCAACGTTTTCGCCTTCCTCAACATCTCGCGCATCGGCCTGCTGCGGCAGAACGAGCTGGCGGAGTTGACGGATATCGACAAGCGCGAGGCCGGCCAGGCCATCGCCAATCACCCCGGTTTCATCATCGGCATCAAGGCGCGCATGAGCAGCAGCGTGGTGGGGAAAAACGGCACCCGGCCGCTGGTGTTGGCCAAAGAGATCCAGCAGGAAAACCGCCAACTGCCGCTGATGGTGCATATCGGCAACAACCCGCCGGATCTGGACGACATCGCCGATCTGCTGACCCGCGGCGACATCATCACCCACTGCTACAACGGCAAACCGAACCGCATTCTGACGCCGGCGGGCACATTGCGCGAGTCTATCCAGCGCGCGCTGCGGCGCGGCGTGTTGCTCGACGTGGGGCACGGCACCGCCAGCTTCAGCTTCGAGGTGGCGCGCCAGGCGATCAAACTGGGCATTTTGCCGCACACCATCAGCTCCGATATTTACTGCCGCAACCGCATGAACGGGCCGGTGCATAGCCTGGCGACGGTGATGTCCAAATTCTTCAGCGTCGGCCTGACGCTGCCGCAGGTGATCGCCTGCGTGACGGAGAACGCCGCGTCGGCGCTGCAACTGAGCGGCAAAGGGCGGCTGGAGCCGGGCTATGACGCCGATTTCACGCTGTTTGAACTGCGCCGCGAACCGCAGGTGTTCGCCGACGCCGAAGGGCAAACCGCCGAGGGCGAACGGCTGTTGGTGCCGCTGGCTGCGGTAGTGGCCGGGGAAATCCTATTAACCGAACAAGGGGAGGCAAGCCATGTCTTCGATTTATGAAAAATACGGTTTGAAGCAGGTGATCAACACCTCCGGCCGCATGACCATTCTCGGCGTTTCCACGCCGCGCCAGGACGTGATCGACGCCGTTGATTACGGCCTGAACCACTATTTCGAAATCAAGGATCTGGTCAACAAGACCGGCGCCTACATCGCCGATCTGCTCAACGTGGAGGACGCGGTGATCGTTTCCTGCGCTTCGGCGGGGATCGCCCAGTCAGTGGCGGCGGTGATCGTTAAAGATAACGCCAATCTGCTGGTGAACCTGCACTCGGCGCCGATCGCCGTGCCGCGCGAGATCGTGCTGCCGCGCGGCCACAACGTCAACTTCGGCGCGCCGGTGGACACCATGGTGGCGCTGGGCGGCGGCAAGGTAGTGGAGGCGGGCTACGCCAACGAATGTTCGCCGGAGCAGATTGAAGCCTGCATCACGCCGCAGACGGCGGCGATCCTGTACGTCAAATCGCACCACTGCGTACAGAAAAGCATTCTGTCCGTCGAACAGGCGGCGGTGGTGGCGCGTAAACATAACCTGCCGCTGATCGTCGACGCCGCGGCGGAAGAAGATCTGATGTGTTACTACCAGATGGGGGCCGATCTGGTGATCTACAGCGGTGCCAAAGCCATCGAGGGGCCGACCAGCGGCCTGGTTATCGGCAAGAAACGGTACGTCGAATGGGTGAAGCTGCAGTCCGGCGGCATCGGCCGGGCGATGAAGGTCGGCAAAGAGGGCATCCTCGGCCTGACGCAGGCAATTGAAAGCTATCTGACGCTTGAGAAAACCACCGGGCAACAGATGGTGGAGCGGATGACGCCGTTCCTCAACAGCCTCAACACCCTGACCGGCGTCAGCGCCAAAACCGTCTGGGACAGCGCCGGCCGCGATATCGCCCGCGCCGAGATCACTTTCGACGAAGCGGTGCTGGGGCGGTCGACCTATGACATCGTTCAGGCGCTGAAAACCGGCGACATCGCCATCTACTTCCGCGGCTACAAGGCCAACGAGGGCAAGATTGAGGTCGACGTGCGCAGCGTCGACGAGCAACAGCTGATGACCGTCTTTAGCTGTATCAAGAACCTGTTTACGGAGAAACAAGCATGAAGCTGCAGCCTAACTACTATCGCGACCGCGTCTGCCTGAACGTGCTGGCCAGCTCCAAAGCCAACGCGCAGGACATTTACGCGGCGGCGGAAGGCCATGTGCTGGTGGGCGTGCTTTCCAAGAACTACCCGGACGTCGACAGCGCGGTGACCGACATGCTGCGCTATGCGCGCCTGATTGAAAACGCGCTGTCGGTCGGCCTGGGCGCCGGCGATCCGAAGCAGTCGGCGATGGTCAGCCTGATCGCTCAGCAGGTGCAGCCGCAGCACGTTAACCAGGTGTTTACCGGCGTCGGCGCCAGCCGCGCGCTGCTGGGCCAGAACGACAGCGTGGTCAACGGCCTGGTGTCGCCGACCGGCCGCGTCGGCTGGGTGAAGATCTCTACCGGCCCATTGAGCGCCGCGGCGCCGGACGGCATCGTGCCGGTGGAAACCGCCATCGCTTTGCTGAAGGACATGGGCGGCAGTTCCATCAAGTATTTCCCGATGGGCGGCCTGAAGTGCAAGGACGAATACCAATACGTCGCCAAGGCCTGCGCCGAGCATGACTTCATGCTGGAGCCGACCGGCGGCATCGATCTGGAAAACTACGAGCCGATCGTTGAGATCGCCCTGGCGGCCGGCGTGAAACGCGTGATCCCGCATATCTACAGCTCGATCATCGACGCCGCCAGCGGCGACACGCGTCCGCAGGACGTGAAAACCCTGCTGGCGATGACCAAAAAGCTGGTGGGTTGAACGCGTAATGGGATGAGGTAAACGCTGGGAGGCGAAGGTTTTCCCGTGGCGCGGCATGCCGCGCCTTACCTATACTGAGGATTACTATGCGAAACTGGCAGGTTCCAACCCGACGCACCGCGTTGTTCTTGGCGCTGCTGGCCGTGACCGGCCCGGCGCTGCATGCTGAGGATGCAATGAACTCCACGTCATCTCATTTCGCCTATATCGGCACCTACAATCCCAACGGCGAAGGCGTTTACCGGGTGCAGGTCGATCCGGCCAGCGGCGCGTTGAGCCACGCTACGTTGGTCAGCAACGTGCCGAATCCGGCGCAGTTGACGTTGGGTGCTGACGGCAAGACGCTGTATGTCGCCAGTGAAGTGGCCGACTTCAACGGCGGCAAACACGGTGGCATCACCGCTTACCGGGTCAATCCGGCCGATGGCGCACTGACGCAGCTCAACCAGGTAGATTCGCAGGGGGCAGGGCCGGTGTATCTCTCCTTGACGCCGGACGGCCGCTATCTGCTGGTGGCGAACTATGTCAGCGGCAGCGTGGCGGCTTTTCCGATTGAAGCGGACGGCAGCCTGGGCGCCGCCAGCTCGGTGCAGCAACAGCAGGGCCCGGCGGGCGCGGCCAAACCGGCGGCGGCGGTGAACGGCAGCTTCGCCATCAGCGATCACAACGGCCCGCATGCCCATATGATCGCCAGCGATCCGAGCGGCAAGTTCGTGTTCTCCACCGATCTGGGGTTGGATCGCATCTACCAATGGCGCTTTGACGCCGCGAGCGGCCGCCTGACGCCGAACGATCCGCCGTGGATCGCCGCCTCTTCCGCCGGCGCCGGCCCGCGTCATTTTGTGTTCCACCCGGACGGCGACACCGTGCTGCTGGTGAACGAAGAGGCCTCGACGTTGACCAGCTACCGTTTTGATCGCCAAAAAGGTACTCTGAAACAACTGCATGCGGTTTCCGCGCTGCCCGCCGACTATCAGGGCACCAGCTTCGCTTCGGGGCTGGCGCTCAGCAAGAACGGCGACACGCTGTACGTCGCCAACCGGCTGCATAACAGCATTGCCCAGTTCAGCGTGGGCGCCGGCGGCGAGTTGAAACCGGTGGCGGAAACCTGGACCCGCGGCGATTATCCGCGTTCGCTGGCGCTGAGCCCGGATGGCCGCTATCTGTATGCGCTGAACCAGCGCAGCGATAACGTCACCCGCTTCAGCGTCAACCCGACGGACGGCAAACTCAGCTTTGTGGGCGGCTATCTGCCGATCGGCAGCCCCTCGCAAATGGCGTTCCTGCCGCCGGCGAAGTAACCCGTGGCCCGCCCGGCTCGCCGGGTGGGCCGCCTGATTGACGGACACAGAATGGTGCGATTTCCTTACCCGCGTTTGGCTTACTTGTTCGATGCTTTGCAAACCGAGACTTTGCCGCAGGATGAGCTGGCGAAGCGTTTCGCCGTGTCCACCCGCACGGTGCGGGCGGATATCACCGCGCTGAACGAGATCCTGGACAAATACGGTGCGCGCTTCGTGCATAGCCGCGGGGCCGGCTATCGTTTGCAGGTCGATAACGCCGCGCTATTCAGCGCCCTGCAGCATCAGGAGCGCCGCAAACAGGCCACCCCGCGCAGCGCGCAGGAGCGGGTGCATTATCTGCTGGTGCGTTTTTTGACCTCAGCCTTCTCTCTCAAACTGGAAGATCTGGCCGACGAATGGTTCGTCAGCCGCGGCACGCTGCAAAACGACATGGCTGAGGTGAGAGAGCGTCTGGCGCACTATCAATTGACGATCGAAACCAAGCCGCGCTACGGCATGAAGCTGTTCGGCGCGGAGATGGCGATCCGCGCCTGCCTGACCGATCTGCTGTTCCAGCTGCAGTTGGCCGACGCCGAGAACCCGTTGCTCAACAACGAGATCCTGTTGCAGCCTCAGGTGGCGGCGTTCGCCGGATTGTTGCACCCGCTGTTGTCGCAATACGCCATTCGCCTGACCGACGAGGGCGAGCAGTACCTGATCTTCTACTGCGCGGTGGCGCTGCGGCGCATCAACGACGGTTATCCGCTGCCGGACTTCGAGGTGGAGGACGGCGACGAGGCGGTGCGTCAGGTGTCGACCCGTCTGGCGGCGGAGCTGCGCGCGGCCTCCGGCAAAGAGATCTCGATGGCCGAAGAGGCCTATCTGCGGGTCAACATCGCCGCACGGCGCGTGCAGGACGTGCAACCGACCGAGATCAACGCCGACGATGAAGAAGCGCTGGTGGACTACATCCTGTCCTACATCAACGCACACTATAACTACAATCTGCAGGGCGACGAGCAGCTGCGGGCCGATCTGCTCACCCATATCAAGACCATGATTACGCGGGTGAAATACCAGATCAACATCCCCAATCCGCTGCTGGCCAACATCAAGCAGCACTATCCGATGGCTTACGACGTGACGCTGGCGGCGGTCTCCAGCTGGGGCAAGTACACGCCTTATACCCTGAGTGAAAACGAGATCGGCTATCTGGTGTTGCACATCGGCGTGGGGCTGGAGCGGCATTACAACATCGGTTATGAACGCCACCCGCAGGTGATGCTGGTGTGCGACACCGGCAACTCGACGGTGCGCATGATCCAGGCGCAGATTGCGCGCAAGTATCCGCAGCTGGTGATGACGCGCATCGTTTCGCTGCGCGATTACGAGATGCTCGCGCACATCGACGAAGACTTCGTGATTTCCAACGCCCGCATCGGCGAAAAGAACAAGCCGGTGGTGGTGATGTCGCCGTTCCCGACCGATTATCAGCTGGAGCAACTGGGCAAGCTGGTGCTGGTGGATCGCACCCGGCCGTACATGCTGGAGAAGTTCTTCGACGCCGAACATTTTATGGTGCTCAACGAGCCGCTGACGCAGGCGGAGCTGTTCAGCCGGGTGTGCTGCCAGCTGGAGCGAGAAGGGTACGTCGGCGCGGACTTTTATCCGTCGGTGGTCGAACGCGAGGCGATCGTTTCCACGCTGCTGGGCGAAGGCATCGCGCTGCCGCACTCGCTGGGGCTGCTGGCGAAGAAGACCGTGGTGGTGACGCTGCTGGCGCCGCAGGGCGTCGCCTGGGGGGAAGGTGAGGTTGCGCACGTGATTTTCCTGCTGGCGATCAGCAAGAGCGATTATGAAGAGGCGATGGCGATCTACGAGCTGTTCGTCACCTTCGTGCGTGAACGTTCAATGAGCCGCCTGCTGGGCAGCGACAGCTTCGACAGCTTCAAAGCGGTGGCGCTGGACTGCCTGAGCCGGAGTTGAGGGGCATGTGAGTGATTGGGCGCAGAGGCGCCCTCAGCGACTAATCTTCATCAAACCCGGAGTTGAACAGCTCGACCACCGCCGCCAGCGCGTTGACTTCGTCGGGGCCGGTCGCTTCGACTTCGATATGCCGGCCCTGGGCGGAGTCCAGCATCAGCAGCGCGATGACGCTGCTGGCTTCGGCCTCGGTGCCGCTTTCGTTGCGCAGCATCACCTCGGCATCGAAGCTTTGCACCAGTTCGAACAGTTTCATCGCCGGGCGCGCGTGCATGCCCAGCTTGTTTTTGATTTCAACCGTCTGTTTGACCGTCATTGTTTACGCTTTTCCAGCGTGCGGTGGCGCGACTGCACGTTCTTGCCGCGCGAGCGGAAGTAATCGGCCAGCTGTTCCGCCACGTACACCGAACGGTGCTTGCCGCCGGTACAGCCGATGGCGACCGTCAGGTAGCTGCGGTTGTTGGTTTCCAGCATCGGCAGCCACTGTTCCAGATAGCTGCGGGTCTGGTAGATGAAGTTGTGCACTTCGGTATGGCGATCGAGGAACGACGCCACCGGTTTGTCCAGGCCGGTCATCGGCCGCAGCTTCGGATCCCAGTGCGGGTTCGGCAGGAAGCGCACGTCGAACACGTAGTCGGCGTCGATCGGGATGCCGTGTTTGAAGCCGAAGGATTCGAACACCATGGTCAGTTCGCGCTCGCGCTTGCCCAGCAGGCGGGTGCGCAGCATTTCGGCCAGTTCGTGCACCGACATTTCCGAGGTGTCGATAATCAGGTCCGCCCGCGAGCGCAGCGGTTCGAGCAGATCGCTCTCTTCGTCGATGGCGCTTTCCAGCGACAGGTTTTTGCTGGAGAGCGGGTGCAGGCGGCGGGTGTCGCTGTAACGGCGGATCAGCGTGTTGCGATCGGCGTCGAGGAACAGCAACTGCGGCGAGAAGCTGTCCGGTAACTGAGTCATCGCGTATTCGAACACTTCCGGTGATTCCGGCATGTTGCGCACGTCGATGCTGACCGCCGCGGAGATATTGCGTTCCGCCAGCGTATTGGCGAGCTGCGGCAGCAGCACCACCGGCAGGTTGTCAACGCAGTAAAAACCCATGTCTTCCAGCGCCCGCAAGGCGACGGATTTTCCGGAACCGGAACGGCCGCTGACAATCATCAGCACCATGTGGCAACTCCCCTGGCATCGCGGCGGCGTTCATCGCCACCGTTAAACTTTGTTATTCCGGCCGCAGCCGGATCCATCATCGTAAAACAGTATCGTTATCCGGGCTGGAAGTCACGCCGGCCGGGCATCACTCGGTGATGATTTGGTAAAGTTCTTCGTCGCTCTGCGCGGCGCGCAGGCGGCGGCATACGGTTTTGTCGGCCAGGCGTTTGGCGACCAGCGACAGCGTATGCAAATGGGTTTTGCACTGATCGGCAGGCACCAGCAGCGCGAACAGCAGGTCGACCGGCTGGTTGTCGATAGCGTCGAAAGCGATGGGTTGGTCGAGACGGATAAACACGCCAACGGCCCGCAGTGTGTCCTCTTCCAGTTTGCCGTGGGGAATGGCGATACCGTTGCCGATACCGGTGCTGCCCATGCGCTCCCGGGTGAGAACCGCGTCAAACACCACCTGCGAAGGCAGGTTGAGCTGTTTGGCGGCCAGTTCGCTGATAATTTCCAAAGCCCGCTTCTTGCTGGTGCAGTGTACCGAGCTTTTGGTGCACTCGATGTTTAACACCGAGCTTAATTGCATATATTCGTTGTTCATCTCATCTTCACTTAAAACCGCGCCGCCGGGCGAACCCGGCAAGGCGGTTTTTCGTCGGTTTTAACCCTGATTACCGTTCGGCGCGTCACCCATGCGGGTCACGCGCCGAAGGGTGAGGCGGCGACGGATGCCGCCTCATGGAATGGGTTAGGGTGTCAGTGTTGCTTCAATTTGTCTTTATGTTTGTTCAATTGACGTGCCAATTTGTCGATCAGCGTATCAATTGCGGCATACATATTCTCGTCTTCCGAGGTGGCGTGCAACTCGCCTCCATTCACGTGCACCGTTGCTTCCGCAATTTGCTGCACTTTTTCCACACTTAATACAACATACACCTGATTGATGCGATCAAAGTACTGTTCGAGTTTGGCGAACTTGTTGTTCACGAACTCGCGCAACGGATCGGTGATTTCGATGTGGTGTCCGGTAATGTTGAGCTGCATAGTGTCTTCCTTCTCAATAGAGGTCAAACCAACTGTTTACGCTGGTTCGACGGCGGGATGGACAAAGACTCTCGGTACTTGGCGACGGTGCGCCGCGCCACGATGATCCCCTGATCGGCGAGCAGGGTGGCCAGCTTGCTGTCGCTGAGTGGTTTGGCGGGGTTTTCCGCCGCAATCAATTTCTTCACCAACGCGCGGATCGCCGTCGAGGAGGCTTCGCCGCCGCTGTCGGTATTCACGTGGCTGGAGAAGAAATATTTCAATTCGAAAATGCCGCGCGGGCTGTGCAGAAACTTCTGCGTGGTGACGCGCGAGATCGTCGATTCATGCATCTCCACGGCCTGGGCGATATCCGCCAGCACCATGGGTTTCATAAACTCTTCGCCTTGCTCGAAGAACGCCTGCTGTTGATCGACGATGCAGCGGGTGACCTTCAGCAGCGTCTCATTGCGGCTCTCCAGGCTTTTAATCAGCCACTTGGCTTCCTGCAGGTTGCTGCGGATGAACTGGCCGTCGGCTTCGCTGCGGGCGCTGTTGCCCAGCGCGGCGTATTGCTGATTGATCTTCAAACGCGGCACGCTGTCGCCGTTGAGCTCGACCGTCCATTTGTTCTGCGTCTTGCGCACCAGCACGTCCGGAATCACGTATTCCGATTCGCCGGTATTGATCGACTGCCCCGGGCGCGGATCGAGCGACTGAATCAGCAGCATCGCTTCTTTCAGTGTATCTTCTTTTAGCCGGGTTGATCGCATCAGGCTGCGAAAGTCGTGGTTGGCCAGCAGATCCAGATGGTCGCTGATGATCAGCCGCGCTTCGGCCAGGTAAGGGGTGTCTTTGGCGTATTGGGAGAGCTGCACCAGCAGGCAATCGCGCAGATCGCGCGCGGCGACGCCGATCGGATCGAAACGCTGCACGCGCTTCAACACCGCCTCGACTTCCTCGAGGGTCACGTTCTCGTCGCCCAGGCTTTCCAGAATGTCTTCCAGCGGCACGGTGAGATAGCCGGTGTCGTCCACCGCGTCGACGATGGAGGTGGCGATGGCGGCGTCGGTATCGGAAAACGGCGTCAGATCCACCTGCCACATCAGGTAATCCTGCAGCGTTTGGGTGGTCTCGCCCTGATAGACCGGCAGCTCGTCGTCGCTGTAGTCGGTGCCGGTGCCGGACGGCGTGCCCGCGGTATAGATTTCATCCCACGTGGCGTCCAGCGGCAGCTCTTCCGGCATGTCTTTCTGCTCCAAGGCCTCGCGGGTATCGAGCCCCTCGGTCTCCTGGGTTTCTTTGGCGTCGATTTCGTCGTGCAGATCGGTCTGTTCAAGCAGCGGATTGCTCTCCAGCGCCAGCTGGATCTCTTGCTGAAGCTCAAGCGTGGACAACTGCAGCAGGCGGATCGCCTGCTGGAGCTGAGGAGTCATGGCCAGCTGTTGACTGAGCCTGAGTTGCAAACCTTGCTTCATAGTTTTCTGTCTACTTCCGTTAACGGTGTCGCCCCGCAGGGCGCGCCGGCGCTTAGAGGCGGAACTCTTCGCCCAGATAAACGCGTTTAACCTGCTCGTCGGCCAGAATAGCATCCGGCGTGCCGTGGGCAATCAGTTTGCCCTGGCTGACGATGTAGGCGCGTTCACATACGTCCAGCGTCTCGCGCACGTTGTGGTCGGTGATCAGCACGCCCAGGCCGCTGTCACGCAGGTGCTCGATGATTTTTTTGATGTCGATAACGGAAATCGGATCCACCCCGGCGAAGGGTTCGTCCAGCAGAATGAATTTCGGGTTGGCCGCCAGCGCGCGGGCGATTTCGACGCGGCGGCGTTCACCGCCGGACAGCGCCTGGCCGAGGCTGTCGCGCAGATGGGAGATATGGAACTCTTCCATCAGCTCCTTGGCACGGTCTTCGCGCTGTTCGCTGGTGAGGTCGGGGCGAATCTCCAGCACCGCCATCAGGTTGTCGTACACGCTCAGGCGGCGGAAGATCGACGCTTCCTGCGGCAGGTAACCAATACCGCGGCGCGCGCGGGCGTGCAGCGGCAGCAGGCTGATGTCTTCTTCGTCGATCACGATGCGCCCGGCGTCGCGCGGCACGATGCCGACCACCATGTAGAAGGTGGTGGTTTTACCTGCACCGTTCGGGCCGAGCAGGCCGACGATCTCGCCGGATTTCACTTTCAGGCTGACGTCTTCGACAACTTTACGGCCCTTGTAGGCTTTCGCCAGGTTTTCTGCGATGAGTGTTGCCATAAGTGATTAGTTACTCTTTTTTTGCTCGTTTTTGTCTTGCAACTGCGACGGTACCAGAACCGTTGTCACGCGTTTGCCTTTATCGCTAAACGCCTGCATTTGCTGCTGTTGCACCAGATAGGTGATGCGATCGCCTTTCACGTTGCTGTCGAGCTGCTCCAGATAGGCGTTGCCCGTCAGGGTCACCAGCTGGGTCGCCACGTCGTAACGCACTTTTTGCGCGTGGCCTTTGACCGGCTTGCCGCTGTCCTGCATCTGGTAGAAGGTTACCGGGTTGCCGAACGCTTCAATATAGGTCTTATTCTGATCCCCGCCCGGGCGGGTGACCACCACCTTGTCGGCGCGAATATCGATGGTGCCCTGTTTGATCACCACGTTGTCGGTGAAGGTGCTGACGTTGCTTTGCATGTCCAACGACTGCTTGAGCGAGTCGATGCTGACCGGCTGGCTGGAGTCGGATTTCAGCGCCAGAGCGGGGGCGCTGGCGGCCAAAACTAAGCTGCCGAGCAACAGGTTACGGAGTTGGTTTTTGGTTCTGAATTTCATAGTTGGTCTTAACCTTATCAATCAGCTCAGCGGTTTTGGTCCGCAGGTTCCCACGCATTTTCATGCCGTTAGAGGTAAAATTGGTCCCGTAAAGCGTGACTTCGTCATCGGAGGTGACGTCCTGGGTGACCAGGTTTACCTGAGCGTTGTCCGTCTTAATTTTTTCCAGCTGCGAGGTGGTGGTCAGGCTGTTCACCTCGACGTGACCATACAGATACAGCATTCGGTCTTTAGTCAGTTTGGCGCGATCGGCGCGAACTGACCAGGTGGCCACCGCATTCTCATCGAACAGCGTCATCACCGGCTGGGTGAACCAGCTCAGCTCGCCGGCGGTGTAATACTTCGCGTCTTCCGCCACCAGTTTGTAATTCAGCTTGCCGGCCGGGTTGTACACCACGGTGACCGTGTGCTGGCTCTGGTAGGTCGGATCCTGATCGTTGACCGGGCCAGGGGCCGTGTCGTCGCTGAAGTCCGTCATGTTCCAGCCGATCAGCGCCAGAACGATCACCGTCAACAGGATGGTGATCCACAGTTTGGTTTTACTCATATCGACAGCCCTTTGGCGTCCTCCAGCTTATTTTGAGCCAAAAGAATGATGTCGCACAGTTCGCGCACCGCGCCGCGGCCGCCGGCAATGCGGGTGACGTAGTGGGCGCGCGGCGTCAGCAGCGGATGGGCGTCCGCCACCGCGACCGCCAGGCCGACCTGCGCCATCACCGGCCAGTCGATCAGGTCATCGCCGATATAGGCGACCTGATCCGCCGTTAACGACAGTTTATCCAACAGTTCGCGGAAGGCCAAAAGCTTATCGGACTGCCCCTGATACAGATGGGTGATGCCGAGCGTCTGCGCGCGGTCCTCCAGCAGCTTGGCGGAGCGCCCGGTGATGATCGCCACCTCGATGTCTGAGGTTTTCAAGCAGCGGATGCCGTAGCCGTCGCGCACGTTGAACGCCTTCAGTTCTTCACCGTTGTTGCCCATGAAGATCAGGCCGTCCGACAGCACGCCGTCAACGTCGCAAATCAACAGGCGGATGTTCCCGGCACGCGCCATAACCTCTTGTTCTACCGGCCCGTAGCAGGTTTCTACCATACCCATTCCGTTCTATTCCTTAATTAAACGACGCCGGCGCGCAGCATGTCATGCATATGTACCACACCCAGCAACTGGTCGCCATCGGCAACCAGCAGCGCGGTGATGTGGCGTTGTTGCATCAGGTTCAATGCATCGACCGCCAGGAGGTTGGGGCGCACCCGCACGCCGCCCGGCGTCATGACATCGGCAATCTTCGCCTCGTGCAGGTTGATGCCCATGTCGAACACCCGGCGCAGGTCGCCATCGGTAAAGATGCCGGCGATTTTCATCAGATCGTCGCAGATCACCGTCAGGCCCAGATTTTTGCGGGTGATTTCCAGCAACGCGTCGCGCAACGAGGCGTCGGCGCTGACGTGGGGGATTTCATCGCCGCTGTGCATGATATCGCTAACCCGCAGCAGCAGTTTGCGGCCGAGTGCGCCGCCCGGATGCGACAGCGCGAAATCTTCCGGCGTGAAACCGCGCGCTTTCAGCAGCGCGACGGCCAGCGCATCGCCCATCACCAGCGTGGCGGTGGTGCTGGTGGTCGGCGCCAGCCCCAGCGGGCAGGCTTCCTGCGGCACCTTGATGCACAGGTGGATATCCGCCGCTTTACCCATCGAGCTTTCCGGATTGTTAGTCATACAGATGAGGGTGATCTGTTGGCGTTTCAACACCGGGATCAGCGCCAGGATCTCGCTGGACTCGCCGGAGTTGGAGATGGCGAGCACGATGTCCTGCGGGGTGACCATGCCCAAATCGCCATGGCTGGCCTCCGCAGGATGAACGAAGAATGAGGGCGTGCCGGTGCTGGCGAAGGTGGCGGCGATCTTGCAGCCGATGTGGCCGGATTTGCCCATGCCCATCACCACCACTTTGCCGCCGCAGGCGGCGATGGTTTCGCAGGCGCGGGTGAAGTCTGCGTTGATGTAGCTGTCGAGCTGAGCCAGCCCTTCACGCTCTATCTGAAGCACTTCTTTGCCGGCCTGTTGAAAATCGAAGCCCGGTTGCAACTCAATGTTCGACATACTCATTCCCGTCGGTTCAGCCGAAAGTACTGAAAGGGTTAAAGAACAGCACCGCAAGATACGCAATAAAGCCGCATAATAACAGCGCGCCCGCCAGGTGGCCGATGCGATGTTTGCGGCCGATGCACAGCACGCTCAGCAGCACGCTGGCCGCCAGCATCACCCAGTAATCGCGCTGGAAGGCGGCGGTGTCTACGCTGCCCGGCGACAGCAGGGCGGGTACGCCCAGCACGATCACCGTGTTGAAAATATTGGAGCCGATGATATTGCCAATCGCCATATCATCCTCGCCCTTGAGCGCCCCGGCGATGGAGGTGGCCAGTTCGGGCAGGCTGGTGCCGATGGCGATAATGGTCAAACCGACCACCAGTTCGCTCAGACCGAAATAGTGCGCGATCACCGTCGCGTTATCGACCACCATTCTGGAAGAGAGCGGCAGAATGATAAACGCCAGCACCAGCCACAGCACGGCCACGGTATTGCTGCTGTCCTGCGGCAGCTCGGCGATCTGCTCCATGGTCAGGCTGTCGCTGCCCTCGCGCTGCGCCAGCCGGGCGATTTTCAGCATCAGCAGGATGAAGCCGGCGGCGGCGGCCAGCAGCAGCACGCCGTCCAGCCTGCTCAGGGTGCCGTCCACCAACACGAAACCGCATAATACTGTGACCGCTAACATCAGCGGCAGTTCGCGCCGCAGTATCTCAGAGCGCGCGGCCAGCGGGTGAATCAGCGCCGCCACGCCCAGGATCAATAAAATGTTGGTGATGTTGGAACCTAATACGTTGCCAACGGCCATATCTATCTGCCCGTTCAGCGCGGCGGTGGTGGACACGATCAGCTCCGGCAGCGAGGTGCCGATGCCGACGATGGTCATGCCGATGATCAGCGGCGGTACGCCGAGCGAGCGGGAAATCACGGCAGCACCATAAACTAAGCGGTCTGCACCGTACACCAGTAGAAATAAACCAACGATTAATAATGCTATCGCGAGAAACATGCAGGGTCCTTTGTCGGGTATTATCCCGGTTCGTTGGTTAAAGCCGTCAATGCGGCGGTATTGCTTGCCCTCCGTTGCGCGCGTTTGAGCCGCAGCAACGGTTTTCCCCGGCTAATAGTTGAACAGTTTCGTTTTTTTTCGTTATGGCGCCAATTTTGACCGGGTGGCGCGGAAAAGTAAAACCAATGGCACCATTGGTTGCGAAATGGCAGTAAGTTTTTGTAAAGATGAGACGGATTGCGCCCATTGCTTTAACATCACGGGTAGATTCAGCAAAAGATGAGTCGTAAAGGGTCCATTAACATGCTCCAAAAGGCAGATAATTTGGTCGAAGTGCGCGACATGAGCTTCTCGCGCGGCGACCGACGGATATTTGAAGACATCAACCTGACGGTGCCCCGCGGTAAGGTCACGGCGATCATGGGGCCATCAGGCATCGGCAAAACCACGCTGCTGCGCCTGATCGGCGGCCAGCTGGCGCCGGACAGCGGGGAGATTTGGTTCGACGGCGACAACATTCCCGCGTTGTCCCGCCGTCAGTTATACGACGCGCGCAAAAAGATGAGCATGCTGTTCCAGTCGGGCGCGCTGTTTACCGATTTGACCGTATTCGAAAACGTGGCCTACCCGCTGCGCGAGCACAGCAACCTGCCGGAGCCTTTGTTGCGCAGTACGGTGCTGATGAAGCTGGAAGCGGTGGGGCTGCGCGGCGCGGCCCAGCTGATGCCCAATGAGCTTTCCGGCGGCATGGCGCGCCGGGCGGCGTTGGCGCGTGCGATCGCGCTGGACCCTGAGATGATCATGTTCGACGAACCCTTCGTCGGCCAGGATCCGATCACCATGGGCGTGCTGGTCAAGCTGATCGATGAGCTGAACCATGCGCTGGGCATTACCTGCATCGTGGTGTCGCACGACGTGCCGGAGGTGCTGAGCATCGCCGACTACGCCTACATCGTGGCCGACAACCGGGTGATCGCCGAAGGCACCACGCAGCAATTGCAGAACAATCCTGATGCGCGCGTGCGCCAGTTCCTGGATGGTATAGCGGATGGGCCGGTGCCGTTCCGCTATCCGGCCGGGGATTATCAGACCGAACTGCTAGGCTTAGGGAGTAAATAAGCTCATGTTATTAAGAGCGTTAGCGTCGTTGGGGCGCAGTGGCATCAACACCAGCGCCAGCTTCGGCCGCGCCGGGTTGATGCTGTTCAACGCGTTGATTGGCCGGCCGGAACCCGGCAAGCAGTGGCCGCTATTGTTGAAACAGCTCTACAGCGTCGGCGTGCAGTCGCTGCTGATCATCATGGTCTCCGGGCTGTTTATCGGCATGGTGCTGGGCCTGCAGGGCTATATCGTGCTCACCACTTACAGCGCCGAGGCCAGCCTTGGCATGATGGTGGCGCTGTCGCTGCTGCGCGAGCTGGGGCCGGTGGTCACGGCGCTGCTGTTCGCCGGCCGCGCCGGTTCCGCACTCACGGCGGAAATCGGCCTGATGAAGGCGACGGAGCAGATCTCCAGCCTGGAAATGATGGCGGTCGATCCGCTGCGGCGCATCGTGGCGCCGCGCTTCTGGGCCGGGCTTATCAGCATGCCGCTGCTGACCATCATCTTCGTGGCGATCGGCATTTGGGGCGGTTCGGTGGTCGGCGTGGACTGGAAGGGCATCGACAGCGGCTTCTTCTGGTCGGCGATGCAGGGCGCCGTGGAGTGGAAAAAAGATCTGCTCAACTGCCTGATCAAAAGCGTGGTATTCGCCATTACCGTAACCTGGATTGCCATTTTCAATGGGTACGACGCCGTGCCTACCTCTGAAGGGATTAGCCGGGCGACGACGCGTACCGTGGTGCATTCGTCACTGGCGGTGTTGGGATTGGATTTCGTGCTGACCGCACTGATGTTTGGGAATTGATTCGATGCAAACGAAGAAGAGTGAAATCTGGGTTGGGGCATTTATGCTGATCGCGCTGTGCGCCATCGTGTTTATCTGCCTGCAGGTGGCGAACCTTAAATCGATCGGCAGCGAGCCGACCTACCGCATTTACGCGACGTTCGACAACATCGGCGGCCTGAAACCGCGTTCGCCGGTGAAAATTGGCGGCGTGGTGATCGGCCGCGTGGCGGACATCGAACTCGATTCGAAAACCTACACGCCGCGCGTAGCGCTGGATATCCAGAAAAAGTACGACCAAATCCCGGATACCAGCTCGCTGGCGATCCGCACCTCCGGCCTGCTGGGCGAGCAATATCTGGCGCTTAACGTGGGCTTTGAAGATCCTGATATGGGCACCACCATCCTGAAAGATGGCGGCACCATTCAGGACACCAAATCAGCCATGGTTCTGGAAGACCTGATCGGCCAGTTCCTGTATAAAAGCGGCGGTCAGGACAGCGCCAAATCGGGAGACGCGGCCGCTGAGCCGGCTGCCGGCGCCGCACCGCAACCCGCTGTTCCAAATCATTAAGAGAGGATACCTGCATGTTTAAACGTTTACTGATGGTGGCTCTGCTGGTGGTTGCACCGCTGGCGAGCGCAGCCGACCAAACCAATCCCTACAGCATGATGCAAGAAGCGGCGCAGAAGACTTTCAGCCGTTTGAAGAACGAACAGCCGAAGATCAAGCAGGACCCGAACTACCTGCGTGCCATCGTGCATCAGGAACTGATGCCGTTCGTGCAGGTGAAATACGCCGGCGCGCTGGTGCTGGGGCGTTACTACAAAGAGGCAACGCCTGCGCAGCGCGAAGCTTACTTCACCGCCTTCCAGGCTTACCTGGAGCAGGCTTACGGCCAGGCGCTGGCGATGTATCACGGCCAGACTTACCAGATCGCGCCTGAACAGCCGCTGGGCAATGCCGACATCGTGGCTATTCGCGTCACCATCATCGACAACGGCGGCCGCCCGCCGGTGCGTCTGGATTTCCAATGGCGCAAGAACAGCAAAACCGGCTACTGGCAGGCGTATGACATGATCGCCGAAGGCGTCAGCATGATCACCACCAAGCAAAATGAGTGGGCGTCTACGCTGCGTACTCAGGGCATCGACGGCCTGACCAAGCAGCTGCAGGCCGCCGCCGCGCAGCCTATCACGCTGGACAAGAAAAACTGATGTCGGCAGCGCTCAGCTTCGAATCAGAGCGGCAGACGCTGATCCTGCGCGGTGAACTGGACCGGGAAACGCTGCAGCCACTGTGGCGGCAGCGCGCCGCGCTGATGGCGGATAAAACCGCGATCGACGTGGCGCAACTGCAGCGCGTGGACTCCGCCGGGCTGGCGCTGTTGCTGCATCTGCAGGAAGAGCAGCGCCAACGCGGCGTAGCGCTGAAAATTTTCGGCGCTACCGAGCGCCTGAAAACGCTGATCGCGCTCTACAACCTGCAGGCGATAATGCCTGTCGATACCGCCGGTTAGCGGCGTTTTACGCCGCTCTTGCGTGGTAAAACGATACAAAGCCCCTGTTATGCAGGGGCTTTTTCTTTAGTTTAAGAAAACATCGTATTCCACTAAGATACTAGGCTGTTTATGATCCTTTAGCGGCAGAACTGGATACTATGGAAACCAACGAGATTAAAGACGTGCTGATGCAGGCATTGGCACTGGATGAAGTACATGTGACGGGCGACGGTAGCCATTTTCAGGCGATCGTGGTCGGTGAACTGTTCGCCGGCATGAGCCGCGTCAAAAAACAGCAGACGGTTTACGCACCGCTGATGGAATACATTGCGGACAACCGCATTCATGCCTTGTCTATTAAGGCGTACACCCCTGAAGAGTGGCAGCGAGACCGCAAACTCAACGGATTTTAAGGCTGTTTGCCCTGCCGGGCGGGCAGCTTCAGATTAGATAACAGAGAGTAGTCAGATGGATAAATTTCGTGTGCAGGGTCGGACCCGCCTGAGCGGTGAAGTGTCTATTTCCGGGGCCAAAAACGCCGCCCTGCCGATCCTGTTCGCCGCCCTGTTGGCGGAAGAGCCGGTCGAGCTGCAGAATGTCCCTAAGCTGAAGGACATCGACACCACCATTAAACTACTCAACCAGTTGGGTACCAAGATTGAGCGCAACGGTTCGGTCTTCGTGGACGCCAGCGGCGTGAACGAGTTTTGCGCCCCTTACGATCTGGTGAAAACCATGCGCGCTTCCATTTGGGCGCTGGGGCCGCTGGTGGCGCGTTTCGGCCGCGGTCAGGTTTCCCTGCCGGGCGGCTGCGCGATTGGCGCGCGTCCGGTCGATCTGCACATCACCGGCCTGGAGCAGTTGGGCGCCGAGATCAAGCTGGAAGAAGGCTACGTCAAGGCGTCCGTCGAGGGCCGCCTGAAGGGCGCGCACATCGTCATGGACAAGGTGAGCGTGGGCGCGACCGTGACCATCATGAGCGCCGCGACCCTGGCGACCGGCACCACCGTTATCGAAAACGCCGCGCGTGAGCCGGAAATTGTCGATACCGCCAACTTCCTCAACACGCTGGGCGCGAAGATCAGCGGCGCAGGCAGCGACAAGATCACCATCGAGGGCGTCGAGCGTCTGGGCGGCGGCGTGTACCGCGTGCTGCCTGACCGCATCGAGACCGGCACCTTCCTGATCGCCGCCGCGGTTTCCGGCGGCAAAGTGATGTGCCGCAACACCCGTCCGGACACGCTGGATGCGGTGCTGGCCAAGCTGCGCGAAGCCGGTGCCGATATCGAAGTGGGCGAAGACTGGATCAGCCTGGACATGCACGGCAAGCGCCCGAAAGCGGTCACCGTGCGCACCGCGCCGCACCCGGGCTTCCCGACCGACATGCAGGCTCAGTTCAGCCTGCTGAACCTGGTGGCGGAAGGCACTGGCGTCATCACCGAGACCATCTTCGAAAACCGCTTCATGCACGTGCCGGAACTGATCCGCATGGGCGCACACGCGGAGATCGAGAGCAACACCGTGATCTGCCATGGCGTTGAACAGCTGTCCGGCGCTCAGGTGATGGCGACCGATCTGCGCGCTTCCGCCAGCCTGGTGATCGCCGGCTGCATCGCCGACGGCGTGACCGTTGTCGATCGCATCTATCACATCGATCGCGGCTATGAGCGTATTGAAGACAAGCTGCGCGCGCTGGGTGCGAACATCGAGCGCGTGAAAGGCGAGTAAGTCATTAGCGCCGGCGCGGCTGCGTCGGCAGGATGAATAGCAAAGGGCCGGCTATCAATGCCGGCCCTTTTTTAATTGCTGTCTTCCGGGAATTCACCCACCGTCATTTTCAACGTAATGCGTTTGCCGTCGCGCAGCACGATAACCGGTATCTCGGTGCCCGGTCTGATCTCCGCCACCTGATCCATGGTTTCCAGCACGGATACCGCCGGTTTGTTATCCACGTTGATGATGATGTCGTTGATCTGGAAGCCGGCGTTGCTCGCCGGGCCGTTCGGCGTAATTTCGGTCACTATGATGCCCTGCAGGCGATCGATGCCGGAATTGGAGGGGCGCAGCGGAATGATCTCCTTGCCCTGAATGCCGAAATAGCCGCGGATAACGCGGCCGTCGCGGATCAGCTTGTCCATGATCTTGGTAGCCAGTTCGATCGGGATCGCAAAGCCCAGTCCTTCCGGCGTTTCGCCGTCGGTGATTTTATCATAGGTCAGGGTGTTGATACCGATCAGCTCACCCAGCGAGTTGACCAGCGCGCCGCCGGAGTTGCCGCGGTTGATTGAGGCGTCGGTCTGCAGAAACGTCTGCCGGCCGGTGGTGCTCATACTGATGCGCCCGGTAGCGCTGAGGATGCCCTGAGTCACGGTTTGCCCCAGGTTATAGGGGTTGCCGATCGCCAGCACCACGTCGCCGACGTGGGCAACGCGATTTTTATTGGTCGGGATCACCGGCAGGTTGCCGGGATCGATCTTCAGCACCGCCAGGTCGGTCAGGCCGTCGGAGCCGACCAGCAGCGCTTCATAGCGGCGGCCATCCTGCAACACCACGGTGATCTGCTGAGCGTCTTTGATCACGTGGCGGTTGGTGATGATATAGCCGCGTTCGTTCATGATCACGCCGGAACCGAGCGACAGCACGTTGGCGGCGCCGTTCAGGTTGCGGTTGTAGATGTTCACCACGGCAGGGGCGGCGCGGCGCACCGCCTTGTTGTAGCTCACCGGCGTTTCGTCGCTGGTATTCTCGGTTTTCTCTGCAAACAGGCCGTTGGAAGAGCGCAGCATGGGCAGGGCGGCCAACAGCAGGCCGGCAACGATGAGACCGATAACGACAGAACGCAAGAGCTTAGCAAACATGGAGTTTTCGTGGTGTGGTGAACGATGTTCGGAGGATAGCATGAGTTAACCGGGCGCAGTATGTCACCGAGCCCGGTTTTTGCACAAATTAACGCAGCAGCAGATAAATGGTTTCGTTACCGCGCACGATATTGAGCGCCATCACCGGCGGCTTGGCTTCCAGCACCTTGCGCAGCGCGGTGATACTGTCCACGCGCTGGCGGTTGACGCCGATGATCACGTCGCCTTTTTGCAGGCCGATTTGCGCCGCCGTCGAGCCTTTATCCACGTTCTCCACCTTCACGCCCTTGTCGCCGCTCGGCAGCGCGCCGTTGCTGAGGGATACTCCCTGCAGCGCCGGCGACAGCGTTTCGGCGTTGGTCGAGGCGCTCTCGCTGTTGTCCAGCGTGACCGAGACTTCCTGCGGTTTACCGTCGCGCAGCAGGCCTACCTTGAGCGTTTTGCCCGGTGCGGTGGTGCCGACCTTGGCGCGCAGTTCGGCAAAGCTGTTCACCGGTTTGCCGTCGACGGAAACCAGAATATCCCCGGCTTTGATGCCGGCCTTGGCGGCGGCGGATTTCGGCAACACTTCGCTGACGAAGGCGCCGCGCTGCGCGTCGGTGTTGAAGGCTTTGGCCATGTCCGGGGTCATTTCACTGCCCTTGATGCCAAGCAGGCCGCGTTTCACTTCGCCGAATTCGATCAACTGCTGGCTCAGGTTCTGCGCCATATTGCTCGGAATGGCGAAGCCGATGCCGACGTTGCCGCCGCTCGGCGCCAGAATGGCGGTATTGATGCCGATCAGTTCGCCGTTCAGGTTAACCAGCGCGCCCCCGGAGTTGCCGCGGTTGATGGAGGCGTCGGTCTGAATGAAGTTTTCCAGCCCTTCCAGATTCAGGCCGGTGCGGCCCAGCGCCGAGATGATGCCGGAGGTGGCGGTTTGGCCCAGGCCGAACGGGTTGCCGACCGCCACGGCGAAGTCGCCGACGCGCAGTTGGTCGGAATCGGCCATCTTGATGGCGGTCAGGTTTTTGGTATCGCTGAGCTGCAGCAGGGCGATGTCGGACTGTTCATCGCGCCCGACCAGCTTGGCGTCCAGCTCGCGACCGTCGTTCAACTGTACGCGGATTTTATCGGCGTTGTTGATAACGTGGTTGTTGGTCAGCACGTAGCCCTTGGCGGCGTCGATGATCACGCCGGAGCCCAACCCCTCAAACGGGCGGGAACTCTGCTGTTGACCGGGGAAGTTGGGGCCGAAGAAGCGTCTGAACTCTTCCGGCAACTGTTGACGCTGCACCTGGGTGCCAGCGACATGCACGCTCACGACGGCGGGCAAGACTTTTTCCAGCATCGGCGCCAGGCTCGGCAGCGGCTGCCCCTGCACGGCGACGGGCAGGGCCGCGTTGGCCGCCGGTGCGGCGCTGAGCGCCAGACCGAGGCTCATTGCCAATGCACTAAGAATTAACGACTTTTTCTTCATTGATGATAACTCTCTCAATACCTGCCGATGAAAATTTGATGATAAGGCAATCGCCTTGTCATAGTGAAGGGTAAGACCGTGAATTTGCGTGCAAAGTTCAGTAAAGGTAATGCGAAGGAAGGTCAATATGGCACAAACGGGATTAAACCCGCGGGAGGCCCCGCGGGCGAAGAAGGAATATCAGTCGCGGCGTGCGCTTTGACCGCGCAGCAGGCCGGAGGCCCCTTCCGAATAGTCGCGCGGCATTTCCACCGGCGCCTGATCGTTGTCCGCTTCCGCTTCGGTCAGGCGATAGCGGAACGGGTTCTCCTGCATCGGCAGATCCGGCAGCAGGTTGTTGGAGCTTTTCGCCATGTGCTGATACAGCTGGCGATAATCGCGCGCCATGTTGTCCAGCAGCTCGGCGCTGCGGGCAAAGTGGCCGACCAGCTCCTGACGGTACTCTTCCAGCTCGGTTTTGCTCTTGTCCAGCTCGTTCTGCAGGACTTGTTGTTGACGTAATTTACGGTTGCCAAAACGCATCGCCACCGCACCAATCACGATACCGACGACCAAACCAATCAGCGCATACTCCCAGGTCATGATGACTCCTATTTTGACTTCGTTGTTCCGCAGGGATTTTTCACTTAATAATATCCACTATAACCGTTAACCTTGTCCGAGTGGAATCCTGATGCGCTTCCACCTAATTTTTACAGGGTTTTCAGCGGCGCCCGCAGCGGGCATTTGTGGCGATAACGGTGCGAATCGGCATCAACTTGCCGCCAACGTTGGCTAAATAATTTCTAAGCGTTCTTAGGGAACATCGAACAGATGCAGGCACTATCACCGTTATCTCGCTACCAGCAGGCGCTGGAAGCGGGGGAGTATCAGGCCGATGAGGTTCAACGCCGGGCCGTCACTCAACTGGATCGCATTTATCAGGCTCTGCTGCAAAAGCCGGCGGCGAGCGCGCCGGCCGGCGGGCTGCGCGGCAAGCTCAGCCGTTTGCTGGGCAAGGGCGGCGAAACGGCACCGCAGCGCCCGGTGCAGGGGCTGTACATGTGGGGCGGCGTCGGGCGCGGCAAAACCTGGCTGATGGACATGTTCTTCCACAGCCTGCCGGGCGCTCGCAAAATGCGCCTGCACTTCCACCGCTTCATGCTGCGGGTGCATGAAGAGCTGACCGAGTTGCAGGGGCGGGAAAACCCGCTGGACATCGTCGCCGACGGCTTCAAGGCCGAGACCGACGTATTGTGCTTCGACGAGTTCTTCGTGTCCGACATCACCGACGCCATGCTGCTGGCCACGCTGCTGCAGGCGCTGTTCGCCCGGGGCATCACGCTGGTGGCCACGTCGAACATCCCGCCGGACGATCTGTACCGCAACGGCCTGCAGCGGGCGCGTTTCCTGCCGGCCATCGATCTGATCAACGAGTACTGCGACGTAATGAACGTCGACGCCGGCATCGACTATCGTCTGCGCACCCTGACCCAGGCGCACCTCTACCTGACACCGCTGAACGACCAGACGCGCGAGGCGCTGGATCGGATGTTCGTCAAGCTGGCGGGCAAGGCGGGGGAGGACGCGCCGGTGCTGCAGATCAACCATCGGCCGCTGCAGGCGATCCGTTCGGTGGACGGCGTGCTGGCGGTGGATTTCCACACGCTGTGCGAAGAGGCTCGCAGCCAGCTGGACTACATCGCGCTGTCGCGGCTGTATCACAGCGTGATCCTGTATAATGTGCGGGTGATGGGGCCGCTGAAAGAGAATACCGCGCGCCGTTTCCTGGCGTTGGTGGATGAATTCTACGAGCGTCACATTAAGCTGGTGATCGGCGCCGAAGCGTCGATGTTCGAGATCTATCAGGGGGGGCAGCTGAAATTTGAATTCCAGCGCTGCCTGTCGCGCCTGCAGGAAATGCAGAGCGAAGAGTACCTCAAGCTGCCGCATCTGCCCTGAGCCCGCCGGGCCTATCGCCGGTTGTCCGCCGCCGGCGATAAATTTATTTTCCATTCAAAAACCGTTCGATCTTTGTGAGCGACTTCTCTATAATCTTGCGACCCCACGTTACAACAAAGTTTTTTTTCCCAAAAACTTTATAGTGCCGGCAATGGCTATTCGAAGGGGTAGGTTTGCTGGACTTGTATGGTCGTGTGAGCCTCAACTGTTTTCGAGCGTTTGGGTGTTCACCAACGTGTAACTAATTATTGGGTAAGCTTTCTAATGAAAACTTTTACAGCTAAACCAGAAACCGTAAAACGCGACTGGTACGTTGTTGATGCAGATGGTAAAACTTTAGGCCGTCTCGCTACTGAACTGGCTCGTCGCCTGCGCGGCAAGCATAAAGCGGAATACACCCCGCACGTGGATACCGGTGATTACATCATCGTTCTGAACGCTGACAAAGTTGCTGTAACCGGCAACAAGCGTACAGACAAAGTGTACTACCACCACACCGGCCACATCGGTGGTATCAAGCAAGCGACCTTTGAAGAGATGATTGCCCGCCGTCCTGAGCGCGTGATTGAAATCGCGGTTAAAGGCATGCTGCCAAAGGGCCCGCTGGGTCGTGCTATGTTCCGTAAACTGAAAGTTTACGCGGGCACCGAGCACAATCACGCGGCACAGCAACCGCAAGTTCTGGACATTTAATCGGGATTAATGGCAATGGCTGAAAATCAATACTACGGCACTGGTCGCCGCAAAAGCTCCGCCGCTCGCGTCTTCATCAAGCCGGGCAACGGTAACATCGTTATCAACCAGCGCAGCCTGGAACAGTACTTCGGTCGCGAAACTGCCCGCATGGTAGTTCGTCAGCCGCTGGAACTGGTCGACATGGTTGGCAAACTGGACCTGTACATCACCGTTAAAGGTGGTGGTATCTCCGGTCAAGCTGGCGCTATCCGTCACGGTATCACCCGTGCACTGATGGAATACGATGAGACTCTGCGTTCTGAACTGCGTAAAGCTGGCTTCGTCACCCGTGACGCTCGTCAGGTTGAACGTAAGAAAGTCGGTCTGCGTAAAGCACGTCGTCGTCCGCAGTTCTCCAAGCGTTAATTTTCGCTGCTTCGGCAGTGCGATTTACGCAAAAAACCCGGTGCTTCACCGGGTTTTTTTACGCCTGAAATCCGCCGTCCCCGACTAAAATCTGTGGCATATCAGACAATTCAACATGAATTCGCCGCACCGCCCCCACAAAACAAGCAGAATCTGGTAAACTATCATCCACTTTTGCGCCTGTTCGCCGTGCAGTTGACCTCCTGGGCCGGTTTTTTATGGGCTCGGGTCGCGCTGCGTGCTGCCGGCCTGCGGCAAGATTATTCAGGATAGCAGCCTGTCAGTTGGCTATTCGCAGTATTTTCTAGATAACTTGGAGGTTTTCATGGCTGTCGCTGCCAACAAACGTTCGGTAATGACGCTGTTCTCTGGCCCGACCGACATTTTTAGCCATCAAGTACGTATCGTACTGGCGGAGAAAGGTGTCAGCGTCGAGATCGAGCAGGTCGAAATGGATAACCTGCCGCAAGATCTGATTGACCTCAACCCTTACCAGACGGTGCCTACGCTGGTCGATCGCGAACTGACCCTGTATGAATCCCGCATCATCATGGAATATCTGGATGAGCGTTTCCCGCACCCGCCGCTGATGCCGGTTTACCCGGTTGCCCGTGGTGAGAGCCGTCTGATGATGCTGCGCATCGAGAAGAACTGGTACTCGCTGATGGACAAGATCGAGAAGAGCAGCGGCCAGGAAGCGGAATCCGCCCGCCGCCAACTGCGCGAAGAGCTGCTGGCGATCGCGCCTATCTTCGGTCAGGCGCCGTATTTCATGAGCGAAGAGTTCAGCCTGGTGGATTGCTACCTGGCGCCGCTGTTGTGGCGTCTGCCGCAGCTGGGCATCGAATTGAGCGGTGCCGGTTCCAAAGAGCTGAAAGGCTACATGACCCGCGTCTTCGAACGCGACGCCTTCCTGGCTTCCCTGACCGAAGCCGAGCGTGAAATGCGCCTGCAGACCCGGGGCTAAGCGCGATGGACATGTCTCAGATGACGCCGCGTCGCCCGTATCTGCTGCGGGCGTTCTACGACTGGCTGCTGGATAACCAACTGACGCCGCACCTGGTGGTCGACGTGACCCGCCCGGACGTGCAGGTGCCGATGGAGTTCGCGCGTGACGGCCAGATCGTGCTGAATATCGCGCCGCGCGCGGTAGGCAACCTGGCGTTGGGTAACGAAGACGTGCAGTTCAACGCGCGCTTCGGCGGCGTGCCGCGTCAGGTTTCGGTGCCGATGGCCGCCGTGCTGGCGATCTATGCGCGTGAAAACGGCGCCGGCACGATGTTCGAACCGGAAGCCGCCTACGACGAGAGCGAAGGCGTGTTCGAAGGTCTGGACAATGAGACGATCCCTTCGGAAACCCTGATGTCAGTGATCGACGGCGATCGCCCGGATACCGCGGAAGACAACGGTCCGGATGACGAACCGCCGCAGCCGCCGCGCGGTGGCCGCCCGGCGCTGCGCGTGGTGAAATAACCCCGTGAGAACAAAAGAAAAAGCACCCCATGGGGGTGCTTTTTTTTTGCCCGGCAGAAGCGGGTCAGCCTTTCAACGCGGCAATGCAGGCGTCGCGCGGCGCGCTGAGATCGCCTACGCGTACGGTAGACAGGGCGTGGGTTGCGCGCTCACGGAAATTGGTGATGGCGGTATCGCCTTGCACTTCCGGCGGGGCGGTACAAATGTCATTGAGCGGCAGATCGTTGCCTTTGTTGAGTGCCTGCAACACCGCCGCCGGATTGTAGATCAGGGCTGCGGAGAGGGCCGATTTGATGCCGGCGGTAAAGCCGGCATTGCCGCCGCCGGCCAACTTGGGCGCCAGGGCAATCCAGCTGTCGTCCCCCAGCCGGATGCTGTTTTCCACGGCGCCGAACTGCCCGGCCTTGCCCAACTGCGCCACGACCGGCCGTGCGCCGCGCGCTTCGATATTGTAACCAACCTCCTGCGAATCCAGCGCCATGGCTGAAGCGCTGAAATTGACGGCCAGCAGCGCGCCGGCCAACAGGGAAATGGAGCATTTCATGTTCGCTATCCTTATCTCGGTGTCAGGCGCAGCCGCGCCCCGCAATGGTGCTAACTCAATACTATAGCGCGTTGAGGCGGTGAGGAGCGGGGAGGTTGTTACAAAGCGTGGCAGGCTAAAAACAGAGGCCCGGCAATATGCCGGGCCTCTGATGGTACGGAAGGTTTACACTTCCAGATAGTTCATGATGCCGTCTGCCGCTTTGCGGCCTTCGGCGATCGCCGTCACTACCAGGTCAGATCCGCGCACTGCGTCACCACCGGCGAAGATTTTCGGGTTGCTGGTCTGGAACGCGTTGTCGCTGCCTTCCGGCGCCAGGATGCGGCCCTGTTTATCCAGCTGCACGTCGTGCGCCGCCAGCCAGTCCATGCGGTGCGGGCGGAAGCCGAACGCCATCACCACCGCGTCCGCGTCGATCACGTGTTCGGAACCAGGCACCTGCTCCGCCGTCTGACGGCCGTTGGCATCCGGCGCGCCCAGCTGAGTGCGCACCATTTTCACTCCGGCCACGCGGCCGGCGCTGTTCAGTTCGATGCTCAGCGGCTGCAGGTTGAACTGGAAGTCCACCCCTTCTTCCCGGGCGTTCTTCACTTCGCGCTTGGAGCCCGGCATGTTGGCTTCGTCGCGGCGGTAGGCGCAGATGACCTGCGTTGCGCCCTGACGCACCGAGGTACGCACGCAGTCCATGGCGGTATCGCCGCCGCCCAGCACCACCACCCGTTTGCCTTCCATGCTGACGTAAGGCTCGTGCTGCTCGGTTTCATACCCCATCAGCTGCTTGGTGTTGGCGATCAGGAACGGCAGCGCGTCGTACACGCCCTGCGCCTCCTCATTCTCCAGGCCGCCGCGCATCGACTGATAGGTGCCGACGCCGAGGAACACCGCATCGTACTCGCTCAGCAAGGTCTCCATGCTGACGTCTTTACCCACTTCGGTGTTCAACTGGAACTCGATGCCCATCTCGCTGAAGATGCCGCGGCGTTTGACCATCACTTCCTTTTCCAGCTTGAAAGCCGGGATGCCGAAGGTCAGCAGGCCGCCGATCTCCGGATGACGATCGTATACGACCGCCTTGACGCCATTGCGGGTCAGCACGTCGGCGCAGGCCAGCCCGGCGGGGCCGGCACCGACGATCGCCACGCGTTTGCCGGTCGGCTGCACGTGCGACATGTCCGGCTTCCAGCCCATTTCGATGGCCTTATCGCTGATGTAGCGCTCGATATTGCCGATGGTGACCGCACCGAACTCGTCGTTCAGGGTGCAGGAGCCTTCGCACAGGCGATCCTGCGGGCATACGCGGCCGCACACTTCCGGCAGGCTGTTGGTCTGATGCGCCAGGTCCGCCGCTTCCATGATGCGGCCTTCATTGGCCAGTTTCAGCCAGTTCGGGATGTAGTTGTGCACCGGGCACTTCCACTCGCAGTACGGGTTGCCGCAGGACAGACAGCGGTCCGCCTGGGCCTTGGCCTGGGTTTCCGAAAACGGTTCGTAGATCTCGACGAACTCGATTTTGCGGATCTTCAGCGGTTTCTTTGGCGGATCAACACGCTGCAGGTCGATAAATTGATAAACGTTCTGGCTCATTAATGACCTACCTCTTACTGCGCCTGCACCCGCAGCTCGGCTGCGGAACGGCTACGGTGACCCAACAGCGCTTTGACATCGCTGGACTTCGGTTTGACCAGGGCGAACTTCGGCGCCCACTCCGGCCAGTTGGCCAGGATCTCTTCCGCGCGGGAAGAGCCGGTCGCCTGCACGTGTTCGGTGATCAGGCCGCGCAGGTGCTCCTCATGGATCGCCAGCTGATCGACATCCAGCACTTCCACCAGCTCCGGGTTCACGCGCTTGCGGAACTCGCCGTCTTCGTCCAGCACGTAGGCGAAGCCGCCGGTCATGCCGGCGCCGAAGTTGATGCCGGTTTTACCCAGCACGCAGACGATGCCGCCGGTCATGTATTCGCAGCCGTTGTCGCCGATGCCTTCCACCACGGTGATGGCGCCGGAGTTGCGCACCGCGAAACGTTCGCCCGCGCGGCCGGCGGCGAACAGCTTGCCACCGGTGGCGCCGTACAGGCAGGTGTTGCCGACGATGCTGGCTTCATGGCTGCGGAAGGCGGAACCGATCGGCGGGCGCACCGCGATGCTGCCGCCGGCCATGCCTTTGCCGACATAGTCGTTGGCGTCGCCGGTCAGGGTCAGCTCGACGCCGCCGGCGTTCCAGACGCCGAAGCTCTGCCCGGCGGTACCGGAGAAGTGCGCCTTGATCGGATCGCCTGCCATCCCCTGATCGCCGTGTACGTTGGCGATCGCGCCGGACAGCATGGCGCCCACGGAGCGGTCGGTGTTGCGAATGTCGAAGTAGAAGGTTTTACCCTGCTTCGCTTCGATGTACGGCTGCGCCTGCACCAGCAACTCTTTGTTCAGCAGACCCTTGTCGAACGCCGGGTTGCTGCTTTCGGTACAGTACACCGCTTTGCCCGGATGCGGCGTGGCGGTTGTCAGCAACGGCGACAGATCCAGCTTGTTCTGCTTGGCGGAAATGCCGTCCAGCTCGGTCAGGAATTCGGTGCGGCCGATCAGATCCACCAGCTGGCTCACGCCCAGCTGGGCCATGATCTCGCGGGTCTCACGCGCGATAAACTGGAAGTAATTCGTCACGCGTTCCGGCAGGCCGTGGTAGTGATCGCGGCGCAGCTTGTCGTCCTGAGTCGCAACGCCGGTCGCGCAGTTGTTGAGGTGGCAGATGCGCAGGTATTTGCAGCCCAGCGCCACCATCGGCCCGGTGCCGAAGCCGAAGCTTTCCGCGCCCAGGATCGCCGCTTTGACGATGTCCACGCCGGTTTTCAGGCCGCCGTCCACCTGCAGGCGGATCTTGTGGCGCAGGCCGTTGGCCACCAGCGCCTGCTGGGTTTCCACCAGGCCCAGTTCCCATGGGCAGCCGGCATATTTCACCGAGGACAGCGGGCTGGCGCCGGTGCCGCCGTCGTAACCGGCGATGGTGATCAGATCGGCATAGGCTTTCGCCACGCCGGTGGCGATGGTGCCAACGCCCGGCTCGGACACCAGTTTCACCGAGATCACCGCCTTCGGGTTGACCTGCTTCAGATCGAAGATCAGCTGCGCCAGATCTTCGATCGAGTAGATGTCGTGGTGCGGCGGCGGGGAGATCAGCGTCACGCCCGGCACCGAGTAACGCAGCCTGGCGATGTACGGGGTGACTTTGTCGCCCGGCAACTGGCCGCCTTCGCCCGGCTTGGCGCCTTGCGCCACCTTAATCTGGATCACGTCGGCGTTCACCAGGTAGGCCGGCGTGACGCCGAAGCGGCCGGAGGCCACCTGTTTGATGCGCGACACCTTGTTGGTGCGGTAGCGCGCCGGATCTTCGCCGCCTTCGCCGGAGTTGGAGAAGCCGCCGAGGCCGTTCATGGCGATCGCCAGCGACTCGTGCGCTTCCGGGCTCAACGCGCCGATCGACATCGCCGCGGTGTCGAAGCGTTTGAACAGCGACTCCGCCGGCTCGACCTGATCGACCGGGATCGGTTCACCTTTCGGCGTAATGGCCAGCAGATCGCGCAGCATGGCGACCGGCCGCTCGTTCACCAGCTTGGCGTAGGCCTGGTAGTCGCTGTACTCGCCGCTGTGCACCGCTTTTTGCAGCGAGTTCACCACGTCCGGGTTGTAGGCGTGGTATTCGCCGCCGTGCACGAACTTCAGCAGGCCGCCTTGCTCCAGCGGTTTGCGTTTCAGCCAGGCGCGCTTGGAGAGGTTCTGCAGATCCTGCTGGAAGTCGCTGAAGCTGGCGCCGCCGATGCGGCTGACCACGCCCTGGAAGCACAGGTCCGCCAGATCGCGGTGCAGGCCGACCGCTTCGAACAGCTTGGAACAGCGGTAAGAGGCGATGGTCGAAATGCCCATCTTGGACATGATCTTGTACAGGCCTTTGTTGATGCCGTTGCGGTAGTTCAGCATCACGTCGCGGTATTTCTTGTCGATCGCCTGGCTGTCCACCAGCTTGGCCAGGGTTTCATAGGCCAGATACGGGTAGATGGCGGTCGCGCCGAAGCCGAGCAGCACGGCGAAGTGGTGCGGATCGCGGGCGCTGGCGGTTTCAACGATCAGGTTGGCGTCGCAGCGCAGGCTTTTCTCCACCAGCCGGGTTTGCACGGCGCCAACGGCCATCGGGGCCGGTACCGGCAGGCGGCCGGGCGCGATGGCGCGGTCGGACAGCACCAACAGCACCGCGCCTTCGCGCACCTTGCGTTCCGCTTCGTCGCACAGGGCGCGAATGGTCTGCTCCAGATCCTGCTGTTGCGGGTCGAAGGTCAGATCGAGCGTCTCGGCGCGATAATATTCGCCTTCCAGCGTGGTGAGCTGTTTGAAATCGGAGTACAGCAGGATCGGCGATTTGAAGCTCAGGCGGTGCGCCTGGCCTTCGGCTTCGCAGAACACGTTCATTTCACGGCCGATGCTGGTGGCCAGCGACATGACGTGCGCTTCGCGCAGCGGATCGATCGGCGGGTTGGTGACCTGCGCGAACTGCTGGCGGAAATAGTCGTAAACGATGCGCGGCCGGCTGGAAAGCACGGCGAACGGGGTATCGTCGCCCATCGAGCCGGTGGCTTCCTGGCCAATTTCGCCCAGCACGCGGATCACCTGATCCAGCTCTTCACTGCTGTAGCCGAACTGTTTCTGGTAGGTTTCGAGCTGCGCGTCGTCGAGCTCGCGGCTGCCGACCTGATCGTCCGGCAGATCTTCGAACGGCACCAGACGTTTGACGTTTTTCTCCATCCACTCTTTATACGGATGGCGGCTTTTCAGATCGTTGTCGGTTTCCGCCGAGTGCAGGATGCGGCCGCTGCGGGTGTCGATCACCATCAGCTCGCCGGGGCCGACGCGGCCTTTTTCCACCACTTCATCCGGCTGGTAATCCCAGATGCCGACTTCGGAGGCGCAGGTGATCAGCTTGTCTTTGGTGATCACATAGCGCGCCGGCCGCAGGCCGTTGCGATCGAGGTTACAGGCGGCGTAGCGGCCGTCGGACATCACGATGCCGGCCGGGCCGTCCCACGGCTCCATGTGCATCGAGTTGAAGTCGAAGAAGGCGCGCAGATCGCCGTCCATGTCCGGGTTGTTCTGCCAGGCCGGCGGCACCAGCAGGCGCATGGCGCGGATGAGATCCATCCCGCCCGCCAGCAGCAGCTCCAGCATGTTGTCCAGCGAGCTGGAGTCGGAGCCGGTTTCGTTGACGAACGGTGCGGCGGCCTGCAGATCCGGGATCAGCGGCGTTTGGAATTTATAGGTACGGGCGAGCGCCCACTGGCGGTTGCCGGTGATGGTGTTGATTTCGCCGTTGTGCGCCAGGTAGCGGAACGGCTGAGCCAGCGGCCAGCGTGGCACGGTGTTGGTGGAAAAGCGCTGGTGGAACAGGCAAATGGCCGATTCCAGGCGCAGGTCCGCCAGATCGAGATAGAAGCGCGGCAGATCCGCAGGCATGCACAGGCCTTTATAGATCGTCACCAGGTTGGAGAAGCTGCAGACGTAGAAACTGTCATCCTGCACCCGTTTCTCGATGCGGCGGCGCGCCACGAACAGGCGGCGCTCCATATCGCGCGGGCGCCAGCCGGCCGGGGCGTTAACGAAGATTTGCTCGATGCGCGGCAGGGAGGAGAGGGCGATTTCACCCAGCACGTCCGGGTTGGTCGGCACTTCACGCCAGCCGACGATCGACAGCGTTTCGTTTTGCAGCTCTTCTTCCACGATGCGGCGGTTGAGGCGCGCTTCCTCTTCATTCTGGCTGAGGAACATCATGCCGACGGCGTAGTTTTTGGCCAAACGCCAGCCGCGCTCTTCCGCCACCATGCGGAAGAAGCGATCGGGTTTTTGCAGCAACAGGCCGCAGCCGTCGCCGGTCTTGCCGTCGGCGAGGATCGCGCCGCGGTGCTGCATGCGGGCCAGCGCGTGAATGGCGGTGCGCACCACCTTGTGGCTAGGTTCGCCTTCTATGTGGGCGATCAGGCCGAAACCACAGTTGTCCCTCTCTTGGGATTTATCGTACAACATATCGTGAACCTCCCCAGGCTCTGCGTGACTCTCACAACCTACTGCGAGGGGGCTTCCCAATTTCAGGCAGAAGTCCAATCAGCAAGTTAACCCCGCCAATCTGCTTTTCCGCCCTCCATCAATGGCCTCTCGTGACGGTCTCACAAGTGGTATAGGACTTGTTTTAAGAGGGAGTCTTCAATTACTGCATAAATATGACGAGACGTTTGCCCGTCCAGAAAGCTTCCAGCGGACTTCCAACTTAGCGAGAAAGAATTCGCAGGTCAAATGTGGGCTTAAGATAGATTCTTATCGAATTGATGATGTTTATTTATTTGAAAAGTAAGTGTTTTAATGCATTTTTGCACTATCATGGGGCAACGCCGATCCACTCAGAAGTGTGAGCTGTCTCACTATAGTGCAACCCCTTAATCTCTGCACCATGCTAGTGCGGGGAGTAATGTCAGAATTTTATTCTATAAGATATTGCTTGGCTGATGTTTATGACTATTTTTCACCGTGTTGTCATATTGCCGTTAACGGTTGCGTGACGATTAGAATAATTCATCAGAATTATAGTGAATTGATTTGCATTTATGATGAATAGTTATGCTCGGTGGCGCCTTGCGGGGAAAGCGTTGATCTCTGTCATCGCGGGAAAAGCCGTTTCTTATTAGCATCGCGGCTTTGAACACAGAGAACCACCAAGATTATGCAGTTGCCGCAATTAGTCAATATGTTTGGCGCGGATCTCCAGCGCCGCTATGGCGAAAAGATCCATAAACTCACGCTGCACGGCGGATTCGGCTGCCCTAACCGCGACGGCACGTTGGGGCGCGGCGGCTGTACGTTCTGCAACGTCGCCTCGTTCGCCGATGAGGCGATGCAGCGCCAGAGTATCGCCGAACAGCTGGCGCAGCAGGCCGCGCGGGTCGATCGGGCGCGGCGCTATCTGGCCTATTTCCAGGCCTATACCAGCACCTATGCGGAGGTTGAACGGCTGGAGGCGATGTATCGGCAGGCGTTGGCGCAGAGCGCCATGGTCGGCCTGTGCGTCGGCACCCGGCCGGACTGCGTGCCGGCCGCCGCGCTGGATCTGCTGACGGGATACCGCGAGCAAGGCTATGAGGTGTGGCTGGAGCTGGGGCTGCAGACGGCGCACGATAAAACGCTGAAGCGCATCAACCGCGGCCATGATTTTCGCTGTTATCAGCAGACTGCGCGACTGGCCCGGCAGCGCGGGCTGAAGGTGTGCTGCCATCTGATCGTCGGGCTGCCGGGAGAAACCCAGCGCGATCATCTGCTCACGCTGCAGCGGGTGACGGAGACCGGCGTCGACGGCATCAAGCTGCACCCGCTGCACGTCGTCACCGGCAGCACCCTGGCGCGGGCGTGGCAGGCCGGGCGGTTGCCCGAACTGGCGCTGGAGGATTACGCCGCCAGCGCCGGGGAGATGATCCGCCATACGCCGGGGGACGTGGTGTACCACCGTCTTTCCGCCAGCGCCCGGCGGCCGACGCTGCTGGCGCCGCTGTGGTGCGAAAACCGCTGGAGCGGCATGCAGGCGGTCGGCGCTTATCTGCAACGGCACGGCGGGCAGGGCAGCGCGCTGGATGAAAAGCGGCGCTACCGCCCTGGCATGCCGCTCTGAAGTGCAATCTTTGCCACACTTCGGCGTTTGCCGCCTTATCTCACCGCTGTTTTACGGTATGATTCAAAAGATTGTGTCTGATGGGAGCCGCTATGAAGCAAATCCGGGTGTTGGCCCAGTACTACGTTGATTTAATGGTGAAACTGGGGTTGGTGCGCTTCTCGCTGCTGCTGGCCTCGGCGCTGGTGGTGCTGGCGATGGTGGTGCAGATGGCGGTGACCATGCTGCTGCGCGGCGAAGTGGAAAGCATCGACGTGGTGCGTTCGATCTTCTTCGGCCTGTTGATCACCCCGTGGGCGGTCTATTTTCTCTCGGTGGTGGTGGAACAGTTGGAAGAGTCGCGCCAGCGGCTGGCGCGGCTGGTGGACAAGCTGGAAGAGATGCGCCACCGCGATCTGGAGCTCAATCAGCAGCTCAAAGACAATATCAGCCAGCTGAATCAGGAGATCGCCGACCGTATCAAGGCGGAAGAAGAGCGCCTGCAGGTGATGGAAAAGCTGACGGAAGAGATGGAACAGCGCGAGCAGGCGCAGATTGAGCTGGGCCAGCAATCGGCGCTGTTGCGTTCCTTCCTCGATGCCTCGCCGGATCTGGTCTACTACCGCAACGAAGACAAAGAATTTTCCGGCTGCAACCGCGCGATGGAGCTGTTGACCGGCAAGAGCGAGAAGCAATTGATCGGCCTGACGCCGTTCGACGTCTACGGCCAGGAGATCGCCGAAAAGGTGATCGAAACCGACGAGAAGGTGTTCCGCCACAACGTCTCGCTGACCTACGAACAGTGGCTGGTGTATCCCGACGGCCGCAAGGCCTGTTTCGAGCTGCGCAAGGTGCCGTTTTACGACCGGGTGGGTAAACGCCACGGGCTGATGGGCTTCGGCCGCGATATTACCGAGCGTAAGCGCTACCAGGACGCGCTGGAGAACGCCAGCAGGGAGAAGACTACCTTTATCTCCACCATCAGCCACGAGCTGCGTACGCCGCTTAACGGCATCGTCGGCCTGAGCCGCATTCTGCTCGATACCGAGCTGAACGACGAGCAGCTGAAATACCTGAAGACCATCCACGTCAGCGCCATCACCCTCGGCAATATCTTCAACGACATTATCGAAATGGACAAGCTCGAGCGGCGCAAGGTGCAGCTCGACAACCAGCCGGTGGACTTCACCGGTTTCCTGGCGGATTTGGAGAACCTCTCGGGCCTGCTGGCGCAGCCGAAAGGGCTGCAGTTCGTCATGGAGCCGCAGACGCCGCTGCCGCAGCAGATCGTGACCGACGGCACCCGCCTGCGGCAGATCCTGTGGAATCTGATCGGCAACGCGGTGAAATTTACCCAGCAGGGGCAAATTGTGGTGCGCGTGCGGCGCGAGGCGCAGGAGAAGCTGGTGTTCGAAGTGGAAGACTCGGGCATGGGCATCCCGCAGGACGAGCAGGACAAGATCTTCGCCATGTATTATCAGGTGAAAGATCAGCGCGGCGGCCGCCCGGCCACCGGCACCGGCATCGGGCTGGCGGTCTCCAAGCGGCTGGCGCAGAGCATGGGCGGCGACATCACCGTGCGCAGCGAACAAGGGCATGGTTCTTGCTTTACCTTAACCATCAAGGCGCCGGTGGTGCAGGAAGCCGTCAGCGCGGCGCCGGAGGAAGAGGCGCTGCCGTTGCCGGCGCTGCACATTCTGCTGGTGGAGGATATCGAACTGAACGTGATCGTGGCGCGCTCGGTGCTGGAGAAGCTGGGCAACAGCGTCGATGTGGCGATGAACGGCCACGACGCGCTGGCGATGTTCGATCCGGACGAGTTCGATCTGGTGCTGCTGGACATCCAACTGCCGGACATGACCGGGCTGGACATCGCCCGGGCGCTGCGCGAGCGCTATGCCGGGCAGGCGCTGCCGCCGCTGGTGGCCCTGACCGCCAACGTGCTGAAAGACAAAAAAGAGTATCTCGAGGCGGGCATGGACGATGTGCTGAGCAAGCCGCTGTCGGTGCCGGCGCTGACCAAGGTCATCAAACACTATTGGGATCATCAACCTTCTCACACTTCAAAGAAAACGGAGCACAAGGCGATGCAGATTAATGAGTCGTTACTCGATACCGCGATGCTGGAACAGTACATGGATCTGGTTGGCCCGCAGCTGATCCACCAAAGTCTGGAGATGTTCGAACAGATGATGCCGGGCTATCTGGCGGTGCTGGACTCCAACATGACGGCGCGCGATCAGAAAGGCATCACTGAGGAAGGGCATAAGATCAAGGGCGCCGCCGGTTCGGTCGGTCTGCGCCATCTGCAGCAGCTGGCGCAGCAGATTCAAACGCCGACGCTGCCGGCCTGGTGGGATAACGTGCAGGATTGGGTGGATGAGCTGAAACAAGAGTGGCGCAACGACGTGCAGGTACTGCGGGCTTGGGTTGAGAACGCTGAAAAAAAATGACCCCGACCTAAGCCGGGGTGCGCGAATATTGCGCCAACACCAGGGAAATTGTGAACCTGCGTATTGGTTTCAGTGTTCTGGTCGAGCAGGTTGTTGCGAATTCCTAAACATCATACAGCCAACAACATAGCAAATGTAAGCGCTCTTGTTAGAAGATTCATTAAAATGTGTGATGTAGATTAGTGTTTGTCAACTCCGAGCACGAACCAGTTGACAGCAGCGACAGGAGTAAGAGTGATGAAAAAGGTGGGTGTAGTCCTCAGCGGCAGCGGCGTTTATGACGGTACGGAGATCCATGAAGCGGTGCTGACGCTGCTGGCGTTGGATCGTGCCGGCGCCCAGGCGGTGTGCTTGGCGCCTGATAAACCACAACGCCATGTTATTAATCACTTATCTGGTGAGGAGATGGCGGAGTCGCGCAATGTTCTGATTGAATCGGCGCGCATTGCCCGCGGTGCGGTGCAGCCGCTGGCGCTGGCGGAGGCCGCGCAGCTGGATGCGCTGATCGTGCCCGGCGGCTTTGGCGCCGCCAAGAACCTCAGCAATTTCGCCGAAGCCGGCGCGGAATGTTGGGTCGATGAAGATTTGGCGCGCCTGACGCGCGAGATGCATAAGGCCAACAAACCAATTGGCCTGATGTGCATCGCGCCGGCGCTGTTGCCGAAACTGCTGGATCAACAAGTGCGGCTGACCATTGGCAACGATCCGGATCTGGGGGAAGTGATTGACGCCATGGGCGGCGAACCGGTGATTTGCCCGGTGGACGACATCGTGGTGGACGGCGAACATAAGATCGTGACCACGCCGGCCTATATGCTGGCGCCGTCTATCGCGCAGGCGGCCCTGGGCATCGATAAGCTGGTGGCGCGGGTGCTGGAACTGGCTGAATGAGAAAATCGCTCGTCGGATGGCGGCGGCTGCGCCCGTGGTATTGGCTGAAGCGCGGCGTCATCGCGATTATCGGCCTGTGGGCGTTGGGCATTGTGCTCTTCGCCTTCCTGCCGGTGCCGTTTTCCGCCGTGATGGTGGAACGGCAGGTCAGCGCCTGGCTGAGCGGCGACTTCGGCTATGTCGCCCATTCGGACTGGGTGTCGATGGACGACATCTCGCCGCAAATGGCGCTGGCGGTGATGGCGGCGGAAGATCAGAAGTTTCCAGACCATTGGGGCTTCGACGTGGCGGCCATTGAAAAGGCGCTCAGCCACAACGAGAAGCGCCCGACGCGCATCCGTGGCGCGTCCACGCTGTCGCAGCAAACCGCCAAGAACCTGTTTTTGTGGGATGGCCGCAGCTGGCTGCGCAAAGGATTGGAGGCCGGGCTGACGTCCGGCATCGAATTGGTGTGGACCAAGCGGCGCATTCTGACGGTGTATCTGAACATCGTCGAGTTCGGCGATGGGGTATTCGGCGTGGAAGAGGCTTCACAGCGCTTTTTCCATAAGCCGGCCAAGCGCCTGAGCGCGGCCGAAGCGGCGCTGCTGGCGGCGGTATTGCCGAATCCGCATCGCTTCAGGGCCGATGCGCCGTCCGGCTATGTGGTGCAGCGTCAACAGTGGATCATGCGGCAGATGCGGCAACTGGGCGGGGAAGCGTTTTTACGCGAGAACAAGCTGGATTAAACGGGCGGGAACGGCACGGCGCCGCTCCCGCCAGGCGGATTATTTCACGTAGGTAAAGGCGGTAGTGACGTGCTTCACGCCGCTGACCTGGCTGGCGATCTGCGCCGCCGACTGCCCTTCCTGCTGCGTGACCAGGCCCAGCAAGAACACTTCGCCGTTTTCGGTGGTGACCTTCACGTTGGACGATTTCACCGTATCGCTGGTGAGCAGCTGCGAACGCACCTTGGTGGTGATCCAGGTGTCGGAGGACGCGGTGCTCAGGCTGACCGGCGTGCCCTGACGGATTTCGTTATACACTTCGGTCGTGCCTTCCACGCCCATGGCGATCTGCTTGGCGCGCGCGGTGAGATCGGCGTTAGGCGACTGGCCGGTCAGCAGCACCTTGCCCTGATAGGCGGTGGCGACCACCCGGGCATCTTTCTTCAACTGCTGGTCTTTGCTCAGGGCGCTTTCGACCCTGGCTTCCAGCGTGCCGTCATCCACCTGGGTCCCTACGCTGCGCGGGTCGGTGGCGGTTTTGGTGGCGACGGCCGCACTGCCGACGACGACGCCGGCGATACAGCCTTGCAACAGCAGGGCGCTGGACAGCACTGCAAATGTGGCTTTTAGCTTCATCTCAGTTCCTTAATCGTCCTGGTGGGGGAATAACGTATTGTCTATCAGGTCGCACAGGCAGTTTACGGTCAGCATATGCATTTCCTGAATGCGCGAGCTGCGGTGCGACGGGATGCGGATTTCGACATCCTGCTGGCCGAGCAGCCCGGCCAGCTCGCCGCCGTCGTAGCCGGTAAGTGCGACGATGGTCATATCGCGCGTCACGGCCGCCTCGACCGCCTTCACAATATCACGGCTGTTGCCGCGGGTGGAAATCGCCAGCAGCACGTCGCCGGTGTGCCCGAGCGCACGCACCTGCTTGGCGTACACTTCGTCGTGCAGCCGATCGTTGCTGATTGCCGTCAGCACCACGTTGTCGGCGTTGAGAGCGATGGCCGGCAGGCTGGGGCGCTCGGTTTCAAAACGGTTGATCATGCTGGCGGCGAAGTGCTGCGCGTTGGCGGCCGAGGTGCCGTTGCCGCAGCACAGGATTTTGTTGCCGTTGAGTAAGGATTGAACCAGCGTCATCGCAGCGCGGGAAATGGCGTCCGGCAGTGCTTCCGCCGCCGCGATCTGGGTTTGGATGCTTTCGGTGAAACAGACTTTAATTCTATCCAGCACGTTGTATTAATCCACTAAGTCAAAGGGCCGGTCTGCGCCGCAAAACCCCGATTAATCCGCATTGAAGGCGTTGGGTATCCATTCTAACTGGCTACCGGTAATGGCCAAAACATCAAAACGGCAAGATGATGTGTCAAAACTGGCTCCGCGCCCCGCCAGCCAGACGGCGGCGGCGTGCAGCAACCGCTGTTGTTTGCGAAAGGTGACGCTGGCGGCCGCGCCGCCGAAGGCGTCGTTGCGGCGGTAGCGCACTTCGACGAACACCCAGGTGGTGCCGTCGCGCATGATGAGGTCGAGCTCACCGCCGCGCACCGCGACATTGGCGGCGCAGAAGGTGAGCCCGGCGTGTTCCAGGTGACGGCGGGCCAGTAACTCATAGCCCGCCCCTGAGGCGCGTGGGTTCAAGAGACTGGAACGACCGTACCCTGACGGTATTGCAGCCAAGGCAGCTTACGGTTGATCACGCAGTTCGGCGACGCGCTCAGCGTACCGGTGGTGCCGGAAACCTGGAAGCCCGGCAGCTGGCGCATTTCAGCAAAGTGGTTGGCCAATGTCCAGGCATCCATCCCCATCGCATACAGGCGCACCAGCGAGTAGTCGTTGCGGAAACGCGCGCTGGCCTGCTGCAGCAGCTGAGGGTTTGAGCCGGCCAGCAGCGGAATATCGCTGAACTGCAGGCCTTCCATTTCCAGACGGAAGTCCGGGCCGGCGCCGGCCTGGTAGCTGCGCGAGCTGGCGTACATCGCCGGCTTGCCGCGCGAGCTGGTGGCCATGTCGATCATCGGTTTGATCAGCGTCAGCTGAGACTGCGTGGCGACGATGTACACCGCGTCGACGCTGCCGCTGGTGGCGGCGGGCACGTCGCTCGGCGGCGCAGGAATGGTCAGCCCGGCGATGGTGACGCTCTGCGGCGCCGGGGCGCTCGACATCGGCGTACCGGTCATGCGGATGCCGCCGCTGTTCACCATCTGGCGCAGCTCGCCGGCGGAGCCGATGTCCTGGCGCAGCACGGTTTGCCCGCCTTGCTTCTGCCATTCCTGGTTAAAGGCCCTGGCGACGCGATCGCCGAAGGCGCCGCGCGGCACCAGCAGCAGCGGTTGACGCTTCTGCTGTTCCCAGATGTGGCGGGCGGCGTCGCGGGCTTCATCTTCCGGCGACAGGGCGAAGTAACAGATGTTCAGGTTGTCCTTCGGCGTTTCCGGCTGGTTAAGCGCCAGCACGTTCAGCGTGGTGGTGCTGGCGGACAACTGATCGACGTTCTCTTTCAGCAGTGGGCCGACCACCAGGGTGGCGCCATCCTGCTGCGCCTGGCTCAGCAAGGCGGCCAGCGGCTGGCTGGTGGTGTCGTACACTTTGACCTGCGCGTTGGCGGCCTGCAGCGGCGTTATCGGCGCGCTGGACGGCGCAGCGGGTTGCGCGGCGGTGACGGCAGGCTGGCTCTCTTGCGCCGAAGGGCTGACCGCGCCATTGGCGTTGATGTCACCCGTAGCGGCCTGATCGGCCGGCGCCGTTTGAGCCGGCGTGCTGGCCGGTTGCGCGGCTTGAGGTTGCGGCGCCGGCATGGAACCGCCGTTTTTCGCCGCTTCGAAGCCTTGCTGGATGGCGTCGGCGAACACTTTCGCCTGGCCGTTCAACGGCAGCAGCAGGGCGATTTTCGAGGTGGAGGCCTGGGTGAAGTTCAGCACCTGATTCAGGCGAGCCGGCAGCGTTTTGGCCGCCGGGTTCTTCGGATAACGGTTCTGCCAGTCTTTGATGCCGGCCTTCAGCAGATCGGGATCCTGCTTGTTGTCCTGATAGACGCGCAGCAGGTCCAGCCAGCCTTGCAGCACGTTCTCGTCGGCGTTGATCACCAGGCTGTTCATCTCCTGCGGCGTCAGCTGCAGCAGGGCCTGCCAGGTTTGATCCAGATTGTCCTGGTGCGCCTTGCCGGTCAGCAGCGGCTCCTGGGCGATATAGGCGCGGATCAATGGCAGCGACGCTTTGCCCTGATTGGCGGCGATCTGCGCCTGGTAGTAGCGCACCTTCTGATTCGGCGACAGCGCACCGCTGTCCAGGTGGCCCAGCGTGCTGCGGGCGCTGACGTAGCTCTTGTTGGCGATCTGCAGTTCGGCGGTCAGCAATTGGCGTTCGGTCTGCTGCGCGCCGCTAAGGTTTTTCGGCAGTTGGTTCAACTGGTCGCCGGCCTGCGGCAGTTTTCCTTCACGCAGCAAGGCGCGAATAGCAAGTAATTGCCAGTCAGCCTTGTTATCATCGCTGCTTTGCTGCAACTGCTGCAGGTAGTAATCGGAGCTGGCGCTCGCTTCGTCCTGTATATTGGCGGGCGGCGTTTGCGGGGCCCGACTTGGACAGCCTGCCAGGAAAAGGGCGGCGGCGATGACTGCGGTCAGTCGGACAGGCTTGGAACGCCCTGCTTTGGTACGAACGAATGTTGAGGAAAGCATACTGTATCCAGTGATGTTTTTTTCAAGATGCTCAATATTAAATCGGCAACCCGGATGAAACAATGAATCAACACCAACAATCAGTCATTTCTGCATCAACGCTGTATGTGGTGCCCACCCCCATCGGCAATCTGGGCGATATTACCCACCGTGCGTTAGAGGTACTGAAAAGCGTTGATCTGATCGCGGCGGAAGATACGCGCCATACCGGATTGCTGTTGCAACACTTCGCGATCAACGCGCGTCTGTTCGCGCTGCACGATCACAACGAACAGCAAAAGGCCGAGCAGCTGCTGGCGAAACTGCAGGAAGGCCAAAGCATTGCGCTGGTTTCCGACGCCGGCACGCCGCTGATCAACGATCCCGGTTATCACCTGGTGCGCCGCTGCCGCGAGGCCGGCATTCGCGTGGTGCCGCTGCCGGGCGCCTGCGCCGCCACTACCGCGCTGTGCGCCGCGGGCGTCGCTTCCGACCGTTTCTGCTACGAAGGTTTCCTGCCGGCGAAAACCAAGGGGCGCAAGGATACGCTGATGGCGCTGGCGGAGGAACCGCGCACGCTGATTTTCTACGAATCCACCCATCGTCTGCTGGAAAGCCTGCAGGACATGGTCACCGTCTGGGGCCCGCAGCGCTATGTGGTGCTGGCGCGCGAGCTGACCAAAACCTGGGAATCCATCCACGGCGCGCCGGTGGGCGAGCTGCTGGCGTGGGTGCAGGAAGATGAAGTGCGCCGCCGCGGTGAGATGGTGCTGATCGTCGAAGGCCACAAGGCGCAGGAGGATGCGCTGCCGCTCGAGGCGCTGCGCACGCTGGCGCTGCTGCAAAAAGAGCTGCCGCTGAAAAAGGCGGCGGCGCTGGCGGCGGAAATCCACGGCGTGAAGAAAAATGCGCTGTATAAGCACGCGCTGGAGCAACAACAGCCGTAAAGCGGTTGACCTGCCGCCGCCGCGACGCTACTATCCGCGCCGGAGTTGACCAGACAGTCGCCGCTTCATTGCCGTCCTCTTCGGGGAGACAGATGGAGGGGAGGAAAGTCCGGGCTCCATAGGGCAGGGTGCCAGGTAACGCCTGGGAGGCGCAAGCCTACGACTAGTGCAACAGAGAGCAAACCGCCGATGGCCCGCGCAAGCGGGATCAGGTAAGGGTGAAAGGGTGCGGTAAGAGCGCACCGCGCGGCTGGCAACAGTTCGTGGCACGGTAAACTCCACCCGGAGCAAGGCCAAATAGGGGTTCACATGGTACGGCCCGTACTGAACCCGGGTAGGCTGCTTGAGCCAGTGAGCGATTGCTGGCCTAGAGGAATGACTGTCCACGACAGAACCCGGCTTACCGGTCAACTCCCTCGACAAAAGAAAACCCCGCGCAACGCCTGTTGCGCGGGGTTTTTCGTTTTTCGGCCGGCTTACACCGGCAGGTCAATCAGCAGCGCGCGCAGCGGCGTTTCGGCGCGGATCGTCAGGCGGTTTTCCTCACGCACGAAGGCGCCGTCGCCGCAGGTCAGGCGTTGCGCTTCGTGGCGCTCGCCGGTAGCGGCGATGGTGCCGTGAATCGACTGCAAATAGGCGCGCGGCCCGTTAATCGTCAGCGTTTGTTCTTCGCCCGGCTGCAGATCGAGATGGTGGATCCAAACCTGCTGGCGCAGCTGCAGGCTGCCCTGCGCGCCGTCCGGCGAGGCCAGCAGCAGGTTGCCTGCCGGCGGCAGCGTCAGGCGTTGCACTCGCTCGTTGCTGCGTTCCGGACAGGCGTCCAGCCACAGCTGCAGGCGGGTGAGCGGCGTGTCGCCGCTGACGTTCTGCTCGCTGTAACTCAGGCCCGGCTGGGTGGCCAACAGCAGCGCTTCGCCGGCTTTGGCGCGCGTGGTGTTGCCGTCGCTGTCGCGGTACTCCGCCTCGCCCTGCAGGATCAGGTTCAGGATGTCCACGCTGGGATAGGTGCGCGGCTGGAACGACGCGCCCGGTGCCAGCACCTCCTGATTCAGTACCCGCAGCGAGGCGTAGCCCATCAGTTTGGGATCGAAGTAGTGACCAAAGGAAAAGGTGTAGCGAGCCTGCAGCCAACCAAAGTCAGCTTGCCCGCATTGTTGTGCTGTTCTGCATGTAATCATGGCAATCGGCTCTCTAAATTCATTATCCAAATGGTAAGCATCTGGACGTCGGATTGTTAGCCAGTTAATCTGGTCGGCATATTCAAATTTCCTGACAGAGGGATGTGATGGCCAGAGATCGGGCGCTCACGCTTGAGGCGCTGAGAGTGATGGACGCGATCGACCGGCGTGGCAGCTTCGCCGCGGCCGCCGACGAATTGGGCCGGGTGCCGTCGGCGCTCAGCTACACCATGCAAAAATTGGAAGAAGAATTGGACGTGGTGCTGTTCGACCGTTCGGGCCACCGCACCAAGTTCACCAACGTGGGGCGGATGTTGCTGGAGCGCGGGCGGGTGCTGCTGGAAGCGGCAGACAAGCTGACCACCGACGCCGAAGCGCTGGCGCGCGGTTGGGAAACCCACCTGACCATCGTCAGCGAAGCGTTATCACCGCCGAGCCTGCTGTTCCCGCTGGTCGACAAGCTGGCGCTGAAGGCCAATACCCAGGTGTCGATTTTCACCGAAGTGTTGGCGGGCGCCTGGGAGCGGTTGGAGCAGGGGCGCGCTGACATCGTGATCGCACCGGATATGCATTTCCGCGCATCCTCGGAGATCAACACCCGCAAACTGTACAAGGTGATGAGCGTTTATGTCGCCGCGCCGGATCACCCGATCCATCAGGAGCCGGAGCCGTTGTCCGAGGTGACCCGCGTGAAGTACCGCGGCATCGCCGTGGCGGATACCGCCCGCGAGCGCCCGGTGTTGACCGTTCAGCTGCTGGATAAACAACAGCGTCTGACGGTGAGCACCATTGAAGACAAGCGTCTGGCGCTGCTGGCCGGGTTGGGGGTGGCGACCATGCCGTACCCGATGGTGGAGAAAGATATCGAAGCCGGGCGGCTGCGGGTGGTGGGGCCGGAATACAGCCGCGAAGCCGATATCATCATGGCCTGGCGGCGCGACAGCATGGGGGAGGCGAAAGCCTGGTTCCTACGCGAAATTCCTCGCCTGTTCGCACAGCGTTAACGTTCGTTGAATGACATCCCCTTGCCGGGCGGCAAGGGGATTTTTTTGCCTTAGCCGAAGCGCTGGTCGCGGCCGTGCGGCTCGTCCAGATCCTGCGCCGGCCCGATGGAAATGATGCCGTGCGGGTTGATGGTGGCGTGGCTGCGGTAGTAGTGGTTGCGAATGTGCGGCAGGCTGACCGTTTCGGCGATGCCCGGCATCTGGTAGATGTCGCGCAGGAAACCGTACAGGTTCAGATAGTCGCTGATGCGGTGTTTGTCGCACTTGAAGTGGGTGACGTACACCGGATCGAAACGCACCAGCGTGGTCCACAGACGCAGGTCGGCCTCGGTCAGCCGATCGCCGGTCAGGTAGCGATGTTGCCCCAGGATCTGCTCAAGGCGCTCCAGCGCGTTGAATACCCCGTTGACCGCTTCGTCATAGGCTTCCTGGCTGGTGGCGAAACCGGCCTTGTACACGCCGTTGTTCACTTGATCGTAAATCCAGCCGTTCAGCTCATCGATCTTACCGCGCAGATCGGTCGGGTAGTAGTCCCCAGCCCGAGCGCCGACGCCGTCAAACGCGCTGTTGAACATGCGGATGATGTCGGCGGATTCGTTGCTGACGATGGTTTGCCGCTGTTTATCCCACAGCACCGGCACGGTCACGCGCCCGCTGTAGTGCGGATCGGCCCGCAGGTAGATCTGGTACAGGAAGTCGGCGTGATACAGCGGATCGCCGGTGGTTTCAGGAAAATCCTGGCCGAAGGTCCAGCCGTTTTCCAGCATCAGCGGGTGCACCACCGAGACCGGAATAATCTGCTCCAGCCCTTTCAATTTGCGCATCAGCAGCGTGCGGTGCGCCCAGGGGCAGGCGAGAGAAACATACAGGTGATAACGGCCCGCTTCGGCCTGGAAGCCGCCCGCGCCGTGTTCGCCGGGCTGACCGTCGGCGGTCACCCAATTGCGAAACTGAGCGGTTGAACGTTTGAAACGGCCGCCGGTAGATTTCGTGTCATACCAGATGTCTTGCCAAACGCCATCGACGAGTTGTCCCATGGGAATCTCCTTGGTGTCCGAGTGAAAAACGACAGGGCCCGGCATGCCGGGCCCTGAATGACAGTTTAGATTACCATTTCTTGTTCAGAAGACGGTCGATGCTGAAGCCGCCCGGGCCTGCGACCGCCAACACGATGAAGCCGCCGGCGATGGTCAGGTTTTTCATGAACATCAGCTGGTTTACGCCTTCCGCAAAGTCAGTGTGGAACAGCAGCGCGGTCAGGATGGTGAAACCGGCAGTGAACAGCGCCACGGTACGGGTCAGGAAGCCGAACAGGATCGCCAGACCGCCGCCAAACTCCAGCAGAATGGTCAGCGGCAGCAAGAAGCCAGGCACGCCCATCGATTGCATGTACTGTTGGGTTCCGGCATAAGCGTCACCCATTTTGCCGTAGCCTGCCACGATAAACAGGATTGGCATCAGGATACGAGCAACCAGCAAACCTGTATCTTCTAATTTTTTCATCATCTACTCCAAAGTGTTTTTGTGTGCCTGTTCGGCGGTAGTCATATCAACGGGCGGTATATCGGGTCTCTCACCCTGTTCGGCCCATATCGTATTGATGGAGTGAATGTTAAGCGGGAAGTGCTCAGGTTGTTAGCAAGTAAAACTGTCGTAATTTTTCAAAAAATCTGAATCTTTAGCGTGCTAATAAACTGACGCTTGTCAGCAGGTTGCCCAGCCCACGGGATAAACAGCGCTGTTTTAAGGGGAAAACGAGGGCAGAGCAACAGGAGGTTTGAAGGAAAGACCAAGCGGCTTACTTGGCGGAGAAGGTCTTTTTAAACAGTCGGATAGCGCTCCAGGCACCGAAAGCGCGACGCGACCAGCGGATCATCTTGCTGGGGTGGCGGATGCCGTACAGCGCCATGACGCTGGAACCGAGTACCAGATAGCGGCGCAGGCCAAAAACGGTCTGCCAGCCGCGGTCAATGCGTTCGGTTTTTTCCAGCCACAAAGACTTGTGTTCGGCCAGATCCAGACGCTGTTGCTGGATCTGGCGAATCAGCCTCTCTTTCTTCCATTCCAGGTAGCGGCGGCGGCTCATGGCTCGCGCTCCAGTTCGGCGCGGTCGAGTTCCAACTGCTTGCGCGTGGCGCCCAGCAGCGTGGTGCGACGGGCCTTGACCAGCGTCCAGATGGTGCCGACCACGGCCAGAAACAGCAGCACGCCAGTGGTGGCGCCCAGCGCCACCAGCCGGTAGACCGGATCGATGGCCCAGAAGATCAGGATCAGCAGGCTCATCAAACCGAAGGCGGTGAACAGCAGCGTCATACCGGCCATGATCAGCAGCTGAATGAGGTTGGCTTTCTCCTCTTCCAGCTCGACGACCGCCAGCCGGACACGGGTTTCCACCATGCCGACCAGGATCGTGATGATGCGCTGACCGATATCCAGGACCCCTTTGGCGGGGCCCTGCGCGCGCACTTGCGGTTGTTCAGCCATGATTAGCGACGCGCGAGCAGCACGCCCAACACCACGCCGACCGCCGCGCCGATACCGATGCCGGTCCACGGGTTGTCGCGCACATAGTCGTCGGCCTGGCCGGCGATCTGTTTGGTTTGCGAAGCCAGCTTGTCACCGGCGTCGCTCAGGCGAGCGCGGGTCTCTTTCAGCGCGCCTTCCGCCTTCGAGCGCAGCTTCTCCAGCTCGGCTTTCGGTTTGTCGGTGGAGGAGTTCAGCACTTCCTCCAGCGTATCGGCTAAGGACTTCAGTTCAGCGCGTAAGTTTTCTGCATTTGAATCATGTGCCATGTGATTATTCCTTAACGTTTATTTCGACAGACTTTTAACATAGCGGATTTTTTCGCCGGAGCAAAGGGGTGATGACCAGCAGATAACACCAGACATCAATTCCATATGCTTAAGAAATCCCGTGTGATGGGGCTCTCATCGATAAATCCGCTGGTGTAAAAAAATTATTCCGCCTGGGCGCGTTTCAATTCAGCCTGCGCTTCGGCCAGCTTTTGCTGCTTCTTGGCGACCTTCTCCAGCTTGCCGGTTTGCTGCGCTTCTTTCAGCTCCTGCCGGCGCTCTTCGACCTTGCGCTGTTTCTCTGCGATGTTTTTCTGGCGTTCGGCCTGCAGGCCGGCTTCGGTGCAGTGAGTCTGCACTTCGCTCAGCGCTTTTTTCAGTCCTTCCACGCGGTGGGTGTTGCCGTGTTGGGTGGCGTAGTCAATTTGCTGCTGGATGTCTTGCGCTTTGGCGGCGCAGCCGCCCTCTGCGGCCGAAGCGAGGGCCGGCAGCGTGCAGAGTGGCAACAGCAGTAACAGGGAGTGGCGTAATTTCATCTTTCAGTTCCTTTTTCATGGGATGCCTGAACAGGCACCCGCTTTCCTGACTGCCGAAGGCGGCAGCGCGAGAGGAGGGCGTTCATCGCCGGCTGAAGTTACCCTTCAGCATAGTCATGAAACCGGCGTGCCCCCAAAGAATCAGCCGTGACCCAGTGCTGACTGATTAATTGTTGAGCTAATCGATGCGAATGAAAATGAAGATTATGGCAATGAAAGGAAACCCCTTCATATGAAGGGGGATTATCCCAGATTGAGCGGGGAACGCGCAAATTCGCGCACCCAATGCGACGGCACGGGGGACTCGCTCAATGCGATGTGGTAACCGGGCGGCAGAATGGTTTGCAACGCTTCGCGCGCCAGCAACTGCTGCTCCGGCGAATCCAGACGGATGACCAGGCCATCGCCTTCCGGCGTAATGCTTTTGATGCGGATGCCGCGTTCATCCAGGCGCTGGTAGACATAAAAACCGTCGGGCAGCGACAGCCCTTGCTGGCTGGCGCGGATGCGCAGCTCGCTCTCGGTGCGCACCATGCAGGGCACCAACAGCGTCGCCAACGCCAGCAGGGCGAGCGCGATCATCAGGACGTATTGCCAGCGCGGGCGCTTTGCTGTCACGCCCCTTTCCCCGGGTTCTGGCTGTTGGCGCGCTTCTTGCGCCACAACACGATCAGCGAGCCGACCAGCCCGACCACCAGCAATACCAGCGGCAACATCATCAGGCAGAACATCAGCTGATCTTCATACTTGCGGAACACCGGGGTTTTTCCGAGGGCGAAGCCCAGCGTCGTCAGGATCAAGACCCACAGCAGGCCGCTCATCCAGTTGAAGAACTGGAAGCGTGCGTTGCTCAGGCCGGACAGGCCGGCGATGGTCGGCAGCAGGGTACGCACGAAGGCCAGGAAGCGGCCGACCAGCAGGGCGGAAAGGCCGTGACGGTGGAACAGGTTATGTGCACGCTGATGGTAGTGGGCCGGCAGATGCGAAAGCCAGCCTTGCACCGTTCGCGTATTGCCGAGCCACCGGCCTTGTATATAACTGACCCAGCACCCCAGGCTGGCGGCGACGGTCAGGATAACGATGGTCAATGGGAAGCCCATGGTGCCTTTGGCGATCAGCACACCGACCAGGATCAGCAGGCTGTCACCCGGCAGGAAAGCGGCCGGCAGCAGGCCGTTCTCCAAAAACAGGATCATGAACAGCAGGATGTAGAGGGTCCACACCAACGAGGGGTTCGCCAGCGTCTCAAAATCCTGCTGCCATAAGGCATGTATCAGTTCTTTAATGATGTCCATCCGGTGTTCCTAAAACGTCATTGTTTATTTTTATCTCAGCGGCGGAGCGGGCGTGAGCTGAAAGCGCGCGGCGATCCTGAGTGCTGATAACGATGAAACGGCGTTGCTTTAAGGTTTCTAAGCGGTGCGACACCGGTCATAGGTGGTAAGTCAGCGTGCCACGGTACTGCATGTTGCTTTCTTTCCAACCGGCCTGGCGACTCTGTTGCCTGGAAGCGTCCAGCATCCAGTCGACCTGGGCAAGCCGGTTGGGAGCCGGGGTGTCCTGGCGGGGGAAGCGAATTCGGTAACCCGGCTCTGCGGCCAGGGTATAGACCGGCGCCGGCAGGGAGGATGCGAGCAGCGAACCGGAGAAAGAGTGCGCTCTGGGCAGCAGCAGCGGCAACTTGCCGGGGGCTTTGCGGCGCGCTTCAGCCGGCGCCCGATACACATGATCATAGGGGGAAAGCGCCGGCTCCGCCAGCAGCGGCAGGCTGCTCAGCTCGCTGGGGGTTGGCTTGGGTGACGCCACGCATAGCTGTTGGCCGGAGACCGAACCGGTCCAGCAGAAAACAGCAATCAGCATGGCAAACAACCAGCGCATTTATTCGCGTCCCGCCCCCGCAGCAATGGGTAAAAAAGTGGGCTAACTCTACCAAAATAGCACGATTGGCAACAGGGAAATCTACGTTGCCGACGGTGAAATAGTACACGGCAAACGGCGGTTCCGGCATCGATTCAGCGGATTTTACATTACCTGACATAAGCCGACGGTTTTTGACCGCCGTGGCTATTTCGGCTCGTGGTTCACGCCATCCAGATGCACCACCGGATTCTCGGCAAACAGGTAGCGATCGGCGTTGTATTCGAAGTCATCGCTGGTGGCGTTGAACAGCATCTGTTTGGTGTTTTCCAGGTGCTGCCACATCGCCAGTTTGGCGGCGTAAGGGTCTTTGCGCATCAGCGCCTTGAGGATCTGATCGTGATCGTCACACCAGCTGGCGATCGAGCGTTCGTCGATATGCTCGTGCAGCTTTTTCCAGTAAGGGTTGTTGACCCGCTGCACCCACATTTTTTCCACGATGGTGGCCATGGCGGTGTTCTGGGTGGCCAGCGCCACCTGCACGTGGAACTTCAGATCCCACTGCGAGTCGCGGAAGCGATCCTCTTTACGGGCGTGCTCCTGGATCTCCATCAACTGCACGATATCTTGTTTGGTCACCTGGGTGGCGGCGAACTCGGCGATGTTGCTTTCAATCAGCTGGCGCGCCTGCAGCAGCTCAAACGGGCCGGCGGTGGCGAACTCGATGCTGTCGCCCGGCACCACCAGGTGCTTTTGCTGGTTGGACACCACATGGATCCCGGATCCCTTGCGCACGTCCACATAGCCTTCCACTTCCAGCATGATGATCGCTTCGCGCACCACGGTACGGCTGACATTCATCTCTTCGGCGATGTATCGCTCGGCCGGCAGCTTGTCGCCTACCGGGTAGCGGCCGCTTTCGATGCGTTGCTTAAGCTCGGCGGCCAGTTGCTGATACAGGCGTCTGGTTTCGGTGAATTCCATAGTGAATGCTCTATACGGTGCGGTGGGAAGGGGCGCATGGCCATCGGATTTGTTATACCACTTATTCGGCACCGCTGCCAGAGGAGCAAGAGGCCCGGCGCGGCGGCCGGGCGGCGGGATCAGCTGCGCGCCGGGGCCGGTTGCAGCGTGGCCGGCTGGGTTTCGGCGGCCGGACGGTTTTGCAACACCGTCCAGATGACGATGGCGCCGAGAATGTCGAAGACCGACAGCGCGGCGAACAGCGGGCTGAAGCCGATGGTGTCCGCCAGGGCGCCGACCACCAGGGCGAACAGCGTGCTGGCGGTCCAGGCCGCCATGCCGGTGAGGCCGTTGGCAGTCGCCACCTCATTGCGGCCGAACACGTCGGAAGAGAGGGTGATCAGCGCGCCGGACAGCGCCTGATGGGCGAAGCCGCCGACGCACAGCAGCGCGATAGCCGCGTAAGGGCTGGTGAACAGGCCGATCATGCCGGGGCCGATCATCAACACCGCTCCCATCGTCACCACCAGCTTGCGTGAGACGATCAGGTTGACCTTGAAATACTTCTGGAACAGCGGCGGCAGATAACCGCCGACGATGCAGCCGAGATCGGCGAACAGCATCGGCATCCAGGCGAACATGGCGATCTCTTTCAGGTTAAAACCGTAGGCCTTGAACATGAACAGCGGGATCCAGGCGTTGAAGGTGCCCCACGCCGGCTCCGCCAGAAAGCGCGGCAGCGCGATGCCCCAGAACTGGCGGTTGCGTACGATCTGCCAGGCGGACATCTTTTTGGCGTTAGAGGTCTGGTGCTGGGCTTCCTGGCCTTCGAGGATGTAACGGCGCTCTTCCTGGCTCAATTTCTTCTGATCTTTCGGGTGTTTGTAGAACAGCAGCCAACAAATGGCCCAGATCAGGCTCAGCACGCCGGTGATGATGAACGCCATTTCCCAGCTGTGCGCCACGATGGCCCATACCACCAACGGTGGGGCGATCATGCCGCCGATCGATGAACCCACGTTGAAATAACCGACGGCGATCGAACGCTCTTTGGCCGGAAACCACTCGCTGCTGGCCTTCAGCCCGGCGGGGATCATGGCCGCCTCGGCCATGCCGACCGCGCCGCGCGCCAGCGCCAGGCCGCCCCAGCTGTTGGCCAGCGCGGTGCCCATACAGAACAGCGCCCACAGAATGGCGAACATGGCGTAGCCGACCTTGGTGCCCAGCACGTCCAGCACGTAGCCCGCCACCGGTTGCATCACGGTGTAGCAGGCGGAATAGGCGGCGACGATATAGGAATACTGTTGGGTGGTGATGTGCAGCGTATCTTCCAGCGTCGGCGCCGCGACGGCGATGGCGTTGCGGGTCAGGTAGCCCAGCACGGTGCCGATGGTCACTAGTCCAATCATGTACCAGCGTAACCCTTTAATTTTACGCATCCGAAATGTCTCCCCGTTTTAAGGTGTGGCCGTCGATGCGGCTGGCGAGACAATAACCTGTCATACAGGTTTAAAAGTTGAGTGATATCACAAAAGGAATTATTCGCCTGAGCGATACTGTCGCCGGTGAAATAGTGCGTTTACGCCGCAAATTTGCCGTAAAATTGAGCGAAAAAGGGATTGAAGGACCTTAAATCAGTAGCTCATGGGAAAAATTTGCTGGACGCTTGTGAAAATTGGTGTGATAACTTTTGTGATTCGACCCCGTGCCGCACGGCAAGTAAGGAGCCCGAGATGGCGACGTTTTTGAGCGAAGATTTCCTGCTGGACAACGAATTTGCCCGGCGCTTGTATCACGACTATGCGGCGCCACAGCCGATTTTCGATTATCACTGCCATTTGCCGCCGCAGCAGATCGCGGAGAACACCCGTTTCAGCAACCTGTACGATATCTGGCTGCGGGGCGATCACTATAAATGGCGGGCGATGCGCACCAACGGCGTGGCGGAGCGACTGTGTACCGGCGATGCGGGCGATCGTGAGAAATTCGACGCCTGGGCCGCCACGGTGCCGCATACCATCGGCAACCCGCTCTATCACTGGACGCATCTGGAGCTGCGTCGGCCGTTCGGCATCACGGATACGCTGCTGTCGCCGGCCACGGCGGATGAGATCTGGCAGCGCGGCAATGCGCTGCTGGCACAGGATGAGTTTCGCGCGCGCGGCATCATGCGGCAGATGAATGTGAAAATGGTGGGCACCACCGACGATCCGATCGACGATCTGCGCCATCATCGGGCGATCGCCGACGATCGTGGCTTCGATATCAAGGTATTGCCGAGCTGGCGGCCGGACAAGGCTTTCACTGTCGATGCACCGGGCTTCAATGACTATCTGCGGCAGCTGGAGGCGGCGGCGGACACCGCCATCGGCCGCTTCAGCGCGCTGTGCGACGCCCTGTACAAGCGCATGGATCACTTCGCCGCCCACGGCTGCAAGGTGGCCGACCATGCGCTGGACGTGGTGGTGTTCGGCGAGGCCGATGAAGCGGCGCTGGATGCGATCCTGCTGCGCCGCCTGAACGGCGAGCTGCCGACGCCGGAACAGAGCGCCCAGTTCAAAAGCGCGGTGCTGCTGTTCCTGGCCGGCGAATACCGGCGCCGCGGCTGGGTGCAGCAGTATCACATCGGCGCGTTGCGTAATAACAACAGCCGCATGCTGGCCGCCGTCGGGCCGGATATCGGTTTCGATTCGATCAACGATCGGCCGCTGGCGGAGCCGCTGTCGCGGCTGCTGGATGCCCAGGCGCGGCAGGGCGGCCTGCCGAAAACCATTCTCTACTGCCTCAACCCGCGCGATAACGAAGTGATCGGCACCATGATCGGCAATTTCCAGGGGGAAGGCACGCCGGGCAAGATGCAGTTCGGTTCCGGCTGGTGGTTCAACGATCAGAAGGACGGCATGCGGCGCCAAATGACGCAGCTGGCGCAGCTCGGGCTGCTGAGCCGCTTCGTCGGCATGCTGACCGACAGTCGTAGCTTCCTGTCGTACACGCGCCATGAATACTTCCGCCGCATTCTTTGCCAGATGATCGGCCGCTGGGTGGCGGACGGCGAAGCGCCGGCGGATATCGCGCTGCTGGGCGAAATGGTGAAAAACATCTGCTTCGACAACGCCAAAGACTATTTCGCCATTGAACTGGCGTAGCCGTTATCCGGGACCGGTTTATGCAAAGTACGATAAAGATTCACGAGCAGGATAACGTGGCGGTGGCGCTGCGCGATCTGGCTGCCGGAGAGTGCGTTGAGCTGGAAGGCGCGGTCATCCAACTGGCGCAGCCGGTGGCGCGCGGGCACAAATTTGCGCTCGGCCCGATCGCCGAGGACGAGGACATCATCAAATATGGCCAGCCGATCGGCCATGCGCTCGCGGCCATCGGGCCGGGGGAGCATATTCATTCGCAAAACGCCAAAACCAACCTGAGCGATCTGGACAGCTACCGTTACCAGCCGCAGTTCCCGACGTTGCCGCCGCAGGCCGCGGATCGCGAGGTGCAGTTGTACCGACGGGCCGGCGGCGAAGTGGGGATCCGCAATGAGCTGTGGATCGTGCCGACCGTCGGCTGCGTCAACGGTATCGCTCGCCAGATCCAGCAACGCTTTTTGCAGCAAACGCAGGCAGAGGGGATCGACGGCGTGCATCTGTTCAGTCACCCGTTCGGCTGCTCGCAGCTGGGGCAGGATCATGCCAACACCCGCATCATGCTGCAGAACCTGGCGCGCCATCCCAACGCCGGCGCGGTGCTGGTGATCGGGCTGGGTTGCGAGAACAATCAGGTGGGTGCCTTTCGCGCCACGTTGGGGATAGAGGACGAGCGACGGCTGCGCTTTATGGTGTGCCAACAGCAGGACGACGAAGTGGAAGCCGGGCTGGCGCTGTTGCACGAGCTGTACCGGGAGATGCGCCACGATCGCCGTGAGCCGGGCCGCCTGAGCGAGTTGAAGTTCGGCCTGGAGTGCGGCGGTTCGGACGGGCTGTCGGGTATCACCGCCAACCCGCTGCTGGGGCGGTTCTCCGATTATGTGATCGCCAACGGCGGCACCACGGTGCTGACCGAAGTGCCGGAGATGTTCGGCGCCGAGCGCATTCTGATGAGCCGCTGCCGCGATGGGGAGACCTTCGACAAAACCGTCGACATGATCAACGATTTCAAACGCTATTTCATCGCCCATCAACAGCCGATTTATGAGAACCCGTCGCCGGGCAACAAGGCCGGCGGCATCACCACGCTGGAGGAGAAATCGCTCGGCTGCACCCAAAAGGCGGGGCTAAGCCAGGTGGTTGACGTGCTGAAATACGGCGAGCGGCTGCGTGTGCCGGGGTTGAATCTGCTCAGCGCGCCGGGCAACGACGCCGTGGCGACCAGCGCGCTGGCCGGCGCCGGCTGCCATATGGTGCTGTTCAGCACCGGGCGCGGCACGCCGTACGGCGGCTTTGTGCCGACGGTGAAGCTGGCGACCAACAGCGAGCTGGCGGCGAAGAAACCGCATTGGATCGATTTTGACGCCGGCAGTCTGAGCCACGGCGTGGCGATGGAGACGTTGCTCAGCCGCTTCATCGATCTGATTGTCGAGATCGCCAACGGGCGTCCGGCGCGTAATGAAACCAACGACTTCCGCGAGCTGGCGATCTTTAAAAGCGGGGTGACGCTGTAAGGCTGACAAAAAAGGCGCTCGAAGGAGCGCCTTTTTGATGAAGCAACGCGCGATTAACGCACCTTCAGCGGATCTTCGTTCGCCAGCCGCTGGTCTTCCGCCTGGCAGGCCGCGGCGGTGAACAGCACGTCGGTGGAGGAGTTGAGGGCGGTTTCCGCCGAATCCTGCAGGACGCCGATGATAAAGCCGACCGCCACCACCTGCATCGCCACGTCGTTCGGAATGCCGAACATGTTGCACGCCAGCGGGATCAGCAGCAGCGAACCGCCGGCCACGCCGGAGGCGCCGCAGGCGCAGAGGGCCGCCACCACGCTCAACAGCAGGGCGGTCGGGACGTCCACCGCGATGCCCAGCGTGTTTACCGCCGCCAGCGTCAACACGGTGATGGTGATCGCCGCGCCGGCCATGTTGATGGTGGCGCCCAGCGGGATGGAAACCGAGTAGGTGTCCTCATTCAGGTTCAGCTTCTTGCACAGTTCCATGTTCACCGGGATGTTGGCGGCGGAGCTGCGGGTGAAGAAGGCGGTCACGCCGCTCTCGCGCAGGCAGGCGAACACCAGCGGATACGGGTTGCGGCGGATCTTCCAGTAAACGATCAACGGGTTGAGCACCAGCGCCACCAGCAGCATGCAGCCAAGCAGCACCATCAGCAGCTGGGCGTAGCCCCACAGAGCGCCGAAGCCGGTTTCCGCCAGCGTGGAGGCCACCAGGCCGAAGATGCCGAGCGGCGCACAGCGGATCACCGCGCGCACCACCAGCGTGACCGCATGGGACATGTCGTTGATCAGCCCCTTGGTGGTCTCGGAAGCGTGGCGCAGCGCCAGCCCCAGACCGACGGCCCAGGCCAGAATGCCGATGTAGTTGGCGTTAATCAGCGCATGGAACGGGTTGGCCACCACGCTCATCAACAGGCCCTTCATCACCTCCACAATGCCGCCCGGCGGGGTAATGTCCGTCGCGCCGGTGGTCAGCGCCAGCGTGGAAGGGAAGATAAAGCTGACGACCACCGCCACCAGCGCGGCGGCAAAGGTGCCCAGCAGGTAGAGGAACAGGATCGGGCGAATGTTGGTCTTCTGCCCCTGTTTATGGTTGGCGATCGAGGCCATGACCAGAATCAGCACCAGCACCGGCGCCACCGCTTTCAGCGCGCCGACGAACAGGGTGCCGAGCAGGCCGACCGCCGCTGCCGCCGCCGGTGAAACCAGCGCCACCAGAATGCCGGCCACCAGGCCGACCATGATTTGTTTGACCAGGCTGCCCTGCGTGATCTTTTGTAGTAGTTTTTGCATAGTGCTTTCTTCCTGATGTTATCTGGCCGCCGCGGCGGGAACGACGCCGGGCAGCTTTATATGATTCTGTAACTAAGTGTGTTTGCCGAATCAGTATTCAGCAATCGAATGATGTTGGAAAGAGGCGAGGGTGAAATTCTGAGCGCGGATCAACACTTGATAACATACTGGTTACATTTGTGTGATCGCAATAACGTTTGGCGTTTTGGGGGAATTGCCAAACAATCACGGGGCGACTAGCGCCCCGGATAACAGATTATGGTTATTTCTTCGCCAGGCGATCGTTGCGGTGATTGACCCAGGCGTTGATCAGCAAGGTGAACGTCAGGATGCCCGCCACCACGCCGAGCGACACGCCGATCGGGATGTGGAAGAAGTCGATAATCAGCATCTTGATGCCGATAAATACCAGGATCACCGACAGGCCGTATTTCAGCATCGAGAACCGTTCCGCCACGTTGGCCAGCAGGAAGTACATGGCACGCAGGCCCATGATGGCGAACAGGTTGGAGGTCAGGACGATGAACGGATCGGTGGTCACGGCGAAGATCGCCGGAATGCTGTCCACCGCGAAAATCACGTCGCTCAGTTCCACCAGGATCAGCACCAGCACCAGCGGGGTGGCGAACAGAATGCCGTTGCGGCGCACGAAGAAACGCTCGCCTTCCAGGCTGTCGGTCATGCGCAAGCGGCTGCGCAGCCATTTCACCAGCGGTTTGTCGCCGATCGCCGAGTCATCTTCCTTCGCCAGCGCCATTTTAATACCGGTGAACAGCAGGAAAGCGCCGAACAGATACAGCAGCCACTGGAACTGGCTGACCAGCCAGCTGCCGGCGAAGATCATGATGGTACGCAGCACGATCGCCCCCAGCACGCCGTAGATCAGCACCCGCCGTTGCAGGTTGGCCGGCACGGCGAAGTAGCTGAACAGCATCAGCCAGACGAACACGTTATCCACCGCCAGCGCTTTTTCGATCAGGTAGCCGGTCAGGAAGGCCAGCGCCTGGGTATCGGCGACGGCGCGCCCGGCGGTTTCATTCAGGTAGTACCAGAAACCGAAATTGAACAGCAGAGAGAGGCTGACCCACACCAGCGACCAGCTGGCGGCCTGCTTCATAGTCATGGTGTGCGCGCCTTTACGGCCCTGCAACAGGAGGTCGATTGCGAGCATCACGACTATAACGGCGGCGAAGCTGCCCCATAACCACGGTGTGCCAACGGAATTCATCATCAGAGGTATCCTTCAAAAACAAAAACGGCCAACGTCGGAAGACGCCAGCCGCTCTGTGAACGCTGCAAGCAAACCTCGCCTTCCGGCAAGGTCTCACTTACAACGTTGATGAAGGTGGTTACACCTTTGACATCAGGTTGCCCGGTAACCGGATGCTTGCGCATCGTAATGACGATTGACCGGCAATGAAGTTACTCCCCTTTGCAGAGCAGAAAGTAATGCAAAATGTGTCGGCGGTCAACGTGAATCGCGTTAACCGGCCATCGCTTTTTGCGCGCCGAGGCTGACGACGAATCCCTGCAGCAGCAGGCGGCTGAATGGCGTGTCGCTAACCTGTTGTTGTTGCTGTTGGTAGCGGGCCTGCTGCTCGGGATGCAGCTCGCCGAGCCACTGCAGATACTGGCTCATCACCGCGCCGTTGAATTCCGGGTGGAACTGGGTGGTCAGGGCGTGATCGCCATAGCGCAGGATTTGGTGCGCGTCCTGCTGCGAACGCGCCAGCGTCTGCGCGCCGGCGGGCGGCGTCAGCACGCTCTGCGAGTGGATCAGGTTGGCCTTGAAGCGCGGCGGCAGCAGGGTGAGCCGCCGATCGTCGGCCGCGGCGGGCAGCAGTTCGATCTCCAGCGTACCCACCTCCATGCCCTGCGGGTGGTAGCCCACTTCGCCGCCGAGCGCGTAGGCCAACAGCTGGTGGCCGTAGCAGACGCCGAACAGCGGCAGTTTGATCGCCATCGCCTGGCGCAGCCACTCGGCGGCTTCCTCGCTCCACGGCAGCCGTTCGGTCACCATCGCCGGCGAGCCGGTGATGACTACGCCGCAATAGGCGGCAGGCGGCAACGGCCGTTCGCCGGCGGGAAGGTGCACGATGTGCGCACGTTCGGCGTCGATATTGCCCTGTTGCAGGAACATGCCTTCAAAGTTGGCCAATTCCTGACGAATGGCCTGCGGCGCGTCGCCGGTTTGCATCACGAGCAGCGGTTTCATCTCATTCTCCGTCGGCGGGGAAGACGACGCCGGTCTGGCGGCGGATATCGGTCAGCAGGCGGGCGACGATCAGCGAATTCTCCAGTCCCGGATGTTCCACCTGATGCTGCTCAACCAGCTCGGCAAAGGCCAACGCCTCATACAGCATGGTGTTGATGTGCTGCGGCTGGCTCAGATCTTGACGGTTGCCGCCGCGCGGCGTCAGCGCCACGCCCTGGCACTCGGAAATCTTGTCGATAATCAGCGTGCCTTCCTCTCCCTGGATCTCGCTGGGGATCGCCGAGTCGCTGACCTTGGAATGGGAAAGCGTGACGTCGAAATCGCCGTAGTTCAGGCAGACGGTGCCGTGGGCGTCCACACCGGTTTCCAGCAGCGTGGCGCTGGCGAGCACCGACTGCGGCGCGCCGAACAGCGCCACCGCGCTGGCCAGGCAGTAGTAGCCGATATCCATGATCGAGCCGTTGGAGAACTGCGGGTTAAAGGTGTTGGGGTTCTCGCCGGCCAGGTAGCGCGGGTAGCGCGAAGAGTATTGGCAGTAGTTGATAAAGGCTTTGCGCAGCCGGCCGACTTTCGGCAATGCCTGCTGCAGCGCCAGAAAATTCGGCAGATAGGCGCTTTTGAACGCCTCGAACAGCACCACCTGATTTTCCCGCGCACAGGCCGCCAGCTGTTCCGCTTCGCGCTGGTTGGAGGCCAGCGGTTTTTCGCAGATCACGTGCTTTTTATGGCGCAGGAACAGCAGCGATTGCGGGCAATGCAGGGAATTGGGGCTGGCGATATACACCGCGTCTATGGCGTCGGACTGGGCCATCGCCTCGAGCGAGTCGAAAAACTGCGTGACCTGATAGTTGGCGCCAAATGCCTGCGCCTGTTCCAGCGAGCGTGAATACACGGCGCTCAACTTGAGTTTGCCGCTTTCATGGGCGGCATCGATAAAACGTTCCGTAATCCAGTTGGTGCCGACGACGGCAAAGCGAATCATAGCGAGCTCCGGTCCAGGCTTAAAACCGCAGATTATCACGCCCTCATTCGCTATGCATACAGCTCGCCGAACAGCGAAAGGTGCGTCAGATACAGCCGGGTATCGAACTCCAACTGGTGGTAATCCGGCTCCATATGGCAACACAGGCTGTAGAACGCCTTGTTGTGATCTTTCTCTTTCAGGTGCGCCAGCTCATGCACCACGATCATGCGCAGGAACGGTTCGGGCGCGACCTTGAACACCGTCGCCACGCGAATTTCCGCCTTGGCCTTCAGCTTGCCGCCCTGCACGCGCGAGATGGCGGTGTGCAGGCCCAGCGCGTGCTTCATGACGTGGATCTTGCTGTCATAGGCCACCTTGCTCAGCGGCTGGGCGTTGCGCAGATACTGGTTTTTCAGATCGACGGTAAACTGATACAGCGACTTGTCGGTGGTGCAGTCATGCACCTGCGGATAGCGCTGCAGCAGCACATCACCCAGCCGGTTCTGGTGGATCAGTTGCTGCACCTGGCTTTGCAGATGCGCCGGGTAGCCTTGCAGGTAGGCGAGTTCGATGTCATGCATGAGTGATATTGCGTCCCAGTATTTCTTTGATTGGCCGCAGCCGCACACGTTGCGCATCGGCCTGTCTGGCTTCCCAGCGATCGTGTGCCGCCTGCAGGTTTAGCCAAAAGTCGGCGGTCGTTTCGAACAGGTCGGCAAACAGGTTGGCCTCGGCAACGCTCATGCGTCGATGCCCGTTGCACAGGCGGTTAACAGTGGCACGGGTGACGCCCAGTACCTTCGCCAGTTCTTCCTGGCCGATGCCCAACGGCGTTAAATACTCTTCCTGCAGCACTTCCCCCACCGTGGTGGGTTCGCGAGTCGTGGTTTCCAACATAGGTTCCCCCTCGTTCAGGTATCTTGGTGAGGATCGAGGTAAATTTTTTCAGCGGCATCATGCCGCCACTGGAACATCAGCCGCCAGTGCATATTGACGTGCAGACTTGACCATCCCTGAAATGGCCCGGATAGCCGCTTGTAATAGTTACCCGTGGGGTGATGCAAATCACGCTCTTGCTGCGCGGCGGCCAATATATCGAGCTTTCTGGCCAACTGCCGCTCGAGCACGCCGGGGATCAGACGGCTGCGTTTGCCTTCCAGATAGAACGGCTCCAGATAGCGATCGCGGAAAGATTTAATCATGCTTTCCCCCTTCCATAGGGACTGGCAGTGTAACATTTAAAGTTACACCTCGTCAGGTTAAAAAAACGTCGACATGGGTGCTTGGGAGGGAGAGGTTAATGTTGTTAAAGGAGAAAAGGGACGCGGGTTTTCAGATACGCGGCGCAATACGCAATTTATCCGAAAAAACATTTTACTGACGGGCGTTTTTAGGGGATAAACAGCCCAAATTTTATCAGTCAGGAGGGGCAATGAGCCAACTCGATCTGGGAACACAGCAACTTGAGCTGGAGCGTTATCCCCAACAGGAAGAATCCACCCAACTGCAGGCGTGGGAAGCGGCGGACGAATATCTGCTGCAACAGCTTGAAAACGTAGATATCGGCGGCCGCCCGGTGCTGATTTTCAACGATAACTTCGGCACCCTGGCCTGTGCGTTGCACGCGCATCGCCCTTGCAGCGTCAGCGACTCGTACATGAGCCAGCTGGCGACGCGCCATAACCTCAAACTCAACGGTCTGGATCCTGAGCAGGTCACGCTGCTGGACAGCCTGGCCGAGCTGCCGGCGGCGCCGGCGGTGGTGCTGATTCGCGTGCCGAAAGCGCTGGCGCTGCTGGAACAGCAGCTGCGCGCGCTGCGCCACGTCGTGACCGAAGACACGCTGATCGTCGCCGGCGCCAAAGCGCGCGACGTGCACACTTCGACGATGCAGCTGTTTGAAAAAGTGCTGGGCCCGACGCGCACCAGCCTGGCGTGGAAGAAAGCGCGTCTGATCTTCTGCCAGGCGGCGGATATCGTCCCGCCGGCAGCGGCGGAAACCACCGACTGGACGCTGGACGGCACCGATTGGCTTATCCATAACCACGCCAACGTCTTCTCGCGCGGCAGCCTGGATATCGGCGCGCGCCTGTTTATGGAACATCTGCCGCGCGGCCTGAACGGCCATATCGTCGATCTGGGCTGCGGCAACGGCGTGATTGGCCTGACGGCGCTGGCGCAAAACCCGGAAGCGCAGGTGACCTTCGTCGATGAATCTTACATGGCGGTGGCCTCCAGCGAGCTGAACGTGGAGCACAACCTGCCGCAAGAGCTGGACCGCTGCCAGTTTGAGGTGAACAACGCGCTGGCGGGCATCGAGCGTGAAAGCGTGCAGGCGGTGCTGTGCAACCCGCCGTTCCACCAGCAACACACCATCACCGATCACACCGCCTGGCAGATGTTCTGCGACGCTAAGCGCTGCCTGCAGGTGGGCGGTGAACTGCGCATTGTCGGCAACCGTCACCTCGACTATCACCAGAAGCTCAAGCGCCTGTTCGGCAACTGTACGCTGGTGGCCTCGAACAAGAAGTTCGTGATCCTTCGAGCGGTGAAATCCGGCGCGCGTCGCTGAGCGTGAATAACAAGGGGCGCCGGGCGCCCCACAGGCTGTAGACAAAGGGGGAAAAAGCGTGGTTTTTCCCCCTTTGTGGATATCAGCCGAAAATCAATAAATTGATTTTCCTTGTTCTCTATTCGCTGCTCTCTGCCAAGCCGGCATGGGGATGAGGTTTGTCATCAATATCAGGGGCGCCGGGCGCCCCTTTTTTACAGCGTCATCGCCAATCGCGTACCCTGATCGATCGCGCGGCGGGCGTCCAGCTCGGCGGCCACGTCGGCGCCGCCGATCAGGTGCACGGTTTTCCCCATCGCCAGCAGTGGTTGCTGCAGTTCGCGGCGCGGTTCCTGTCCGGCGCAAATGACCACCGTGTCCACCGGCAGGCAGCTGTCTTGCTCGGCGCGGGTGATGTGCAGCCCTTCGTCGTCGATCAGCCGATAGCTGACGCTGTTGAGCATCTTCACGCCGCGCATCGCCAGGCTGGCGCGGTGGATCCAACCGGTGGTTTTGCCCAGGCCTTCGCCCACTTTGCTGGTTTTGCGTTGCAACAGGTAGATTTGCCGGGCGGCGCGCGGCGCCTGCGGCCCTTGCTCCGCCAGCCCGCCGCGCTGTTCAAGGCGCCCGTCGATGCCCCATTCGCGGTTGAATTCCGCCTGATCCAGGCTGCTGGACACGCCGTGCTGGCTGAGGTACTCGGCGGTATCGAAGCCGATGCCGCCGGCGCCGACGATCGCCACCCGCTGGCCGACCGGTTTTTTATCGCGCAGCACGTCCAGATAGCTCAGCACCTTGGCGTGCCCGATGCCGGGGATGTCCGGGGTGCGCGGCACGATGCCGCAGGCGAGGATCACCTCATCGAATTCGCTTAAATCCGCCGCTTCGACCTTGACGCCCAGCCTGACCGTCACTTCACGCAGCGCCAGCTGGCGGCGGAAGTAACGCAGCGTTTCATGGAATTCTTCCTTGCCGGGGATCTGCTTGGCGATGTTGAACTGGCCGCCGATCTGCTCGGCGGCGTCGAACAGCGTCACCCGATGGCCGCGGCTGGCGGCGGTGGTGGCGAAGGCCAGCCCGGCGGGGCCGGCGCCGACCACCGCCAGTTTTTTCGGTTTTTCCGCCATCGTCAGCGGCATTTCGGTTTCGCGGCAGGCGCGCGGGTTGACCAGACAGGAAGTCAGCTTGCCTTCAAAAATCTGGTCGAGACAGGCCTGGTTGCAACCGATGCAGGTATTGATCTCGTCGGCGCGCCCTTCGGCGGCTTTCTGCACAAAGGCGGCGTCGGCGAGGAACGGGCGCGCCATCGACACCATATCGGCGCAGCCGTCCGCCAGCACCTGCTCGGCCACCGCCGGATCGTTGATGCGGTTGGTGGTGATCAGCGGGATGCTGACCTTGCCCATCAGCTTGCGGGTCACCCAGCTGAATCCGGCGCGCGGCACCATGGTGGCGATGGTCGGGATGCGCGCTTCGTGCCAGCCGATGCCGGTATTGATAATGGTGGCGCCCGCCTGTTCGATCGCCAGCGCCAGCTGCTCGATCTCCTCCCAGCTGGAGCCGTCTTCCACCAGATCGAGCATCGACAGCCGGTAGATCAGAATAAATTCCGGGCCCACCGCCTGGCGCACCGCCCTGACGGTTTCGACGGCGAAGCGCATGCGATTGGTGAAGCTGCCGCCCCATTGGTCGTCGCGCTGGTTGGTGCGCGTCGTCAAGAATTGGTTGATCAGATAGCCTTCGGAGCCCATCACCTCAACGCCGTCGTAACCGGCCTGCTGCGCCAGCGCCGCACAGCGGGCGAAATCGGCGATGGTTTGCTCAATCTCCGCTTCGCTGAGCGCGCTCGGCGTAAACGGGTTGATCGGCGCCTGCAGCGCGGAAGGGGCCACCAGTTTGGGTTGATAGCTGTAGCGGCCGGTGTGCAGGATCTGCAGCGCAATTTTGCCGCCCGCCTGATGGACGGCCTCGGTCACCGGGCGGTGGTGAGGCAATTGCGCCTCGCTGTTGAGGAGCGAACCGCCGCGAAACACCACGCCCTGTTCGTTCGGGGCAATGCCGCCGGTGACGATCAGCGCCACGCCGGCGGCGGCGCGCTCGGCATAGAACGCGGCCAGGCGCTGCGGGCCGTCGGGCAGCTCTTCCAGGCCGGTATGCATCGATCCCATCAGCACCCGGTTTTTCAGGGTGGTGAAGCCGAGATCCAGCGGCGCCAGCAGGTGAGGGTAATTGCTCATTGCACTCTCCATCGGGTGAAATCGGGGCCCGTTGTTATAATTATGTGAACACAAGTGGTCGGATGAGATAAATCTAGCCGTTGTCGCGCCGCTTGGGAATCTGCGTTGCGCCGAATGTGATAGATGTCATGAATCTCAGACTCTGTTTGCATAACGAACAAAAGATCGGTTAGCCTTTACGCGTTGCAAATTCCTTCTCTCTGCGGAGCCATAACCGAAAATGAACAACCACGCCTGTTGATATCTGGTCCCACGCCGTGCGCTCTCGCGCCCTGTGGGGATGTTTTGATCTCATTCAGGAGTGCTTATGGCTCATTCAGCGCAGTCCCCTTATTTCGTTTTACATCAACTGACCTGCCAATTTGCTGACGGCGAAACGCTGTTCGGCCCGCTGGATCTTGCTTTCGACCGGCAGCGCTGCGGCCTGGTGGGGCGCAACGGCGTCGGCAAAACCCAGCTGCTGCGCCTGATCGCCGGGCTGGATCAACCGGGCAACGGGCACGTCGAATCTCATGCCGCATTGGCTTACGTTGCGCAGCAGCCGGAGATCGCCGCGGACACCACGCTGGCCCAGCTGTTGGGCTATGGCGAGGCGTTCGCCGCGCTGGTGCGTCTCGAGCAGGGGCGGCCGTTGGCGGACGACATCGATCGTCTGGAAGGGCGCTGGGATCTTCACGATCGTCTGCAAAACGCCTTTGCCGCCGCCGGGTTGCCGGCTTTCGATCCGTTGCGATCCGCCAGTTCGCTGAGCGGCGGCGAGCGGATGCGCGCGTCGCTGTGCGGCGCCTTGCTCGGCGAGGCGGATTTTCTGCTGCTGGACGAACCGACCAACCACCTCGACAGCGCCGGCCGCGCCTGGCTGTATCAGCAGCTGGATCAGTGGCGGGGCGGGCTGCTGATCGCCAGCCATGACCGGCAGCTGCTGGGGCGCATGCAGCGCATCGTCGAACTGACGCCCGGCGCGCTGCGCAGCTACGGCGGCAACTATGAGGACTACCGGCGCCAGCGCGATACGGAGCAGCAGGCGGCGCGCGCCGATCTGGAGCATGCGCGCGAGGAGCGCCGCCGCACCCGCGCTCGCCAACAGAAAGAGCACGACATGAGCCAGCGGCGCTCGGCGCAAACGCTGCGCGTCGTCGATACGCTGAATATCGCCTCTTTCGAACGGGTGGCCTACAAGTCGGCGGCGAAGGAGAGCCTCGGCACGCTGCGCAAACAGCATCAGGATCGGCGCGACAGCCTCGATGCGGCGGTGCGTGAAGCCTATCAGCGGGTGGAGGAGGAACCGCCGGTGTTGCTGGCGCTGCCGGGCAGTGAAGTGAACGCGAACAAGCAGGTGCTGGTGCTCGAGCGGCTGCAGCTGCCGTTCGTCAGCGCGCCGCCGCTGGATTTGCGGATCGACGGCCCGATGCGCGTGGCGTTGACCGGCCCCAACGGCTGCGGAAAATCCACCTTGCTGAAGACCCTTCTCGGGCAGCTGACGGCGCTTTCCGGCCATTGTCATTGCCCGCTGTCGACGGCCTACCTCGATCAAACCCTGTCGCAGCTCGATCCGGGCCTGTCGGTGATGGAACATCTGGGGCTACAGGATTCGCCGCTGGCGGAAGGGGCGTTGCGCACCCGGCTGGCGCAGCTGCAGCTTGGCGCGGATCGCATCGCGTTGCCGCTGGGCTCGCTGAGCGGCGGTGAACGCTTGAAGGCGGCGCTGGCCTGCGCGCTGTGGCGGCGACAACCGGCGCAGCTGCTGTTGCTCGACGAGCCGACCAACCACCTGGATCTGGCGTCGTCGCTGGCGATAGAAACCGCGCTGGCGGATTTCCCCGGCGCGATGCTGGTGGTGTCGCACGACGAAGACTTCCTGCAGGCGCTGAGGCCGACGCACCGCCTGAACAGGCAAGCGGACGGCTGGCGGCTTCAGGTTTGGTGAGGCAGGCGGGTGGCGCTCTGACCTAGTGCGGGGCGTTGATGCACGCCAGCAGCTGGGTGAAGGCGGCGGCCATTTGCTCTTCCGGCACGCAGGCAAAGCCCATCAGCAGGCCGCGCCGGCGGTTGGGCAGCATGTAGTAGCGCGACAGCGGCCGCACCAGCACCCCGCGCGCGCCGGCGGCGGCGGCGATCGCCACGTCGTCGGCCTCGTCCGGCAGGTTGAGGATCAGGTGCAAGCCGGCGTTGCTGTTGAACTCGCTGAGCGCCTGCTTGCCGAGGTGCTGTTCGATCAATCCGGTCAGGAAGGCGCGCCGCCGGGCATACAGCAACCGCATGCGGCGGATATGCGCCGTGTAGTGCCCCGCCTGAATAAACTCCGCCAGCGCGCTCTGGATCAGCAGGTGCCCGCCGCGGTACAGCTCGGCATGGGCGGTTTTCAGCGCCTGCACCAGCGGTGGCGGCAACACCACATAGCCGAGGCGCAGCGCCGGGTAGAGCGTTTTGCTGAAGGTGCCGATATAGATCACCGGCGCATCGGCTTCCAGCCCTTGCAACGCCGGGATCGGCTGGCCGGAAAAGCGGAATTCGCTGTCGTAGTCGTCCTCGACGATCCAACCGCCGGCGTTGCGCGCCAGCGCCAGTAGCCGTTGGCGGCGCGCCAGGCTCATCACCGAGCCGAGCGGATACTGGTGCGACGGGGTGACAAAGATCAGCCGCGGTGGGTTGACCGGCTGCTCCGGCGGCACCAGCCCGGCTTCGTCCACCGCCAGCGGGCAGATGTTCAGCGCATTGATGCGCAGGATATTGCGGATCCCCCAATAGCCCGGCTCTTCGATCCAGGCGTCATCCCCCGGATTGCACAACATGCGCGTCACCAGATCGATCGCCTGATGGATGCCTTCAGTGATCAGGATCTGTTCCGGCGAGCAGCGTACCGAGCGCGCCACCCGCAAATACTCCACCAACGCATGCTGCAGCTCCGGGCTGCCGCCCTGATTGCTGTAGGTCAGCCGCTGCGGCGTCGGGCGGCGGCTGAGGCGCGCCTGGATCTTGCTGAACAGCTGATGGGGAAAGGCGTTGACGTCGGGCACGCCGGGAATGAACGCCCCCCACTGTTTGGGGCTGGCGCTGGCGTGGTGCAGCAGCGTGGCGCCGCGCTTCGACAGCTCGACGCGCCGCGGTTGCCCGCTGCCGTCCGCCGGGGCGCCGCCGGTGGACAGGCAGCTGTCCGGCACCGTGTCGGCGACGAAGGTGCCGCTGCCGGCGCGCGCCGACACGTAACCTTCCGCCAGCAGTTGTTCATAAACGGTTAACACGGTGTTGCGTGACAGGCTGAGCTCCTGCGCCAGATCGCGCGAGGCGGGCAGGCGGCTGGAGGGCGGCAGGCTGCCGTCGAGAATGCTGGTGCGGATCGCATTGTAAAGCCGCTTGTGCAGCTTGTCATCAGGCTGTTCGCCGAGGCGTTGCAGCAACAGATCACCACTCAATGAGCGCAATTGGATCCCTCAATTATTCGTAACTGGCACTCGATTATAGGGCCACATCCTGTGTAAATAAACGGCATTGTTTCACGAATGTGAACGAAACGTGTAACTGGCACCGACCGGAGAGAACAGCATGAAAAACGCAGAATTGAACCAACGCCGTCAGGACGCCACCCCGCGCGGAGTGGGCGTGATGTGTGGTTTTTACGCCGAGCGCGCAGAGAACGCCACGCTGTGGGATGTGGAAGGCAAAGAAGTGATCGACTTCGCCTCGGGGATTGCCGTGCTGAACACCGGCCACCGTCACCCGAAGGTGATCGCCGCGATTGAAAAGCAGCTGCAGGCCTTCACCCACACCGCCTATCAGATCGTTCCTTACGAAAGCTATGTCTCGCTGGCGGAGCGCATCAACCAGCGCGCGCCGATCGCCGATCCGTGTAAAACCGCCTTCTTCACCACCGGCGCGGAAGCGGTGGAAAACGCGGTGAAGATCGCCCGCGCTTACACCGGCCGCCCGGGGTTGATCACCTTCGGCGGCGGTTTCCACGGCCGCACCTACATGACCATGGCGCTGACCGGCAAAGTGGCGCCTTACAAACTGGGCTTTGGCCCATTCCCCGGCTCGGTGTTCCACGGCCAGTACCCGAACGCGCTGTACGGCGTGACCACCGAAGACGCGATGAACAGCCTGGACCGCCTGTTTAAAGCGGATATCGATCCCAAGCAGGTGGCGGCGATCGTGCTGGAGCCGGTGCAGGGCGAGGGCGGCTTCAACGTGGCGCCGGCCGATTTCATGCAGGCGCTGCGCGCGCTGTGCGACCAGCACGGCATTCTGCTGATCGCCGACGAAGTGCAGACCGGCTTCGCCCGCACTGGCAAGCTGTTCGCCATGGAACACTACAGCGTTAAGCCCGATTTGATCACCATGGCGAAAAGCCTGGCGGGCGGCATGCCGCTGTCGGCGGTGGCGGGCCGCGCCGAGGTGATGGACGCGCCGGCGCCGGGTGGGCTGGGCGGCACCTACGCCGGTAACCCGCTGGCGGTGGCCGCCGCGCACGCGGTGCTGGACGTGATTGAAGAGGAGCAACTGTGCCAGCGCGCTCAGCGCTTGGGTCAGCACCTGGTGGAAGTGCTCCAGCAGGCGCGCAAAACCAGCCCGGCGATCGCCGATGTGCGCGCGCAGGGATCGATGGTGGCGGTGGAGTTCAACGATCCGGCTACCGGTAAACCTTCAGCCGATATCACCCGTCAGGTGCAGCAGAAGGCGATGGAGGAAGGGCTGCTGCTGCTGAGCTGCGGCGTGAACGGCAATGTGATCCGCTTCCTGTATCCGCTGACTATCCCGGACGATCAGTTCACCAAGGCGATGGGCATCCTGTCCCGCGCGCTGGCCCACTAAGGAGCGAACGGCATGAAATTGAACAATCCCGAGCTGTTGCGCAGCCAGTGTCTGATCAACGGCGAATGGTGCGACGCCCTGAGCGGCAAGCGCGAAGCGGTGATCAACCCGGCCACCGGCGCCGAGCTGGCCAGCATTCCGCTGGTCAGCGAAGAGGAAACCCAGCAGGCGATCGCGGCGGCGCAGCGGGCGCAAAACGACTGGAAACAGCTGACCGCCAAGCAGCGTTCCGCGCTGCTGTTGGCCTGGGCTGATAAGGTGCTGGCCGCGCAGGAAGATCTGGCGCAGCTGATGACCGCCGAGCAGGGCAAATCGCTGGCGGAAGCGCGCGGCGAAGTGACCTACGCCGCGTCGTTCATCACCTGGTTCGCCGAAGAGGCCAAGCGGGTGGACGGCGCGGTATTGCAGGCGCCTCAGGCTTCGCAGCGCCTGGTGGTGGTGAAGCAGCCGATCGGCGTGTGCGCGGCCATCACCCCGTGGAACTTCCCGGCGGCGATGATCACCCGCAAGGTGGCGCCGGCGCTGGCGGCGGGCTGCGCCATCATCGTCAAACCGGCTGAGCAAACGCCGTTGACCGCGTTGGCGTTGGCCAAGCTGGCGCAGGACGCCGGCATTCCCGCCGGCGTGTTGCAGGTGGTGACCGGCGAAGCGGCGCAGGTGGGCAAGGTGCTGTGCGACAGCCCGGTGGTGCGCAAGCTGAGCTTTACCGGTTCGACCGAGGTCGGCCGCATTCTGATGGCGCAGTGCGCGCCAAGCATCAAGAAACTGTCGCTGGAGTTGGGCGGCAACGCGCCGGTTATCGTGTTCGATGACGCCAATCTGGACGCGGCGGTGGCGGGCATCATGGCCTCCAAGTTCCGCAACAGCGGCCAGACCTGCGTGTGCGCCAACCGCATCTATGTGCAGGACGGCATCTACGAGCGGCTGGCGGAGAAGCTGGTGGCGGCGGTCGAGCAGTTGAAAGTCGGCGACGGCAGCCAGGAAGGCACCACTCAGGGGCCGCTGATCGACAGCGATGCGGTGGCGAAGGTGCAGAGCCATATCGATGACGCGCTGATCAAAGGGGCGCAGATCGCCACCGGCGGCCAGCCGCACGCGCTGGGCGGCACCTTCTTCCAGCCGACGGTGGTGACCGGCGTGACGCAGAAGATGCGCTTCGCCAAAGAAGAGACCTTCGGGCCGGTGGCGCCGCTGTTCCGCTTCCATGACGAGGCGGAAGCCATCGCCATGGCCAACGACACCGAATTCGGCCTGGCCGCCTACCTGTTCACGCAGAACGCCGCGCGCCAGTGGCGGGTGCCGGAAGCGCTGGAGTACGGCATGGTCGGCATCAACACCGGGCTGATTTCCAACGAAGTGGCGCCGTTCGGCGGTGTGAAACAGTCAGGGCTCGGGCGTGAAGGATCGCGCTACGGGATAGAAGAATATCTGGAGCTGAAATACCTGTGTATCGATGTGAGCCGTTGAGCGTCAGGACGTTAACCCATCCCGGCGGCCAGCGTCGCCGGGCGATAAAGGATGATGCATGTCTGATAATATCTCTGTTTCTCCGGCGCTTGCCGCCGGGGTGCGAGCACCTGCACCCGCCAAATCGTTAAGTTTCCTCGAAGGGGTGGCGATGATCGTCGGCACCAACATCGGCGCCGGCGTGCTCTCCATCGCCTATGCCTCCAGCAAGGCGGGTTTCCTGCCGCTGCTGTTCTGGCTGGTGCTGGTGGGGAGCCTGACCACCATCACCATGCTGTACGTTGCCGAATCCACGCTGCGCACCCGCGCGCATCTGCAGCTGAGCGGGCTGGCGAAGCGCTACGTCGGCGGCCTGGGCGCCTGGTTGATGTTCGCTTCGGTGTGCGTCAACAGCGTCGGGGCGCTTACCGCCTACATGACCGGCAGCGGCAAGCTGCTGCAATCGCTGTTCGGCATCTCGCCGGCGCTGGGCAGCCTGCTGTTCTTCGTACCCGCCGCCGGCGTGCTCTATCTCGGTTTGAAAGCGATCGGCCGCGGCGAGAAGTTCATCAGCATCGGCATGGTGGTGATGTTGACCGCGCTGGTGGCGGCGACGCTGCTGAAAGACACCACTCAGATGCGCAACCTGCTGGACGGCGACTGGCGCTATATGGTGCCGGTGTTCAACGTGGTGGTGTTCTGCTTCTCGGCGCAGTACATCGTGCCGGAGATGGCGCGCGGCTTTGCCGATAAGCCGGAGCAGCTGCCGAAGGCGATCATCGTCGGCATGGCGGTGACCTTCATTCTGCTGGCGGCGGTGCCGATGTCGGTGATTGCGCTCAGCGGGCTGGATGACATCTCCGACGTGGCCACCATTTCCTGGGGCCAAGCGCTGGGGCAGTGGGCGTTCTTCTCCGCCAACATCTTCGCGCTGTGCGCGATGCTGACCTCGTACTGGGGATTGGGCGGCAGCTTCCTGACCAATATCTTCGACAAGTTCCGGCTGGGCAACGACGAGTTGCCGCTGCGCCGCTTCGGCGTGCTGCTGCTGGTGGTGGTGCCGCCGTTCGCGCTGGCCTACAGCGGGCTGGTGTCGTTCGTCAACGCGCTCTACTTCGCCGGGGTGTTCAGCGGGGTGATCCTGTCGATCATGCCGATGCTGATCCTGCGCGGCGCGCGCAAACACGGCGACCAGACCCCGCGCTGGCAGTGCAACTGGATCACGCACCCGCTGCTGCAGATCAGCATTGTGTTGCTGTACCTGGCCAGCGCGGTATACGCCATCGCTTCATTGTTAGGCTATCTGCCCTCTGGATGGTGATTTGCCTTCCCTCAAGCAGTGATGTTGTTTCTCGGCATTGAGAACGGCGGCGTCGTGGCCGCCGATTTTTTTCCTCAGGCGCGTTGTTTTTCCGACAACGCCAGCCAGGCCTGCACCGACGGGCGCTGCCACTGCTTGTGCGCATAGTGGCGCACGCGCTCCGGCACCGGATCGCCGTGCATTACCAGCCGGTTGAGCATCAGCGCCAGATCGGTGTCGGCGATGCACCACTCCCTGAACAGATTGTCCTGCCCGTGGCTCAACAGCTTTTCCACGGCGGCGATCAGCTTGCGCGCGGCCTCTTGCGCGGCTTCGGACAGCGGCGGGAACTTGCCGCTGTTGAACACCACTTCGGTCGAGCGCTCGGCGCGGATCGGCAGCAGATCGCTGCGCAACCAGGCCTGGATCTCGCGCGCCTTGGCGCGCAGCTTCACGTCGCGCGGGTACACGGCGTGGGCCGGGTGGATGTCTTCCAGGTATTCGGCGATCGCCGAAGACTCCGAGAGCTGGAACTCGCCGATCGCCAGCGTCGGCACCCGGCGGGTGAGCGACAGCGCCGCGTAGGCCGCCTCTTTGTTCTCTTCTTTCGCCAGATCCACCGGCTTCAGGGTGAACGGAATGCCTTTTTCCGTCAGCACGACAAAGGCGGACATGGCGTACGGGCTGAAAAATTCACTGTCGGTATAAAGCTCGGTGATCGGTTGAGACATCGGCGGTTCCTCGGGGGTTAAGGGGGGAACATTCATCATTGTCGAGGGGAGGCTAAAAATCAATCTGTTAGCCTAAAAGTTCTTGGGTGGCGCGGTTTACGGCGCCGTGAGCTCCTTCAGGATGATGTGATATATTTGTTGCCAACACGTGAATTGAGCCGTATTGGGTAACATGAAGACGCAGTGGATAGAACGAGTGAAAGTGGGATGCGCGCGCCTGTGGCCGCACCCGCTGGCGGTGGGCAAACGAGAGATGCTGATTTCCAGCGTTGGCGCCGGTTTGGGGCTGATGCTCGCCGGTTGGATCAGCCACTTTATTTTGGGCGAGGTGAACCTGTGGTTTATCGCGCCGATGGGCGCTTCGGCGGTGCTGCTGTTCGGCGTGCCCAACAGCCCGCTGGCGCAGCCCTGGTCGATCGTTGGCGGCAATGCGCTGGCGGCGACGGTGGGCGTTAGCGCCGGTTTGCTGATCCCCGATCCGGGCCTGGCCTGCGGCGTTGCGGCGGCGGCGGCCATCGGCCTGATGTTCAAGCTGCGCTGCCTGCATCCACCCGGCGGCGCGGTGGCGCTGACCGCCATCCTCGGCGGCCCCGGCATTCATCAGATGGGCTACCACTTCGTGTTGTATCCGGTGCTGCTGAACTCGGTGCTGCTGGCGGCGCTGGCCATTCTGTTCAATAACCTGGCCGGGCGGCGCTACCCGCACGCGCTGGCGCCGGCGGAGGCCAAGCCGGCCAATCTGCCGATCGATGCCGTTTCCATCACCCGCGCCGATCTGCACGAGGCGCTGATGGAGGGGGATCTGTTCGATATCGATGAGGACGACCTGCAGGAGATCCTGCTGCGCGCCGAGCAGCTGGCGCATCAGCGGCAAAGCAAGGCCACCTGATCAGCCCGGCGTTTTATCGGATGGCGGAAGGCGCGTAACCAAAACGCTTTTGAAAGCGTTCGCTAAAACGCGATCTGGATTTGTAACCGCAGGCCTCTGCAATGCGGGTCATATCCCATCGGGTGGTTTGAAGCAACATCATGGCGTGATGCATGCGGACGTCTATCAGCAAATCTTCGAAGCGTGTCTGTTCGGCGGCAAGGCGCCGCCGCAACGTTGCCGGGCTCATCGCTAACGTTTTTCCTGCTGTTTCTGCCGTCCAGTTTTGTTCCGGAGCCTCAAGAATCAAGGTGCGCAGGCGCTGTGATGGGCTATCCAACGGCAAATGCGTAAAAACATGCCCCCGTTCGGCCAGCGCGGTCAAAAAGTCCAGAAGGCGGTATTGCAGGCGAATATCGCTGATTTCCTGTTTTTCCACGCTTTCAATCACGTGATAAAACGTTGCCGACAGGTCTTCGTCCAGAGGCAGCGTTTTCCACGCGTCATTTTTAGGGGGGATAGGGGGGGAAGCCTGCCGGGTTCGGTGAAAGACATCCAGCAGTTCTGCCGACAGCGTCAGGAATATCGAGCGAAAAGGCCGATCGATGTCGCCCGGCGTTTTGACTAAATCTGCGCGGGTATTGGGGGGGACCAGGAGCAGTTCGCCGGGGGTCTCCAGAGACAAATGTTGTGAAGCCGATGTGATACCAAGTTGGCCCGTCGCGAGCAGCAAGACCGTCGCTTCATGGAAGACGAACTGCGGCGTGTGCAGCTGGCGTTTCAATGTCGGCTGGCACACTCCGCACAAGCGGTGCCTCGCTACCGGCGCCCCCGACGGAGAGTGCCAATGCAAAAGCTTCGCATCCGGCTTGCGTCTGGTTCGCACTGATCCGAAGGAACCGGTCCGGCTCATATTCGACTCCTTCATGCGATTATTTCGCCGTTGATGCTACGTTAGGGTTCAGGCTGTAAAGGCCTGTCAGTCTCGCTTGGGCTAACACTGGCGCTTCCGCCAGGGCGGCATTCACATTAGCCCCTGTCAAAGGCCCTTGTACATCCAAACCGGGGGTAGCAAGCGCATAAACCGTGAAAATATAATGATGAACTAACGTATCGTTCCACGGTGGGCATGGGCCATCGTAACCGTAGTATTCCCCCTTCATCTGCTCGTCGGCGGCAAACCAACCGGTATAGTCATTGGTGCCGTGGCGATAGGCCGAAGGGGCGTTTGGCCCGGCTTTGCCACGCGGCGTTACGCCGTCCGATTGAGAGCCCGCCGCAATTTCCACGGTACTGGCCGGAATATCCAGCAGCAGCCAGTGAAAGAAATCAACGCGCGGCAACGACGCGGGCACAACCCGACGCTCTTGATTCACATCATCACCACGGCTTGGCACGTCGGGATCATGGCAGACGATCACGAAAGACTGCGTGCCTGCAGGCACTTCACTCCAGGCCAGATGGGGGTTGCGATTTCTCGATAAAGCAACATGGTTGGCGGCATCGGGAATAGCGAAGGCGAACTCACCGGGAATGAACTCTCCTTCTTTAAAGCTTTGGCTGGTCAGTTTCATAAAAGCTTATCTCCTGTTCTATTGAGCGGTATCTGCGGGTATGTGATGTCCCCATTATAAGTTTTTCAAAATAAATCAAGGCGACAAATCCAATCAAAATAGAACCAATTATGCTCATTATGATTGTATTTGATTGAGTTGTGTCGATGAACGGCCGTATTCGGCTGCTGTTTCGGTGCTAGCGCGATGGCGAACACTCTGGATGAGGGGGGGAAGGTCAATATTGGCGAGGGCGAACTGGAGAAGAGGCTGCTGCGCGCCGAGCAGCTGGCGCATCAGCGGCAAAGCAAGGCCGCCTGATCAGCCCAGCGTTTTGCGGTAAAACACCACCCGTTCCGTTTCGGCAAAGCCCAGCGCCGCATGCAGGCGCTGGGAGTCCAGATTGGCGATATCGGTATCCGACGCCAGCTCGCTGCAGCCTTGCTGCTTGGCCCATTCCTGCACCTGTGCGATCAATCGCGCGGCCCAGCCCTGGCGGCGGGCGCGTTCGACGGTGTAAATCCCTTCCAAAAACGCCACCGGCGACGATTCGCAGCCGTTGACGTAATCGTGGCGCAGCGCGACCTCGGCAAAGCCAACGAAAGCGCCGTCCAGCCCCCGCGCCATAAACGCGGTGTGGTGCGGCGAAGCCAATATTTCGCGCATCTCCGCGCGGTGCTCTTCCAACGGACAAGTGGACCACAGCGCCGCGCGCAGCGCCAGCCAGGCGTCGAGGTTGTCGTGGTCGCAGATGACGATCATGCGGGATCCTTTTGAGTCGGAATAAATCAGGCATGCCGAAAGAGAAGTGTGGCACGGCGGCGGGAAACAAAAAAGCCATTATGCCGAGGGGCGCCCTTCATTAGGATGAAAGGGGTGTTGATATTTTAAGCGAAGTTAGTATAGGGTACGGCCAGGGCGCTGATAAGGGATTGTTATGGATGCGAAAGCCGTAGCTCAAGGAATTCTTGAGGGAATAGAGTCTTTACCAAGGGGCATTGCCTATAGTGCTCGTAGGACATGGCAGGGAGCAGGGCTCGGCGGTCGAGGGCTTAAGCGCCGCAATGAAATCGAAACGGAACGGTTCATCAAGGTCGTTCGTGCCGGCTATGGTATCGAAGCCCCGCTACGTGAGCTGATAGCGGTGATTATCCGTGACTGCTATCAGCGGATGGATCTGCAAACACAAACCGTGCTAAGCCAAAAATTAAACCATGTAGAGGGTTATCTTACAGGACGTATGGGGACGCAGTTCATTCTGGTTCAGCAAATCACACACCATATTTTGAAAAAGGTTATCGGCAGCACACTTTTCAAATGGGTATTCAAAGGTGTCACCATTGCTGGGCTAAACATCATTCTTTTACAAGGAATTATTGAACAGGCCGCCGTTTCTTCGCGTCGTTTGCGGGAACAATATCCCTCAACGTACCATAAGCTCACGCCACGAAATTTGGACATGATCTACTTTCTGGCGGAGGAGTATCTTGAACCCTTTGTTGCCTATACCAGCAAATCGAAAATGTTCTGTGAAGGTGTGAATCATGAGCTATCTAAAGTCTTGGGGCAGTAAGCTCGGTAAAGGATTGTCGCACCTTGTGGAAGCGATTTTGGGCGGGATATTTTCTGTCGCTGCGTTTGGCTCACTGTTCTGGTTCGACGAATGGTGGCAACGAATTCTGAGCGCGGCAATATTCCTGTTACTGGTGTTTGTCACTATTGCTTTGTGTAGCCTTGTGAGAGGCGACCGATAGCGGATAGATCAATCAAAAGCCAGCGGTTGGATTTTAACTAATGGTTAAGTGATGATGACTTCCTATCGTTAAGTAATAAAATCAATGAACTGGCTAAAATCCTTTCTTGTGAAGTTCGTTAAATTTGTTGGCCGACAAACTGCTGACTTGGCTGAGTCCATAGTCATTGGCCTGTTCTCTATAGCGGCATTTGTTGCCTTGTTCTGGTTTGATGAGTGGTGGAAATCTATCGCTGCGGCTGTCGCGATCTTCTTTGCCGGCTTTCTGGTTAGCCTGGCTATAGGCTGGTTAAGAGGGGAAAGATAGCTGAGAATGCAGGCATTACCGCCGCCATTTTGCCGCCACTGTGAGCACGGAATAAAAAAGCCACTTCGAGGAAAGTGGCTTTTTTATATGATTTTAAAGCTAAAATTTGGTGGCCCCTGTTGGGTTTGAACCAACGACCAAGCGATTATGAGTCGCCTGCTCTAACCACTGAGCTAAGGGGCCAAGCCGCGAGATTATAGGGAATCCTTAAGCGGCGGTCTACTGTTACCCGCCCGTATGTTGCTTTTCTGCGCAGTTCTAGCCTGTTGTAATTGCTGGCGGATTTTGCGATAACCGCAGTAAATCCCTGCAATGGACTCACGACACTCATGGAACTTCTGGCGCCCAACCTGCGGGTGGTGTTTTGCGGCATCAACCCCGGCCTTTCTTCCGCCCATCAGGGCTATCCTTTTGCCAACGGCAGCAACCGCTTCTGGAAGGTGATCCATCAGGCCGGCTTTACCGCGAGCCAGCTGGCGCCGGAGCAGTGGCAGCAGCTGAAGGACAACGGCTGCGGCATTACCGCGCTGGTGGCGCGCCCGACGGTGGCGGCCAGCGAGCTGTCGCGCGACGAGTTGCGCAGCGGCGGTGAGGCGCTGCAAGAGAAGATCCTGCGCTATCAGCCGCGCGCGCTGGCGATCTTGGGCAAGCAGGCGTTCACCACCGCCTTCGGGGTGAAAAACGCGCCCTGGGGCAAGCAGACGATGATGCTGGGAGAAACCGAGGTGTGGGTATTGCCCAATCCCAGCGGATTGAATCGCGCCACGCTGGAGCAGCTGACCGCCAGCTATCGCGAGCTGTTCCTGGCGCTGCAATGAGATAAGGGGAGTGTGCGATGACATCGATGATGAAAGGCTGTTTGATGGCGCTGCTGTTGGTGACCGGCGCTGCACAGGCGGGGCATTCGCCGCAGGAAGCGCGCAACAAGCAGAACGTGCTGGAGTTTTATCGGCAGGGGCTGAACAACAAGGATTTTGCGGCGGCGCGGCCGTTTTTGGGCGAACAGTACAAACAGCATAACCCCAACGCCAAAGACGGCGTGGCGGGTTTTCGTCAATTTGTCGAGCTGCTGAAAACGCGTTACCCCAACTCGCACAGTGAGGTGAAACAGGCGTTCGTCGACGGCGACTTCGTGATTTTGCATGTGGAGGTCAGCGGGCGCGAGGCCGGCAAGACCGCGGCGATCGTCGATATCTTCCGTCTGGACAGCGCCGGAAAGATCGTTGAACACTGGGACGTGACGCAGCCGGTGCCGGAGAAGACCGCCAGCGGCAACAGCATGTTCTGATGCATAAAAAAACCCCGGCAAGCCGGGGTTTTTGCTTTTGGTGCGGCAGCCGGACTTAATCGTCCAGGAAGCTGCGCAGCACTTCGGAGCGGCTTGGGTGACGCAGCTTGCGCAGCGCCTTGGCTTCGATCTGACGAATACGCTCACGGGTAACGTCAAACTGCTTGCCAACCTCTTCCAGCGTGTGGTCGGTGTTCATGTCGATGCCGAAACGCATGCGCAGCACTTTCGCTTCGCGCGCGGTCAGGCCGGCCAGCACGTCGTGGGTGGCGGAACGCAGGCTTTCCGAGGTCGCGGAATCCAGCGGCAGCTCGAGGGTGGTATCCTCGATGAAGTCGCCCAGATGCGAATCTTCGTCGTCGCCGATCGGCGTTTCCATCGAGATTGGCTCTTTGGCGATCTTCAGCACTTTGCGGATCTTGTCTTCCGGCATCAGCATGCGCTCGGCCAGCTCTTCCGGCGTCGGCTCGCGGCCCATCTCTTGCAGCATCTGGCGCGAAATACGGTTGAGCTTGTTGATGGTCTCAATCATATGCACCGGAATACGGATGGTGCGCGCCTGGTCGGCGATGGAGCGGGTGATAGCCTGACGGATCCACCAGGTGGCGTACGTCGAGAACTTGTAGCCGCGGCGGTATTCGAACTTGTCTACCGCTTTCATCAGGCCGATGTTGCCTTCCTGGATCAGATCCAGGAACTGCAGGCCGCGGTTGGTGTATTTCTTGGCGATGGAAATAACCAGACGCAGGTTGGCCTCAACCATCTCTTTCTTCGCGCGGCGGGCTTTCGCTTCACCGATCGACATGCGACGGTTGATGTCTTTGACCTGCTCGATGGTCAGGCCGGTCTCTTCTTCGATCTGACGCAGTTTCTGCAGGCTGCGCTGCACGTCTTCAGCAACGTCTTTCAGCTTTTCCGACCATGGCTTGGCCATCGCCAACGCGGCTTCAAACCAGGAATCGCTGGTTTCGTTGCCGGCGAACAGGGTGACGAAGTTTTTCTTCGGCATTTTGCACTGTTCAACGCACAGCTTCATGATGATGCGTTCCTGGGTGCGAACGCGGTCCATCATGGTGCGCATGCTGTTGACCAGGAAGTCGAACTGTTTCGGCACCAGGCGGAACTGCTTGAACACTTCAGACAGCTTCAGGATCTCGTCCGCGGCGCTGGCGTGGCTGCGGCCATTCTTCTTGATCACCAGGCGGGTCGCTTCATACTGATCGCGCAACTCGGCGAACTTCTGACGCGCCAGCTCAGGATCGATGCTGTTATCGTCTTCGGTGTCGTCGTCTTCGTCGTCTTCATCTTCTTCGTCGTCGTCTTGCTCTTCGCTCGACAGTTCAGAACCGATGTGAGTGGCGGTTGGGGCGATGTCCTCTTCCGCGTTAGGATCGACGAAGCCGGTGATCAGATCGGACAGGCGCGCTTCACCCGCTTCGACGCGATCGTACTGCTCAAGCAGGTAGGTGATGGCTTCCGGGTATTCGGCAACCGAGCACTGTACCTGGTTGATGCCGTCTTCGATGCGCTTGGCGATGTCGATTTCGCCTTCGCGCGTCAGCAGTTCGACGGTACCCATTTCGCGCATGTACATGCGCACCGGGTCGGTGGTGCGGCCGATTTCGGATTCCACGCTGGACAGAACCTGTGCGGCGGCTTCTTCCGCATCTTCGTCCGTGCTGTTCGAGTTTTCGGCGAGCAGCAGGTCATCGGCGTCCGGTGCTTCTTCCATCACCTGGATGCCCATGTCGTTAATCATCTGGATGATGTCTTCGATCTGATCGGAGTCGACGATATCTTCCGGCAGATGGTCATTGACCTCAGCATAGGTCAGATAGCCTTGCTCCTTACCACGGGTGACAAGTAGCTTCAGCTGTGACTGCGGGTTTTGCTCCATAAGACGGTATCCACACTTCAGAGTATTTAGGTTGGTGTCGGTCGGCGAAACCGCCAACAATAGCATTTGGGGCGTTTTCGTTATCGCCGCGGCCCACTATGGCGGCACTGTGCAGGGCTCTGCCCTCGCAATTATCGGCACTTAAGCCGTTTGGTATTCAGTTTTTCTTCGCTAAAACCTGGTTGAGAGAACGGACTTCTTCACGTTCCTCCGCGCTCAGACCGCGCGTTCTGGCCTGGGCGATCAGCGTTTCCAGCCGTTGCTCGAGCACCGAGTCGTACAGGCTGGCCAACGTATCCAAAAAGGTCTGCTCGACCATGTCCTCAACGATCATATGGTTCCAGGTCGCCAAGGTTTCAAGCTGCTGGCTGAATTTGTTGTCGCGATACAGCTCCAGCAATTGCCCGGTCGTCAGGCCCGGCTGCGCCAAACAGGTCTGCACCAGTTCGACGAACAGCGGCAATCCCGCCTGTTTGGTCTGCTCCAACCCTTCCAGCGAAGGGATAAGTGTAGCCAACTGCGGATTTTGCACCAGTAACCCTATCAGTATACGCATGGTTGTGCGTTTTAGCTGGGGCGCCTGATAAGGATTCGCATTTTCAGCCTGCTTGGGCATCAGCTTGTCGAGCTGGCTGTCGTCCAGCAGCCCCAGCTTGTTGCCGAGCTCCTGGCGCAGGTACAAGCGCAACGTTTCGCCCGGCACCTGAGTAATCAGCGGCAGCGCCAGCGTGCTCAGCTTGGCGCGCCCGTCCGGGCTGCTCAGATCCACCTGCGGCAGCAGGCTTTCGAACAGGAACGTGGACAGCGGCTGCGCCTGCTCCATTCGCTGTTCGAAGGCTTCTTTGCCTTCCTTGCGCACCAGCGTGTCCGGATCTTCGCCGTCGGGCAAAAACATGAACCGCAGCTGGCGCCCGTCATTCAGGTACGGCAGCGCGGTTTCCAGCGCCCGCCAGGCCGCTTCGCGGCCGGCGCGGTCGCCGTCGTAACAGCAGACGACGTTGTCGGTAGCGCGGAACAACAGCTGAATGTGTTCCGCCGTCGTCGAGGTGCCGAGCGAGGCGACGGCATAATCGATGCCGAATTGCGCCAACGCCACCACGTCCATATACCCTTCCACCACCAGCAGCCGCTGCAGGGTAGGGTGGTTCTGCTGTGCTTCATACAGGCCGTACAGCTGGCGGCCCTTATGGAAAACTTCGGTTTCCGGCGAGTTCAGGTACTTCGGCATACCGTCGCCCAATACGCGGCCGCCGAAGGCGATCACGCGCCCGCGCTTGTCGCGGATGGGGAACATCACCCGTTCGCGGAAACGGTCGTACGAACGCCCCTGATCGTTAGTCACCAGCATGCCGGCATCGTTCAATGCGCGGCGCGAGTCGGCGTCGCGGCCGAAACGCTTCAGGGCGTTGTCCCATCCCGCCGGCGCGAAGCCGATGGCGAAATGGCGAATAACGTCGTCACTTAACCCGCGCTGCTGCAAATAGTTGCGCGCCGGCGCCCCGGAGGACTGCTGCAGTGACTGTTGATAGAACGCGCTGAGCTGTTCCATCAGGTGGTACAGGCTCTGGCGCTGATGGCGTTCGATCTGGGTTGGCCCGGTGCCCGCTTCGTAAGGCACTTCCAGCCCGTGCATGGTCGCCAGTTCTTCGATGGTTTCGACAAACTCGAGTCGGTCGTAATTCATCAAAAAGTCGACGGCGTTGCCGTGCGCACCACACCCAAAACAGTGATAAAACTGCTTTTCGCCATTAACGGTAAAGGAAGGCGTCTTTTCGTGGTGGAACGGACAGCACGCGTGATAGTTCTTGCCTTGCTTCTTGAGCTTCACGCGGGCGTCGATCAAATCGACGATGTCGGTGCGAGCCAGCAAGTCATTGATAAATACGCGCGGAATTCGTCCAGCCATAAGCCCTTACTTCATTAGCCTATAAACGAGAACAAGCCGCGCATTCCTTTCGGAAAGCACGGCCTTCGTATGCAACTACTCGGTCTGCGCGATTTTGAAAATCAGAAATTCACGCGGTGGGGTTGCCCCCGAAGAATTAATACAGACGAGTGCGGCGTGCGTTTTCGCGAGCCAGTTTCTTCGCGTGACGTTTCACAGCAGAAGCTTTAGCGCGTTTACGTTCGGTAGTTGGTTTTTCATAAAACTCACGACGACGAACTTCAGCTAAAACACCCGCTTTTTCGCAAGAGCGTTTGAAACGACGCAGAGCAACGTCAAATGGCTCGTTTTCACGTACTTTAATTACCGGCATGTGCCTCTCACCTCAATAAAATTCGGTTTGCTGCTGGCCAAGCGCCAGCCTTTTCAAAATGGTGCGGAATTTTACTCCAATGGATGCTGCTTTGTAAAGCATCACAGCAAATTGAAACCCGCGTCGCTCTGCCGCAACGTGCGCAATTTTGCACCGGGCGCTGATTATAGACTAATCAGAAAAAAATGCTCGTGTTTAATCGCTCAGGCATTTTCTGGATGAATCATCGACATAGGCGCAAGCCGGTGACAAGATGCGCGGCGCCGGCGGTAAATGCGGCGGAATGTGGTAGACTGGCGGCCGCACGTGAATGATGGGAAATGTAATGCGAGTACTGGGTATAGAAACGTCCTGCGATGAAACCGGAATTGCAGTGTATGACGATCAAACCGGTTTGTTGGCCAACCAATTATACAGCCAGGTGAAGCTGCACGCCGACTACGGCGGCGTGGTGCCGGAACTGGCCTCCCGCGATCACGTGCGCAAAACCGTGCCGCTGATTCAGGCGGCTCTGAAAGAGGCCAACCTGACCCCGGCCGATATCGACGGCGTGGCTTATACCGCCGGGCCGGGCCTGGTGGGGGCGCTGCTGGTCGGCGCAACCGTGGGGCGCGCGCTGGCGTTCGCCTGGAACGTGCCGGCGGTGCCGGTGCATCATATGGAAGGCCACCTGCTGGCGCCGATGCTGGAAGACAACCCGCCGGCGTTTCCGTTCGTCGCGCTGCTGGTCTCCGGCGGCCACACCCAGCTGATCAGCGTCACCGGCATCGGTGAGTATGAACTGCTGGGCGAGTCGATCGACGATGCCGCCGGCGAAGCGTTCGACAAAACCGCCAAGCTGCTCGGCCTGGATTATCCCGGCGGGCCGATGCTGTCGAAGATGGCGCAGCAGGGCACGGCGGGGCGCTTCACCTTCCCGCGGCCGATGACCGATCGTCCGGGGCTGGACTTCAGCTTCTCCGGGTTGAAAACCTTCGCCGCCAACACCATTCGCTCCAACGGCAACGACGATCAGACGCGCGCCGACATCGCCCGCGCCTTCGAGGATGCGGTGGTGGATACGCTGGCGATCAAATGCAAACGCGCGCTGGAGCAAACCGGCTTCAAACGCCTGGTGATGGCCGGCGGCGTGAGCGCCAACCGCACGCTGCGCGCCAAGCTGGCGGAGATGATGCAGAAACGCGGCGGGGAGGTGTTCTATGCCCGCCCGGAATTTTGCACCGACAACGGCGCGATGATCGCCTATGCCGGCATGGTGCGCCTGAAGAGCGGCGCCAACCCGGCGCTGAGCGTTTCGGTGCGGCCGCGCTGGCCGCTGGCGGAACTGCCTGCGGTATAAAGCAAAGGGCCGGATTATCCGGCCCTTCTGTTATTCCTCTCTCGGCTGGTCGCCGTTATCCGCGTCGTTTTTCTTCTTGCGGAACTTGCCCCAGATCTTGCCTTCCTGGCCGCGCCACAGGCGCTGAATATTGTCGTGATGCCGCATCAGGATCAGGCAGGAGAGCATCGCTACCGGGAAGGTGAACTGCGGTTTGAACCACCAGACGTAGAACGGGGCGATCAACGCGCTGACGATGGCGCCGAGCGAAGAGTAGCCGCTGAGCAGCACCGTCAACAGCCAGGTGCCGGTCATCAGGCCGGTCAGATCCCAGCCGATAGGCGCGATGGCGCCAAACGCCGTCGCCACGCCTTTACCGCCGCGGAAGTGGAAGAACACCGGATAGATGTGCCCCAGACAGGCTGCGATCGCCGTCAGGCCCAGATACAGCGGCGGCACATCGAGTTTGTAGGCCAGCCAGACCGGCAGCATCCCTTTCAGAATATCGAACACCAGCACCGCCGCCGCCGCCAGCCGGCCGCCGATGCGCAGGACGTTGGTCGCCCCGGGGTTTCCTGAGCCATGTTCACGCGGATCCGGCAGCCTGGCGATCCGGCAAACCAGGATCGCGCTGGAAATCGAGCCGCACAGATACGCGAAGATAATCATGCCAAGCGCGGTAGCACTCATAACGCGGTTCCGTTTAATAATGGTCGTTTTACTCGCAACATCTATGGATAATACGCACATTCCGCTGGAAGTGGTATCCGGCAAGGCCAAAAACAGAGAATGACGTGATGGATATCGTATTTATTGAAGAGCTTACCGTAATTACCACCATTGGCGTTTATGAGTGGGAACAGGGCATTCGTCAGAAGCTGGTGTTCGATATCGAAATGGGCTGGGATAACCGGCCGGCCGCCGCCAGCGACGATGTAAATGACTGTCTGAGCTATGCCGATGTCAGCGACGCCGTGATCCAGCATGTTGAATCGAACCGGTTCGCGCTGGTGGAGCGCGTGGCGGAGGAAATATCCGAAATTTTGCTTCAGCGCTTCAATTCCCCGTGGGTCCGTATTAAGGTCAGCAAACCGGGCGCTGTAGCACATGCCAATCGGGTCGGCGTGATCATTGAGCGCGGCACTCGTCCCGCATGATTTTATGTCATCTGCTTGCAACGAAAGACCGTTAATCTGGTCTTAATCCTGAGAATTGTTTTAGCGGCATTGTCTTTTAAGCACTGCCGCTTTTTTATGTGATGGCCGTTATTTTATGGGGTGAGCGAAGCACATGGCTGACATGCATTCACTGTTTATTGCGTTTGTTCTTGGGGTTGTCGAAGGGTTAACCGAATTTCTGCCGGTGTCTTCCACCGGGCATATGATTATCGTTGGCGAGTGGCTGGGTTTTACCGGCGACAAAGCCAAAACCTTTGAAGTCATCATCCAACTGGGGTCTATCCTGGCCGTGGTGGTGATGTTCTGGCGCCGGTTGTTCGGCCTGATCGGCATCCATTTCGGCGGCAAGCCGGTGGAGCACGAGGGCAAAACCAGCGGCCAACTGAAGCTGGGGCATATCCTGCTGGCGATGATCCCGGCGGTGGTGCTGGGTCTGGTATTCCACGATGTGATTAAATCGCTGTTCGCGCCGAAAAACGTGATGTACGCGTTGGTCGTCGGCGGCCTGCTGTTGCTGGCGGCGGAATGGCTGAAGCCGAAGACACCGAGAGCGGAAGGGCTGGATGACATCACCTACCGCCAGGCGTTCATGATCGGCTGCTTCCAGTGCCTGGCGCTGTGGCCGGGTTTCTCCCGTTCGGGGTCCACTATCGCCGGCGGTATGCTGGTGGGCGTAAACCGCTATGCGGCGTCCGAGTTCTCCTTCATCCTGGCGGTGCCGATGATGATTGGCGCCAGCGGTCTGGATCTGTACAAGAGCCTGCACTTCCTGACCTGGGGTGATCTGCCGATGTTCGCCGTCGGTTTCGTTACTGCCTTCGTGGTGGCGCTGATTGCGATCAAGACCTTCCTGTCGCTGATCAAACGCATCTCGTTCGTGCCGTTTGCCATCTACCGCTTTATCGTGGCGGCCGTGGTTTACATGGTATTCCTGTAAGCCCGATGGCAAGAAAAAACCCCGCTCTGCGGGGTTTTTTTATGCCTGATCGTTGAGGATGGTTTGGTTGAGTTTCCAGTCGGCCAGCGCCTGCTGGCGACGGCGTTTGAGCTCATCGCGGATCGCGGTGCCCTGCAGCCCGCTGGCTACCACCTCTTTAATAGATACCGCGTTCGCCACCTGATACGCCTGACGCAGATAGTCGCCCTGCGGATAAGGATTCTCCTCAAAGCCGGTGCGGCCGCGCGCGTCCGCTTCGCTGGTCAGGATCATCTGCTCCAGCCTTTGGGGCTTGCGCCAGACGTCGATGGCGTCGAACAGCTTCAGCAGGGTCTCCGGCCGCAGCTTGTTCACGGTGTGGATCAAATCATGGTACTCGGCCACCAGCTTGCTCAGATCGCGCACCGGATTGGGCACCCGCAGCCGTTGACATAGCGCTTCGACCAGCCGCACGCCCGCCGGGCCGTGGCCGTGGTGATGCGGCCAGAACGCTTTTGGCGTCAATCCTTTGCCGAGGTCATGACACAGGGTGGCGAAGCGTACGTCCACCTCGGGAGTGAGGCGGGCGGCCATCGCCAGCGCCATCAGCGTATGCACGCCGGTGTCGATCTCCGGATGCCACTTGGCGGGGGCCGGCACGCCAAACAGCGCGTCGATTTCCGGGAACAGCACCGCCAGCGCATCGCAGTCGCGCAGCACCTGAAAATAGACCTGCGGGCTCTGGCTTTGCAGCGCCTTTTCGGTTTCCTTCCAGACGCGTTCGGCGGTCAGCGCGGCCAGTTCACCGCTGTGCGCCATCCGGCGCATCAAGGCCAGCGTTTCGTCGGCGATGCGAAAACCCAGATGGGCGAAGCGAGCATTGAATCGCGCCACGCGCAGCACGCGCAGCGGATCTTCGCCGAACGCGTCGGAAACGTGGCGCAGCACGCGCGCCTGCAGATCGGCCACGCCGCCGTAGGGGTCAATCAGTTCCCCTTCGGCGGAACGGGCGATGGCGTTGAGGGTCAGATCGCGCCGCAGCAGATCTTCTTCCAGCGTGACGTCCGGCGCGGCATAGCAGGTAAAACCGGTGTACCCCTGGCCGGATTTGCGCTCGGTGCGCGCCAGCGCGTACTCCTCGTGGGTGTCGGGATTGAGGAATACCGGAAAATCTTTGCCGACCTGCTGGTAGCCCAATGCCAGCAGCTCCGCCGGCGTGGCGCCCACCACCACCCAATCATGATCGACCACCGGAATGTTGAGCAGGCTGTCGCGAACGGCGCCGCCGACCAGATAAATCTGCACTGTTGACTCCTGAATATCGTGTAAGGCTCTGTCTATCAGATTACATGAATTGGCCGCGGGATGTCGGCGCCAATGAAAAAGGCGCCCGCAGGCGCCCAAACTCAAACTGAACGATACTGAGATCAGTTCATCCAGCGATTGTTGTTCTTGCGACGCGGGATCAGGTGCGGCAACAGCAGACCCAGCAGCAAACCGACGCCGGCGACGCCGCCGCCGTACATGAACCATTGCAGGATAATGGTGCGCTGCTTGTCGTCGAGCTGCAGGTTAACGGCGTTGACCTTCTTCTGCGCGACCACCAGCTGGTTTTTCAGATCCTGGTTTTCCTTCTGCAGGCTGCTGATGGTGCTGTCGCTGCCTGCGACTTTTTCCTGCATTTCCGCCGTGCGCTGGTTCCAGGTGTTGTCGATGTTGGCGAGCTTGTCGGTCAGGGTTTTCACCTGCTGTTCCAGCTCCGGCACGCGGGTGCGCAGGCTTGGCGTCTGGCTGAGTTGGTCGAGCGGGATCCAGGTGGTGCGGCCTTTCGGATCGCGGATCTGGCCGTAGTTGGTGCTGTCGTTGACGCTCAGCAGGGTCACTTCTTCACCGGCGTTCAGAGTGCCGACAATACGGTACTGATTACCTGGGCCGCTATGGACGTAAGTGCTTAACTCATCGGAGATATAGCGTTTATCTTCGGCATGTGCGGCCCAAGTGATGCTGAAGCTCAGCGCGGCAAGGAAAATCAGGCGTAATTTCTGCATTAGTTCATCGTTTCTGGGTGAATTTATGGAACGATAGTAGAGGGTTCAGTCTGACGACGCAACGCCAAAACCGGAATGAGAACTATCTTACTGTGGCTGATTCTGTGAGTTGCGCAGCGTTTTATAACGTAACAGGTTTTTTCTACAGTTAGCAGGGTTAAGGCGCCGGGAATCGCGGTAAGATAACGGCAACTGTGCGTCAGTGGGCAGCATACGGCGGGCCGAGCGCGCCGCGCTGAAACCGACGCGAATGCGTAACTTATTGGTGTTAAAGAATTATGACCGTTGAAATTGAACTGAAATTCATCGCCGCGCCGCAAGCGGTGGCCGCACTGCCACACTGGCTCGCCGCCTGGCCGCATCAGCATTCCGCGCCGCAAAAGCTGACCAACATTTACTTCGAAACGGCCGACAACTTCCTGCGCAGTCACGACATGGGGCTGCGCATTCGCGGTTTCGACGATCGCTATGAGATGACCATCAAAACCGCCGGTAAAGTGGTGGGCGGCCTGCACCAGCGCCCGGAATACAATGTCGCTATCGCCGAGCCGCAGCTGGCGTTGGCGCAGTTTCCTGCCGACATCTGGCCGCAGGATTGCGATATCGCGGCGCTGCAGCAGGCGTTGCAACCGCTGTTCCGTACGGATTTCGTGCGTGAGAAGTGGGTGGTTACTTACGGCCAAAGCGAGATAGAGATTGGCCTGGATCAGGGAGAAGTGCGTGCTGGTGGCCTCAGCGAAGCCCTGAGCGAGATAGAACTGGAGCTGCTGAAAGGCAATACCGCCGATCTGCTGGCGTTGGCCGGTGAGCTGGCGGCGCACGACGGGCTGCGTCAGGGCAGCCTGAGCAAGGCGGCGCGCGGTTACCACCTGGCGCAGGGCAATCCGCCGCGTGAGGTGCGCCCGCTGCGGGTGCTGAAGCCGGCGGCGAAGGCGACCGTGGAGCAGGGGATGATCGCCGCCTTCGAGCTGGCGCTCAACCACTGGCAGTACCATGAAGAGCTGTGGCTGCGCGGCGACGCGCAGGCGCGCGCTTCGGTGATTGAGGCGGTTGGCACGATCCGCCAGGCGCTGGTGATCTTCGGCGGCCTGGTGCCGCGCAAGGCCAGTGCCGATCTGCGCGCCCGCCTGACCGAGCTCGAACCGCTGTTGGCGGACAAAACCGCGCAACCGGAGATCCTGTGTTACAGCGCGGTCTACCTGCAATGTAAGTTGGCGCTCACATCATGGTTGGTGCGCGGCGCCTGGCGGCCGTTTATCGACGCCAAAGCGCAGGCCAAGCTGGACGGTTCTTTCAAACGCTTCAGCGACATCATGCTGGGGCGCAGCGGCGCGGAGCTGAAAGAGGCCTTCAGCCGTACGCTGAACGAAGATGAATATCAGGAACAATTGCCGCGCCTGACGCGTCAGATTTCGGCGCTGGTCCTGCTGTCGGGCGCTTACCCCGACGAGCAGACCGGGCCTTATATCGACGCCTGGCGTGAGCTGCAGGCGGCGCTGAGCGAGCGCCGCCAGGGCTGGTATGAAGCCAGCCGCAAACAGGCCTTATCGCATGCGCCATTCTGGTTAAACGGCGCGCTTCGTTAATCCAGCCGGCCCGCCAGCCGCGGGCCGCAGAACGGGTCATACACTATGTCGCCACTTTCAGCCGCGTTACAGGCTCAGGCACAGCAGGTTGTGCAGCGTTTTCAGGAAGTTCACGGCGCGGACTGCGCCTTTAGCGAGCAGGAGCAGTGGGTGCTGGCGTCGAGCGATTTCGTCAGCGACGCGCTGCTCGCCCAGCCGGCCTGGCTGGCAACGCTGCGCGAACAGCCGCCGGCACCCGGCGAGTGGCAACACTATGCCGCCTGGCTCCAGGACGAGCTGGAAGAGGTGCGCGACGAAGCGCAGCTGATGCGTACGCTGCGTCTGTTTCGCCGCGAAACGCTGGTGCGCATCGCCTGGGCGCAGGCGCAGGGGCTGTGTTCGACCGAAGAAACGTTGCTGCAGCTGAGCGGGCTGGCGGAGACGCTGATCGTCAGCGCGCGCGACTGGCTGTATCAAACCTGCTGCCGCGAATGGGGCACGCCGTGCAACGCCGCCGGCGAGCCGCAGCCGCTGTTGATCCTCGGCATGGGTAAGCTGGGCGGCGGCGAACTGAACTTCTCATCGGACATCGATCTGATCTTCGCTTACCCGGAAAATGGTCAAACCCAGGGCGGGCGACGCGAGCTGGACAATGCTCAGTTCTTCACCCGCCTCGGCCAACGGCTGATCAAGGCGTTGGATCAACAGACCATCGATGGCTTCGTCTATCGCGTCGACATGCGGCTGCGGCCGTTCGGCGACAGCGGCCCGTTGGTGATGAGCTTTGCGGCGCTGGAGGATTACTACCAGGAACAGGGGCGCGACTGGGAGCGCTATGCGATGGTAAAGGCGCGCCTGATGGGAGGGGCGGAAGACGCCTACAGCCAGGAGCTGCGCAAAACGCTGCGCCCGTTCGTGTTCCGCCGCTACATCGATTTCAGCGTCATTCAGTCTCTGCGCAACATGAAGGGCATGATCGCCCGTGAAGTGCGGCGGCGCGGCCTGAAGGACAACATCAAGCTGGGCGCCGGCGGCATTCGCGAAATCGAATTCATCACCCAGGTATTCCAACTGATCCGCGGCGGCCGTGAACCGGCGTTGCAGGGGCGTTCACTGCTGCCGACGCTGCAGGCGGTGGGCGAGCTGGGGCTGCTGGAAAGCGAGCAGGTGCGGGCGCTGAGCGCCGCCTACCTGTTCCTGCGGCGGCTGGAGAACCTGCTGCAGGCGATTGGCGATCAGCAAACACAGACGCTGCCGCAGGAGGCGCTCGATCAGGCTCGGTTGGCCTACGGCATGGGGTTGGCGGATTGGCCGGCGCTGATGGCGGCGCTGGAGGTGCACATGCAGGCGGTGCGCGCGGTGTTCGACGACCTGATCGGCGACGATAGCCCGGATGTCGGCGAAGATCCCGACTACCAGCACTACCACAGCCTGTGGCAGGACGCGCTGGAGGAGAACGAGCTGGCGCCGCTGACGCCGCACCTCGACGAAGAGGGGCGCCGACAGATGCTGCGCACCATCGCCGATTTCCGCCACGACGTCGACAAGCGCACCATCGGCCCGCGCGGCCGCGACGTACTCGATCAGCTGATGCCGCGCCTGCTGGCGGAGGTATGCCCGCGCCAGGACGCCCCGACCGCGCTGGTGCGGCTGGCGCAGCTGCTCCTCAGCATCGTCACCCGCACTACCTACCTCGAGCTGCTGGTGGAGTACCATGCGGCGCTCAGCCATCTGATCCGCCTGTGCGCCGCGTCGCCGATGGTTGCCAACCAGCTGTCGCGTTACCCGCTGTTGCTGGACGAACTGCTGGATCCGGCCACGTTGTATCAGCCGGTGGCGCTGGACGCCTACCGCAGCGAGCTGCGGCAGTATCTGCTGCGGGTGCCGGAAGACGACGAAGAGCAAAAGCTGGAGGCGCTGCGCCAGTTCAAACAGGCGCAGCAGCTGCGCATCGCGGCTGCGGATATCGCCGGCGCGCTGCCGGTGATGAAAGTGAGCGATCACCTGACTTATCTGGCTGAGGCGATCATCGACGCGGTGGTGCAACAGGCCTGGAGCGACATGGTGGCGCGCTACGGCCAGCCCACCCATTTGCAGGAGCGGGAGGGGCGCGGCTTTGCGGTGATCGGCTACGGCAAACTGGGCGGCTGGGAGCTGGGTTACAGTTCCGATCTCGATCTGGTGTTCCTGTTGGATTGCCCGCCGGAGGTGATGACCGACGGCGATCGCTGCATCGACGGCCGCCAGTTCTACCTGCGGCTGGCGCAGCGGGTGATGCATCTGTTCAGCACCCGCACGTCCTCGGGCATTCTGTATGAGGTGGACGCGCGCCTGCGGCCTTCCGGCGCTGCGGGGATGCTGGTCAGCACCGTCGAGGCGTTCGCCGACTACCAGCAAAACGAAGCCTGGACCTGGGAACATCAGGCCCTGGTGCGTGCGCGCATCGTGCACGGCGACCCGGCGCTGCATCAGCAGTTCGACGCGATCCGGCGCGAGATCCTGTGCAAAACGCGCGATGCGCAGACCCTGAAGCGTGAAGTGCGCGAGATGCGCGAAAAGATGCGCAACCATCTCGGCAACAAACAGCGCGATCTGTTTGATATCAAAACCGATGAGGGCGGCATTACCGACATCGAATTTATCGCCCAATATCTGGTCTTACGCTATGCGCCGGGCGAACCGCGCTTGACGCGTTGGTCGGACAACGTGCGCATCTTCGAGCTGATGGCCAATTACGACATCATGCCGGAAGAGGAGGCGCGCGCGCTGACCCAGGCTTATGTCACCATGCGCGACGAGATCCACCACCTGGCGCTGCAGGAGCATTCCGGCAAGGTCGGCAGCGAGCTGTTTGCCGCCGAGCGCGAGCAGGTGCGCGCCAGCTGGGCCAAATGGCTGGATTAATACCTTTTTGCGGGTATTCCGGCGGTCTGTGGTAATATCTGCGCCACTAAAATTTTGTTCTTTTTTGGAGTTATCGGATGAAAGTTACGCTGCCTGATTTTCGCCGCGCCGGTGTGCTGGTGGTCGGTGACGTCATGTTGGATCGCTATTGGTATGGGCCGACCAGCCGCATTTCACCGGAAGCCCCGGTGCCGGTGGTCAAGGTCGATACCATCGAAGAGCGTCCCGGCGGCGCGGCTAACGTGGCGATGAACATCGCTTCGCTGGGCGCCACTTCCCGTCTGGTGGGCCTGACCGGCATCGACGATGCGGCGCGGGCGCTGAGCGCCAAGCTGAATGAAGTCAACGTGCGCTGCGACTTCGTCTCGGTGCCGACCCATCCGACCATCACCAAGCTGCGCGTGCTGTCGCGCAACCAGCAGCTGATCCGTCTCGACTTCGAAGAAGGCTTCTCCAACGTCGATCCGCAGCCGATGCTGGAGCGCATTCAGCAGGCGCTGCCGCAGATCGGCGCGCTGGTGCTGTCCGATTACGCCAAGGGCGCGCTCAGCCAGGTGCAGGGCATGATCCAACTGGCGCGCGCCGCCAAGGTGCCGGTGTTGATCGATCCGAAAGGATCCGATTTCGAGCGCTATCGCGGCGCGACGCTGCTGACGCCGAACCTGTCCGAGTTCGAAGCGGTGGTGGGCCACTGTAAGGATGAAGCAGAACTGGTGGAACGCGGCATGAAGCTGGTGGCGGATTTCGAGCTGTCGGCGCTGCTGGTTACCCGCTCCGAACACGGCATGACGCTGCTGCAGCCTGGCGTTGAGCCACTGCACTTGCCGACCCAGGCGCAGGAAGTGTTTGATGTGACCGGCGCCGGCGACACCGTGATCGGCGTATTGGCCGCCTCGCTGGCCGCCGGCAATTCGCTGGAAGAGTCCTGCTTCCTGGCTAACGCCGCCGCCGGCGTGGTGGTGGGCAAGCTCGGTACGTCTACCGTGTCGCCGATCGAGCTGGAAAACGCGGTGCGCGGCCGCGCCGAAACCGGCTTTGGCGTGATGACCGAAGCACAGTTGAAAAACGCCGTGGCGCAGGCGCGTCAGCGCGGTGAGAAAGTGGTGATGACCAACGGCATCTTCGACATTCTGCATGCCGGCCACGTCTCCTATCTGGCCAACGCCCGCAAGCTGGGCGATCGCCTGATCGTGGCGGTGAACAGCGACGCCTCGACCAAGCGTCTGAAAGGGGAGAAACGCCCGGTCAACGCGCTGGAGAACCGCATGATCGTGCTGGGCGCGCTGGAAGCGGTGGATTGGGTGGTGCCGTTCGAGGAGGACACGCCACAGCGCTTGATCGCCGACATCTTGCCGGATCTGCTGGTGAAAGGCGGCGATTACAAGCCGGAAGAGATTGCCGGCAGTGCGGAAGTGTGGGCCAACGGCGGCGATGTCAAAGTGCTGAACTTTGAAGACGGCCTGTCGACCACCAACATCATCAAAGCGATCAAAGACGGGCGCGGCTAACGCCGGGCAACCTAAAGAACAAGGGCGCGCGGTGCGCGCCCTTGGCGGGAATTATTCGTCTTCCTGCTTGGCGGCCGGCGCCGCGCTCAGCTTGCTTTCCAGCTCGGCCATGCGCTGCTCCAACAGCGCCAGCTTCTCGCGGGTGCGCAACAGCACCTGAGTCTGCACGTCGAACTCTTCGCGGTTAACCAAATCCAGACGGGTCAGCTGCGACTGCAGCACCTGACGGATTTTTTTCTCAACGTCTTCCCCGAATTCACGAACGCCTTTAGGCATGGACTCATGAACCTGGCGTGCGATTTGTTCGATTTTTTTCGGGTCAATCATGGCGTATCCCTTTCAGAGTTTAATAGCTGCCGCTTAGTGTAATGCGAGTTGCCCGCCGGATAAACCATTAAGCGCATTCGCCGTACGTGGCCGAATTGTGCTTTTGCCAATTGCCCTGTCTACCCATTAGCGTTATAGTCATCTTGCTTATTCTCAGGGCGGGGTGAAAGTCCCCACCGGCGGTAAATCACCTTCTACGGTGAAAGCCCGCGAGCGCTCAGCCAGCCTGTAAAGGCCGGTTAGAGGTCAGCAGATCCGGTGTAATTCCGGGGCCGACGGTTATAGTCCGGATGGGAGAGAGTAACGGTATCTGCCGGGCATGCGCCCGCTTGCGTTATTTTTTTAGCTATTGCTAGCTACTCCTCAAGATCGCCCTGGTTCTGGTAATCCATAATTTTTAATGAGGTTTTTTACCATGAATCAGACGCTACTTTCAGACTTCGGCACGCCAACAGAACGCGTTGAACGCGCGATCGACGCACTGCGCAACGGGCGCGGCGTAATGGTGCTCGATGATGAAAACCGTGAAAACGAAGGTGACATGATCTTCGCCGCGGAAACCATGACCGTTGAGCAGATGGCGCTGACTATTCGCCACGGCAGCGGCATCGTGTGCCTGTGCATCACCGAAGAACGCCGTCAGCAGCTTGAGCTGCCGATGATGGTGACCAACAACTCCAGCCAGTTCCAGACCGCCTTCACCGTGACCATCGAAGCGGCGCAGGGCGTGACCACCGGGGTTTCCGCTTCCGATCGCCTGACCACCATCCGTGCGGCGGTGGCAGATAGCGCCAAGCCGAGCGACCTGAATCGTCCGGGCCATGTGTTCCCGCTGCGCGCGCAGCCGGGCGGCGTGCTGAGCCGCCGCGGCCACACCGAAGCGACCATCGATCTGGTTTCCATGGCCGGTTTCAAACCCGCCGGCGTGCTGTGTGAACTGACCAACGACGATGGCAGCATGGCGCATGCGCCGGAAGTGATTACCTTCGCCAAACAGCACGACATGGTGGTGCTGACCATCGAAGATCTGGTGGCCTACCGCCAGGCGCACGAGAAAAAAGCCAGCTGATCGCCGGCCGCTTTCAACGATAAAAAAGCCGCGTAAAGCGGCTTTTTTTGTGGCTAGCGTTTTGACAGGCGTTCGCCGATGCGGCTGGCATAATTCATCACATGGAAGGTGTAGTTCTCCTCCACCGTGCCCTGGAACAGATGGGCCCAGGGGCCGATGGCGTAGATGCCGAGATCTTCCCCGCCGTGCGTCTCGCTTTTCAGCGGCACCAGCGCCGGCTGAATAAAGTCGGGCGCGGTGGCCTGTTCCATGGTTAATGCCGGGCGCTCGGTCAGCGGGATTGTGCCGCCGGGGCCGTTGGCGAAGCCGACGGTGGTGTAGGGCTTGCCGTCGCTGCCCAGCCGCGGTTTGCCGTCGACGCCGACGGAAATGCCGAGGATAGGATTGCCGCGCTTGGCATAGCCGGCGATGGTCAGCGTGTGGCTGTGATCGCCGGTCACGATCACCAGCGTGTCGTCCAGATTGACCTTATCGATGATGGTTTTCACCGCTTCGTTCAGCGCGACCGCGTCGCTCAGCGTGCGGTAGGCATTGCCGTTATGGCTGCCGTGATCGATGCGTCCGCCCTCGACTAACAGCAGGTAGCCCTCAGGATTCCTGGACAGAATATCGATGGCCTTGCCGGTCATTTCCGCCAGTGAGGGTTCTCCCGCCGCGTCTTGCCGCCGGTCGTGCTCGAAGTTCATGTGCGACGGTTCGAACAGAGCCAGCAGATGGTCGACGTTGCCCGGTTCGATTTTGTCGAACTGCGCCTGATTCCAGACGTATTGCCCGCGCTCGCCGTAGCGTTGCAGCCAGGCCTGCGTCAGGTCGCGGCCGTCCTTTCTGGCGCCTTTCTTGCCGGGATATTCCGGATCGCTCACGCTGTCGGGCAGGAAGTTGGCGCGCCCGCCCCCCATCGCCACGTTCAGGCCGTTGCCGTACTTCATTTCCACCAGCTGGCGCGCGATGTCGCGGCAGCCTGCGGCCAGGGCGTCCGCCGGCATTTTGGCGTCAGACTCCCAGTCGCGATTGGCGATATGGGCATAGGTGGCGCCCGGCGTGGCGTGGGTAATGGTGGCGGTCGTCACGGCGCCGGTGGACATGCCGAGCGTTGCGGCCATCTCCCACAGCGTGGTGACGGCCTTGGTTTGCTGATCCTCGCAGTTGTTGAGGGTAGCCGTATGGTTGAGGCCCATCAGATCGTTGATGGTTTTGACGCCGGTGGTCATCGCCACCGCGCTGGGCGCAGAGTCGGTGATTTGGGCGTCGGCGGAGTAGGTTTTGGCCGCCGCCAAATAGGGGAAGGCCTCCCAGGCCAGCACGTTGGATTCGCCATCCACGCCGCGCTGCTGCCCTTCAAAAATGCGAGCGGCGGTCACGGTGGAAAACCCCATGCCGTCGCCGACCACCAGAATGACGTTTTTGGCGCGGTTGGTGTTTGGCGTTTGCTTCAGCCGCTGTTGCAGCTGAGCTTGCGCCTGAAGGAAGTAAGGATCTTCGCGCTGCGTCAGCTGCGCGTTGTCCGCCGCGCCGGTGGTTGCCGTCCAGCCGGCGAGTAAGAACATGGAAAGCGCCAGGCGGGTTGCCAGTGTGAGTCTGAACATGAATTCCTCCTTGGTGAGACGTAATTCCCATCGCGCGACGGCGTTGCCTGCTCCCGTCGGCAGAGGAGGAGTGTATAGATTTTGTTAACAAAAAATACATAAATTGTTCACAAATTGGATCTGTGTGGCAGTAATGTCATGCTATTCACTGATATTATTAATTTATTGAAATATATGATTTTTTTATCTTTCTGCGGACCGGCGTATTTCTCTACTTTTAATTCAAATTTATTGAATATCTTCATCACGGTTATCCGGCTGTGTTGGTGCGGCAAAGCGCGTAATGTAGCGGCATAGCACAATTTGAACTAAGGATCCCTCTATGAACACCTCTCGTATGCCGGCACTGTTTCTTGGCCACGGTAGCCCGATGAATGTGCTGGAAGACAACCGTTACACCCGGGCATGGCGTGCGTTGGGTGAGTCATTGCCGCGCCCGAAGGCGATCGTGGCGGTTTCCGCGCATTGGTATACCCGCGGCACTGCGGTCACCGCGATGGAAAAACCCAAAACCATTCACGACTTTGGCGGGTTCCCGCAGGCGCTGTTTGATACCCGCTATCCGGCGCCGGGCTCTCCCGCGCTGGCCGCGCAGCTGCAGCAAATTCTGGCGCCGGTGCCGGTAACGGCGGATCTCGGCGAGTGGGGATTGGATCACGGCACCTGGGGTGTCCTGATCAAGATGTATCCCGATGCTGACATTCCGGTGGTGCAGCTCAGCGTCGACGGCACGCAGCCGGCGGCCTATCACTATGAGCTGGGCCGCAAACTCGCCGCGCTGCGGGACGAGGGCGTGATGATCGTCGCCAGCGGCAACGTGGTGCACAACCTGCGCATGGTGAAATGGCAGGGCGATACCAGCGCCTACCCGTGGGCGGAATCATTCAATAACTTTGTCCGGGATAACCTGCGTTATCGGGGCGATAACCATCCGCTGGTGGATTTCATGCGCCATGAGGGGGCGGCGCTGTCGAATCCGACGCCGGAACACTATCTGCCGTTGCTGTATGTGCTCGGCGGCTGGGATGGAAAAGAGGCCATCAGCGTGCCGATCGACGGTATCGAAATGGGGGCGCTTAGCATGCTGTCGGTGCAGGTGGGCTAAAGAAAAAACGCCAGTCAGAGACTGGCGTTTTTACCTTCAGTGGTGCGATCAACCGAGGATGGTGTGCGGATAGAAGCGCGACAGATCCTGCGTGATCAGTTCGCGATCTTCGCGCAGGCCGATGCCGCAAGGTTGATCGTTCACCAGCCAGCTGCCGATCAGCGTGTAGCTGTCTTCGAACTTCGGCAGCGGATGGAACTGCTGCACGATCATGCCTTCTTCGCCGTACGGCCCATCGACGCGCGCCACTTCCTGACCGTTTTCGACGATCTGGATATTGGCGCCTTCGCGCGAGAACAGCGGTTTGGTGACGTAATGATCCATCGGCGGATGATCGTCTTGCGCGAAATAAGCCGGCAGCAGGTTAGGGTGGTTCGGGAACATTTCCCACAGCAGCGGCAGCAGCGCCTTGTTGGAGATGATGCTTTTCCAGGCGGGCTCCAGCCAGCGCACGCCGGCGTCTTCCAGCTTGGTGGAGAACATCTCGCGCAGCATGAATTCCCACGGATAGAGCTTGAACAGGTTACCGATCACCTGATCCTGCAGATCGGTGAATTGACCTTTCTCGCCAAGGCCAATCTCTTCCATGAACAGGAACTCGGTCGGCAGACCGGCTTCCTGCGCGCAGTCCTGCAGATATTGCACCGTGCCGCGATCTTCTTCGCTGTCCTGGCAGCAGGCCAGATGCAACAGGCCGAAGCCGTGATGCGCTTTCAGCTCGGCGAAACGCTCGATCAGCTTCTCCTGCAGGCTGTTGTATTGATCCGATTGCGGATCCAGCTTGCCGGCATTGATCTGATCTTCCAGCCACAGCCACTGGAAGAAGGCCGCTTCATACAGCGAGGTCGGCGTGTCGGCGTTGTTCTCCAGCAGCTTCGGCGGGTTGACGCCGTCGTAGGCCAGATCGAGACGCGAATACAGCGACGGCTGGTTGGTGCGCCAGGAGCTGCGCACGAACTCCCAGGTGTGTTTCGGGATGCAGAACTTGGCCATCAGCTCGTCGCTGCCGACCACTTTCTCCACCACCTGCAGGCACATCTGATGCAGCTCGGCGGTGGCGCTTTCGATCTCTTCAATCTGCGCCAGCGTGAACTGGTAATAGGCGTCTTCACACCAGTACGGCTCGCCGTACATGGTGTGGAAACGAAAACCGAACTCGGTCGCTTTTTCACGCCAGTCCGGGCGCTCAGTAATAGCAATACGTTTCATGCATCAACCGCCCATGCTGCGAGAGCCGGAGTTGGAGGTGGCACTGCTGCGCTGCATGCTGGTCTGCTTGGCCACGGTCTCGCCGAAGCCACCGCGGGTAACGGTATTGGTGACCGCAGGCTTCGGCGCCATCGCGGTTTTCGGCACCGTCATGGTGCGGCCGCCGGCGGTGGCCGGGCCGTAGCTCTTGCCGCTGGCGTCGACAAACTTGCCGTTCGCCGGGCTGGCGGCATTCTTGGAGGTGAACAGCGGCTGCTGCGCGAAGCCGGAACCGCCCATCAGGCGGCCCATCATGTAGCCCGCCATCAGCGGCATCCAGAAGCTGCCGCTGCTTTGTGATTCCGCCGCCATGCCGGCCTGTGCCGGAGCCTGGGTACATTGCGCTTCGCCGAACTCGGCGACGCAGTCTTCGCGAGTGGCGTATTTCGGCGCGGTTTTCGCGGCTTCTTTCAGGGCATTGTTGTAGGCGGTGGTGCACTGCTCGCTCATCGAAGGATTGGCGCGCGAACAGTCATCGGCATTCTGATACAGGGAGACCGTTTCATCGCTCTTCTCGCAGCCGGCCAGCATAAAGACGGCGCTGATCGCCAAAGCCACGGGCGCGACACGGTAGCTGCGCCAGGATTTGCGGAACGTCTCTTGGTTGATGTTTTTTGTCCGTTTCATCGTTATCAATCCCATCATGCGGGCTGTTTTCGCCCTTTCCCAGTAGTGGCGCTAAGGATAGGGGAAACATGGTCAAAATTAAAGCTGAAACGCCCGCAGAATCCACTCTTTACGCAGTTATACGTTGGGGTGTGCGCCAGTTCGCTTTCGCGGCGAAAAAACGCGCGTTAGCGTTTCATCATGAAACGTTGTCGCTATGATGATGTTCCATAATGGAACAAAAATCGCGTGGCTCGCCAGGCGGGCGGCAGGCGCTCATAGTCGAAGCACAACAACAAGCCGGCGGCGAAGCCGGCGCGTCATCACCTGATATCTGAACGTTACCATCGCCAACTCCCTACAAGGATCCGGTTATGTTGAGAATCATCCAGTCACCAGGCAAATACATTCAGGGCGCCAATGCGCTGTCCGCCGTCGGCGAATACGCCAAATCCCTCGCCGACCATTATTTCGTGATCGCTGACGACTTTGTGATGCAGCTGGCGGGCGACACCCTGATGGGCAGCCTGCAGCAGCACGGCGTGAAACATCATGCGGCCCGCTTCAACGGCGAGTGCTGCCGTAAAGAGATAGACCGCCTTGGCCGCGAGCTGCAGACCCACGGCTGCCGCGGGGTGATCGGCGTCGGCGGCGGCAAGACGCTCGACACCGCCAAGGCCGTCGCCCACTACCAACGGCTGCCGGTGGTGCTTATTCCCACCATCGCCTCCACCGATGCGCCGACCAGCGCGCTGTCGGTTATCTACACCGAACAGGGCGAATTTGCTGAATACCTGATCTACCCGCGCAACCCGGACATGGTAGTGATGGACAGCGCCATCATCGCCAAAGCGCCGGTGCGCCTGCTGGTAGCCGGCATGGGCGACGCGCTCTCCACCTATTTCGAAGCTCAGGCCTGCTTCGACGCGCAGGCCACCAGCATGGCCGGCGGCAAATCGACGCTGGCGGCGCTCAGTCTGGCGCGGCTGTGCTACGACACGCTGCTGGCCGAAGGGGTAAAAGCCAAACTGGCGGTCGAGGCCGGCGTGGTGACGGAAGCGGTGGAACGCATCATTGAGGCCAATACGTATCTGAGCGGCATCGGCTTCGAGAGCAGCGGGCTGGCGGCGGCGCATGCCATTCACAACGGTTTCACCGTGCTGGAGGAGTGTCACCACCTGTATCACGGCGAGAAAGTGGCGTTCGGCACCCTGGCGCAACTGGTGCTGCAGAACAGCCCGATGGCGCAGATTGAAACCGTGCTGGCGTTTTGTCATGACATCGGCTTGCCGATCACGCTGGCGCAGATGGGCGTCACCGGCGATGCGACGGCGAAGATGATGGCGGTGGCCGAGGCCAGCTGCGCCGCGGGTGAAACCATTCACAACATGCCGTTCAAGGTCACCCCTGCGGGCGTGCAGGCGGCGATCCTGACGGCGGATAGGCTGGGCGCCGCCTGGTTGCAGCGTCATTGATACCGTTGGGGCGCGGTGCGCCGCGCCCCTGTTCTTACAGAGGAAACCATCGTGAAAAAACTGATTAATCAGAGCGAGTCGGTGTTGGAAGAGCAGTTGCAGGGGCTGGCGGAGGCTCATCCCGAGCTGCTGGTGCACGCGGATCCGGTGTTCGTGACCCGCGCCGACGCGCCGGTGGCGGGCAAAGTGGCGATCCTGTCCGGCGGCGGCAGCGGCCATGAGCCGATGCACTGCGGCTTCGTCGGTGAAGGGATGCTCGACGGCGCCTGTCCGGGCGAGATTTTCACCTCGCCGACGCCGGATAAAATGTACGAGTGCGGTCAGGCGATCGACGGCGGCGCCGGGGTGCTGCTGCTGATCAAGAACTACACCGGCGACGTGCTCAACTTCGAAACCGCCACCGAGCTGCTGCACGACAGCGGCGTCGCGGTGGCGACGGTGCTGGTGGATGACGACGTGGCGGTCAAAGACAGCCTGTTTACCGCCGGGCGGCGTGGGGTGGCCAACACCGTGCTGATGGAGAAACTGTTGGGCGCCGCCGCGGCGCGCGGCGACGATCTGGACAGCGTGGTGACGCTGGGGCATCGCATCAACAACCACGGGCATTCAATCGGCATTGCGTTGGGCGCCTGTACCGTGCCGGCCGCCGGCAAGCCGTCGTTCACCCTGGCGGAGAACGAAATGGAGTTCGGCGTCGGCATTCACGGCGAGCCAGGCATTGCGCGCCGGCCGTTCACCACGCTCAACGCGGCGGTGGACGACATGTTCCATACGTTGATCGACCACGGCCACTATCAGCGCGCGATCCGCGTCTGGGATCGTCAGCAGGGCGAGTGGCGCGACGAGATGCAGACCAAGCAGCCGCTGACGCGCGGCGATCGGGTGATCGCGCTGGTCAACAATCTGGGCTCCACGCCATTGTCTGAGTTGTATGGCGTGTACCATCGGCTGGCGGAGCGCTGCGCCGAGGCGGGCATCATCATTGAACGCAACCTGGTGGGGTCTTATTGCACCTCGCTGGATATGCAGGGGGTATCCATCACATTGTTGAACGTGGATGACGAGCTGTTGTCCTTGTGGGATGCGCCGGTGAAAACGCCTGCGCTGCGTTGGGGTTGCTGAGGAGGAATCATGGCGTTGACCAAACAACAGGTTGTCGATTGGCTGATGCGTTGCGGCGAGGTGTTCAGCCGGGAGCGCGATTTTCTGACCCAGTTGGACACCGAGATCGGTGATGCCGACCACGGTTTGAACATGAATCGCGGTTTCAACAAGGTGGTGGAAAAGCTGCCGTCGGTGGCGGACAAGGATATCGGCTTTATCCTGAAAAACACCGGCATGACGCTGCTGTCGAGCGTGGGGGGCGCCAGCGGTCCGCTGTTCGGCACCTTCTTCATCCGCGCGGCGCAGGCGGCGAACGCCAAGCAAAGCCTGGATCTGCCGGAACTGCATCAGGTGATGCAAGAAGGGGTGGAAGGCGTAGTGATGCGCGGTAAGGCGGAGCCAGGCGACAAGACCATGTGCGACGTCTGGTGGCCGGTGGTGGAAAGCCTCGGCCAGTCCGCGCAGCAGAACCTGAGCGTGGCGGAGGCGCTGCAGCGCGCTGCCGACAGCGCCGAGCGGGCGGTGGAGAACACCATCACCATGCAGGCGCGCAAAGGGCGGGCCAGTTACCTGGGCGAGCGCAGCATCGGCCACCAGGATCCCGGCGCCACTTCAGTGATGTTGATGATGAAAACGCTGGCCGAGGTCGCCGGCAGTTAGCAGGAGGCGAGATGATTAATATCGTGGTGGTTTCGCACAGCGCGTTGCTGGCGCGCGGCGTTGAGCAGTTGGCGCGGCAGATGATGCGCGGCGACGGCTGCAAACTGGCGCTGGCGGCGGGCGTGGATGACGAGCAGCACCCGATCGGCACCGACGCGGTCAAAGTGATGGAGGCAATCGAAGCGGTCGCCGACGGCGACGGCGTTCTGGTGCTGATGGATCTGGGCAGCGCGCTGCTCAGTGCCGAAACCGCGCTCGATCTGCTGGATCCGGATCTGGCCGCCAAAGTGCGGCTGTGTGCGGCGCCGCTGGTTGAAGGCACGCTAGCGGCGGTGGTTGCCGCCAACTCCGGCGCCTCACTGGAGCAGGTGGTTGCGGAGGCGCAGGGGGCGCTGCAGGCCAAACAGGCACAGCTGGGCGAGGCTTCACCTACGGCGAAAAGCGTGGCCTTGCCGCTGGCGCAGGGCAAAAGCGCAACCTGGACGGTGCAGAACCCGCACGGGTTGCATGCACGCCCGGCGGCGCGGCTGGTCGAGACGCTGGCGCCGTTCAAGGCCGAGCTGGTGCTGGAGAAGCAGGGGCAGTGCGTCGATCCGCGCAGCCTCAATCAGCTGGCGTTGCTGCAGGTGCGTCACGGCGACACCATCCGTTTGATCGCCGACGGCGCGCAGGCGGACGAGGCGCTGGAGGCGTTCAAAATGCTGGCGGAGCAGCATTTTGGCGAGACGGTCTCCGAGCGGCAGCAGCCTTCGCTGCACGGTATCCCGGTGGCGGAAAGCGTCACCAGCGGGCCGGTGTTCCAGGCCTACAGCTTCTGGCCACCCACGTCCGAGCGGCGCATCGGCGCGGACGAGGTATTGGGCGAACAGCAACGCCTGCGGGAGGCGCTACAGCACACGCTGAGCGATCTGAACCGGCTGGCGGAACGCACCGGCACGCTGATCGGCAAGCCGCAGGCGGCGATCTTCGGCGCCCACAGCATGTTGCTGGACGATCCGGATCTGCAGCAGGCGGCTTACACCCGCATCGCGCAACAGCTGTGCAGCGCCGAGCAGGCCTGGCGACAGGTGCTGGAAGCGATCGCCGAAGAGTACCACGAGCTGGATGACGACTACATGCGGGCGCGCGAACTGGACGTGCGCGACATGCTGCGCCGCACGCTGTGCCATCTGCAGGGGCTGCCGCTGCCGGTTATTGCGCTGGCAGAACCGTCGATACTGGTGATGGATGAGCTGATGCCTTCGGAGGTGGTGATGCTCGACCGCCGGTTGGTGCTCGGCATCTGCCTGAGCGGCGGCAATGCCCTGTCGCACAGCGCCATTCTGGCGAAGGCGATGGGCATTCCGATGGTGGTCGGCATGCAGGATTGCCTGAGTAAAACCCGCAGCGGGCAGAAGGCGATGCTGGACGCCGCGCGCGGGGTATTGCAGCTCAGCCACTAAGCGCGCAGTTTGAACTGGCGGATGTCGATCCCGTGTTGTTTGATCTTCCGCCACAGCGTGGTGCGGCCGATGCCCAGCAGCTGCGCCATCTCCGTCAGCTGGCCGCGGCTGACGGTCGCCGCGCGCAGGATCGCCTGGCGTTCCATGTCCGTCAGCGTCAACAGCGGCGCGCCGGGCTGCGGATCGCTTTCCAGCAGCGACGGCTGGCCGAGCAGGTGCGCCGGCAGATCCGCCAGCTGGATGTGGTGGCCGTGGCAGATCATCGCCGCGCGCTCCACCACTCCTTTCAGCTCCAAATCGTTGCCCGGCCACAGGTAGAGCGCCAGCTGGGCCATCACTTCGTCATCCACCCGAAAGCGACACTGGAAATGCTGCTCCAGCGTGCGCAAATGGTGTTTGACCAGCAGCGGAATATCGCTCAGCCGCTGGCGCAGCGGCGGGATCTGGATCTCGAACGCCTGCAGGCTGTAAAACAGCTGGCGGCGGAAGCGGTTTTGCTGCACCAACAGCGGCAGATCGGCGGCGCTGCCGGCGATCACCCGCACATCGACCGGGATCACCCGGCTGGAATTGAGGCGGATCACCACGCCGGTTTTCAGCACCTGCAGCAACGCCGACTGCATCTCCGCCGGCAGGTATTCGATCTGTTCGAGGTACAGCGTACCGCCGTTGGCCAATTCAAATTTGCTGAGCTGGCCCGCCTCTTCTTCGCTGGCGTCGCTGCCCAGCAGCTCACGCAGCCCCTGCGCCTGCGGCAGCAGTTGACAGTTGAGGGCGATATACGGCCCGGCGGCGCGTTCACCGGCGTTGTGGATGGCCTGGCTGAGCCGCTCTTTGCCGACGCCTTCCTCCCCGCGCAGCAGGATCGGATGCTGGCCTTTGGCCGCCTGCTGGCCATAACGGATCAGCCGCCGCATCTCCAACGAGGCGGAGGGCATTTGCTCGAAGCTGTGGCTGACGCGCCCCAACTGGCTGCTGACATACTGGCGCAGCCGCTCGAGCGGGTGCAGCAGGGCGATGAAACTGCAGCGATCGCCGTCGAAAATCGGCTTTAGCGTCAGCAAGGCGGCGATAAACTGCCGCTGGCTTTCGAAGGTGACTTCGACGTGTTGCAGCGGCTGCCGATCGGCGATGGCGCGCTTGAGCAGAGCGGGCAGCGTCAGCAACTGCGCCAGCGGTTTGCCCTGGCTCTGCTGCTCGTCCAGCTTTAGCAGGCCGGCGGCGCGCTGGTTGATGTATTGCAGGTAGCCGCGATGATCCCAGGCCATCACGCCGTCGTCCACGCCGTCCAGCAGGCCGTAAAGCTGGTTCAGATGGCGGTTGGATTCCGCCAGCAGGCCGTCGGCGTTCAGTGAATTGCCTATTTCGCGGGCGATGGCCAGCGTCAGCGACAGATCGCCGGCGGCGCAGTCGGCCAGCAGGCAGCCCAGCGCGATCGAGCCGCGCTGGCGGCCGCTGTTGTCGTAGACCGGCGTTGCGCAGAAAGACCAACCGTGCAGCGCCCGGCGCACGTGCTCTTCACCGCTGACTCGTACCGGGTGGCCTTCCGCCGCCGCCAGCGCCGGGGCATTGGTGCCGATCTGCCCCTCGGCCCAGTAGGCGCCGGGGGCGAATCCCAGTTGCTGCAGATGCTCCCAGGTTTGGGCGTCGCCGCAGCGCCACAGCATGCAGCCGCTCTCGTCGAGGATCATCAACAGACAGCGACGCGGCTCCATGTATTCGCAGGCGTCTTCCAGCGCCGCCTGGCCGAGCGTCAGCAGATCGTTCTTGCGGCGGCAAATCGATTCGAAGGTGGCGCCCTGCGCGCGGTGCGGCGCTTGCCAGACATCGGGCTGCATCAGGCTGCGGCAGCGCAGCCAGGAGGCGTAAACCGCCTGTGCCGGGCGCAGCGGCGGCGGCAATTCGCCGTCGTTAATCAGACGCTGCCAGCGTGAATCGTTGTCCATCGAACCTCATCCAGACTGCGAAAACGAGAGTGACGATGATACCACCTGACGCGGCGGCGGCTGTGAGGCGGCGGGCAGAAGTGGTGAAATCGAGGCAAAAAAAAACGGGGCGCGGCGCAGGCCGAACCCCGTGTTTATCCGCGTGCGCGCATCAGTTGCGGAATGGGTTGCCGCTGTTGCGAGCCGGTTGGCTGGTGGTAACGGCCGGCGCGGATGCGCGAGTGGCCGCCGGTACCGGCGCCGCGGTCTGTTGCATCGGCGCATTGTCCTGATAGCCGTCTGCATAGGCGTCCTGCGCGCGATTCTGCGGCGCGACGGCGTCAGGCGCGGTCGATACCGGTTTGCCCAACGCGCCGTTCAACAGCAGCAGATCGTTCTGGTTCAGCGTGCCGAGCGCCGACTTGATGTTCAGTTGGTTGATCAGATAGGTATAACGCGCGTCGGACAGCTGACGTTTGGCGTTATACAGCGTGGTGGTGGCGTCCAGCACGTCGACGATGGTGCGGGTACCGACCTGATAACCGGCTTCCATCGCGTCCAGGGAGCTTTGCGCGGAGATCACCGCCTGTTTGTAGGCGTTGATGCTGCTGATCGAAGCGTTAACGTTGTTGAACGACGAACGAACGGTCTGCACCACGCTGCGGTGTGAGCTTTCCAACTGCTCGCTGGCGCCGACGAAGCCGTACTGCGCTTGTTTGACCTGCGAATTGGTCGCGCCGCCGCTGTACAGCGGCAGGTTGAAGCTGATGCCGACCTTATTTTGGCCCGCATCGGAGTCGCTGTAGCGTGCGGCATTCGCGCCACCGGTGTTGGAGCCGTTGTATTTGGTATTGCTGATGCCGGTTGACGCGCTGACGTCAATCGTCGGCATATAGCCGGTTTGGGCTGCGCGGATTTGCTCGCGCGCCAGATCCTGGCTCAGACGGGCGGACAACAGGCTCAGGTTGCGCGCTTCCGCTTCTTTCAGCAGGTTGTTCACCGCTTCCGGGCGCTGGGTGCTGAAGCGATCGGTGTTCAGCGAGGCCAGCTCCGGGTAGAAGGTGCCGGTGACCTGACGCAGCGTTTCCAGCGCGTTGTCCAGATCGTTGCGGGCGGAGACTTCCGCCGCCAGCACGGTGTCGTAGTTCGAGCGGGCGTTCTGCACGTCGGTGATCGCCACCAGGCCCACGTTGAAGCGCTGGGTGGTTTGATCCAGCGTGCGGTATACCGCGTCTTTCTGCGCCTGGGTATAGGACAGCGTATCGATCGCTTTCAGCACGTTGAAGTAAGCGGTCGCCGTGTTGAGAATAAGCTGCTGTTCCGCTGTCTGGAAGGTAACGTCGGAGATGCCGGCGGTCTTTTCCTGCAGCGTCAGCTGGCGCCATTTCGACATGTCGAAGATGGTTTGCGTCAGCGCCAACGAACCGCTGGTCACGTTGCTGTTAACGCCATTGCTGTCACGATAGCCGTTGGTGTAATCGTAACCTGCGGTTAAACCGAGCTGCGGCAGCAACGGGCTGCGCGCTTCATTGATCTTTTCGAATGCGGCGTCGCGGTCAGCTGCACTTTTGCGCAGATCCGGGTTACTTTCCCTGGCCTGTTTGTAGACCTGCAGCAGGTTCTCTGCCTGGCTCATTGCACTGAAGCCGCCCAGGCTCAGTCCGATAAGAAGGGGGAGCAGTTTCTTCATTTGCATTCCTTGTTGTGCAGCAATATTGCTATGTTAGCGCTGACGATAGACGAAATAGTTGCCGATTCTAGCAGAGTCTGAGGTACGCATCAGGTGGCTGAATGTGCCATCTCACGTAACTTTTACCTTTCAGACCGCCCATTTACCTTGGCGTACTGCCCGGGCCGACTGCAGCTGATATTATGGCTGACAATCCGGATTGTTTCCCGCTATTACCTGCGAGCGCACAAACGTGCCGCATCCGGCGGCGAAAAACAGACTAACATAAAGCCGCGGCGGAGAGTCCCGCTGTTTCTGTCATCAAAACCGTTTATTTTATCGGCATACTCAAGCAGGAGAATTCGCGCATGAACCGTTCGCAGCCGTCGCCCGTTACTTTCGATAAAAAAGATGTAGAAATTATTGCACGCGAGACGCTGTACCGTGGTTTTTTTTCACTCAATTTATACCGGTTTCGCCATCGGTTGTTCAATGGCGAAATGAGCCCTGAAATCACGCGTGAAATTTTCGAACGCGGCCATGCGGCGGTGCTGCTGCCCTACGATCCGGTGCGCGACGAGGTTGTGCTGATTGAACAACTGCGCATCGCCGCGGTCGATACCAGTAATTCGCCCTGGCTGCTGGAAATGGTGGCGGGTATGATCGAAACCGGTGAAAGCGTCGAGGACGTGTGCCGCCGCGAAGCGCAGGAGGAGGCCGGCGTGGTGGTCGGGCGCTGCAAACCGGTGCTGAGCTATCTGGCCAGCCCCGGCGGCACCAGCGAACGTTTGTCGATCATGGTCGGCGAAGTGGACGCCGGCACCGCCGAGGGCATCCACGGCCTGGCGGAAGAACATGAAGATATCCGCGTTCATGTGGTCAGCCGCGAACAGGCTTACCGCTGGGTTGAGGAAGGCGCGATCGATAACGCCGCATCAGTGATTGCATTGCAATGGCTGGCGTTGCACCATGAATCGTTGAGAAAAGAGTGGGCCAACTAATGAAACAGCGCTATACCCCTGATTTCCCCGAAATGATGAGATTGTGCGAAACCAACTTCGCGCAATTGCGCCGCTTGCTGCCGCGCAACGACGAAGCGGGCGAAACGGTGACTTATCAGGTGAACGGCGCCGGCTATCGTTTGACCATCGTTGAGTCCACGCGTTACACGTCGCTGGTGGAGATCGAGCAGATCTTTCCGGCGGTCAGCTACTGGAGCCTGCCCGCGATGACGGTGCGGTTGTACCATGACGCCATGGTTGCGGAAGTGTGTTCCAGTCAGCAGATCTACCGCTTTAAAGCGCGTTATGATTATCCTAATAAAAAGTTGCATCAACGCGACGAAAAGCATCAAATTAACCAGTTTCTTGCTGATTGGCTGCGCTACTGTTTGGCGCATGGAGCGATGGCGGTTCCGGTTTGTTAGACAGACTGAAATAACAAAGGACACCATTTGGAAAGCCTGTTTAAACTGCCCGTGGCGAGTGGGGCCGCGGTCAGGATTCTACAAATAACAGATACCCACCTTTTTGCCGGCGAACACGAGACGTTGCTCGGCATCAATACCTATCGCAGCTATCACGCGGTGCTGGACGCCATCCAGGCGCAGCGCCGCGACGTCGATTTGATCGTCGCCACGGGAGATTTGGCGCAGGATCATTCGCAAGAGGCGTACCGCCACTTCGCCGCCGGCATCGCGCAACTGCCGGCCCCCTGCGTGTGGCTGCCGGGCAACCACGATTTTCAACCGGCGATGGTCGACGCATTGGCCGCCGCGGGCATCGCGCCTTCCAAACAGGTGCTGCTGGGCGATAACTGGCAAGTGCTGATGCTGGACAGCCAGGTGTTCGGCGTGCCGCACGGCGAATTGAGCGAATACCAGCTGGAGTGGATGGAGCGCTGCCTGCAGGCTCACCCCGAGCGCTATACGCTGTTGCTGCTGCACCATCATCCGCTGCCTTCCGGCTGTACCTGGCTCGATCAGCACAGCCTGCGCAACCCGCATATGCTGGGCGCGATCCTGCTGCGTTATCCGAAAGTGAATACCGTGGTGTGCGGGCACATTCACCAGGATCTGGATCTGGAATGGCAGGGGCGGCGCCTGTTGGCGACGCCGTCTACCTGCGTGCAATTCAAGCCGCACTGCACGAACTTCACCATCGACGACGTTTCCCCCGGCTGGCGCTACCTCGATCTGCTGCCGGACGGTCGCGTCGAGACGCAGGTGTTCCGCCTGGAAAACGACGATTTCCGCCCCGATATGGACTCGGATGGATACTGATGCCTTCGACACTGCTCTACCTGCACGGTTTCAACAGCTCGCCGCAGTCTGCCAAGGCGGTGGCCTTCAAGGCCTGGCTGGCCGAACACCATCCCGATATCGAGATGCTGGTGCCGCAGCTGCCGGCCTTTCCGGCGGAGGCCGCCGAGATGCTGGAAAATCTGGTGCTGGAACGCGCCGGGCAAACGCTCGGGCTGGTCGGCTCATCGCTGGGCGGCTATTACGCCACCTGGCTGTCGCAGTGTTTTTCCCTGCCGGCGGTGGTGGTCAACCCGGCGGTCAAGCCGTTTGAGCTGCTGGTCGACTACCTCGGCGCCAACGAGAACCCCTACACCGGCCAGCAATATGTGTTAGAGTCTCGGCACGTTTACGATCTGAAAGTGATGCAGATCGATCCTTTGGAGTCGCCGGATTTAATCTGGCTGCTGCAGCAAACGGGCGATGAAATTCTCGATTACGGCCAGGCAGTGGCGTATTACACCGCGTGTCGGCAAACGGTGGAGTCGGGTGGAAACCACGCCTTCGTCGGTTTCGAGCACTACTTCCCCCAGATTGTGGATTTTTTAGGGCTAAACGCGGTCTGACGGGCCGTTCCGGCACCTCCCTTTAACCACGAAAAAATAATCAACGATGACTCAATCCAGCTATAACGCTGATGCCATTGAAGTACTCAGCGGTCTAGAACCAGTGCGCCGTCGTCCCGGCATGTATACCGACACGACGCGCCCAAACCACCTCGGCCAAGAGGTGATCGATAACAGCGTCGACGAAGCGTTGGCCGGCCACGCCAAGCGCATCGACGTGATCCTGCACGCCGATCAGTCGCTGGAAGTGATCGACGACGGCCGCGGCATGCCGGTGGACATCCACCCGGAAGAGGGCGTGCCAGCGGTTGAGTTGATCCTGTGCCGGCTGCACGCCGGCGGTAAATTCTCGAATAAAAACTACCAGTTCTCCGGCGGCCTGCACGGCGTGGGCATCTCGGTGGTCAACGCCCTGTCGAAGCGGGTGGAAGTCAACGTGCGCCGCGACGGCAACGTTTACAGCATCGCCTTCGAAAACGGCGACAAAGTGCAAGATCTGACGGTGACCGGCACCTGCGGCAAACGCAACACCGGCACCAGCGTGCACTTCTGGCCCGACGAACAGTTCTTCGACAGCCCGCGTTTCTCGGTATCGCGCCTGACTCACCTGCTGAAAGCCAAAGCGGTGCTGTGCCCCGGCGTCGAGATCTATTTCATCGATAAGGTGAACAACACCGAGCAGCGCTGGTGCTACCAGGACGGCCTGACCGACTACCTGATGGAAGCGGTTAACGGTCTGATTACCCTGCCGGAAGCGCCGTTCGTCGGCAATTTCGCCGGTGACACCGAAGCGGTGGACTGGGCGCTGCTGTGGCTGCCGGAAGGCGGCGAGCTGCTGACCGAAAGCTACGTCAACCTGATCCCGACCATGCAGGGCGGCACCCACGTCAACGGCCTGCGTCAGGGGCTGCTGGACGCGATGCGTGAGTTCTGCGAATTCCGCAATATTCTGCCGCGCGGCGTGAAGCTGTCGGCGGAGGATATCTGGGATCGCTGCGCCTACGTGCTGTCGGTGAAGATGCAGGATCCGCAGTTCGCCGGGCAGACCAAAGAGCGTCTCTCCTCGCGTCAGTGCGCGGCCTTCGTTTCCGGCGTGGTGAAAGACGCCTTCAGCCTGTGGCTGAACCAGAACGTTCAGGCGGCGGAACAGCTGGCCGAGCTGGCGATCTCCAGCGCCCAGCGCCGTCTGCGCGCCGCCAAGAAAGTGGTGCGCAAGAAGCTGACCAGCGGGCCGGCGCTGCCGGGCAAGCTGGCGGACTGCACCTCGCAGGATCTGGCCATGACCGAACTGTTCCTGGTGGAAGGGGATTCGGCGGGCGGATCGGCCAAGCAGGCGCGCGATCGTGAATATCAGGCGATCATGCCGCTGAAGGGCAAGATCCTGAATACCTGGGAAGTCTCCTCGGACGAAGTGCTGGCCTCGCAGGAAGTGCACGACATTTCCGTGGCGATCGGTATCGATCCGGACAGCGAAGATCTCAGCCAATTGCGCTACGGCAAAATCTGCATCCTGGCGGATGCGGACTCCGACGGCCTGCATATCGCCACGCTGCTGTGCGCGCTGTTCGTGCGCCACTTCCGTTCGCTGGTGAAAGGCGGCCACGTCTATGTCGCCATGCCGCCGCTGTATCGCATCGATCTCGGTAAAGAAGTGTTCTACGCGCTGGATGAAGAAGAGAAAGCCGGCGTGCTGGAACAGCTGAAGCGCAAGAAGGGCAAGCCGAACGTGCAGCGCTTTAAAGGGCTGGGCGAGATGAACCCGCTGCAGCTGCGCGAAACCACCCTCGATCCGAACACCCGCCGTCTGGTGCAACTGACGGTGGCGGAGGATGACGTCGATCAGACGCTGGCGGTGATGGACATGCTGTTGGCCAAGAAGCGCTCGGAAGATCGCCGCAACTGGCTGCAAGACAAGGGCGACATGGCCGAATTGGCGGTCTGAGCCTGACCCTGGCCCGGCGAAACGCCGGGCCGGCTTTCCCGCAGGGCGTTCATGCGGCGCCCGATAACCTGGGCCGGAATGCATGAAGATCACGCTCGAAGAATTGCTGGCGTTCACCTCGGTGGTCGACAGCGGTTCTATCACCGCCGCCGCCGATCGGCTCGGCCAGACAACATCCGGCATCAGCCGCGCGCTCAGCCGCCTGGAGAATAAGCTCGATACCACCCTGATGCGCCGCACGACGCGTCGTTTGGAGCTGACCGAAGAGGGGCTGAGCTTCCTGAACCATGCGCGTACGATCATCAGCTCGGTGGAAAATGCCGAAGAGCAAATGGCGGTGCGCCGGCAAATGCCCGCCGGGCGGCTGCGGATCAATGCGGCCGCACCTTTTATGGAGCACGTCATCGTGCCGCTGGTGGCGGGATTCAGAGAACGTTATCCGCAAATTTCGCTCGAGCTGAACACCGACAACCTGATTATCGATCTGCTGGAAAAACGCACGGATATCGCCATTCGCATCGGGGCGTTGCGTGATTCGACCATTCATGCGCGCGCGCTGGGAGCCAGCCGGCTGCGCATCCTCGCCAGCCCGGCTTATCTGCAGCAGCACGGCACGCCGCAGAGCGTGGAGGAGTTGCATCGGCATTGTCTGCTCGGTTTTACCCAGCCGGAGTCGCTGAACCAGTGGCCATTGCGCTATCGCCAGGCGCCGCATTTCGCCATCACGCCGACGATCTCTGCGTCCAGCGGTGAAACGCTGCGGCAATTGGCGCTGCAGGGCGAGGGGATCGTACAGCTGGCAGACTTTATGACCCGTCGCGATCGGGAAGCCGGCAAGTTGGTGACGTTGCTGGAGCAGGAGACGCTGGACGTGCGCCAGCCGATCAACGCGGTGTATTACCGCAATACGCAATTGGCGGCGCGCATCACCTGTTTTCTTGACTACGTCAGCGCGCACATCGACGCGCAGACGTTATAAGGCGGAGCTTACAGGGCGTTTTCCAGGATGTAGATCTCGGTGTCCAGCACGCTGTCCTTGATGGTCTCGCGGTGTTTGAGCATGTGCTCAATGGCCAGGTGTTTTTCCAGATGCGCCATGCTTTCCCATTTCTCCAGCATGAACACCGAATCCGGCGACCGTTTCTGCCAGGGGGCCTGGGTATTGCTGTCGACCATCGGCGTATATTCGCCGCAGCCGTCTTCCGCCAGCACCAGCGGCACCAGTTTTTCAATGGCTTGCAGTACGGTGGCGCGGTGGCCGGGTTTCACTTTGATTTCTGCGATTACGGTGATCATGTCTGCCTCGTTGATGAGAATGTTCTGCGTCAGTTAAGCAAAAATTTTCGCCAAATGCTCGCGATAACGTGCGATGTCCGCTTCGATATCCGGTTGTTTTATCACGTTATTGCAGATAAAGGTCGGCAGCGCTTCCATTCCCAGGAACTGGTTGGCCTTGTGGAAGTGCAGGTAAACACCATCGACGCCGACGCCGTGGAAGAACTGATCGGGATCGGTGAAGGCCTCCATCGGGGCGTTCCAGGTCAGGCTCAGCAGGTATTTTTTGCCCTGGATCAGGCCGCCGGAGCCATATTTTTTGCTTTCGTCAGAACGAGAGCGCCCGTCGTTGGCATACAGGCTGCCGTGACCGGCGGTGAACACTTCATCGATGTATTTTTTCAGGATCCAAGGTTCGCCCATCCACCAGCCCGGCATCTGATAGATGACCGCGTCGGCCCACAGGTATTTCTGTACTTCGGCTTCGATGTCATAGCCGTCGTCGACCACGGTGACCTGCACATTGTGCTGCAGATCGCGCAGGAAGCTTTCCGCCACGTCGCTCAGGGTTTGGTTGAGTTCGCCGTTGGAATGGCCGAATTGTTTTTTAGCGTTGATAATCAGGATATTGCTCATCTTTCGCGGCTCCCGTCAGTGTTAAGATATGGCATGCTTCCCGCGGAAAAGGCGGAAACCATCTCGCTGGTGACGAGTGTAATCGTGAGTCAGGCAAGTAAAAATGCGATCCAGCGCACAACAGTGTTGACTGCCAGTCAATAAAGAGGCCGCCAGGTAGCGAAATTTTGCATAAACCGCATCGCGCAATCGGCCGTCGCCGGCGATCCTTGCGCCAACTGTGACAGCTACCCCGCAGATGGGTTACTATCGCGGGCAGAATCGACAAGCGATGCCTTTTGTCGTCCAAGGGATTGCCAAGCCACGGTCTGAGGATAATTGAGTAATGAGTGATCTGACTCATGACGGTGTAGAGCGTTTACCGCTGCACACATTCACTGAAAACGCCTATCTGAACTATTCCATGTACGTCATCATGGATCGGGCGTTGCCGTACATTGGCGACGGTTTGAAGCCGGTACAACGCCGCATCATCTACGCCATGTCTGAGCTGGGGCTGACCAACAGCGCCAAATTCAAGAAATCCGCCCGCACCGTGGGCGACGTGCTGGGTAAGTATCACCCGCACGGCGACAGCGCGTGTTATGAAGCCATGGTGCTGATGGCGCAGCCGTTCTCGTATCGCTATCCGCTGGTGGACGGCCAGGGGAACTGGGGTGCGCCGGACGATCCCAAGTCGTTCGCGGCGATGCGTTATACCGAATCGCGCCTGTCCAAATACGCTGAGGTCTTGCTGGCCGAACTGGGCCAGGGCACGGTTGACTGGATCCCGAACTTTGACGGCACGCTGCAAGAGCCGAAGATGCTGCCGGCGCGTCTGCCGAACATCCTGCTGAATGGCACCACCGGCATCGCGGTCGGCATGGCGACCGACATTCCGCCGCACAACGTGCGCGAAGTCGCCGCTGCGGCGGTGGCGCTGCTCGACAAGCCGGGCGCCTCGCTCGATGACCTGCTCGAGTTCGTGCAGGGGCCGGACTTCCCGACCGAAGCCGAGATCATCACCCCGCGCGATGAAATTCGCAAAATTTACCAGAGCGGCCGCGGCTCGGTGCGCATGCGCGCCGTGTGGAAGAAAGAGGACGGCAGCGCGGTGATTACCGCCTTGCCGCATCAGGTCTCCGGCGCCAAGGTGCTCGAGCAGATCGCCAGCCAGATGCGCGCCAAGAAGCTGCCGATGGTCGAGGATCTGCGTGATGAATCCGACCACGAAAACCCGACGCGTCTGGTGATCGTGCCGCGTTCCAACCGCATCGATCTGGAGCAGGTGATGAATCACCTGTTCGCCACCACCGATCTGGAACGCAGCTACCGCATCAACATGAACATGATCGGTCTGGACAACCGCCCGCAGGTCAAAGGGCTGGTGGAGATCCTCACCGAGTGGCTGGCCTATCGTCGTGATACGGTGCGCCGCCGCCTGAACTACCGCCTCGAGAAGGTGCTCAAGCGTTTGCATATCCTCGAAGGTTTGCTGGTGGCGTTCCTCAATATCGACGAGGTGATCCACATCATCCGCAGCGAGGATGAGCCGAAGCCGGTGCTGATGCAGCGTTTCGGCATCTCTGATACCCAGGCGGAAGCGATCCTCGAGCTGAAACTGCGTCACCTGGCCAAGCTGGAAGAGGTCAAGATCCGCGGTGAGCAGGACGAGCTGGCGAAAGAACGCGATCAACTGCAGGCGCTGCTGGCGTCCGAGCGCAAGCTGAATACGCTGATTAAGAAAGAGATCCAGGCCGACGCGCAAACCTACGGCGACGATCGCCGTTCGCCGCTGACCGAGCGCGCGGAAGCCAAGGCGATGAGCGAGCACGACTTCGTGCCGTCCGAGCCGGTGACCATCGTGCTGTCGGAAATGGGCTGGGTGCGCAGCGCCAAGGGCCACGACATCGATCCGGCAGGGTTGAGCTACAAGGCCGGCGACAGCTTCCGCGGCGCGGCGCGCGGCAAGAGCAACCAGCCGGTGGTGTTTATCGACTCTACCGGGCGCAGCTATGCGCTCGATCCGATGACGCTGCCTTCGGCGCGCGGGCAGGGCGAGCCGCTGACCGGCAAGCTGACGCCGCCGCCGGGCGCCACCATCGAGCAGGTGCTGATGGCGGCCGACGATCAAAAACTGCTGATGGCTTCCGACGCCGGTTACGGTTTCGTCTGCACCTTCAACGATCTGGTGGCACGCAACCGCGCCGGCAAGGTGATGATCACGCTGCCGGACAACGCCAGAGCGCTGCCGCCGATGGAAATTCACGGCGCAGACGATATGCTGCTGTCGATCACCGCCGCCGGGCGCATGCTGATGTTCCCGGTCGCCGATCTGCCGCAGCTGTCGAAGGGCAAGGGCAACAAGATCGTCTCCATTCCGGCGGCGCAGGCCGCAGCCGGTGAAGACAAGCTGGCCTGGCTGTTCGTGCTGCCGCCGCAGGCGTCTGTCACGCTGCACGTCGGCAAACGCAAGCTGACGCTGCGTCCGGAAGATCTGCAGAAGTTCCGCGCGGAGCGCGGCCGCAAGGGCACCCAGTTGCCGCGCGGCCTGCAGCGCATCGATCGCGTCGAAGTGGATGCGCCGGTGCGGGCGTCGGGCGGCGACAGCGAAGAGTAAGCGTTGGCGCCAGCGTTAACGGGCGGTCGCAGCGAGCTGTGGCCGCCTTATTTATTTTTGCTGGCGTTTATTTTCCAAATAGTTAACATTTCTGCGCATAAAATTATTGTGCGTACTGCCGCCTGGCAGGAAAATAGCGAGAAATGCAGGCGACATCGGCGTGCTTACCGCCTGGCCGGCAAATAATGAGTAAAGGAATCTGCGCAGCGAAGTAAACTGCGTTGGCAGTGTGCTAATGAGGTTGTTATGTTATTGATTTTGCGTGCCGTTCTCGCCACTCTTTTCTGTATTCTGGTGTGTATTTTCGGTTCTGTTTATTGCTTGTTCAGCCCGCGCAACCCTCGCCATGTGGCGACCTTCGGCCATCTTTTCGGCCGCCTGTCGACGCTGTTCGGCATCAAGGTTGAAACCCGCGTGCCGGCCGATGCGGCCAACAATGGCAACTGCATCTATATCGCCAACCACCAAAATAACTACGACATGGTGACGGCCTCCAATATCGTGCAGCCGCGCACCGTGACCGTCGGTAAAAAAAGTCTGGTGTGGATCCCGTTTTTCGGCCCGCTGTATTGGCTGACCGGTAATCTGCTGATAGATCGTGATAATCGCGCCAAGGCGCACGGCACCATCGCCCAGGTGGCGGAGCAGTTCAAAAAGAAAGACATTTCGATCTGGATGTTCCCGGAAGGGACCCGCAGCCGCGGTCGTGGGCTGATGCCGTTTAAAACCGGCGCGTTCCACGCGGCCATCGCCGCCGGCGTGCCGATTGTGCCGATCTGCGTATCGACCACCAGCGGTAATATAAATCTTAATCGCTGGAATAACGGTCATGTGATCGTCGAGATGTTGGCGCCGGTGGATACCAGCAAATACGGCAAAGAAAACGTGCGCGAGCTGGCGGCCCATTGCCGCGAGCTGATGGAGGCGAAAATCGCCGAATTGGACGCCGAAGTCGCCCAGCGCAACGCCGCCAAAAAATAAGAGTCTACCGGCTTCAAAGAATAGGATTTTAATTGGCGTTCAGCGCCGTTAACGCCTGAACGCCTGCTAATCTTGATTGGCGGGCGTTTGGGTTTTGCACACGGTTTAGTTATTGCTTTTCATGGAGAAAATATGTCACTCAGTCGACGTCAGTTTTTACAGGCATCGGGCCTGGCGCTGTGCGCGGGCGCCGTGCCGCTGAGGGCTGAGGCGAGCGGAACGCAGACCCCGTTACCCATTCCCCCGCTGCTGGAGTCTCGCCGCGGTCAGCCGCTGTTCCTGACCTTGCAGCGCGCCCATTGGGCGTTTATGGATAACCGTAAAGCGGCGGTGTGGGGCATCAACGGCATGTACCTGGGGCCGACGGTGCGGGTTTACAGCGGTGACGACGTCAAACTGATCTACAGCAACCGCCTGCAGGAGCCGGTAGCGATGACCGTCAGCGGTCTGCAGGTGCCTGGCACGCTGATGGGCGGCGCGCCGCGCATGATGTCGCCTAACGTCGACTGGTCGCCGGTGCTGCCCATTCGTCAGGCGGCGGCCACCTGCTGGTACCACGCCAACACGCCGAACCGTATGGCGCCGCACGTTTACAACGGGCTGGCCGGGCTGTGGCTGGTGGAAGATGCCGTCAGCAAAGCGCTGCCGCTGCCCAACCACTACGGCGTCGACGATTTCCCGCTGATCATTCAGGACAAACGCTTCGATAACTTCGGCACACCGCAATACGATGCACCGTCGCAGGGCGGTTTTGTCGGCGATACGCTGTTGGTCAACGGCGTGCAAAACCCGTATGTCGACGTGTCGCGCGGCTGGGTGCGTCTGCGCCTGCTTAACGCCTCCAACGCGCGTCGCTATACCCTGCAGCTCAGCGACGGGCGGCCGTTCAACGTGATTGCCAGCGATCAGGGCTTCCTGCCTGCGCCGGTCGCGGTGCAGCAGCTGTCGTTGGCGCCTGGCGAACGCCGGGAAGTGCTGATCGACATGTCGAAGGGCGAGGAGGTGACCATCACCGCCGGTGAAGCGGCGGGCATCATGGATCGCCTGCGCGGCCTGTTCGAGCCGTCGAGCATTCTGGTGTCCACCCAGGTGCTGACGCTGCGCCCGACCGGCCTGCTGCCGCTGGTGACCGACAACCTGCCGATGCGCCTGCTGGCGGATCAGCTGTTGGACGGCAGCGCCAGCCGCACCCGCGATTTCCGCCTGGGCGACGGCGGTGTCGGCATCAACGGCGCGATTTGGGACATGAACCGCATCGACGTACAGGCGCAGCAAGGCACCTGGGAACGCTGGAACATTCACGCGGATACGCCGCAGGCGTTCCATATTCAGGGCGTGCAGTTCCTGATCAAACGCGTCAACGGCGCGCAGCCGATGGCGGAAGATCGCGGCTGGAAGGACACCGTCTGGGTCGATGGCGACGTCGAGCTGCTGGTGTATTTCAACCAACCTACCTCCGAACACTTCCCGTTCCTGTATTACAGCCAGACGCTGGAGATGGCCGATCGCGGCACCGCCGGCCAGCTGATGGTGCAGCCGACGCAGTGACTCACGGCCGAGCTCCTGCGATTGCAATCGCGGTCGCAGGGGCATCAATTTTCTGCGTGCGCCATTGATTGGCTTTTTCTCCCTTTTTTATATTTTCTTTTTTCCTTTTTAATAGGCTTGGTTACTAAAATAACATCCTGCCAAATAGTCTTTTCCTGCGTCTTAAAAGGAACTTTTTAGGTCATTTTCTCGATGTCATATTTTTATCGCACGATTCGGTGCAGTAAACGAGAAAATATCCATGAAGAAAATATTTTGCACTCTGTTTCTATTATCGACGGCCGCTTTTTCCAAGGGGGATTTATCGCCACTGCCTGACAGTGGGGCCAAACACAACCTTTCCCCTAACGGTCCGGAAATTATAGGAAAAGGCTCGCCATTCTTATTAGGCAAGGCCAAAAGTACCTACACCTATATGCGCTGCTATTATCGCATTAATCCCGCCAGCACAATTCCGCAGGCGGATTATCTCTGGGCAAGGGCGCTGAACTCAACGTCATATTACCGTCTGGAAGGGCATTGGTGGTCATCGCTGGCGGTATCCTGGAAAAACATGTTTTACAGCGATACACCGCTTTCCGCGTTGCAACAAGTGTGTGGCGATACCTTAAGCCGAGCGGGCATTCGTCAGCCTTTGGCGATGATTGCAGCGGCTAACAATAAACTCTCTTTCAACTATACCGTCTGGAGTAATGACTCGCCGGTGCAGAGCGTGACCATCAACAAAATTATCGTGTTTGGCGACAGCTTAAGCGATACAAATAATGTTTTTAACGCTTCTCTATGGCGTTTCCCTAACCCGAAAAGTTGGTTTCTGGGGCGGTTCAGCAATGGCCCAACGTGGGTGGAATATCTGGCGAAACAAAGTCGGCTGCCCATTTATAACTGGGCCGTGGGCGGTGCGGCTTCCAAGCAGACAAAATGGGTGATCCCCGGCCTACTTGAGCAGGTGGACTCGTGGCTGATTTATATGAAGGAGGCCAAAAACTATCAACCGGAAAACTCACTGTTTACCGTTTGGATCGGAGCCAATGATTTGGTGACCTACAATCAAGGTGTCGACGGGCTTATTGAAAATCAAGGCAAGGCGTTAACGCGATTAGCCAGCACCGGTGCGAAAAAGATATTGGTGCTTAATCTGCCAGACATTACGCGCGCGCCTGAATTTGCTCATCGCAAGGATGGAAAAGAGATAAAAAGACAGATTGATGATTATAATCTGCGCATCAAACAGGTGGCGGATGATATCAACAGCCGTTATCCATCACAGCCGGTGATGTTGTTTGATCTTGCTGCGCTGTTTACGGATATGCTGGATAATCCGGGACGTTATCAGGTCAGCGAAGTGAAAACGTCGTGTCTGGATATCCAGGCACCGTCATCACTGAATTATATCAATGCAATCCCTGTGCGCGCTGCTTGCACTGATGCGGATAGATACGTGTTTTGGGATCTTCTGCACCCGACAACACACACTCACCGGCTATTGGCGGAGCATATCTTCAACTATTTGAAACAACAGCAGGTGTGGCGCTAACGTTGTTGACCGTCACGGCAACGGCCTGTAAAGCATCATTAGAACCTTAAGTGAAAGTTGCCGGCCTGAATTCCGTCCATGGCGGTGTTCAGGCCTTTTTGCCTGCCCTGAGCCATAACGATGTTTGCCGCGCGAGATAGGTTGGTCACTCAGAGGGGGTAATCGTTTGCTATTTCAAATGAAGTGAAAATGAGTGGGGATTAGCGGCCCGATGGCCATGGCGATGAAACTGGTGTTGTGTGCAGGCAAAAGTACTTGAAAGTAATTTAAAATCCAAAGCAAGTTGAATCAGTCATGCTTTACTTATTATACGGACATTGATGCCGAGTGACTCCACTGTTGTGCGCCTCTTTTAGCCATATGCGCTATCAGCTGTTGGCTGTCATTTAACTGCGCCACATTACTGTAGATGTGGTGGATTAAATTTGTGTTGGGTAAGCATAGGCTGTTGCATTCATATTCGTCGAAATTGATGACGGATCTCATTGACTCGAGAATAAAGGCGACGGCTTTGCCTTGTCGGATAAAATTAAGCCGCAGCTGGAGGTTATCGATATTCATCACGTCTCGGGAAAAGCCCTGCAGCTGCAGCTGTGCATGATAATGCTTGAATATCTGTGTTTCGGAGACATAGTTGCTCTGTACCCAAGGCAGTGCGCGGTAGCTTTCAGAAGACTGTCTTGCTTGGTGAAGTAACAACAGTTGTTCTTCGGCGCATAAATGTTGGGTGAAGGGAGACAGCTCAAGAGGTTCTATGCTGAAGAGCAAATCAAGCCGATTGAGCTCATTACGGCTTATGCCATCGGTCGGCATCAAACGCACCAGATTAATGGTCATTGCGGGGTTTTTCATTAGCAGATAGTCAATCACCGTATTGACGTGAGTGGGTACGGGGCCGTAAATGCCAACCTGAATATGGTTCTTCTCTTTATGGCTATCTTTGATGCGGTTGAGCTCTTCATAATGGACGATGACATTACTATACAAATGTTGCCCCTCTTTCGTCAGGGACAGACCTTGGTTGGTTCGTTCGAAAAGAGTGATGTTTAGATTCTCCTCCATTTCTTTAATTCTTTTGCTTAATGGTGATGGCGTAATGCACAACCGATCGGCGGCTTTGGTAATAGAACCCTCTTGCGCTACGGCGATAAAATAATTCACGCGTTTTGACATAAATTCCATATGTATTCCTTTTAATACGCAGTGTACAATAATGGTTTGTTTTTTAGAGTGAGATGTCCTGAGGGTGTTCATTTTCTTTAGTTCAATTTACAATGAATTACATTTCTTGCTACCTTATTATTGATACCAAATATCACTATGCGTGATGATGTTCTCCTTTTTATAAAAACAAATGTTCTGCGCGATAGAACATATCGCAATAATAACAATAAATAAGCCGACAAAACCGTTATCGGGGTATTTTACTAGAGCAAGTGTTGGCGTTCTTCGACTGTGGCTAAGATGTTTAGCTTCTGTTAAATATTTGACGACGAAATATCGTGAAAATGGGGGGGCATCCCTGGTTGGCATCTGCAGTTCTGGAGTCGGCCGCGAGATGTTCGGGATAGATGGGGAGGACCCCGGCAAGCGAACAGGGCTCTTGTTATGCCGCGCATTGTCAGAGAAATAACGCGGCCAGGCTTCACCGCCGTAGAGTAAGATCGCAGAAGCGAAAGAGCAGGCTCTCTTTTCCATGAAGTTTCTTCTCCGTGTGTAGGTGAAACTAAACGGGCCAAAGTATTTTGGAATGCTGACTTCAGGGTGTATAGGGTTGAATGGAGCAGCACTCATGATTAAAAAGGACATCTGCATGCGTGTTCCTAATGGCAGCGCGGCTACGCCGATGAAGATACCGGCAAGTTGTCGGCGCGGAGCCGCACCGCCTGTCCATGCGGTCAGGAAACGTCCGTCAACAGCGTTCCGACACTCATCTTGGCGGCGGTAAGGAACAGCTTCGCGAGCTGCTGCGCTTCGGCGCCAGAGAGGTTCTTCTCCGCGTTATTGATGTCATTGCTCACAAACTCAAGGGCATTGCCGATTTTCAACATTTGGTTGCTGAGTTCGAGCTGGTCTTGTGAAAATGCTGCGGTTTGCGTGGCAAAGCTCTGCTGCTGTCGAATCCTCGATTTTTGCTCAGAGATTTGCCGTTCGATGCTGCTAACTTTGTCTTGCGCCTGGCTAAGCAATACTGCCATGGCGATGAGGCCCGGTATGCCGAAGATGCCTAGCGCAATAAAGTAAAGTTTTTTCTTATTCAACTCATCGAGCTGCTGTTGGCTGCCCTGCAAATTCGATAGCAGCCCGGAGATAGTGGCCTGCAAATCGATAATGATGCGTTGCAAAGCGAGATTATTCTCAGTTACGACGGTGTCCGTGCTCTGCGTTCGGCTTTGCACTTTGGCAACCTGCGCCATGACGCCGGTGATATCCTCTTTGCTTTGACGAATGAACCGACTGAGTTCTGCTATCGGCAGCGTTTCCAACGCCGCCAGCTTTTCGTCCAACTGGGCTTCCAGTTTTACACCCCAGGCGGTCACATCACGTTGCATCTGCTTAAGATCAGGCAACAGCGCGTTGATCGCGGTTTGGATATTGCGTTGAAGCAAGGCGGCGTTCGCCGGTAAACCTGGGAATGTTTGAATAGCGTCGCCGGTGCGGGACAAATTGTCGATAACTTGCGTCAGCATTCCACTGCTCATAAGGGGATCTCCTAAAAGGGGTAAGGGAGGCTTACCCCTGTGATATAAGCCGTTAAGCCGCCAGGCGCTTAACGAAATCGGCAATAGTTTGGTTTGCTGGCACTTCTCGCACCACCACGCCGGCCATCTGCTGTTTGATGATTTTCGTTCCATTCAACACTTTGGTTACTGACGTTTTCGAAGCGGTCAGGAACAGTTCGCGCAGGAAGCTTTCATCAATGATCCCTTTGCGCAAGTTCGCGTTGAGGGTATCCAGCTCAGAGGTGAGGGAATCCCAGGCATTGCTCATTTGCGTTGCCGCAGTCACTGCGCTTTGCGCCTGAGTCTGCAGCCCCAGGTAGCCGGAGCCGATCTGGCTGGCGACCAAAACTTCACTGTTGAGTTGGCTGCGGTCCCGGTAAAGTTTTTCACGTGCGCTCAATGATTTATCCAGCACGATCGCGCCGCCGATCACCCCGCCCGCGCCGGCGGTCATCATGGCGATCCCCCCCATGACGACCGGCGTTGAGGTGCCCGCGGTCACCAGCCCTGCCACGGAGCCGATGGCGGTTACGATCGCTCCCCCAATAATTAACAGCCCGCCGGTGACGATGCCGGCAATGGCGCCGTCAATGACGGCGTTAATGCCGTCGATATCCCGATGGAGTTGTTCCAGAACGCCATTGTCGCCATTGACCACGTTATTCAGGTTGACCACAATCAGCTGATAATTGTTTGAGTCGATGATCAACTTATCATTCAACGATCCGATCGTTCGACGAGTGTTAGCCGAGACTTCCTGATATTCTCTGGCTTTATCGCTGACCATGCCCAAAGCGGCCAGCCATTGCTCTTTGGTTGCGCTAGGTGGCATAACGGTGGAAATCAGGTTCTGCGTTTCGAAATAGTCCTGAATATTTGTAACGTTTCTAATAATTAACGGCTGAATATCATTGAGATAATGATTGGCATGTTGTTTAGCTGTTTCCAATCCGGTATTAATCTGACGCTGGCTTTCCCGAAGATTAGGGAAGCGTTCGAAATCAACGGGTATTTGCTGCCGCACGCTGTTGCAATAAGTCTGAATATGAAGCGCCTGCGAAGATTGGGTGGTCATGCTGTCGTTGATGTCAAGTGTTGGGTTCGTCATGGTATTTTTCCTTATTAAGGCACTTAGTGATTAAACTTCCGGCAGGGTGTTGTTTCCTGCATAATTAGCTTTGGCTTTATCAATGAATTTAGAAAGAAGCTGCCACTTTTCCGCATTAAGAGAAATAATTTGTTTGACCTGTTTAATTTCCAAAGCGCTGTTGGCCTGATTAATGATGGGCGCAGCCGTCAGATAGGCACCGGCCACCTTATTCCACTCCTCCGGCAGTAACGCCATGCGCTGAGTCGTGAGGGCATAGGTGTCGACAAACAGTTGAACCTGGGCGTGCACGGACTTGGCTACGGAAAGCAACGCATTGGCGGTTGCTAAAGCCCGATATGCCACTGCCAATTTGGCATAGTTAGCCTTCAACTCTTTGACGGCCTCCTGTGCGTCGGATGCCCCTGAGGAGATCGCTTGAATACCGGAGATCATGTAGCTGGACTGATCGCCCCGCGGTTTCGGCGCCGTGGCCGCGGCTTCTTTGGTTTTTTTGTCCGCAGAGCCGAGCGGCACTGTTGCTATGATGGATTGCCCAAGCTGCACAACGCCTTTACCCGCTTTGAACCCCGCCTCTGCGATGCTTTGGATATTTTTTGCGATCGCTTCATTGAGTTCAGTGATGGTTTGCGCCTGTTGCTTCGCTTCGACATTCAGCCCTTGCTCGATGGCAATAATAACTTCACGGAAATTGGCCATGACGGGAGTCAGCATGTCACTCGTTGTCTGCAACTGGATATGGACGGCTTGCGCCGCAGCCTGATAGCGTTGTGCGATCTCGGAAAGCGCAGACACCATTTCTGAACCTTTTTGAGAAACCTGCGGATCCTCAGTGGAGTACAGCGTATTAACCGCGTTGACCAGGGCGGAGAAATTTGACGCCTTGGTGTATAACCCGATCAGTTCCGCGATCGTGCTTTGCTTGAATATTTGCGCCTGTTGCCTCAGCTGGTTTTGGTAAGCCTTAATTTTAACGGTCAGACCAGGGTCCATATTTTTCGACGTCAGCAATTGCTGGCTGAGTAACAAATTACTGTAGCTTTGGTTTAGCAATGCACATGACGAAATAGAAATATGCATAGCCATTAACTCTTGAGGGCTTAAATCAATGTCGGTTAGGTTATTCATAGCATACCTTTTGTTTAATGGTGGTTTAAATATTGGCTAATCGTTTATGTAACGTTGTCTCCGTGTGGTGGTCTTTCGGTGAAATAAAGCTACCTCAAATTCTCGATAATTGAGAATTGTCAAAACAAGCACTTTGCTGTTCAAAAGGGAAAATGATTTTTATGGGGTGTTAAAATTGTCTGGTTATTATTTGTTGTGTGATCTCCAAACATGCCGTTTTGGTTTTTATTCCTGTCCTTTTTGATGATTAATATGATTTCTCGATGGCTTTACATTGTATTGCGGGAACAGGGGATAACACCCATGACGATGCCCAAAGGAAAGGATTAATTGTGTGAGCAAGGGGGGAATATGCAGAAGATACTGTCAGAGCGCGGGTTATCATTAATTAAAAGCCATGAAGGGCTGCTGCTTTCATCCTATCGCGACAGCGCGGGAATTTGGACGATCGGTTACGGACATACCGGGGAGGTCAGGGCGGGGCAAACCATCAACGAACTAACCGCGCTGACATTGCTGCAGGCTGATGTGATGGAGTGTGAAGCGCTGCTGCACAAGATTATCGAGGTGCCCCTGAGTCAGGGGCAATTCGATGCTCTGGTTTCTTTTCTGTTCAATGTCGGCCCCGGCAAGGCCGGGGTGAAAAGCGGGCTGCGTTATCTGAAGTCCGGTTCGCCTTCAACGTTGTTGCGGCTACTGAATGCCGGGCGATATCAGGAGGCGGCAGAACAGTTTCCTCTGTGGACGTATGCCGGCGGCCAACGTTTACCTGGGCTGTTGCGGCGGCGCAGAGAAGAGCAGCGTCTGTTCCTGTCGGAAATGCGGCGAGTTGCCTAACCGCCTCGCGCGCTCTTGTCGAGCAAGCCGCTATCGTGGCCTTCAGCGTGCCGTGGAAGGCGATTTCAATGCCGCCAGGAAGGCCTGCACCACCGGCGTGACGCTGTCGGTGCGATACACCGCGTACAAATCCGCCGGCGGCGCCTGTTGCAGCGAGCAAAAGCGTACGCCGGGCCACGGGATGCGGCCGTAGCTGTCCGGCAGCAGCGTGATGCCGCAGCCTTCCGCCACCAGCGCCAGCAGAGTTTGCGGTTCATTGACCTGATAAGCGACGTCCGGCAAAAATCCCTGCTGCAGACACAGATTGTGCAGATACAGCCCCAGGCTGGCCTCATGCGGCGGCAGCACGATGAAGCTGTCGTTTTGCAGCGCCGCCAGCGGGATATTCTCCTGCTGCGCCAGCGGATGATCGAGCGGCAACACCACGGCGATGCTCTCGCTTGCCAGCCGTTGGCAGCTCAATCCCGGCAGCGTCTGCTGCTGCGCCTCTCGCCATACCCCGATATCGATATGCCGTTTTTGCAGCGCGGCGATTTGCTGGCTGGGCGTCAGCTCGTTCAACGACCAGGTGACGCCGGTGCTCCGCTCGCTGAACCGCCGCAGCGCCGCGAGCAGGCCGCCCCAGGCCGAGGTGCCGACCATGCCGACCACCATGTGGCCGCCTTCGCCACGCCCCATCTGTTGCACCTGGTGCAGCGCGCTGTCGGCCTGATCCAGCAGCCGCTCGACGTTGCGCAGCAGCGTGCGGCCGGCCGGCGTCAGCGTCATGGAGCGGGTAGTGCGTTTGAACAGCACCACCCCGAGCTGGCTCTCCAGCTCCTTGATGTGCTTGCTGAGCGGCGGCTGTGACATATTCAGCCGCCGCGCCGCCTGGGTGAAGTTCATCTCTTCCGCCACCACGCGGAAATAGTGCAGCAGGCGGAAGTTAATCCGGCCGGGATCGGGCAGGGCATGGGGCGGATTCATACGGGGTATCGCCTCCTTGTGACGCAGCTCAACTTATAGGTAAATGGAATAAATCGGCCGCCAAGAATGTATTGGTCTCGGCCGCGCCTCGCTCTCTACTATGGGGCTTATTATCCCCCGCTGAAAGAGAGAATACGATGTTTAATCAAGAAGATGCTTTTACCTGCGCCGATGTCGTCCGCGCACGCCTGCCGGGTTTCCAGCCGAAAGCGGCCTTGATTCTCGGCTCCGGGCTCGGCGCCCTGGCGGAGGTGATGACCGAAACCGTCACCCTCGATTACGCGGAGCTGCCGGGCTTCCCGGTGAGCGGCGTCGCCGGCCACGCCGGGCAACTGGTCGCCGGCAAGCTGGAGGGCGTGCCGGTATTGTGCATGAAAGGGCGCGGTCATTTCTATGAAGGGCGTGGCATGCAGGTGATGACCACCGCAGTGCGCACCTTCAAACTGCTGGGCTGCGAATTCCTGCTGGCGACCAACGCCGCCGGTTCGCTGCGCCGTTCGGTGGCGCCGGGCAGCCTGGTGGCCATTACCGATCACATCAATTTCATGCCGGAGTCGCCGCTGGTCGGCGCCAACGACGATCGCTTCGGGCCGCGCTTCTTCAGCCTGGCGAACGCCTACGATCGCGATCTGCGCGCCCGGCTGGCGGCGGTGGCCGAAAGCGCGGGCATCCCGCTGGCGGAAGGGGTGTTCGCCGCCTACACCGGGCCGAACTTCGAAACGCCGGCGGAGATCCGCATGATGCAGACCCTGGGCTGCGACGTGGTGGGGATGTCGATCGTGCCGGAGGTCCTGACGGCGCGGCACTGCGGTCTCAAGGTGCTGGTGGTGTCCGCGATGACCAACTACGCCGAAGGGCTGTCGGATACGCCTCTTTCTCACGAACAAACGCTCAGCTGCGCGGCGCTGGCGGCGGACGATTTCATGCGCCTGATCCGCGAGCTGTTCAAAACGCTGTGACACCGTAAGCAAACCGGCGGCGGGCTGCAGGGGGCCCGCCGCACCAATCATCGTTGAAAGCATAATAACAAGGTGATGGCGATGGCGATAAAAACACGATTAAAAGTCATGATTTTCCTGCAGTTCTTTATCTGGGGCGCCTGGCTGGTGACGCTGGGCTCCTACATGATCAACACGCTGCATTTCAGCGGCATGCAGGTGGGGATGGTTTACAGCGCCAAAGGCATCGCGGCGCTGATCATGCCGGGGCTGGCGGGCATCATCGCCGACCGTTGGATGAAGGCCAACTATCTGTATGCGCTTTGCCACCTGCTCGGGGCGCTGGCGCTGTACTGCGCGGCGCAGGTCGAGCAACCGATGCTGATGTTCTGGGTGATGCTGTTCAATGCCATGGTCTATATGCCGACCATCGCGCTCTCCAACGCCATTTCCTATTTTTGCCTCGAAAAGCACGGTTTTGACACGGTGAGGGATTTTCCGCCGGTGCGGGTGTACGGCACCGTGGGATTCATTCTGGCGATGTGGCTGGTCGGTTTCAGCCGCATTGAGCTCAGCAATCTGCAGCTGTATCTGGCTTCTGCGGCGTCGCTGCTGCTGTCCGCCTATTCGCTGACGCTGCCGCGTTGCCCGACCAACCGCGCGGCCGAGTCGAAGAGCTGGGTGAGCGTGCTGGGGCTGGATGCGCTGGTGTTGTTCCGCCAGCGGCGCATGGCGCTGTTTTTCCTGTTCGCCATGTTGCTTGGGGCGGCGCTGCAGATAACCAATACCTTCGGCAACCCGTTCCTGCACGATCTGTCGCTCAATCCGCTGTATCAGGACAGCCTCAGCGTCCGGTATCCGGCGGTGCTGCTGTCGCTGTCGCAGATCTCTGAAGTGTTCTTTATCCTCACCATACCCTTCTTCCTGCGCCGTTACGGCATCAAGCAGGTGATGCTGATCAGCATGGCGGCCTGGACGCTGCGCTTTCTGTTCCTGGCGTACGGCACGCCGGTCGGTTTTGGTTTCGTGCTGCTGTTGCTGTCGATGATTGTCTACGGCTGTGCGTTCGACTTCTTTAATATCTCCGGCGCCATCTTCGTCGAGAAGGAGGCCGATCACCGCATCCGCGCCAGCGCGCAGGGGCTGTTCATGACCATGGTGAACGGTTTGGGCGCCTATCTGGGGGCGCTCGCCAGCGGTGAGGTGGTGGACTTCTTCAGCCATGACGGCGTGAAAGACTGGCAGAGCATCTGGCTGGTGTTTGCGCTGTATACGCTGGTGCTGGGGATTGTGTTCGCGTTGAGCTTCAACTATCGCCACCTGCCGCAGGAGAACGCGGCGGCGGCGCAGTGAGGCAGAGGGCGCGGCTTTGCTGCGCCCTGAAACGTCAGGCCTGCGGGAAGCGCTGCTGCAGCTGCTGCTGGTCCGGCGGATTGGCGGCCCCGAGGCTGGCCACCACGCAAGCGGCGACCCGGTTGGCCAGATCGACCGCCTGCGGCAGCGGCCAGCCGGCGGACAGGCCCGCCAGCAAACCGGCGCAGTGGGCATCGCCCGCGCCGATGGTGTCAACGACCTCTACCGGATAGGCCGGAACGTGCAGCGGCGGCGTGCGGCCGTCGCAGATCCACGCGCCGTCGCGATCCAGGCGGCAAATCAGCGTCAGATTACGGGCGGCGGCATAGCGCTGTGCGGCCTCCACGGCGTCGCCGGCGCCGCACAGCGTGGCCACTTCGTCGCGGTTGAGCGTCAGCAGGGTGTGGCTGTCGCTGAGCATGGCGAAGAAATCTTCGCTGAGCTGGGCGATGCGCGGGCCGGGATCGATCAGGCGCGGTTGGTCGAACGGCATGCGCGTCAGCCACTCGCGCAGCGCTTCGCCGTTTTCGCCGGCCAGCTCGTAGCCGCTGGCGTAGATCAGCGTGTGTTCCGTCAGCGGCAGGGTCGCCAGCTGCGCTTTATTCCATTGGCTTTCGCAACCGGAAACCGTGATAAAGGTGCGTTCGCCGTCCGGTTCCACCAGCGCCAGGCACCAGCCGTTGTCCATCTGGCCGTGGCGCAACAGCACCTCCAGCCCCAGTTCGCCCATGGCGGCTTCGATCGCCGCGCCCCATTCGCCGTTGCCGACCGGCATACCGTTGATCACCGGAACTTCAAGGCGCGTCAGCGCGCGCGCTACGTTGAACGCGCAGCCGCCGATTTGCCGCGCCTGCGGCTGGGCTTCGATATCTTCGCCGCTGGTCGGCAGGCGGGGCAGCGTCATCACCAGATCGCCGACCGCGCCCCCCATCACCAGGACAGGTGTTACAGCTTCCCACTCATTCATTGATGTTCTCTGCGTTGGGTCAGGTACAGACCGTAAGCGATCAGACTCACCGCAAACGACACAAACAGCCCCAGGCTGGAGTCGGCGAACAAGCCTTTGGCCAGCGGGCCGTCGATAAAACCGGTTTTGGTGACCAGCAGGCCGCACAGGGCGCCGAGGAACCAGCAGAACAGCGGGGCTTTGCGCACGCCGCGGTTCTGGCCATGCAGGCCGTACAAAGCGTTGCCATCATACCCGTGGCGGCGGCGCAGGCACAGGTAATCGAGCAGGAAAATCGCCTCCCAGGCCGCCAGGAACACCCCGCAGAACACCAGGAAGGAGATGAACGGCCCCATGAAATCGCCGGAGATGAACAGGACATACAGGGCGATACCCAACACCACCACGGCGTCGATCGATACCGCCAGCCACTGTTTGACCTGCACGCCGATGGTCAGCAGGTTAAGGCTGGCGGAATACAGGCTGAGCACCGCGATGGTGACGATGCCGGCGGTGGCGGCCAGCAGATAAGGGATGGCCATCCAGGCGGGCAGCACCGAGCCTATCAGCGCGATGGGGTTGGCGGCGCTGGCCAGATCGGGGAGCTGCACGGAAAGCAGAATACCGGCCAGCATCAGCAGCATTAGCGGCAAACAGGCACCGCCCATCACCGCGGCGAAAATGCCTTTGCTCGACGAGCTCGGGCTTTGATAGCGGCTGTAATCGGCGCCGGCGATTGCCCAGCTGATGCCGGTGCCGGCGGCGATCACCGATACCGCCGGCAGGAAACCGGTCAGCCAGCTGCCGGAAGGCAGCGCCAGCACCTGGCTCCACTCGGTATTGAACAGGATATAGAGCACCACAATCAGCGTCATGGTGCCGAAGATGCGGCTGAACCAGCTTTGCATCCAGACCACGGTATTTTGCCCCAGCAGGCTGACGACGACAGTGAGCCCGCCGAACAGCAGCAGGCTGAGCGCGGTCAGCAGGTGGCTGGTTCCCAGTCCGAAGGCCTCGAACAGCGCCGCCAGCGTCAGGGTGCCGGTGATCACGTTGACCGCTTCCCAGCCCATCAGGTTGATCCAACTGAACAGGGTGGGCGCCACGTTGCCCTTCAGCCCGAAAATCACCCGCGAGAGCGTCAGCGTAGAGGTGCGCCCGCGCTTGCCGGCGAAGCTGGTGAGGCCGACCAGCACGAAGCTGGCGACGCCGACCAGCGCGGCGAGTACCGATTGCAGAAAGGATAAGCCGAAGCCGACGATGATGGCGCCGTACACCACGCCGAGAATACCGATATTGGCCGCCGACCAGATCCAAAACAGCTCGATGGGCTTACCGGTCTGTTCCGCGTCCGGCACCCGGTCGATACCGGTGCTTTCTACCTTCCATGCTTCATTGCGATTGATATCGGTCATAGCAAATGATCCCTGTTGCGCAGGGCCGCGAGGGCCGCCGCAGTTGACTGAAAATCGATTCCGTAGGCGCGGTTGAGGCCGGCTATCCCGTTGTCGGTGAAGACGCCGATTCCGCGCAGTGTGTAGCGGCTGATGCCGCCGGGTCTGTCAAAATGAGGGCGGTATCCGCCTTATCGGGTGAGGCACGTTGGCCGCACGGCGCCAATGAGTGTAGTCAAAGAGTGGGTCTGCAGCGGGGTTTGGCGAAGCGGGAACCTTTCTATTTGCCGACATCGATCCGGTTCGCCCACCGCGAGGGGATCCTGTGATGCGGCGATGAGCAGTGAGCAGGCTATCCATTAGCTATGTTGCTTATTCTCGGCCGTTTGTGCTGACAGTATAGGCCCGCTACCGGCCATCAAGGGTATCCTTTAGGGCTGGCAGCGGGTTTTTTATTGTTTTTAAAGTGGGTCCCTGGTGTTGGTGCGATTGATGTATCAACATCAATAAGCACAGATTACGCGCGATCTAGATCCAATGAAAGTCCATTAGGCAAAAATTGTGATGCCACTCTGAAAACATTAGCGATATTTTAGTTAAGGTGAGGGGCTTATCGCCGGATCGGCGATAGGATAAAAAACGAAATCCAGACAAATGGCATAGGTAAGAGGGCGGGCGAATGACGGATTTTATGGCCTGGCTGCGTGGCCATCTGACCCAGGGGGCGGTAGCGCCGCGTTATATTCAGCTGGCGACGGCGATAGAAACTGCGATCAGGCAGCAGGTGTTGGCGGCGGAGGCATTTCTGCCGCCGGAACGGCAGATGGCGGAAGGTTTGGCGCTGTCGCGCGTCACCGTCAGCAAGGCGATGAAGCTGCTGGAGGAGAAGGGGCTGATTTCGCGGCAGCAGGGCGTTGGCACCCGCGTGGCGATGCGCATCGGCTATTCCCTCGATAAGGACAGCGGGTTTACCGCTCAGGCGCTGCGTCATGGCAGCCGCGTCAGCAATCGATGGTTGCTGCGCACCCTAGTCGGCGCGCCGGCCAAGGCCGCGGCGGCGTTGGGGCTGGCGGAGGGGGATGAAGTGATCAAACTGCGGCGGTTACGCTTGCTGAACGGCAGCCCGGTCTCGCTGGAAACCACCTATATACCCCCGCGCTTCTTGCCCGAACCGGCGGAGCTGGAACACTCGCTGTATGCGTTATGGCAATCGCGCGGCATCGTGCCGGAGGATAAACACTTTCTGTTGAAGGCGGTGTCCTGCAGCGACGAGGTCGCCGAACTGCTCAACGTGCCGTGCGGCGCGCCGTTGTTGCACATCATCCAAACCAGCCGCAACGCTCAGGGTGAGGCGCTGGAGTTCAGCGATATCTTGTGCCGCAGCGACGTTTATGAATTCGAAGTGAACGGTTAGCGAAATAACCATGCTCTTTTTGCTGCTAGTGCGTATAATCGCCGCCCGGCGATTAATTAACCTGTAAAAAGAGCAGCAGAATGAGCACCACCAGCCTGATCCAACCCGATCGTGAACTGTTTTCCTATAAGCCTTATTGGGCCGAATGTTTTGGCACCGCGCCGTTTTTACCGATGTCGCGGGCAGAGATGGATCAACTGGGCTGGGACAGCTGCGACGTGATCATCATCAGCGGCGACGCCTATGTCGATCACCCAAGCTTCGGCATGGCGATCATCGGCCGCATGCTGGAAGCGCAGGGCTTTCGCGTCGGCATCATCGCGCAGCCGGACTGGAGCAATAAAGAAGACTTCATGCGGTTGGGGAAACCGAACCTGTTCTTCGGCATCACCGCCGGCAACATGGACTCGATGATCAACCGCTATACCGCCGATCGCAAACTGCGCCACGACGATGCCTATACCGCCGGCAACGTCGGCGGCAAGCGGCCGGATCGCGCCACCCTGGTCTACAGCCAGCGCTGCAAAGAAGCCTATAAAGACGTGCCGATCGTGCTGGGCGGCATTGAAGCCAGTCTGCGGCGCATCGCCCACTACGATTACTGGTCGGATACCGTGCGCCGCTCGGTGCTGGTGGACTCCAAAGCCGACATGCTGATCTACGGCAACGGCGAGCGTCCGCTGGTGGAAGTGGCGCACCGTCTGGCCGCCGGTGAGAAGATCGGCGATATCCACGATATCCGCAATACTGCGGTGATGCGCAAAGAAGCGCTGCCGGGTTGGAGCGGCGTGGATTCCACCCGCCTCGACAAGCCGGGCCGCATCGAACCTATCCCGAACCCGTACGGCGAGGATCTGCCGTGCGCCGACGGCGCCAAGCCGAAAGAGCCGGAAGCCAAACCTGTCACCGTGCGCGCCGCCAAACCGAAGCCGTGGGAGAAGACCTACGTGCTGCTGCCGTCCTTCGAGAAAGTGAAGGGCGACAAGGTGCTGTATGCGCACACCTCGCGCATTTTGCACCATGAAACCAACCCAGGCTGCGCCCGCGCGCTGATGCAGAAACACGGTGACCGTTATGTGTGGATCAACCCGCCGGCGATCCCGCTGACCACGCCGGAGATGGACAGCGTCTTCGCCCTGCCTTATCAACGCGTACCGCACCCGTCCTACGGCCAGGATCGCATTCCGGCCTATGACATGATCCGTTTCTCGGTGAACATCATGCGCGGTTGCTACGGCGGCTGTTCGTTCTGTTCGATCACCGAGCACGAAGGGCGCATCATCCAGAGCCGTTCGGAAGATTCGATCGTTCGCGAAATCGAAGAGATCCGTGACAAGGTGCCGGGCTTTACCGGTGTGATCTCCGATCTGGGCGGCCCGACCGCCAACATGTACATGCTGCGTTGCACCAACCCGCGCGCTGAGCAGACCTGCCGCCGCGCCTCGTGCGTGTATCCGGAGATCTGCACCTACATGGATACCAACCACGAGCCGACCATCAAGCTTTACCGCCGCGCGCGTTCTCTGGAGGGCATCAAGAAGATCCTGATCGCTTCCGGGGTACGTTACGATCTGGCGGTGGAAGATCCGCGCTATATCAAGGAACTGGCGACCCACCACGTCGGCGGCTATCTGAAGATCGCGCCGGAGCACACCGAAGAAGGCCCGTTGTCGAAGATGATGAAACCGGGCATGGGCAGTTACGATCGCTTCAAGCAGCTGTTTGATCACTATTCGAAGCTGGCGGGTAAAGAGCAGTACCTGATCCCATACTTTATCTCGTCGCACCCGGGCACCCGTGATGAAGACATGGTGAACCTGGCGCTGTGGCTGAAGAAGAACCGTTTCCGCCTCGATCAGGTGCAGAACTTCTATCCTTCGCCGATGGCCAACTCCACCACCATGTATTACAGCGGCAAAAACCCGCTGAGCAAGGTGGGGTACAAGAGCGAAGACGTGGTGGTGCCGCGCGGCGATCGCCAGCGCCGCCTGCATAAGGCGCTGCTGCGTTACCACGATCCGGCCAACTGGGCGCTGATCCGCGCCGCGCTGGAAGAGATGGGCCTGAAGCACCTGATCGGCAGCCGCCGCGATTGTCTGGTGCCGGCGCCGAGCATCGACGAGCAGCGCGAAGCGAAACGCCTGCAGCGCCATACCCGGCCGGCGCTGACCAAACATACCGATATCAATCGGCAGCGCACGCCGTCCAACCGGCCGCCGCGCAAACCGATTCGCAAAGCCAAGCCGTAACGGCCGCACCGCGTGCGTAAACAAAAAGGAGAACCCTCGGGTTCTCCTTTTTACTTTTGAGCGTCACAGCTGCTCGTAGGCGGCTTCCACTTTCATCAAATGGCGCGGCGCCTGCGGCGCGGGATGGTATTTGCGTACGTGCCAGTTAAAGGCCTCCGGTGACAGGTTGTTGATCATCGCGATCGCCTGCTGACGGTTGCTGGAGAAGGTGCGCAGCAGCGCGCCGGTGCCGTTGACGTAGGCGATGATGGTGGCGTAGCGCAGCGTGACGGGATTGGCGATCCCTTTAAGCTGTTGTTTTTGCAAGGTGGCCAGATAGGCGGCGCCAAGATCGATATTGGTGTCGGGATCCCGCAGGTCATCGTCGTCCGGGCAGCCGCGTTTGCCTTTGTAGCGATAGGCATCGCAGCCGGCGGTATCGGCTTTCAGCTGCATCAGGCCGATCGCATTGGATCTGCTCACTGCGGAAGGATTGAAGCCGGACTCCACCTGGATCATGGCGGTGATCAGCTTGGCGTCCACGCCGTATTCGCTGGCGGCGTCTTTGATGGCGCTGTCGAAGGCGTGGCGATCGTAGCTGACGCGCTGTTTCTTGCCGGCGCAACCCGCCAGCACCAGCATGATGCAAAGCATGCCCAGCCGTGACCCGTGTGAGAAAGAGAATTTCATGGTGCTCCGTGCTTGTCTGTTTTTTTAACGGCGTGAACCGGCGGCCGGAGCCTCCGGCGTCGTCATCATAACGTCAGGCGGCGCAAAGGAGCAATGTGCGGGAAGGAAAAGCCCCCTCCGGCCGGAGAGGGCTTGAGGGGGTTACAGGGTATCCGGATCCGGCCCCAGGCGGTTGCCGACATCCAGCTTGGCGATCTCGCCCAGCTCGTCCTTATCGAGTTTGAAATCAAATACCTCGAAGTTTTCGCGGATACGCGACGGCGTGACCGATTTCGGGATGACGATAAGCCCGCTGTCCAGGTGCCAGCGCACCACAATCTGCGCCGGGGTTTTCTCGTATTTCTCGGCCAGCGCCTTGATCAGCGGCTGGTCGAACACGCCTTCACCGCCTTGCGCCAGCGGGCTCCAGGATTCGGTGGCGATATGGTGCGTGGCGTTCCAGGCGCGCAGCTGGCGCTGTTGCAGCAGCGGGTGCAGCTCTATCTGGTTGACGACCGGCGCCACGTTGGTTTCATCCAGCAGGCGCTGCAGGTGCGGCGTATGGAAGTTGCAAACGCCGATGCTTTTCACCAGGCCTTGCTCGCGCAGTTTGATCAGTTCGCGCCAGGCGGAGACGTATTGATCCTGCTGCGGGCGCGGCCAGTGGATAAGATACAGATCCACATAGTCCAGCTTGAGTTTTTCCAGGCTGGTTTCCAGCGCCGCCAGCGGATCGCCCTGATCGTCGTTCCACAGCTTGGTGGTGATGAACAGGTCGCTGCGCGGCAGCGAGCTGGACTGCAGCGCGGCGCCGACGCCTTCCTCGTTCTTGTAGATCGCGGCGGTGTCGATGGAGCGGTAACCGATCTCCAGCGCTTTGCTCACCGCGCGGGTGGTCTCTTCAATACTCGCCTGCCAAACGCCGAGACCCAACTGCGGCATCAGATTACCATCGTGGAGTTTGATGATGGGTTGTTGCGTTGTCATGCGCATCTCCTTGTGTACGGATTGCGGCGCCTGCGGCGCCGAAACGGCTATAGATAAATTCTAGTTGGCAAAATGGGCGGTTGCCGGGTTTGCCAGCCTAATTTCAGCGGTGGCGGGAGGGCTATTTTCTCCCCGCTCTCCCTGCGAATGAGCGGTAAGACGAGTGGTGCGAAACGATCGGCGGCGCTGAAGCGCCCGACTGCGCCCGGTGATCGGCCGGGCGCAGGATGCGGCGAAAAATGGCTGGCGGAGACTAAAGCCTAGCAAAAAATCGCCGTTTTGCGATTAACGCGCCGCTTCATAAATGCGGCGGCTGACGTCCAGGGTGATGTCCTGATGCTCCCCCAGGGCGGTCATGCCGTGCTGATGGAGCTTGTCGAGCAGCGCCGGAATGCTGCTGCCGTCGAGCTGATAATCCGCCATGCGGGTCGGCACGCCCATCTGCTCGAAGAAGGCGCGGGTGGCGGCGATGGCGCCGTCGATACGGCTGTCTTCGCTGCCTTCGCGCAGGCCCCAGACGCGGTCAGCGTACTGCAGCAGTTTTTCGCGCTTCTGCGCTTTCTTCTCGTGCAGCAGCGCCGGCAGCACGATGGCCAGCGTTTGCGCGTGGTCGAGATCGTGCATGGCGGTCAGCTCATGGCCCAGCATGTGGGTCGCCCAGTCCTGCGGCACGCCTGCGCCGATCAGGCCGTTCAGCGCCATGGTGGCGCTCCACATCACGTTGGCGCGCACCGCATAGTTCTCCGGCTCGGCCAGCGCGCGCGGGCCGTCTTCCAGCAGGGTCAACAGCAGGCCTTCGGCGAAGCGATCCTGCACTTTGGCGTCGACCGGATAGGTCAGATACTGCTCCAGGGTGTGCACGAAGGCGTCGACCACGCCGTTGGCGATCTGGCGCGGCGGCAGCGAGTAGGTCACCACCGGATCCAGCACGGCGAAGCGCGGCTGCACCAGCGGTGAGAAGAAGTGCTGCTTGTCGCCGCTGCTTTTGCGGGTGATCACCGCGCCGCTGTTGGACTCGGAGCCGGTGGCCGGCAGCGTCAGCACGCAGCCCATCGGCACCGCGTCGGCGATGTGGCTGCCGACGGTCTGCAGAATGTGCCAGGCGTCGCTGCTGGCGGTATAACGGGCGGCGGCGGCGATGAACTTGGTGCCGTCAACCACCGAACCGCCACCGACCGCCAGCAGGAAATCGATGTTTTCCGCTTTCACCACCTCGACCGCTTTCATCAGCGTTTCGTAGGTCGGGTTCGGCTCGATGCCGGAGAACTCCCGCACGTCGCGGCCGGCCAGCGCGCTATGCACCTGATCCAGCACGCCGTTTTTCTTCACGCTGCCGCCACCGTAGGTGATCAGGATGCGCGCGTCCGCCGGGATTTGGCTGGCCACTTCGGCAATTTGCTCCTTGCCGAACAGGATTTTGGTTGGGGTATGCAAAATGAAGTTGTGCATGGTTGATTTCTCTCTTTCAGTCAGGCGGGCGCCAAAGCGGCGCAAAGGTGTCTGGCCCGTATTGTCAGGAACCGGGCGGCAACGCACAATGCACATTTCTGTTTGGTTCTTGCCTATTCCTACAAGTCAGTGTAGAAATGGCGAGTTTTAAGTTATGATTTATGCCGAATCGTTCTGACTGTAAGAGGGTATTTCCGTGATTGAAATCGATGCGCTGCGCAGCCGCATGGCGCGCCAGGCGATGACTATCGCCAGCGGCAACGGCTACACGCCGTCGCCGGTGCCGCGGGTGAAGATTTTGTATGTCGATCGCCACAGCCCGCGTCAGCCGGTGATGTATGAACCGGGGATCGTCATCGTTTTTCAGGGCCACAAGGTCGGTTATTGCGGCAATAAGAAGTTCCAATACGATCCGCGCAACTACCTGCTGATGACGGTGCCGCTGCCGTTTGAATGCGAAACCTTCGCCAGCCCGGAACTGCCGCTGGTTGGATTGGCGGTCAATATCGATACCCAAATGCTGCAGGACTTGCTGATCGACATCGGCGATGACGACTACCTGATGCAACCGCGGGCGGAGAGCAACGGGGTGAACCTGGCGGAAATGACGGAAGAGTTGCTGTGCGCCACCGAGCGTCTGCTGGACGTGATGGCCAATCCGCTCGACGCCCGGGTGCTTGGGCCGCAGATCGTACGGGAGATTCTCTATTATGTGCTGCGCGGCGCCTGCGGCGCCTCGCTGCAGGAGCTGGTGAATCGCCATACCCACTTCAGCCAGATCGCCAAGGCGCTGCGGCGCATAGAAAATCAGTATGCTGACAATCTCAACGTCGAGCAGTTGGCCAGCGAGGTCAACATGAGCGTCTCGGCGTTCCATCACAACTTCAAGGCGGTAACCAACACTTCGCCGCTGCAGTACGTGAAGTCGTACCGGCTGCATAAGGCGCGCCTGTTGATGGTTCATGACGGTCTGAAGGCCAGCACGGCGGCGATCCGCGTCGGCTACGAAAGCGCGTCGCAGTTCAGCCGCGAGTTCAAACGGCTGTTCGGCATGACGCCGAGCGATGAAGTCGCCCGGCTGCGCGAGGCCAACCCGCTGCTGCTGGAGGGCTGAGCCGCGTTTATGGGGTTAAGACGATCTTGCCGAATGGCCCGCGATCGAGGTGATCCAACGCCTGCGACAGCTGATCGAAGCGGTATACCTGGTCGATCACCGGCTGCAGGTTGACGGCGTCCACGGCGCGCACCAGGTCTTCCAGCGCGCGGCGGTGGCCGACGCCGATGCCCTGAATCACTGCGGATTTTAATAGCAGTGGGCCGGCGGGAGCGGAAATCTCGTTGCCTTCCAGGATGCCGATTACCGAGATGCGTCCTCCCACCGCCACGGCGCGCACCGAGTTGCCGAGGTTGGTGCCGCCGACGGTGTCGATCACATGGTCGATGCCGCGATCCTGCGTCAGCGCATAAATCGCCTCCACCCAATCGCCGTCCAGCCGGTTGATGCCATGATTGGCGCCCAATGCCAGGGCTCGCGCCAGCTTTTCATCGCTGCCGGAGGTGACATAGACCTCCGCGCCGTGGGCTTTGGCGATCTGCAGCGCGAACAGCGCTACGCCGCCGGTGCCTTGCACCAATACCGAGTCGCCGGCGCGCAGTCTGCCTTGCTCCACCAGTGCGAACCAGGCGGTCAGCCCGGCGCACGGCAGGGTGCTGGCCTGGACGTCGTCCAGCGACGCCGGCGCCGCTACCAGCCAGTCTTCATGCACAATCACGTATTCCGCCAGCACGCCCTGATAAAAACCGCCGAGGGTGTGGTAAGGCACCCGGCGCGCATCGCCGTAGGGTTTTTGCTCGCCGTCGAGCCAACCGGGGCTGAAGGTGGAAATGACGCGCGCGCCGGGCTGAAAGCGGCTGACGCCGGGGCCGATGGCATCGACCTCGCCGGCCATGTCCGAGGCGGGCGTGAACGGCTGCGGCAGCGTGAGCCCCATACCGCTTTCTATCATCAGTTTGTCACGGTAATTGAGTGAGATAGCCTTCACTTTCACTCTGATTTCGTGCGGACCCGGCTGTGGGATGGCGCTTGCGCTCAGCTGCAGGTGCTCACGTCCCAGGGCGCTCATCGTCCAGCGTTGCATTGTATTGGTCATGATGTTCTCCAAAGTCAGCGATTAACAGACCTGCCGATAATATCGTTGATGAAGGTTCGCCAGTGGCGATAAGATTTCCGCAGATTGTTTCTTTCAGAGCGACAAATCATGAGCGATCGGTTGAGCGGTATTTCGGTATTCGTTACCGCCGTGGAGGCGGGCAGTTTTGCAGTGGCGGCCAGTCGGCTGCATCTTTCGCGTTCGGCGGTCGGCAAAACTATCGCCCGGTTGGAGCAGCGGCTGGGGGTGCGGCTGTTTCATCGCACCACGCGCAGCCAGAGCCTGACCGACGACGGTGCGCTGTTCTACGAGCGCTGCCTGCGGGCGCTGGAGGAGATCCGCAGCGCGGAAACGCTGCTGGAGTCGGGCAAGCGGCAGGTCAGCGGCCGGCTGCGGGTGTCGATGCCGGTGCTGTTTGGCCGCATGTGCATTGCGCCGCTGCTGACCGAACTGACGCGCGAGCATCCCGGCCTGGAGCTGGAGCTGTCGTTCAGCGATCGGGTGGTTGACCTGATTGAGGACGGCTTCGATATGGCGATCCGCAACGGTACGCTGGCTAACAGCAGCGGCTTGGTGGCGCGCCGAATCGGCGATCACCGTATGACGCTGTGCGCCTCGCCGGCCTATCTGCAGCGGTGCGGCGAACCGCACAGCATCGAGCAACTGGCGCAGCATGAGGCGGTGACCTATATGCGCGCCGGCGCACGGCGCAGCTGGCTGGTATTGGATAGCGACGGCAAGCCGCAGGACGTGATGCCGAATAACCGGCTGCAAATGGACGACCTGCAGGCCATTGCGGATGCGGCGACGGCGGGTTTCGGCATCGCCTGGCTGCCGTGCTGGCTGGTGCGTGAGCAGTTGTTGAGCGGGGCGCTGGTGCGCTTGCTGCGCGATCGGCCGGGCGCCGCCTTTGAAGCGCATGCGGTGTGGCCGCACACGCCTCACCTGCCGCTGAAGGTGCGGCTGGCGGTGGATACGCTGGTAAGCAAACTGCCTGCCAGTCTGGCGTTGGTCGAGAAGGCGCTGTAGCGCGCCCGATTCAGGAAGAGGCGGCGCGTTTTTTACGCCAGATCACCAGCATGGCGCCCAGCAGGCCGACAAACAGCAGCAGCAGCGGCAGCAGCATCAGGCCGGTCATCACCTGGCTTTCGTAGCGTTTCACCAGAGGGATTTGGCTGAACGCGTAGCCGAGGCCGACCAGCGCGCAGACCCAGATCGCCGCGCTCAGCCAGTTGAACACCTGGAAGCGCGAGCTGTTGAGCCCGGAAATGCCGGCCATGGTCGGCAGCAGGGTGCGCACGAAACCGAGGAAGCGGCCGATCAGCAGCGCCGTCAGCCCGTGGCGGTTGAACAGGTTGTGCGCGCGCTGGTGGTACTGTGCCGGCAGTTGCAGCAGCCAGCTCTTCACCAGGCCGGTGTGGCCCAGCCAGCGGCCCTGGATATAGCTCAGCCAGCAGCCGAGACCGGCGGCGGCGGTCAGAATCAGCAGAGTGGGGGCAAAGCCCATCACGCCTTTGGCGATCAGCGCGCCCGACAGCAGCAGCAGGCTGTCACCGGGAAGGAAGGAGGCGGGCAGCAGTCCGTTTTCCAAAAACAGAGTGGTGAAAAGTACGGCGTAAACCACCCAAATTACGCTTGGATCGGCGAGGGCGATAAAGTCCTGCTGCCAAAGCGCATGAATAATCTCTCGTAATACATCCATTTTATGTCCTGTTGCATGCCGGTTGCGCCCGGGGTCACGTTCTCCAGGATGCGGCGGGTACCGTATCTGACAGTTACCCGGTTAGTGTACCGCTAATAGCTTAAGCCGACATTAAACGAGACGAAGAAAATTACCGGAATCCGCCTTAGCGCACGCCGTTGAGGCGATCGAAGCCGGCCGCCAGATCGGCGATCAGGTCTTCGACGTTCTCCAGGCCGATATGCAACCGCACCAGCGTGCCGGAAAAATCGACGCCGCCCGCCGGGCGGATCGCTTCCAGTTCTTCCGGCTGGTTGGCCAGGATCAGCGACTCGAAGCCGCCCCAGGAGTAGGCCATGCTGAAGTGGCTGAAGTTATCCAGGTAAGCGGCCAACTGCGTATCGTCCAGCCGTTCCTTCAGCACGAAAGAGAACAGCCCGTTGCAGCCGCTGAAGTCGCGGCGGTAGAACTCGTGGCCCTTGCAGCTCGGTAGGGCCGGATGATTGACCGTCGCCACCTCCGGCCGCGCCGCCAGCCAGTTGGCGACCTCGATGCTGCTGCGTTCGTGCTGCTTCAGCCGCACGCTCAGGGTTCGCAGGCCGCGGCTCGCCATGTAGGCGGTGTCGGCATCCACCATCTGCCCCATCAGATAGGAGTACTCGCGCAGTTGATCCCAACAGCGCGCGTTGGCGACGGCGGTACCAAGCATGTAATCAGAATGGCCGATCAGGTATTTGGTGCCGGCCTGAATAGAAATGTCGATGTCGAAATCCAGCGCCTTGAACAGCACGCCCGCCGCCCAGGTGTTGTCGATCATGATCACCACGTCCGGCGCCACGGCGCGAATGGCCTGCACCATCGCCGGAATGTCCTGCACTTCCAGGGTGATGGAACCGGGGGATTCCAGGAACACCACGCGGGTATTGGGCTGGATCAGTTTGGCGATGTCTGCGCCGATCAGCGGATCGAAATAGGTGGTGCTGACGTTCATGCGGCCGAGGATATGGGTGCAGAAATCCTGGGTCGGTTCGTACGCAGAGCCGGTGACCAGCAGGTGATCGCCGGCGCCGACGAACGACAGGATCGCATTGGCCACCGCCGCCGCGCCGCAGGGGTACAGCACGCAGCCGGCGCCGCCCTCCAGCTCCACCATCGCATCCTGCAGGGCGAAGTGGGTCAGGGTGCCGCGTCGGCCGTAAAACAGCTCGCCGTGGGCGCGTTGCGCGGTGGCGTGTTTTTTGGCAGCGACGGAGTCGAAGACCAAAGAAGAGGCGCGTTGCGTGACGGGATTGACGGAGCCCTGGGTGTAGCGTTTGCCGCGGCCGGCGCCGATCAGCGCGGTTTCGATATGTTTTGACGTCATGGTACCTGGCTCACCTCTGGTTGCTCTGCACGTGCCCGTTTACGATAGCCCTTACGTTAACATGAGTTAATATAGCCATCCAGACGTTTTAACTTCCAGATATAGAAACGGCTATAATTGTCTGTCGGGCGTGCATTTCTCGCCTCATCCTTCTGCCGTGGTGCGAGAGAGAAGCCCATTCATCGGTCAAGACGCCGTTCGGCAGCGTGGCGTTGTTGCGTCGTTGTGGAAGAAAAGTAACGAAATCACCCTATAAAAGGGGCATTTGGCGGTGAACGGACACAGATTGGCGCTTTGTAACGGGGCTGGCTAAAATTTTCTCGTTTATTTGGTAAATAATAATGAGAACCACTATCAATCCCCGGTTGGTTTGATATGATCGCACGCTGAATTATTCCTTAATTTTGATCGGTAATGGGTGGAGGCACAGCGTGAAAACGGCTGGCAAGAATTTAAATCAAGGATCGTTCGGCCAGGGCCGGGCGCAGTGGGGCAAGGCCTTCGGCCGCAGCCTGATGGCATCTATGGTGCTGGTCGTAGGGCTGGCCGGCAGCGCGCAGGCCGCGCCGGCGAGCAATCCGGCCGTTGCCGAAAGCGTTGCGCCGACCACCGCGCCTGCACCTGCTGCAGCCGCCGCGCCGGAGAGCATCACGCCGGTGAACCCGGCGCCAACGATCCAGCCACCGGAAACCCGCGGCATGGACCTGTCCGTTTGGGGCATGTACCAGCACGCCGACGCGGTGGTGAAAGCGGTAATGATCGGCCTGGTGCTGGCCTCGATCGTGACCTGGACCATTCTGTTCTCCAAAGGCAGCGAACTGCTGCGCGCCAAGCGCCGTCTGCGCCGCGAACAGCTGGCGCTGGCCGAAGCGCGCTCGCTGGATGAAGCCTCCGAACTGGCGCAAAACTTCGGTCCGGAGAGCGTCAGCGCGGTATTGCTGAACGACGCGCAAAATGAGCTGGAGTTGTCTGCGGAATCCAACGACAACAACGGCATCAAAGAGCGCACCGGCTTCCGTCTCGAGCGCCGCGTGGCGGCCTACAGCCGCAACATGGGCCGCGGCAACGGTTTCTTGGCCACCATCGGCGCCATCTCGCCGTTCGTCGGTCTGTTCGGCACCGTGTGGGGCATCATGAACAGCTTCATCGGCATCGCCCATTCGCAGACCACCAACCTGGCGGTTGTGGCGCCGGGCATCGCGGAAGCGCTGCTGGCGACCGCGCTGGGCCTGGTCGCAGCGATCCCTGCCGTCGTTATCTACAACATCTTCGCCCGCGTCATCAGCGGCCACCGCGCGCAGGTGGGCGACGTGGCGGCGCAGGTCTTGCTGCTGCAGGGCCGTGATTTGGATCTGGCCGCGACGGCGGAAGCCAAGCGCTCACAGCACGCACATCAACTGCGGGCGGGGTGAGTCATGGCGATGCGCTTAAATGAAGATCTGGACGACAGCGGCGAACTGCATGAAATCAACGTGACGCCGTTTATCGACGTCATGTTGGTGCTGTTGATCATCTTTATGGTGGCCGCGCCGCTGGCAACGGTAGATATCCGCGTCGATCTGCCGGCCTCCTCCGCCAAGCCGCAGCCGCGGCCGGAAAAACCGGTGTTCCTGTCGGTGAAGGCCGACAAACAGCTCTACGTCGGCGATCAGCCGGTGAATGCCGATCAGTTGACTTCGGTGCTGGATCAACGCACCCAGGCTAACAAAGAAACCACCATCTTCTTCCAGGCGGACAAGAGCGTGGACTATGAAACGCTGATGAGCGTGATGGACACCCTGCGTAAAGCCGGCTACCTGAAAGTGGGGTTGGTGGGCATGGAAGGCGCCGCCAAATAGCGGGCTGATGAAACAGAAAAGGGCGCTTCGGCGCCCTTTTTTACTGGTTCAGAGATATCACTCTTCGGCCAACAAAGCCCGGGAACCGGCATGGCGCCAGCGGATACGGCCCGGCAGATAAAGCGCGTTCTGTTCCAGAGGCCGCTCGTCGATCAGTGCGGTGACTTGGTCGAAGCTATGTTGCGCCAACGCCCGGCAGTCCTGTGCGACCGTATCGATCTTCAGCGTCATGCAGTCGAACAGGTAGTGATCGTCGAAGCTGCACAGGTGGATGTCGCTCTCCATCAGCTGATGTTGAGTCAGATAACGCAATACCCCTTCCAACAGGCCGCAGGCGGCGGTAAACAGCGCTTTGGGTGGCCGCCCCAGCTGTGCGCAAAGCTGAGCGAACATCTCGTAACCTGAGCTGGGGTGATAGTTGCCGTTGATGATCCATTCCGGTTTGCACTCGATGCCGGCGCGCTGCAGGCCAAGCTGGAAACCGGCCAGGCGATCGCGGGTCGGCGAAATGCGCGGCTGCCCGCCGAGAAAATAGATCTCGTCCGGATGTTGGCGCGCGACCTTTTCCACCAGGTCGGCGGTCGAGTTGACCGAATCGGTGATCACCAGCGGCAGTTCGGAACCGGCGATCAGACGGTCCATCTGCACCACCGGCAGTCCGACATTGATCTTCTGGTATTCCGCGTCGTTTAGCTGGCTGGAGGCGACAATCAAGCCGTCGACCTGCCGCTGCACCAGACTGTTCACCGCCATCATCTCCTGCGCCGGGTTTTCATCGGTGCAGGCGATCAACAGCTGCAGGCCGGCTTCGCGGCACAGCGTTTCCAGCTCGCGCGAAATCACCGCAAAACCGTAGTTGGTCATCTCCGGCACTACCAACCCCAGCGTGTGGCTGCGGTTGGAGCGCAAAGAGCGGGCGTGGATGCTGGGCTGATAATGGTGTTCGTGCGCCAGCGCCAGAATGCGATCGCGGGTGTCGTCGGACACCCGGTATTCCTTGCTGCGGCCGTTCAGCACCAGGCTGGCGGTCGATTTCGACACCCCGGCCAGCGTGGCGATGTCACTGATGGTAATGCGTTTATTTTTTTTCACTGACGCCATCTGAAGTCATCGGAGGATGCGTCATTCTAGCATGCATGGCGCCAGCGGCCAGTATTCCAACGCCAGCGGCGCGCTCCCGCACAGCCGCAGTTGCGGCTCACCCGCCGGGAAGTAGCGTGCGCTCATCACCGCCTCGCCGTGGTTGATGAAAATCTCCACGCTGGAACGATCGAACAGCAGTTGCAGATGCGTGACCGGGCCGTGCCAGTAACGGTGCTCCGGCCGGCCGTCGGTCAGGGAAGCGCGCGTCAGCCGCAGCCTTTCGCCGTCCCAGTTCAGCGTCATCGCGTCGCCAAAGGTTGCGTTGAACGGGCCCTGCGGCGTCAATTGCAGCTCCGCGGCCCCCAGCGCATAGGCGGGGGCGTTATCGGCGCGGCCTTGCCAGCCTGCTCGCTCACCGCGCAGCTGTTGCAGCTCGCGCGCCGGGCGCTGGTGGAGGCGGCCATGCCGCAGCGACAGTTCGCGCGGGCAGGTCATGGTGTGGATCCAGCCGTAACGGCGCGTCGGATGGGCTTCTTCATCTTGCTCGGGCACGCCCATCCAGCCGAACAGCAGGCGGCGGCCATCTTCCGCCAACGTCGTCTGCGGCGCGTAGAACTCGAAGCCGGCGTCCAGCTCGCGGAATTCGCCGTGGCTGAAGGCCGCCTGCCGGTAATCCAGCTTGCCGAGCAGATAACCGGCCTGATAACGGTTGAGATAGCGTTCCGGCTGCGGCGTCAGCCCCTGCGGACAGCAGATCAACACCTCGTCGCCGTCCAACGAGAACAGGTCCGGACACTCCCACATGTAGCCGAATTCCTCTAAGCCGTTCAGGCCGGAACCGGCGATCTCTCCCAGCGCTTGCCAGTCGCGCAGATCGCTGGAACGAAACAGCAGCACCTTGCCGCGATCCTGCAGGTCACGCGCGCCGAGCACCATGTACCAGCCATTTTGATGACGCCACACTTTCGGATCGCGTACGTGACCGCTGTAGCCCTCCGGCAGCGGCAGCACCGGCCCAAGTTTGCGATATTCGCCCCGTTCGCTTTCCTGAGCCAGGCATTGGTAAGCGGTGCGTGAGCCGTCTGGGAATTTCACGTTGCCGGTGTAGATCAGCGTGATTTTGCCTTCCGCCACCACCGCCGAGCCGGAGTAACAGCCGTGGCTGTCGTAACAGGCGCCGGGCGCCAGGGCGATTGGCTGGTGCTCCCAACGCAGCAAATCAGCCGACTGCCAGTGTCCCCAGCATTTGTTGCGATGGTCGCAACCCAGAGGATTCCACTGATAAAACAGATGATAAACGCCGTTGTGCTGGATAAAGCCGTTGGGATCGTTCAGCAGGCCAACGCTGGGTGCCAGATGCCAGTCCGGTCGGTGCGGATCGCGCAGCGCGAGCGGCTGGCCGTTCATGACCGCCCGCAGTGCCTGTTTGATTAAGCTGAGTTCTTCCATCATTGCGCGTCCGTTTTGTATTTCAGCAGTAGGGAGAGGACAAAGGCGCTGCCAAACGCGATCGCCAGACCGATGATATAGCTGACCAGAGAACTGGCCTGCACGATCGCCATGCCGGGGATCGCCGTCAGCCCGACCGCGTTCATGCCGACATGGTTGGCCACCACCCAGGCGCCGCCGAGCGCGCCGCCCGCCAGCGCCGCCAGAAACGGTTTCACGAAGCGCAGGTTGATGCCAAACAGCGCCGCCTCGGTGATGCCGAGCATGGCGGAAAAGGCCGAAGGCACCGCAATGGCTTTGATTTTGGCGTCGCGGGTTTTGAAATAGACCGCCAGGCAGGCGCCGCCTTGAGCGATGTTGGCCATCGACCAGATCGGCAGCAGGAAGTTGACGCCGATATTGGGGTTGCCGAGCAGCCCGGCTTCTACCGCGTGGAAACTGTGGTGGATGCCGGTGATGACGATAGCGGAATAGAGGCCGCCGAACAGCAGCCCGGCTAGCCACCCCGCATGAGCAATCAGCGTGCTGAGCACGAAGGAGATGCCATCGCCCAGCGCGCGGCCGGCGGGGCCGATAAACAGCAGGGCGACAAAGCCTGAGATCACCACCGTCAGGAACGGCGTCAGGATCAGATCGAGCGCGTTGGGGATCACCTTGCGCAGCCGTTTTTCCAACAGGCTCATGAACCACACCGTCAGCAGCACCGGGAATACCGTGCCCTGGTAGCCGATCATGGCGATGTCCAGACCGAAGAAGTTCATGGTGTGGAACCCTCCGGCGACGCCCCAGGCATTGGTCAGCGCCGGATGCGTCAAAATGCCGCCGAGCGTGGCGCCCAGATAGGGATTGCCGCCGAATTCGCGTGCGGCGGTGAAGCCGATCAGAATCGGCAGAATAATGAACGCCGCCGAGCTGAACATATCCAACATGATGAACAACGCGCTGTTGGCATCGACCCAGCCGTAGGTTTTCACCATGCCGAGCAGCCCCATCAACAGGCCGGAAGCGACGATCGCCGGGATGATAGGCACGAAGATGTTCGACAGCAGGCGGGCGATGCGCTGCAGCGGGTTGAGCTTTTTCGCCGCGATATCGGCGGCTTCGGCCTTGCTGGATTCGCTGACGCCCGCCGCCTTGATGAATTCCGCATGCACCTTGTTGACCAGCCCGGTGCCGAAGATCACCTGGATCTGACCGGCGTTGCTGAAGCAGCCTTTGACGCCGTCCAGTTTGCCGATGGCCTCTTTGTCCACCTTGCTGTCGTCCACCAGCACCAGGCGCAGGCGCGTGGCGCAGTGGGCGGCGCTGGCGATGTTCTCTTTACCGCCGAGCAGCGGCAACAGCGCGTTGGCGGTTGCGGTAATGTCCATGTTGTCCCCTTGCTAAATAAAAATGCCGCCGCGCCGTTTGCGGCGCAGCGCCGTGAATCGATGTCAGAAGAAATACTTGAATCTGGCGCGCATGCCGTAACGCTGGTCGTTGTCGCCATTGGCGATCTTGCTGTCGGCGTTGGCTTCCAGCAGCGACATATAGGCGCCTAAATACAGGTTGAAATTCTTCATATTCATAATGTTAGGTATCTGATACGACGCATGAACGGTGTGGATGTCGTAGTTGCCCGGTTCGCTGAGCGGGTTGTGGATATCGGCGGCGATCCCGGCGGTATTGAACTCTTTGATGTTGTTGTGCGCATAGATATAACCCAGTTCGAAGCGCCGCCACAGCACGTTGACGCCGGCGGTCAAGTCTTGCTCGCCTGACGCATCCAGGTAGGCGGTGCTCAGGTTGGCCACCACGCCGTTGTCCGGATCGGCGGCGCTGTTGTTCCAGCTCATCGTCATGCCGTAGCCGTTGCGCTTGGATTGATCGACGAAGCGGCCCTGGCTGTCCTGATAGCCGTAGGCGTTATTCACCACGTTGCTTTCCATCGCCGCCGCGATGCTGAAGGCGTCTTTCTTCCAGGCGATCACCGGGCGCAAATAGGCGACGTTTTTCTTATTTTCCAGCGCATTGCCGTGGTAGCTGTTGTCCTGGAACAGCGAGGTGCCGTCTTCCACCAGCGTGTTCAGTTCGAAATAGACATCCCCGGCGTATTTGCTCAGCATCAGGTTGCCGCCGCTGCTGCTGCGGCCGCGGCCTTCTTTCATCATATAGATATAGCCGAAGCCGTCGGCGTACAGGTCGTTGGCGGTATTGCCGGAGTATTGAATGAAGGTGTCCTGATTCAGCGGGAACATGTCGTAGGCTTCGAAGCGGCCGATTTTGGTTTGCCAGTTCTTTTCATTGCCGAAGAAGAAAGCGGCGTCGTCCAGGTTCATTTTGCCGCTCATGTCCGCCAGCGGCTGGACGCTGAAGCCGGAGAAGTTACCGTCCGGATTGCGGCGGTAGCCGTCCAGCCCGACCAGAATGCGGCCGTTGATGTCCCAGCGCTCTTTGTTGCCGGGTTTCCAGTCCTTGTGGTCGCTGCCTTTCAACGACGTCAGCTGGCCGCTGCGGCTGGCGCCGTCCAGGTTGAACTCCACGTCGCCATACAGTTTCAGATCGTTGAAACCGTTCAGTTTCAGCGCGCTGGTCGGAGAGGATTGCGTTTCCAGCGTGGCGGCGCGCTGCGCGACCTGCGCGGTTTGTCTTTCGGTGCTGGCGGTGCGCTGTTCCAGCTGTTGCGCCCGGCGTTCCGCCGCCGTGGCGCGAGTTTCAGCCTGAGCGGCGCGCCGTTCCGCCTGCGCCAGACGTTGTTCCAGCGCGTTGAGACGCGCCTCGATACTGTCGCCGCCCGAGGCCGCTGCGGCAGACGTGGAGAGGAAAAGCCCTGTTGTTATCGCCAAATAGCTGAGTTTTTTCATCATCGTCTATCATCCGGGAAGGGTTGTTATTATTTTTTGCTAAATTGCTAAACCGGTTTTTCATGGCGAAAGATAGCGATCGAGAAGCGGACTGGCAATCAAGTTTGCTAACCCGATTCAGCTATTGTGATCGAGTACGCAAATCGCGGGTTAAAAGACCACGGCGCTAAGGGGAGCGCCGTGGATGCAGAGAATCAACGCAGGAAAGTAGCCAACTCGTCGGCGCGGGGCAGGGCGGTCATAGCGCCCTTGGCGGTGGTGGCCAGCGCGCCGCAGGCCTGCGCCTGGGCGATAACCGCCGGCCACTGCGCTTCCTGAGGTAATTCGTGAAGGCGTGCCAGCGCCGCTAACAGCCCGGCGACGAAGGCGTCGCCGGCGCCGGTGGTATCGACCGGCACGACAGGCGTTGCGCGGAAATGACGCAGACGATGCCCATCGTGTACGCAGACGCCGTCGCCGCCCAGTGTCACCAGCAACAGGCGCAGCGGATAGGTTTGTATCATCCAGCGCATGGCGTTCTCCAGCTCGTCAAGATGGCTGATGAAAGCCAGCTCTTCGCGCGACAGTTTCACCACGTCCGCCAGCAGCAGCGCCTTTTGCAGGCAGGGGCGCAGCGCTTCCGGCTGGCGCCAGACTTCTTCGCGGATGTTGGGATCGAAACTGACCCGGCCGCCGACTGCCCGCATGCGTTCCATCGCCGTAAAGGCCGCACTGCGGCTGGGCTCCTGCGACAGCGCGATGGAGCAGAGGTGCAGCCATTCGCCCCGCTGGAAAGCCGGCAGATCGTCGGGCTGCAAAAACAGATCGGCGCTGGGCTGCACCATAAACGTGAATGAGCGCTCACCCTGAAGATCGAGATCCACCACCACCGTGGAGGTGTGGTGTTCGGGATCCGGCCGCATATGGCCGATATCCACCCCTTCATCGCTCAGCACCTGCTGTAGAAAGGCGCCGAAGCTGTCTTGCCCCACCCGGCCGATAAAGGCGCTGTCGCCGCCCAAGCGGGCGATACCCACCGCCACGTTCGCCGGCGCGCCGCCGGGGCATTTGAGATAACCGTTGGCATTTTCCGGCACCAGGTCGATCACGGCGTCGCCCAGTACCCATACGCGATTCATCATGCTTAATCCCTGTTTTTGTCGTTGTCAGATGGTGAGCTAAAATAGAAGAACCGGTTTAGCAAGGCAATGAAATAATCCTCAGAGCCGCTTGGTCAGTGAGGAAGATCAATCTTTCTGCTGGGCTTGGGGAGAAGGGGATCTGCCCCGCGAACCGGCGCGGGGCGAGATAGCGGGGCGTTTAGCCCAGCTTCGGATAGACGCCGGGACCGATTGGCAAGCCTAGCGCATACCAGACCAGCAGCAGCAAAATCCACACGCTGAAGAACACCAAAGGATAGGGCAGGATCAGCACGTAATAGGTGCCGAGCTGCGCGTCTTTGCGGTAGCGCTGCAGGAAGCCGAGGAACAGCGGCAGGAACGGCGACATCGGCGCCAGCGGCAGCACCGCAGAGTCGGCGATGCGGAAGATCATCTGGGCGAACGCCGGGTGGAAACCGAGCAGCATAAACATCGGCACGAAGATCGGCGCCAAAATTGACCAGATCGCCGAGCCGCTGGCGATGAACATGCACAGGAAGGCGGAGAGGAACATCAGGCCGAGAAATGCCGGTGCGCCGCTCATGCCGGCGGCTTCCAGCATATCGGTCAGGCCGACGGCCATAAACTTGCCCATGTTGCTCCAGTTAAAGAACGCCACGAACTGCGACAGTGGAAACACCATCACGATGAAACCCGCCATGCTTTTCATCGGATCGAGCAAGTGGTGGGGAATATCGTCCGGCCGCCGGATCTGTTTGGTGACGACGCCATAGGTAATGGCGACGGTGAAGAAGAACAGGATGATGATCGGCACAATACCCTTGATGAACGGGGAAGGGATCACCGAACCGGTGTTCGGGTCACGCAGCGGCGCGGCCTCCGGCACCACCAGAGCGGCGATGATGGCGATAAACACCAGCGCGGCGATGCCGCTCATCATCAGCCCCCGGTTCTGCAGCGGGGTCAGCGCTGCGATTTTGTCTTCGGCGCCGCCTTGCCACTTCGGCAGACGGGGCTCGATAAACTTGTCGGTGAGCAGCGCGCCGGCGATGGTCAGCACGATCACGGAGGTGGCCATAAAGTACCAGTTGTCGATCACGCTGACGTGAACCGCGCCGTCCACCGCTTTGGTGGCTTCGGTGCTGATGCCGGAAAGCAATACGTCGGTGGTGACGATCAACAGGTTGGCGGTAAAGCCGGAGGCGACGCCGGCGATCGCCGCCAGCAGCCCGGCTATCGGGTGGCGGCCCACTGCGATAAACATCAGCGCGCCGAGCGGCGGCATCACCACCAGCGCAGCGTCCGACGATATATGGCTGAAGAAGGCGATAAACAGCACCATATAGCTGGCGTAGCGGGCGCTGACGCGCGAGGCCATTTTGTACATCAGCGCCTGCAGCAGGCCGACCTTTTCCGCCAGGCCGGCGCCTATCACCAGCGCCAAAATAGCCCCCAGCGGCGCAAAGCTGCTGAAGTTATGGATGATATTGGGAAATATCCACTGCATGCCCGCCACGCTCATCAGGTTATTCACCTTGATGAGCTCGCCGGTGGCCGGATTTTTCACCGCCACATCGAGCCAGGAAAACAGCGCGGTGGCCAGCATAAGCACCAGGATCAAATAGACGAACAGTAAAAACGGATTGGGGATCTTATTGCCGATGCGTTCCACCCAGTAAAAAACGCGTCCGGGGCTTTTATTGATTGGCGTTGTGGCCTCACTCATGATTTTACCCTCTGTGTTTGCTCTGTTGTGTGATTGTTATTATTTGATTTATTTATAATTATACTTAGTGGCCCGGTTGTCCGGGCCCTGTCTGTTCATGCTATTCCAATGGCGATGGTTGCACCCCCTGCGGGATTGGGCAGCGGTACGGCTGTTCGGCGCGCCGGCGCTCGAACTCGCTGCGGCAGCGCGCCAGCAGGGCGCTGTCGCTCAGCAGATCGATGGCGGTCGCCGCCATCACCTTGCCGGCCAGGCACATGCCCTTATGGGCGATAGCGGTACGGCCCTGCGCCACCAGTTGCCAGGTGTGCAGCGGAGTGCCGAGTGCGAAACAAGGACTGAAGCATTGGGCGGTCGGCGCCACCCAGCTCACGTCGCCAACGTCGGTAGAGCCGTACAGCAGGTCGTCGGATTCCACATAAGGCGCGACCTCGTCCATCAGCACCTTATCTCCCAACTGCTGCACCCACTCGCGTCCGGCCGCGCCGCCGGTGCGGGCAATATTGAGTTTGGCGTTGCGCAGGTCGTCTCGGCTCAGGGTCTGACGGATCTCCTCGGCGAAGCGGCGCTCGGCATCGCTGTACTCGGGCAGACCGAAATCGCACAGGTTTTGATACATCGCGCGTTCCAGGCTGCGGTTCGGCACATAGTTGGAGCAGGCCTTGTCGAAGCGCACCTCCATCTGGGTGTCAGTCATCAGCGCTGCGCCCTTGGCGATGTTGATCACCCGTTGGTAAATGTCCTGCGCCTGATCGAGCTGCGGCGCGCGGATCAGGTACAACACCTCGGCGTCGGCCTGCACCACGTTGGGGGAGCTGCCGCCGGTGTTGGTGACCGCGTAGTGCAGCCGCGCTTCCTGCACGATATGTTCGCGCAGGAAGTTGGCGCCGGTATTCATCAGCGTCACCGCGTCCAGCGCGCTGCGCCCCAGGTGCGGCGAGTTGGCGGCATGGGCGGCGACGCCCTTGAAGTGAAACGCCGCCTGGATGTTGGCCAGCGTGCTGGTATTGAACATGCCGCTGAAGCCTTCCGGGTGCCAGGTGAGTGCGGCGTCGACGTCATCGAACAGGCCTTCGCGCACCATAAAGGTCTTGCCGGAGCCGCCTTCTTCGCCGGGGCAGCCGTAGAAGCGCAGGGTGCCGCTCAGCCGGTTCTGCTGCATCCACGCCTTGGCGGCGAAGGCGCCCGCCAGCGCGGCGGTGCCCAGCAGGTTGTGGCCGCAGCCATGGCCGTTGCCGTTTTCCACCAGCGGCTGCGGCGTGGCGCAACCGGCCTGCTGGCTCAGCCCGGCCAGCGCGTCGTACTCGCCCAGCAGCGCGATAACCGGGTGGCCGCTGCCGTAGCTGGCGATAAACGCCGTCTCAATGTCGCCCACGCCGCGCTCGACCGAGAAGCCTTCCTGTTCCAGCGCATCGGCCAGCAACGTGGCGGAATAGGTCTCGTTAAAGCGCGTTTCCGGGTGGTCCCAAATCGCGTCGCTCAGCGCGCTGAAGCGGGACTGGCGTTGGTCAATGTAGTCGTCGATAAAGGCCTGCGGTTCTGAGTTGCTCATGCTCCGCTCCCGAATGTCGGCAGGTTCAGCGCCAGCGACGCCAGCGTTTTCACCGCCACCGCCATCACCTGCTCGTTGAAGTCGAATTTCTCGTTATGGTGCCCGGCGCTCAGCTCGGTGCCGAAAATGACGTATGAGGCCTGGCCGCCGTGCGATTTCACCCGTTCCATCATGTAGGTGGCGTCTTCTGAGCCGGCGGCCTGTTCGCGGCGATCGACCACCGAGGCCAGCTCGGTTATCTGCTGCGCCTGGCGGCGGATGTAATCCACCCACGGTTGGGTCGGTTTGCTGCTCTGCGCCGCGCCCATCAGCGCGATATCGCAGGCGACGCCGTGCATTTTGGCGGCGCCTTCGATGGCGTTCAGCGCCTGTTGATAGACAAACGCGTTGATCTCATTGGTGGCGCCGCGCGTCTCCACCTTCATAAACGCCCGATCGGCGATCACGTTGCGGCCGGTGCCGGCCTGCAGCACGCCGACATTGATGCGCGAGCTGCCTTCGCTGTGGCGCGGGATGGCGTAAAGCCCCAGCGCAGCCTGCGCCGCCGCCAGCAGCGCGTTGCGGCCGTCTTCCGGCTTGGCGCCGGCGTGCGAGGCGACGCCGCGAAAGGTGACGTCCAGCTTGCTGGTGGCCATAAAGCTGTCGCTGCCGCACACCAGCTCACCGGCCGGCACGCCGGTGCCGATATGTACCGCGGTGAAGAAATCGACGTCGTCCACCACGCCGGCCTCCACCATCGATTTTGCGCCGCGTGTGCCTTCTTCCGCCGGCTGGAAGATCAGTTTGACGGTGCCGCGAAGCTGGGACTCCAGGCTTTTGAACACGTGCGCCAGCCCCAGGCCGATGGTGGTATGGCCGTCATGACCGCATGCATGCATCATGCCGCTGTTGCAAGAGGCGAACCCTTCACGGAACGGCAGGTGTTCGGGTTCCAGCAATTCGTTGAGATCGAGGGCGTCCATATCCACGCGGTAAGCGATAGTCGGGCCGGGGCGGCCGGTATCGAGCGTTGCGACGATGCCGGCGAAGCCGCCGGAAAAATGCGGCAACCATTTTTCCAACGCCCCCTGATTGCGGGCGCGCTGTTCCTGCGCTTCCAGCTCGGCGGGCGAGGGCAGCCCCATGCGCGCCTCTGCCTTGATGACCTCGCGGCCCAGCTGCAGGCGATAGCCCAGCCGATCGAGTTCTTCCGCCACCAGGGTGGCGGTGCGGAACTCAAACCAGCCGGATTCGGCATAGCGGTGGAAGTCGCGGCGCCAGGCCTGCAATTGCGGGTACAAATCAGCCACCAACATCGAAAGCGAATTAGTCATAGTGATATCTCATAAGTTATCGCGCGCTGGATCGCTCCAGGCAGCAGTTATGCTCTGAACTGAAATCAGACGGTGAAGCTATTGCAAAGAAAAAGGTGCGTTTGGTTACTAACTGCCGTGAATGGCGCTTATTGGCGCAGAAAATGCGCTTAATTAAGCGAAATAAGAATTTGGTTATTTATTATGTTTTTTCCGAATGTACACAATGGAATCTGGCTAAATAAGATGCCAATATCTTGCTATTGATAAACAACGGTTATCGCCTTTCGCCTATGCCAGCCTCGATAAAATTGCACCAATTACGTGCATTTGTGGACGTTAGCCGCCAGGGCAGCATCCGCGCCGCCAGCCGCACCTCTCGCCTTTCCCAGCCTGCGCTGACCAAGGCCATTCAGGAACTGGAAGAGGTGCTGGGCGCCAAGCTGTTTATTCGCCGCAGTCAGGGGGTGGTATTGACCGACTGCGGCGATAACTTTTTCCAGCATGCCAGCCTGATCCTCGAAGAGCTGCGGGTGGCGCAGGAAGACATTCAGCAGCGGCTGGGGTTGGCGGGCGGCACGGTGAATATCGGCGTTGGCGGCAGCATTGCGCGCACCGTGATGCCGCAAGTGATCACCCAGTTTCACCGTGAGTATCCCAACGTGAAGGTGCGCATCGTCGAGGGGCAACTGGTGTCGATGATCCCAGAACTGCGCCAGGGCGAGCTGGATTTTACCGTCAATACCTATTACCCCAGCAGCCTCGACAACGAGCTGCAGTATGAACGGCTGATGGAAAAAGAGTATCGGGTAGTGGTGCGCAAAGGGCATCCGATGGAGGGGGCGACCTCGCTGAAACAGCTGCAGCACTGCGACTGGACCATGCCGACGCCGAAAGGCAGTTATTATCGGCTATTGCACGATCTGTTTGGGGACTTGGGCATGGCGCCGTCGATCAGCGTGACCTGCGAGACCTTTATGGCCTGTACCAGCCTGGTGGCGCAGAGCGATTTTGTCAGCATTCTTTCGGTGGACGTGATTTCGGATCCGATTTTGGGCAAGCATTTGGTGCCGCTCGAGCTGGAAGAGCGTCTGCCGAAAGCGACGTTTTATCTTATCCAACGCAAGGACACCACCCTGACGCCGATGGGCGCGCACCTGGCGCGCCTGTTTCGCCTTTACTGTCGGTGATGCCGGGGCCCTGCCGGGCCCCGGCATTAGAAGGCGATTGACCCCTGCACGAAGAAGGTGCGCGGTTCGCCGACGTACTTGCCGAAGTTGTTGTCGTTGGAGCGGGTGAAGTAGCGCTGATCGAACAGGTTTTTCACCCCGGCACCCAGCGTCAGGTTCGACAGCTGCGGCCCGAAGTTATATTCCCCGCGCATATTCCACACCATGTAACCGGCGATATTGCCGAACTGGCCATCGGCGCTTTCCTGCGTGATGTACTCCGGCCCGGTGCCCGGCGAATGCTGTTTCGACTGCGCATAACCGTCCAGATTCCATACCCAGTTGCCGGTGGCGTAACGTGTACCGACGGTATAGACCTGGCGCGAGTAGAACGGCAGATCTTTACCGGCGAAGTCGCCCTTGTCGGTGCTGGCCTTGGTGTAGGTATAGCTGGTGTAGACGCTGGCGCCGTCGAGCGCGCGATTCAGCTCGCTGAGATCGTAGCTGAGTGCCAGCTCGATGCCTTTGTGCTTGGTGGCACCCATGTTGGTCCAGCCCACGTCATTGCTGATGTACTGCAGCTGGTTATCGAAGTCGATGTAGAACAGCGTGGCCTCGGCCTTGACTACGGTGTCGTCGTAGCGAGTGCCGAATTCATAGGTGTGCGCTTTTTCCGCCGTCAGCCCCGGCGCAGGCTGGTTGCCGTTGCCGCCTTTGGTCAGTTGGAAATACTGCATGCTGCCGAACGAAGTGTTGGCGTTGGCGAACAGTTTCCAGGCGTCGGACAGGTGGTACATCACGTTCAATGACGGCAGCGGCTCGCTGTAGCTTTTCTTGCGGCTGATATTGTTGAACGAATCGTCCACGTGGGTGCGGATGCTTTCATAACGCAGGCCCGGCGTGACCGTCCAGTTGCCGACGTTAATGGTGTCGTCGATATAGAACGCGTTGGCCGCGGTGCCGCCGGAGGTGTGCTGGTAATAATCCGGGGTCTCCGGCGTCGAGCCGATATTCGCCGGGTTATACCAGGCCGAACGCGACGCCTTTTCATCCATGGTTTCATTCAGGTAGCGGTAACCGAGGGTGATCTCGTGCGCCATATCCCAGAAACGGAAGACCTGCGAATAACTTGGTTCGATAGCCCAGGTTGAATAGTGGCGCGGATAGGAGACCATGCGCCGCTGGCCCGCGTTTTTGCCGGTGCCTTCCGATTCGATGTTGCTGCCGCGGTAGCTGTCGGTGAAGTAGGTCAACACTTCGAACTGTTTGTCGTCTTCCTGATGTTTGTACTTGAACGACATATCCTTGCGGCGGCCTTCGAACTGGTCCCACGGCCGCGTGGATTGGAACGGGTTTTGCGCGTATTGCGCGGTGCTCAGCCCGCCCGGCATGCCGGCTTTGGCGTCGTAGTAGTGGAAATTGGCCAACAGCTCGTCACGATCGGTGAACGCATAACGCGTTTTCAGCATGAAATCGTCGATGTCGCTGTTGTCGTTGTTGTCGCGGTAACCCTGGCCGTGCAGCCCGGAGTAGAGCAGTTCGGCGCCGAGGCCGTTGTCTGCGGTGCCGCCCACGGAGGCGCTGGTCAGGGTCTTCAGGCCGCCGTGGCTGGCGCCCTGGGTTTGTACGCTGGCGGTGCCGCCAAACGTTTTGGGAATGTCACGGGTAACGAAGTTGATCACGCCGCCGACGTTCTGCGGCCCGTAGCGCACCGCGCCGCCGCCGCGCACCACGTCCACCGATTGCAGATTACCGATAGACAGCGGGGCCATCGACAGCTGCGGCTGGCCGTAAGGCGCGACCGCCAGCGGGACGCCGTCCATCAGAATGGTGGAGCGTGGAGAAAGACGCGAAGTCAGGCCGCGCACGCCGACGTTAAGCGAGATGTCACTGCCGCCGGTGCCGTTGCTGTCGCGCACTTGCACGCCGGGTACGCCGCGCAGGCTATCGGCGATGGTTTGGTCGCCCTGTTCGTGCATTTGCTGCTGGGTGACGATGGAACGCGCGCCCGGATGGTTGAGCAGCACCGAACTGGTATCGGGGTTGTCCAGCCAGTTGCCGACGACGGTCACGGTGTCGGTATCGTTCTGAGATGAGTTATCAGTAGCAAGGACAGGGAATGCGACGGCGATGGAAGCCGTCAGCAGAGAAAGCCGAAAAAGAGGTGACATAATAATGCCTTAAGAGTTTCAGACCCGGATGTGTTTTTTTAGAAAAGACAATCTTAATGATAATTATTGGCAAGTAAATAGAATTGTTACGGGATAGTTAAGCGGGTAACTAAATAATGAATGCGGGAAACAGGGCCCGGCTGGCGGGCCCTGGCGGGGGTTATTGCGGCGTAAGCCAGAAGACGCCGCTGTAATCCAGCGCGGTGAATTTCCGGTGCACCATTTCGATATCCGCTTGCGGATCAATATCTTTAAACAGCGCCGGGTGCAGGAACTTGGCGATCGCCTCAACCGCGATAAAGTTGAGCGGCGTGTCGTAAAATTGATGGTAAATCGCCATCACGCGTTTTTCTTTCACCGCTTTCAGCACGTTAATGCCGGTGCGATCCAGCAGGTGCGCCAGTTTCTTTTGGCTGGTGGCCATATCGGTGGCGTAACCCAGCGGCACCGCCAGCGTGCCGCGATGGCCGCGGCTCCAGTCGGCGCCGGTCAGCAGATAGAAATCCGGGTTGCTGCTGATCACCTGTTCGACGTTCACTTCACCGCCCATGTCTGAAAACAGCGTGCTGCCGATATTATTGCCGCCGGCGGTCTCGATGAACTGCCCGAAGCTGCCTTTGCCGAAGGTGTTGCAGCACTGTTCGCCTTTGATGCCGGCGCTGCGCTCGATGAAGACGCTGGGGCGCTGCTCCGGTTTCAGCGTGGCGACCCGCTGCCGCACCAGCTCGAGGCGCTGCTGATAGAGACGGATGAAGGCGTCGGCATTGGGCTGCTCGTCAAATACTTTACCCAACAGCGCCATGCTGGCGACGGTGTTGGTCAGCGGCTGTTGGCGAAAATCGATGATCAGCACCGGGATGCCGACTTTTTCCAACTGGGTCAGCACGCCGCTGTCTTTCAATTTGCTCAGCAGGCCAATGTCGAAAATGATCAGATCCGGTTGACGCACCACCGCGCTTTCCACGCTGAAATCACTGGTGTAGGGGTTGTCGAAGGTGGGGATCTGCATGACCTGTGGGAATTTTTTCGCGTAGGCTTCAACCAGATCCGGCGCTTTGACCTTCAGCGAGTTGTCCCAGGCGATGATGTTTTTCAGCGGCTCCTGCGGATGCAGAATATTCAGCGCCAGCAGCGCGCGGGCATCGGCCAGGATAACGCGTTTGGCCGGTTGCGGCAGGGTGACCTGGCGGCCGGCGACATCGGTGACGACGATCGGCGCGGCTTGAGCGGCGCCGGCCAACAGTAAAACGCAGGCGGCCAACCAGCGGCCGGCTTTGGCGATAAGAACAGCGGGCATGAAGATCCTTGGGTAATCGGCGAAGAACGAGAGCGCAATGATAAGCGATATCCTTTCGATTTTTGAACTCCCTCGATGCCGATAGTTATTCATGGCCCATCAGCGGGTCGCTGACGCTGTGTTCGCCATCTTCCAGCCGCCCCGCCAGGCGACGCAGCCAGCCCCCGGCGCTTTGCAGCGTAATATCGTACCAACCGCCGCTGGCGCGGGCGTCAAACGCTTGCTGATGGCTGCCGCCCGCAGGCAGCGTGATAGGCCACGGGCCTTGCTGCGTGTAAGGGCAGCGTTCGAGGGTGACCGTTATCGCTTCGGGGGCCGGGTTATTCAACTGCAGCAGCAGGTTGCGGCCCGTCGGGCGCAAACGCACCTCCGGCTGCGGCCGGCTCAGGGCGCCGCGCAACTCACGATGAAAGCCGTTGGGGCCAAGCAGCCACAGATGGTACTCATTCTCCGTTTGCCAGTCGTCGCTGACCGCCTTGCCCGCCTCGACGGTAAAACGGCGCGGGATCTGCGCCAGATCGCGCCGGTCGTAGACGTGAAACACCGCTCCCTGCTCGCCGGTATTGAACAGGTTCAGCGTCACGCGGCGTTGCTCGACCGCGACGCTGGCCTCGACGTGCAGCTGGTAGGGTAACGCGCGGGAAGGGCGCGCCAGGCGGCGTTGATGGGGTAAACGCTGGTGGGCGGGCGATGGCAGCGGCACTTGCGGCAGCTGTTCCTGACGCTGGCGCAGGCCGTCGGCGGCGTGGCGGCTGGTGGCGGGCAGGCTCGGCAGCGCTTCGCCGTTAGGATCGACAAAGTTGAACGCCGAAGTGAGATCGCCGCACACCGCGCGGCGCCAGGCGCTGATGTTGGGTTCATGCACCTGAAAGCGCTTTTCCAAAAATTGCAGCACCGAGGTGTGATCGAAAACCTGCGAATTGACCCAGCCGCCGCGGCTCCAGGGCGACAGCACCAGCATCGGCACCCGCGGGCCGGGGCCGTAGATGCGGCCGTCCGGCGGCGGTTGATCCTGCGAGCCGGGCGGCGCCACGTGCTGGAAGATCTCGGTGTCGAACGGCACCGTCGATTTACCGGCGAAGCTGCCGTCTTCGCGCAGCGACGGCGCGGAAGGCGAAGGCATATGGTCAAAAAAGCCGTCGTTTTCGTCGTAGTTGACCAGCAGAACGGTTTTACTCCACACCTCCGGGTTGTCGGTCAGCGCGTTGAGGATCTCTTGGGTGAACCAGCCGCCCTGTACCGGGCTGGAGGGATCGGGGTGTTCCGAATAGGCCGCCGGCGCGATGATCCAGCTGACCTGCGGCAGTTTGCCCTGCTGCACGTCGGCGCGGAATCCGGCCAGCATGGCGTCCAGATCGTTGCCGTCGGCGGCCGGCAGGGTGTTGCCGTTGCCTTTGTACAGCGGTGCGGCCTCGTTGAGCGCATCGCTATAAGGCACGAAAGCGTTGAAGTCTTTCGGCGGCCACGCCGGGTTGCCCACTTGAATGCTGGCGGCGCGGTATTGGCGAAAACCCGCCAGCGGGTTGTCGGTAAAGTTGTCCGGCAGGAATTGATACACCTTCCAGCTGACGCCGCTCGCCTCCAGCCGTTCCGGATAGGTTGTCCACTGGTAGCCGCTGTCCGCCGGGCCGGGGCTGTCCCATTCGTTGACCACCACCGCCACGTCGGCGGCGGACGGGCCGTTGGTGCCGGTCCAGTGGAACAGCCGGTTGGTGTTGGTGCCGGCGTGGATGGAGCAGTGATAGGCATCGCACAGAGTGAAGGCGTTGGCCAGCGCGAACTGGAACGGCAGCTCCTGCTGGCGGTAGTAGCCCATCGAGGCCGGCGTTTTGTAGGTGGGCCAGGCGCTCATGCGGCCGTGATCCCAGGCGGCTTGCTCATCCACCCACGAGTGCGGCGTGCCGGTGACGCGCTGGGCGTTGCCGCGTTTGCTGTCCAGATGGTAGGGCAGCACCAGCCGTTCGGCGCCCTGTTGCTGCCAGACCAGGCGATCGCCGGGCAGTGGAATGGTAAATCGATCGCTGAAGCCGCGCACGCCCGGCAAGGTGCCGAAGTAGTGATCGAAAGAGCGGTTCTCCTGCATCAGGATCACCACGTGTTCGACGTCGCGCAGGGTGCCGGTGCGGTTATTGGCGGGAATGGCCAGCGCTTTGCGAATCGAGGCGGGCAACAGCGAGAACGCCGATCCGATGGCGGCAGCCCGCAGGATGTCTCTGCGAGAAAGGTCAGGCATGCGTCGTTAATCTCCGTCAGTGTGCTTTGAAGATAGCCGCTGACGACGATAATGGCGAAAAATAACAGGGAGATGAAAGCGAGAGAAACAATGCTCCCTGGCGGGAGCATTGGGGATGAGGCTTACTGTCTGATCAGGCGGCCGAGCGTCGGCGCCGTTTCGAAATCGCTGCGGAAGGGGTTGATGTCCAGGCCGCCGCGGCGGGTGTAACGCGCGAACACGCTGAGTTTTTCCGGGCGGCAGCTCTGCTTGATGTCGTTGAAAATGCGCTCGACGCACTGCTCGTGGAATTCGTTGTGCTGGCGGAAGGAGATCAGGTAGCGCAGCAGGCTTTCGCGATCGATTTGGCGGCCTTCATAGCGGATCACCACGCTGCCCCAGTCCGGCTGGTTGGTGACCAGGCAGTTGGATTTCAGCAGATTGGAAGACAGCGTTTCCGCTACGTGCTCCCCTTGATCGGCCGCGCCGCTCAGGTATTCCGGTTTGAAGGCGAAGTCGTCGACCGCGATATCCAGATCGTCGATGTTGATGCCCGGCAGACGATCGATCTGCGCCGGATAACCTTCCAGACCCGGATAGAGCTTGACGGTGACCTGGCCATTGGCCGCCTGCGACAGATCCTTCTGCATAGCGGCGCTCACCTGTTCCACGCTGTCGAAGCGCGTTTGGTTGAAGCTGTTGAGATACAGCTTGAACGATTTGGATTCGATCAGGTTCGACGAGGAATGCGGGAAGGTAAATTCGCCGATGCCCACCACCGGCTTGCCCTTGGCGTTGAGCCACGACAGCTCGAAGGCGGTCCACAGATCAAAGCCGCTGAACGGCAGTTGCCGCTCGTCCACGCCGATCAGATCGCGGCCGCGGGCACGCGGCAAGGCTTCGAGCAATGCGGGAGCATATTGATCCGGATAATCGGAGTTCGCGCCAAGATGGGTGATTTTATCTTGCTTTTGGATATGCATATTCATTGCCCTTTGCTTGTTCGGTATTGATGTAGCGATTAAACAGACTGCGGGTGGCGTAGATCGGCCCGACGCCCAGCAGGGCGTAAACCACCTTGATCAGGAACTGCGACAGGATCATGGTTTTGATGATGTCCCAGCTCAGCACGTTGTAGAACGCCAGAGTACAGAACACCACGCTGTCGATGGCCGAAGCCACTACGGTGCTGGTGATCACGCGCACAAACAGGTAACGGGAATTGGTCAACTCTTTGATTTTGCAGAGCAGGTAGGAGTTGACGTTTTCGGAGATCAGATAGGCCGCCGACGAGGCCACCAGCACCGCCATGATGCTGTGCACGATGCCGTTGTAGGTCTCGCTGTACTCCCACTGCGGAATGCTCGGCACCAGCGTCGTTACCCAAACGCCCAGGACGAAGGTCAGATTGGCGATAAACGAGATGATGATGGTGCGCCTGGCCAGCCGTAAGCCATAGAATTCGTTGAGGATATCCACCAGAATGAACGTGAGCGGGTAAATGAAGATCGCCGGCGGCGTGATGAGATTCAGCACCGGGATTTGGATCGGCTTGACGCCGCACAGCGTTGAGAAAATATAAATCACGCTGAGCGCCACGGTAATAATCAGGTAGGCGTACCAGGATCGTTCATGGCGATCGCTGAGCTCGTAGGCGGTTTTTTGTTGGTTGTCACCATAGAGTTTACGGTACAGCGCCTGCAGCTCATGCCGGCTTAAATCTTCTGATATTTCGCTGTCGGCCAGCTCATTCAGCCCCATGGTGATGGTTTTGCCGGTGGCTAATACCATAACATTGGCCGCGATGGTGCCATGCCGGGTGAAGCCCAACAGCTTGAACTTCTGATTCGGTTCCATTTATAGCCTTTCTCCAACGATGTAACCCAGGAATTGCACGGTGTCCTGAGGGCGTTTGTCCATGCTTTCGCTGTCTTTGTCGTCAACCACAAAGAAGCCGCTTTTTCCCGAGTGATACAGCAAAGGCGAATCGCAAATCAGTACCGGCGGGCGTTTGATGATGATGACTTCGCCGGGAATAAATGACCCTTTAATTTCGGTCTCTATTTTCATTGCCAACATGTTCGACTCATCGCCGAAGAAATAAGTCAAAGGGAACTCAGTGACCAGTTGCCCGATCTTGCGCTGCGAGACGGCCAGGTAGCGCGACTGCGGGATCACCGGAATGGCGGAAGGGTTCTTGTTGCCTTCGGTGGACAGCGTTTCGTTAAGCAGCTCCAGCTTTTCCAGATCGTAATCTTCGATCTCTTCACAGGAGACACCGAAGAAATCGGAGATCCGATTCACGGTGGATTGCTGAACGTTGTTCACTCTTCCGTCAAGAATTTTGTAGAGAGTCGTGCGCGTCAGGCCGCTGCGATTGGAAAAGGAAGCCTTGGTTTCACCGCGGGTACGCATCAGATATTCAATATTTTTAATGATGTTGATTTTGCGCTGTGCGTTGGTGGTTTTCATTGGCTGTCCTTACAAACATTACGCAGGCTTCACTATATCTTACACATTGGCGTTGTCCAGACAAAAAGGCGCAGGCGAGCAGGTAACGAACTGATTATTAGTAGTAATTATTGTTTTCCGTCAGCCGTTTAGCGCAATGATATCAGCGGAGGCGGTCTGCTTCCTCTGCGCGAAAGATAAAGCCGTGCAAATCAATTGATTAGGTTTCTCTTATGGAAAAGTGAACACAAAAGCCGGTTTTATGTTTACTTTTATGTTGACCAAAGCCGATTTCATGGGCTACTGTTCATGCAAGCTGAAGTTTCTCTTTACGATCAAAACACGGAAGCCGACAGTTTTTATAATAAAAAGCTCAGAGGGGGCGTTGCCACACTCTGAGCATAATGGATAGCTTGCTACCGACACCAGGGACCCTAACCACCACGGCCGTTTATCTGCGCGATCGGCTCATTCTTTTGCATTGAATCCCCTTTTCGAGCGTTTAACACTCCCCCGTTACCGGAGGAGTGCATTACCGCGTTCACGAAAATCAGAGCGATTTCTGTGATGCCAGCGGTTTTTGCGCCCGGCTGAAGACCAGTTTAAGCAGCCAATACAGCAGGCTGGCAGCGACCAGGGAATTGATGGTCGGTACGCCCCATTCGGTCGCCAGGCCAACAGCGCCGCCGGCGATGCTGGCGACGATCGCCGCCCAGCCGATAGTTGGCGTTTCGTTCGGCAACTGGCCGGTCCGGCGGCTCTCATCCAGGATTTTGCGATGGCTGCGCAGCAGATAATAGTCCACCAGCATGATGCCGATAATCGGCGGGAAGACCACGCCAAGCACCGTCAGGAAGTCGACAAAACGGTCAAGAATGCCCAGCACCGACAGCGTGGTGCCCAGAATACCGATCACCAGCGTAGTGTAGGTGTACTTCAGCTTCTTGCCGGTGATGCCTTCCACCGCATTGACGATGCCCAGCGAAGAAGAGTACAGGTTGAGATCGTTGACGCGCAGGGTGGAGAACACCACCACCAGCAAACCGGCGCCGCCGGCCGCTTGCGACATGATGGTGACCACATCCGCGGTGCCCAGGGTTTTGGCGATCAGGATCGCCAGGCCGTTCACCACGAACTCGCCGGCGATAATGGTGAAGAGCGTGACGCCGAGCACGTGCTTGCCGTTTTTGGAGTAACGGGTCAGATCGGGGGTCATCAGGCTGGCCACGATGGCGCCGCCGACGACGATGGTGATGCCGGCGCTGATGGTCAGCGGTTCACCCGGCGGCGCCAGCTGGATGATCTCCTGCAGGTTATGGCCGGAAAGCGCGGTCACCGAAATATAGGCCACCAGCATGATGAACATCGGCACCGCGATACGGGCGGCGATGCGCAGCGCCTTGAAGCCGAATGCCACCAGGATGGTCAATAGCGTGCCAGAGAGCCCGGCGGCCAGGCCGAAGCCCAGCTTATTGCCGAGCGCGAAGTCGAGCGACTTGGCGAAAATGGCGTTCTGAATGCCGAACCAACCCAGCAGGCTGACGGCAACCACCACGCCTATCAGCACCGAGCCCAGACGGCCGAAGCCGCACCAGCGCGCCAGCAGGCTGCCGGAAATGCCTTCGCGCATGCCCGCCAGCCCCAGGCCGTAGGTCACCACGCCGAAGATCAGGCTGCCGACGAAGATGGCGGTGAAGGCGTCAATCAGCGTCATGGAATTGCCGAGTACGGCGCCGAGCATGAACTGGTCCAGTGCGGTCAGCATGCCCATATGCACGATGGCTACGCTTAAAAACGAAACTCGTTTATCCTGCGGCACCCGGGTGAGCGGATAATCTTCGATCTTTATCACGGTGAGATCTTCCTTGCGGTTCAAATAAACTGAATGCCTTTGGTTATCAGGCGATCGGGAATGTAGTTATCCAGATTGGCGTATTTGCAGTATTCCTCAAATTGCTGCTGAGTATGCACGTTGGCCTTCTGGTAAATGTTATAAATGCGGTTTTCGATGGTCTTATTGCTGACATTATAGATTTTGGCGATCTCTTTCACCGTAAATCGTTGCAGCATAAGGAAAATAACATCGAGTTCGGCACGGGTGAACAGCTCGTTATTGACTTCGGTGGTCAACACGCTGGGTTTTTGCTGATTGATGTACTTCAGCGGCGACAGGCTGTTCATCGGCTTGGCGTTCCAGATCACGCCAATCACCTGTTTGTCATCGTTGTACACCGGCAGCTTTTCGCTGATAAACGGCGTCAGGCTGTCTTTGCCGTACCAGTAGTGCGTTTCTATGACCGTGACCCGATCGCGCGCTGCTTCGGTCATCTTGTCATGCTCGATAAAGTCGGCGGCGGAGTCGGCCCAGTCGGCGGGGAACTCGTGGTCATATTTGCCGGCGACGTCGAAATTCAGCGGCGTATTGGTATAGAGATAAGCGGCGCGGTTCATATAGAGGTGGCGGGACAGGTGGTCTTTGATGCCCCAGGGTTCGCTCAGGTGCTCCATCATGGTGATGAGGCCCTTAAAATAAGATTCATTATTTTTATGTGATGAACCCATACCCACCTCTGTGCCGCTCAGGCCGCGTTACAGGCTTTTAGCCAGATAATGGCGGGTGTGGCGATGCGCATAGTCGCCCAGCTCGCCGTAGACCCGGTAGCCCAATTTTTCGTAGAAGCCTCTGGCCTGGAAATCGAAGGTATCGACATAGGCCATATGGCAACCGCGCTTGCGGGCTTCTTCTTCGGCCAACTCCATCAATTGGCGGCCATACCCGCTTTTGCGGCATTGATCGCCAACCCACAGATACTGCACTTCCAGGCCGCCCCACCAGGTGCGCGCGACCAGGCCGCCGACGATCTGCTGGTTGTCGTCGGTAACGGTCAGGAACAGCGGGTGAATGTCTACGGGCTGGGTTTTGTGATTGTGCGCCCAAAGGCTGTCGATAACGAACTCTTCATCCTGCGGGTTGGGTTTGTCGGTGATATTAATATTCATTTTTAATATAATTCCCTGATTTAATTATTCAAAACTGAACTAGGCGCTTTCGCCCCAACCGCTTCTAATATCACTTTCGTTAATGTATTTCAAGGGTGGTTTTCACCCTTTTCCGCCTGGTGAGCGGGCGCTTATGATAGGCGCCACAGGGAGAAGAAAATAGTGAAACAGGCGGTATTAAAACGCTGAAATGCCCTGCTTACACCATCTTTTCCTACTTGCGCCTCACCAGGGCCCCACCGGGAAAACTGCAGTACTGTATGGCTCCACCGGATAGAGCAAGCTCACTTGCCGACGGGGGAGCCACTTTGTTTTTTGACGCGCCCGCCCGCGGCCACCGTTCTCTGTCTCAGATATTAAACACTCTTCTTATCAGAAGATATGCGCCGCAGATGAAAATGTGGCCGATGCCTTCTGAGCTGCGAATTCAGTCTTCTGCGATGACGCTGCCCAGCGCCGGCTCGATGGTCGCGCCCAGCATGGCGCCGTGCCCTAAGGCGGGCCATTCCCGATAGCCGACGGTGAAACCGTCGAGCTGCGCCAGCTGTTCGGCCAGCAAATGCGTCGCGTCCGCCGGCAGAGCGGGGCTCTTTACACCGGGCGGGGCCGCGCGATCGCGTTCCGCCAGGCCAACCCACAGTTGCAGCCTTACCGCCGGCGCCGCGCGCCGTTCCGTCATCCGCTGCGCTTCTTGCAGGATCATGCCGTTGCCCCACCACAGCGAGGGTTCCACGGCGATATAGCGCTGAAAGGCGGCAGGATGGGTAAACAACGTGTGCAGAACGAAGAGCCCGCCGTAGGAGTGCCCCCACAGCGTCTGCCGCTGCGGATCGACCGCCAGTCTGGCGGCGATCGCCGGTTTGATCCGAGTTTCAATCAATTGCAGGAACGCATCCGCGCCCCCGCCGGCCCGCGGCGGTGTCTTCATGCCTGCCGGCAGAGGGAGCGTATAGTCGTAGGCGCGGCCGGCGGCATCGATGCGCAGATCGTTGTCATAGCCGATCATGACCAGCACCGGCGGCCGCTTCGCCGCCGCCAATTTGGCCAGTAAGGCGGCGTTCAGCTCCATCAGCACCGCGTTGCCGTCGAGGAAATAAACCGTTGGATAGCCGCCCGGCTCAGGCGCCCGATGCGGTTGGGCGATGCGAACGCGGTAATGCCGTCGGCCATCGGCGGAGGTGAAGCGCAGGTCGCTGAAACGGTAATCCGCAGAATCGCTATCGGCTACGGTAGCGCCGATCTTGCGTTCCAAATCGGGCCTGGCCAGCACGGAACCCGGCAGCCAAAGGCCGATGGCGAGCGCCAGAAGCGCAGAGATAAAATGCCGGTTGGACAAAAACATGCGGGTTAACACCTTCGGAAAAAGGCCGATAGTAGCATCCGTTCGCGCCCGGCAAAAACCTACCTTTAGGGCGGATATTTCGGCCGCGAATGGCGGCCAAAATCCGGAAGAGGGCCGCCAGTTGCTTTGCCGGGTTAATAGCAACTCATTGTTATTATTGGTAAGTCAGGAATAAGAGAGATTGCAATTAATTAGAAATGGTTATGGTTTTTATGGGGAGGGGAATGGCGAATAGCGGGGGAAACACACGGTTATCAACGATTTTTAGCAAAAAAAGCCCTATAAAATAGGGCAAAGACACACAACAACACCAGGGAAACTTTCCGGTATCTTATATTATAGCTTCCTATACATATAGAACATTTTATTATAAATATGTAAGTGATTCTTATTGATTATCTAATGCCATTATTTTTCAAATGGTTATGTGGTCCGGCTGAGGTGTTGCGCTTGGGTCGGTTGCGGGCTATCAGGGATAGGTGGCGGGATTTTTCTGTAACGGCGGTATGAACAAGCGAGATCCTTGGCCCGATACCTTCAGGGCAATACCGGCCGACAGGCTGCGAACATACCGGCCGGTATTCCTCCTCGCGCTGGGCACTGCGCCGCCCGATCTTCCCTGCGAGCGTCCGGTGAAAATCAGTGCTGCTGCAGCGTCAGCATCTTGCCAAGCAAAATATCGGTCGGCGGCAAAATATCCGTATCCAATCCGGCGGAGGGGGTAAAGGTTAGCTCGCCAAAAATGATGTGGCCTTGCGAGATGTAGAAATCAACGCGAACAAACTCAAAGGGCGCCGACAAGCGAGTGGCGTACTCAAACAGTTCATCGTATCCCTCAGGCTTCACGAAAGCGTCTATCTCCTCCTGGCTCAATGCCAGGCAGTCTTCGCTATAGCAAAGGAACTTGAACTCTTTGTCGAAGAAGTAATATTTTGGCGTCCCGGTATCCCTGCCGACGCACAGCAAGGTGCAGTAAGGCACACCGCGGAAACAATAGATTTTATAGTCTTCAGGCCCGTGACCATTGGCCGATTCGATATACTTTTCCCCAATGATCTTTTTTTGTATCCCTTTGTAGTTGAGTTCTACATAGGTTTTCCAGTAATCGTCTTTCATCCATCCATCGATCAGATGAGAGGCGTTTTTAATGTTCAACGATTGTTTGTTTTGGCAAATTAAATTATACCCTGAACCGTGGTTTCCCTTAATGACAAACTTATCAGGCAGCGTTTCCCAGGGTATTTCCTGCACTGAATCACAGGAGAAATACAACTCATTGAGAATCTCTTCACATCCCTTTTCTTTGATGTACTCTCTCACCGCATATTTATCTGCACATTGAGTCACCAATGCGTTATTACTGTAGTCATTCAACTTAAGATGATTTATTTTTTCATTCCAGGTTGAGGGCGACTGTAAATTCAGCGGTTTGCCAAATGCCCTTTTGTATATCAATCTGGCCTTGAACTCGGGGGCTAATACGGCCAGTTGATCTAGAATAAACTTCTTGAATTGTCTCTTCATATACGTAATTCCATCAAAGCATAGTGACAATGATTAAGACGTTCTTGTATTTAAAACGCGGGCGGTACGCTTTCACTGCGCCATTGAATGGCTGTCGGCGTTGTTCCCAGATCAAATGGCTTGTGGTCTAACGCCCGATTAAGAATGCGGGCCGATCGCCAGGCCATCAGGCTCAGCTGAGGATCGGCAATGCCGTGATTATGCATACTGGCGTTCATCGCAAATAAGCAGTTCTCCACTGGGCCTTCCCACTCAAAGGTAAAGTCCGGGGCTATGCGGTATTCGCCGTCCGCAGTCTTTAACAACCGGTGGGCCAAAGGCTCAAGGAACTCAGGCGTCGCCGATTGATAACCGGTGGCAAAGATCACCACGTCCGCCTTGAAGGTTTCCTGGCCGTGATCGAGATGATGACGCGTTTCGAGCTGGTAGGCGTTATCCAGCGTGTGTTTCACGGCCGTCAGCGAACGGCTGGGCAGCAGGCGCACCCATAATTTCTCGCGCAGGACGTCGAAGCGGTGGTACATGGCGCGATAAATCGCCAGCAGCGACTCACTGGTGATGCCATCTGAGGTCATCTTCTGTTCGGCCAGCATATGCCGCTTGGCCGCGCTGTCCAGTGAGTAAAAGCTCTCGACGTAATCGGGCGTGAAGTATTCGTTGGCAAAAGCAGCCTCATCGAGCGCATTGTAGTTATTGCGGCGCGATATCCAGTCGAGCTGCGCCGGCTGCCCCCATTCCCCTTTAAAAATATTCAGGAACAGATCTGCGCCGCTCTGGCCGCCGCCGACGATCGCCACGCGTTTGCCGGCCAGATCGGGGTTGCGCAGCATCATTTCGCTGGCATGGAAACAGCGATCGCTTTGCGTCGTCACGCAATCCGGCAACTTTATTTTCTTGCCTATGCCAATGCTGACGTGTTTGGCGTGGAAGACCTTATTCGAGGTGGTCACCACGAACTGGCGCTGCCGATCGTCAAATTCGACCCGCTGAACGTCTTGATTGAATGCCAATGATCCCATCCCGGCGGCGGCCCAGGTGAGGTAATCGGCGAACTCTTCGCGCGACGCGGTGCGCTGCTCCGTCGTCAGGAAACGATAAAATTTTCTGTTTTTTACCAGATAATTGAGAAAGCTGTAGCGATTGGTTGGGGCAACCGCGCTCACTAAATCTTTTAAAAAGTTGGTCTGCATACTGCAATCCGCCAGGATCATCCCTGGGTGCCAGGAGAAATGAGGTTTGCGCTCAAGGAACTGTCCCGTAAATCCCTCTATTTCACTTCCTAAGGCTGCCAGGCTAAGATTCGACGGGCCAAGGCCAATACCGATGATATCCAAACGCTGATTCATTAATAAGCTCCAGTATAATGAGAATAATACCCAGAAATACGACTGCAGATAGGGTGGCTTATAGCAACCAGGCTGCCTTTTTCTTATAAGTAAGCTTCACGAATTAAATGTAATTAAAAGGTGTACGGGCCAAAAATACCGCAATTTTAAATGCCCGTTTAGCATTAGGTAGCGCATCAGGCAAAGGCTACGGGCGTATTTCTTTCCATGAAAATCCCTATGAAAGTTTGCGCGTGTATTTAATGAATATTCCTAAGTAAAATTCCGATGCCCCCCTGATTCATCAAGCCATGAAAACGGCCACCAGGGAGGATGCCCACCGTATGAGTTCTTATCTGCTTTTCTGATGTATATGCCATTGCACTGCCGGGCTCGGTGTATTCGATGCTTAGAATAGCCTTAAAATAGGCGCGGGGAAGGTGAAATAACGTGATATTAGAGGCAGGATGCTTTTTGCAAAGATGAAATCGGAAGTGAAATTATGAAATCTGTGCGTTGTAAGTTGATTTTTATCATTTAATTCAATATGTTATTTTGCGGCAGGGCGTCACACTTTTTCACTAAGGTGATACGCACACTTCTGTACCTTTATCTCCTCTTGTTGCCCCCCGAACGGCAATATTTTACCCCGAGTTGCACCCTATGGACGCGGAGGGTTCGTGTTAACTACCGGGGGTAGGGTTCGTTTAATTAATGCCGGACAAAGACTGCCCGGAGAGGACGCTTGCTCGAGCCGAGTGTGAAAAAACCTGGCCACGCTGGTGCAACGATCGCGTCCGATCCGGCAGTCTGCCTTGTCATCGTCATTGACCATTCTTACCGACAATAAAAATCTTTTCGTCAATTCGGGGCATTTTTGCACCCTGGACAGAATGACAACCGTTGCGCCAGAACCGCGAAGACCTGCCTGGTTGATCAATCACGGGAGCTTCAAATTGCTGAGGTAGTCATACTGGGCTTGCGAAATGTCCAGTTCCCCATCGCTGAAAAAGACTTTTATAAACATATCGCCCTGGCCGACGATATCTACACGTTGGTAAGTTCCCGTCACAAAACGGCGCACGATAGCCTGAATGGCATCGGTATGATTAGCAGGAACTGCATTGTTATCCGTGACTTTCTGTTCAAAAGTAATAGGGTGCTGTGCCTGAGGATCGGGACTGTATTGTGCGCGTTTGGCTGCGCTTTCGAACTTGAAATCATTAAAGGCGTTGTGGGTGGAGTTAAACATATCGGCAAGGTTTTTGATATGCGCCGCCATCTGATTCACGACCATGGTTTTATTGGTCACGAAGCGTTTACCCAAATACGTGCCAGTCACTACCGCGAGCTGGGCGGCATTTCTGCCTAAAATGCTGCCAACGCCAGAACCGGCCCCCGTCCATAATCCCGCGATCAAAACCAGACCGGCTCCGCCGACGGTACTCGACGCGATATTCTCAAAATGCTGAACACGCGCCCCCATTTGCCATGAGGTTCCGGGAAAAGAGACATTAATGCGGTTATCCAGGTGATTAATTCTTCCGCCTGGTCGTTGTCCTGACTCAATATTATTGGCGGTCAATCGGCGGTTGTTTTCATCTTTGAGTTCACCCAGCGTAAATGCGATCTGGCCGGTCTCCGTTTTTGTTAATCGAAAGACTTCTTCTGGTGACAGAGACCTGACGAGGATCAGCGCCTCATTCAAAATCTCACGGGTCAAAAAGTTGGCTGACACCCGATTATTCGATTCGTGTTGCGATGTCAGAGCTAAAATTTCATGTGACTTAGGAAATGCCATAATCCCCCCGCCATTACGATATGCACCGTAATGTGATTAGCTTTCTTTATTTTGCTTAATGTCCCAGCCCATCTGCACCGAAGCTCCTTTATTGCCTTGCTTCGCTTGCTCCCAGTATTCCATCGATACTTTACCGGCCTGAAAAGAGTATTCAATGCCTAGCGTGGAACCGTGCTCGACACCGATGAAGTCGGTATGAGTCACTAATACATCTTCCAGAGTAATGCGGGTATATTCCACTTCCTGCCCACCGGCTTTGCAAAGCGACAACTGCACCTTGGCGAGGTGTTTACCGGCCGAACAGTATTTCAATAAGGCAGGTGTCGCTTTATCTATCAGAGCCTGTACGGTCAGATCGCGAAAATTCACTTTACCCGTACCGCCGCCGCCGCCAACGGCCATATTGCCAGGCTGCCGCGCGCCCCAGTTAAAGGAGAAGACATCGATCCATTGCTTGTGATTCGCATTTTTCGATTCGCCATTAATGCCTTCAACTTTTAAAAACATATCCATTGCCATGATTTTATCACCCGATCATTAACGTATTGTTAGGTGCCCGAATGCACTTAGCTCTCTTTATTCTGCTTGATATCCCAACCAGATTTGCTTTCAGCGCCTTTAGTGCCGCTGCTGCCTTGTTCCCAGTAACTCATGGTGACTTTTGACGCCTGGAAGGCGTAATCAACCAGGATCGCATCATTTTGACCGACACCATTAAAATCGGTTTGCGTCACCAGCACGTCTTCGAGAACGATTTTGGAATATTCCACCTGGTTGCCACCCGCTTTGCATACGGAAAGCTCGATTTTCGCGACATGTTTTCCACTGGAACAATATTTAAGAATGGCGGGTGTAGATTTGTCGATAAGCGCTTGAATACGGAGGTCTTGATAATTCACTTTCCCGGAGCCGCCTCCACCGCCGACAGCCATATTTCCTGGCTGTGAAGCGCCCCAGTTAAACGAAAGTACGTCGGTCCATCCTTTATGATTGCTGTCTTGGGACTCGCCCGTCATTCCTTCAACTTTCATATACATATCAATTGCCATTGTCGCCGGATCCTCCATTATTTCGCGTTGGCAGCGGAATAGGATAAAAATGTCTTATCAATGGGTAAAATTCAGCATAGCCTTATATGAATGAATTAACAGCAATGTCGTTTTTATTCGGAATGTTCCTAGTTTTAATTCAATATGTTGTGATTTAACAAAGTGATACCTTTAGAGGTTCGTGGCTATATTCCATCACCGAATGACAATAAAAAACACTCGATAAACGGAGAATATGAGTGCGCTCGTTTGACGCGTGGAGGATTGGGGGCGGGCCTTTTGAGAAAGTGCACCTGTAATGCGAAATTGCACATCCATCGGATGATGCGGTGGCGCTTTAGCGCTGGCGCGCAGGGTGAGGCCGTAAGATCGAATAATCGAACGCAGTTCGATGGAGAGTCCGTACCCCAGAAAGCGAAAAACCCGCCATAGGCGGGTTATTCTAAATATGGTGCCCGGACTCGGAATCGAACCAAGGACACGGGGATTTTCAATCCCCTGCTCTACCGACTGAGCTATCCGGGCAACGGGGCGCATTAAACCGTATTGGCCGGATGGCGTCAATCGCTTTCTGTCACAAAGCCGATCGGTTGCTCTATTTTCAGGCAGCAAGCCCGGAGGGGCGGGGGACGGGGGGATATCCGCATTCAATAAATATGCATATAAAACGTGTATTTATACCATCTTAAAACGCGAGATTTTTGGTTTTTCAATTAAATAACAATGAATTATTCTTTAATCAATGGGCGTTCAATCAAGGCGATTCTCGCTTGAACCCTGCAACGAATCATGCAATCATTGCGCAAATTTTAGCACTCTCCGTTCCCTGACGGTGTTTCCGCTTCTTATAAGCCAGAGGGTTATTGGCATGACTGGTTTTGTTGCTCAAGCGCTGCTGCGCACCAGACATCTGACGCCGCCACCGTTCCGCCGTTGTTTCCTCCGCACGTCATCCGCCCGAATACGCCTGCCGGCCATGCGGTAAGGCCGCCTGACGCTCGCTGTTAGGCATGCGTAAAGCCAGCGCTGCGGCCCTGATTTTACTGATGCCTGTCGGACGCTGCCAAGACCAGTTCCCCCGATAGCCGCCTGATGATCCCCGATCATGAGCCGGTCACGCACGCCGCTTATGCTGCCGTGCCCGGGTATCGCTTTTACCGGGATAACCGCGTTATCTCATTACCGTGCCGGTGGCACACCCTCATCCTTCACCGTTTGAGAGTCAGCATGATGAAAGAATTGAAAATCGCGACCAGCGCCAGCCTGGTCGCCACCATTGAGACGCTGCGCCAGATCGTGCGCGTAGAGCAGACGGACTGCACCGACGTGGCGGCGGCGGTGGTGTCGGTCGCTGACGTGAACGCAGGCATTCTGGCGCGCTTGCAGGCGACGGGGTTCGACATTCCGACCTTCGTGGCGGTGGAAGGGGACGAGCATCTCTCGCCGGACTATCTGCCGTTTGTCAGTGGTGTTTTCGCGCTGCTGGCCGGCGCCAGCAAGCCGTTCTACATGGCGCAGCTGGAGGCCGCCGCCGACGCCTACGAGCAGGCGCTGCTGCCGCCGTTCTTCAAAACGCTGAAGACCTACGTCGAGATGGAAAACTCGACCTTCGCCTGCCCGGGGCATCAGGGCGGCGAGTTCTTCCGCAAACACCCGGCCGGCCGGCAGTTTTTCGATTTTTATGGCGAGACCCTGTTCCGTTCCGACATGTGCAACGCCGACGTCAAGCTGGGCGATTTGCTGATCCACGAAGGCTCGGCCAAGGATGCGCAAAAGCACGCGGCGCGGGTGTTCAACGCCGATAAAACCTACTTCGTGCTCAACGGCACCTCGGCGGCCAACAAGGTGGTGACCAACGCGCTGCTGACCCGCGGCGATCTGGTACTGTTCGATCGCAACAATCACAAATCCAACCACCACGGGGCGCTGATCCAGGCCGGCGCCACGCCGATCTATCTGGAAACCGCCCGCAACCCGTTCGGCTTTATCGGCGGCATCGATGCGCACTGCTTCGACGAACGCTATCTGCGCGAGCAGATCCGCGAGGTGGCGCCGGGGAAAGCCGCGGCGGCGCGGCCGTTCCGGCTGGCGATCATTCAGCTCGGCACTTACGACGGCACGATTTACAACGCTCGCCAGGTGATCGACACCATCGGCCACCTGTGTGATTACATTCTGTTCGACTCCGCCTGGGTGGGTTACGAAGGCTTTATTCCGATGCTGAAAGAGTGCTCGCCGCTGCTGCTGGAGCTGGACGAGCACGATCCGGGCATTTTCGTCACCCAGTCGGTGCATAAACAGCAGGCGGGGTTCTCGCAGACCTCGCAGATCCATAAGAAAGACGACCATATCAAAGGGCAAAAACGCCACTGCAACCACAAGCACCTGAACAACGCGTTCATGCTGCATGCGTCGACCAGCCCGTTCTATCCGCTGTTCGCCGCGCTGGACGTCAACGCCAAGATGCACGCCGGCCCCGCCGGGCGCCGCATGTGGATGGACTGCGTCAAGCTGGGCATCGAGACGCGCAAACAGCTGCTCACGCGCTGCTCGCAGCTGAAGCCGTTTATTCCGCTGCAGGTGGCGGGCAAGGACTGGCAGGATTACGATACCGATCTGATCGCCAACGACGCGCGCTTCTTCACCTTCGTGCCGGGGGAGACGTGGCACGGCTTCGAAGGCTATGCCCAGGATCAGTATCTGGTGGATCCGTGCAAGCTGCTGCTGACCACGCCGGGGATTGACGCCGCGACCGGCCAATACACCGAGTTCGGCGTGCCGGCCACCATTCTGGCCAACTTCCTGCGCGAGAACGGCATCGTGCCGGAGAAGTGCGATCTCAACTCGATCCTGTTCCTGCTGACCCCGGCGGAGAACCCGGCCAAGATGGAACAGCTGGTGGAGATGCTGGCGCAGTTCGAACGCTATGTCGAAGAGGATGCGCCGCTGAGCGTGGTGCTGCCGACGGTGTACCGCAAGAACGAGCAGCGTTACCGCGGCTACAGCATTCGCCGGCTGTGTCAGGAGATGCACGATCTGTACGTCAGCTTTGACGTTAAGCAGCTGCAAAAGGAGATGTTCCGTCAGGATCATTTCCCGCCGGTGGTGATGAACCCGCAGGACGCCAACGTGGAGTTTATCCGCGACAACGTCGAGCTGGTGCCGATCGGCCAGGCGGAAGGGCGCATCGCGGCGGAAGGGGCCCTGCCGTATCCGCCGGGCGTGCTGTGCGTGGTGCCGGGCGAAGTGTGGGGCGGCGCGGTGCAGCGCTACTTCCTGGCGCTCGAGGAGGGTATCAACCGCCTGCCGGGCTTCTCGCCGGAGCTGCAGGGGGTCTACATCGAGAAAAAAGATCACGGCTGGAAGCGTATCTTTGGCTATATGATCAAGCAGTAAAAAAAGGGCCGGTTCGCACCGGCCCTTCTCCTATCCACGCGGGAAGCGCTACTTTCTGCGGTAGCTCTTCTGCGCGGTATTCACTTTCACCAGATAGCGGCGCGACTCGGCGGCCGGGTGCTTGGTGGTCAGCGTTTGGTACACGTCGCCCGGCTGCATGCCGTTGATGATGCCCACCGCGCGCGTCCTGTCGCTGGAGAACACCCGCAGCACGCTGCCGGCGCCGCCGTTGTAGGCGGTGATCACCGCATAGCGGCGCGAGGTCGGGTTCTGAATGCCGCCCAGGTAGTTGTTCTGCAGGATCGCCAGGTAGGCGGTGCCGGTATCGATGTTGTTCTCTGGATCGAACAGGTAGCTGCGGCTCGGGGTGCCCCATTTGCCGCGCATCTGGAACACATCCTTACCGGCGGTGTGCTGCACCACCTGCATCAGGCCCAGCGCGTCCGAACCGCTCACCGCATACGGGTTGAAGCTCGATTCGGTCTGCATGATCGCCAGGATCAGCGATTCGTCCACGCCGTATTTTTCCGACGCCTTGCGCACCATCGGCAGATATTTGTGCGCACGTTTGTCCAGGTGGTTTGGCACCAGCTGGATGGTGACCGAGTAGATGACGTGCAGGCCGGAGGTGCGTTTTTGCAGCTTGGTCTGCAGCAGGTAATCGGCGAAGTGCGCCGCGCGCCATTCCCAGCGGATCGGCGCGCCTTTGTTATCCAGCACCTGGCCGTACAGGAACGGCTCTTTGCTGATCTGGATATCGTTGGCGTCGGAATAGAGATCGATAGAGCCCGGATCGTCACCCATCAGCAGCGTGCTGATGATCGCCTGGCGCAGGTGCGCGGCCGGATCTGTGGTGGCGATGGTTTCGATGGTGATGGCACCGGTGTCGAAGTTGATGTGGCTGCGGGTTTGGTATTGGTCGGTATATTTGACGTAGTCTTTCGGCCCGGCGATCAGAACTTCGTTCAGACCCCAGATGTTCTCGATGTTGTGAGCGAATTGCCCCATCAGAATGTCGAAGCCGTTGGTGTCTTTGATCCAGGCTTCGTTGATTTCTTCACTTTTTTTGCCGGAACAGGAGATCAGCAAAGGCGCTATTACGAGCAAAGCTAAAATTTTCTTCATCTTAAAGCCGTTTGGAAGAAGTATAAGAGGATTGAAGCGGGCCAGCGCCTGGCCCCAACAGCGTTATTCGCTCGGCGGCGTATAGCCTTCGATGTGCACGTCGTGCCCTTCGAACAGGAACTTGATCATTTCCTCTTCCAGCAGTTTGCGATCATCCACGTTCATCATGTTCAGCTTCTTCTCGTTGATCAGCATGGTCTGCTTCTTCATCCACTCGCCCCAGGCTTCCTTGGAGATCTCGTTGTAGATGCGCTTGCCGACGTCGCCGGGATAAAGCTGGAAGTCCTGGCCCTCGGCGTCGCGCTGCAGGAAAGTACAAAAAATGGTGCGGCTCATGCTAATTCCTCGTCGATGGCGCTATCGCCATATAAGTTTTGTTGGATCGGGGGCTGCTTCGCCAGCTGTTGCAACAGGCGATCCACCGGCGCTGCCAGCCCGACCGACGGCGGCTGCGCTAAGTTATACCAGAGACCCGCGCCCTCATCCATGCTGCTGCCCGCCGCGTCGAGCGACAGCCACATCGGCACGATATCGAGATGGAAATGGCTGAACGTGTGGCGAAACGCGGTCAGCTGTTCCAGGCGCTTGCCTTTCAGACCGCGCTGCTGCAGCCAGAGTTCCACATCCACGCGCGCGCTGAACTGTGGGAAGCAGAACAGGCCGCCCCACAGGCCCACCGCCGGGCGCTGCTCCAGCCACACGCGGTCGCCGTGCTGCAGCAATAAGAAGTAGGCGGTTTTTTCCGGCAGGGTCTGCTTGGGCTTCTTACCGGGGTAGTTGGCCCAGCTGTGATTGGCGTAAGACAGGCAGCCGACGTTGAGCGGGCAGAGTTCACACTTGGGCTTGGAGCGGGTGCAGACCATGGCGCCCAGATCCATCATCGCCTGGTTGAACTGGCCGACGCCCTGCGCCGGGGTGACCTCTTCGCTGATTTTCCACAGCCGGTTTTCGACCTCTTTCTTGCCCGGCCAGCCTTCCACCGCGTAGCAGCGAGCCAGCACGCGCTTCACGTTGCCGTCGAGGATCGGATAGTGTTGGCCCAGCGCCAACGACAGCACCGCGCCGGCGGTGGAGCGGCCGACGCCCGGTAAATCGGCGATTTCTGCGAAGGTTGTCGGGAACTCGCCGCCGTGCTGTGCGACAATGGTCTGCGCCGCCTTGTGCAGGTTGCGGGCGCGGGCGTAATAGCCGAGGCCGGTCCACAGATGCAGCACTTCGTCCAGCGGAGCCTCCGCCAGCGCGCGCACGTTGGGAAAACGGGCCATAAAGCGCTGAAAATAAGGAATGACGGTGGCAACCTGAGTCTGTTGCAACATCACCTCGGAGAGCCATACTTGATAGGCGGTTTTCTCCAGCTGCCACGGCAGGGTCTTGCGACCGTAGCGTTGGTACCAGTCAAGCACCACCTGTGCGAATTGTTGTGCTTGCATCATGAGCAGCGTCGTTATCCGGCAGAAAATGAAGCGAGATTGCAGCATAGAGTCATGATGCTGTAAACCGGAACTTTCCGACGCCGCACGGCGGGTACAGAAGATGAACACTTGCTAAACCAATGTATCTTTGCATAATGCGCGTTTCCCTAATTGGCAGCCAAACAGACAGAAAGCACTATGATTAATGACGTCATCTCCCCGGAATTTGATGAGAACGGCCGCGCGATGCGCCGTATCCGCAGTTTTGTCCGCCGCCAGGGGCGGCTGACCAAAGGCCAGCAGCACGCGCTGGAGAACTATTGGCCGGTGATGGGCGTGGAGTATCAGGCTGACGCTGTCGATCTCGCCGCGCTGTTCGGCCGCGAAGCGCCGACGGTGCTGGAGATCGGTTTTGGCATGGGCGCCTCGCTGGTGACCATGGCGGGCAACAATCCGCAGCAGAACTTTTTAGGGATCGAAGTGCACTCGCCGGGCGTGGGCGCCTGCCTGGCCGACGCCCACGAGGCGAAGCTGAGCAACCTGCGCGTGATGTGCCACGATGCGGTTGAAGTGCTGGAAAACATGATCCCGGACGGCTCGCTGGACATGGTGCAGCTGTTCTTCCCCGATCCGTGGCACAAGGCGCGCCACAACAAGCGCCGCATCGTGCAAACGCCGTTTGTCGAACTGGTGCTGCGCAAGCTGAAGACCGGCGGCGTCTTCCACATGGCTACCGATTGGCAACCTTATGCGGAACATATGTTAGAGGTTATGAACGGGGTCGCAGGCTACCGTAATCTTTCCAGCGATAATGATTACGTGCCGCGTCCGGATTCACGCCCGCTGACGAAATTTGAATTACGCGGCCAGCGCCTGGGACATGGCGTTTGGGACTTGATGTTTGAGAGGAAAGAATAATGGCTAAGAACCGCAGTCGTCGTTTACGTAAAAAGTTGCACATTGAAGAATTTCAGGAGCTGGGTTTCTCCGTAGCCTGGCGTTTTGCCGAAGGCACGTCGGTGGAAGACATCGACAGCACGCTGGATACCTTCATCGATGAAGTGATCGAGCCGAACGGCCTGGCGTTTGACGGCAGCGGCTACCTGCAGTGGGAAGGTCTGATCTGCCTGCAGAAGATCGGCCACTGCACCGACGAGCATCGCGAACTGGTGAAAAACTGGCTGGAAGCGCGCAAACTGACCGACGTTAAGGTCAGCGATCTGTTCGATATCTGGTGGGACTGATCGCGCTTGCCCGATGAGCGCGGCTTCGCGCCGCTTATTTCCCCCTAAATAATTGGATTTGCATCACGGCGGCAAGAGTGTGAGTCCCCAGGAGCTTACTTCAGTAAGTGACTGGGGTGAGCGCTCGCAGCCAACACAGATGCGGATTCAAGTATGACGGGGATGGATTTAAGGTGCCTTAACGGCGCCTTTGTTTTGCCCGGAGTGTGACCGAGGTGGTAACAACATTGGATAACGCGTTGCTGGAAGAGATCCTGCAACAGGTGCGCCCGCTGATTGGCCAGGGGAAAGTGGCCGACTACATCCCGGCGTTGGCGGAAGTGCCCGCCGATCGGTTGGCGATCGCCGTTTGCACGGTGGACGGTGAACTGTTCCAGGCCGGCGACGCCGCGGAGCGCTTCTCCATCCAGTCGATCTCCAAAGTGCTGAGCCTGACGCTGGCGCTGACGCGCTATCAGGAGCCTGAGATCTGGCGGCGCGTGGGCAAAGAGCCTTCCGGCCTGCCGTTCAATTCGCTGCTGCAGCTGGAGATGGAGCAGGGCAAACCGCGCAATCCGTTTATCAACCCCGGCGCGCTGGTGGTGTGCGACATGCTGCAAACCCGGCTCAGCGCCCCCAAACAGCGCATGCTGGAGGTGGTGCGTCAGCTGGCCGGCGAAGACGACCTGGCCTATGACCTGCGGGTGGCGCGTTCCGAATTCGAACACTCCGATCGCAATGCGGCCATCGCCTATCTGATGAAATCGTTCGGCAACTTCGAAAACGACGTCATCACCGTGCTGCAAACCTATTTCCATTACTGCGCGCTGCGCATGAGCTGTGTGGAGCTGGCGCGCAGCTTCGTCTATCTGGCCAATCACGGCCGCGATCTCAGCGGCGAGGCGGTGATCAGCCCGCTGCAGGCCCGGCAGATCAACGCCCTGATGATGACCAGCGGCATGTACGACGGCGCCGGCGAATTCGCCTATCGGGTGGGAATGCCGGGCAAGTCCGGCGTGGGCGGCGGCATCGTGGCCATCGTGCCGGACGAGCTGTCGATCGTCGTCTGGTCGCCGGAGCTGGATGCTTCCGGCAACTCGCTGGCGGGAACTGCGGCGCTGGAACTGTTGTCTCAACGTATCGGTCGTTCGATTTTTTAATCCCAGTCTGGATGGGAGTCAGGAGAAGCTATGTTGAAGAAAACCGGGTTAGCCTTACTGCTGCTGGCGGCGACTGCCGCGCAGGCCCACGCCGAGTACCAATGCAGCGTTAAACCCCAGGACGATGTGATCATCAGCCCGCAGAGCGTGCAGGTGAAAGGCGCCAGCGGCGACCTGCAAATTTCGCCGGATGGCGACGTGATCCGCAACGGCCAGGCGTTGAGCCTGAACGATAGCCAGCGGCAGAAAGCCTTCAGTTACCAGAGCGCCTTGCGCAAGCAGCTGCCGTGGATCGACGACGGCGCGCAGAAACACCTGGAGAAAGCCCGCGCAGCGCTGGATAAAGTGATCGTCAAAGAGCTGGGCAGCAACAGCAACGTGCGCAACCGGCTGACCACCCTGAACGGCCAGCTGAAACAGCAGATGAACCGCATCATCGAGCACCGCAGCGACGGCCTGACCTTCCACCACAAGGCGATCGACCAGGTGGAACAGGATGGCCGCAACATCGTGCAGCAGAGCATGGGCGGCGTGCTGCAGGACAGCCTGAACGAAATGGGCGTCAAACAGGCCGCCAACAGCGGCGGTAACCCGCTGCAGGCGATCATGGGCAACCTGGGCGGCTTGCAGAAGGCGATCCAGAACGAATGGAACAACCAGGAGCAGGACTTCCAGAACTTCGGCCATGATGTGTGCAACCGCGTCACCGCACTGGAAACCCAGCGCAAGGATCTGCTGAAAGCGTTGAAGTAACGGATAGGCGTAGCCGCCGTGCGTTTTTGACCTCACGGCGGCTATCTGACAAACTGGCTAAACTATAATCAATCGGCAAAAGGATTTTGCATTGATGCCAGTGATATTCCGTTATAAAGGCTACAGGTTCTTTTTTTATTCCAACGAGGGTGACCCGCTTGAGCCGCCGCATGTTCATATCAGAGATGCTGAGGCTGAAGCGAAATTCTGGTTGGTTCCTGGCGTGCAGTTGGCGCGTAATGACGGCTTTAACGCCAGAACGCTAAAAGAGCTGGCGGGTCTGGTTGATACCTATCAGGCATTGTTTTTGGAGGCTTGGCATGAGTATTTCGGCTAAACGCGTCAGCTTTGACGATGCGACGATGTGGGTCGAACTGAGCGACGCCCGAATTATTGGCGTGCCACTGGCCTGGTTTCCGCGTTTGTTGAATGCGACGCAAGAACAGCGGGCAGAGTATGAACTCAGCGCTCGCGGCATCCATTGGGATGCGTTGGACGAGGATGTTTCCGTTGAGGGATTGCTGAAGGGGCGTGGCGACGTGACGCATCGCCCTCATAATGCCGCCTGAACATGAAAAAAAGCGCTGATTATTCAGCGCTTTTTTTTACTCGTCGTCCGCCAGGAACAGTTCCAGCAGCGAGTTGAGGAACAGTTTGCCCTTCTCGGTGATCTGCCAGTGCTCTGCGGTTTCTTCCAGATAGCCTTTGGCCAGCGCCTCGTCCAACTGCGGGCGAATGACGCTTTCCGCCAGCCCGGTGTAGTTGACGAAGTCGGCGCGCGGCGCGGCTTCCAGCAAGCGGAAGCGGTTCATGAAGAACTCGAACGGCCGATCCGCCGTCGCCACCTCATGCTGCTTGTCCATGTAGTCGCCACGCATGAAGCCGCGCGGGTGTTTGGTCTTGGCGGTGCGCAGGATACGCCCGTCGCTGAAGGTCACCTTGCCGTGCGCGCCGCAGCCGATCCCCAGATAGTCGCCGAAGCGCCAGTAGTTGAGGTTGTGTTGGCATTGGTAGCCCGGCTTGGCGTAGGCCGAGGTTTCGTACTGCTGATAGCCGGCGGCGCTCAACAGCTGGTGGCCGCGCTCGAAGATGTCCCACAGCGCATCGTCGTCCGGCAAAACCGGCGGGCGCGAGCTGAACAGGGTGTTCGGCTCGATGGTCAGCTGATACCACGACAGGTGCGGCGGATTGAGGGCGATAGCCTGGCGCAGATCGTCCAGCGCCTCTTCCAGCGACTGATCCGGCAGGCCATGCATCAGATCGAGGTTAAAGCTGCGCAGGCCAAGGCCGGTCGCCAGCGTCGCCGCGCGTTTGGCTTCTTCCGGGCCGTGGATGCGCCCCAGACGGTTCAGCTTCTCGGCGCTGAAGCTCTGCACCCCGATGGATATGCGGTTGACGCCGGCGCGCTGGTAGCCGCTGAAGCGATCGGCCTCCACGGTGCCGGGATTGGCCTCCATGGTGATTTCGGCGTCGTCGGCGACGCGAATGCGCGCCCGTACCCCGTCCAGTAAGGCCTGCATCGCCTCGGCGCTCAGCAGGCTGGGGGTGCCGCCGCCGATAAAGATAGTGCTGATTTCCCGGCCGCCGGCCAGCGGCAGGTCGGCATCCAGATCCGCTAATAGATGATCGACATACTCCTGATGCGGCACGTCACCCTTCAGGGCATGGGAGTTGAAGTCGCAGTACGGGCATTTCTGCACGCACCACGGGATATGGATGTAGAGACTCAGCGGGGGCAGCTTAAGCATTGCGCATGGCTTCCAACATCAGCTTCAGCGCCTTGCCGCGGTGCGAAATCGCCCGCTTCTCGTCGCGGCTCAGCTCGGCGGCGGTGCGGCCCAGCTCCGGCACGTAGAAGACAGGATCGTAACCGAAGCCGCCTTCACCGGCGGCCTGCTCGGTGATTTCGCCGGCCCAACTGCCGTGGAACACCAGCGGCGTCGGGTCTGCCGCATGGCGCAGATAGACCAGCACGCAATGGAATTGCGCGCCGCGCTGGCCCGGCGCTACGTCTTTCATCGCCGCCAGCAGCTTGTCGAGGTTCTGCCGATCGTCGGCATCTTCACCGGCGTAGCGCGCGGAGTAGATGCCCGGCGCGCCGCCCAGCGCATCTACCGCCAGGCCGGAGTCGTCGGCGATCGCCGGCAGGCCGGTGACCTGTGCCGCATGGCGCGCTTTCAGAATGGCGTTTTCGATAAACGTCAGGCCGGTCTCTTCGGCGGACTCCACGCCCAGATCAGTTTGCGCGACCACGTCCAGGCCGAAATCGGCCAACAGGTCGGCGAGTTCGCGCACTTTGCCCGGGTTACCGGTGGCAAGAACGACTTTTTGCATAATGACTACCTTGAAAATTATTCGATGAGCGCCGCGACCACGGCGGGGATCTGTTGCGGATTCACGATGCGTAACTGTTTATGCCGCCCCAGTTCGCCTTTCTCGATGGTGACGTTGCTTTTCGCCACTTTGAACTGCTTGGCGATAAACTTGATCAAATGGGCGTTGGCTTGGCCGTCGACCGGCGGGGCGGTGATGGCGACTTTCAGTTCGTCGCCATGCAAGCCGATAATTTGGTCGCGGCTGGCTTTCGGCTGAATATATAGCCTGATCGCCAGCCCGTCCAGCACCGGAGTGACTGCACTCACAGCAGGAACCAGATCTCACCGAACACATCCATGCCCAGGTAGTTGATCAAATAGAGGATCAGGATCACGACCATGGCGGAAAAGTCGATGCCGCCCATCGCCGGGATGATGCGACGGATCGGCGCCATCAAGGGTTCGGTCAGTTGGTACATCACGTAGTCGATCGGGCTGCGGCCCTGGCTTATCCAGCTCATCAGCGCACGAATGATCATCACCCAGAAGATCAGGTAGCCGGCGGACTTCACCAGCGAGATCAGGCCGAACAGCAGGTTATACGGGCTGAGCGACATCGCGCCGCCCTGAATCAGCAGCAGCAGCGGGTACTTGATGGTCATCAGCAGGAACGCCAGCAGCAGCGAAGCGCTGTCGATGGGCCCCAGTGACGGAATGATGCGGCGCAGTGGGCCGACCACCGGCTGGGTGATCTTCACCACAAACTGTGAGAACGGGTTGTAAAAATCGGTGCGCGCCCACTGCATCCAAATGCGCAGCAACAGCACCATCACGTACAGATCAATAACGGTCTTGACCAGGAAAGTCAGCGTTAGCATGAAGTGGTCCTTCTCCTTAACTCGCGGTTATTTAAAATAATTTTTCCATCTCTTGGGCGCGGAAAACGGCGGCCTGCATCGCTTGCCCCACGGTTTCCGGCAGTTGGCGTTCGTTGAACACCCGCAGCGCTTCGGCGGTGGTGCCGCCTTTGGAGGTCACCTGCTCGCGCAGCGTGCCCAGCGGCGTATCCGGGTTGGCTTCCACCAATGCGGCGGCGCCGGAAGCGGCCTGCTGCACCAGATCGCGCGCGGTCTGGCTGTCGAAGCCCATGCGCTCGGCCTCTTTTTGCATCGCTTCCATAAACAGGAAGAAATAGGCCGGGGCGCTGCCCGCGGCGGCGATCACGCCGTTGATGCCATTTTCGTCATCGACCCAGCAAACTTTACCGACCGACGCCATTAAATCGCCGGTGTAATCGCGATCCCGCTGGCTGACCTGCGCCGGCGCGTACAGCCCGCTCATGCCCTTGCCGACCAGCGACGGAGTGTTGGGCATGATGCGCACGATGTCCAGTTGGTCGCCGAGCAGCTGATAGAAACGGCTGACCTGAATGCCGGCGGCGATCGACAGCACCAGCTTGCCGCTGAAATCGACCTGTTCGCGCAGCGGCTGACACACGTCGGCCATCATCTGCGGTTTGACCGCCAGCACCACCACCTCGGCTTCACGCGCGCAGGCGACGTTGTCGCCGCTGCTGACGATGCCGTAGTCTGCAGCCAGCGCATCACGGTTTTTCGGCGAAGGGGCGCAGACGCTGATGGATTTGGCTGGATAGCCGCCCGCCACCAGGCCGGCGATGATTGCACGCGCCATGTTGCCGGCGCCGATAAAGGTAATCTTGCGATGTTGCATCAAATCCCTCGTCTGTGTGTCAGGCCTGCGAGTAGTCGCGGGCGCCAAAAATTGCGGTGCCGATGCGCACCAGGGTGCTGCCGGCAGCGATCGCCGCCGCCATATCGTCCGTCATGCCCATCGACAGCGTATCGGCCTGCGGATAACGCTGACGCAGGGCGAGAAATGCGTCGTTCATCCGGCTGAATACCGCCAGCTGCCGCTGATAATCCGCTTCCGGCGCCGGAATAGCCATCAGGCCGCGCAGCGTCAGGTTCGGCAGCGCGGCGATCGCTTCGGCCAACGCCGGCAGTTCGGCCAACGCAATGCCGGATTTGCTTTGCTCGTCGCTGATGTTGATTTGAATCAGCACGTTAAGCGGCGGCATGTCGGCCGGGCGCTGATCGCTCAAGCGCAGGGCGATGCGCAGCCGATCCACGGTATGGCACCAGGCGAAGTGTTCCGCCACCAGCCGACTCTTATTGGATTGCAGCGGGCCGATAAAGTGCCACACCAACTCGCCGCTTTGCGGCGACTCGGCGAAATGCCGGATCTTGTCTACCCCTTCCTGCACGTAGTTCTCGCCGAAGGCGCGCTGGCCGGCGGCGATGGCTTCTTCGATCGCCGCCACAGGTTTGGTTTTGCTGACTGCAAGCAGGGCAACTTCTTCTGGCGCCCGCGCGCAATTTAGCGCGGCGGCCGCAATGCGGTTTCTGACATCCTGCAGGTTCTGTTGGATAGTGCTCATTATTGACCCGGGAGAGTGATATGGATATCGATGAATTCGTGGCCCTTAGTGTAAAGCATAATGCTTCCGATCTGCACCTTTGTGCCGGTCATCCGCCGATGTTGCGCATCGACGGTGAACTGCAGCCATTGGCGGCGGCGCCAACGCTGACGGCGCAGGGCGCGCAGGCCCTCTGCGACGGATTGCTGAATGCGCAGCAGCGCGAGAGCCTGCGGCGGCTGGGGCAGGTCGATCTGGCGCTGCACAGGCCGAGCGGGGAACGGCTGCGGGCCAACGTTTTTCAGCAAAGCGCGGGAGTTTCTCTCGCGTTGCGGCGTATCGCCGGGCAATCGCCTTCGCTTGCCGAGCTGGCGGCGCCAGCCATCGTCCCGGCGTTGCTGCGGCGCGCCGACGGATTGATCCTGGTCACCGGCGCCACCGGCAGCGGCAAGTCCACCACGCTGGCGGCGATGATCGACGAGATCAACCGGCACCAGCAGCGGCATATTTTGACGCTGGAAGATCCGATCGAATTCCTGCACCGCAGCCGGCGTTCGCTGATCCAGCAGCGGGAGATCGGCCGCGACAGCCACAGCTTCGATGCGGCGTTGCGCGCCGCGCTGCGCGAAGATCCGGATGTGATCCTGCTGGGCGAGTTGCGCGATACCGCCACCATCCGGCTGGCGCTCACTGCGGCGGAGACCGGCCACCTGGTGCTGGCGACGCTGCACACCCGCAGCGCGCCGCAGGCGGTGGAACGGCTGGTGGACGTGTTTCCGGCGGAAGAGAAACCCTATGTGCGCGCCCAGCTGGCCGGCAGCCTGCAAGCGGTGATCGCGCAAAAGCTGATGAGGCGCCCTGGCGGCGGACGCGTGGCGATCTTTGAAGTGCTGACGGCGACGGCGGCGGTCAGCAACCTGATCCGCGAAGGGAAAACCCATCAGTTGGCGAGCGTGTTGCAAACCGGCGCGCAGTCGGGCATGCAAACCTTTGAGCAAGGTTTGCAGCAGCGGATCGACGCCGGTGTGTTGGGGGAGTGCGCGGCGGAGGGAACGGGCGTTTAGCCCAGCTGCCGTTCGAACCAGCTTTCGAGGATCACCACCGCGGAGGCGGAGTCCACGCTGCCTTTATCAAGGGCGCGAAAGCCGCCGCGATCGAACAGGTTGGCGCGCGCTTCCACGGTGCTCAGACGCTCGTCTTGCAGCTCGATCTGGATGCCAAAACGGCCGTGCAGGCGATTGGCGAACTTGCGCGCCTGGGCGGTAACGGGCTGTTCGGTGCCGTCCATGTTCAGCGGCAGGCCGACCACCACCAAATCCGGCTGCCACTCTTTCAGCAGCTTTTCGATTTTCAGCCAGTCCGGCGAGCCGTCCTGCGCTTTGAAAGCCGGCAGGGCGCGGGCGCTGCCGGTCAACTCCTGGCCGATGGCCGCGCCGATGCTTTTGGTGCCGAAGTCGAAGGCGATAATGGTGCGGTTACTCATCAGGCGTGTCCTGCGTGGTTGGCGATGCTGCGAATGTCGATGCCCAGAAGGTTCCCCGCCTCGCGCCAGCGGCTGGCGATTGGCGTGCGGAACAGAATGTCGGTGTTGGCTTCGATGGTCAGCCAGGCGTTTTCCAACACCTCCTGCTCCAGCTGGCCCTTTTCCCAGCCCGCATAGCCCAGCGCCACCAGCACGTCGTCCGGTTGTTCCGGGGTGCCGAGCGTCTCCAGCACGTCTTTCGAGGTGGTGATCATGGTGTTGGGAGAAATTTGAATGCTGGCGCCGAAGCCGTGGCGCGGCGTATGCAGGATAAACCCGCGATCGTCCGCCAGGGGCCCGCCGGCGAACACCGGTTTGTCCAGGCTGATGGCCGGATCGCGCGCAGGCGGCATGATCTTCAGCTTGCTCAGCACCGTGGCTACCGTGAATTGCTCCACCGGTTTATTGATCACCAAACCCATGGCGCCTTCTTCATTGTGCTCGCAAATGTAAATCACCGAGCGCTTGAAGCGAGGATCCTGCAGCGTTGGCATGGCGATCAGAAAATGGTGCTGTAAATTCATGGCGTTAATATAAGGTAATCAATGGGTGAGAAAATAAACAGCCGCCAGTATGCGGCTATACCCGCCGCCTTTCAAGCCGCGCGCAAAGGCGAGCTTTGGCGGGCGCGATACGGGATAGCGGGCGGCATGCCGCCCGCATGACGCATTACTTCGCCGCCAGGCGCTTTTCAATCGCGTCCATCAGCATGCCGGTAATCGAAATCGGGAATGCCGCCTCGATCTCGCGCGCGCAGGTTGGGCTGGTGACGTTGATTTCAGTCAGGCGATCGCCGATCACGTCCAGGCCGACGAAGATCAGCCCTTTCTCTTTCAGCGTCGGGGCGACGGCGCGGGCGATTTTCCAGTCGCTTTCGCTCAGCGGGCGCGCTTCGCCGCGGCCGCCGGCCGCCAGATTGCCGCGGGTCTCGCCCTGCGCCGGAATGCGCGCCAGGCAGTAAGGCACCGGCTCGCCGTCCACCACCAGGATGCGCTTGTCGCCGTCCTTGATCGCCGGCAGGAAGTTCTGCGCCATGCAGAAACGGCTGCCGTGTTCGGTCAGGGTTTCGATGATCACCGACAGGTTAGGATCGTCCTGCTTCACGCGGAAGATAGACGCGCCGCCCATGCCGTCCAGCGGTTTCAGGATGATGTCGCCGTGCTGCTGGTGGAATTTGCGGATGTGCGCGGCGCTGCGGCTGACCAGCGTATCCGGCGTCAGCTCCGGGAACCAGGCGGTGAACAGCTTCTCGTTGCAGTCGCGCAGGCTTTGCGGCTTGTTGACCACCAGCGTGCCTTTAACTTCGGCGCGTTCCAGAATGTAGGTCGCGTAGATATATTCGGTATCGAACGGCGGATCCTTGCGCATCAGGATCACGTCCAGCTCGTGCAGCGCCAGATCCTGCTCGGCGCCGAAGCTGAACCAGCTCTCCTTGTCTTCCTTCACGCTCAGCAGGCGGGTGCGGGCGCGCCCGTCACCGGCATGCAGATAGAGATCGTTCATCTCCATGTAGTGCAATTCGTAACCGCGGCGCTGCGCTTCGAGCAGCATGGCGAAGCTGGTGTCTTTCTTGATGTTGATGGAATCGATTGGGTCCATCACGATGCCGAGCTTAATCATCTTTTCTCCTTTAACCCAGGTCGCCGAAGCGGACCTGCAGAGCGGTAATGGCGGTGAGCGCTGTGGTTTCGGTACGCAGAACGCGTGGTCCCAGCAGAATATCAGTAAATCCGTGGTCGGTGGTCATGGCGATTTCGTCGGCGGACAAACCGCCTTCCGGGCCGATCAACAGGCGAACATGATCCACCGGCTGTGGCAGCGTGTTGATGCTGTGGCTGGCGCGCGGGTGCAGGTTGAGTTTCAGGCTGCCGTCCTGCTCGGCGCACCAGGCCTCCAGCGACATCGCCTCGCGGATTTCGGGAATGCGGTTGCGGCCGCACTGTTCGCAGGCGGCGATGGCGATCTTCTGCCATTGCTGGATTTTCTTCGCCAGGCGTTCGCCGTCCAACTTCACGCCGCAGCGCTCGGAAAACAGCGGGGTGATGACGTTGACGCCCAGCTCGATGGATTTCTGGATGGTGAACTCCATCTTCTCGCCGCGCGAGATCACCTGGCCCAGATGCAGGTTGAGCGGCGATTCGATGTCATCCACGCGGCCGTCGCCAAGGCGCACCAGCACGCTCTTTTTGTCCACCCGGATTATTTCGGCGTCGAACACCTGGTTGCTGCCATCGAACAACTGCAGCGCCTGGCCGGCGCTCATGCGCAGCACGCGCCCGACGTGGTTGGCGGCGTCCTCGCTGAGGGCGATCTCCGCCCGGTCGGTCAACGGCTGCGGATGGTAAATGCGGGGTATGCGCATGGGTAGTCTGATCCTGACGAAACGGCGCCGCGGGTTGGCGGCGCCATGAAAGATAAAGGCTATAGTAGGTTAGCTTTTCCGCTGCTGACAAGCCTGTTGAATATAGGGGTTGTGGTTGCCCTGCACCTTGGCGATACGTGCTTCGCGCTGACATTCCCATTGGCTCACCGGATATTGCCGGTTCCACACCTCGAACAGTTGGGTTTGCTGGCGTGACAGCCGCAGCTGGTAGCGATCGCGCATGTAGAAGTAGGTGCGGGCAATGGCGCCGCGGGCGCGGGCGGGCGGCTCCGCCTGTTTATTCTTGAAGTCCACCTTCATTGGGCACTGCCCGTACTGGCCTGCGCCGCCGTTCCATTGGCTGTACATGAAGTTGTTGCGGTCGCCGTTCACTTCGCCGATCGCCGGCTGCAGGTTGTGCAGATCGGTTTCTATCTGGCGATAGGTGGCGTCCTTGTTGCAGTTTTTGCGCCCGCCGTCTTGCCAGCACTGCAGCTGGTGGCCGAACTGCCAGGCCGGCACCACGTGTTCCCATTCAATGCGCTGCGCGCGTTGGGCGTTTTTACGCACCTGATAGCCGCAGCCGGCGAGATCGGGAATGCCCTTCTTGCCTTGCCACTCGATGCGGCAGCCGCAGTAAAAACTGCCCGGCGCATCCTGGTTAATCTTGGCCGCCGCCGTCTTGGCCTGAGAGAAGTTATTGATGCCGTGCGCCTGTGCGGCGCCTGCGGCGAAAACCGCCATAAACAAAATTCTGCGAAGCATATTCCAAAACAGCTCAAAATTGGAAAAGCAGGCAGGGTAACGGAACTTGTCGGCAGTGGCAAATGGCGATATTTACTTGTTTTAACGTATAAATCGTTTAACTAAAGGTTCTCGCTAGCAAGAAATTTCAGTTTTTCGCCGCACCGGCGGCAGCGGTATTCGCTTTCGCCGCGCAGCACGCGGTTATGGCGGCGAATGGTGAGCTGGTGCTGCCCGCAGCCGCAGCGGTAGGGGAAGGTTTTGCTTTGCACCGAGGCGGTTTCGAAACGATGAGTGCGGCTGGCGGGCGTCAGCAGCACGCTTTCCATCATCCAGCGCCATTCGCGGCCGTGCGGCGCTACCCGGCCGAATTGGCGAAACACCAGCAGGTGCGCCAGTTCGTGCGGCACCACTTCATCGATAAACGGCTGTTGGTTTTCCAGCAGCAGCACCGGGTTCAGACGGATTTCCCAGCTTTGCAGCCAGGCGGTGCCCGCGCTGGTGCCGCGTTGCTGATAGACGATGCTGGGTTCGGGGAACTCGACGGCAAAATGCTGGCGGGCCAACTGCAGCTTTTCTCGCAGGCAGCGCATCACCGCTTGTTGCAGCGCGATGGGGATTCTCGGTTTGTTCATTGCGGCTAGCTTAAGCAATGGCGCGGCGGCTGACAATATGCCCCGGCGCAAATCGCATCCGGCGCTTTTTCACCGCATTGATAAGACGATCGCCGCCGATGGATTGTAATCAATGTGTTAACTGCGGGATAATAAAGCGTGCATGATGAGTCTGTACCCGCAGTTCTCACCGAGCAAGGTTGAAACGCCGCCTGTGGTAATCCCTTACGCAAATAGCGGTTATTTTGCGATTTGGCGCAATAACTGACTGATTAAAAATACGTAAGGTGGAGGCAGTTTTTTGACAAGGCGCCGTGTCGCGCGCCGTAAGTGTGAATTTAACGCAGCTGATGTTGCAAGTGAGAGATCAATGTCGAATAAACCGTTCCACTATCAAGATCCGTTCCCGCTGAAGAAAGACGATACCGAATACTACCTGCTGAGCCGCGACCACGTTTCCGTGAGCGAATTTGAAGGCCAGGAAATTCTGAAAGTTGCCCCTGAAGCGTTAACCCTGCTTGCCCAGCATGCGTTCCACGACGCCTCGTTCATGCTGCGCCCGGCGCACCAACAGCAGGTGGCCGATATCCTCAAAGATCCGGACGCCAGCGAAAACGACAAGTACGTTGCGCTGCAATTTCTGCGTAACTCAGAAATCGCCGCCAAGGGTATTTTACCGACCTGCCAGGACACTGGCACGGCGATCATCGTCGGCAAAAAGGGCCAGCGCGTCTGGACCGGCGGCGGCGATGAAGAGGCGCTGTCGCGCGGGGTGTATAACACCTACATCGAAGAGAACCTGCGCTATTCGCAGAACGCCGCGCTGGATATGTACAAAGAGGTCAATACCGGCAGCAACCTGCCGGCGCAGATCGATCTCTACAGCGTGGACGGCGAAGAGTACAAATTCCTGTGCATCGCCAAGGGCGGCGGCTCCGCCAACAAAACCTATCTGTATCAGGAAACCAAGGCGCTGCTGTCGCCGGGCAAGCTGAAAAACTACCTGGTCGACAAGATGCGCACGCTGGGCACCGCGGCTTGCCCGCCGTACCACGTGGCGTTCGTCATCGGCGGCACCTCGGCGGAAGCGACGCTGAAAACCGTCAAACTGGCCTCGACCAAGTATTACGATGGCCTGCCGACGGAAGGCAACGAGCATGGTCAGGCGTTCCGCGATCTGGAACTCGAAGCGGAACTGCTGCAAGAAGCGCAAAACCTGGGGCTGGGCGCACAGTTCGGCGGCAAATACTTTGCACATGATATCCGCGTAGTGCGCCTGCCGCGCCACGGCGCCTCCTGCCCGGTCGGCATGGGCGTCTCCTGCTCGGCGGACCGCAACATCAAAGGCAAGATCAACCGCGACGGCATCTGGCTGGAAAAACTGGAGCACAATCCGGGTAAATTCATTCCTCAGGAGCTGCGCCAGGCCGGGGAGGGCGAGGCGATCAAGGTCGATCTCAACCGCCCGATGGCCGAGATCCTCAAACAGCTGTCGCAGTACCCGGTTTCCACCCGCCTGTCGCTGAGCGGCACCATCATCGTCGGCCGCGATATCGCGCACGCCAAGCTGAAAGAGCGCCTGGATCGCGGTGAAGGCTTGCCGCAGTACGTCAAGGACCACCCGATCTACTACGCCGGCCCGGCTAAAACGCCGGAAGGCTATGCATCCGGTTCCTTGGGGCCAACCACCGCCGGGCGTATGGATTCCTACGTCGACCTGCTGCAATCCCACGGCGGCAGCATGATCATGCTGGCGAAAGGCAACCGCAGCCAGCAGGTGACGGATGCCTGCCACAAGCACGGCGGCTTCTACCTCGGCAGCATCGGCGGCCCGGCGGCGGTGCTGGCGCAGCAGAGCATCAAGAGCCTGGAGTGCGTGGAGTACCCTGAGCTGGGCATGGAAGCGATCTGGAAAATCGAAGTGGAAGATTTCCCGGCGTTTATCCTGGTGGATGACAAAGGCAATGACTTCTTCCAGAAGATCCAGGCCGGCCAATGCTCCAGCTGCCTGAAATAAGCGTTGCCCCCTTCGCCGCCTGCGGGCGGCGAAGGGGGATTGTGTAAAGTCCTGTAGCTTGCTGGACGCCGAGTTTTAACCTGTATACCCTACGCGGATAGCACTAAAATTCGACTAATGGAATATCGGCAACAGAAGGTTTCAGCAAGCACATGGGAACGCAGGAAAATCATATCAGGGAACTGCTGGTCTGGATTGAAGATAACCTGACCAATCCGCTGTCGTTGGATATCGTTTCCGCCAAGTCAGGTTATACGAAATGGTACCTGCAGCGCATGTTCAAGAAGCAGACCGGATTATCGTTAGCTTCCTACATTCGCGCTCGCCGCCTCTACATCGCCGCCTTCGCCTTGCGTTTCACGCAGAAGAGCATCCTCGATATTTCGGTCGAGTATCAATTCGATAACCAGCAGACGTTCTCGCGCTGTTTCAAGAAACATTTCGCCGAATCGCCCAGCGTGTATCGTCATGCCCGCAAACAGGACTTCAGCAATCTGGTGCGTTCGCTGGCGGCCAGCCAGCCCGGCGATATTCAGGTCGAACGCGTCAGCATCGCCAGAGGGCAATACGCCTTTCACGGTAAACAGTACGCTTATCACCTGGATATCGAAAAGTTGGACAAGTCGCATCTGCCGCAGCGCAGCGCGCTGCGGGCGCAGTTCTACACCTTGTTGGGCGAGCGTCCGGCGCAGACCTATTCGTTTACCCAACTGGTGCCGGACGGCGAGCGGGTCAGGGTCGACTATACCCTGGGCGTGACGGCGGACTACCCGCTGCGTGAAGGCGTGGCGCTGGAGCCGCTGCCGGAGGTCCACGGCGAGTTTTGCCGTTTTCGCTATTCCGGCAAGCCGGTGGCGCTCAATGACCACATCATTCAAATCTACACGCAGGTGCTGCCCGAAATGGGGCTGGCCCGCGGCGACGGGCCGGACATGACGGTGTTCAGCTATTCGCTGAGCGGGAAAGAGGAGCTGCACCTGGAGCTGCAACATCTGGTGCCGGTGGTGCCGCTGCACTGATCCCGTCGGCGGCCGGCCGCCGGTTTTTTTGCTGCACGATCGCCGCCATCACCGCCAGGGCGATCTCCGCCGGGGTTTTGCTGCCGAGCGGCAGGCCGATCGGCGCGTGAATGCGTTCCAACTCCTGCGGCGTGAATTCGGCGATCTGCTGCAACCGCTGGCGCCGCCGCGCGCTGTTTCTGAGCGAGCCCATGGCGCCGATGTAAAACGCCGGGGTGTGGATCGCTTCCATCAGCGTCAGATCGTCCATACGCGGATCGTGGGTCAGCGCCACGACGGCGGTATTGGCGTGGCAACCGCCGTCCTCAATGAACTTGGCCGGAAACTGGCGCAGCAGCGTCACGCCCGGTTTTAACTCGGCGGCGAAGTTATCCAGCGCCTCCGGGCGGTTCTCGCACACCAGCACCTCAAACCCCAGCGCTACGGCGAAATCGGCGCAGTACAGCGCCACGCTGGACAGCCCGGCGATCAGCAGGCGCGGCGCGGCTGCGATGTGCAGGGTAATCTGTTCGAGCCGGCGTTCGACCTGAGTGGCGCTGGTGAAGTGGCTTTGCTCGAGGCTGTGGCAGGCGTTGGGCAGCGTCAGGCGTTTGAGCAACGCATGATGCCCTTCCAGCGCGCCGGCGATGCGCTGCAGGTAAGCGACGCTGGCTTCTCCCGCCGGCAGATACTCGATCAGCACGTCCAGCACGCCGCCGCACGGCAGCGCCACGTTGGGCGTCATGCCGCCTTCGCCGTAACGAATCACCTGGCTGGCCGCCTGATACTCCCCGGCGGCCACGCGCCGCAGAAAGTCCTCCTCCACGCACCCGCCCGACAATGAGCCGCTGTAGCGGCCGTCGCGGGTCGCCGCCATCAACGCGCCCGGCGAGCGCGGCGAAGAGCCATAGGTGCTGAGCACGGTGCATAACCAAACCGGCTGTTGTTGCAGCCAGCTTATCGCCTGGCTGACCACGGTGACATCAAGATGTTGCATAGGTGAATTTACTCGCTGGCCGGGAGTTGCGATGGAAGATCAATATCCCGCACGACGCCGGGGTGCTCAAGCGGCAGCAGGTGGACTGCCGCGCCTTGCAGCAGTTCACGCGCGCCATTATCGCCGCGCAGTTGGCAAAGTGGTTTGCGCAATCGGGCGGAAAAGCCGACCGGGTGACCGGGCTGTTGCGCATAACAGGGGCGCACGATCGGGTGCTGCCGTAAGGCATCCGCCACCTGTCGGAAAACGTCGGCGCCGACGAATGGCATATCGGCCAGGTGGATCAGCCAGCCCTGCCAGTGCGGTGTGGCCGCAACGCCCGCGGCGATCGAGTCGCCGAGGCCCGCGCTGGCGAGCAGGGTGACCGGCACTTGGTTGGCTGCGCAGGCTGCCAGTACCGGCAGATTATCCGGCCGGGTCACCACCTGTACCGGCAGGCCGGAGGCCAGCGCCTGGCGCAGGGTGTGTTCGAACAGCGAACGCCGCTCGCCCGCCGCATCGGCAAACCCGGCGTTCAATTTGTTGCCCTGGCCGCCGGCCTGAATAAAGCGCTCTCCGCGTCCGGCGGCGGTAATGACAATGCCCGTGGTCATGGTTGAAGTCCGCGTTTGCGCAAATTATTTATTAGCCTACAAACTACCTGTGTTTTGTAAATGTTTTTTTGTTGAAAACAGCCTGTTAATCATCACATAATTTTAGTTATAAGCATATGCTTATGACGTCTACGGCAAGGTCGTCAGCGTTTGCGCAACAACACCGCGAACAAAAACCAATTACAAGAAAGACGTGAAGGACTTATTTATGAGCAATTTCAACCCGTCGCGGCGCCGCTTTATCAAAAGCGCCGTGATTGCGGGGGTCTCCGTGTACCTCGCCCCCCTGTACAGCCGCGCCTACGCCGCGCTGTTCGAGCAAAAAATCCTCCAGTCACCCAACTGGGATCCGCAGGCCAAGCGCGTCCGTTTCCGTATCGACGGCCGCGCCAAGGTCATGGGGCAGAAGGTGTTCGCACGCGATATCCGCGCGGTGGACATGCCGCACTGGCCGCAGAAACAGGCGCACGCCTTCATTCTGCGCGTTACCAAAGCCGACCGGCTGTTCGAGGGGGTCGATCTGTCGCTGCTGGGGGACGATCTGCAGCCCGATCGCCTGGTGACGGCGGAAGATCTGGCGCGCGATGGCCTGGCCTTTCCGGCGTTCTACGGTGACGACATGCTGCTGCCGAACGGCAAAACTCCGGCCTACCTTGGCCAGGCGGTGGCGATCCTGATCTATCACGACTTCGCCCGTTTCCGCTTCGCCAAGGACAAGCTGAAATTCCGTGAGGAAACCATCAAATACGGCGCGGTCACCGGCCCGCTGGAGCGCGATCCCTGGGGCAGCTTCCGCTATGTGCGGGTGGGGGGAGAACAGCCGTTCGACGACGATCGCTTCTCCAGCCTGAAGGATACGCCGATCTTCCCGGTATCGATGAAAAAACACCTGCCGGTATGGCCGGAAGGGCGCGAGGGCGGCAAGCTGGATCAGGAAGGCATGCGCTATGCGGGCCTGATCGCCGACGAGTTGGCGAATCCGCCGGCCGACTGGCTGGTGATGTCACGCCGCTACACCACGCAGTCGATCGACACCTCGGCGCTGGAGCCGGACAACGCCAACGGCTGGTTCGACGCGCAGACGCAAACCCTGCATCTGGTGGTGCCGACTCAGTCGCCGCAGGAAGTGGCCGACGAGATGCCGCGTATGTTGGCCAGGCGCAACCCGCCGGTGAAACAGCTGATCCTGCACCCGTGCTACACCGTGGGCTACGGCTCGAAAGATCACTACAACTTCCCGTATTACGGCGCGGTGGCGGCGATGTACGGCGACGGCCACCCGGTGCGCCTGGCCAATGACCGTTTCGAGCAGTTCCAGACGGCGCTGAAGCGCCATGCGTTCGACATGAACTACCGCATCGCGGTGAATAAGCAGACCGGCGTCATGCAGTCGTTCCTCGGTGACATGACCGCGGACGGCGGCGGCCGCAGCAACTTCACCCCTTCGGTGGTGATGGTCGGCGCGACCGCCGCCCAGTCGATTTACTACTTCCCGAAAAGCGATCTGTCGTCGGTCGGGCTGGCCTCACGCGCCATCGACGCCGGTTCGGCGCGCGGTTACGGCACGCTGCAGAGCATGGCCGCCACCGAGATGATGGTGGATGAGCTGGCCGCCGAGCTGAAGATCGACCCGATCGAGTTCCGCCTGCGCAACGTGCTGAAATCCGGCATGAAAAACACCCAGGGGGCGATCCCGGCCGGTGCGATCCGCGCCGATGAAGTGCTGGAGAAGGCGGCGAAGCACGAGATGTGGCTCAAGCGCGCCGAACGCAAGGCCGAGTTTGAGAGCCGCCATCCCGGCAAGCGCTATGGCGTTGGCTTCGGCTGCGTACAGAAAGACTTTGGCACCGGGGCGGAAACCTCGTTCGCCCGGGTGGAGCTGAGCGAAGATGGCCGCATCACGCTGCATCACAGCGGCGCGGAGATGGGCACCGGCATGTCGACCTCGCAGTCGGTATTGTGCGCGCAGTGGCTGGGCAAACCGGCCGACGAAGCCCACTTCTCGGTCACCGACTGGTCGGTATTGCCGATGGTCACCAGCGGCGATCCTTACCTGATGTCGCAGGAAGAGCAGGACAAGCTGCAAACCAACCCTAACTGGACGCCGAGCTACTGTTCGCCGTCGAGCGCCAGCAACTCGGCCTATTACTTCTCGCACAGCACCCGCGAAGCGGCGCGCCTGATCTTCGATCACGGCCTGTGGCCGGCGGCGATGGCGCTGTGGCAGGCCGGCATCGGCGGCGGCCAGGCAGCGCCGCTGGTGGTGCGGCGCGAAGATGCGCGTTGGGTCGAAGGCGGCCTGACGGCGGCGGGCATGTCGGTGCTGAGCCTCGAGCTGCTGGCCAAGACGGCTTATCAGATGGGCGGCGTCACCGGCGCGGCGGTGCACGTGTTCAACCGCTGGCAGTGGGCGGAGGCCGATTTCACGTTGAACGGCAAAAGCGAACGCCTGCCTATCGACGGCATGGCGCTGCGCAACGCCAACGGCGAATTCAAACCGCTGGCGCGCGGGCAGGTCTACTACCCGCCGACCCAGCGCAACAATGCGGCGGTGACCTACTACAGCGCCGTCGGCACGCTGGCGGAAGTGGCGGTGGATATCGCCACCGGCCAGGTGGAGTTGTTGAATCACCATTCGATCATGGAGTGCGGCAACCTGATCGTGCCGGAACTGGTTTCCGGCCAACTGCAGGGCGGGCTGGCGATGGGCATCGGCCATGCGCTGCACGAATATTTACCGCTGTACGAAGACGGCCCGGGCAACGGTACCTGGAACTTCAACCGTTACCACCTGCCGCGCGCCAGCGACGTGGCGGTGTGGAAACAGAGCGGCGACATCCTGCCGGCGCTGTCGGAAACCGATCCGCCGAAAGGCATGGCGGAAGTGGTGATGATCCCGATCGTGGCCGCACTGGTCAACGCCATTGCCGACGCCACCGGCCACCGTTTCCGTGATTTGCCCGTTCGTGCAGAAAATATTCGTGAGGTATTACAATGAGCATTAAAACCCAGCCGATTTCCCTGACCATCAACGAGAAACAGTACGGCCCGATCGAGGTGCCGGAAGGCTTGATGATGATCGATTTCCTGCACGAGTATCTCGATTTGACCGGTTCGCGCCTCGGTTGCGGGCAGGGCATTTGCCACGCCTGCGTGGCGATTGTCGATCACCCGAGCGGCACCAGCGAAGAGGTGCGCACCTGCATCACCGGCGCGCATTTCTTCAACGGCAAGAAAGTGCGCACCGTCGAAGGCCACGCCAGGGTGGACGAACAGGGGGAGGTGGTTGAGCTGTCGCCGATCCAGCAGGCGTTTCTGGAGCACTACAGCTTCCAGTGCGGCTACTGCACGCCGGGCTTCGTCAACGCCGCCACCATTTTCGTGGAAAAGCTCAAGCGTGAGCCGATCGCCCGCGATCAGCTGGAGAACGCCATCGAGCAGGCGCTGGACAGCCACATCTGCCGCTGCACCGGCTACGTGCGCTACTACGAAGCGGTGCGCGACGTGGTGCTGAAAACGCCGGGCCTGCTGAAGGAGACGGCGCAATGAAAAAACGTCTCGCAGTGTTGATTGTGCTGGTGGCGATCGTGGTGATTGCGCTGTTGTGGTGGCGGGAAAACCGCCGTTACGACGGCCCGGTGCAGCAGGTGACCGCCAGCGCCGAACAGATCGCACGCGGCCGCTATCTGGCGCAGGCCGCCGACTGCGCCGCCTGCCATACCGCCAGCGGTGGGGCGCCGTTGGCCGGCGGCTATCCGCTGGACACGCCGTTCGGCACGATTTACGGCAGCAACCTGACGCCGTCGGCCGACCACGGCATCGGGCGCTGGAGCAAGGACGACTTCTTCCTGGCGCTGACGCAGGGCGTGGCGCCGGGCGGGCGGCACCTGTACCCGGCGATGCCTTACACCTCGTACAAGGGCATTTCGCGCCAGGACGCCGACGACATCTACGCTTACCTGATGACGCGCCCGGCGGTGGACGTGGCCATTCCGGCCAACGAGATGCCGTTCCCGTTCAACCAGCGCATGGCGCTGATCGGCTGGAATCTGCTGTTCCGCAGCCAGGATCCGCTGCCGGCCAGCTCGCAGGGCAGCTCGCCGCAATGGCAGCGCGGCCGCTATCTGGCCGATGTGCTGGGCCACTGTGGCGAATGCCACACGCCGCGCGGCGCGCTGGGGCAGATGGATCTCGGCAAACCGATGCAGGGCGGCGATCTCGGCCGCTTCATGGCGCCGGACATTACGCCGCACGGTCTGGCGCAGCGCGGCTGGACGCCGCAGGACGTCAGCCGCTTCCTCAGCACCGGCCTTGCGCCGCAGGGTTCCGCCTTCAGCGAGATGCACATGGTGGTGGATCTCAGCACCCGTTATTTGACGCCGGAAGATCATCAGGCGCTGGCGCTGTATCTGATGGGCGAGCAGCCGCCGGCGGCGGTGCCGGTGAAAATGGGGCAGGGCAGCGATGCCGGGCGTATGGTCTATCTGGATCAGTGCGCCGGCTGCCATGCGCGTGAAGGCGAGGGCAAACCGCACGTCGCACCGGCGATGCGCGATAACGCCACGCTGCGCCAGGCGGACGGCAAGAACCTGATCGTGTCGGTGCTGGACGGCCTGCCGGCCCAGCAGTTCCCGAACGGTGAAAGCATGCAGAGCATGCCGGGCTTCGGCGAGCGTCTGAGCGATGCCGACGTGGCGGAGCTGGTGAATTACCTGCGCGTGACCTGGGGCGGCTTGCCGGCGGATATCACCGCCGAGCAGGTGAAAGCGCTGCGCAAGTAAGCGGCGTTCAGGCAAAAAAATGGCCCGCATCTTCGGGCCGTTTTGTTTACTGCGCGGTCACGGGATTCAACGGCTGGTGACGCCGTCGACGCGCTGGCTGCGCTGTTTGATGGCGTAACCGACGGCCAGGATCGCCACCCACACCGGGATCAGCAGCACCGAGATTTGAATACCCGGCGTCAGGTACATGATCACCAGGATGCCGGCCATGAACAGCAGGCACAGGTAGTTGCTGAACGGGTACCAGAACGCTTTGAACTTCGGCACCACGCCTTCGCGGTTTTTGGCGGCGCGGAACTTCAGGTGCGCCAGGCTGATCATCGCCCAGTTGATCACCAGCGCCGACACCACCAGCGCCATCAGCAGTTCGAAGGCGCGGCCCGGGATCAGGTAGTTAATCAGCACGCACAGCGCGGTAGCGAGGGCGGAGATGCCGATGGCCACCACCGGCACGCCGCGGCCATCGACCTTCAGCAGGCTTTTCGGGCCGTTGCCCTGCTGCGCCAGGCCGTACAGCATGCGGCTGTTGCAGTAGACGCAGCTGTTGTAGACCGACAGCGCGGCGGTGAGCACCACGATGTTCAGCACGGTCGCCACCAGGTTGCTGTTCAGCGCGTGGAAGATCAGCACGAACGGGCTGCCGCCTTCGACCACTTTGCCCCACGGGTACAGCGACAGCAGAATGGCCAGTGAACCGATATAGAAGATCAGGATGCGGTAGATCACCTGATTGGTGGCTTTCGGAATGCTTTTTTGCGGGTTGTCGGCTTCGGCGGCGGTGATGCCGACCAGCTCGAGGCCGCCGAAGGAAAACATGATCACCGCCATCGCCATCACCAGGCCCATGACGCCGTTCGGGAAGAACCCGCCCTGCGCCCACAGGTTGGTGACGGTGGCTTCCGGGCCGCCCATGCCGCTGAACAGCAGGTAGGCGCCGAACACGATCATGCCGATAATCGCCACCACTTTGATGATGGCGAACCAGAACTCCATCTCGCCGTAAACTTTGACGTTGGCCAGGTTGATGGCGTTGATCGCCAGGAAGAATACCGCGGCGGAAACCCAGGTGGGGATCTCCGGCCACCAGTACTGCACGTAGATGCCGACCGCGGTCAGCTCCGCCATCGCCACCAGGACATACAGCACCCAGTAGTTCCAGCCGGAGGCGAAGCCGGCGAAGTTGCCCCAGTATTTGTAGGCGAAGTGGCTGAAGGAGCCGGCGACCGGCTCTTCCACCACCATTTCCCCCAACTGGCGCATGATCAGAAACGCGATGAAGCCGCCGATGGCGTAGCCGAGGAGCACTGACGGGCCGGCCATTTTTATTGTTTGAGCGATACCGAGAAATAACCCGGTGCCGATTGCGCCACCTAAGGCGATGAGCTGAATATGGCGGTTTTTCAGGCCGCGCTTCAGCTGGTCACCATGCTGTTGACCATCCATCAATCTAACCCTCTGTCGTTGTGAATGCCCACCTGCCTGTAAAGCAGTGGTTACGATGTGTGTTTTGTTTTATTTACGGCGTTATAGCTATTAATTCCACGGCGCCGCTACCGTTTGGCAGAGAATAATGTTATGCGCGTCGGTTTGCACCTGCTTTGTCGTGTGAGTGATTAAGATTGCAGCAGTTTAGGAAACAAAATGCGGGTTGTGTGACGGCAGGAGGGATTCAGTGCATGAAATAAGCAACAAATCACATAATGCGCAAAAATAACGTAGATCTGAACGGTGGGTCGCGTTCAAATAATGAACGAACCGCCGTTGCGCTGCTCGCCAAATAGCCATTCATTAAAGCGTAATAACCATGCAATAAAACTCGGGCAAAAAGTTTGCACTCTGCCTTGCGTAAGGTTTGGTAAAAGTTAAATCCCCAACCCGCCGCGTAAATGGTAATACCATCACGGCGTTACCGGTTTGCAGCGGGGTTTTCAGCGGGGTGTTAAAATGTGCGGGTAACCTGATTTCGATCAAGGCCCGTATGGACAGGAGGTGAATACTTTGTTACTTTACCGTCACGTTTTTGAAATTGGTATTACCAATTGACTCCGCGCCATTCGCAGAGAAGAATTCACTCATGGCCTACAGCAAAATCCGCCAACCCAAGTTGTCAGATGTTATCGAGCAACAGCTCGAATACCTGATCCTCGAGGGGACACTGCGCCCAGGCGAAAAACTGCCTCCGGAGCGCGAGCTGGCGAAACAATTTGATGTCTCCCGTCCTTCTCTGAGAGAGGCCATTCAGCGCCTTGAAGCGAAAGGGCTGCTCCTGCGCCGTCAGGGCGGCGGCACCTTCGTGCAAACTAATCTGTGGCAGAGCTTCAGCGATCCGCTGGCCGAGCTGCTGGCCGACCATCCCGAATCACAGTTCGATCTGCTGGAAACCCGTCACGCGCTGGAAGGCATTGCCGCCTATTACGCGGCGCTGCGCGGCACCGATGAAGATCTGGCGCGCATCCGCGACTGCCACATCGTGATTCAACAGGCTCAAGACAGCGGCGATCTCGACGCCGAAGCCGATGCGGTCATGCAGTATCAAATCGCCGTGACCGAAGCCGCTCACAACGTTGTGTTACTTCACCTGCTACGCTGCATGGGGCCGATGCTGGAACAGAACGTGCGTCAGAACTTTGAATTGCTCTACTCGCGCCGTGAGATGTTGGCAAAAGTGAGCAGCCACCGCGCCGGAATTTTTGAGGCGATTGTGGCACGCGAGCCGGAAAAGGCCCGTGAAGCCTCGCATCGCCACTTGGCGTTTATCGAGGAAATCTTGCTGGATCTCAGCCGGGAGCATACTCGGCGCGAGAGATCGCTGCGGCGTCTCCAGCAACGCAAGGATTAAGAGCTGTCCTCTTCAGGGTACACCAGCCTGCGGGGGTTAAGTTCGAGGTACTTAGTTAAGTACTTAAGCGGCAACTAAACTGATGGGCCTGTCTTCGTGTGTTTTTTCACAGAGCACAGGAAGACAGGCTCCAAACAAACCATTAGACAGATAAGGAATACCACCATGTCAGAACGTTTAAACAATGACGTGGATCCGATCGAAACCCGCGACTGGCTGCAGGCGATCGAATCGGTCATCCGTGAAGAGGGTGTTGAGCGAGCTCAGTTTCTGATTGATCAGGTATTGGGAGAAGCCCGCAAAGGCGGCGTTAACGTTGCGGCCGGTGCTGCGGCGCACAACTACGTCAACACCATCGCGGTAGAAGACGAACCGGCTTACCCAGGCAACCTGGATCTGGAACGCCGCATTCGCTCTGCGATCCGTTGGAACGCGATCATGACCGTTCTGCGCGCATCCAAGAAAGACCTGGAGCTGGGCGGCCACATGGCTTCCTTCCAGTCTTCCGCGACCTTCTATGAAGTCTGCTTTAACCACTTCTTCCGCGCACGCAACGAGAAAGACGGCGGCGACCTGGTCTACTTCCAGGGCCACATCTCTCCGGGCGTTTACGCGCGCGCCTTCCTTGAAGGCCGCCTGACCGAAGAACAGATGAACAACTTCCGTCAGGAAGTGCACGGCAACGGTCTGTCCTCTTACCCGCATCCTAAGCTGATGCCGGAATTCTGGCAGTTCCCGACCGTATCCATGGGCCTGGGCCCAATCAGCGCCATCTATCAGGCGAAGTTCCTGAAATACCTGGAACACCGCGGCCTGAAAGACACCTCTGAGCAGACCGTTTACGCCTTCCTGGGCGACGGCGAGATGGATGAGCCGGAATCCAAAGGCGCCATCACCATCGCCACCCGCGAGAAGCTGGACAACCTGGTGTTCGTCATCAACTGCAACCTGCAGCGCCTGGACGGCCCGGTCACCGGTAACGGCAAGATCATCAACGAACTGGAAGGCATCTTCTCCGGCGCAGGCTGGCAGGTGCTGAAAGTGATCTGGGGCGGCCGTTGGGACGAGCTGCTGCGCAAAGACACCAGCGGTAAACTGGTTCAGCTGATGAACGAGACCCTGGACGGCGACTACCAGACCTTCAAATCCAAAGACGGCGCTTACGTGCGCGAGCACTTCTTCGGCCGTTACCCGGAAACCGCGGCGCTGGTCAAAGACATGACCGACGACGAAATCTGGGCGCTGAACCGTGGTGGTCACGATCCGAAGAAAATCTTCGCTGCACTGAAAAAAGCGCAGGACACCAAAGGCAAACCGACCGTTATCCTGGCCCACACCATCAAAGGTTACGGCATGGGTGAAACCGCGGAAGGTAAAAACATCGCTCACCAGGTGAAGAAAATGAACATGGAAGGGGTTCACCACTTCCGCGATCGTTTCAACGTGCCGGTTGCCGATGCTGACATCGAAAAACTGCCGTACATCACCTTCGAGAAAGATTCCGAAGAGTACAAATACCTGCACGAACGTCGTCAGGCGCTGAAAGGCTACGTGCCTACCCGTCTGCCGGAGTTCACCCAGAAGCTGGAAATGCCGGCGCTGGAAGATTTCAGCTCGCTGCTGGAAGAGCAGAACAAAGAGATCTCCACCACTATCGCCTTCGTGCGTGCCCTGAACGTGATGCTGAAGAACAAGTCGATCAAAGATCGCCTGGTGCCAATCATCGCCGACGAAGCGCGTACCTTCGGTATGGAAGGTCTGTTCCGTCAGATCGGTATCTACAGCCCGAACGGCCAGCAGTACACCCCGCAGGACCGTGAGCAGGTTGCTTACTACAAAGAAGACGAGAAAGGCCAAATCCTGCAGGAAGGCATCAACGAACTGGGCGCAGCCTCTTCCTGGCTGGCCGCAGCGACCTCCTACAGCACCAACGATCTGCCGATGATTCCGTTCTACATCTACTACTCGATGTTCGGTTTCCAACGTATCGGCGACCTGTGCTGGGCAGCGGGCGACCAACAGGCGCGCGGCTTCCTGATCGGCGGGACCTCGGGCCGTACTACCCTGAACGGCGAAGGTCTGCAGCACGAAGATGGCCACAGCCACATTCAGTCTCTGACCATCCCTAACTGCATCTCTTACGATCCGGCTTACGCGTACGAAGTGGCGGTGATCATGCACGACGGTCTGGTGCGCATGTATGGCGACAACCCGGAAAACGTGTACTACTACCTGACCACGCTGAACGAAAACTACCACATGCCTGCGATGCCGCAGGGTGCGGAAGAAGGTATCCGCAAGGGTATCTACAAGCTGGAAACGCTGGAAGGCAGCAAAGGCAAGGTACAGCTGCTGGGCTCCGGCGCCATCCTGCGCCACGTGCGCGAAGCTGCGCAGATCCTGGCGAAGGACTACGGCGTGGGTTCCGACACCTACAGCGTGACCTCGTTCACCGAACTGGCGCGCGACGGCCAGGATTGCGAGCGCTGGAATATGCTGCACCCAACCGAAGCGCCACGCGTGCCTTACATCGCTCAGGTGATGAACGACGCGCCTGCGGTAGCCTCTACCGACTACATGAAACTGTTCGCCGAACAGGTTCGTACTTATGTGCCGGCCAGCGATTATCGCGTACTGGGCACCGACGGCTTCGGTCGTTCGGACAGCCGCGAAAACCTGCGTCACCACTTCGAAGTCGATGCATCCTACGTGGTGGTTGCTGCTCTGGGTGAACTGGCTAAACGCGGTGAGATCGAAGCTTCTGTGGTTGCTGACGCAATCAAGAAATTCGACATCAACCCGGAAAAAGTTAACCCGCGTCTGGCCTAAGAGGTACTGAATAATGTCTATCGAAATCAACGTACCGGACATCGGTGCAGATGAAGTCGAAATCACCGAGATTCTGGTGAAGGTCGGCGATAAAGTTGAAGCGGAACAATCGCTGATCACCGTGGAAGGCGACAAGGCTTCCATGGAAGTGCCCTCCCCGCAGGCGGGCGTGGTGAAAGAGATCAAAGTGGCGGTCGGCGATAAAACCGAAACCGGCAAACTGATCATGATCTTCGAAGCGGCAGGCGCAGCGGAAGCTGCTCCGGCGGCGAAAGCGGAAGAAAAACCGGCGGCAGCAGCAGCTGCTCCGGCTGCCGCTGCTGCCAAAGACGTTGCCGTGCCGGACATTGGCGCCGACGAAGTCGAAGTGACCGAGATCCTGGTGAAAGTGGGCGACAAGGTGGAAGCCGAGCAGTCCCTGATCACCGTGGAAGGCGACAAGGCTTCCATGGAAGTCCCTGCGCCGTTTGCGGGCACCGTGAAAGAGATCAAGATCGCGACCGGCGACAAAGTGAAAACCGGTTCCCTGATCATGGTGTTCGAAGTGGCTGGCGCCGCTTCCGCTGCTGCTCCGGCTGCGGCGCAAGCACCGGCTGCCGCTGCAGCGCCTGCGGCCTCTGCGGCCAAAGACGTCGCCGTGCCGGACATCGGCGGTGACGAAGTCGAAGTGACCGAAGTGATGGTCAAGGTAGGCGACAAGGTTGCCGCCGAGCAGTCTCTGATCACCGTGGAAGGCGACAAGGCCTCTATGGAAGTGCCAGCGCCGTTCGCGGGCACCGTGAAAGAGATCAAGATCGCGACCGGCGACAAAGTGAAAACCGGCTCCCTGATCATGGTGTTCGAAGTGGAAGGCGCTGCGCCTGCCGCTGCCGCCGCGCCAGCCGCTAAAGCGGACGCTGCGCCGGCGCCGGCCGCCGCTAAAGCCGCCGCTCCGGCTGCGAAAGCTGAAGACAAAGGCGAGTTCGCCGAGAACGCGGCCTACGTGCACGCGACTCCGGTCATTCGTCGTCTGGCGCGTGAATTCGGCGTTAACCTGGCGAAAGTGAAAGGCACCGGTCGTAAAGGCCGCATCCTGCGCGAAGACGTTCAGGCATACGTGAAAGACGCGGTGAAACGCGCTGAAGCGGCTCCGGCTGCTGCCGGCGGCGGTCTGCCGGGCATGCTGCCATGGCCGAAAGTGGACTTCAGCAAGTTCGGCGAGATCGAAGAAGTCGAAATGGGCCGCATCCAGAAGATCTCTGGCGCGAACCTGAGCCGCAACTGGGTGATGATCCCGCACGTGACTCACTTCGACAAAACCGATATCACCGATCTGGAAGCGTTCCGCAAGCAGCAGAACGAAGAAGCGGCCAAGCGCAAGCTGGACGTGAAGTTCACGCCTGTCGTGTTCATCATGAAAGCCGTCGCTGCCGCTCTGGAGCAGATGCCGCGCTTCAACAGCTCGCTGTCCGAAGATGGCCAGAAGCTGACGCTGAAGAAATACATCAACATCGGCGTGGCGGTAGATACCCCGAACGGCCTGGTGGTTCCGGTGTTCAAGGACGTGAACAAGAAGAGCATCACCGAGCTGTCTCGCGAGCTGATGACCATCTCCAAGAAAGCGCGCGACGGCAAGCTGACCGCGGGCGAGATGCAGGGCGGCTGCTTCACCATCTCCAGCCTGGGCGGTATCGGGACGACTCACTTCGCGCCGATCGTCAACGCGCCGGAAGTGGCTATCCTGGGCGTCTCCAAGTCTGCGATGGAGCCGGTCTGGAACGGTAAAGAGTTCATGCCGCGCCTGATGATGCCGATGTCGCTGTCCTTCGACCACCGCGTTATCGACGGTGCCGATGGTGCGCGCTTCATCACCATCATCAACAACATGTTGTCCGACATTCGCCGTCTGGTGATGTAATGCAAAAGGGGCGCAGCATGCTGCGCCCCTGACGATTCTGTAGCAGTTTTGTCGGATTTTGCATAACTCGACAAAATTGTTGAGACACGGGTCACTCGAACACGCTTTGCAGATTATTAACAATTCTGTAAACTGCTCGCGGTGTAAGCGTCCCGGTGGATGAAGGGCGTTATGAGATCGATTAGCAATAAAAATGACGTCTGACCCGCCGGACAATCAATTAAGAGGTCATGATGAGTACTGAAATTAAAACTCAGGTCGTGGTACTTGGGGCGGGCCCGGCAGGTTACTCTGCAGCCTTTCGTTGCGCTGACTTAGGTCTTGAAACCGTTCTGGTTGAACGTTATTCCACTCTGGGCGGGGTTTGCCTGAACGTGGGATGTATCCCTTCCAAAGCACTGCTGCACGTTGCCAAAGTGATCGAAGAAGCCAAAGCGCTGGCCGAACACGGCATCGTTTTCGGCGAGCCGAAAACCGACATCGACAAAGTGCGCGTCTGGAAAGAAAAAGTCATCACTCAGCTGACCGGCGGTCTGGCTGGCATGGCCAAAGGCCGTAAAGTGAAAGTGGTCAACGGCCTGGGCAAGTTCACCGGCGCTAACACCCTGGTTGTGGAAGGCGAAAACGGCCCAACCACCATCAACTTCGACAACGCCATCATCGCCGCAGGTTCTCGTCCGATCCAACTGCCATTCATTCCTCATGAAGATCCACGCGTGTGGGATTCTACCGATGCGCTGGAACTGAAAACCGTCCCAGAGCGTCTGCTGGTTATGGGCGGCGGCATTATCGGCCTGGAAATGGGCACCGTATACCATGCGTTGGGTTCACAGATCGACGTCGTTGAAATGTTCGATCAGGTTATCCCCGCGGCAGATAAAGACGTGGTGAAAGTCTTCACCAAACGTATCAGCAAGCAGTTCAACCTGATGCTGGAAACCAAAGTGACCGCGGTAGAAGCCAAAGAAGACGGCATCTACGTCACGATGGAAGGTAAAAAAGCGCCGGCAGAACCACAGCGTTACGACGCGGTGCTGGTGGCGATCGGCCGCGTGCCGAACGGCAAACTGCTGGATGCCGGCAAAGCCGGTGTGGAAGTTGACGAGCGTGGCTTTATCAACGTCGACAAACAGCTGCGCACCAACGTGCCGCACATCTTCGCCATCGGCGACATCGTCGGCCAGCCGATGCTGGCGCACAAAGGCGTGCACGAAGGCCACGTCGCCGCAGAAGTTATCGCCGGCATGAAGCACTACTTCGATCCGAAAGTGATCCCATCCATCGCTTACACCGAGCCGGAAGTGGCATGGGTGGGTCTGACCGAGAAAGAAGCGAAAGAGAAAGGCATCAGCTACGAAACCTCCACCTTCCCGTGGGCGGCTTCCGGCCGTGCGATCGCTTCCGACTGTGCAGACGGCATGACCAAACTGATCTTCGACAAAGAAACTCACCGCATCATCGGTGGCGCGATTGTCGGCACCAACGGCGGCGAGCTGCTGGGTGAAATCGGTCTGGCTATCGAAATGGGCTGCGACGCGGAAGACATCGCGCTAACCATCCACGCTCACCCGACCCTGCACGAATCCGTGGGCCTGGCGGCGGAAATCTACGAAGGCAGCATCACCGATCTGCCTAACCCGAAAGCCAAGAAGAAGTAATTCTGCTGGTTTGACTGGTCATCAAGCGGCTCCTGAAAAGGGGCCGTTTTTTTTGCTCAGATGCAGAACGCGGTTTTTTGTGGCCGCTGCGCCAAATTCCGATCCTCATGCTTATATCCACTCTAATTATATGGGTATAATGTCCTGCTAGTCCGGCAGCCGATTACGCTGCGCTCAACGATTCAGCAAAGATTTAATGTTGCTTTTATGTGAACGAATTAACAACCGTTTCAAATCCTGATATGCTGGCTGAGCGGAACCGGGCACTGTACCTTACAGTCCAGGACATCGACAGCAGTGCCCCGTCAGGATAGATGGCATCAATATCGCCGTGCGCTCTACCCATCAGTCTTTCATGCTGTAACGCTGTTTGACCGTGCTTGTTTGCCCCAATCACCGTTTCGGGGCCTTTACGGGCCGATCGCCTAGCCACAGAGTGAAACCCAAAGGGTATAAACCCGGTTTGCATATACGCCAGGCACAATAAATGACAATGAGAGCGAGGAGAACGTCGTGCTAGAAGAATACCGTAAGCACGTAGCCGAGCGTGCTGCTGAGGGCATCGCCCCTAAGCCGCTAGACGCCACCCAAATGGCCGCGCTGGTCGAACTACTGAAGAATCCGCCAAAAGGCGAAGAAGAATTCCTGTTAGACCTGCTGATTAACCGTGTTCCACCGGGCGTCGACGAAGCCGCCTACGTCAAAGCAGGTTTCCTGGCGGCCATCGCCAAAGGTGAAGCGACATCCCCCCTGGTTACCCCCGAGAAAGCGATTGAACTGTTAGGCACCATGCAGGGTGGCTATAACATTCATCCGCTGATCGAAGCGCTGGACAACGAGAAGCTGGCGCCGATCGCCGCCAAAGCGCTGTCCCACACGCTGCTGATGTTCGACAACTTCTACGACGTGGAAGAGAAGGCCAAGGCCGGTAACCCGCACGCCAAACAGATCATGCAGTCCTGGGCAGACGCCGAATGGTACCTGTCGCGCCCGGAGCTGGCGGAAAAGATCACCGTCACCGTGTTCAAAGTCACCGGCGAAACCAACACCGACGACCTGTCTCCGGCGCCGGACGCCTGGTCGCGCCCGGACATCCCGCTGCACGCGCTGGCGATGCTGAAAAACGAACGTGAAGGCATCGTGCCGGATCAGCCTGGCAGCGTCGGCCCGATCAAACAGATCGAGCTGCTGAACAAGAAAGGCTTCCCGCTGGCCTACGTCGGCGACGTGGTCGGCACCGGTTCCTCCCGTAAATCCGCCACCAACTCGGTGCTGTGGTTCATGGGCGACGACATCCCGCACGTGCCGAACAAGCGCGGCGGCGGCGTGGTGCTGGGCGGCAAGATTGCGCCTATCTTCTTCAACACCATGGAAGATGCCGGCGCCTTGCCGATCGAAGTGGACGTGTCCGAGCTGAACATGGGCGACGTGATCGACGTTTACCCGTACAAAGGTGAAGTGCGCAACCACGAGACCGGCGCGCTGATCGCCAACTTCGAGCTGAAAACCGACGTGCTGCTGGATGAAGTGCGCGCCGGCGGCCGTATCCCGCTGATCATCGGCCGCGGCCTGACCACCAAGGCGCGCGAAGCGCTGGGCCTGCCGCACAGCGACGTGTTCCGCATCGCCAAACCGGTTGCCGCCAGCAGCAAAGGCTTCTCGCTGGCGCAGAAAATGGTCGGCCGCGCCTGCGGCGTCGCCGGCATTCGCCCTGGCGAATACTGCGAACCGAAGATGACCTCCGTCGGCTCTCAGGACACCACCGGCCCGATGACCCGCGATGAGCTGAAAGACCTGGCCTGCCTCGGCTTCTCCGCCGATCTGGTCATGCAGTCGTTCTGCCACACCGCTGCGTACCCGAAACCAGTCGACGTGACCACGCACCACACGCTGCCTGATTTCATCATGAACCGCGGCGGCGTCTCGCTGCGCCCGGGCGACGGCGTGATCCACTCCTGGCTGAACCGCATGCTGCTGCCTGACACCGTCGGCACCGGCGGCGATTCCCACACCCGCTTCCCGATCGGCATCTCCTTCCCGGCCGGTTCCGGCCTGGTGGCGTTTGCCGCCGCGACCGGCGTGATGCCGCTGGATATGCCTGAGTCGGTGCTGGTGCGCTTCAAAGGCAAAATGCAGCCGGGCATCACCCTGCGCGATTTGGTGCACGCCATCCCTTACTACGCGATCCAGCAAGGTCTGCTGACCGTCGAGAAGAAGGGCAAGAAAAACATCTTCTCCGGCCGCATTCTGGAGATCGAAGGCCTGCCGGATCTGAAGGTCGAGCAGGCGTTTGAGCTGACCGATGCGTCCGCCGAACGTTCCGCCGCCGGTTGTACCATCAAGCTGGACAAGGCGCCGATCGAAGAGTACCTGAACTCCAACATCGTGCTGCTGAAGTGGATGATTTCCGAAGGCTACGGCGATCGCCGTACGCTGGAGCGCCGTATTCAGGGCATGGAAAAATGGCTGGCGGATCCGCAACTGCTGGAAGGCGATGCGGATGCGGAATACGCAGCGGTGATCGACATCGATCTGAACGAGATCAAAGAGCCGATCCTGTGCGCGCCGAACGATCCTGACGACGCGCGCCTGCTGTCCGACGTGGCCAACAGCAAGATCGATGAAGTGTTCATCGGCTCTTGCATGACCAACATCGGCCACTTCCGCGCGGCCGGCAAGCTGCTGGATCAGCACAAGGGCCAGTTGCCGACCCGTCTGTGGGTGGCGCCGCCAACCAAGATGGATGCGGCTCAGCTGACCGAAGAAGGCTACTACAGCGTCTTCGGCAAGAGCGGCGCGCGTATCGAGATCCCGGGCTGCTCGCTGTGCATGGGCAACCAGGCGCGCGTGGCGGACGGCGCGACGGTGGTTTCCACCTCGACCCGTAACTTCCCGAACCGTCTGGGCACCGGCGCTAACGTCTATCTGGCGTCTGCTGAACTGGCCGCGGTAGCGTCCCTGCTGGGCCGCCTGCCGACGCCGGACGAGTACCAGACCTATATGGCGCAGGTCGACAAGACGGCGGCGGATACCTACCGCTACCTGAACTTTGACCAGCTGGGGCAGTACACCGAAAAAGCCGACGGCGTGATCTTCCAAACCGCCGTGTAAGCCGCTATATTGCGCAACTGTTTAACGGGAGGCTTTGGCCTCCCGTTTTATTTTGCTCAGTTGCCAACTTTGCGAGCGCTCACTGAGTTAGTCAGCCATTTATGTTTACACTAAGAAAAAGGGCTCAGGAGGGCATGCTATGGATTACGAATTTCTGCGTGACGTCACCGGTCAGGTGCTCGTCAGATTTTCGATGGGGCATGAGGCGATTGGCCACTGGATCAACGAAGAAGTCAAAGGCGATTTCAACCTGCTGGACCGCATTGAAGCCGGCGCGGCCGAGGTCAAAGGCAGCGAGCGTCAATGGCAGCTGGAAGGCCATGAATATACGCTGCTGATGGATGGTGAAGAAGTGATGATCCGCGCCAATCAGCTGGAGTTCGAGGGCGATGAAATGGAAGAGGGGATGAACTATTACGACGAAGAAAGCCTCTCATTCTGCGGCGTTGAGGATTTCCTGCGGGTGTTGAAAGCCTATCGTTCTTTCATGCTGAAGTACTAAGCATCAGGGCGCGGCGTGCCGCGCCCTTTCCATCACAGATGCGGAATATTGCGGCCGTAATAGATTTCCTGCATCTCTTTCCATAACAGATCGGTGATCTGCTTGCGCTCGGCGGCGCTCAACGCCTCCGGTTGCGCGTTAAACAGGTAGTGCTTCAGATCGAAATCCTTCAGCAACATCTTGGTATGGAAGATATTTTCCTGGTAAACGTTCACGTCCATCATGTGGTACAGCGCCTTGATGTCTTCCGACATAAAGTTCTGGATCGAATTGATCTCATGATCGATGTAATGTTTCACGCCGTTCACGTCGCGGGTAAAACCACGCACACGATAGTCCATGGTGACGATGTCGGATTCCAGCTGGTGAATTAAATAGTTCAGCGCCTTGAGGGGCGAAATGACGCCGCAGGTCGAAACCTCGATATCGGCGCGGAAGGTGCACAGCCCGCCTTCCGGATGGCTTTCCGGGTAGGTGTGTACGCAGATATGGCTTTTGTCCAGGTGCGCGACGACCGTATTTGGCAGCGGACCGGGGTGTTCCGACGTATCGACGTCTTTCGGATCGATCGGCTCTTCGCTGACCAGGATGGTGACGCTGGCGCCCTGCGGCTCGTAGTCCTGACGCGCGATGTTCAGAATATTGGCGCCGATGATCGAGCAGGTTTCGCTCAGGATCTCGGTTAACCGGTTGGCGTTATATTGTTCGTCTATGTAGGCGATATAGCCATCGCGATCGTCCGCGGTTTTGGCGTAACAAATATCGTAAATACAAAAACTCAGGCTCTTGGTCAGGTTGTTGAAGCCGTGCAGTTTTAGCTTATGCAATTTGGGCCACCTCCTTTATCTTCTCGCTTAACGTGTTACGTTCAGGGCATTGAGCAAATATTGCGGCAGGGCAAAGCTGCCGACGTGAATTGCCGGGTTGTAATAACGGCAGTGTAGGCCGCTTTGGTTAAAGCGCTGTTGCAGGGCAGGCAGATCGCGCTGGCGCAGCGCCGGGTCCTGGCTCGCCCAGGCGAAGGTCATGATGCCGCCGTAATAGGTCGGGATCGCCGCCTGATAGAAGCTGACGTCGCTAAAGTAGCGGCTCAGTTTGGCGTGGCTGTTGACCGTCTCGTCCTGCTGCAGGAAACAGACGCCGTTCTGCGCGACGAAAATGCCGCCCTCATTCAGGCAGCGGGCGCAGCCTTCATAAAACGCCGAGGTGAACAGGCTTTCGCCGGGGCCGATCGGATCGGTGCAGTCGGAGATGATCACATCGAACGTTTCGTCGGTTTGATTCACGAAGTTGACGCCGTCGTCGATCACCAGCTTGAAGCGCGGATCGTCATAGGCGCCGGCGCTGTGGTTGGGCAGGTACTGGCGGCAGAACTCGACGACGCCGGCGTCGATCTCGACCATGGTGATCTGCTCCACGCCAGGGTGCCGGCTGACTTCACGCAGCATGCCGCCGTCGCCGCCGCCGATGATCAGCACTTTCTTCGCCCGGCCGTGCGCCAGCAGCGGCACGTGGGTCAGCATTTCGTGATAGATGAACTCGTCACGCTCGGTGGTTTGCACCACGCCGTCGAGCGCCATCACGCGCCCCAGCTCCGGGTTCTCGAAGATCACCAGATCCTGATGATCGGTCTTCTCGCGGTACAGCACCTTCTCTACCGAGAAGTACTGGCCGAAGCCCGTATGCAGCGTTTCGTACCAAATTTCTTTCTGGGTCATGTGCGGGAAACTCCGTAATAACAGCCATGAAAAATCGGCGCAACATCATAGCTAACTCTGCCTGGCGATGCACGGTTGAATTTCAGACAGAGAGAGCGTTAAGCGGATGGGAGAAGGGGAAAGAATTAATTGGCGTAGGCCAGCAGGCTCAACGAGTCGCGCGCCAGCGATTTGCACTTCTTGGGCGTTGGAATGGCGATGCCGCTGAGATCCCGATAGCTGTCTTCGCCCAGCGCCTTCATATTGAAACTGTTGTAGTTGCTCAAATCCCAGCGGTTTTGTTGCGCGAAATAGACAATGGCGCGTTTGATTTGCGCGTTTGGCAAATCGTTGTAGCCGCAATCATTTTTCAAATAAATAAATACCGCCGTCAGATCGGCCAGATCTTCCGCCTCGGATTCATTCAGCGCCAGACTGGCGTTGGAGAAGCCCAGCATCGCCAGCAACAGCATCGATAACGTTGTTTTTTTCATCATGAAATAGGCCTGTTTGTCGTCTGCTGACGTTACCACACTTGTCTGTAAAGGCACCAAATTTTATTGCCGGCGGGCCGGCGTCGCGCTTGCCAGTCACACTCTCTTGATTGTGAGGCATAGCTTAAAATACCGCCAGGAAAGGCTTGACCTTCCGCCAGGGGGAAGGTTTAGGCTGGCGGCATTGAGTTATGTCACTGAGAAAAGGGAGTCAGCGATGTTACGCCGTGATTTTATTAAATTAACCGCCGCGCTGGGCGCGGCGAGCGCATTGCCGTTGTGGAGCCGAGCCGCCTGGGCGGCCGATAGGCCGGCCCTGCCGGTACCGCCGCTGTTGACGCCTGACGCGCAGGGAAAGATTGCGCTGGCGCTGCAGGCGGGGGAAACCCGCTGGTTGCCCGGCGCCGCCACCAAAACCTGGGGATTCAACGGCGCGCTGCTCGGGCCGGCGGTGAAGCTGCAGCGTGGCCAGCCGGTGACGGTCGATATCAAAAACCGCCTGGCGGAGGCCAGTACCGTCCACTGGCACGGCCTGGAAATTCCCGGCGACGTCGATGGCGGCCCGCAGGCGCTGATCCATCCCGGCGCGACGCGCACGGTGAATTTCACTGTTGATCAACCGGCGGCTACCTGCTGGTTCCACCCGCATACGCACGGTAAAACCGGCAGCCAGGTGATGATGGGGCTGGCGGGGCTGGTGCTGCTGGAAGACGACGAAAGCGCCAAACTGCCGCTGCCGAAAACCTGGGGGCAGGATGATATTCCGGTGATCCTGCAGGATAAGCGGCTGGGCAAAGACGCGCAGATCGAATACCGCCTGGACGTGATGAGCGCGGCGGTGGGCTGGTTTGGCGATCGCATGTTCACCAACGGCGCGCAGTATCCGCAACATCTGGCGCCGCGCGGCTGGCTGCGTCTGCGTTTCCTCAACGGTTGTAACGCCCGCTCGCTGAATCTGGCGGCCAGTGACAACCGTCCGCTGTACGTTATCGCCAGCGACGGCGGTTTCCTGGCGGAGCCGGTGAAGCTGACCGAGCTGCCGATGCTGATGGGCGAACGCTTTGAAGTATTGGTCGATGCCTCGGATGGGAAAGCATTCGATATCGTGACGCTGCCGGTGAAGCAGATGGGCATGACGTTGGCGCCGTTCGATCAACCGCTGCCGGTGCTGCGCATTCAGCCCTCGCTGGCGCAGGGCATTAAAACCATGCCGGATAGCCTGGTGAAGCTGCCGGCATTGCCTGCTATCACCGGTATCCAGGAGCGCTGGCTACAGCTGATGATGGATCCGCAGCTGGATATGCTGGGCATGCAGGCGCTGATGGATCGCTATGGCCACCAGGCGATGGCCGGCATGAGCATGAATCATGGCGCGACGGGTGGCGCAGACATGCAAGGCATGGACCACGGTAACATGAAAGGCATGGAGAAGGGCGGCATGCAGGGCATGGATCACGGCAACATGAAAGGCATGGATCATGGCAAGATGGCCGGGATGGATCACGGCGGCGCGCAGGGCAAAGCCAAACCGTTCGACTTCAGCCACGGCAACATGATCAACGGCAAGGCCTTCGACATGACCAAGCCGATGTTCGCCGCCAAACGTGGCCAGTATGAGAAATGGACCATTTCCGGTGAGGGCGACATGATGTTGCACCCGTTCCACATTCACGGCACCCAGTTCCGTATCTTGTCGGAAAACGGCAAACCGCCGGCGGCGCATCGCAGCGGCTGGAAGGACACGGTGCGCGTCGAAGGGTGGCGCAGCGAAGTGCTGGTGCGCTTCGATCATCCGGCAAGCAGCGAACATGCGTATATGGCCCACTGTCACCTGTTGGAACACGAAGATACCGGCATGATGATGGGCTTCACCGTCGACGAATGATCGCGGTCCGGCGCTCACGTGGCGGCGCGCTCGCGTCGCCACCGGCGAAAGGCTATGCTAAACTCTGCGCCTTTCTTCCGGCAACTGACCTGAATACTATGAAACACACTGTAGACGTAATGATTTCCGAGCAGGAAGTTAAGACCCGTATCGCCGAACTTGGCCGCCAGATCACCGAACATTACCGCGACAGCGGCAGCGACATGGTGCTGGTCGGGCTGCTGCGCGGCTCCTTCATGTTCATGGCCGATCTCTGCCGCGCGATCGAGGTGCCGCACGAAGTCGACTTTATGACCGCCTCCAGCTACGGCAGCGGCATGTCCACCACCCGCGACGTGAAGATCCTCAAGGATCTGGACGAAGACATTCGCGGCAAAGACGTGCTGATCGTGGAAGACATCATCGATTCCGGTAACACGCTGAACAAAGTGCGCGAGATTTTGGCGCTGCGCGGGCCGAAGTCACTGGCGATTTGCACCTTGCTGGACAAACCTGAGCGCCGTGAAGTGCAGGTGCCGGTTGAATATGTCGGCTTCTCGATCCCGGATGAGTTCGTGGTGGGGTATGGCATCGACTACGCTCAGCGTTATCGTCACCTGCCGTACGTCGGCAAAGTGGTGCTGCTGGACGAGTAATTGGATGTGGGGCGCGGCAAGCCGCGCCCGCGGCGGGGTTATACGCCTTTATCCTGCTTCAGTTTGGCTATCGCTTTGCGGTAGCCCATCTCCAGGCTCTCGCGGCTGGTCGCCAGCACTTCCATATCGCGCAGGCGGCCGTCCTGAATGCCGTACACCCAACCGTGGATCATCACCTTCTGGCCGCGCTTCCAGGCTGATTGCATGATGGTGGAGTGGCCCAGGTTGTACACCTGTTCAATGACGTTGATCTCGCACAGCATGTCGAAACGCTGTTCCGGCGGCAGCTCGCCCAGCAGCGAGCTGTGCTTGTACCACAGATCGCGAATGTGCAGCAGCCAGTTGTCGATCAAACCCAGCTCCGGGTTTTCCACCGCCGCCTGCACGCCGCCGCAGCCCAGGTGGCCGCAGATGATGATGTGTTCGACTTCCAGCACATCTACCGCATACTGCACCACCGACAGGCAGTTAAGATCGGTGTGGATTACGAGGTTCGCCACGTTGCGATGGACGAACAGTTCACCCGGCTCGAGGCCGGTCAGGCGTTCTGCGGGAACGCGGCTGTCAGAGCAACCAATCCATAAGAAGCGGGGCTTTTGCGCCTGGGCTAAACGTTCAAAAAAATCCGGGTCTTCCTGACTGATATTGGCCGACCAGGCCTGGTTGTTGGCGATAAGCTCTTCGATTTCTTTCATGGAGGTGATTGACCCGTAACGGACAGATTGCGTTGGGGTAATATAGGGTAAGCGTCACAATTTGGAAATCGGAACAGTGGTGCAGCCTCATTTAGCGCACGGATTCGACGCAGTGAAAACGTCGCCGATGCTAGGATTATCGTTAGTGTTTCAAGCCTCGCAAACAGGGGAGTGGCGGCATACTCATCGTTATAAGGTACTATTTTACATATGAATTATGCACTGGAATTAGCGCAGCTGACCAAGACTTACGCCGGTGGCGTCAAGGCGCTGCGCGGCATTGACCTGAGCGTCGAAGCGGGGGATTTTTATGCCCTGCTGGGGCCAAACGGCGCCGGAAAGTCCACCACCATCGGCATCATCAGCTCGCTGGTGAACAAAACGGCCGGCAGCGTACGGGTATTCGGTTACGACATCGATAAAGACATCGTCAACGCCAAGCGCCAGCTCGGCCTGGTGCCGCAGGAGTTCAACTTCAATCCGTTTGAGACCGTGTTGCAGATCGTGGTGAACCAGGCGGGTTACTACGGCGTCACGCGGCGTGAAGCGATGGCGCGCGCCGAAAAATACCTCAATCAGCTGGATCTGTGGGGCAAGCGCAACGAGCGCGCCCGCATGCTGTCCGGCGGCATGAAGCGCCGCCTGATGATCGCCCGCGCGCTGATGCATCAGCCGAAGCTGCTGATTCTCGATGAGCCGACCGCCGGGGTGGATATTGAGCTGCGTCGCTCGATGTGGGGCTTCCTGAAAGATCTGAACGCCCAGGGCACCACCATTATCCTCACCACCCACTATCTGGAAGAGGCGGAAATGCTGTGCCGCAACATCGGCATCATCCAGAACGGGGAACTGGTGGAAAACACCTCGATGAAGGGGCTGCTGGCCAAGCTGAAGTCGGAAACCTTCATCCTCGATCTGGCGGCGAAGAGCCCGCTGCCGAAGCTGGACGGTTACCGCAGCCGCCTGACGGATACCTCGACGCTGGAAGTGGAGGTGATGCGCGAGCAAGGGCTGAACGGCCTGTTCGCCCAGCTGAGCGCGCAGGGCGTGCAGGTGCTGAGCATGCGCAATAAGGCGAACCGCCTGGAAGAGCTGTTTGTCACCCTGGTTAACGGCAATGGAGAGAAAGCATGACGCGTTTGTATTGGGTGGCCTTACAGAGCATCTGGGCCAAAGAGGTAAACCGGTTCGCGCGCATCTGGATCCAGACCCTGGTGCCGCCGGTGATCACCATGACGCTGTACTTCATCATCTTCGGTAACCTGATCGGCTCGCGCATCGGCGATATGCACGGCTTCAGCTACATGCAGTTCATCGTGCCCGGCCTCATCATGATGGCGGTCATCACCAACTCCTATGCCAACGTCGCCTCGTCGTTCTTCAGCGCCAAGTTTCAGCGCAACATTGAGGAACTGCTGGTGGCGCCGGTGCCGACCCACGTGGTGATCGCCGGCTATGTCGGCGGCGGCGTGGCGCGCGGCATCTGCGTCGGCGTGCTGGTGACCATCATCTCACTGTTCTTCGTGCCGCTGCAGGTGCACGCCTGGTGGGTGATTGCGCTGACGCTGCTGCTGACGGCGATCCTGTTCTCGCTGGCGGGGCTGATCAATGCGGTGTTCGCCACCACTTTCGACGATATCAGCCTGATCCCGACCTTCGTGCTGACGCCGCTGACTTACCTGGGCGGGGTGTTCTACTCGTTGTCGCTGCTGCCGCCATTCTGGCAGGCCGTGTCCAAGCTGAACCCCATCGTTTATATGATCAGCGGCTTCCGCTACGGTTTCCTCGGCATCAACGATGTGCCGCTGGCGTTCACCATGGCGGTGTTGGTGGCGTTTATCGCGGTGTTTTACCTGCTGTCCTGGTACCTGATCGAGCGCGGCCGCGGCCTGCGCAGCTGATCGTATCGCGCCCTCGCTTTCCCGGCGGGGGCGCTTTTCTTGATTTGGCGCAGGCGGCGCGTAAATCAATAGAATTGCTCAAATAACCGCTAGTTCCCCGCTGTTCAAATCGTGCTATGCTGGCGCTCCACATTTCCTCCACTTTTGTCATTACGCACTCGTAAGCAGAACATCATCATGCGGTCTCAATACACGTTAACGGCTGGGTTGCTCGGCATTCTGATGTCGTTGGTTTCCCCTGTGAGCCTGGCTAGTCTGCTGTCGGAAGACAGCGCGGTTAAATCTGAATACATGGAAGCGCAGCGCGATAGCGAAGTCTATGCGTTGGTGGGCGAGCATGTGATCCCGGTAGGGGAAGTGAAGCGCGGGCAACTGCTCCAAGTCTTCCCGGCGGATGCGGAATACTACGAATTCAAATTCGGGCACGGTACCGGCTTTATCGATAAAGACGACGTGCGTGAATTGAAGAAGTCGCGCAAGGTGCAAGACGATCTGGGCGAGCTGAACAAACCGCTGACCAACCAGAATCTGATCACGCAAAAAACGATCGACGTATACACCGCAGCGGATAAGGACAGCGAGGTCTTGGGCACGCTGGAAGGCAACCTGCGCTATCCGATCATCGGCAAGCTGAAGGATCGCCTGAACAACACCTGGTACGAGGTCAACATCGGCGAGCGGCTGGGGTTCATTAATGAGTTGGACTGCGAGATCGATAACGGCATACCGGTGCTGACTTACCACCACCTGCTGAAAAACGAAGAGAACAAACGCTTCCGCCACACCTCGACCACCACTTCAGACGTGGCGTTCAGCAACCAGATGACCTACCTGAAGCAGGCGGGCTACGACACCATTTCGCTGTACCAGCTGGAAGCCTACCTGAAAAATCAGATCAACCTGCCGGGCAAGGCGGTCGTGCTGACGTTCGACGACGGGCTGAAATCGGTGTATCGCTACGCTTACCCGGTGCTGAAGGATTACGGTTTCCGCGCCACGGCGTTCATCATCTCTTCGCGCATCAAACGCCATCCGCAGAAATGGAACCCGGACTCGTTGCAGTTTATGAGCGTCTCGGAGCTCAAGCAGATTCAGGACGTGTTCGACGTGCAGTCGCATACCCATTTCCTGCACCGCACCGACGGTAATCGCCAGCCGATTTTGCTGAGCCGTTCGCTGCACAATATCGAGTTCGATTTTGAGCGCTCACGCCGCGCGCTGTCGCAGTTCAATCCGCACGTGCTGTATCTGTCTTACCCGTTCGGCGGCTATAACCAACGGGCGATCCAGGCGGCGCAGGACGCCGGTTTCCATCTGGCGGTGACCACGGTGCAGGGCAAGGTAAAGCCGGGGGATAACCCCTATACGCTAAAGCGGCTGTATATTCTGCGCACCGACTCGATCCAGACCATGGCGGATCGGATAGCCAACAAGCCGGGCACGGTGGTGGTGCAATAAGGAAGAACGGGCGCGTAAGGCGCCCGTTTTATTGTCAGGCGACCTGAACCGGCACGGCTTTCGCCTTGCGCTGCAGGTTGTTGTCACCTTCGAAATAGGCGACTTTCGGGTGGTGTTGGCGGGCGTCGGCGTCGGTCATTTGCACATAGGAGCAGATGATCAGTTTGTCGCCGACGCAGGCGCAGCGCGCGGCGGCGCCGTTGACCGAAATGATGCGCGAACCGCGCTCGGCGGCGATGGCGTAGGTGGAGAAGCGCTGGCCGTTATCCACGTTGTAAATATCGATCGCTTCATATTCCAGAATGCCGGCGGCCTCCAGGAAATCCTGGTCGATGGCGCAGGAGCCTTCATAGTGCAAGTCAGCCTGAGTGACTTTGACGCGATGCAGCTTGCCTTGCAGCATAGTACGTATCATAGCTTTACCTAACTGAATATCGGCCTTCACAGGCGCTGGGGTTGAACATCTCTCCTGCATCCCTGCAATCTCTATCGTCACCGATTGCTCAGCCATTGTCTACCAATGGCAGGTTTTCTGGGTGACGATAGTATAAAAAACGGCTTACAGCGTCAGGTCGACCTGCTGGTTGTCGATAAGACGCGCCTTGCCCAGCCAGGCTGCCATCAGCACCACCGCTCGCTGGCTGTCCACCGTCAGCGGCTGCAGGCTGTCGGCGTCGCGAATAAACAGCTCATCCGGCGTAAAGCCGGCGGCGCGCAGCTGCTCGGCGGTCTGCTCCAGCAGCGCTTCGATCTGGCGCTCGCCATTGGCCAGCTGTTGCGCCAGCGCGTTCATGATCTTGCTCAGCTGCGGCGCTACCTTGCGCTCTTCGGCGGTCAGGTAGCCGTTGCGCGAGCTGAGGGCCAGGCCGTCTTTGGCGCGCACGGTCGGCACGCCGACGATATCGATGTCGTAACCCATGTCCGCCACCATTTTGCGGATCAACGCCAGCTGTTGGTAATCCTTCTCGCCGAAACAGGCCAAATCAGGCTGCACCAGGTTGAACAGCTTGCTGACGATGGTGGAAACGCCGCGGAAGTGGCCCGGCCGGCTGGCGCCTTCCAGGATGGTGGAGATGCCCGGCACGTCGACGTAGGTCTGCTGCTCCAGGCCCTGCGGATAAACCGCGGCCGGGGCCGGCGCGAACACCAGATCGACGCCGCGGCGGGTCAGCTTTTCGCTGTCTTCCTGCAGCGTGCGCGGGTAGCGCGCCAGATCGTCCGGGCGATCGAACTGCATCGGGTTAACGAAGATGCTCACCACCACCACGTCGGCGCGGGCGCGCGCTTCATCGACCAGCGTCATGTGGCCGTCGTGCAGGTTGCCCATGGTCGGCACCAGCGCGATGCGTTTGCCTTCCTGGCGCCAGCGGCGGATCTGCTGACGCAGCATCGGCAGGGTTTCGATAATAATCATTGGGTGACTCCTGGAACCATCGCTTAGTTAAAAGAGTGTTCAGCCGCCGGGTAGAGGCCTTGCTCCACTTCCTGAATGTAGTGCTGCACCGCCGTGCGGATATCGCCGCTCTGCGCCAGGAAGTTCTTGGCGAACTTCGGCGTGTGGCCGCCGGTGATGCCGAAGGCGTCGTGCATCACCAGGATCTGGCCGTCGGTGCCGTTGCCGGCGCCGATGCCGATGACCGGAATGGACAGCGCTTCGGTGATCTGGCGCGCCAGCTCGGTCGGCACGCACTCCAGCACCAGCAGCTGAATGCCGGCCAGCTCCAGATTCTGCGCGTCCTGCAACAGCTGTTTGGCGGCCAGTTCGTCGCGCCCTTGTACCTTATAGCCGCCGAACACGTTGACCGACTGCGGCGTCAGGCCCAGGTGGCCGCATACCGGCACCGCGCGTTCGGCGAGCATTTTCACCGTGTCGCACAACCAGCTGCCGCCTTCCAGTTTCACCATGTTGGCGCCGGCGCGCATCAGCTCGGCGGCGTTGGCGAAGGTCTGTTCCGGGGTGGCGTAACTCATGAACGGCAGATCGGCCAACAGCAGGCAGGCCGGCGCGCCGCGGCGCACGGCGCGCGTGTGATAGGCCACGTCGGCGACGGTGACCGGCAGCGTGGAGTCGTGGCCCTGCAGCGTCATGCCCAGCGAATCGCCCACCAACAGGACTTTGATGCCTTGCTCTTCAAACAGTTTGGCAAAGCTGGCATCGTAGGCGGTAAGGGTAGCAAACTTGCGTTGCTCCTGTTTCCACTGGCGCAAGTGGGTCACGGTGGTGGGTTTCATCACAACGTCTCCTGAAACGGGCCGTGCGGCGTACGCAGGCCCAGGCTGCAAAAAAGTGCAGTCATTCTACTGTAACCCGATCGGGGTGGGTAGCGCGGATCGCCATGCTTAAGCGGTTCTTAAGAACCTTGTGGTGCAATGGCGCCAAGACTCAAAAGGGATACTCATGCGAATTCTGTTGATCGAAGATGACAAACTGATCGGGGACGGCATCAAGGCCGGGCTGACCAAACTCGGCTTCAATCTGGACTGGTTCACCGACGGCTCCGTCGGCAAAAATGCGCTGGACAGCGCGCCGTACGACGCGGTGATCCTCGATCTCAGCCTGCCGGGCCTCGATGGTCTGGATCTGCTGCGCCAGTGGCGCCAGGCCGGGCAGGACGTGCCGGTGCTGATCCTCACCGCCCGCGATGCGCTGGAGCAGCGGGTCAGCGGGCTGCAAAGCGGCGCCGACGATTATCTGTGCAAGCCGTTCGCGCTGGCCGAAGTGGCGGCGCGCCTGCAGGCGCTGATCCGGCGTCGCCACGGCCAACTGATGCCGCAGCTGACGCACGGCAACGTAGTGTTCGACAGCGCCACCCGCAGCGTGAGCTGCAACGGCGAACCGGTGACGCTGACGCCGCGCGAATTGGCGGTGCTGGAGCTGTTTTTGCACAACAAAGGGCGGGTGCTGGCGCGGCCGTTGATTCAGGAGAAACTGTACAACTGGGACGACGAGGTGAGCAGTAACGCGGTGGAGGTGCATATTCACCACCTGCGGCGCAAGCTGGGCAACGGCTTCATCCGTACCATCCACGGCGTGGGTTACACGCTGGGGGATGCGCCGTGAAGCATCTCAGCCTGCGGCTGCGCCTGATCCTGATCTTCAGCCTGCTGGCGCTGCTGACCTGGAGCACCGCCAGCGTGGTGGCCTGGGTGATGTCGCGCAACACCATCAACGAAGTGTTCGACACCCAACAGATGCTGTTCGCCAAACGGCTGGCGACCGCCAACCTCGGCGATCTGTTGGCCGATGAAAGCGCGCGCAGCCTGCCGAAAACCAAGAAGCTGGTGCATCACGGCAAGCGCGGCGAGCAGGACGACGACGCGCTGGCGTTCGCCATCTTCGATCGCCAGGGCAAGATGCTGCTCAACGACGGCGAGAACGGTGCCGACTTCCTGTTTGACGGGGAGCGTGAGGGTTTTACCGACGGCGAGCGCAAAGGCGATGACGACAGCTGGCGCCTGGTGTGGCTGACCAGCCCGGACGGGCGCTACCGCATCGTGGTCGGCCAGGAGTGGGATTACCGGCGCGATATGGCGCTGGGCATGGTGACCGGCCAACTGGTGCCCTGGCTGGTGACGCTGCCGGTGCTGATGCTGCTGATCGCGCTGATGGTCGGGCGCGAGCTGCGGCCGTTGCGCACGGTAGCCGCCGGTTTGCGCCGGCGCGCGCCCGATGATGCGACGCCGCTGGATGCGCGCCAGGTGCCGACCGAGGTGCGCCCGCTGGTGGATGCGCTCAATGCGCTGTTTGCCCGCATCAACGCTTTGCTGGTGCGGGAGCGACGCTTCACCTCCGATGCCGCGCACGAGTTGCGCAGCCCGCTGGCGGCGCTGCGGGTGCAGACCGAAGTGGTGCAGCTGGCGGGGGACGATGCGCCGATGCGCGAGCACGCGCTGGACAATCTGACGCTCGGCATCGATCGCGCCACCCGGCTGGTGGATCAGCTGTTGACGCTGTCGCGGCTGGATTCGCTGTCGGATCTGGCCGAACTGGCGCCGATCGACTGGAACAATCTGGTGACGATGACCCTGGCGGAACAGGATCGGCAGGCGCATGCGGCGGGCGTGACGCTACGCTATGAACATCGGGGAACGCCGCCGCCGCGTCAGGGAGAAACCTTGCTGCTGTCGTTGCTGTTGCGCAATCTGCTGGACAACGCGGTGCGCTATACCCCGCAGGGCGGCGTCGTCACCGTGACGTTGAGCGAACGTTCGCTGACGGTGGAGGACGACGGTCCGGGTGTCACCACGGAGCATCTGGCGCGGCTCGGAGAGCGCTTCTATCGCCCGCCGGGGCAGGAACAAACCGGCAGCGGGCTGGGGCTCTCGATCGTACAGCGTATTGCCGGCTTGCATGGTTTACAGATCAGTTTCGCCAATCGCCCGGCGGGGGGATTTGTCGCGCGGTTGGCGCTGTAGGCGGGTCAGGATTGCGGTTTTGGCGAGTGCCACAGCGCCATGCCGTTTTCCGGCACGCGCTTGAGGCAGCTGGCGAGCGGTTCGCCATCGGGGAAAATCAGATCGGGGGCGATTTCCGCCAGCGGGTAGAGCATGAATTCGCGCTCTTTCAGGCCGTAATGCGGCACCGTCAGGCGATCGGTATGGATCACCTTGTCGCCGTACAGCATGATGTCTAAATCGAGCGTGCGCGGCCCCCAGCGTTCATCCTTGCGCACGCGCCCCTGATTGCGTTCTATCGCCTGGGTATGGTCGAGCAGCTGTTCGGGCGGCAACAGGGTATCCAGCGCCACCACCGCATTGAGAAAGTCCGGCTGGTTTTGCGGCCCCAGCGGCTTGGTACGGTAAAACGAAGAACAGGTGACCAGCCGGGTGCGCGGGAGGTGCTCCAGCGCCTCCAGCGCGGCGTTAACCTGTTGCAGCGGCTGCGCCAGGTTGCTGCCCAGCGCGATATAAACGCGGATCATTATGCCCCTTCTTTACGCGGTGCCCGGCGGCGAGGGCGGCGTTGGCGCGCGCGGCGCGGCGCCGGATCGTCACCCAGGGTGCTCAGCATGGCTTTCTGCCGCGCCGGCGTGGCGTCCTGGAACTCGCCCCACCACTCGGCCAGACGCAACATTTCCTGATTGTCTTCCACTTCCGCACGCAGCGCCAGCAAATCATAGGCGGCGCGGAATTTCGGATGCTCCATCAGTTTGTGCGCGCGTTTGCCCTGGCGGCGGGACAGGCGCAGCTGCAGCTGCCAGATATCGCGCACCAGCGTGGTGATGCGTTTCGGGATGGCCAGCGAGCGGCACTGCTCGTCGAGCACGTCGTTCATCGCCAGCGCGAAGGCGTCGTAGTAGGCCAGGCCGCTTTCCTGCGCCAGCTTCTGCGCGTGCTCCAGCAGCGGGTACCACAGCATGGCGGCGAACAGGAACGCCGGGTTGACGCGCATGTCGTTCTGCAGACGGTGATCGGTGTTCTTCAGCACCTGCACCAGAATGCGCTCCATCGGCGTATCGTGGTTCGGCGTGAAGTTACGGGCGATCAGCGGGAACAGCGGTTGGAACAGCTGGTATTCGCACAGCTTCAGGTAGGTCTGGAAACCGTAACCCGCCTGCAGCAGCTTGAGGGATTCTTCGAACAGGCGCGCCGGCGGGATCTCATGCAGCAGCGAGGCCAGGCGCGGGATCGGCTCGGCGGTCTCTTCGCTGATGCGCATGTCCAGCTTGGCGGCGAAGCGCACCGCGCGCAGCATGCGCACCGGATCTTCGCGGTAGCGGGTTTCCGGATCGCCGATCAGGCGGATCACGCCTTGCTTCAGATCGTTCAGGCCGCCGACGTAATCGCGCAGGGTGAAATCCGCCACGCCGTAGTACAGGCTGTTGATGGTGAAATCACGGCGCTGGGCGTCTTCCTCGATCGAACCGAAGATATTGTCGCGCAGCAGCATGCCGTTTTGCGCCTGCTGGGAGGAATTCTTGTCGGATTCCTGATTCTGTTCGTGGTGACCGCGGAAGGTGGCCACTTCGATGATCTCCGGCCCGAACATCACGTGCGCCAGGCGGAAACGGCGGCCGACCAGGCGGCAGTTGCGGAACAGCTTGCGCACTTGCTCCGGCGTGGCGTTGGTGGTGATGTCGAAGTCTTTCGGCTTTTTGCCGAGCAACAGATCGCGCACCCCGCCGCCGACCAGATAAGCCTCGTAGCCGGACTTGTTCAGGCGATAAAGCACTTTCAGCGCATTTTCGCTGATGTCTTTACGGGAGATCGAGTGCTGTTCGCGCGGGATCACGGTCATCGAGTCGTTGCTCTCGGCGATAGGAAAAGGCGGACGCTTGCGCGGCGTTGAGCGGCGGGCAGGGGCGTTGCTGCCGTTATCGGCGGCGCGCGGCTGCGGCGCAGGGCGGCTTGGCGCCGCGGCACGCTCTTCGCGGACTACGTTTTTATCGCCGGCCGCCGCGTCGTCGCGGGGCAGCTTGTCATCGCGGGTCAGTACCTTACGACAGAAGTTGGCTACTCGGGTAAAAATGGTACACCTCGATAGTGACTGATAAAAATGGAGCTAACAAAAAATAGCGGCTAATCATAGCTCACCATGGCTCCTTTGAGAATGCCGGCGTGTTTTCATCCAGAGGGATAGCCTCCTGACGCGGCACGTTTTCCAACCGCCAGTGTTCGATCGCCCAGCTCAATAATAATGGCAGGTCAAGATCTTGCCAGCTTTCCGGCAGCGGTTGGCGCAGAAATTTCAGCGCGGCGATCAGCACCGGGCGCGGATCGCCTGCGGGCAACGCCGGCGCATGGTTTTGCTTCGACAGCTTGATGCCGTTGGCGCCCAGAGCCAGCGGCAGATGCACATAGGCGGGCACCGGCGCCTGCAGCTGGCGGTAGAGGGCAATTTGGCGCACCGTCGGTTCGATCAGATCGGCGCCGCGGACAATCTCGGTCACGCCCTGAAAATGGTCGTCGATCACCACCGCCAGGTTGTAGGCGAACAGCCCATCGCGGCGGCGAATGATAAAGTCTTCCCCCGCCAGCGCCGGATCGGCGTGCAATTCTCCCTGCAGGCGATCGTGGAACCGGTAAACGGGGGCGGTCTGACGCAAGCGGATAGCGGCACCCTGCGGGCCGAGCTGCAAATCGCGGCAGTGGCCGTCGTACAATCCGCCGATGTGCTGGATGCGGCTGCGGGTGCAGGTGCAGTAATAGCTGAGCCCCAGGCGCTGCAACAGATCCAGCGCGGCGCGATAGGCGTCGTGACGTTGGGATTGATAGATGACCTGGCCGTCCCAGTGGAGACCATAATGTTCCAGCGCGGACAGGATGCGAGCGGCGGCGCCGGGGACTTCACGCGGCGGGTCGATATCTTCGATGCGAACCAGCCACTGCCCGCGTTGGGCGCGAGCCTGAAGGTAGCTTCCCAGAGCGGCAATCAGCGAACCGAAATGCAGATCCCCGGAAGGCGATGGGGCAAAGCGCCCCACATAATGACTTTCTTGCATATCAGAGGGGAGAGGTTCCCTTTTCTCTGTGCGGCGCACGTGGATGCGCACGCCGCAGCGGTAACAACGGTATTAGCCGGCCATCTGCTTTTCGCGGATCTCAGCCAGCGTCTTGCAGTCGATGCACAGATCGGCGGTCGGACGCGCTTCGAGGCGACGAATACCGATCTCCACGCCACAAGATTCGCAGTAGCCGAAATCATCGTCTTCCACTTTCTTCAGCGTTTTCTCGATCTTTTTGATCAGTTTGCGTTCACGGTCACGGTTACGCAGTTCAAGGCTGAACTCTTCTTCCTGAGTGGCACGGTCGGCCGGATCAGGGAAGTTGGCTGCCTCTTCTTGCATATGCGATACAGTACGGTCCACTTCGTCCCTGAGCTGGTTGCGCCACGCTTCAAGAATGCGCTTGAAATGCGACAACTGGGCGTCGTTCATGTACTCTTCGCCCGGCTTCTCTTGGTACGGCTCCACCCCAGCGATGGCGAGAATGCTCAAGGACGAGGTTTTACGGTTTTGCCCTTCTTGCATGTTGCTTCTCCTACATACACACGCACTATCGAATCCCCAATGCGGGGGAAAAACAGGCCGCTATAAATAACAGAAGGAAGGTAGGTTGGCAATTATTCCTGTCGCCCGCTTGACAATCGTGTGAAGGAGGGCGTATTTGGCGATCGTGCTGGCCGGTTGTCTATTTATAGGGACCCGACTGCGCTAATCGATAAAAAACGGCAGCTTATCGCAGAGATAAATACCGTCAGGTGATAACTTTGCCCCGTAGCAAACCACTTCCACTCCCAACTGCCGGACCTGTGCCAACAGCGCCGCATAGCGCTCATCTATATGATGTGCCGGTGCGACCTGCTCAATACCGCTGTGTAACACGGCAAAGAACAACACCGCCCGTTGCCCGCTTTCAACCACGCTGAGCAACTCACGCAGGTGCTTTTGCCCTCTGAGCGTTACCGCATCAGGAAAGTAACCACGTTGTTGTTGCAGTAATGTGACTGACTTAACTTCAATATAGCAGTTAACCCGATTTTCTGCCTGTAATAACAAATCGATACGGCTGTTTTCACCGCCGTATTTCACCTCGCCGCTGATTTTACTGTAACCGGATAATTCATTGATTAAATTATGTTCAATCGCCTCGCGCACCAGCGCGTTGGCGCGCAGGGTATTGACGCAGATCCAGTGCCCCTGTTGGGTATGGGTCAACTCCCAACTGTGGGCGTATTTGCGCTTGGGATTGTCCGAGGTGGAGTACCAAACGGTGTCGCCGGGCGTGGCGCAGCCGGTCATGGCGCCGGTATTGGCGCAGTGCAGCGTAAAGGTTTCCCCTTCCGGGGTGATCACGTCCGCCAGAAAGCGTTTGTAACGTTTGATCAGCGTAGCGGAACGCAGCGGTGGAGAGAAAATCATGCGGATGCCTGTTTGGCCAGCGGCCACTGTTCGAGGTGTTGATAGCGGGTGCGGCCGTTTTCGAACACCGACTCATATAAGGAAAAGGCGTCGGCGCTGAACGCCCAGCCCGGCGTCGCCGGCGGGAGCGCCACCGGCTGGGTGGCGGCGCGCAGCAGCGTGATGTGCGGATGGAACGGCAGCGCGCTTTGATGGCAGCCGCTGCGTGCGGCCTGCGAACGCAGCAGCTCGGCCAGCTGCAGCAGCCCGCGCGGCGCGCGGCGGGTGCCGAGCCAGACCACGCCGGGGCGCGGCCAATGGCCGAGATCGTCGAGCCGCATGCTGAAGCCGGGTTGCACGATGCGGCCGGCCAGTTTGCGCAGCGCCAGCTCTTTCTGCGCGCTGACCTCGCCGAGAAACGCCAGCGTCAGGTGCAAATTGGCCGCCGCCACCGGCCGGCCGGCCTCCGGCGCAAACGCCTCGGCGCGCCAGCGGATTACCTGCTGTTGCAGGGCGTCAGGCAAGGACAGGGCGAAAAACAGGCGGCGCGAATTGGACATAAGGACTCGGCAAATGCATGACAAAACGGTCGGGAACAGCGGTAACGTTACTGGCAGCGGCCCCGCGAGCGGCGCGGCGCACGAATGAGCTCCGTACTATAGCTAACGACGCCGCAGTTTGAAAGGCTACGGGGACAAAGCTAATGCTACACTGTACGCCGTTTAACGCTAACCACTACGGAGAATTCAGTGTCTTCATTGCCCGTCAGCGCGGTGCTCGATGAGTTGCTGGCTGCGCTGCAGTCTGCCCCGCAGGTGCTGTTGCACGCCCCGACCGGCGCCGGTAAATCCACCTGGTTGCCGCTGCAGATCCTGGCTAAGGCCGGGTTGCCGGGGCGCATTATCATGTTGGAGCCGCGGCGGCTGGCGGCGAAAAACGTCGCCTATCGCCTGGCGCAGCAGCTGGGGGAGGAGCCTGGTCAGACCGTGGGCTACCGCATGCGCGCCGAAAGTAAAAGCGGGCCGCAAACCCGACTGGAAGTGGTGACGGAAGGCATTCTCACCCGCATGCTGCAGCAGGATGCCGAGCTGCAGGGCGTGTCGTTGGTGATCCTCGATGAGTTCCATGAACGCAGCCTGCAGGCCGATTTGGCGCTGGCGTTGCTGCTCGACGTGCAGCAAGGGCTGCGCGACGATCTGAAGCTGCTGATCATGTCGGCCACCTTGGATAACGCTCGCCTGTCGCAGTTGCTGCCGGAAGCGCCGGTAGTGGTGTCTGAGGGGCGCAGTTTCCCGGTTGAACGCCAGTATCAGCCGTTGGCCAGCCATCAGCGGCTGGAGGACGGCGTAGCGGCGGCGGTGAAGCGGTTGCTGGCCGAACAGCCGGGATCTTTGCTGCTGTTCCTGCCGGGCGTGGCGGAGATCAATCGGGTGCTGGAGCGATTGACCGGCGAGGTGGCGAGCGATACCGATCTTTGCCCGCTGTATGGTGCCTTGCCTCTGGCGCAACAGCAAAAAGCGATTCAACCGGCGGCGCCTGGCCGCCGCAAGGTGGTGCTGGCGACCAACATCGCCGAAACCAGCCTGACGATCGAGGGCATTCGGCTGGTGGTGGACAGCGGCCTGGAGCGCGTGGCGCGTTACGACGTGCGCAACGGTTTGACACGGCTGGCGACGCAGCGCATCAGCCAGGCCTCGATGGTGCAGCGTGCCGGGCGCGCCGGGCGCCTGGAGCCGGGCCTTTGCTGGCATCTGTTCGCCAAAGAACAGGCGGAACGCGCGGCGGAACATGCCGAACCGGATATTTTACAGAGCGATCTCACCGGCTTTTGGCTCGAACTGTTGCAGTGGGGTTGCTACGATCCGGCGCAGCTGACCTGGCTTGATGCGCCTCCGGCGGCGGCATTGGCGGCGGCCAGAGCGTTGTTGCGCCGGTTGGGGGCTACGGATGACGGCGACAAACTCACCGCGCCGGGGCGCCAGATGGCCGCGTTGGGATGCGATCCGCGGCTGGCGGCGATGCTGGTCGCCGGCGCGACGCTGAGCGCCGACGGCCTGGCGACGGCGGCGTTGTTGGCGGCGTTGCTGGAAGAACCGCCGCGCGGCGGGCAGATGGATATCGGTTATTGGCTGAGCCGCCCGCAAGCGAACTGGCGGCAGCGCGCCGCGCAGTTGGCCAAACGCCTGCCGCAACGTGCGGGGCAAGTCGACGTCGAGTTGGCGCCGCGCCTGTTGGCGTCGGCATTTGCCGATCGCATCGCCCAGCGCCGTGGCCAGGACGGCCGCTACTTGCTGGCTAACGGCATGGGGGCGGCGATGAACCAGGATGAGGCGCTGTCGCGCGCGCCCTGGCTGATCGTCCCCAGCCTTTTGCAGGGCCACAACAGCCCCGATGCGCGTATCCTGTTGGCGTTGCCGGTGGACATCGAAGCGCTGGCGGCGCAGCTGCCGACGATGGTCATGCAGCGCACGGCGGTGGAATGGGATGAAGAGAAGGGCACGCTGCGCGCCTGGAAGCGCCAGCAGATCGGCCGTCTGACGCTGCGTGCCCAGCCGCTGGCCAAGCCGGCGGACGAAGAGCTTCAGCAGGCGCTGCTCGATTGGGTGCGCGCGCAGGGGCTGTCGGTGCTTAACTGGGAGGGTGCCGCCGAACAATTGCGGGTGCGCCTGCAGTGTGCGCAAGCCTGGCTGCCGGAGGCGGAGTGGCCGGCGATGGATGAAGAACCGCTGCTGGCGGCGCTGGATCAGTGGCTGCTGCCGTCGCTGAACGGCGTGCGCGATCTGCGCGGCTTGAAGCAGGTCAACCTCGCCGAGGCGCTATCCCGCCTGCTGGACTGGCAGCAAAAGCAGCGGCTGGATAATGCGCTACCCACTCATTACACTGTGCCGACCGGCAGCCGCCTGCCGATCCGTTATGAGGCCGGCAAACCGCCGGCGCTGGCGGTGCGTTTGCAGGAGATGTTCGGCGAGCAGCGCAGCCCGATGTTGGCGGAGGGTCGCATCCCGGTGGTGCTTGAGTTACTCTCACCGGCGCACCGGCCGTTGCAAATCACCGGCGATCTGGCGGCCTTCTGGCAAGGCGCCTACCGCGAGGTGCAAAAAGAGATGAAGGGCCGCTACCCGAAACACGTGTGGCCGGACGATCCGGCCACGGCGGTACCGACGCGCCGAACGAAGAAATATCAGTAGGCCGCGATCATTCAAGGTTTGGAATTCAGATGTTTCTTCTGGTCAGCGCTGCGGCGTCGGCACAGATTAAGCGACTAATCATGGCCGGCAGTGTCGGCAAGCTCGGAGAACAACAGCCATGGCTGGGGATGACCGCGAGCCCATCGGGCGCAAAGGAAAACAACCAAAAAGCACCGCGTCGCGCAAGCCGCCGCGCCGTCGCCGAGACGACGATTATGACGATTACGAAGAAGACGAGTATGACGATGATGAGTATGAAGAGGAGGAGGAACGCATGCCGCGTAAGGTAAAAGCGACTCCGCCGCGTAAAAAACGCCGCTGGCTCGGCCTGATTATCAAACTGATCCTGGTGCTCGCCGTCCTGTTGGCGATCTACGGCGTCTATTTGGATTCCCAGATCCGCAGCCGCATCGACGGCAAAGTCTGGCAATTGCCGGCGGCGGTGTACGGCCGCATGGTCAACCTGGAACCGGGCATGCCGTACAGCAAGAAGGAGATGGTCAACCTGCTGGAAGGGATGCAGTATCGCCAGGTCAGCCGCATGACGCGTCCGGGCGAGTTTACCGTACAGGCCAACAGCATCGAGATGCTGCGTCGCCCGTTCGACTTCCCGGATGGTAAAGAAGGGCAGATCCGCGCCCGCCTCGATTTCCAGAACAACCGCCTGGCGAAGATCGAAAACCTGGACAGCGGCCGCAGCTTCGGCTTCTTCCGCCTCGATCCGCGTCTTATCACCATGCTGCAGTCGCCGAACGGTGAACAGCGCCTGTTCGTGCCGCGCTCCGGTTTCCCGGATCTGTTGGTGGATACGCTGATCGCCACGGAAGACCGCCACTTCTATGAGCATGACGGCATCAGCCCGTACTCCATCGGCCGTGCGGTGCTGGCCAACCTGACCGCCGGCCGTGCGGTGCAGGGCGGCAGTACTCTGACGCAGCAGCTGGTGAAGAACCTGTTCCTGACCAACGAACGTTCGCTGTGGCGTAAGGCCAACGAAGCCTATATGGCGCTGTTGGTCGATTACCGTTACAGCAAGGATCGCATTCTGGAGCTGTATCTGAACGAGGTGTATCTCGGCCAGAGCGGCGGCGACCAGATCCGCGGCTTCCCGCTGGCCAGCCTGTATTACTTCGGCCGCCCGGTGGACGAGCTGAGCCTCGATCAGCAGGCGCTGCTGGTCGGCATGGTCAAGGGCGCGTCGCTGTACAACCCGTGGCGTAACCCGAAACTGGCGCTGGAACGCCGCAACCTGGTGCTCAAACTGCTGCAGAACCAGGGTGTGATCGACGGCGAGCTGTATGACATGCTGAGCGCGCGTCCGCTGGGCGTACAGCCGAAAGGCGGCGTCATTACGCCACAGCCGGCGTTTATGCAGATGGTGCGCCAGGAACTGCAGAGCAAGCTGGGCGATAAGGTCAATGACCTGTCCGGCGTGAAGATCTTCACCACGCTGGATCCGGTGTCGCAAGACGCGGCGGAAAAAGCGGTCGAAGACGGCATCCCGGCGCTGCGCGCCGCGCGTCACCTGCAGGATCTGGAGGCGGCGATGGTGATCGTCGATCGCTTCAGCGGTGAAGTGCGCGCCATGGTCGGCGGCGCCAATCCGCAGTTCGCCGGTTTCAACCGCGCCATGCAGGCGCGCCGTTTGGTCGGCTCGCTGGCCAAGCCGCCGACGTATCTGACCGCGCTGTCCGAACCGGATAAATACCGCCTCAACACCTGGCTGGCGGATGCGCCGCTGTCGCTGAAACAGCCGAACGGCGCCGTCTGGCAGCCGAACAACTACGATCGCAAATTCCGCGGTCAGGTGATGCTGGTGGATGCGTTGGCCAACTCGCTGAACGTGCCGACGGTGAACCTCGGCCTGTCGGTCGGGCTGGATCAGATCAGCGCCACGCTGCAACGCCTCGGGATCCCGAAAGCGGAGATCAACCCGGTGCCTTCGATGCTGCTGGGGGCGATCGGCCTGACGCCGATGGAAGTGGCGCAGGAATACCAGACCATCGCCAGCGGCGGTAACCGTGCGCCGCTGTCGGCGGTGCGTTCGGTGATCGCCGAAGACGGCACGGTGCTGTACCAGAGCTTCCCGCAGGCGGAGCGCATGGTGCCGGCGCAGGCCGCTTACCTGACGCTGTACGCGATGCAGCAGGGCGTGGCGCGCGGAACCTCCCGCTCGCTGTCGGTGAAGTTCCCGAACTACAACCTGGCGGCGAAAACCGGTACCACCAACGATCTGCGCGACAGCTGGTTCGCAGGCATCGACGGCAAGGAAGTGGCGATCGCCTGGGTGGGGCGCGATAACAACGGTCCGGCCAAGCTGACCGGCGCCAACGGCGCGTTGACCCTCTATCGCCGCTATCTGGAAAACCAGACGCCGCTGCCGCTGATGTTGCAGCCGCCGGAGGGCATTAACCAGATGAGCATCGACTCTGCCGGCAACCTTATCTGCGGCGGCGGCAGTTGGCGCACCATCCCGGTCTGGACCGACAATCCGCAGGGATTGTGCCAGGCCAGCCAGGCGGCGGTGCAGCAGCAACAGCAACAACCGGCGGCGGGTGAGCAAAAAGATGGCGATGGCGTCGCCGGCTGGATCAAGGATATGTTCGGCCAGTAATCGCTACCGGGGCGTCGGCCCCGGTGAAAGTTTTTTCTTTGTTATTAAGCCCGTAACCTTGGTTGCGGGCTTTTTTATTTTTCTGCTTGTTTTATTTCCCTGCTAACCGCAAGGCTAAGCGTCTAATCCTTAACCTATTTGCCCTATGAATTCGGCTTGCAGTTTAATTTGGCTTCTGCATAAAATGCGACGCTTATAATAATTATTATCGTTTACATTCGTCATTTAATTATTCATCAGAGAAATCAACTATGCCGACCAAGCGTCTTCCATCATTCGCGGCCAAGCAGGGCCGCCTCCCCGTCAGCGCGTTAGCGATCACCGTCGCCGCGGCGCTGGGCACGCTGGCGATGCCGGCCTTTTCCGCCGACGCCAAATCGGCCGCCAAGGAAGACACGATTACCGTTGTGGGCGGTAGCAATACCGCCCAGCAGGAAAGCGCCTGGGGGCCGGTCGGCACCTATGTCGCCAAACGCAGCGCCACCGGCACCAAAACCGATACGCCGATCGAGAAGAACCCGCAATCCGTTTCCGTGGTGACGCGTGAAGAGATGGACATGCGCCAACCGGATACGGTGAAGGGCGCGCTGGCCTATGCGCCGGGCGTCTTCGCCAGCCGCGGCAGCTCCACGACCTATGACGCGGTGGCAATCCGCGGCTTCCCGGCCACCAACACCACCCAGTATCTGGATGGCCTGCGGTTGCTGGGCGACAACTACAGCGAAGCGTCCATCGATCCTTATTTCCTCGAGCGCGCCGAGCTGCTGCGCGGCCCGGTCTCGGTGCTGTATGGTAAAAGCAACCCGGGCGGTTTGGTCTCGATGGTCAGCAAGCGGCCAACCACCGAGCCGCTGCGCGAAATCCAGTTCAAGATGGGCAGCGACAACCTGTTCCAGACCGGTTTCGATTTCAGCGACGCACTGGACGATCAGGGCATCTATTCCTATCGCCTGACCGGCCTGGCGAAAGACAGTGATACGCAGCAGACCATGAGCAAAGAGAAGCGCTATGCGATCGCGCCGTCCTTTAGCTGGCGCCCGGATGACAAAACCAACTTCACGCTGCTGGCCAACATTCAAAACGATCCCTATACCGGTTATTACGGCTGGTTGCCGAAGCAGGGCACGCTGATCCCGTTGCCGGACGGCAGCAAACTGCCGACCGATTTCAACGAAGGCGAAGCCAGCAACTATATGGCGCGCAAGCAGCGGATGATCGGGTACAGTTTCGAACACGCCTTCAACGATACCTGGGCGGTGCGCCAGAACCTGCGTTATATGCAGGTGGACACCGATATGAAGAGCATCTACGGATTTGGCTTGTCATCACCGACGACGATCAATCGCGCTTACGTTCAGTCGAAAGAGCACCTGAACAATTTTGCGGTTGATACTCAGGCGCAGGCGAAGGTGAAAACTGGCGATATCGACCATACGCTGTTGTTTGGCGTAGATTATTCGCGTATGCGCAACGATATCAATTCCGACTATGGTTCCGCAGACGGCCTGAGCATGACCCAGCCGCAGTATGGCAATGATGTGGTCAATATCAACTTCCCATACAAGTATTTGAACCGTCAGGAGCAAACCGGCCTGTATGTGCAGGAGCAAGGGGAGTGGAACCAGTGGCTGTTGACGCTGGGCGGGCGCTATGACTGGGCGAAAACGTCGGCCAATAACCGCGTTCTCGGGTATACCAACGAACGCTCCGATGGGCAGTTTACCTGGCGCGGCGGATTGAATTACCTGTTCGACAACGGCGTGACGCCGTATTTCAGCTACAGTGAGTCGTTTGAACCGACCCTCGATACGTCAATCAACGGCCAGACCTTTAAGCCCTCGATCGGCAAGCAGTATGAAGCCGGTGTGAAATACGTGCCGAAGGATCGCCCAATCGTGTTGACCGGCGCCCTGTATCAGCTGACCAAGAACAACAACCTGACGCCGGATCCGGATAACGCGCAGTTCAGCGTGCAGAGCGGCGAGATCCGTTCGCGCGGCGTGGAGCTGGAAGCCAAGGCGGCGTTGAATGCCAACGTCAACCTGATCGCCTCCTATACCTATACCGATGCGAAGTACACCAAGGACAATACCTATCAGGGCAAACCGACCGTCGAGGTGCCGAAACATATGGCGTCGCTGTGGGCGGATTATACCTTCCACGAAACGGCGGTGAGCGGCCTGACGCTGGGTTCCGGCGTGCGTTACGTCGGCTCCAGCTCGAGCTTCAACAGCGATAACTCCACCTTCAAGGTGCCGGACTACACGCTGGTGGACGCGACCATTAAATACGATCTGGCGCGCTTTGGCCTGCCGGGTTCGTCCGTGGGCGTCAACATCAACAACCTGTTCGACAAGACCTACGTGTCGAGCTGCTACCGCGACTATGCCTGCTATTGGGGCGCAGAACGCCAGGTGGTCGCCACCGCAACCTTCCGTTTCTAACCGGATAGCCGGGGCGGCGCCGCGTCGCCCCGGACAAAGCAGGATCTATGCAGGACAAACTTCTTAATCCCGGCGCGACCTTCGCGCTGGATAACGCCAGTTTCGCCGTCCCCGGCCGGGTGCTGCTGCAACCGCTGTCGCTCAGTTTTCCCCAGGGCAAAGTCTGCGGCCTGATCGGCCATAACGGTTCCGGTAAATCCACCCTGTTGAAACTGCTCGGGCGGCACCATGCGCCCAGCGGCGGCCAGGTACTGCTCAATCGGCAGCCGTTGGCGCAGTGGGACAGCAAATCCTTCGCCCGCCAGGTGGCCTACCTGCCGCAGCAGTTGCCGGCGGCGGAAGGCATGACGGTGCGCGAGCTGGTGGCCGTCGGCCGCTATCCGTGGCATGGCGCGCTGGGGCGTTTTGGCGCCAACGATCGTCAACAGGTGGAAGAGGCCATCGCGCTGGTGGGCTTGAAGCCGTTCGCCCACCGGCTGGTGGACAGCCTGTCCGGCGGCGAGCGCCAACGCGCCTGGCTGGCGATGATGGTGGCGCAGGACAGCCGCTGCCTGCTGCTCGACGAGCCGACTTCGGCGCTGGACATCGCGCACCAGGTCGAGGTGCTGGCGCTGATCCAGCGCCTGAGCCGCGAACGCGATCTTACGGTGATCGCCGTACTGCACGACATCAACATGGCGGCGCGCTACTGCGACCATTTGGTGGCGCTGCGCGGCGGTGAAATGATCGCCCAGGGCGGCCCGCTGGAGCTGATGCAGGGGCCGGTGCTGGAGCAAATTTACGGTATTCCTATGGGTACGTTGCCGCATCCGAGCGGCGGCGCGCCGGTGAGTTTTGTCTACTGATGTCCTCTACATTCACTTCTTCTCACGATCCGCTGCGCCGCCGTTTGTTGATGGCGCTGGCGCTGTCGCCGCTGTTGGGTTCGTTGCCCGGCCGAGCGGCGGATGCGCCGCCGGATATCGCGCGCGTTGCGGCGCTGGAATGGTTGCCGATCGAGCTGCTGTTGGCATTGGGCGTGACGCCGCTGGCGGTGGCCGATGTCCATAACTATAACCTGTGGGTGGCGGAGCCAAAGCTGCCGGCGACGGTGGTCGACGTCGGCCAGCGCACCGAACCGAACCTCGAACTGCTGCAGCAACTGCAGCCTTCGCTGGTGTTGCTGTCGCAAGGCTATGGCCCGACGCCGCGCAAAATCCAACCCATCGCGCCAACCATGAGCTTCGGCTTCAACGACGGCAGCGGCAAACCGCTAACCGTCGCTCGCCAGTCGCTGCTGGCGCTGGGCCAGCGGTTGAGCATAGAAAGCCGGGCGGTAAACCACCTGGCGCAGTTCGACAGCTTTATGCAGGATGCGCGTCAGCGCCTGCAAAGCTACACCCGGCAACCGCTGCTGTTGTTTTCCCTGATCGACACCCGCCATGCGCTGATCATCGGCCAGAAAAGCCTGTTCCAGGAAGCAATGGACCAACTGGGCATCCGCAATGCCTGGCAGGAGCCAACCGACTTTTGGGGCACGGCGGTGGTGGGGATTGAACGATTGGCCACGGTGCGTAACGCCCGGGTCATTTATCTCGATCACGGCAATCAGGCGATGATGGACAAGGTCAGCGCGACGCCGCTGTGGCAGTCGTTGCCCTTCGTGCGGCAAAACCAGCTGCGGCAGGTGCCGGCGGTGTGGTTCTATGGCGCCACGCTGTCGACGATGCGGTTTTGCCGCCTGTTGGCGCAGGCTCAGGAGAGTGCGTCATGAATGCGGGCATCCGGAAATTGCCGCTGACGCTGATCCTGCTGTTGCTGGCGGCGGCAGGCGGTTTAACGATATATAACCTGGTGCAGCAGCTGCCGCCGGCGCAATGGGTGCGGGCGCTCAGCGCGCCGGACATCGACGACGTGCGGCAAATGCTGTTCCATTACAGCCTGCTGCCGCGGTTGACGGTGTCACTGTTGGCCGGCGCCGGTCTGGGGTTGGTCGGCGTGCTGTTCCAGCAGGTGTTGCGCAATCCGTTGGCGGAACCGTCGACGCTCGGCGTGGCCGCCGGCGCGCAGCTCGGCCTGACCATCGCCACGCTGTGGGTGCTGCCGGGGGGCGAGTTCACCCGCCAGTTGGCCGCTATGGTGGGGGCGATTGTGGTGGGCGGGCTGGTGTTCGGCGTCGCCTGGGGCAAGCGGATGTCGCCGGTGACGCTGATTCTGGCCGGGCTGGTGCTGGGACTTTACTGCGGCGCGGTCAACAGCCTGCTGGCGCTGTTTCATTACGATCAACTGCAGGGCATGTTCCTGTGGGGCACCGGCGCGCTGAACCAACAGGATTGGAGCACGGTGCAGTTTATCCTGCCGCGTTTGCTGGTGGCCGGTGCGCTGGCGGCGCTATTGCTGCGCCCGCTGACGCTGCTGGGGCTGGACGACGGCGTGGCGCGCAACCTGGGGTTGGGGCTGTCGATGGCGCGCTTCTGCGCCCTGGGGCTGGCCATCATCTTCAGCGCCATGTTGGTGAGCGCCGTGGGCGTTATCGGCTTTATCGGCCTGTTTGCGCCGCTGATGGCGAAGATGCTGGGCGCGCGCCGTCTGGCGCACCGCATGATGCTGGCGCCGTTGCTGGGGGCGCTGTTGCTGTGGCTGACCGATCAGGTGATGCTCGGGGTGACGCAGGTGTGGCGCGAGATCCCGACCGGTGCGGCCACCGCGCTGTTCGGCGCGCCGCTGCTGCTGTGGCTGTTGCCGCGTTTGCGCAGCGCCGCCACGCCGCCGCCGATGAACCTGGGCGATAAGGTGCCTGCCGAGCGCGGGAATCTGCCCGGCTGGATCCTGCTGGGTGGCCTCGTATTGCTGATCGGCCTGACGCTGGCGCTGATGCTGGGTAAAAATGCCGGCGGCTGGCACTGGAGCCTGGGGGCGGAGCTGGACGCCTTGCTGCCGTGGCGTTGGCCGCGGGTGCTGTCGGCGTTGGCCGCGGGTATGATGCTGGCGGTCGCTGGCACGCTGATTCAGAAACTGACCGGTAACCCGATGGCCAGCCCGGAAGTGTTGGGCATCAGCTCCGGCGCCGCTTTTGGCGTCGTGATGATGCTGTTTATGGTGCCGGGCGACGCCTTCGTTTGGCTGCTGCCCGCCGGCAGTCTGGGGGCGGCCGCGACGCTGCTGATCATCATGATCGCCGCAGGCCGCGGCGGTTTCTCGACGGAACGCATGCTGCTCGCCGGTATCGCGCTCAGCACCGCCTTTACCACCGTTATCTTCCTGCTGTTGGCCAGCGGCGATCCGCGTATGGGGGGCTTGCTGACCTGGCTCTCCGGTTCGACCTATTCAGTGGAGCCGGCGCAGGCGCTGCGCACCGCGCTGGTGGCCGCCGGCCTGATGGTATTGGCGCCGCTGTGCCGCCGCTGGCTGACCATCCTGCCGCTCGGCGGAGCCACCGCCCGTTCGGTGGGGATTGCGCTGACGCCTGCGCGATTGACCATCCTGTTGTTAGCCGCCACGCTGACCGCCATGGCGACCCTGACCGTGGGGCCGCTGAGCTTTGTCGGACTGATGGCGCCGCACATGGCGCGCATGTTGGGCTTCCGCCGCGCGCTGTCGCAGATGGTGATCGCCGCGCTGTTGGGCGGTTTGCTGATGGTATTTGCCGACTGGTGCGGGCGGATGCTGCTGTTTCCGTATCAGATCCCCGCCGGGTTACTGGCGACCTTTATCGGCGCGCCGTACTTCGTTTATCTGTTGCGCAAGCAGACGTCGTAAGCTTCACCCCTACTTTGCTTTCTCCGCCATCAAGGGCCCAGCGTTGCTGGGCCTTTTTTCAACGCCTTGCAAGGCGTTGCGTGTCGCTGCGCAAGAAAGACATTTAACGTGAAAAGGAACGCGGGAAGAGAGGGGGAGGTGAATATACTGCGTGCGGGTGCTCTGGATCTTTGTCTCTGGAGCCTGCGTGAAAGATACAAAGAGAAAAGCCCCGAGTCGATGTCCATCAACCCGAGGCCTACTCTAACGCGTGACAACGTTAAGTTAGCCTCTTACCCGCCGCGAGGCAAGGAGAAGAAGGCATGATGCCGAACAAACGGAGCCTGTTAAAATTGGTGGTTATTTGTGCCACGGTAATATCACTGGCATGGATAACGCGCAGCACGCTGTGTGAGCTGCGTATCCGATCGGGCACTACGGAGGTTGCGGCCATTTTGGCTTACGAATCCGAACGGTAAGGCAACCCGGCGGCGGGGGCTTTGCCTCCGCCGGCCGGCAGTCGATGCGTTGATCCATGAGCACCCATCCGTTCAAAAAAAACGGCGAGCCAAGGCTCGCCGTTTTTCATGTTGATGTCGGGGCTTATTTCAGGCCGGCGGCATCGCGCAGCAGCTCAGCTTTGTCGGTCGCTTCCCACGGGAAGTGCTCGCGGCCGAAGTGGCCGTAGGCGGCGGTTTCGCGGTAGATCGGCTGCAGCAGATCCATCATCTGGATCAGGCCGTATGGGCGCAGATCGAAGAATTCGCGCACCAGCAGCGTCAGCTGTTCGGTTGGCACTTTCTCGGTACCGAAGGTTTCCACCATGATGGAAGTCGGTTCCGCTACGCCGATAGCGTAAGAAACCTGGATCTCGCAGCGATCGGCCAGGCCGGCGGCGACGATGTTTTTCGCCACATAGCGCGCCGCGTAAGCCGCGGAACGGTCAACCTTGGACGGATCCTTACCGGAGAAGGCGCCGCCGCCGTGGCGAGCCATGCCGCCGTAGGTGTCGACGATGATCTTACGGCCGGTCAGGCCGCAGTCGCCCATCGGGCCGCCGATAACGAAACGGCCGGTCGGGTTGATGTGGTATTTGGTGCCCGCCGTCAGCCATTCCGCCGGCAGTACCGGCTTGATGATCTCTTCCATCACCGCTTCTTGCAGATCTTTCAGTGCGATGTCTTCGGAATGCTGGGTGGACAGAACGACGGCGTCGATGCCGACGATTTTGCCGTCGTCGTATTGGAAGGTCACCTGGCTCTTCGCGTCCGGGCGCAGCCACGGCAGGGTGCCGTTTTTACGCACTTCGGACTGGCGCTGCACCAGACGGTGTGCGTAGGTCACCGGAGCCGGCATCAGCACGTCGGTTTCGTTGGTGGCGTAGCCAAACATCAAGCCCTGATCGCCGGCGCCCTGCTCGAGAGGATCGGTACGGTCAACGCCCTGATTGATATCCGGGGATTGTTTGCCGATGGCGCTCAATACTGCGCAGGAGTTGGCGTCAAAGCCCATGTCCGAATGAACGTAGCCGATCTCGCGCACGGTCTTGCGGGTGATCTCTTCGATATCGACCCAGGCGCTGGTGGTGATTTCACCGCCGACCAGGACCATGCCGGTTTTCACGTAGGTTTCGCAGGCGACGCGCGCCTTCGGATCTTGTTCCAGGATGGCGTCGAGGACGGCATCGGAGATCTGATCGGCGATTTTATCTGGATGTCCTTCGGAGACGGATTCGGACGTGAAGAGGTGTTTAGCCATTGTGTTCTTTACCTTGCATAAGACGGGTTAGAAATTACTGCACAGCGCTGGAGATCCGGCATCGAAGCGAAGGGTCTTCCGCTGATGGCGCGAGATGCATCCTGCAACGCCCCTCAGGCAAAGCCGTTAAGCAGTTTATCAGTTAACCAGTATAGATGGATTAACATCTGGACGTCTATTTTAGGTCAGGGTTTAGCCAGATTGCCAGTAATTTTTTGCGCTTTCGCTCTTTTGCGCAAACGGGTTGGCGCCATTTTCATCGCTTGAAACAGTTTTCGGCGAATTTTCATTTTGCTTTTTCACCTGCTTACCGGTATAAACTGCGCGCGCGGTTCATTTGCTGCACAGTACGGCGGTCTGGCGTGGAGGAAGGTACGTTAAACTTCCGCTTTGCATTCGCCGGCATTGCGCTATTATCCGTCGCGGGCGTTCGCCGCTTCATCGAACGGTCACGTTCTTACACTATTTTAGAGGCTGGGTCGTTCACTCCGAACGGCGCGCGTGGAGGTGGTTGGATTAATGATCCGTTGTCTACCGGTTGTTGGTTCCCAACAGCAGTGCCGTTCTGGCGCACATTCTTCTGCTATTTCCCGTCTTGTCTCTCTGTCACTTACCAGGTGCGATAAACACTTGGCCGCTACTCAGGATTCTCGGGCCGGCTAACGGTCGTCTGAAGAACTGAACAAGGGTAGCCTGCAGCCTTCCTGTGGGATGTTTCTTGGCCCGATTCACGAGGTTTGAACAGGGTGTCTTACAATTATATGAGTGATAAACCGATCGCTGACCGCGAACGGCAGTTCTCTTCGCTGCCGCCGGCGCGGCTTGTTGGGTTGTTCTCGCGGGTTGTAGCTGCGATAGTGGCTGGCGGTTTCGTCAGTACGGAATGTGAGGCGAACCATGTCTGATGATCTGTTGATTCACCGTCCGCCGGTTGCGGGCGAGTCTTTATCTTTGCGCTCCATGCAGGAGGTTGCCATGAATGATCGTAATGCCAGCAAGATGCTGCGTACTTATAACGTCGCCTACTGGGGCAACAATTACTATGACGTCAACGAGCTGGGCCATATCAGCGTGTGCCCGGATCCGGATGTCCCGCAGGCGCGCGTCGATCTGGCAGAACTGGTGAAAACGCGCCAGCAAGACGGCCAACGTCTGCCGGCGCTGTTCTGCTTCCCGCAGATCCTTCAGCATCGCCTGCGTTCGATCAACGCCGCGTTCAAACGCGCGCGCGAGTCCTTCGGTTACCAGGGCGGCTATTTCCTGGTGTATCCGATCAAGGTGAACCAACATCGCCGCGTGATTGAATCGCTGGTGAATTCCGGCGAACCGCTGGGGCTGGAAGCCGGCTCCAAGGCCGAGCTGATGGCGGTGCTGGCGCATGCCGGCATGACCCGCTCGGTGATCGTCTGTAACGGTTATAAAGATCGTGAATACATTCGCCTGGCGCTGATCGGGGAAAAACTGGGGCACAAGGTGTACCTGGTGATCGAGAAGATGTCCGAGATCAACCTGGTGCTGGAAGAAGCCGAACGCTTGAACGTCATACCACGCCTGGGCGTGCGTGCGCGTCTGGCGTCGCAAGGCTCCGGCAAATGGCAGTCGAGCGGCGGCGAAAAATCCAAATTCGGTCTGGCGGCGGTGCAGGTGCTGAAGCTGGTGGAGACCCTGCGCGAAGCGGGCCGTCTCGACAGCCTGCAGCTGCTGCACTTCCACCTGGGCTCGCAGCTGGCCAACATTCGCGATATCGCCACCGGCGTGCGCGAATCGGCGCGCTTCTACGTTGAGCTGCACAAGCTGGGCGTCAACATTCAGTGCTTCGACGTGGGCGGCGGTTTGGGCGTCGACTACGAAGGCACCCGTTCGCAGTCCGATTGCTCGGTCAACTACGGCCTGAACGAATACGCCAACAACGTGATTTGGGGCATCGGCGACGCCTGTAACGAACACGGCCTGCCGCACCCGACGGTGATCACCGAGTCCGGCCGCGCCGTGACCGCGCACCACACGGTGCTGGTCTCCAACGTGATCGGCGTAGAGCGCAACGAATTCAGCGAACCGCAGCCGCCGGAAGCCGACGCCCCGCGCGCGCTGGAAAGCATGTGGGAAACCTGGCTGGAAATGAACGAGCCGGAAAACCGCCGCTCGCTGCGCGAATGGCTGCACGACAGCCAGATGGATCTGCACGACGTGCATACCCAATATGCGCACGGCATGCTGGACCTGACCAAGCGCGCCTGGGCCGAGCAGCTGTATCTGAACATCTGCAACAAGATCCAGCAGCAGCTCGATCCGAGCAACCGCGCGCACCGCCCGATCATCGACGAATTGCAAGAGCGCATGGCGGACAAGTTCTACGTCAACTTCTCACTGTTCCAGTCGATGCCGGATGCCTGGGGTATCGATCAACTGTTCCCGGTGCTGCCGCTGGAAGGGCTGGACAAGCCGCCGGAAGGCCGTGCGGTGCTGCTCGATATCACCTGCGACTCCGACGGCACCATCGACCATTACGTCGACGGCGACGGCGTGGCGACCACCATGCCGATGCCGCCGTACGATCCGGAGAACCCGCCGGCGCTGGGCTTCTTCATGGTCGGCGCGTATCAGGAGATCCTCGGCAACATGCACAACCTGTTCGGCGACACCGCCTCGGTTGACGTGTACGTGTTCCCGGACGGCAGCGTCGAGACCGAGTTGTCCGACGAGGGCGACACCGTGGCGGACATGCTGGAGTACGTGCAGCTCGATCCGAGCGCGCTGCTGTCCAAATTCCGCGATCAGGTCAAAGAAACCGATCTGGACAGCGAGCTGCAGGCGCAGTTCCTGGAAGAGTTTGAAGCCGGCCTGTACGGTTACACGTATCTGGAAGACGAGTAATGAAGTGAAGGAAGGCCGGGCGGCTTAAGGACGCCCGGCCTTTTCTTTTCTGTCGCACGACTAAGTTTTCGATGGCGTACAGGTTGCAGACAGCCATGCTGCCGTTCGAACGGCGGCGCAGGGCGTACTTAACATTACCGGGCTTTTGCCGCCCTGATGCAACGTCCAACTCTGCAGTGGTGAGTTCAACACGTTACGAAAAGTATGTTTTCTTTCATCTTCTTTATTGAATGCATCCTATATTATAAATCCATCTACTAAATACAAGAAGTCTCTGAAATTAACCTTCTCATTCACTAGTTAGATCTTTCAATTATAAAACATAACCAGTATTAGTTTTGTTGTTCATTATAAATGCGATAATTGATCAGTTTCTCTTTCATTTTACCTCTTTTTCTTGATGGGTTTGAATTTTTAATCAAGTATCTATATGGTTTTGTCTTTATGAGTGTGGTGGGTAATCTCTTTGTTTTATAAGGTGTTATATTTTATTTGTATATTTTATATTCCTGTGAATAGGGCATGATTCTGATTTTTCAAAAAACAAACCCATTAATTATGAATTATGGTTCTGTTCTTTTTGTTCCGTTTCTCTTTGTAGTTGAATTAATATTTTTAAATGACTTATTATCCTTGATGGGTTTCTGATTGCTAATGACCATCCTTAGGTTTTATAAAGCCGATGCAATGCATGGTGCCCGTATTTTTCGTGCATGCGCACCATATATTGGCATCGGTAATAACGATGCGTAGTAAACGTGGTGTTCACGCCACGGTCAATGGATGGATGTATGTATATCGATATATAACTTAGTAGTTTAAATAATATAAGGGACTTATATGAAAAAGTATCTGGTAGCTTCCGCACTGGCCTGTGCGGCGATCTCTTCCTCGGCATTTGCCGCTGATGGTGTGATTAACTTCACCGGTAAAATTGTCGATAACGCCTGTGTGGTTAACCCGACGCTGAATGTACAGATGGGCGATGTGGCGGCGGCTAAGTTTAAAAATGTGGGTGATGAGTCTGATTATAAGGAATTTACTTTGCAGCTGAAAGACTGCCCGGCCAATCTGAAAGCGGCTAAAGTGACTCTGGATGGCGCAGTGGATGATAAAGACGCTAAGCTGTTCAAATTAGACGATGGCGGTGCGGCAGGCTTGGCGCTGCGTATTAACGGGCCTGATAACGAGCACTTGCTCCCCGGCGCGGCCTCGGCGGAGATCGCCTTGAGTGAAGGTGATAACTTGCTGCCGTTCACTGTGGCTTATCGTTCGACAGATAAAGTCACCGCCGGTGATGCCAACGCCACTATCCAATTCAGCGTTTCGTATAACTAATTTTCTATCCGGGCGTTAATCTACCGGCGAAATACGCTTTCGCCGGTTATTTTACATGTTTGCGCTAGGCGGAATCGTTATTCCTCAGCGCTGATTAAAAAAATAACATCAAGGGAATGGATAAAATGAAGGCCGTCTATTTGGCACTTTGTGCCGCACTGTTAATCAACAGTTTTCAGGCCGCTGCCGGTGTGGTGATCGGCGGCACCCGGCTGGTGTACCCCGGCGGCAAGAAAGAAGCGACCATCACGGTGAAAAATCCGGACGATATTCCTTATCTGGTGCAATCGTGGGTCAACGCCGATCTGGAAGGCAACGTCAAGGCACCATTCCTGGTCACGCCGCCGCTGTTTCGTTTGAATGGCGGCAAAGAGAATACGCTGCGGGTGGTGAAAACCGCTCAGGCGCTGCCGGAAGATCGCGAGTCGGTATTCTGGTTCAGCGTCAAGACCGTGCCGCCGGAGGCGGAAGGCAAGGGCAACCATCTGCAAATCGCGGTGCGCACCCGCATCAAACTGTTCTATCGCCCGGCGTCGCTGGCCGGCTCACCGGAAGAAGCGGCGAGCAAAGTACGCTGGGAGCGCAGCGGCAATACGCTGAAAGCGATCAATGATTCCCCCTACTACCTGAGTTTCTCCACGGTCTCGGTCGCCGGTGAAAAAATCAAGGAGCCGCAGATGGTGGCGCCGTTCGCCACGCTGGCCTATACCCTGCCGCCTTCAGCCACCGGCAAACAGGTGAGCTGGCAGGTGATCAACGACTACGGCGGCCTGAGCGCGCAGCACCAACAAGCGTTGTGATGGCGCGGTTGATAACCAGGGCTGCGGTGTGAACAGGGATGTGGAACATGAACAGCAAAACAGCGCGTCGCCAATCTGGGCGGCGCGGCGAATATCGGCTGACGCCGTTGGCCTGGCAACTTGCCGGCCTGCTGATGTACAGCGGCGTGGCGCAGGCGGAATACCGTTTTAGCTCTGCTTTATTGCAGATAGGCAATACGCCGCAAACCGAAGTGGATCTGGCGTTGTTCTCTGATGAGGATAAACAGCCGCCGGGAGAGTATCGCGTTGATCTGTTCCTCAACGAGCAGCGGCTGGATACCCGTACGCTGGCCTTTTCTCTGCAGCCGGATGAGCAGGGCAAAGAGCGTCTGGCTCCTTGCCTGAAATGGGAGGACCTGAAGGGCTTTGGCGTGGATCTGGCCGCCTTTCCCGCGCTGCAGCCCTCCGAGGCGTGCATCAACTTGCCGCAGGCCATTCCCGGCGCCAGAACGGAACTGCTGTTCGAGCAACAGCAGTTGAAGCTGAGCATCCCGCAGGCGGCGTTAAAACGCCAGGCGCGCGGCTATGTGCCGCCAGAGCAGTGGGACAGCGGCATTCCGGCGTTGCTGAGCAACTATACCCTGCGTGGGGCGCACGATCGCAGCCGGCAGGGGGGCGGCAATGAAAGCAGCTATTTCGTCAATCTGCGCAATGGCGCCAACTGGGGCGCCTGGCGGTTGCGGCATGACGGCGTGTGGAACCGGAACGGCCAGGGAGAGGCGCACTGGCGCACGTTGAACAGCTATGTACAGCGAGACATCACCCCGCTGAACGGGCTGTTGACGCTGGGCGATGCCACCACGCCGGGCGATATCTTCGATTCGCTACCGCTGCGCGGCGTACAGCTGGTCTCGGTGGAGGAGATGTACCCGGACAGCCTGCGCGGCTACTCGCCGGTGGTGCGCGGCATCGCCAAAAGCAACGCGGAGGTGATCATTCGCCAGAACGGCGTGGTGGTCGATCAGCGCTATGTGCCGCCAGGCGCCTTTGAAATCAGCGACCTGTATGCGGTCTCCGGCAGCGGCGATCTGGATGTCATCATCAAAGAAAGCGACGGTACGGAACAGCGCCTGCTGGTGCCGTTTGCTTCGCTGCCGGTGCTGCAGCGCGAAGGGCGGCTCAGCTACGGCCTGGCCGCCGGGCAATACCGTGCGCAGGACGCGAGCGCCGATGACGAGAAGTTTATGCAGGGCACGCTGATCTACGGCCTGCCGCTCGGCGCCACGCTGTATGGCGGTGGCCAATGGGCCAATCGTTACCGTTCGCTGGCGCTGGGCGTGGGGCAAAACCTGGGCCGCGCCGGCGCGTTGTCGCTGGATATGACGCAAAGCTGGGCCCGGCGGCCGGAAGAGGCCGTTCAGAGGGACGATCGGCAGGGCAAAATGTGGCGTCTGCGCTATGAAAAAAGCTTCCCGCTCACCGGCACCCAGCTGAGCATGGCCGGTTATCGCCATGCCAGTGAGGGCTACACCACGTTGCAACAGGCGATGCAATCTCGCGAAAGCACAGGCAACAGCGCTACCCGCAGCCGTAAAGAACTGTCGCTGCAGCAGGGGTTGGGGCCGCTGCCAGGCTCGCTGTTCCTGAGCCTGGCGGAAGATCGGCGCTGGGGAGAACAAGGCAAGCGCCAGTCCGTCAGCCTGGGCTACAACGGCAGCATCAAAGGAGTGAGTTATGGCCTTAACTACAGCCAGAACCAGAGTTATCGGGCACAGACCGATCGCGTCGTAGCGCTGAATGTCAGCATTCCACTGAACCTGTGGGCACACAACACCTGGGCCGGTTACGGCATCAGCAATAGCAACAACGGCAAAACGTTGCAGACGCTGGGGCTGAACGGCACCGCGCTGGAAGGCGATAACCTGAACTGGGGGCTGACCGGCGGCTATGGCAATCAAGGGGAGGGCGAGAACGGCAATCTGGCGCTGGGCTATCGCGGCAGCAAGGCGTTGCTTGGCGCCGGGCTGAGCAACGATGGGCAGCGCCAGCGGCTGAATTACGACATTCAGGGCGGGGTGTTGCTGCATGCCGGCGGTGTGACGCTGTCGCAACCGCTTAACGATACGGTGGCGCTGGTGCGCGCGCCGGGTGCCGGCGGGGTCAGCGTGGTGAATCAGGTGGGGGTGAAAACCGATAGCCGCGGCTATGCGGTGGTGCCTTATCTCTCTGCCTATCGCCAGAATGCGATCGCGCTGGATCCGACCACCCTGGCGGACAACGTGGAGCTGGGGCTGACCAGCCAGACGGTGATCCCAACCCGTGGCGCGGTGGTGCTGGCGGATTATCAAACCAAGGTAGGCGCACGGATGATGATGACGCTGACGCGCGCCGATGGCCGGCCGGTGCCGTTCGGTGCGATTGCCAGGCTGACGGGCGCAGGCGGTGACGGCAGCATTGTCGGCGACGGCGGGCAGCTGTTCCTGGCCGGCATGCCGGCCAACGGCATGCTGCACGTGCAGTGGGGCAAACAACCGGACCAGCAATGCCAGGTCGTCTACAGCCTGCCGGAAACGGCCGGCCCGGAGATCCCAGAGATAGCGGCAGAGTGTCGTTAAGGAGCAAAGGATGAAAGCGGGAGTATGGATGCTCGGCCTGTGCGGGCTGTGGGCAGCGGGCGGCGCCTGGGGAGCGGAATGTCCGCCGGCCGGCAACCCGGAACGGCTGCTGTTCGACATTCCGGCGCAGACGTTGCAACGCGATCTGCCGGTCGGCAGCGTGGTGTGGCAGGGCACGCGCCAGGTGCAGCAAGCCGCGTCGCTGGCGCCCTGTGCGGGAGCGGAAGACGCACGTCTCAACCTGTTGGGCAGCGATAGCGGGTTGAAAAGCGGCAACAGCGCGGTCTACGGCACGAATATCGGCGGCCTGGGCTACGCATTGGATACCAGCGCTTCGTTTAGCGATGGCTGGCCCGCCAACGGCACCATTGCTGCCGGAAAAGAGCAAATCAGCCTGCGGCTGGTGGTGACCGGGCCGCTGGCCTCCGGCGTGTTGGCGACGGAAACCCTGGCCCGCCGCACGCTCAACGGCCAGCCGGTGCTGGATATCGCCTTGCAAAAGCCGGTTGCCATCACCCGGCTGGCCTGTGAGCTGCAGGGCGGCCGCAACCGCACGGTGGCGTTGGGCGAGGTGGCGCGCAGCGATTTTCGCGGCGTGGGCAGCACGCGCGGCGAACAGCCGTTCTTGCTGGATCTGGCCTGCGATGCCGGCGCCCGGGTCAATATTCAGTTCGATGGCATCGCTGCAGAGGATGACCTGCCCGGCGTGTTGGCGCTGGTTAACCCCGATGCGCAGGCCAGCGCGCGCGGCGTCGGGGTGCAGTTGCTCTACCGCGGCGTGCCGCTGACGCTGGGCGAACGGCTGCCGCTGGAAACGGCCTTACAGGGTCTGCGCAGCTACCCGTTCAGCGCCCGTTATTACCAAACGCAACCGCAGATCGCCGCCGGCGAGGCCAACGCGGTAGCAACCTTTAGCCTCACCTATCAATAAGGACAAAGATAATGATGAGAAAAATAGCACTGCCCCTGACGCTGCTCGGCGCCGCCGTGTTGGCGCCGCCGCTGCAGGCGGCGGATGGGAATATTAATGTGACTGGCAGGGTGGTGGAGAATGCCTGTGTAGTCGATGCGGGCTCTAAGAATCAGATTCTGAATTTAGGAACGACGACCTCTCATGGCGGGCATAAAAAATTTAATATTGTGTTACAGGATTGCCCGGCGAGTATTTCGCAGGTACGTGTGAGGTTTGAAGGGACTGCGGCGAATCCAAACGGCTGGGATTGGGAAAAAAGTGTGTTCGCGGCCAATAATAGCTCTGAGCCGGGCGCTGCCAAAGGCGTTGGTTTTATGATTTACTATTATCCAGAAACAACCTATACGTCTACCCGTCTCGCTCCTAATGAACTCAGTGAACTCTTTACATTGAAGACTGGGACTGTAAATAGATTAGAATTTACCACTTATGCAATAATGACAGACGCATATGCCTCTGCTGTTGAGTTCGGAAAGGCCATTGCTGATATTCAATTTAGTATTGTTTATCCATAAATAAATTAACTTTATTATATATAGACGCCGACATACTTTTAACGGCCATTTATAATGAATGCTAAAAGGATTTTCTATGAAAAAAGTAATTTATTTCCTGACCAGTGGCCTGCTCGGAAGTGCTCTGCTCACGGCTCATGCGAGCGATGGCAACTTGCGTATTATTGCCGATATTGTAAAGCCTACTTGTAATCTGCAGACAAAAAGCTTGACTGTAGGGCTAGGGGATTTTGATGCTACTGAACTGAATAAGATAAATGCGACCAGTGCATGGGTGCCATTCAAGTTTAAATTTTCAGATTGCGTTCCCAGTACTTATGTTTGGTTTGAATTTGAAGGCGAAACACCAGATTCTAGCTCTGGTATATTTATGCTGGATAATTCATCTGAAAGCGCCAAAGGTTTAGGTCTGCAAATCAGTCGCTATCAAATGGATGAGCTGATCTTTTATCCTAACAGAAGCGACTATGCTGATAGTGTAAGTAATAGTGGTGAGGTAGGGTTGTTTGCTCGTTATAAAACCTACGCTTTACCCATTGCATCAGGAAAAGCTAATGCCACCATTCAGTTTAGCGTGACTTATAAGTAATTTTAGATGCGTGCTTTTCCCTCTGAATGCTGATTTTTCAGGTGGCAGGATATGCTTAAGCTGGCCAATTTTTTGATTAAGTGGAATTCACGATCTCACTAGCCAGAGTAAGAGAACTTGGAATGAAATCACTTGGCGATGAACTTTAACTGTACCTGTAAATAATGACAAAAATAGTAATAAGGAAGAGAGCGATAGTAAAAAGTAAATCAGCGGCGCGGCTGCCTATGTTGTTACGAAAGTGCAAAGCGCCACCCCCGGCAGCGCCAACCTGACCACGCAGATTAGCCTGGTTTATCCATAATAACCGGGCCTGTTTTAGCGCGATGATTGTTTGGCATTGTCAGCAATATAAGGAAATTAATGATGATAGCAACAGTAAAAAAAGTGCCGCTGCTGGCCTTACTCAGTGCGGCAATGTTATCTCCGCCGCTATACGCAGCGGACGGCAATATTAACGTCACCGGCCGGGTGTTGGAGAATGCCTGTGTGGTAGCCGCCGAGTCGAAGAATATCATGGTGGATTTCGGTGAGCAGGCGGGTAATTCCTCGTTGGCCGGCCGTGGTTATGGTGGGCAAACCATAAGGCTTCTGGATTGCCCTTCGGGGGCTAAGCAGGTAAAGATTAGATTTGAAGGTACCGGGTACGGGGATGTTTTTTCCCCCGATAATCAGGGACAGCCGGGAGCAGCACAGAACGTAGGCTTCGGGATATACAATGTGGGTGATTACTCTGATATTAAAGTTAACGGTGAATCGAAGCCTTATGAGCTGAAAAACAGCGGTTCCGGCAGTGCGAATGATCTTCATTTTGGTGTGTCGATACGTTGGCTTAATGGCGGCGAGAGCCAGCCCATCCCACTTGGTGAGGCGACGGGCGCTATTCAGTTCAGCATTCTTTATAACTAAGCCCGCTATGGCCTATTTTTAGGGCGGCGAAGGAAAATATGATGAATAAAGCAATCAAAAGCATCGTTCAGGGCTTGTCAATCTGCCTGATTGGCCTGGCCTGTGCGGCACAGGGTGCAGACGGTACCATCAAAACTAAAGTGAAGTTTATTCAGTTTACCTGCAATCTGACGGCCGCGAGCAAGAACATGAGCGTGCCGCTGGGGGATATTAACCGCAGTCAGCTGGCTAAAACCGGGAGCCTGAGTTCGCCTGTGTTGTTTGAATTAAAAGCGACCGGTTGCCCGAGAGCAAGCAAAGATACTTCCGTTACAGTGCGTTTTTCAGGCACGGCCGCAGCGGAGGATAGTCAGGCTTTTGCTTTGGATCAAGACAGTGTGGCGTTGGGGGTCGCAGTGAAGATAGCGAATGAGAGCTATAATGGCGTCTATGATTATTTCGTTATGCCCAATAATAATTGGTGGGGGAGGAGCTTTTATCCAAATTCTGAGGGTGAGCTAACCATGAAGTACGCGGCGCAGTATGTTGCCCTGAATGATCACGTTACTCCCGGTACGGCCAACCTGACGACCCAAATTGACTTGTATTACAATTGAGCTACCCTGTCCAATGGCGTAGACAAATGGGCGGATGATATTTTTAGAATTAAGGTGTAGTAGCTCTACTAACAGAGAACATTGATTATATTGATCAATATAACCCAGCTGCGAGTAGAAAGTTGCACAGCTAAATTGTACATGCTCCGAGAATCTGCCTAAGCACCCTTATCTTTATCGCTTTGGCAGGGGCTCTGGTTCACGGGAGATTATTGTTCAGCCTAACTATCTTATTATTTGCCACATCAATGAGTTGTAAATGGAAATTTTACGTGCGCTACATGCTCGCCGGGAATGTCCTTAAATCATACAAGGAGAGACCAAAATGAAAAATACTGTAATTGGAATGCTTGCTCTGTTAGGTTTCACGGGGCCAGTCGTTGCAGCCTGCCCAGACGGAAATACAGTGGTGACTAAATCAGGGTACTATGCCGCGCTCAACGATGAGTCTTATAGAAAAATGACCTCTATTATCGAATCTGGAAATACATCGGAATTATCTCCTTTATTATCAGAGCATTCTGTCATTGCACTTCCTGCCGGCATTGAGGTTTGTATCACTGATAGAAGGAAAGGATTCCAGCAATATCGAAAACACATAACTATCCCTAATAAGCCTGGTGCTTATTGGGTGCCTGATGCGGCATTGAACGAGATTGAGTAAACGCCTGATGTCTCTTCAATAAAAGTCGTTGACCCGATTCGTTCTTGCCGACTAGGCGTGAGCCGGAAAAACATAAACGCATGGCTGTTTCAACAGCGCAAAGCTGTAGTCGCTACAGGGATGGGAGTCTGGAGTAGGCCGCGAACAACGTCACCATTTTATGGTCCCTGCATAAAGTGGAGAACTGCGCAAGCAGCGTTCCGCATCTGTTCTTGGGCACGAAGCTATGCCCCCTTGAAGCATGAGCAAAATGCGGCCATAATCTGCCGTATCGGTAGCACCGAAACACACATCGAATAAATCCCTTTCTCGTCGGGCTAACGACGCGGGAGGGATTTTTTTTTGTAACGGCCCGGCGTCTGCGCCCGGCAACTTGTTGAACTACGAGGGTTTACTATGAGCACCTTAGGCCATCAGTCCGATAATTCATTAGTGTCCAACGCCTTTGGTTTCCTGCGCTTTCCGCTGAACTTCATGCCTTACGACAGCGATGCAGAGTGGGTCATCACCGGCATTCCGTTTGACATGGCGACCTCCGGCCGCGCCGGCGGCCGTCATGGCCCGGCGGCTATCCGTCAGGTGTCCACCAACCTGGCCTGGGAAGGCAATCGTTGGCCGTGGAGCTTCGATCTGCGCGATCGCCTGAATGTGGTTGACTGCGGCGACATCGTGTTCAACTTCGGCGATGCGCAGGACATGAGCGACAAGCTGCAGGCGCACGCGGAGAAACTGCTGAAGGCAGGTAAGCGCATGCTCTCGTTCGGCGGCGACCACTTCGTCACTCTGCCGCTGCTGCGTGCGCACGCCAAGCATTTCGGCAAGCTGGCGCTGGTGCACTTCGATGCCCATACCGATACCTACGCCAACGGCAGCAAGTTCGACCACGGCACCATGTTCTATCATGCGCCGAACGAAGGCCTGATCGATCCACATCACTCGGTGCAGATCGGCATTCGCACCGAGTTCGATCATGACAACGGCTTTACCGTACTGGACGCCGCGCAGGTGAACGATCGCAGCGTGGACGACCTGCTGACGCAGATCAAAGGCATCGTCGGCGATATGCCGGTATACCTGACCTTCGACATCGACTGTCTGGATCCGGCGTTCGCACCGGGCACCGGCACGCCGGTGATCGGCGGGTTGACCTCCGATCGCGCGCTGAAACTGGTGCGCGGCATGCAGTCGCTGAACATCGTCGGCATGGACGTAGTGGAAGTGGCGCCGGCTTATGACCAGTCCGAGATCACTGCGCTGGCTGCGGCGACGTTGGGTCTGGAGATGCTGTACCTGCAGGCGGCCAAGAAACACGCGTGACGCCGGGCCACGCCTCGCTGAAAAAGCGGCTCCCATCGTATGGGGGCCGCTTTTTTTTATTTCGTTTGTCGCCATCCGCGCGGCGATTTTCAGTCTGTTGCAACGCCTTTGCGCAAGCCTGCGCAGAAATGAAACTGAGCCAGTAAAAAGGAACCGCGACAACGGAGAGGATGAATATACTGCGCGCGGGTGCTCTGGATCTTTGTATCTGGAGCCTGCGTGAAAGGTACAAAGAGAAAAGCCCCGAGTCGATATTCATCAACCCGAGGCCTACTCTAACGCCAGCAACGTTAAGTTAGCCTCTTACCCGCCGCGAGGCAAGGAGAAGAAGGCATGATGCCGAACAAACGGGGCCTGTTAAAATTGGTGGTTATTTGTGCCACGGTAATATCACTGGCATGGATAACCCGCAGCTCGCTGTGTGAGCTGCGGATCCGATCGGGCACTACGGAGGTTGCGGCCATTTTGGCTTACGAATCCGAACGGTAAGGCAACCTGGCGACGGGGGATGTGGTTGGTGGCGTCCAGATCCCTGAGCACCCACTCACAGCATTCGGTTTCTCGTCACAGAGGAGAGAGAAACGGGTTTATGCCCGTTTAACCTGTCGCGCCAGCAACATACGGCTAAACAGCGCGCCGCCCGCCAGCAGCGTCAGCAGCTGTGAGGCAATCAGCACCGCAAAGCCCGAGGACACCTTGCCCTGGCTGGCCATCACCATGCCCATCGCCATCGGCACGAACGCCGAGAATAGATTACCGATGCCGTTAATCAGCCCATAGGCGCTGCCGACCGCCTCCGGCCGCGCATAATGCTGCAGCAGCGTGGGGATCGCCGCGCCCTGCGCGCCCCAACAGGCATTGGCCGCCAGCAGGAAGAAGGCGATCCAGCCAAGCTGATGGCTGTTCATTACGCCATAGATGCACAGTGCGGTCGCCGCGCCGCCAAAGACGAAGATCAGCGGCGCCTGATAAGGACGGATGCGATCGAGCAACGCGCCGCCGAGGTATTTGGAGGCGATGCTGACGATGAAAGGCAGCGCGGCCATCCAGCCCATTTGCTTGATGGAGAACCCCTTTTCATCGGTCAGGTAAGCCGGCAGCCAGGCGCTGGAGCCCCACAGGTAACTGAGCGTGGCGATCTCGATCAGCAGGATCCAGCCGAGCATCGGCGTGCGCCAGGCCAGCGCAAAGGTGTGCCAGACGCGGCTTAGCACCGGTTGCGGATCGGCGGGGCGTGAAGATGAAGATAAGGCGAGCGGATGAACGAACAACCGCACCGACGCCAGGCCCAGCAGCAGGTTGAGCAGCGCCAGCAGGTGAAACGACATCGCCCAGCCGAAGTGCGCCATCAGAAAACTCACCAGCGGAAAGCCGAGCACCAGCCCCAACGAGACGCCCAGCGCGCTGACCGCGTTGGGCTTGCCGCGCTCGTCGGCGGTGAAATGATCGCTGATGTACATGGTTTTCAGCGAGAACAGCGGCCCTTCGCTGACGCCAAGCAGCGCGCGCACCACGCACAGCAACAGCAGCGATCCCGCCAGCGGCGAGGCGGCGGTGAGCAGCGCCCACAGCACCACGCTCAGCGTCAGCGCGCGGCGGTAACCCATCAGCGTTTCCAGAAACGGCGTCAGCAACATGGCGGACAGGCCGTAACCGAGTAAAAACACCGTCATCAGCGTGCCCTGGTGAGCGCGGTCACCGCCGAGTTGAAAGTGTTGCAGGAAGTCGGGATTGACCAACATCACGGCGATATTAACCCGATCCGCATAGGCGATAACGATCAGAAACAGCAGGGCGATCACCCCAAACCAGCGTTGACGTTGTTGCACGGCGCGTTCCTCAGTGCGAGCGGTTGACGAATTCAGGCAGCAGTAAACTCACCCGAGGATGCCATTTGGCGCAAACGCGGGGATGGGGCTGATTGATGTAAATTTATTGTTATCAAATAGGGTGTAAAAGACAGAGAGAAAACACTTTTACGCGCAATGCGCCGCCGGGATCAACGCATTTTTTGCCATAAATTAGCGAGGGAGCGCACAACTGACATAGGTTTTTCATATCGGTGCATGATTTCGTGATCTTTCCCGCATTTGTCATTTTTAAACAACCTTTCATTAACATTTGCCGTTCCGCTCGCTTGACGAAAGTTTCGCCAGACTTATAGTGGCTGTATTAAATAAGAAACTGAGTTTCATATATGAAACAATCAGATAGAGGATAAAAGCAATGAGCTGGAAGAATGTGTGCGAAGTGTCTCAGGTGAAAGAAGATTTTCCTTTCTCCGGCAAAGTGGAAGGAAAGGAGATCGGGGTGTACCTGCTCGACGGTAACTACTACGCGCTGGAAGACGTCTGCCCGCATGCTTATGCCTTGCTCAGCCAGGGGTTTGTAGACGACGGCAAGGTTGAGTGCCCGCTGCACGAAGCGCTGTTTGACGTGCGTACCGGCCAGTGCCTGCGCGAGCCGGGCGGCCGCGATCTGCAAACCTATCCCACCCGGGTGGTCGACAACCAAATCCAGATCACCTTTATCGCGGAGGAGTAATCATGCAGCACATCACCGATTTCAATCCCTGGCTGCCGGACACCCAACAGGTGACGCCGGCCCGCGAAGGCGGCAACGGTCAAATCCATCAGCCGGGCCAGTTCCGCAATGTCATCTGGCAAAACCGTGCCCGGGTGCCGGACGGCTTCGAAACCGCCCTGGTGGCGGCGCTGGAAACGATCTTCGATCAGGGGGCGGAAGAGCTGGAGCAGATCGTCAGCGCGTTGAATCAGCGTCGTCTGTTCGATCGCAGCGGCCAGCCGTGGAATGAGGCGACGTTCCGCGAATTCCTTCACGTTAACGGTTTCTGAGCGACACCCGGGAGAAGACAATGACAGCAAACACAACATCCTCCGAACAGAGCTTGCAGGACTATCTTGACCAGGGGCTGCGCGGCATGTGGTATCCGGTGCTGGCCAGTTGGGAAGTGGGCAACAACCCGGTCGGCATCACCCGCCTGGAGCAGCAAATCGTGGTGTGGCGCGACGCTGAAGGCCAGATCCACGCGCTGGAAGACCGCTGCCCGCACCGTGGCGCGCGGCTTTCCATGGGGTGGAACCTCGGCGATCGCATCGCCTGTTGGTATCACGGGGTGGAAGTCGGCGGCGACGGGACGGTGAAAGACGTGCCGGCGGTGGATCGCTGCCCGCTGGTGGGGCAAAAATGCCTGCGATCTTACCCGGCCAAAGAAGCCTATGGCGCGGTGTTCCTCTATTTCGGCGTGACGGCGGATGAAGCGCCGGCGGAGCTGACTTTCCCGCAAGAGCTGGCGGACGAAGCGTCGTACAGTCATTTTCTGTGCACCGCCAGCTGGAACTGCAACTACCAGTACGCCCTGGAAAACGTGATGGATCCGATGCACGGCACCTACCTGCACTCCTCTTCACACTCGATGGCGGAAGGTGATCGCAAGGCGGACATGGCGCTGGAGCCGACCGACAGCGGTTTCATCTTCAAGAAAAACGGCCAGATCGGCGTCAACTTCGACTGGGTGGAATTCGGCAACAGCGGCGCGTATTGGATGCGCCTGTCGATCCCGTACAAGAAGCGCTTCGGGCCGGGCGGTCACTTCTGGATCATCGGCATGGTGGTGCCGGAGGACAAGGATCACTGCCGGGTATTCTTCTGGCGCATTCGTAAGGTCAAAGACTGGCAGCGCGACATGTGGCGCTTCATGTACCGCAACCGCCTGGAATCGTTGCATTGGGACGTGCTCGAGCAGGATCGCATCGTGCTTGAGAACATGGCGCCTAACGCCCGCGGCCGCGAATATCTGTACCAGCACGACGTCGGTCTTTCTCGCCTGCGCCGCCTGATGCAGAAAGAGGCGCAAAAACAGCTGGCGACGCTGCGCGAGCGGGAGGCGGCGCAGTGAACGGCCTGCTGAACGGTAAACGCATCGTGGTCACCGGCGCGGCGCGCGGCCTGGGCTACAGCTTCGCCGCCGCCATCGCCGCTGCCGGCGCGCAGGTGGTGATGTGCGATATTTTGGCGGATGAGCTGGCGGCGAGCGGCGCCGCGCTGCGCGAGCAGGGCGCTCAGGTGGAAACGCAAACCATCGATCTGGCGTCACCGGATTCGATCCGTTCGGCGTTCGAGAAGATCGCCGCAGGCGGCGGGATCGACGGCCTGGTGAACAACGCGGCGCTGGCGACCGGCGTCGGCGGCAAAACCATGATGGAATACGATATCGAACTGTGGGATCGGGTGATGCAGGTCAACGTGCGCGGCACCTGGCTGGTGAGCCAGGCGGCGGTGCCGCTGCTGGCGCGCAACCCGCACGCCAAGATCGTCAACGTGGCGTCGGACACCGCGCTGTGGGGCGCGCCGCGCCTGATGGCCTATGTCGCCAGCAAAGGCGCGCTGATCGCGATGACCCGATCGATGGCGCGTGAGCTGGGCCCGCAGGGGATCTGCGTCAACGCCATCGCGCCGGGCCTGACGCGGGTGGAAGCTACCGAGTATGTGCCCGCCGAGCGCCACCAGCTGTACGAGCAGGGGCGCGCGTTGGTCGGGGCGCAGCACCCGGACGATGTGAACGGTACGGTGCTTTATCTGCTGTCGCCGCTGGCGGATTTCGTCACCGGTCAACTGCTGCCGGTCAACGGCGGCTTCGTATTCAACTGACGGCCCGCAGGGCAGGCGCACAGCGCAGGAGCGAGAGATGGCGGACGAGCAAGCATGTAAATATCTGATCCCGGGGCTGGATCGCGGGTTGCAGTTGCTGCTGGCGTTTGGCGAGCAGCATAAGGAGATGACCTTCGCCGAGTTGCATCGCCTGGTCGATATGCCGAAGGCCACCGCTTATCGCGTGGTGCAGACGCTCGAACACCTCGGCTTTCTGGAGCGCAATCCGCGCACCAACACCTTTGCGCTCGGCATCAAGGTGCTGCGCCTCGGCTTCGAATATATCGCGTCGCTGGACGTGGCGCAGGCCGGCCAGCCGGTGATCGAGCAGCTGCGCGATCGCAGCCAGTGCAGCAGCCATCTGGCGATCCGCGACGGGCGTGACGTGATCTATATCGCCCGCGTCAGCGCCGCCGGTTCGCAGATCAATCAGGTCAGCGTCGGCACCCGCTTGCCGGTGCACCAAACCTCGCTCGGCCGCATGTTGTTGACCAGCGCGACTCGCAGCGAGTTCGAACAACTGTATCCAGACGCGCAGCTGCCGGGCAATGCGCCGGGCACCCCGGCGGATCGCGAAACGCTGTGGCAAATGGTGCAGCAAGACAAGGCGCGCGGCTATGTGATCGGCGAATCGTTCTTCCGCCACGGCATCTCCTCGATCGTCTACCCGATCTTCAACCGCGAGCAGCGGGTCGAGGCGGTGGTCAGCATCATGGTGCCGTCCGATGAGATCCCGAAAGCGGATCGCGAGCGGCTGCGCATGGAAGTGCGTGACGCGGCGGAGAAAATTTCCGGCTTCCTCGGCGCGCCGCCGCAGGCCAACGTCGGCTAACCGACAGGACCGACTCTTTTACTCAGGCAGGGACAAGGCCCGTAGCAAACAGGGGCCGGGGTTCACTCATGCCTGAAAACCGTATGCAGCGAGAACGTGAGGCTGAACAATGAGCGTAATCGGAATCGAAAAACTGGAATTTGGCGTCGAAGATCTGCCAACCTGCGAAAAATTCATGCAAGACTTCGGCCTGCAGCCCGCCACGCAACATTGGGGCGAACCGCAGCGCGAATTCACTACCCTGAGCGGGGCGCGGGTTGTCCTGCATCCGCTGCAAAGCGCGGTGCTGCCTGCGGCGTTTGAAGGCGGTTCCACCCTGCGCCGCATGACCTGGGGCGTGGCCTCGCCCGCCGATCTGGCGCGCCTGCAGCCGCGTTTGGCGCTGATGCCCGGCTTCCGTCAGGTGGGAGAAGAGCTGGAATGCCTCGATCCCAACGGCATGACGTTGCGCTTCGTCGTCAGCCGCCAGCAGGCGGTCGAGGTGCCGGTCACGCCGATCAACCAATGGGGCGACGTGCGCCGCATCGATCAACCCAGCCCGGTCTATTCGCAGGCGCAGCCGATCAACATTGGCCACGTGGTGTTCTTCGTTGAAGATCTGGCGGCGACCGAGCGTTTCTACCGCGAGCTGTTGGATTTCCAGGTTTCCGATCGCTATATCGATCGCGCCGTCTTCCTGCGCACCCAGGCGCGCGGCGGCCACCATAACCTGTTCCTGCTGAAGCTGCCGAATCGCCCACGCGGCCTGAACCACGTGGCGTTCACCGTGCGCGATATCCACGAAGTGATCGGCGGCGGCATTGCCATGAACAAAGAGCAGTGGAGCACCTTTATCGGCCCCGGCCGTCACCCGATCTCCTCGGCCTATTTCTGGTACGTCAACAGCCCGGCCGGCGGCGCGTTCGAGTACTACACCAACGACGATTATCTGACGGAAAACTGGCAGCCGCGCGAGCTGGAACATTCGCTGGTCTCCTTCACCGAATGGGCGGTAGAGGGCGGCATCGATCACGACACGCGCCGTCAGCATAAAAAGGCGGAGGCGTTATGAACCGGCCGGAGCAGGCGGGCATCGTCATCGTCGGCGGCGGCCAGGCCGGCGGTTGGGCGGCCAAGACGCTGCGCGACCGGGGTTACAGCGGCCGGCTGACGGTTGTCAGCGACGAACCCTACGATTTTTACGAGCGGCCGCCGCTGTCGAAAGCGGCGCTGCTGGATGCCGCGGCGCCCCTCAGCCGGCTGTTCAGCGAACAGACGGTGGCGGAGCTGAATATCGACTGGCGCCGCCCGCTGCGCGCCGAGTCCATCGACGCTGAACAGCAAATCGTTACGCTCAGCGACGGGCAGCGGCTGCAGTTCGAGCAGTTGCTGATCGCCACCGGCGGGCGGCCGCGTTTGCCGAGCGCCGCCTGGGCGCAGCACCCGCGCGTGATGACGCTGCGTTCCTGGGACGATGCGGCCCGGTTGCGGCAGGGGCTGCAGGGCTGCCGTCGCCTGGCTATCGTCGGCGGCGGTTGGATCGGGCTGGAGATCGCCGCTTCCGCGCGCCGTCTCGGCGCCGAGGTGACGGTGTTTGAACGCCAACCCGCGCTGTGCATGCGCAGCGTCGGCGCCGATGTCTCACAGACGTTGCTCGAACTGCATCGCCGGCAGGGCGTCACGGTGCTGTGCGGCTGCGGTGAGATCTCGCTGGAAGATCGCGACGGCGCCGCCTGGATCGGCAGCGAAGTCAGCGATCCGCAAGCCTTCGATCTGGTAGTGGTGGGGATCGGCGTCGAGCTGAATCTCGAACTGGCGCGCAGCGCAGGGCTGGCGATCGAGTCCGGCATTGTGGTCGACGGCCAGGGGCGCACCAGCCATCCGGCGATCTTCGCCGCGGGCGATGTGGCGCGTCACCCGACGCTTGGCCTGTGCCTGCAGTCCTGGGCCTACGCGCAAAATCAGGCCATCAGCACCGCCTGCGCGATGCTCGACGCCTTCGCCGCCCCGTATGACGACGTGGCCTGGCTGTGGTCGGATCAATATGACGTCAATATCCAGATCCTCGGCGTGCCGAGCGGCGGTGTGCACCATGTGGTGCGCCGCACGCCGCAGTCGCAGGTGTTCTTCACGCTGAACGCCGATCGGCAGCTGGTGCAGATGGTGGCGTTCAACGACGCGCGCGCCATCAAGCTCGGCAAGCGTTGGTTGGCGAGTGGCCGGGTGCTGGATCCGCAGCAACTGGCGGATGCGGAGTTTTCTTTGATGGCGTTGAAATAACGCCCGAACCTCGGGAGCGTTTTATGACTACGCAAGACATTGACGCCCGCGCTGGACGGGCGGGGGAAACCGTTGCCGAAAATCCGCAGCAGCGGGTGCGCTGGTCGGTGCCGATCGCGCTGTTTGCCTGCGTGCTGCTGGCGTTTTTCGACAAGATCAGCATCGCGGCGCTGTTTTCCGACGCCGAGTTTCAGCAGGCGTTGGGCATCGGTTTTGACCCGGCGCGGCTGGGCTTGCTGATGAGCGCGTTTCTGTTCTCCTACGGCATTTCCTCCATGCTGCTCAGCGGCATCGGCGATCGGCTTAATCCGGTCAAGGTATTGATTGGCATGATGGTGGTATGGGGCGTGCTGATGGTGTTGATGGGGCTGGTGCGTTCCTATCACGCCATGATGACGCTGCGCATCCTGCTCGGCATCGCCGAAGGGCCGCTGCTGCCGATGGCCTACGCCATTATTCGTCAGGCTTTCCCGCCGCAGCTGCAGGCGCGCGCCACCATGCTGTGGTTGCTCGGCACGCCGCTGGGGGCCGCGCTCGGCTTCCCGGTCACCCTGTACATTCTCAATACCTTCGACTGGCAGGCCACCTTCTTCTTTATGGCGTTTCTGACGCTGCCGGTGATGTTGCTGGTGCTGTTCGGCATGCGCCACCTGAACGTCGCGCGTCCGGCGGCGGCGGCCAAGCCGGCGGTGTCCGAACGCAAACAGCATCGCCGCGAGCTGCTGCGCAGCCCGCATTTCTGGATGATTTGCCTGTTCAACATCGCCTTCCTGACCTACCTGTGGGGCATGAACGGCTGGCTGCCGAGCTATCTGATCAAGGGCAAAGGCATTCATCTGGAACATGCCGGTTACCTCTCTTCGCTGCCGTTCATCGCCATGCTGCTCGGCGAAGTGCTGGGCGCCTGGCTGTCGGACAAGCTGGATCGCCGCGCGCTGGCCTGCTTCCTGTCGCTGTGCGGTGCCGGCCTCGGTCTGGCGGTGGTGTTGCACCTGCAGGGTACCTACAGCGTGATCGCCGCCATGGCCTTCAGCACCTTTATGTGGGGCGCCGGCGCGCCGAATATTTTCGCGCTGTTGGCGAAGGCCACCAGCAGCAAGGTGAGCGCCACCGCCGGCGGCATCTTCAACGGGTTGGGCAATTTTGCCGGTGCGCTGGCGCCGGTGCTGATGGGGGCGCTGATCGCCGCCACCGGCAATATGGATAACGGCCTGCTGTTCCTGGTGGTGATGGCTTTCGTCGGCTGCCTCATTCTGCTGCCGTTGCTGAGAAAGTACTGATTAATCAATCGATTCAACAGAGGAGTGACAACATGTCTCAGGTTGAGAACAAAGCCGGCGTCAAGCCGCAGGATCTGTCGATGGAAAATTGGGTGGAGTCGCGCATCGCCCGTTTCGAGGGCCGCAAATATGACTGGAACGCGCTGAAATTCCAGGCCGACTTCGACCCGAAATACCGCCGCGCGCAGATGCGCTACATCGGCACCGGCGCCACCGGCGTGGCCAGCGATGCCAACACCATTCCGGCAGGCAACTTCACCTTCTCCACCATGGTGCTGCCTTCGAAGTGCGAGGGCCCGCTGCACCTGCATGATGACGTGGAAGAAGTGTTCTTCATGCTGAAAGGCAGCATCACGCTGATGATTCAGGATGGCGAAGAGTATTACGAAACCAGGCTGAAAGAGCGCGATCTGATCTCGGTGCCGGCGGGGGTGTATCGCGGCCTGTTCAACCACGGCGAGGAAGAGGCGCTGATGTGCGTGATGCTCGGCACCGCCAAGCCGGAGATCCCGACCTATCCGGCGGATCACCCGCTGTCCAAAGTGAAGCGCAACTGATGAACGGCCTGGCGCAACGCCAACGGGCGCGCTGCGGGGCGTACACCCTGAGCTGGCGCGAGGCCGGGCAGGGGCGGCCGGTGGTGTTGCTGCATGGCATCAGCTCCGGATCCGCCTCGTGGATCAAGCAGTTCAACGATAACGGCCTGACGGACGGCCACCGTCTGGTGGCATGGGACGCGCCGGGCTACGGCGGCAGCCTGCCGTTGGCGGATCCGCAGGCCGATGCTGCCGGTTATGCGGCGGCGTTGGCGGCGCTGATTGATGAGCTGCAGCTGGTGCAGCCGCTGATCGTCGGCCATTCGCTGGGGGCGCTGATCGGCAGCGCCTATGCCGCCGGCTATCCGGATGGGCTGTGTGGGCTGGTGTTGGCGGATCCGGCGCAGGGCTATGCCACGGCGCCGGAGGAAAAGCGTCGGCAGGTGTACGGCCAGCGCCAGCAGATGATAGAGACGCTGGGGCCGGTGGGCTACGGCGAGCAGCGGGCGGCGGCCTTGCTGCGTGAAGGGGCGGATCCGCAGGATATCGCCTGGGTGCGCAACGGCATGCAGCAGCTCGATCCCGACGGTTTTCTGAGTGCCGCCTGGATGCTGGCCAACGATGATATCGGCCGTTATCTGGCGCGCTATCGTGGCCCGCTGGAGGTGTGGTGCGGCGAACAGGATCGCATTACGCCACCGGAGAAGGCGGCCGAGCTGGCGGGTGAGCAGGACGCGGCGCTGCGTCTGATCGCCGCCGCCGGTCATGCCAGCTACCTCGATGCGCCGGCGTGTTTCAACCGCTATCTGCGGGACTTTACGGGAGCAATCCAACGATGAATTTTCAGCTTGAGGATCGGGTGGCGGTGGTGACCGGCGGCTCGTCGGGCATCGGTTTCGAAACCCTGAAGCTGCTGCTGGCCGAAGGGGCGAAAGTGGCGTTCTGCGGCCGCGATCCGGACAAACTGGCCGGCGCAGCAGCCAGCCTGCGCGCGGACTTCCCGCAGGCGGATATCCTGGCGCTGCGCTGTGACGTACTGGACGCGCAGCAGGTGGCGCAGTTCGCCGCTCAGGTGACGGCGCATTTCGGCGGCGTGGATCTGCTGATCAACAACGCCGGTCAGGGCTTCGTCGCCCATTTTGACCAGACGCCGCGCGAGGCCTGGCTGCATGAGGCCGAGCTGAAGCTGTTCGGCGTGATCAACCCGGTGCAGGCGTTCTTACCGGCGCTGGAACGATCGGCGATCGCGTCTATCACCTGCGTCAACTCGCTGCTGGCGCTGCAGCCGGAAGAGCACATGATCGCCACCTCGGCGGCGCGTGCCGCGCTGCTCAACATGACGCTGACGCTGTCGAAAGAGCTGGTGGGCAAAGGCATTCGCGTTAACTCGATCTTGCTGGGGATGGTGGAGTCGGGCCAGTGGCGCCGCCGTTTCGACGATCGCAGCGATAAAGATCAAAGCTGGGAGCAGTGGACGGCGGCGATCGCCGAACGCCGCGGCATCCCGATGAAACGCCTCGGCAAGCCGCAGGAGCCGGCGCAGGCGCTGTTGTTCCTCGCTTCGCCGCTGGCTTCCTTTACCACCGGCGCGGCGCTGGACGTTTCCGGCGGCTTTAACCGCCATGTGTAGCAGGGGCCGAGAAAGATGAAGAAGATCATGATGATTGGCTACGGCGCAATGGCGAAGGAAGTGATCGCCCGTCTGCCGGAAGGCGTGGAGGTCGGCTGGATCCTGGCGCGCGCAGCTCATCATGCGGCGATCGCCGAGGCCTTCGGCGGGCGGGTGCAGGCGCTGACCCATCCGGAGCAGTGTTCGCAGCGGCCGGATTTGGTGCTGGAGTGCGCCAGCCAGCAGGCGGTAGCGGAGTTTGGCGAGGCGGTGCTGCAGCGCGGTTGGCCGCTGGCGGTGATCTCGACCGGCGCGCTGGCGGACGCCGCATTGCAACAGCGGTTGCAGCAGGCCTGCCGCAGCCATCACGGGCAACTGATCGTGCTGTCCGGCGCGGTGGCGGGCATGGACGGGCTGGCGTCGGCGCGCGAAGGCGGGCTGGAGAGCGTGACCTATCAGGCCAGCAAAAGTCCGGCCAGCTGGCGCGGCAGCCCGGCGGAGCAGCTGATCGACCTCGATGCGGTGCGCGAGGCGCAGGTATTTTTTGAAGGGTCGGCGCGTGAAGCGGCGCGTTTGTTCCCGGCCAACGCCAACGTGGCGGCCACCATTGCGCTCAACGGCCTGGGGATGGACGCCACCCGGGTGCGCCTGCAGGTCGACCCCGCCACCCGACGCAATACCCATCGCCTGCAGGTGTGCGGCGACTTTGGCGAGTTTCACATCGAGCTGAGCGGCACCCCGCTGGCGAGCAATCCCAAAACATCAACCCTGGCGGCGCTGAGCGCGGTACAAGCCTGCCGCCGTCTGGTGGACGGCGGTTTTATTGCCTGAACGGCAGGAGCGGAGCATGGAACGATTGAATATTTTTGTCGCCGGGCGCTGGCGTGAAGGGCGTGGCGAAGAGATGGCTTCGGTATTCCCGGCCGACGGCAGCGTCAACGCGCGGCTGCGCGCCGCTAACGTCGAGGACGTGAACGAGGCGGTGGAAGCGGCGGAACACGCCTGGCGCGCGCCGGATTGGCGCGGGCTGGTGCCGCATCAGCGTGCTTCAATTCTCTACCGCGTGAGCAACCTGATCCTGGCGCAGCAGGAACAGCTGGCCGAGCTACAGACCCGCGACAACGGCAAACCGCTGGCGGAAACCCGCGGCCTGGTGGCCAGCGCGGCGGCGACCGCGCGCTATTTCGCCGCCGCCTGCGAGGTGTTGGAAGGCGAGCTGCCGACCCCGCGCAGCGCCGAGGTGATGACCCTCAGCCAGTATCAACCGATGGGAGTGATCGCCGCCATTACGCCGTGGAACTCACCGATCGCCAGCGAAATGCAGAAGGTGGCGCCGGCGCTGGCGGCGGGCAACGCGGTGGTGCTCAAACCGGCCGAAGCCACGCCGCTGATGGCGCTGAAGCTGGCCGAGTTGTTCGAACAGGCGGGGCTGCCGGCCGGGCTGCTCAGCGTGTTGCCGGGCAAAGGTTCGGTGATCGGCGAGGCGTTGGCGCGCCATCCGCTGGTGAAGAAGATTTCCTTTACCGGCGGGACCAGCACCGGGCGTCATTTGGCGCACATCGCCGCCGATAAGCTGATCCCCACCTCGCTGGAGCTGGGGGGCAAATCGCCGACCATCGTGCTGGAGGACGCCGATCTGGAACAGGCGGCGCGCGGCATCTGCTACGGCATTTTCAGCTCCGCCGGCCAGGCGTGCATCGCCGGCTCGCGCCTGTTCGTACACCGTTCGCTGTATCAGCTGCTGCTGGCGCGCTTGACCGAACTGACGGCGGGGCTGCGTATCGGCAACCCGCTGGTGCCGGGCGTGCATATTGGCCCGCTGATCAGCGCCAAACATCGGCAAAGCGTGGCGGACTACGTGGCGCTGGCGCGGCAGGAGGGCGGCCGGGTGGTCATCGGCGGCGAAGCGCCGGCCGATCCGCAACTGGCGAGCGGCAGCTATTACCTGCCGACCATTATTGAAGGCTTGAACAACGACGCCCGCGTGTGCCAGGAAGAGATCTTCGGCCCGGTGCTGGTGGCGCTGCCGTTCGACGACGAGCAACAGCTGATCGAACAGGCCAACGACTCGGTGTATGGCCTGGCGGCCGGCATCTGGAGCCGCGACTTCCCTCGCGCGATGGTGCTGGCGGAGCGGCTGGAAACCGGCACCGTCTGGGTCAATACCTACAAAACGTTCTCGATTTCCACGCCGTTCGGCGGTTTCAAGGAGAGCGGGTTGGGCCGCGAAAAGGGCCTGAACGGCATCAAGGCCTACATGCAGCAGAAAAGCGTGTATCTGGCGCTGAGCCATCAGGTGAACCGCTGGAGCGACTAGGCCGACACCTCTACGCATAACCCTAATAACGATTATCCTAAGAAGGCAGATGATGAGCGATAAAATCACGGTTGGCGAGGCGATAGCCCGGACTCTGGAACAGTACGCGGTGTCGGCGATGTACGGCATCATTTCGATTCATAATCTGCCGATCGCCGATGCGGTGGGGCAGCGCGATAAAATTCGCTTCGTGCCGGCGCGCGGCGAAGCGGGGGCGGTCACCATGGCCGACGCGCACGGGCGCTTCTCCGGCCTGGGCGTAGCGTTGACCAGCACCGGCGCCGGCGCCGGCAACGCGGTGGGGGCGATGATTGAGGCGCTCAACGCCAACACACCGCTGTTGCATATCACCGGCCAGGTGGAAAAAGCCTATCTGGATGCCGACGCCGGTTTTATTCATGAAACCCGCGATCAGCTCGGCTTCCTGCGCGCCTGCTCCAAGCGCGCTTACCGTGTCAATTCGCCGGAGCAGGCGGTGGCGGTGATCCAGCGAGCGATCCTGGATGCGCAAACCGTGCCCTGCGGCCCGGTGGCGGTCGAGATCCCGATCGATATTCAAAGCAGCCTGGTGTCCCGCTCGGTGCTGAGCGAGCCGTTGGCGCCGGCGCCATTGCCGAAGGCGGACGATGCGGCGGTGGAACGGCTGCATCAGCGGCTGAAACAGGCCAAGCGTCCGCTGCTTTGGTTAGGCGGCGGCGCCTTGGCCTGCGGCGACGCGGTGCGCAAGCTGGCGGACGCCGGCGTGGCGGTGATCTCCAGCACCCACGGGCGCGGCATTCTGCCGGACAGCCATCCGCGCAGCCTGCGGGCGTTCCATAACTCACCGAGCATCGAGGCGATCCTGACGCAGTGCGATCTGACGCTGGTGGCCGGTTCGCGCCTGCGCAGTAATGAAACCCGTACCTGGACGCTGCCGCTGCCGCGCCCGCTGGTGCAGATTGACATCGATCCGGCGGCGGCCAACCGCAACTACCTGGCCGATGAGCAGATCAACGGCGACTGCGCGGCGCTGCTGGCGGCGCTGGCGGCGCGGTTGGCCCCCGGCGAAAAGGTCAACGCCGAGTGGGATGCCGAAATCGCGGGGGCGGTGCAGCAGGCGGAGAGCGCGCTGCGCCAGCAGTCCGGTGAATACGCCAAACTCAATGACGCCATCGACGCCGCACTGCCGCAGGACGGATTGCTGGTGCGCGATATCACCGTTTCTGGCAGCGTCTGGGGCAGCCGTTTGTTCCGCGCGATCTCGCCGCTGTGCAACATTCACTCGCTGGCCGGCGCTATCGGCATGGGGCTGCCGATGGCGATTGGCACCGCGATTGCCAACCCGCAGCGCAAGGTGGTGGGGCTGGTGGGCGATGGCGGTTTGGCGCTGGGCCTGGGGGAGCTGGCGACCATGGCGCAGGAACAGGTGAACATCACTCTGCTGATCATGAACGATGGCGGTTATGGCGTAATGCGTGGCATTCAGGACAAGTATTTCGCCGGGCGCCAGTATTACAACGAGCTGCATACGCCGGCCTTTACCCAGATCGCCGAAGCGATGGGGTTGAAAGCCTGGAAGGTGGACGCGGCGTCGCAGTTCAACGGCGTGCTGGCCGAGGCGATCAATTACCCGGGGCCGTCGGTGGTCGAGGTGGACATGAAGCAGGTCGGGCCGCTGACCTTCGCCGGGCCGCCGCAGAAAACGCTGTATTGAGACGATAAAAAAACGCCCGGCGATTGCCGGGCGTTCTCGTGGTTATTTCTCTGCCGCGATGCGATCGCGAATGTGCTGTGCGCGCGCTTGGGAAGACGGGTGATCGTCGAACATGCTGCTCTGACGACCGGCTTCCATTTGGGCCAGTTTTTCGAAGCTGGTGGCCAGGCCGTTCGGATCGATACCGCGTTTTTTCAGCAGATCGAACGAGTAATCATCCGCTTCGCTTTCCTGCTTCTGCGAGAACTGGGCGCTGACCAGCTTCTCGCCGATATCCGCCAGCTGCGACTGCGACAGCGAGCCGATGACGCCGCCGGCGGAGGACGCCGCGGTGCGCAGCGCCACGGTGCCGTAAGCCACCTGCATCGCTTTACGGGTGTGGCCCAGCGCCACGTGGCCCATTTCGTGGCCCAGCACGCCTTCCACTTCGTTGTCGTTCATGATGTCCATCAGGCCGCTGTAGACGCGAATGCAGCCGTTGGCCATCGCCCAGGCGTTGACGTCTTTGGTCACGTAGACCTTGTAGTTGGCCGGGGTGCCGTTGATGTTGTCGCCCAGTGCCGCAGCGATTTTGTTGAGGCGCTTGGCATAGGTGCTGTCGGCCGGCGCGATTTGTGCCTTGCTGTCCATCTCGGCGCAGGATTTATCACTCAGGGCCTTAACGTCGTTGTTGCTCAGGGTCGCCGCCTGGAACGCCTGTGCGCCGGACTGCATCAGGGTTTCGGTATTCAGGTTTTGACAGCCGGTTGCCAGGGTGGCAATGCCCAACGCAATCAAAGAGGTACGAATTTTCATAACGCCATCTTCCTGTGAAGGTAACAAGGTAAAAGAGTCATTTTGCCTGGAGGAAATCTTGTCGCAAGAGCCTAGTGTACGCCAGCCGGAGCGAGAATAGTGTTATTCCGAAAAAGCGACCAATCGTGCTAATAAGTGGTGAACTCGCTCTCATTTGGCATTAGGGATTGCCGTTGTGATGTGGAGTCTGAGAAAATAGGGAACTTGACTGCTTTTTTTATCCGACCTGGAGTAAAACATGTCCTCTCGTAAAGAGCTTGCCAACGCTATCCGCGCACTCAGCATGGACGCCGTACAAAAAGCAAATTCCGGCCACCCGGGGGCCCCTATGGGCATGGCGGACATCGCCGAAGTCCTGTGGCGTGACTACCTCAACCACAACCCGACTAACCCGCACTGGGCTGACCGCGACCGTTTCGTGCTCTCCAACGGCCACGGCTCCATGTTGATTTACAGCCTCCTGCACCTCACCGGCTACGACCTGCCGATGCGCGAGCTGGAAAACTTCCGTCAGCTGCATTCCAAAACCCCGGGCCACCCGGAGTACGGCTACACCCCGGGCGTTGAAACCACCACCGGCCCGCTGGGCCAGGGCATCGCCAACGCCGTCGGTTTCGCCATCGCCGAACGCACCCTGGCGGCGCAGTTCAACCGCCCTGGCCACGACATCGTCGACCACCACACCTACGCCTTCATGGGCGACGGCTGCATGATGGAAGGCATCTCGCACGAAGTCTGCTCCCTGGCCGGCACCCTCAAGCTCGGCAAGCTGACCGCCTTCTACGATGACAACGGCATTTCCATCGACGGCCACGTCGACGGCTGGTTCACCGACGACACCGCCCTGCGCTTCGAAGCCTACGGCTGGCACGTGGTGCGCAACGTCGACGGCCACAACCCGGACGCCATCAAGGCGGCGATTGAAGAAGCCCGCAAGGTGACCGACAAGCCGTCGCTGCTGATGTGCAAGACCGTTATCGGCTTTGGTTCGCCGAACAAGGCCGGTACCCATGACGTGCACGGCGCCGCGCTGGGCGCCGCCGAAGTGGCCGCCACCCGCGAAGCGCTGGGCTGGAAATACGCCGCCTTTGAAATCCCGCAGGACATCTACGCCCAGTGGGACGCCAAAGAAGCCGGTCAGGCCAAAGAAGCGGCCTGGAACGACAAGTTCGCCGCCTACGCCCGGGCCTTCCCGGAACTGGCCGCCGAGTTCAAGCGCCGCATGAACGGCGAGCTGCCGGCGGACTGGAAAGCCGACGCCAAGGCGTTCGTGGAAAAACTGCAGGCCAACCCGGCCAACATCGCCAGCCGCAAGGCGTCGCAGAACGCGCTGGAAGCGTTCGGCAAGGTGCTGCCGGAGTTCCTGGGCGGCTCCGCCGACCTGGCGCCGAGCAACCTGACCATGTGGTCCGGCTCGAAAGCGCTGAACGTTGACCCGGCGGGCAACTACATTCATTACGGCGTGCGCGAGTTCGGCATGACCGCCATCACCAACGGCATCGCGCTGCACGGCGGTTTCCTGCCGTACTCGGCGACCTTCCTGATGTTCGTGGAATACGCCCGCAACGCGGTGCGCATGGCGGCGCTGATGAAGCTGCGCAACGTGTTCGTCTACACCCACGACTCCATCGGTCTGGGCGAAGACGGCCCGACCCACCAGCCGGTGGAGCAGTTGGCGAGCCTGCGCGTGACCCCGAACATGAGCACCTGGCGCCCGTGCGACCAGGTGGAATCGGCGGTGGCGTGGCAGTACGGCATCGAGCGTAACGACGGCCCGACCACCCTGGTGTTCTCGCGCCAGAACCTGACCCAGCAGCCGCGCACCGCAGAGCAGCTAGCGAACGTGTACCGCGGCGGCTACGTGCTGAAAGACTGCGCGGGCACGCCGGACGTTATCCTGATCGCCACCGGCTCCGAAGTGGGCATCACGGTGGAAGCGGCGGACAAACTGACCGCGGCGGGCCGCAAGGTGCGCGTGGTGTCGATGCCGTCGACCGACGCGTTCGACAAGCAGGATGCGGCGTACCGCGAGTCGGTGCTGCCGGCGGCGGTGACGGCGCGTGTGGCGGTGGAAGCGGGTATCGCGGACTACTGGTACAAGTACGTGGGGCTGAACGGCGCCATCGTGGGCATGACCACCTTCGGTGAGTCGGCGCCGGCGGAGCAGCTGTTCGCCGAGTTCGGCTTCACCGTGGACAACGTGGTGGCGAAGGCGCAGGCGCTGCTGAAGTAAGCGGCCTGGCGCCAGCCGATAAAAAAGCCGGTCATCATGACCGGCTTTTTTTATGGGCGGAAATCGCGATTACGACGCGGCGTTGGCGCTTTCGGCGCTGCGCAACCGGTCGTAAGCGGCCGCCAGCAACAGCACCAACAGCGTAGGCTGCAGCCAGACCAGACCCTGCTCGGCCAGCGGCAGCTTATCGAACCAGGCGGGCAGCAGGCCGCTGAAGCTGGAAGCCTTCAGGCCGTCGGCGAGGCCAAACACCAGGCTGGTGGCGATCACTGGCGCAAAGACGCGCCTGGCGCTGCGCCAGCGGTTCTGGCTGAAGCTGAGCAACACCAGCGCGATGCAGGGCGGGTAGATCGCCGTCAGCACCGGCAGCGAGACGCGGATAAGATTGGCCAGCCCCATGTTGGAGACCAGCATGGCGAAGAGGGCGAGGATGACCACCAGCGTGCGGTAAGAGAGCGGCAGGTAGCGGGAGAAGAAGTCCGCGCAGGCGCAGGTCATGCCGACCGCTGTCACCAGGCAGGCGATGAACATCAGCACCGCCATAAAGACGCTGCCCAGATCGCCGAAGGTGTGCTGTACATAGGCGTGCAGGATTGCCGCGCCATCCTGAGCGCCATTCTCGATCAGGCTGCCGCTGCCGGCGCCGAGTTTGAACATGCAGATATAGACCAGCGTCAGGCCGACGCCGGCGATCAGGCTGGCCCACAGCGTATAACGCAGCAGCAACCCGCTGTCGCTGACGCCGCGCGAGCGTGCGGCGGTAACGATAATCGAACCGAACATCAGCGCCGACAGCGTGTCCATGGTTTGATAACCCTGTACGAAGCCGGTGGAAAACGCCGCGGCCTGATAGCTGCCGACGGCGGAGAGCGGCGCGCCTGCGGGCCAGATCAGGGCGGCGATGCCGAGCGCGGCCAGCGCCAGAATTTTCAGCGGCGCCAGAATATGGCCGACGTTATCGAGCAACCGTCCGGGATATAGCGACACAATCATCGCCAGGGTAAAGAACAGCAGGCTGTAGATGAACTGCGGCAGGGCGCCGTCGCCGGTGAAAGGCGCAATGCCGAGGGCGAAAGAGACATTGGCGGTTCGCGGCGTGGCGAACAGCGGGCCGAGCGCCAGATAGCAGACGGTCGCCAGCAGCAGGCCGGCGGTGCGGCCGATGGGGCCGGTAAGCAGGCTGATGCTGCCGCCGACGCGCGCCAACGCGATCACGGCGATCACCGGCAGGGCGACGGCGGTCACCATAAACCCGAGGGCGGCCGGCCACAGATGTTCGCCGGACTGCAGCCCCACCAGCGGCGGGAAAATGATGTTGCCGGCGCCGACAAACAGGGCAAAGGTCATAAAGCCCAGGGCGATAATGTCTTTCGGGGATAAACTCTTGGTCATAACGGTATGGCACTGCCTGTATTCATGAAATAAACGGCCCGCCTGCAGAGGGCTGGCGCGTGGGGCAGCGAGCGCCCGCAAAAATTTTCGTCCGGCAGGATATAATAATTCGGCGACAAAAACCTGATTAATCCAGCGTTGTTTATCCTGGCGTGAACCGGCCGCACAGAGGGATCATGGCGGCCGGCCCGGCAGCGCGTTAGCGCGCCACCATGTCTATCGACAGCGGAATTTCGATGTGCGGCTTGAAAGAATCATACGCGAAAGAGACGTGGCCGTCTTCGACCGGTTTGCGGGTGAAAAAGATCAGCATATCGCGGGTTGAATCCTTACGTTTGTCCTGCGCTTTTACCGGAGAGAGGCTGTGTTTGCGCTCGTGGTCGACAATCAGCAGGGTGTCGAGGAAATGCCGATGCTGTATTTCGCCCAAAATCCATTCCGGCCGGGCCCGATCGAATTTGATCCCGCTGGTTTCGCGCATATCGTGAATAAAGGTCTTGGCGCTGTCGTCGGTCATGTTGTCGCAGCCGAGGAAGGTTGTCATGGTGTGGTCGACGCCGTCGCTGTGCACGCCTTCCAGCGCCGGTTCGCCCAGCATCTGCGGCGTGGTGACGGTGCGCAGGTTGAACACGGTGCAGACGAACTTGTTGATCTCCTGATTAAGCCGGGGGCGCGGCGTCACGCTCACGCCATCGATCACGTAGGCTTTGAATTTCATCAGCGCCTGAAAGGCCGTATTCAACTGCAGATCGTCGTTGATGCCGCGGAAATGGCGCACCTTTCCCGAATCGTAGCGGATGAAGTCTTCCTCGACCGAGAGCACGAAAGGCTGGAACTCCAGCCGCTCAATCCGGGCGCGATCGAAGTCGAAACAGAAACGGCCGTTTCTGGACTTGCGGAAAGGCAGCGTGGGATCGTCCGCCAGATTGGCGCTGACCTGCTGCAGCCTGGCGAAATCTTCCGGCCGCGCGCCCAGCGCCAGCAGGATTGCCTGCATGGTAGCGCCGGGGATAAAGGCTGAACGGTGTTCCTGGTATGCCTTCTTAACTTCATCAAGCAGAGATAACTGTCGCATTTCTCGGTGGCCTCACGAATGATGGGGCGGTTATAAAATCTTGCTGCCGATCTCCACGTCGAAATCGGGTTTCAGCAAGACGGTGCCTTGATCCCTGGTGACCGCGGCAAGAACCAGCACTTCGGATTTAAATCCGGCAACTCGCCTGGCGGGGAAATTAACGACGGAGATGACTTTTCTGCCAAGCAGGTCATCTTCCTGATAGTTTTCGCATAATTGTGCCGAGCTGTTTTTAATGCCAATTTCCTCGCCGAAATCAATGCGCAGCTTATAGGCGGGTTTTAACGCCTTGTCGTTATATTCCACGGAAATAATTTCGCCAATACGCATATCCAGTTTCATAAAATCAGTGATTTCGGCCATGAGTCAGTCCCGTTAATTAAATGGCTTCAGAAAGGCTAGCAAAGGGGAATTATCCCGACAATGTCGCCAAGAGGGGAATATTTATACCCGATGTAGCAATTAATTTACATTGTCGTAACGTAGCGTAATTAATTATAAGCTTGATGAATTATATGAAATTGAAACTTCATTATTCACCGGTAATTATGTGCACCATCTGAACTTGGGCGTCCGCTCGGCACTGTTAAGCCCGTGTTAAATTGGTTAGTATGCCTTCATTCATCAACCGCATTCTTTCAGGTAGTGATATGGAAATAACCCCGCGTGAAAAACGCGATCGGCGAAAGGCATTTATCGCGCCGTTTTTCCTGATATTAATTTGGTCGACGGGTTTTATTGCCGCGCGGGCGGTGGCGGATCATGCCGATCCCAACCTTTTCCTGACCTTTCGCTTTTTGATCGCCGCCGCGGTATTCGCTTTGCTGGCATTGCATTGCGCCTGGCCCAAGGGGCGGCAGTTCGTGATGCACCTGCTGACCGGCATGTTGATGAATGGCGTTTATCTCGCTGCAAGCTGGTGGGCGGTAGCGAACGGCCTGGCGGCCGGGGTGATGTCGCTGATCGGCGGCTTGCAGCCGCTGTTCACCGCGCTGATTTTCGCGTTGGTGCTGCGCAAATCGATAGGGTTACGCTCCTGGGCCGGGCTGGCGATCGGCTTTATCGGCGTTGCGCTGGTGCTTTCTCCCCGGCTGACCGGCATTGATGTCGGCAATATGGCGCTGTTGCCGATCCTGATGGGGTTTGGCAGCATCGTCGCGCTGACGATCGGCATCATGGTGCAGAAGTCTTCGCTGGCGGCGGCCGATCTGCGGGCGGCGGGCGCCATTCAGCACCTCGGCGCGGCGATCGTGACCGGCGCGTTGGCGGCCGTGATGGGCTCCGGCGCCTGGGACAATTCGCCGACGCTGTGGTTCTCGCTGCTGTGGTCGGCCGGCGTGTTGTCGCTGGGCGGCACCGCGCTGTTCATCTGGATGGTGCGCCACGGCGATTTGACTCGCATTACCGCGCTGATGCTGCTGGTGCCGCCGGCGGCAGCGCTGCAGGCTTATGCGCTGTTTGGCGAGGCGCTGTCGCTGGTGCAGTTGGCGGGGTTTGCCCTGACCCTGCTGGGGGTCGCCATCGTACAGCGAATTCGCCTGCTGCGGCGTTCTCGCCTGGCCGAATAGTTTGCGATTGGAAGCGCCGTAAAGCCCGCGCTGCCGGGCTTTTTTATTGGCTGAAAAACGTCCAACCTCACAAAACCGAAAGATAACAAAGCAACGCCGTTGCTACGTCTCAGTTATTAACTATATGTTAATTTTTGGTTTATTAAATGTAATCAGGGGATGGATGATGATGATGAAAAAAATCAGCGCGACCGTAGCGGCAATCACCTTGCTGGGCTCCGTGTCCGCCTATGCGGCCTTCCCGGCGGGCTACCCCGCCGACTATCAGAAACTGGTCGACGGCGCGAAGAAAGAAGGCAAGGTGGTGATTTACTCGACCACCGACACCAAGGCGGCGGCGCCGCTGATCCAGGGGTTCGAGGCGTTGTATCCGGGCATCAAGGTCGAATACAACGACATGAACAGCACCGAACTGTATAACCGCTTTATCAGCGAGCAGGCGGCCGGCGGCACCAGCGGCGACGTGGTGTGGAGCTCGTCGATGGACACCATTTTGAAACTGGCGGGCGATTACGCGCAGGAATATGCCTCCCCCGAGCAGGCTCAGCTGCCGAAATGGGCGGTATGGCAAGAGAAGGTGTATGGCACCACCTACGAGCCGGTGGTGTTTATCTATAACAAACGCCTGATCCCGCAAGGCGATGTGCCGGATTCGCATGCGGCGCTGGCCAAGCTGATCGCCGGCCAGACGGACAAATTCAAGAAGAAAGTCACCACCTACGACATCGAAAAATCCGGCGTCGGCTTCATGCTGTCGGTGCAGGACTTCAAGGCCGATCCCAACTACTTCAAAACGCTGGCCGACGTGGCCAAGGGCGGGTTGGCGGTGCAATCCTCCACCGGCACCATGATGGAACGCGTTTCCTCCGGTGAAAACCTGATCGGCTTCAATATCCTCGGTTCATACGCCGAGGCTCGCGCCAAGAGCGACCCGTCGCTCGGCATTGTCTATCCGAAAGACTATACCCTGGTGCTGTCGCGCGTGAGCTTCATCAGCAAAGAGGCCGGCAACCCTAACGCCGCCAAGCTGTGGTTCGACTACGTGCTGTCGGAGAAAGGGCAAAATATTCTCGCCAATCAGGCGGATATCCCCTCGATCCGCAACGACATCGAAGGCAAGAACGACATCGATGGCATGACCAAGCTGTTGGGTAACGCGCTAAAGCCGATCCCGGTCGATGACAGCCTGCTGGAATATCTGCAGCCGGCCAAGCGTCTCGACTACATCAAACAATGGCGCGCCGCCGCGGCGAAATAACAGGGACTGCATTCGGACGCGCGCCTGTCGCACGGGCGCGCGCCCTTTGGTCGTCGTTTACAACCATAGGGAGCATTTATGCAAGCATGGCGCAGAAAGTGGCAGAGCCTGCCGCGCGGCCTGGTGGTGTTGATAACCGCGCTGGTTATCTATGTCCCTCTGTCGTTTATCATTATTCAAAGCTTCCTCTCGGCACCGTTTTTCTCTCCTTCCAAGGTCTTCAGCCTTGAGGCCTTCGAGTTCATCTTTACCGACCCGGATTTCTACAAAGCCCTGAAAAGCGGATTTATTCTGGCATTCGGCCTGGTGATTATCGCCATCCCGCTCGGCGGCATTTTGGCCTTCCTGATGGTGCGCACCGATCTGCCGGGGCGGCGAATCATCGAACCGCTGATTCTGGTGCCGATCTTCGTGTCGCCGATGGTGCTGGGTTTCGGTTACGTGGTGGCGGCGGGGCCGGTAGGCTTCTTCTCGCTGTGGGCGGAGGCGCTGCTGGGCTTCGTGCCGTGGAACATCTACTCAATGGCCAGCATCGTGGTGATAGCCGGATTGACGCACGTGCCCCACGCCTACCTGTACATCTCCTCGGCGCTGCGCAGCGTGGGCTCCGACGTTGAAGAAGCGGCGCGCACCGCCGGCGCCACGCCGCTGCAGGTGATGACCGCCGTCAGTCTGCCGATGGTGCGGCCGTCTATCTTGTACGCCGGGGTGCTGCTGTTCTTCCTCGGGCTGGAAGTGTTCGGCCTGATGCTGGTGCTGGGCGATCCGGAAGGCAACCTGGTGCTGGCGACCTACCTGTACCAGTTGACCAACAAGCTGGGCACGCCGTCTTACCATCTGATGGCGGCGGTGGCGGTGGTGCTGATTTGCATCACTATTCCGTTGGTGATGCTGCAGCGCCGGCTGATGCGCACCGCCAACCGCTTTGTCACCGTCAAGGGCAAAGCCTCGCAGGCCCGCGCGCTGCCGCTGGGTAAATGGCGCTGGGTGGCCGGCGCGGTGGTGGTGTTCTGGCTGACCGTGACCATCGGCGTGCCGCTGATCGGCGTGGTGCTGCGCGCCTTTATCTCCAACTGGGGCGTGGGCGTGTCTGTCTGGGACGAACTGTCGATCAACACCTTTCGCACCATCTGGGCGCAGCCCAACCTGCTGCGCGCCATCGTCAACTCGATGGCGATCGGGGTGATCGGCGGGGCGCTGGCGGTGGCGTGCTACCTGTTTATCGGCATCGCCATGCACCGCAAGCCGGATGGCGCCACGCGCTTCCTCGACTACAGCGTGCTGGTGCCGCGCGCGGTGCCAGGGCTGCTGGCCGGTCTGGCATTCCTGTGGGTGTTCCTGTTCCTGCCGATGTGGCTGGACAAATCGCTCAAGGAAGGCTGGCTGTCGGCGTTGCCGATGGCCGAGTGGCTGCGTGCTAACTGGATTGTCTGGCTGCGTTCGCTGCGCAGCACCATCTTCAGCGTCTGGCTGGCCTACACCGTGGTGTGGATGGCCTACGGCCTGCGGCTGATCTCTTCCACGTTGCTGCAGGTGGGGCCGGAGCTGGAAGAGGCGGCGCGTAGCGCCGGCGCCAGCCGCGGCCAGATCACCCGCCACGTCACCATTCCGCTGTCGCGCTATGGCCTGATCGGCTCCTGGCTGCTGATGTTCCTGATTTTTGAACGCGAATATTCCACCGGGGTGTATCTGCTGTCTCCGGGCACGGAAACCATCGGCTCGATGCTGGTTTCTCTGTGGGCCGCGGGCGCTATCGATATCGTCGCCGCGCTGTCGTTCATCAATATTCTGCTGGTGGTGCTGGGGCTGGGGATCGCCTTGCGCTTTGGAGTGAAATTACATGATTGAACTTTCGGTAGAGAATCTGCATTTGACCTATGGCGACAACCCGGTGCTGAAAGGGGTGTCGATGGATCTGAAACGGGGCGAAGTGGTCTCGCTGCTGGGCCCGTCGGGCAGTGGCAAAACCACGCTGCTGCGGGCGGTGGCCGGGCTGGAGAAACCGAGCCAGGGGCGGATCGTCATCGGCAATAACCCCGTGTACAACGGCAGCGCGCGCAGCGAAATTCCCGCCGAAGAGCGCAATCTGGGGCTGGTGTTTCAGTCCTATGCCCTGTGGCCGCATAAAACGGTGTTTGAAAACGTCGCTTACCCGCTGAAGCTGCGTAAGACCGGCTCGGCGGAAATCGCCCAGCGAGTGCAGGCGGTACTGGATCAGCTCGGGTTGGGGCATCTGGCCAAGCGGCACCCGCACCAGCTTTCCGGCGGCCAGCAGCAGCGCGTGGCGATCGGGCGTGCGCTGGTCTACAACCCGCCGGTGATCCTGCTGGATGAGCCGCTGTCCAACCTCGATGCCAAGCTGCGTGAAGAGGCGCGGGTATTCCTGCGCGAGCTGATCATCAAGCTCGGTCTGTCGGCGCTGATGGTGACCCACGATCAGAACGAGGCGATGGCCATTTCCGATCGCATCCTGCTGCTCAATAACGGCAAAATCGAACAGCAGGGCACGCCGCAGGAGATGTACGGCTCGCCCACCACGCTGTTCACCGCCGAGTTCATGGGCAGCAACAACCGCTTGCCGGGCAAGATCGTGGCGCTGGAAGGCGACCGGGCGCGCATCGAAGGCAAGGATTGGGCGCTGTGGGGCAAAGCGGGCGCCGGCGTGCAGGTCGGGCAGGAGGGCACGGCGGTGATCCGCGTGGAGCGCGTGCAGTTGGGCGAAGATCCGCAGGGCAACCAGCTTGAGCTGCCGTTGCTGACCAGCATGTATCTCGGCGATCGCTGGGAATACCTGTTCCGCACCGTGGCCGAAGACTTCGTGGTGCGCGCCTATGGCCACGAGGCGCGCGATCGGGCGCTGTGCCGGCTCTCCCTGCCGGCCGAGCATCTGTGGATATTCCCGAAAGCCTAACCAGGACGCCCGCCGATGCGGGCGTTTCGTTTACAGAGTTAAACCGCTAGCGGTATACGTTTCCCGGCTGGCAACGTCGGCGAAAGTGCGGGTGACGGTCGAATTTTTGCGCGACTATTTTCGTGAGCACTACGGCGAAACGGGGCCGGCGAGCGAAAATCCGTCGCGGTCTTGAGGCCAAAAATGTGCGCCAGATCATCTTATGCTCGTAAAACTCCCCTCCGTTACCTGAGGAACTGTTGCACTTGTTCCTTTTGCCAAAACTTTGGTTTATGCTCAGCTGAAGCGTTTCAGTTGAAGCACTCTTCAACAGAAATGCCGATGTGACGGCGGTGAAAAACCGCTGAAGCGCGGGAATAATGCAAACTCGGCGATTCACAGCGGGCGGTACGATCCACTACTCTATGCGGGTTAGTGAGACAACCAGTCAGCGCCGACCGGTGCCGGTGAGCCAACCCGGCGTGGACGGCCCTTTTTCAGGAGCAGCATGACCATCCGCATAGCGATAAACGGCTTTGGCCGCATCGGCCGCAGCGTATTGCGCGCACTGTACGAATCGGGACGACGGGCGGAAATCTCCGTGGTGGCGATCAACGAGCTGGCGAACGCCGAGGGCATGGCCCATCTGCTGAAGTACGACTCCAGCCACGGCCGCTTCGCCTGGGATGTGCGGCAGGAGTGCGACACGCTGAGCGTCGGGGACGACGCGATTCGCCTGTTGCATCAGCCGGCGGTGGAGCAGTTGCCCTGGGGCGAACTGGGCGTCGACGTGGTGCTGGACTGCAGCGGCGTGTACGGCAGCCGGGCGGATGGCGAAGCCCATCTGGCGGCGGGGGCGAAGAAAGTGCTGTTCGCCCACCCGGGCGGCAACGATCTGGACGCCACCATCGTGTTCGGCGTCAACCATCAGACGCTGCTGGCGGAACATCGCATCGTGTCCAACGCCTCGTGCACCACCAACTGCATTATTCCGGTGATCAAGCTGCTGGACGACGCCTACAGCATCGAGTCCGGCACCGTGACCACCATTCACTCGGCGATGAACGATCAGCCGGTGATCGACGCGTATCACGCGGATTTGCGGCGCACCCGCGCGGCGAGCCAGTCGATCATTCCGGTCGATACCAAGCTGGCCGCGGGCATCACCCGCATCTTCCCGCAGTTTTGCGACCGCTTCGAGGCGATCTCGGTGCGCGTGCCGACCATTAACGTGACGGCTATCGATCTGAGCGTCAGCGTGAGCGCCGCGGTGAAGGTGGCGGAGGTCAACCAGCTGTTGCAAAAGGCCGCACGGGAATCATTTCGTGGTATAGTTGACTACACGGAATTACCATTGGTCTCGATCGATTTTAACCATGACCCGCACAGCGCTATCGTCGACGGTACGCAGACCCGGGTCAGCGGGCAGCACCTGATAAAGACCTTGGTCTGGTGCGACAATGAATGGGGCTTTGCCAATCGGATGTTGGATACAACACGGGCAATGGCCGCCAGCGGTTTCTAGTACGGCGGCGCCGGCGTGATTGGCGCGCTGCTCAGGCAATTTTATAGAGATTCAATAAAGAGGGTTCACCATGTCTGTAATTAAGATGACCGATCTGGATCTGGCGGGTAAACGCGTACTGATCCGCTCCGATCTGAACGTGCCGGTAAAAGACGGTAAAGTGACTTCCGACGCGCGTATCCGCGCTTCCCTGCCGACTATCGAAGCTGCGCTGAAGCAAGGCGCCCGCGTGATGGTAACCTCCCACCTGGGTCGTCCTACCGAAGGCGAGTACAACGAAGAATTCTCCCTGCTGCCTGTGGTCAACTACCTGAAAGACCACCTGAAATCCCCAGTGCGTCTGGCGAAGGATTACCTGGATGGCGTCGACGTCGCCGAAGGCGAACTGGTGGTGCTGGAAAACGTCCGCTTCAACAAGGGCGAGAAGAAAGACGACGAAACCCTGTCCAAGAAATACGCGGCGCTGTGCGACGTGTACGTGATGGATGCATTCGGCACCGCGCACCGCGCGCAGGCTTCCACCCACGGCGTGGGCAAGTTCGCGCCTGTCGCCTGTGCCGGCCCGCTGCTGTCCGCCGAACTGGAAGCGCTGGGCAAAGCGCTGGGCAACCCGGCCCGTCCGATGGTCGCCATCGTGGGCGGTTCTAAAGTCTCCACCAAACTGACCGTGCTGGATTCCCTGTCCAAAATCGCCGATCAGCTGATCGTCGGCGGCGGCATCGCCAACACCTTCGTGGCGGCGCAGGGCAACAACGTGGGCCAGTCCCTGTACGAACCTGACCTGATCCCGAACGCGCAGAAACTGCTGGAAACCTGCGACATTCCGGTGCCGACCGACGTGCGCGTAGCGACCGAGTTCTCCGAAACCGCAACCGCGACCGTGAAGTCGGCGAGCGAGATCCAGGACAACGAGCAAATTCTGGATATGGGCGACGTCTCTGCCGAGCGTCTGGCCGTTATCCTGAAGAACGCCAAGACCATTCTGTGGAATGGCCCGGTTGGCGTATTCGAGTTCCCTAACTTCCGTAAGGGCACCGAAATTGTCGCCCGCGCGATCGCCGATAGCGACGCTTTCTCTATCGCTGGCGGCGGCGACACTCTGGCAGCCATCGATCTGTTCGGTATCGCTGACAAAATTTCCTACATCTCCACCGGCGGTGGCGCATTCCTGGAATTCGTTGAAGGGAAACCGCTGCCTGCAGTCGTGATGCTGGAAGAGCGCGCTAAGCAGTAATTCAGACAACGGGAGGCGAAAGCCGCCCGTTTGTTTTATACCGCGCGGCTAACGCTGCGCGGCGTGAAAACATCGATTTACATCCATCTACGGCCGACGAAACAGGACAAAGTAACATGTCTAAAATTTTTGATTTCGTAAAACCGGGTGTCATCACGGGTGATGACGTTCAGAAAGTCTTCGCAGTTGCTAAAGAGAACAACTTTGCGCTGCCAGCGGTAAACTGCGTGGGTACCGACTCCATCAACGCAGTGCTGGAAGCCGCGGCTAAAGTGCGCGCGCCGGTCATCGTTCAGTTCTCCAACGGCGGCGCCGCGTTTATCGCCGGCAAAGGCGTGAAGACCGATGTGCCTCAGGGCGCAGCGATTCTGGGCGCTATCTCCGGCGCACACCACGTTCACCAGATGGCTGAACACTACGGCGTGCCGGTGATCCTGCACACCGACCACTGCGCGAAGAAACTGCTGCCATGGCTGGACGGCCTGCTGGACGCCGGTGAGAAGCACTTCGCCGCTACCGGCAAACCGCTGTTCTCTTCCCACATGATCGATCTGTCTGAAGAATCTCTGGAAGAAAACATCGAGATCTGCAGCGCCTACCTGAAGCGCATGGCCAAAATCGGCATGACGCTGGAAATCGAACTGGGCTGCACCGGCGGTGAAGAAGACGGCGTGGACAACAGCCATATGGACGCTTCCGCGCTGTACACCCAGCCGGAAGACGTGGCTTACGCGTACGAAAAACTGAACGCCATCAGCCCGCGCTTCACCATCGCAGCCTCGTTCGGTAACGTGCACGGCGTGTACAAGCCAGGTAACGTTAAGCTGACTCCGACCATCCTGCGCGATTCTCAGAAATACGTTTCCGAGAAATTCAACCTGCCGCATAACAGCCTGAACTTCGTGTTCCACGGCGGTTCCGGTTCCAGCGATGCGGAAATCAAAGAGTCCGTCAGCTACGGCGTGATCAAGATGAACATCGACACCGACACCCAATGGGCGACCTGGGACGGCATCCTGCAGTACTACAAAGCGAACGAAGCTTACCTGCAGGGCCAGCTGGGCAACCCGAAAGGCGCCGATCAGCCGAACAAGAAATACTACGATCCACGCGTCTGGCTGCGCGCAGCGCAGACCAGCATGGTGACGCGTCTGGAGCAGGCCTTCAAAGATCTGAACGCGGTAGACGTTCTGTAATCTTCGCCAGCTGTTGCACTATGCAAAAGGCTCCCTGCGGGGAGCCTTTTTCGTTTTCAGCCCAACAGGCCGGCACCGACGTTGATGGACAGACCCAGGATCAGCATGTTGAACGCGAAGGAGATCACCGACTGCAACAGGGTGATCTTGCGCACCTCTGCCGCACCGACCGCCACATCGGCGGTCTGCGACGCGACCGCGATGGTGAAGGAGAAGTAGGCGAAGTCCAGATAGGTCGGCTCGGTGAGGTTGCCGGGGAACAGCAGAGGCAAAGGGGCCTGCTGCGCACCCTGGCGATAAAATTGATGGGCGTAATGCATGGTGAAGGCAGTTGGCAGCAGCAGCCAGGAAACCGCCAGCGTTCCGCCGGTTAGTGCCAGATGCAGGGTTTTCAGCGAGTCGCTGGCCTGTTTGGCGCTGCTCAATTCGAACAGGATCGCCAGAATGCTCACCAGACAACCGAAACTGACCAGCGCCAACACCGTGCTGGCGCTTTCGTCCTGTCGCCGGGCGATCTGGCGAATGTGCTGCGGCGTGCTGACCAACATCAGCCGCCAGAGAAACAGCAGATAGAGCCAGGCCAGCGTATTCCAGCCGATCATCAAACGCTGCAACAACGAGAGCTGGGCGGGCAGCAGCAGGAAGCACAACAGCCCGGCGCCGACGGAAAACAGCAGCCTGGGCCGCACTTGCCAATAGTGTTTGAGCGAAGAGCGAATGTGCATGAAGAACGGATCCCTTGTCGTGAAATGGCCAACGCGCTGTTCTCAGCATAGAAGAAGCGGCGGGCGGTTTCGGCTATTTTTAACGCTGACGGTTGGCATGAGCCTTTAATGTTGGTTACCCTTAGGCGGTGGTTTCCTACTGGCTGCCGAAGCCAGTGTATTTTTGCGAGTTTCTCCCGTTAGGGACTGAGTTAGGACGACACGAATGAAAGATTTGAATGTAGTAGACGGCATCAACGGTGCCGGCGACTGGTTGGTGAAGAACCAGGATCTGTTGATCCAGTATGCGGTAAATATCGTCGCCGCCATCGTTATCCTGATCATCGGTTCGATCGTGGCCCGCGTGGTCGGCAATGCGCTGAACCGCGTAATGAAGCTGCGCGGCATCGACGCCACGGTGGCAGACTTCCTGTCGGCGATCGTACGTTACGGCGTGCTGGCATTCACCTTCATCGCGGTGCTGGGGCGCGTCGGCGTGCAGACCACCTCGGTGATCGCCGTGCTGGGTGCCGCCGGTTTGGCCGTCGGCCTGGCGCTGCAAGGCTCGCTGTCCAACTTCGCCGCCGGCGTGCTGCTGGTGATCTTCCGCCCGCTTCGCGTGGGTGAGTATGTCGATCTGGGCGGCGTGGCCGGTACCGTCGATCAGGTGCAGATTTTCTCCACCACCCTGCGTACCGCAGACAACAAAACCATCGTGGTGCCGAACGGTAAAATCATCGCCGGCAACATCATCAACTACTCCCGCGAACCGAACCGCCGCGTGGACATCGTGGTAGGCGTGGCCTACAACGCCGATATCGATGTGGTGAAGAAGGTGTTGGGCGACGTGATCGCCGCCGACAAGCGCATCATGCACGCCAAAGGCGTGACCGTGCGTCTGAACGAGATGGCGCCGTCCTCTCTGAACTTCGTGACCCGTTCCTGGACCACTAACGCGGAATACTGGAATGTGTACTTCGATCTGATGGAAAACTTCAAGCGCGCGCTGGATGCCCACAACATCGGCATTCCGTTCCCGCAAATGGACGTGCACCTGTATCGCACCGAAGACGCTTCCGCCAAGGCGGAATAACAGAGAAGGGGGCCTTGGCCCCCTTTTTTATTGCAGGCCGAGACGTCACTGATGGCGCCCCGGCCCTTTATTTCCGCGAGTTCAGATGCCGGCCGCCGGCTCCGTGAGCGGCGCGCGGCGGCGCAGGCTGAGGCGATAGAGCAGGAAGATGGCGGCTGCGCCCAGCAGCGCCGGCAGCGCCAGCCAGAGGAAGAACACTTCCGGCGAACCGGCGGCGGTCATCATCCAGGCGCCGAGCATCGAGCCGACGATCGAGCCGAAACGGCCATTGGCCATGGCCCAGCTGACGCCGGTCACGCGGGCTGCGGTCGGGTAAAGGGTGGCGGAAACCAGATTCAGGCCGTTTTGCGCGCCGGCCACGCCGAAGCCGATCAGGAACACGACGGCGGCCAGCGTGTATGCGTCGCCCATCAGATACCCGGTCACGCCGATCACCAGCGCGGCGCCCAGGTAGGAGACGGCCAGCACGCGATAGGGCCCGACCCGATCCATCAGCAGCGCCATCAGGATGGCGCCCAGGGTGCCGCCGAGCGGCACCATCGCGCCGATGCGCGAGGCGTGGGCGATATCGAAACCGGCGTCTTTGAGGATCGTCGGCAGCCAACTGGTGAGCAGGTAGAACACGAACAGCGAACAGAAGAATGCCGCCCACAGCAGCAGGGTGCGCACGGCGCGCCCTTCGATAAACAGGTGCGAGATCGGCGACCTGGCCTGCGCCGGGCGCTCGTCATCGACAATGGGTCCCCCCGTCCAACGCTGGCCGGTGATACGCTCGACCACCAGGCGCAGCCGATCGGCATGTTTGGCGCTGGCGGCCATAAAGCGCACCGACTCGGGCATTTGCCAGGCCAACAGCGGCAGCAGCGCCAACGGTGCCATGCCGCCGACCAGCAGCAGGCCGCGCCAGCCGAACGCCGGGATGATCTGCCCGGCCAACAGGCCGCCCAGGGCCAGCCCGGCGGTAAAGCCGCTCCAGCTCAGGGTGACCATCAGCATGCGCCGGCGCGCCGGTGAGTACTCAGAGCTGAGGGTGATGCAGGTCGGTATCGCGCCCCCGAGGCCAATGCCGGTGATAAAGCGCAGCAGGGTCAGGGATTCGATCGAATGCGCATAGGCTGAAGCCAGGGTGCAGCCGCCAAACACCAGCACCGCGACGAGCAGCACGCGCTTGCGGCCGATAGCGTCGGCGAGCGGCCCGAACAGCAGGCTGCCGATCAGCAGACCGAACAATCCCGCACCGAAGGCGGGGGAGAGCTGCGCTGGCTGCAGGCCCCACTCTTCGCGCAGCGCCGGGGCGATATAGCCGATGATGGCGGTATCGAACCCGTCCAGCAGGGCGATGAGGAAACATAAGGTCAGGATCAGGATTTGATAAGGCGAGATCCTGGCGCGATCGATGATTTCGCTGATGCGAGCGGTATCTGGGCTCATGAGGGTTCCACTGTTATTAAGCTGTTGTGGGCTGGCTGAGGGGCCGTTCAGGCCGCTGTGGCTGGCATCGCGTAGAAACCCGAGTATACACCAGAGGGGGGGCGTTGCGGGGAGCGGGAGACGATGATCATCGCCCGCCACAGGAGGCTACTGCGGCGGGCGCTGGTGCGGTTATTTGGCCAACAGTTCCCGGCGCACGATCTCGGCGCCTGCACTTAAGGCATTCAGCTTGCCGCGGGCGACCTGACGAGGCAGAGGGGCCATGCCGCAGTTGGTCGACGGATAGAGCTTGTCGGCATCGACAAACTGCAGCGCCTTACGCAGCGTAGCGGCCACTTCTTCCGGCGTCTCGACGGCATGATTCGCTACATCAATGGCGCCGACCATCACCTTTTTACCGCGGATCAGTTCAAGCAGATCCATCGGCACGTGCGAGTTATGGCATTCCAGCGAGATAATATCGATAGTCGACGTTTGCAGCTTGGGAAACGCCTCTTCATATTGCCGCCACTCAGAGCCCAGCGTCTTTTTCCAGTCGGTATTGGCCTTAATGCCGTATCCATAGCAGATATGTACGGCCGTTTCACACTTAAGCCCTTCAACGGCTCTTTCCAGGGCGGCGATGCCCCAGTCATTCACCTCGTCAAAGAACACGTTAAATGCGGGCTCATCAAACTGAATAATGTCGACGCCGGCGGCCTCAAGCTCTTTGGCTTCCTGATTGAGGATCTTGGCGAACTCCCAGGCCAATTTCTCGCGGCTTTTATAGTGGTTGTCATAAAGCGTGTCGATCATGGTCATCGGCCCCGGCAGGGCCCATTTAATCGGCTGCTGGGTCAGCTGGCGTAAAAATTTGGCGTCTTCAACGAAAACGGGCTTTTGACGCGAGACCGCCCCCACCACGGTTGGCACGCTCGCCTCGTAGCGATTGCGGATTTTAACCACTTCGCGTTTCTCGAAATCGACGCCGCTGAGGTGTTCGATAAACGTCGTGACGAAGTGCTGGCGCGTTTGCTCGCCATCGCTGACGATATCGATGCCGGCCTGTTGTTGCTCTGCCAGCGATAGACGCAGGGCGTCTTGCTTGCCTTCGATTAATTCTTCATTTTGCAATCTCCAGGGCGACCACAGGGTTTCCGGTTGGGCCAGCCAGACCGGTTTGGGTAAGCTGCCGGCGGTCGATGTGGGGAGCAATATTTTCATGATAGGTGACCTGTATTTAAGTGAATCAAAGCGCGTAGTGAGCAGACCATTGCTCAAGAATAGGCTTGTAGGGTTTGATAAATTGCTCTTCCGTAAATTTCCCCTGCTCAATCGCCAACTGGCTACGCTCTTCTCGATCGTAAACAATCTTGGTTAATGAATGATCCTGGTTATTCAGGCTTGGCTGATAGCATTGCCCCGCCGCCGAGTTGGCATTGTAAATTTCAGGCCGATAGATTTTTTGGAAGGTCTCCATCGTGCTGATGGTGCCAATCAGCTCCAGATCGGTGTAATCGCTCAGCAAATCCCCGGGGAAATAAAACGCCAGGGGCGCGACACTATTTTTCGGCATGAAGTAGCGCACCTGCAGGCCCATTTTTTTAAAATACCGGTCGGTCAGCGAAGCGCCGTCTTGCCGATACTCGTCGCCCAAGACCGGGTGTTGATTGCCCGTCCGATGATAGGTGTCTTTGCTGGACACGCTGAGGCAGATCACCGGCGGTTTGCTGAAATTCTCATGGTATTCGTTTGAATTGACGAAGTGCTTAAAGATATTGCCGTGCAAATCGCCGAAATCATCCGGAATGGTAAATTCCGCCGTGTTTTTATTGTGCGCCGGCAGCAAGACGCTAAAGTCGTAATCGCGCACGTAAGAGGAGAAATTGTTCCCGACGATGCCCTCGATACGCGTTTGCGTTTTTTTATCAAGGATGTTGGTTTTCAGGATTTCTATTACCGGGAAGCTGGCGCTGTGATCTTCAATGCGCATCTCAACCGAAATGATTTCAAGCTCGACCGCATAGCGATCGGCCTTGGGGTTATCCCAATGCGCCAACGAATTGAAGCGGTTGTTAATCATCACCAGCGTGTTGCGCAGGTTCTCCCGGCGGTTTTCCCCTCTGGCCAAATTGGCGAAGTTGGTGGTGATACGCGTATTTTCAGAAGGGTTATAATCTTCATTGAAAGAACTGCTCTTAATCGTAAAGGTAAAGTCTCTATTCATCGTCTTATAGCATCCTGTTATATGATATGAAGGCTGGGTTTATCCATTTATTTCAATGGCTTGTTTTTATATTTTTTCGTTCAGCCGATTTCATATTGTCTGTCGTTAATGAGGTCTATTTTTGCCAGAGTCCCGGTGGGAGTGAAAGAGACTTAATTTCATTACCACATGAGCCACATTCATGATCTGGGGTTCAGGTGGGTTTGCCGCCGTTGCCCTGCGGTGCAGCCGCCCGGCAAGCTGGTGCAGCCTGAAAAATTACGGGTATAATCCCCCCATGACCCCAAGGCTTCAGACACGAACATGACAAAACTCACCTTACAAGAGCAGATGCTCAAAGCGGGCTTGGTAACCAGCAAGAAAATGGCCAAAGTCCAGAGAACGGCTAAAAAATCACGCGTTCAGGCGCGCGAGGCCAGAGAGGCGGTGGAAGAGAATAAAAAGGCGCAGCTTGAGCGCGATAAGCAACTGAGCGAGCAGCAAAAGCAGGCAGCGCTGTCCAAAGAATACAAGGCGCAGGTGAAGCAGCTGATCGAGATGAACCGCATCGTCCTGGCGAAAGGCGATATCGGTTTCAACTTCACCGACGGTAACCTGATCAAAAAAATCCTGGTGGATAAAGCGACCCAGACGCAGCTGATCAATGGCCGCCTCGCCATTGCCCGCTTGGTTGTCGAGAGCCGCGAAGAGTGTGAATACGCGATTATCCCCGCGAGCGTCGCCGATAAAATCGCGCAGCGTGATGCGGCCAGCATAGTGCTGCACAGCGCGCTGAGTCAGGAAGAGCAGGATGAAGACGATCCGTACGCCGACTTTAAAGTGCCCGACGATTTGATGTGGTAAGCCGCGTTCAGAACGGCGCGGCGTGACGAGCGGCTATCCGCTCTCCGCTGATGGGGTGCACAAAGTCCAGCTCGCTGGCGTGCAGCATCAGCCGCGGCGTCTGTTCGGCACCCGGCAGCAGGCGCCCGCCATACAGATCGCAACCTAAAATAGGATGGCCCAATTGCCGGCTGTGAATACGCAGCTGGTGGGTGCGTCCGGTCTCCGGGGTGAGCTGCACCCGCGTCAGCGGCAGCGAGATCCCGCCTTCCATTTCACGATAAAAACGTTCGACGACCCGATAGCGGGAGCGGGCGGGCTTGCCGTGGAGGGCGCAAATCGACATCAGCGGGAACAACGCCGGATCTTTGGCGATCGCCGCGTCTATTACCCCTTCGTTATCCGCCAGATGGCCGCAGAGCAGCGCGCTGTACACTTTGCCGACGGTGCGTTCGCTGAACTGCCGACAGAGCGCGGCGTTGACGGCCTTGTTGCGGGCCACCACCATCAAACCGGACGTGCCGAAATCCAGGCGGTGCGCCAGGGCGCAGCCGGGGAACCTCTGTACCAGCCGGTGGTGTACCGAATCGAGATTCTGCGGATTCTTGCCCGAGAGGCTGAGCAGCCCGGCCGGCTTATTGATCAGCGCCAGATGATCGTCCTGATAGAGGATCTCTATCTGGTCATGGCATGGCGGGGCGATAAAGGTATCGGTGATCGTAGACATCGGGCGGCCGGCTGGAGGGTGGGTGCGGATGATAGCGAATTTTTCGCCGATGGGCGAATGCGGTTTTCGCTACGCTGCGCCTCATGCCCGTTGGCACCCGATGCGGCAAAGCATCGGGTGCCACGGTTAAAGCCCCGGCGCGCTACTGCCCGTAGTAGGCGTGTTGGCCGTGTTTGCGCAGGTAGTGTTTGTCCAACAGTTCGCGCTGCATGCTGTGAATGCCCGGCGTCAGCTGGCGCGAGAAAATGCCCATGTAGGCAATTTCTTCCAGCACCACCGCATTATGCACCGCATTGTGGGCGTCTTTGCCCCAGGCGAAGGGGCCGTGGGCGTTGACCAGTACCGCCGGGATCGCGTTGGGATTGATATCGCGCCGGCGGAAGGTTTCGATAATCACGTTGCCGGTTTCCAGTTCGTAATCGTGCTCAATTTCATCCTGGGTCATCAGGCGAGTGCAGGGGATCGCGCCATAAAAGTAGTCGGCGTGGGTGGTTCCCCAGGCGGGGATATCCAGCCCGGCCTGCGCCCAGATGGTGGCGTGGCGCGAATGGGTGTGCACGATGCCGCCGATATCGGCGAATTCGCGGTACAGCGCCAGATGGGTGGCGGTGTCCGACGACGGTTTTTTTACCCCCTCGACGGTGCGGCCGCTGGCCAGATCGACCACCACCATATCCTCCGCCGTCATATGCTCGTATTCAACGCCGGAAGGCTTGATCACCACCAGGCCGCGTTCGCGATCCACCGCGCTGACGTTGCCCCAGGTAAAGGTCACCAGCTTATGGCGCGGCAGATCGAGATTGGCCTCCAGCACCTGTTGTTTTAACTGAGTCAGCATGTCATGCCCCCTTGTTGCATTTTCTGTTCGATCCAGCGGCGGGCCTGAACGATCTCGGCCACCGGCTCCTCGGCTTTTTCGGTCCACATCTCAATCAGGAATGCGCCGCGGTAATTGAGGCGCTGCAGCGTGCGAAACACCTCGACGAAGTCGACGCAGCCTTCGCCAAACGGCACGTCGCGGAATTGTCCCGGCGAAACGGCGGTGACCGGGTAGGTGTCTTTCAGGTGAATGGCGGCGATGCGATCGATGCCCAGCTCCAGCTCGCGCGGCACGTCATTGCCCCAGGCGCTGAGGTTGCCGACGTCCGGATATACCGTGAACCACGGCGAGGCCAGCAGGGCGTCCCAGGCTTTCCATTTACCGATCGAGTTCATAAAGGCGGTATCCATAATTTCCACCGCCAGCATCACCTGGGCGGCGGCGGCACGCTCTACCGCCCACTGCATGCCTTCGCTAAAGCGCGCCAGCGTCCCCTCGTCCTGTTCTTCGTAATACACGTCGTAGCCGGCCAGCTGGATGGTGCGGATACCAACGTCTTTGGCCAGCTGAATGGCCTGTTCCATCACGTCGAAGGCGCGCTGGCGCAGCGCCGGATCGTGGCTGCCAAACGGAAAGCGCCGGTGGCCGGAGAGGCACATCGACGGGATGCGGATGCCGGTTTCCAGCACGGCTTCCACCAGCGCCAAGCGCTGCGCCTTGCTCCAGCTCAGGCGCGCCAGGCGTTCATCGCTTTCGTCCACCGACATTTCGACGAAGTCGAAGCCGCAGGCCTTGGCCAGCGCCAGGCGCTCGGGCCAGCTCAGGTGTTTCGGCAGTGCTTTCTCGTAGATTCCCAACGGGTGCTGACGCATATCATGATCTCCAGATGTCATCGATGGCGGCGCGGAACTGCCTGGCGGCCGCCGGCGGATCGCCGGCCTCGGCCAGCGCGCGGCCGGCGATAAAGGCGGTGACGGCGATCTCTTTAAACAGCGGCAGGTCGGCGGGCGTGATGCCGCCGGTCACCGACAGCGCGATGCCCAGATCGGACAGCGCCTTCATCCGATCCAGATCCTGTCGGCCCCAGGTTTGCCCGCTGGCCTGCGCGTCGCGGCCGCGGTGATAGATCGCCTGGCGAATGCCAAGGCCGTGCCATTGCCGCGCATCCTCCAATGTCCAGCGGCCGAACAGTTCGATCTGGATTTCGCCGCCGTGACGCTCGGCGACCTCCCGCGCGCTGGCCATGGTGGCCAACGGCGCGGCGCAGATCACGGTCATCCAGTCCGCGCCCTGGCCGAAGGCCTGCTCGGCCAGCGTCGCACCGGCGTCGGCCACCTTGAGATCGGCCACCAGCGTGTGCTGCGGACAGCGCTCGCGCAGCGCGCTAACCGCCTGAATGCCGGCGCTGATGCACAAAATGGTACCGGCCTCGATGATGTCCACATGGGGGCTGAGGGTCTCGGCGGTGCGCAGCGCCGTATCCAAACGGGTTTGATCGAGCGCCAGCTGCAGGCGCGGTTTCGTGCTCATGGGGCCTCCTTGTTGGCGGGCTGCAGATGTTGCAATGCAGCAATCAGCGCCTGATAACGTTGGTGTTTGTGGTCGTAAGCTTCGGCGGCGGCCGCATCAGGCAGCAGCCGCTCGATACGCGGCGCCAGCCGGCGCTGGGCGGCGGTGAAATCGCTGAAGACGCCGCTGCCGACCATGGCCGCCATCGCCGCGCCCAGACAGCCGGTTTCTTCCACCTGCGGCAGCTCAACCGGCAGGCCGCTGACGTCGGCGAACATTTGCATCCAGGGGAGGGATTTGGCGGGGCCGCCGGTCACGCGCAGCGCCTGCGCCTCAGGGAAACGCCGGCGCATGCGGTTAAGGTGCGTCATGTGGCAGAACACCACGCCTTCGTAGATCGCCTGCACCAGGTGCTCGCGCTGGTGGAAGGCCTGCAGGCCGTAGAAGCTGGCGCTCAGCCCCAGGCCGGCGTTGGAGCCATACAGGAAAGGGGCGAACAGCAGATCGCCGGCGGCTTTCGGCAGGGCGGCGACCCAGCGGTTAAGCTGGTCGTAGTCCTGCAGCCCCCATTGGTGACAGAACCATTCCAGGTTGGCGGCGGAAGTGGGGCTGGCTTCGTGCACGATGTATTGGCCGTTTTCGGCGTGGCGGCCATAGACAAAGGGATGATCGAAACCCTCGACGATGGCGTCGGTGATGCCGCTGGTGACCGACCAGGTCCCCATCACCGCGTTGAGCCGGGTTTCGTCCTGCAGGCCGGCGCACAGCGCGGTGGACACCACGTCGAACAACCCGCCGACCACCGGGGTGCCGATTTGCAGGCCGGTAATGGCCGCGGCGTTTGCCGCGACGCGTCCGGCGATGTCGGCCGAACCGACAATCGTCGGCAGGGCGGGCATGATGTCGCCGATGCCCAGCAGCTGCGCCAGCGCCGGGTCATAGCGTCCACTGCGCATCTGATACAGGTTGGATTCGGAGATATTGGTTTCTTCGCAGGCCAGCTCGCCGGTCAGGCAATAGCGCAGGTAGTCGTGCGCCATCAGCACGCTGCCGATGCGGGCGTAACGTTCAGGCTGATGCCGCTTCAGCCAGCGCAGCAGCGAGACCGGGTGCCCGGTCCACAGCGTTTGGCGCGTTTGCGGATACAGCGCCTGCGGCACGCCCTGCCGTTGCCATTCCTGCACCAGCGCCAGCGCGCGCTGATCGGAAGAGAGCATGGCGTTGCCCAGCGGCTGCCCCTGTTTATCCAGCAGAAACGCGCCCTTGCCCTGCGCCGAGATGCCGATGGCCTGGATGGCGCCGGCGGCGACGCCGCTGGCGGACAGCACTTCACGGATCACGTCGGCGGCGGTGCGCCACAGCGATGCCATATCGCGCTCGGCCCAGCCGGGCTGCGGCGCGACGATCGCCAGATTGCGCCGCGCAACGCCGTGTTCATGGCCCCTGCGGTCGTATAAACCCGCCTTGATGAAGGTGCCGCCGCAGTCGAGCCCCAGCCAATATTCCATCATTCGCTCCTCGTACTGTGGTCGCATTTATTGGGCAGCATCAACGCCAGCACGGAGGCGATCGCCAACGAGGCAGCCAGGCTGTAGACACCGACATCCTTGTTGAACAGGCTGATCAGGACGCCGACCATATACGGGCCGCAAAAGCCGCCGAGGTTGCCCAGCGCATTGATCACGCCGCGCGCGCCGCCGGCCACTTCGGCGTTGAACAATTTGGGCGGGATGGTCCAGAACACCCCGGCCGCCGCCTGAATAAATACGCCGCAGCCGACCAGCGCAGCGTAAGACCACCAGACGTGATCCTTCAGCAGCACCGACAGCGCCATGCAGGCGGCAAAGCAGGCCAGCGGCAGGGCGACGAAGACTTTGCGCTTACCGGTGCGATCGGAGAGGGTGGAGATGATCAGCATGCCGAAGATGGCGCCGATATAGGGCAAGATAGCCAGCAGGCCCACTTGTTCCATATCGCCGTGGGTCAGCTCTTTCAAAATGGTCGGCAGCCACAGGGTGTAGCCGTAGATACCGGTCTGGTAGAAAAAATTCACCAGGATCAGCTGCCACATGATCCGGTCGCCGAGCACCCGGCGCAGCGAGGCGTTGCGCACCGTTTTTCCTTTGATCAGCAGCTGTTCGTCGTGCAGGGTCTTTACCAGATACTCTTTTTCCGCCTGCGAGATCCATTTGGCCTCCTGGGGCCGGTTGCTGATGGTGAAGTACCACAGCGCCATGACGACCAGCGACAGAGCGCCCTCCACCAGAAACAGCATGCGCCAGTCCCAGGCGGTGATGATCCAACCCGACAGCGGGGCGGTGAGAATGCCGGCGATCGGCACGAACATGATGACGATGGCGTTGGCGCGGCCGCGCTCCTTATCCGGGAACCAGTTACTGATCATGGTCAGCACCACCGGCAGCATGCCGCCTTCGGAAACGCCGAGGGCGAAGCGCAGGAACAGCAGCTGGTACTGGTTGGTGACCAGCCCGGTCAGCACCGAGATCACCGCCCAGGCCAACAGTGACCAGCCGATGAATTTCTTGCCGTTGCCGTATACCGCCAGCTTGCCGCCGGGCACCTGCAGAAACAGGTAACCGATGAAGAAGATGCCGCCGGCCAGCCCGGCCATCGAGGCGGTGATGCCGAGTTCGTCATCCATGCCGCCGGGCATGGCGAAGGCGATGTTGACCCGGTCCATGTAAGAAATGATGCAGGTGATGAGGATCGGCGGCACGATCCTCAGCCAGCGGAGCTTGGGGATCGCCTGGCTTTGGCTGACGGAAACGGAGGCTGTATTCATAAGGACCTCTTTCGATGTTCGCTTTTTTGTAGGGTCGGGCGTTATTGTTTTGCTTGATTTGGGCGCAGGGGCGCCCGCACAGGCCCATGGACCGGTGTTGTTATCGTTACGGTGTGGCGGCTATCAGGCGCTAAACGACGCCAGCGGTATTTTCACCACCACCTTGCGTATCGCGCTGGGGCGTTGGTTAATGCAGGCCGGGCGATGCACGTCCTGTGGGAAAAATACCGCGAAGTTGCCGGGCCGCATCGTGAGCCAGGATTCGTCGGCCACGTCCTGATAAAACAGGATGTCGCGCTGCGCCAGCAGCTCCTGATGAACGACGTTGTCGCCGTTGTCCGCCGCTACGCCGATAAGTTCGGTGCCGCTGACCAGAAACTGCACGTCGACGTTTTGCCGGTGGACTTCCGGGCGCAGCGCATCCGGTGGTTGGGTATGCAGATCCAGCACTTGCACCACGTAGCCGGTGGCGGGATCTTCATAGCGCCCTGCGGGCAAGACGCTGAAATCGGTGCGCTGCAAATAGGCGACGGCGTTGGCGACCGGCGTCGGGTACTGCTCGGGCGCGGTGTTGGCGATGTGGCCGAATATCATGATGCTCCTCCCGTTACAGCGCCTGAATGCGCGCCCAGACTCGTTCGTCGACCGGAATGCCGTCGCGCAGGTTTTCTGCCAGAATGCGCGGGAACTTGTGGCTCGGCAGGCGAATGGCGACGTCGGGGTTGTCCCGTTCGGCGCTGGTGACGTAATCCATGATGCGCTGCAGTTTTTGATCGCGGCTGTCGCCGTCGATCAACCGGTCGATCTCAATCGCGATGAACACCTGCGAGACGCCGTACTCGTCGCGGTGATCCTCCGTCACTTCCGCCACCGAGGCGCCGCCGGACAGCAGGGTGGCGATCATGTCCAGCACGATCGACAGCGCCGATCCCTTCCAATACCCCATCGGCAGAATGCGCCGATTCTCTTCGATGATGGCCGGATCGCGGGTCAGGCGGCCGTCGTTGTCGAAGCCGCCGTCCACCGGCAGGGTTTTACCCGCCAGCCGGTTCAGCTCCAGCGCGCCGTAGGAAAACATCGACATCGACATGTCCACCATGGTGATCGGGTTGCCGGGCACGGCGACGATCAAAGGGTTGGTACCGATACGGCACGTTTTGGCGCCCCACGGCGGCATCACGGCGATCGAGTTGGTCCAGCAAATGCCGATATAGCCTTTCTCCGCCGCCTGCCAGCCGTAACCGCCGCCGCGCATCCAGTGGTTGGCGTTGCGCAGCGCCACCAGGCCGATGCCATGATCGTCGGCCAACTGCATGGCGCGATCCATCATGCGGCGGGCGGTAAGGTTGCCGATGCCCTGGTGCGCATCCCATTGCTCGATCGCCCCCAGAGACAACAGTTTGCTGGGTTCGGCGTCCGGCACGATATCGCCGGCGTCCAACTGCTGAATAAAGCGCGGAAAGCGGTTAACGCCGTGGGAGTAAACGCCGCTGGCGGTGGTGTCGGCGAACATGCCGGCGCAGTCGTCGGCGAGATGTTCCGCCACGCCGCGCGCCAGCAGCACGCGTTTGAATTGCTGTTTTAACTCGCTGTAACTCACTCTCATGCCGGTTCTCCGCCTGTGCGAATCGTCTGTTTTTGGTTCGCTAAATTTCAATATGCGAAATTGCATTTCAAATAAATGCTATCCCGGCGGTTCAGGGAAGTCAAAGCAAGGGGGAGTAAAATTATTCATGAAAAACATGACGTTAAAATTGAGTGGTGATTTTGTGATCGCCGCCACGTTTTGGTGGGGATGGCGTGCTTCAGACGTGACAAAGCAGGGCGGATCGAAACCCACCCTGCGTCTTGCAAGACCCCGGCTAACCGCGAGTGTTCAGCACCATGCGGTAGAGCGAGGTGGTGGCGGTGATATAGAGCTCATCGCCGTTCGGGCCGCCGAAGGTACAATTGGAGACGCGTTCCGGCACGCTGATTTTGTCGATCTGTCGCCCCTCAGGATCAAAGACCAGCACGCCGTCGGCGCAGCTGCAAAACAGATTGCCGGCCCGATCGACGCAGAACCCGTCTGGGAAACCGGGCTCCACCGTCGCGAAATGGCGGCCGGCTTCCAGCTCGCGGCCGTTGACCGCATAGACGCGCAGCTCGCGGCGGCCCAGCGTCGGGAAATCCACGATCGACATGTCCGCCACATACAGCCACTTTTCATCCGGTGAAAACGCCAGGCCGTTCGGGCGCTGCAGGTCGCAGGCGGCAATAGTTAGCGAACCGTCGCGCGGATCGAAGCTGTAGAGGTAACAGCCGATCACCTGGCTTTCCGATTTGTAACCCTCTTCGTCGCCGATGATGCCGTAGGGCGGATCGGTGAACCACAGGGTGCCGTCGGAACGCACCGCCACGTCGTTCGGCGAGTTAAAGCGCTTGCCGTCGACGCGGTCGATCAACAGGCGCACTTCGCCATCGCTTTCGGTGCGGCTGATGCCGCGCCGCCCGTGTTCGCAGCTGACCACGCGCCCCTCGCCGTCGCGCGCATTGCCGTTGGCGTAGTGCGACGGTGAACGGTATAGGGCCAGCTCACCCCGGCGCGACCAGCGGAACATGCGGTTGCCTTTCACGTCGCTGAACACCACCGTATCCTCCTGCGGCAGCCAGACCGGCCCTTCGGCCCAAATCGCCGGTGAGCACAAGCGCTCGAGCTGAGCGTGCGTGCGCAATGAATGCCGAATGCCGCCGTTCACTTCACGCCCCAGATCGCTTTGTAATGGCCCTGATAATCATTTTGCGGGTCATACAGGTTATTGGCGCCGCCGTCGGCGGCGATATTGTCGCGTGTCACCAGGTGCGCCGGCGTGACGTAGCCGGAAGGCGGCTGCTTGGCGAAGGCGCGGTTGAATTCGTCCAGCAGTTGCCAACCGTGCAGTTTCAAGGGCTCCGGCACCGTCGCCGACTGGCTGTCGCCTGACCGGATACGCTGGTAAGCGGAGATCGAACCGTCGCCGGCCGACACGTTGTAAGGCGCGTTCTTGCCGCCTTTGCCGGCAGTCTTCAGCGCCGGAGCCATAAAGTCGAAGTACAGATCGTTGATCGCCAGCGCATATTGGAATTTGTCGCCGTACTTCTGCAGCAGGCTGAAGGTCATCGCCGGCATGCGGTTGGCGGTATCGGCCAGCGGCGTGTCGATGAATTCCAGCAGCGTGCAGCCGCTGCATTTGGCGATCTCTTCTTTCATGACGTTGGCCTTGTCCAACGCGATTTGGTACAGCGAGTCGGTGAAGATCAAGACGCTCGCCTTGCCGCCGGACTGCACCACCGCGTATTGCGCGGCGATGCGCGCCACTTCGTTGGAATCCGACGTGACGTTATAGAACACGTTGTATTTGGCGATGGGGCCCGGTTCCGGCACCGCGTGCCAGGCGGTCAGCACGATGCCCTGCTGTACGGCCTTTTTCAGCGGGATCTTGGCGACGTTAGGGTTCCAGCCGCCGATCACAATGCCGTCCGGTTTCTGGGCGATGGCCTGATTGAGCGATGCCAGCTGATCTTTCACCGAGCCGCCGCCGTCGAGCGTTTCCAGCCTCCAGCCGGCGGCTTTCGCCGCTTCGCTCAACCCCTGTTGCACCCCTTGCACGCCGCCGTTCTTCATGTCGGAGGCGATAAAAATGATCTTCTTGTTGGCCTGCAGCTGCGGGCCGCTGGTGGGGCCGTCCCACTGGGTGGCGCTGGCGGTGGCCTTCGCGACGGCGGCGGTGGCCTGATCGAGATAGGCGTCGGCCCAGGCCGGCGATGCGGCGAGCAGCAAGGTCGTGAACCCCGGTAACAGCCAAATGCGTTTCATGGTGTGCTCCTGGTTTAAGGGTGGGTCGCTGTCTGATTGTTGTTGTTGTCAGCCGGCGTCGCCTGGCTGCGTTGTACCGCTTTCTGATTGAGCAGCCGACGGCGTTGGGCATAGCCGGCCAGGGTGATCGACAGCAACAGCGTCGCGCCGTTGAACAGCGGCTCGACCCAGAATTCGCCGCCGAACTGCTGAATGCCGGCGATGCCGATTGCCAGAATGGCGATGCCGACCACGGTGCCCCAGACGTTGACGCGCCCTGGGCGAATGGTGGTGCTGCCGAGGAAGGCGCCGACCAGCGCCGGCAGCAGATAGTCCATGCCGACGCTGGCCTGGCCGACGCCCTGTTCGGCGGCGATCAATACGCCGCTGAAACCGGTGAGCACGCTGGAGGCGATGAAGGCGCCGATGGTAAAGCGATTGACCGAGATGCCGTTCAGACGCGCCGCCGCCGGGTTGCCGCCCACCGCATACATGCAGCGGCCGAGCGGGGTATGTTCGGTGATGAGCCAGAGCACCACCGCGACGATCAGCACGTAAAACGCCACGATCGGAATGCCGGCGATCTCGGTGTGGTGCAGCGCGATAAAGGCATCCGGCAAGTCGCCGACGATCTGCCGCCCGCCGGAGTGCCACAGGGCAATGGCGTACAGTACGGTGCCGGAGCCGAGGGTGGCGACGAAGCTGTCGATATCGGCCAGTGCCACCAGAATGCCGTTCAGCAACCCGTACAGCGCCGAAATCGCCAGCACCGTCAGCACCGCCATCTGCCAGGAGAAGCCGTATTCCACCTGCAGCGTGATCGCCAGGATGTGCCACAGCACAATGCCGAAGCCGACGTTAAGATCGATCTTGCCCACGATCATCGGGATGGTCGCCGCCAGCGCCAACAGGGCGATTTTGGCCTTGCTCGACAGGATCGCCTGCAGCGTCAGCATCGATGCGAAGGAGGGGGTGAGCAGTGAGAACAGCACGACCAGCGCGATGCACAGCAGCAGCAGGCCATAGCGGGTGAGAACCTGCATCAGCCACGGGCCGGCGCCGTCCTGCGCCAGGCTGACGCGCTGCTCCAGCGCGGTTGATTTAACGGATGTTTTAGACATGGCCTACCTCGGATTCTGACGTGATTGCGACGCTTTCCCCGGTGCTGGCGGAGGCCAGCTCCAATAAATTGGCGAATGACACCTGTTGATTTTTCAATTCGCCGACCACTTTCCCACGGTTGAATACCAGCGCGCGGTTGCAAATATGGGCGATCTCCTCGAAATCGTTGGAGATCACCAGCACCGCCACGCCTTCCGCCAGGGATTTATTCAACAGGTGGTAGATTTCCGCTCGCGCGCCGACGTCCACGCCGGCGGTGGGATCTTCCAGGATCAGCAGCGGCGCCCCCAGGTGCATCCAGCGCGCCATCACCACCTTTTGCTGGTTGCCGCCGGACAGCGCGCTGATATCGATATTGACGTCCTTGGGGCGTACGTCGAACAGCTGCACCTTCCACCAACTGGCGCCGATCTCCGCTCGCCGCCCGTAGCGGGAGAGCAGCCGGTGGCCGCTGGCGCAGGGGTTGATAAACAGGTTTTCACGCACGCTCATCGACATCACCAGGCTTTCACCGGTGCGATCGCCCGCCACCAGTGAAACGCCGCAGGCCATCGCCTGCTGCGGGGAGCTCGCCAGATAGGGCCGATCGCGAAACTGAATCGCGCCGCCGTCGGCCTGACGCAACCCGAACAGCAGCCGGCCAATCTCTTCTTGCCCGGCCCCGCGCAGGCCGGCCAACGCCAGCATCTCGCCCGGCTGCAACTCGAAGCTCACCGGGCCGATGTCGCCCACCGTGACGCTATCGAGCTGCAGCACCGGCGGACGATGCTCCGGCAGCGGTTCGCGCTGATCGTCCGCCATCGCTTCGCCGACGATGGTTTGCACCAGATCGCGCAGCGAGTAGTCGGCGGTGCGGCCGCCGGCGACATAGCGCCCGTCGCGCATCACGCAGACCCGATCGGCGATTTCGATCACTTCGTCCAGACGGTGGGTGACATAAATCATGCCGACCTTTTTGGCGCGCAGCCGGTTGATCACGGCGAACAGATGACGCACGTCGTTGGCGGGCAGGGAGGCGGTCGGTTCATCCAGCACCAGCAGCTCGGCGTTGACCGCCACCGCGCGGGCGATCGCCAGCAGCGATTTTTCGGTGCGAGACAGTTCGAAGACGCGCGCATCGGGATCGAGCGCGATGCCGACGTCTTGCAGCGCCTGCACCGCCCGGCGGCGAATGGCGCGCCAGTCGATCAACCCAAAGCGGCGGGGAAACCCCATCACCAGCGCCATGTTTTCCGCCACCGTCATCCATTCGATCAGGCCGAGATCCTGATGAATAAAGGCGATCGGCTGGCGGCTGGCGCTTTTTATCGCGGCGGCGGAGGCGATGCTTGCGCCCTGAAAGCGAATATCGCCGCCGTCACGCGGGTAGACGCCCGCCAGCACTTTGATCAGCGTCGATTTGCCGGCGCCGTTTTCGCCCAGCAGCGCCAGAACCTCGCCCGGCATCACCTGCAGGCTGACGTCGTTGACCGCCACGTTGCCGCCAAATCGTTTGACGATGTGGCTGAGGGTAAGGATGGGCTGTGCCGCATTATCGATAGTCATGTGATGCGCCCCTGGTGTTGCGCCCGTGCGAAGATGCCGGGCAAATCAGCTAAACCGCTGGTGAGTATCTGGCCTTTAAATTTCAACATGCGAAATTCAATTTCAAAAATAATATGACGTTCGTTGCGCTAAATCAAAGGCGATGAGGTTTTAATTACTGTTATTAAACAATGGGTTATTTTTTACTTTGCGGAAGTGTGACCGATGGCTCACTTCAATGCGGGGGAAATATTGCGGATTTTTGGCCCGCTGCGGACAATGAAACGGCGTTCCGTCTTCACCTGATGCGGGCCTTGGGGTAACATGCCCGGCAAAGAGCCTGCTGACTTCGCCGCAGCGCCGGTTGGCGGTTCGACACTGGAGAGATTTTCGCTATGAGTCTGAAAGCCGTCGACGAGAAAGATGACAAGAAAGACAAACCGCTGGGCAGCCAAAGCCTGTTCCGCGGTTTGCAGTTGATTGAGATCCTGAGCAATTTTCCCAACGGGTGCCCACTGGCGCATCTGTCTGAGCTGGCCGGCATGAACAAGAGCACGGTGCATCGTCTGCTGCAGGGGTTGCACACCAGCGGCTATGTGACCCAGGCGCCGTCGCCGGGCAGTTACCGCCTGACCACCAAGTTCATTTCCATCGGCCAGAAGGCGCTGTCGTCACTCAACATCATCCACGTGGCTGCGCCGCATTTGGAGCAGCTGAACCTGGAAGTGGGGGAGACGGTCAACTTCTCCAGCCGCGAAGACGACCACGTCATCCTGATCTACAAGCTGGAGCCGACCACCGGCATGATGCGCACTCGCGCCTATATCGGCCAGCATATGCCGCTGTACTGTTCGGCGATGGGTAAAATCTTCATGGCCTACGGCAACGACGATTATCCGGCTCACTACTGGCAGACTCACCAGCAGGAGATTCAGACGCTGACGCGCAATACCATTACCGAGCTGCCGAAGATGTATGAGGAACTGGCCGATATTCGCCAGCGCGGCTTGGCGATGGATCGCGAGGAAAACGAGCTGGGGGTCTCCTGCGTGGCGGCACCGGTGTTCGATATTCAACAGCGCGTGCCTTATGCGGTGTCAGTTTCTCTGCCGACCGCCAAGCTGCAGCAGATCGGCGTCAAAAGCCTGATCAAACCGGTGCTGGCCACCGCGCAACGCATCTCGCAGGAGCTGGGGTTCGTCACGCCGATTTGAGTATTAGTTCTGCTGATGCTGGATTAGAAACATCAATTTCACCTAATGATCGCTTCCTCGTATGATGCGCGTGTTGACCGATACGCGCCCGCGTCCGGCGCCTTTTATCATTCGAGGAATTTCCCATGTTAGCCGTCTTCCTGCAGGGTTTTGCCCTGAGCGCCGCCATGATCCTGCCGCTGGGCCCGCAGAACGTATTCGTGATGAATCAGGGCATTCGCCGTCAGTACCATTTGATGATCGCCTCATTGTGCGCACTGAGCGATATCATGCTGATTTGCGCCGGTATTTTCGGCGGCAGCGCGTTGCTGACCCGTTCGCCGTTGCTGCTGGCGCTGGTGACCTGGGGCGGGGTGGCGTTTCTGCTGTGGTACGGCTGGGGCGCGTTCCGTTCAGCCTTCAGTCCGCAACCGGCGCAGGCTGCGGCGCAAGAGCTGGCGCAGAGCCGCTGGCGCATCGTGGTCACCATGCTGGCGGTCACCTGGCTGAATCCGCACGTCTATCTGGACACTTTCGTGGTGCTCGGCAGCCTGGGCGGACAGCTGACGGCGGATGTGCGCTCCTGGTTCGCTCTTGGCGCGGTCAGCGCGTCGGCGGTGTGGTTCTTCGGCCTGGCGCTGCTGGCCTCCTGGCTGGCGCCGTGGCTGAACACCCAGCGAGCGCAGCGCATCATCAATGCGCTGGTCGGGCTGGTGATGTGGGGCATCGCGCTGCAGCTGGCCTGGCAGGGGGCAAATTTATAAGAATTTGTCACTAATCCGAATTCAAAACGCCGTGCGATATGCTACGTTTGATGCCAGGAATCCGGCGGTTCTCGCAGGGAAAAGCCGGCGATCAGAGACAGCCTGTCATTAAGGAGACACTGTGAAGCTAAAAGCATTGGCTATGGCCGCAATGGTCGGATTAGGGACGCTACCGATGGCGCTGCAGGCGGCTGAATTGCCTGAAGGGCCGCACGTCGTCACCTCCGGCACCGCCAGCGTGGACGCCACGCCGGATATCGCCACCCTGGCGATCGAGGTGAGCGTTTCCTCCAAAGACGCCGCCCAGGCGAAGAAGCAGGTAGACGAGCGCGTGGCGCAGTACTTTGATTTCCTGCAGAAAAACAACATCGAGAAGAAAGACATCAGCGCCGCCAACCTGCGCACTCAGCCGGAATACGACTACCTGAAAACCGGCGAGTCGGTGCTGAAGGGCTACCGGGCGGTGCGCCAGGTGCAGGTCACCCTGCGCCAGTTGGACAAGCTGAACGAGTTGCTGGACGGCGCGCTGAAATCCGGCCTGAACGAGATCCGCGCGGTGGAGCTGGGCGTCGCCAAGCCGGACGTGTATCGCGAGCAGGCGCGGCAAAAAGCGATCGAGAACGCGACTCAGCAGGCGGAATCCCTGGCCAAAGGCTTCCACGCCAAGCTGGGGCCGGTGTACAGCATTCGCTACCGGGTCGCCAACTACCAGCCGATGCCGGTGGCGCGGATGTATAAGGCGGCCGGCGCGGCGGCGGAAAACGACGCGGCGCAAACCTATGAACAGCAAAGCATTCACTTCGACGATCAGGTGGATGTGGTGTTTGAGCTGCAGCGTAACGCCGCGCAGTAAGGGTGTGGTATTGAAGAAAAGGTTCGCCGCGGCGAACCTTTTTTCGTTTTAATCCTGGCGCAATACCTGGTGACCGTGCTCCAGCAACGCGTCGGTCACTTTACGCATCATGCGGCTTTCCGGCGCGAAGCGGTGCCAGTACAGCATGCGGCGCTGGTACAGCCCCGGCGTCAGATCGATCAGTTCACCGGATGCCAGCTCCTTTTCGATCTGCAGATGCGGGATCATGCAGCAGGTGGTGCCCTGACGCGCCAGCTGCACGAAGGCTTCCGATGAGTTCACGATGTGGCAGGGCACGCTGCCCGGCGACAGATCGAAGTTCTGCTGCAGGAATGCCTGGTGCATGTCGTCGAGATGGTCGAAGGCCACCGCCGGCGCTTTCAGCAGCGCGGAGCGGGTGACGCCGTTCGGGAAATAGCGCTCGGCGAAGCCGCTGGAGGCCACAAACAGGTAGTCCAGCGCCCCCAGCCGATCCACCAGGCAGCTCGGCAGCGGCTGCGGCTGAATACTCACCGCGCCCACCACTTCACCGCGGCGCAGCCGCTCCTGGGTGCGGGTTTCATCTTCCACCTGCAGATTCAGGCGAATGGGGGAGTCCGCCAGCACCGGCTTCAGCGCCGGCAGCAGCCAGGTCGCCAGACTGTCGGCGTTGACCGCCAGCGACAGCAGCAGCGGCGTATCGACTCCGGTGTCGTTGCCCAGCCACTCTTCTTCCAGCAGCTCCACCTGATGCAGCAGCGCCAGCAGCTTTTGCCCCTGTTCGGTCGGGCGCGGCGGCACGGTACGAACCAGCAGCGGTTGGCCGAACAGGTTTTCCAGCTGTTTGATGCGTTGGGATACCGCCGATTGCGTGATACAGAGTTTTTGCGCGGCGCGCTCGAAGCCGCGCTCACGGATCACCGCGTCCAGCGCTTGCAGCGTACGATAGTCTGGGCGTTTCATCGGAAAGATATCCCTTAAATTAGAATGATACCGGCACTATGCCACATTTTACGCATGGCGCAGGTGGAAAAATCACGCCCCCAGCTCGCCGCCAGGCGGGTAAAAATGCGGGCTGCGGTAAATAAGTGTGATCCTGCCAGCGTGAAAAACAGCGTTTTACCCTATAATACGCACACGTTTTCGTACAGAGGCAAGGGACATATTATGACGCAGGATGAACTGAAAAAAGCGGTGGGCTGGGCGGCGCTGGAATACGTGACGCCGGGCACCATCGTCGGGGTCGGCACCGGCTCTACCGCCGCCCACTTTATTGACGCGCTGGGCTCCATCAAGCACCAGATCGAAGGCGCGGTGTCCAGCTCCGATGCCTCCACCGCCAAGCTGAAAAGCCTCGGCATCCACGTGTTCGACAGCAACGAAGTGGACTCGCTCGATATCTACGTGGACGGCGCGGACGAAATCAACGGCCATATGCAGATGATCAAGGGCGGCGGCGCGGCGCTGACGCGCGAGAAGATCATTGCCGCCATCGCCAAGAAATTTATCTGTATCGTCGACGCCAGCAAGCAGGTGGACGTGCTGGGCAAATTCCCGCTGCCGGTGGAAGTGATCCCGATGGCTCGCTCTTACGTGGCGCGTGAGCTGGTGAAACTCGGCGGCCTGCCGGAGTATCGCCAGAACGTGGTGACCGACAACGGCAACGTGATCCTCGATGTGCATAACCTGAGCATTACCGACGCCGTGGCGCTGGAGAACAAGATCAACGGCATCGCCGGCGTGGTGACCGTGGGGCTGTTCGCCAACCGTGGCGCGGACGTGGCGCTGGTCGGCACCCCGGAAGGCGTGAAAGTGGTCAAATAAGCTTCTGCCGTTTGTGGCCCGGCGGTGCCGGGCCGCATAATTCTTCGGTTAAAATATCTTTTCTGAAAAACGGCAAATTTGGTGACTTATGTCACATTGTGAAAACTGACTCCCCAAAGCTTCTGCCGAAAACTTTCCCTATGGCATTTTCTGCCGTAAACCGCCATCGACGCTGCGCCTTGTCCTGCCAAGCAGGCAATCGTTTGTATTGCCGCCCGCGTTATTTTTGTTATGTTGGATGGGAGCTGTGTCGTCACAGCCGCTTCTGAAGTCTGAACATAGGGTCGGGTAAATGGCAAAAGTATCATTGGAGAAAGACAGGATTAAATTCCTGTTGGTGGAAGGGGTTCATCAGAGCACGGTCGATAATTTGCGTGCCGCCGGTTATACCAACATCGAATACCACAAGGGTGCGTTAGACACCGAATCGTTGAAGGCATCCATCCGCGATGCACACTTCGTCGGCATCCGATCGCGTACGCATCTGACTGAAGAGGTGTTCGCCGCCGCAGAAAAACTGGTGGCGGTGGGCTGCTTCTGCATCGGCACCAACCAGGTTGATCTGAAAGCGGCGACCAAACGCGGTATTCCGGTCTTCAACGCCCCCTTCTCCAATACCCGATCCGTGGCCGAAATGGTGCTGGGCGAGCTGCTGTTGATGCTGCGCGGCATTCCGGCCGCCAACGCCAAGGCGCACCGCGGCGTGTGGCACAAACTGGCCGTGGGCTCCTATGAGGCGCGCGGCAAAAAGCTGGGCATCATCGGCTACGGCCATATCGGTACCCAACTGGGCATTCTGGCCGAAGGGCTGGGCATGAAGGTGTTCTTCTACGACATCGAGAACAAGCTGCCGCTGGGCAATGCGCAGCAGGTGCGCCATCTGTCCGATCTGCTCAATATGAGCGACGTGGTGACGCTGCACGTGCCGGAAACGCCATCGACCAAAAATATGATGGGGGCGGAAGAGCTGGCGCTGATGAAACCGGGCGCCATTCTGATCAACGCCTCGCGCGGCACCGTGGTGGATATTCCCGCGCTGTGCGACGCGCTGGCCAGCAATCACCTGGCGGGCGCGGCGATCGACGTCTTCCCGGAAGAGCCTGCGACCAACAGCGATCCGTTCAATTCGCCGCTGTGTGAGTTCGACAACGTGCTGCTGACGCCGCACATCGGCGGTTCCACTCAGGAAGCGCAGGAGAACATCGGCGACGAAGTGGCCGGCAAGCTGGCGAAATACTCCGACAACGGATCGACTCTGTCCGCCGTCAACTTCCCGGAAGTGTCGCTGCCGGCGCATGGCCCGAACGCCAGCCGCCTGCTGCACATCCACGAAAACCGTCCGGGCGTGCTGACGCAGATTAACCAGATCTTTGCCGAAGAGGGGGTTAACATCGCCGCACAGTATTTGCAAACCGGGCCGGAAATCGGCTATGTGGTGATCGACATCGAAGCGGAAACCGCGCGCGCCGACGCCGCGCTGCAGCGTATGAAAGCCATCGACGGCACCATCCGCGCCCGCCTGCTGTTCTGATTCGGCGGCATGCCGCAACGAAAAAGGCCGGAGCGATCCGGCCTTTTGCTATTTTGGCTCATGCCATGCCCAGCTGCAGAGCGGGGTGAGGATTTCCGGCAGCGGGATATCCCAGTGTTCGGTCGGCAGATGTTCCACCTGCTGGCAATCATGAGCCAGGCCGATGGGATAGGGGCCGCCGCTGCGCCAGTTTTGCAGGGTGCGATCGTAAAAGCCGCCGCCCATGCCCAGACGCTGCCCGGTATGATCGAACGCCACCAGCGGTGTCAGCACCACTTCCAGTTCACCCAGCGGCAACACCTTGCGCACATCGAGGCGCGGTTCGAGAATATTGAAGCGATTGCGCACCAGCGGCGTTTCCGGCGCATAGCGCAGGAACAGCAGGTGGCCCGGGCTGAACGGATGCAGCACCGGTAGGTAAACCCGTTTGCCGAGCGTCCACAGCCGCTCGATCAGCGGCCCGGTATCGAGTTCGCCGTCAAACGACAAAAACACCGCGATGCTGTGCGCCGCCTGAATGCGTTCATGCGTGACGAGGCGTTCGGCTATCTTTTCTGCGGCAAAGCGTTGCTGGCCCGGCGTAAGCTCGCGCCGACGTTGGCGAATGAGTTGACGAATGGTTTGGCGCTGCTGCGCGAATTGGGGTTGAAAAGGCATCGTATCAGGCTTGCTCTGTGTGGTGTTCAGCACACATAAACCGCTGAGAAGGGGAATCTCCGAGATGCCGTCGCAGGCTGTAACCCTTGAACCCATGGTTCAAGGTGAACGTGCCGTCGCAATCTTAAGGCTTCTCGGCGCACCGAGCGTGCTCACCGATCGCGGAGCAACACATTCTGTTTGTACTAAATATCGGCTCAGGGGACTGGCCCGCTGGCGAACATCTCAGAGAAATTTTGTACTCGTTGCTGAAAACTGTGATTTCAACAACTTAAGTTATTCGAATTGTGCATCCTGACGTTCAGAGATGCGACCTTGTTCAAGCAGCGCTTGTTCAATGGTCTGCTGCAGCATCCGTATGCGTTGTTCCATATTGGACGCGTAGTCACGGGTTTTCAACCGTTCTTGAGCAAGTTCGTGACAGACGTTCAATGCCGCGATGAAAACCAGTTGCTCAGTATTGGAGACTCTAGTGCGAACTTTAAGATCTTGCAACCGTTGGTTAAGATCGTCCGCCGCCATATTCAACGCATCTTGTTGTTCTGGCGGGCAATTGACTCTTAACGAGCGGCCAAAAATTTGAATATCTACCGGTTGTGCAGACATGCCACCTTCCTGCCTAAATTTCGCGCCAGCCTTGTCCGCCCTGGCCGGGCCGTCAAAGCGGGCGCCACTATATATACCTCGGTACCAAGATACAACCCCTTTTTCAGTACCTGGTTGTAATCTACTGTGGCGCACATTGCCAGTCAAAAAAGGGTTTCAAAATGCGTATTTACCGCACTTTCGTCACCCGCCGGCGCAGTGTGAAACCTGCCACATCGCGATTATAACTAGCCACTGAGGTGTCGCGCTTATCTGGTATAGCGACGGACCTTGGTGGTAGCATAACACGAACTTATCCTGCCAACGATGACGAATGCGCATGTCTATACAGAATACATTTCCAAGTTACCAATCTTTAACCGTGGCCCTCAACCAGCAGTCGGTGGCGCTGACCGCGGCAGAAATGCACGGCCTGATCAGCGGCCTGCTGTGTGGCGGCAGCCGTGACGCCGGCTGGCAGGCGCTGGTGCACGATCTGACCAACGAAGGTGTCGCCTTCCCACAGGCGCTCAGCCAACCGTTGCAGCAGCTGTATGAAGCGACGCGTGACACGCTGGAAGATGACGAGTTCCTGTTCCAACTGATGCTGCCTGAAGGGGAGATCGTCAGCGTGTTCGATCGCGCCGACGCGCTGGCCGGTTGGGTCAACCACTTCCTGCTCGGTCTGGGCATGATGCAGCCGAAGCTGGCCCAGGTGAAAGACGAAGTCGGTGAAGCGATCGACGATCTGCGCAACATCGCGCAACTGGGCTACGACGAAGACGAAGATCAGGAAGAATTGGAACAGTCGTTGGAAGAAGTGGCGGAGTATGTGCGGGTCGCCGCCATCATGTGCCACGGCGAATTCACCCGTCACAAGCCGACGGCGCCGGAAAATATCAAACCGACGCTGCACTAAACGTTCTATCGCCCCTCCGCCGGCGGTGCGGATGGCATGATTTCAGGAGAAGGTAATGACTCAGCAGGAATTCAACAACCGCCGCCAGGCGCTGTTGGCGAAAATGGCGCCGGCCAGCGCGGCGGTTATTTTCTCTGCGCCGGAAACGACGCGCAGTGCAGATTCAGACTATCCCTACCGGCAGAACAGCGATTTTTGGTACCTGACCGGCTTCAATGAGCCGGAAGCGGTGCTGGTGCTGATTAAAAGCGACGAAACGCACAACCACAGCGTGTTGTTCAACCGGGTGCGCGATTTGACGGCGGAAATCTGGTTTGGCCGCCGCCTGGGGCAAGACGCCGCACCGGCAAAGCTGGGCGTGGATCGCGCGCTGCCGTTCGATGAAATCAATGACCAACTGCACCTGCTGCTCAACGGCCTGGATACGGTCTACCACGCGCAGGGCGAATACGCCTATGCCGATCAGATCCTGTTCGGCGCGTTGGACAAGCTGCGCAAGGGGTTCCGCCAGAATCTGCAGGCGCCTGCCACCGTGACCGACTGGCGGCCGTGGCTGCACGACATGCGCCTGTTCAAATCGCCGGAAGAGCTGGCGGTGATGCGCCGCGCCGGTGAGATCAGCGCGTTGGCGCATACCCGCGCGATGGAAAAATGCCGCCCGGGCATGTTCGAATATCAGCTGGAAGCGGAAATTCATCATGAGTTCACCCGCCTCGGCGCTCGCTACCCGTCTTACAACACCATTGTCGGCAGCGGCGAAAACGGCTGCATCCTGCACTACACCGAGAACGAGAGCCAGATGCGCGACGGCGATCTGGTGCTGATCGACGCGGGCTGCGAGTTCCAGGGGTATGCCGGCGACATCACCCGCACCTTCCCGGTCAACGGCAAGTTCAGCCGGCCGCAGCGCGCGGTGTACGATATCGTGCTGGCGTCGCTGCAGCGTGCGCTGGAGCTGTTTAAGCCCGGCACCAGCATCCGCGAAGTCAACGACGAAGTGGTGCGCATCATGGTGGTCGGGCTGGTGGAGCTGGGCGTATTGAAAGGTGAAGTCGATCAATTGATCGCCGAGCAGGCTCACCGTCAGTTCTTTATGCACGGGTTGAGCCACTGGTTGGGCCTGGACGTGCACGACGTCGGCCACTATGGCACGCCGAGCCGCGATCGGCTGCTGGAGCCGGGCATGGTGCTGACCGTGGAGCCGGGGCTGTATATCGCGCCGGATGCGGACGTGCCGGAGGAATACCGCGGCATCGGCATCCGCATCGAGGACGACATCGTGATCACCGCCGACGGCAATGAAAACCTGACCGCCACCGTGGTGAAAGACGCCGATGCCATCGAGGCCTTGATGGCGGCGGCAAGGTCGTAGCATGAGCGTAATTATCGTTGGCGGCGGGATGGCGGGCGCGACGTTGGCGCTGGCCATTTCGTCGCTTACTCAGGGAAGAATGGCGGTGGATTTGGTCGAGGCGACCCGGCCGGACGACCGCAGCCATCCTGGCTTTGACGCCCGCGCCATCGCTTTGGCGCAGGGCACCTGCCAACAGCTGGCGCGCATCGGCGTTTGGCCGACGCTGCGCGACTGCGCCACGCCGATCACTCAGGTGCACGTCAGCGATCGCGGTCACGCCGGTTTCGTTAATCTGCAGGCGCAGGATTATCAGGTCGATGCGCTCGGCCAGGTGATCGAACTGCACGACGCCGGGCAGCGGCTGTTCGCGCTGCTGGCGAAGGCGCCGGGCGTCACGCTGCACTGCCCCGCGCGGGTGGTGGACGTGATTCGCACTGCGGAGCGGGCGGAAGTGCTGCTGGACAACGGCCAGCGTCTGCGCGGGCAGCTGCTGGTGGCGGCCGACGGCTCGCGTTCGGCGCTGGCGCAGGCCTGCAACGTGCAGTGGCGGCAGGAGGACTATCCGCAGTTCGCCACCATCGCCAACGTCACCACGGCGGAAGATCCGCAGGGGCGAGCTTTCGAGCGCTTTACCCGTTATGGGCCGCTGGCGCTGTTGCCGATGTCACAGGGGCGCAGTTCGCTGGTGTGGTGCCATGCGCGTGAAGATCGCGCCCAGGTGGATGCCTGGGACGACGCGCGTTTTATCGCCGAGCTGCAACAGGCCTTCGGCTGGCGGCTGGGGCGCATCCTCAAGGCCGGTAAGCGGCACAGTTATCCACTTGGCCTGCTAACCGCCGATCGTCATGTCAGCCACCGGCTGGCGCTGGTGGGCAACGCGGCGCAGACGCTGCATCCGATCGCCGGGCAGGGGTTCAACCTTGGTCTGCGCGATGTGATGTCGCTGGCGGAAACGCTGGCGGAAGCGATGAACAGCGGCGAAGACGCCGGCGGTTATGCGCTGCTGAGCCGCTATCAGCAGCGGCGGCAAAACGATCAGCAGGCGACGATCGGCGTGACCGACGGATTGATCCGCCTGTTCGCCAACCGTTATGCCCCGCTGGTGGTCGGCCGCAATCTGGGGCTGATGGCGATGGCGCGTTTGCCGGCGGTGCGCGACGCCTTCGCCAAGCGCACATTGGGTTGGGTGGAACGTTAGACACAGAATCGGGCGCCCTGTGGCGCGCCCAAAAACGCGGCGTGGCAAGGCGTCGCGCGTTATTTAAGGAAATCGAGCAGCATGCAATCATTTGACGTGATTATCGCCGGTGGCGGTATGGTGGGGCTGGCGTTGGCCTGCGGCCTGCAGGGCAGCGGGCTGCGCGTGGCGGTGCTGGAGCAGCGCCAGCCGGATATGGCGCCGCCGTCGGAGCAGCCTGCGCTGCGCGTTTCCGCCATCAATGCCGCCAGCGAGCGTTTGCTGCAGCATATCGGCGTGTGGGACGACATCCTCCAGCAGCGCGCCAGCGCCTACAACGCGATGGAAGTGTGGGATCGCGACAGCTTCGGCAAAATCGCCTTCCGCGGCGACGAGTGCGGTTTCAGCCATCTCGGCCACATCATCGAAAATTCGGTGATCCAGCAGGCGCTGTGGAAGCGCGCCGAAAGCCTGTCGGACATCACGCTGATTACCCCGGCCGCGCTCAAGCAGGTGGCGTGGGGCGAGAATGACGCCTTCATCACGCTGGAGGACGGCCGTATGCTGACCGCCCGGTTGGTGATTGGCGCCGACGGCGCCCAGTCATGGCTGCGCCAGCATGCCGATATCCCGCTGACCTTCTGGGACTATCGCCACCACGCGTTGGTGGCCACCATCCGCACCGAAGAGCCGCATCAGGCTACGGCGCGGCAAATTTTCCACGGCGACGGCATTCTGGCGTTCCTGCCGTTCAGCGATCCGCATTTGAGCTCCATCGTCTGGTCGGTCGCGCCGGAAGACGCTGAGCGTCTCAAGCAGCTGGAGCCGGAACAATTCAACCGCGAACTGGCGATGGCCTTCGATATGCGTCTGGGCGCCTGCAGCCTGGAAAGCGAACGGCTGGCGTTCCCGCTGACCGGCCGCTATGCGCGCAGCTTCGCGGCGCACCGCTTGGCGCTGGTGGGCGATGCGGCGCATACCGTGCATCCGCTGGCCGGACAGGGCGTGAATCTGGGCTTTATGGACGCCGCCGAGCTGATTTCCGAACTGCGCCGCCTGCAGCGGCAGGGCAAGGATATTGGCCAGCACCTCTATCTGCGCCGCTATGAGCGCCGCCGCAAACACGGCGCGGCGGTGATGTTGGCCAGCATGCAGGGTTTCCGCGAACTGTTCGACGGCAACCACCCGGCCAAAAAGCTGCTGCGCGACGTGGGGCTGCGGCTGGCGGACAGCCTGCCTGGCGTCAAGCCTAAGCTGGTGCGTCAGGCGATGGGCCTGAACGATCTGCCCGAGTGGCTTGCCTGACACCTGCCTTCTGCGAGCCCGCAGCGGGCTCGCGCTTCTCGCTTTATGCCATCGCGTTTCCTTATATAACCCTTCATTTGAAATAATCTAATTTCAGCCGCTTTTTATCATTACTTTTTCTAATTCCATGTTCGGTTATCAAAAGTCCGGATCCCATGTGCGGCCATAGGTTTGTTATATAAGTTCGGCATTTTGCCGCTTTAATTGTTAATTTTGTGCCTTAAGGCGCATTTTTCCAGTGAAAAACTCTGCACACTAGCCCGGCATTTTACCGCCCCGGAACGGCGATGAGCCTATTTTAACTTATGGTTAATGTGGTCGTTCGGTGATAAGTTCGGGGGAAAGGTATCGTTTGCGTCACGGCGGTTGCACGCAGTTTTCGCCCGTCCCGGCGCAGCATTTGTGTTGAGCAGTCAGTGCGCCATGGCGATCGGGCCGCGAGCCAGGCTCCGCCGCATTGCGTGGCAGCACCCTAACTTCTAGCGACGAGTGGAAAGAGGGAAAAGATGGCAAAGCAAACCCCACTGTACGACCAGCACGTGGCGTGCGGTGCGCGCATGGTAGACTTTCACGGCTGGATGATGCCGCTGCACTACGGCTCGCAGCTCGATGAGCACCACGCGGTGCGTCAGGATGCCGGCATGTTCGACGTGTCTCACATGACCATCGTGGATCTGCACGGCGCTCGCACCCGCGAGTTCCTGCGCTACCTGCTGGCGAACGACGTCGCCAAACTGACCCAACCCGGCAAGGCGCTGTACACCGGCATGCTGAATGCCTCCGGCGGCGTGATCGATGACCTGATCGTTTATTTCCTCACTGAAGACTATTTCCGTCTGGTGGTGAACTCCGCCACCCGCGACAAAGACCTGGCCTGGATCGAAGAGCACGCCGCGCCGTATGGCGTCGCGCTGACGGTGCGAGACGATCTGGCGCTGATCGCGGTGCAGGGCCCGCAGGCCAAAGAGCGCGCCGGCACCCTGTTCACCCCGGAACAAAAAAGCGCGGTCGAAGGCATGAAGCCATTCTTCGGCGTGCAGGCCGGCGAGCTGTTCATCGCCACCACCGGTTACACCGGCGAGGCCGGCTATGAGATCGCGCTGCCGAAAGAGCAGGCGGCGGATTTCTGGCAAAAATTGCTGGCCGCGGGCGTCAAGCCGGCCGGTCTGGGCGCGCGCGACACCCTGCGCCTGGAAGCGGGCATGAACCTCTACGGGCAAGAGATGGATGAAGGCGTTTCGCCGCTGGCCGCCAATATGGGCTGGACCATCGCCTGGCAGCCGGAAGATCGCCGTTTCATCGGCCGCGAAGCGCTGGAACAACAGCGCGAGCAGGGCACCGAGCAACTGGTCGGCTTGATCATGACGGAAAAAGGCGTATTACGTAATGAGCTGCCGGTGCGTTTCACCGACGCGGCGGGGCAAACCCACGAAGGCGTGATCACCAGCGGTTCGTTCTCCCCGACGCTGGGCTTCAGCATCGCGCTGGCGCGCGTGCCGGCGGGCATCGGCGAGCAGGCCATCGTGCAGATCCGCAACCGCGAGATGCCGGTCAAAGTGACCAAGCCCGGTTTCGTTCGCGCCGGCAAGCCGCTGACAAATTGATTTTTTATTGATTGATTCTTTTATTTCTTCGAAGGAGTAACCGGCGATGAGCAATGTGCCAACAGAATTGAAATACGCATCCTCTCACGAGTGGGTTCGCGCAGAAGGTAACGGCGTTTACACCGTAGGCATCACCGAACACGCGCAGGAACTGCTGGGCGATATGGTGTTTGTCGATCTGCCGGAAGTGGGCCGCACAGTCGCCGCCGGTGAAGACTGCGCCGTGGCGGAATCCGTCAAGGCGGCGTCGGACATCTACGCGCCAATCAGCGGTGAAATCGTGGCGGTGAACGCCGAGCTGGAAAGCTCCCCGGAGCTGGTGAACAGCGAACCTTACGGTGACGGCTTCCTGTTCCAGATTAAAGCCTCCGACGAAGGCGAGCTGGCGAACCTGCTGGACGCCGCGGCTTATCAGGCCTCGATCGACGAGTAATCGTGCCCACGCCCCAGGCCTTTCGGCCGGGGCGTTTTAGTTACCGTTCAAGCTATATCCCGTATCACGCAAGCATTCAGGAATTTGTAGCAATGACTCAGACACTCAGCCAACTCGAACACAGCGAAGCGTTCATCGAACGCCACATCGGCTCTTCTGCGGAACAACGCCAGGAGTTGCTGGCAGCGGTGGGCGCTCGCTCGCTCAGCGCGCTGATCCAACAGATCGTGCCGGCGGACATTCAGCTGCCGGGGCCGCCGCCGGTTGGCGACGCGGCGACCGAACATCAGGCGCTGGCTGAGCTGAAGGCGATCGCCTCGCAGAATCAGCGCTACAAATCCTACATCGGCATGGGCTACAGCGCCGTGCTGACGCCGCCGGTGATCCTGCGCAATATGCTGGAAAACCCGGGCTGGTACACCGCTTACACCCCTTATCAGCCGGAAGTGTCGCAGGGCCGTCTGGAAGCGCTGCTGAACTTCCAGACTGTGACCCTCGATCTGACCGGCCTGGATCTGGCCTCCGCATCGCTGCTGGATGAAGCCACCGCCGCCGCCGAGGCGATGGCGTTGGCCAAACGCGCCAGCAAGCTGAAAGACGCCAACCGCTTCTTCGTGGCTGACGACGTGCATCCACAGACGCTGGACGTGGTACGCACCCGCGCCGAAACCTTCGGCTTCGACGTCATCGTCGATAAAGCGGAAAAAGTGCTGGAGCTGGACGGCGTGTTCGGCGTGTTGCTGCAGCAGGTGGGCACCACCGGTGAACTGCACGACTACAGCGCGCTGCTGGCCGAACTGAAATCGCGCAAAATCATCACCAGCGTGGCTGCCGACATCATGGCCCTGGTGCTGCTGACCGCGCCGGGCAAGCAGGGCGCCGACGTGGTGTTCGGCTCCGCGCAGCGCTTCGGCGTGCCGATGGGCTACGGCGGCCCGCACGCCGCCTTCTTCGCCTGCCGCGACGAGTTCAAGCGCTCGATGCCGGGCCGCATCATCGGCGTTTCCCGCGATGCCGCCGGCAACACCGCGCTGCGCATGGCGATGCAGACCCGCGAGCAGCATATCCGCCGCGAGAAAGCCAACTCGAATATCTGTACTTCGCAGGTGCTGCTGGCCAACATCGCCAGCCTGTATGCGGTGTATCACGGCCCGCAAGGCCTGCAGCGCATCGCCGGGCGCATCCATCGCCTGACCGACATTTTGGCCGCCGGGCTGCAGAAGGCCGGCCTGACGCTGCGTCACCACACCTGGTTCGACACCCTGACCGTCGAAGTGAAGGACAAGGCCGCCGTGCTGGAGCGCGCGCTGAGCTTCGGTATCAACCTGCGTACCGACATTCACGGCGCCGTCGGCATCACGCTGGATGAAGCCACCTCGCGTGAAGACGTGCAAACGCTGTTCGCACTGCTGGCCGGCGACAATCACGGTCTGGACATCGACGCGTTAGACGCGGCGGTGAGCAAAAACAGTCAATCGATCCCGGCCGCCATGCTGCGCCAGGATCCGATCCTGACCCACCCGGTATTCAACCGCTATCACAGCGAAACCGAGATGATGCGTTACATGCATCGCTTGGAGCGTAAGGATCTGGCGCTGAACCAGGCGATGATCCCGCTGGGTTCCTGCACCATGAAATTGAACGCCGCGGCGGAAATGATCCCGATCACCTGGCCTGAATTCTCCGAACTGCACCCGTTCTGCCCGCCGGAGCAGGCGGCCGGTTACCAGCAGATGATCGGCCAACTGTCTCAGTGGCTGGTGCAGCTGACCGGCTATGACGCGGTGTGCATGCAGCCGAACTCCGGCGCGCAGGGCGAATACGCCGGCCTGCTGGCGATCCGCCGCTACCACGAAAGCCGTAATGAAGCGGGCCGTCATGTCTGCCTGATCCCAAGCTCGGCGCACGGCACCAACCCGGCCTCCGCCCAGATGGCGGGCATGAGCGTGGTGGTGGTGGCCTGCGACAAGAACGGCAACATCGATCTGCACGATCTGCGCGTCAAGGCGGAGCAGGCAGGCGAAGAACTCTCTTGCATCATGGTGACCTACCCGTCGACCCACGGCGTGTATGAAGAAACCATCCGTGAAGTATGCCAGATCGTGCATCAGTTCGGCGGTCAGGTGTATCTCGACGGTGCCAACATGAACGCCCAGGTGGGCATCACCACGCCTGGCTACATCGGCGCAGACGTTTCGCACCTCAACCTGCATAAAACCTTCTGCATTCCGCACGGCGGCGGCGGCCCGGGCATGGGCCCTATCGGCGTGAAAGCGCACCTGGCGCCGTTCGTGCCGGGCCACAGCGTGGTGCAGATCGACGGCGTGACCACCCAGCAGGGCGCGGTCTCCGCGGCGCCGTTCGGCAGCGCCTCCATCCTGCCTATCAGTTGGATGTACATCCGCATGATGGGCGCGGAGGGCCTGAAGCAGGCCAGCCAGATGGCGATCCTGAACGCCAACTACATCGCTACCCGTCTGAAAGACGCGTACCCGATTCTGTATACCGGCCGCGATCACCGTGTGGCGCACGAATGCATCCTCGATATTCGTCCGCTGAAGGAAGAGACCGGCATCAGCGAAATGGACATCGCCAAGCGCCTGATCGACTTCGGTTTCCACGCGCCGACCATGTCGTTCCCGGTGGCGGGCACGCTGATGGTCGAGCCGACCGAGTCGGAAAGCAAGGTGGAGCTGGATCGCTTTATCGATGCGATGCTGGCGATCCGCAGCGAAATCGACCGCGTCGCCAAAGGCGAATGGCCGCTGGAAGACAACCCGCTGGTGAATGCGCCGCACGTGCAGGCGGAGCTGGTCAACGACTGGCAGCACCCGTACAGCCGCGAGCTGGCGGTGTTCCCGGTGGCCGGCGTACGCGAGAACAAGTACTGGCCGAGCGTTAAGCGTCTGGACGACGTGTACGGCGACCGTAACCTGTTCTGCTCTTGCGTGCCGATGAGCGATTACGAATAACACGTTCGGCAAAGTTTGTGTTTGGGGGACACCGCATGATGCGGTGTCCCTTTTTATTTTATCGCGGCCTATTCTTTCCGGTACGTTCCCACGATTTGAGGAGTCATCATGCAAGCGGCAATCGTAACAGCGCTGGGGCAAGCCCCGGTTTTCGGCACCTTTGAGGAGCCTCAGGCGCAGGCGAATGAAGTGCCGATCGACGTTCTGGCGGCCGGCATCAAGCAGCTGGATCGCGCCACCGTCGCCGGCACTCATTATTCCAGCCCGAAGCAATTGCCGATCGTGCCCGGCACCGACGGCGTGGGCCGCACGGCGGACGGGCAACGAGTGTACTTCGCCTCTTTCCGTCGCCCTTACGGCGCGATGGCAGAGCGCAGCGTCGCGTCATGGACGGTGCCGGTGCCGGAGGCGGTGGACGACGCCACGGCGGCGGCGCTGATCAATCCGGCCTTCGCCGCCTGGCTGCCGCTGCGCTGGCGAGCGGATCTGCAGCCTGGTGAAACGGTGCTGATCATCGGCGCTACCGGCACCTCGGGCAAACTGGCGGTTGCAGCGGCGCGTCAGGCGGGAGCCGGGCGCATCGTTGCCGCCGGTCGGCGCCTGAGCGTGCTGGAGGCGTTGGGTGTGGACGCCACGGTGGATCTGAGCCTGCAGGGCGAGGCGCTGGCGCAGGCCTTCGCGGCGGCGGCGGGGCCGGGTGGTTATCAGGTGATTGTCGATTACATCTGGGGCCCGGCGACCGAAGCGCTGCTGGCGACGCTCAATAATCACGATCTCTCGTCTTACGCCGGGGGGCGCGGCATTCGCTTGGTCAACGTCGGCTCGATGGCCGCGCCGGACATCCGGCTGCCGGCGGCGGTGCTGCGCAGCAATCAGCTGCAGATCCTCGGCAGCGGCACCGGCAACTTCCCGCCGATCCCGGAGATGCAGCGCTACGCGACCGAGATTTTGGCGCTGGCGGCGACCGGAGCGCTCACTATCGAGACGCAGGAGCACGCGTTGGCGGATATCAACGAGGTGTGGGATCTGAACAAGAAAAGCGACGTGCGTTCGGTGATACGCATCGCCCGTTAATCCCCGGCCGCTAGCGGCAGAGGCAGACCAGGTGAATGTCCTCCGGCTCACGGGCGAACAATTCGGTATCCGGATGTTCGATGAGCCGGCAGCCCTGCGCCAGATAGAAGTCTACGGTACTTTTGTTGGGAATGGAGGAGACGTACAGCCCGGCGGCGCCTTCTTGCGCCGCCTGCCGCAGGCAGAGCTGGAACAGCTGCTTGCCTAACCCCTGGCCGCGTTGGTGCGCGCTGACGTAAAAGAACAGCAATTGGCGCAGATCTTGCCGCGGGCCGCGTGGTTCGGTGTCCAGCGCCGCCGCTGCCACGATCTCCTCGCCTTCGAACAGCGCGAAGAACGCGCCGCCGCGATCGAAGCACGCTTCGTGGATCGGCGTATAGGTTTCCCGATCGTGCGGATCCCAGCCGCGCACATCGTAGTAGTCCGGGTAGGGGTGCAGCTTGCCATCCTGCAGGCGATACAGGGTGTCGATAATTTCGCTGCGGTCGATATCCCACAGCCGGTCGAGTTGCTGCCGTTGCAGCAGTACAGGGGCGATCATGCTCGTGGTTAACTCTCAATCTGTGGCCGGTAACTTTCCGGCAAATCGATGATAAAGCCGATGCCGCGATCGTCGAGGCCTTCGGTGACGCGCAGCTGCGCGCCGATTTTGTCGGCCAGGTTGCGGGCGATGGCCAATCCCAGCCCGCTGCCGGTCTGTTGCGTGCCGGGCACGCGGTAAAAGCGCTCAAACAGGCGCGGAAGGTGCTCTTCGCTCACCCCGGGGCCGTTGTCGCGCAACGTAATATAGCAGCCGAGCGGCGCCAGCGAGCGGATATTGGCTTCGATGCGGCTGCCGGGCGGCGCGTATTTGAGCGCATTGTCCAGCAGATTGGTGAAGATGGCGATCAGCGCATGGCGGTCGGTACTCACCACCACCTCCTCGCTGCCGTCGAGCGACAGTTCGACATCCTTTTCCAATGCATAGGGAACGTGCTGCGCGATGCATTTGCCGATCTCCGCATAGATATCCACCGCCTCAATCTTCAGCGGAAAATCTTCCGCCTCCAGCTTGGCCAGGTTGATCAGCTGGCGCGACAGCGACGCCGCCCGATCCAGCCCCTGCTGCATGTCGCCGATGATTTCCCGGCGCTCCTGCTGCTCGCTGACCTGGGTCAGCAAATGCAGCTGCGCCAGCACGGCGGCGATCGGCGTGCGCAGCTCATGCGCGGCGTCGGCCATAAATCGTTTCTCGCGCTGATTGGCGGCGTCGATGCGCGCCATCAGTTTGTTGACCTCCATCACCACCGGCCGGATTTCCTGATACTGTTCGCTGACGTTGATCGGCGACAGATTGCCGGGCTGACGATCGGAAATGGTGCGGGCGATCTGGCGCAGCGGCCGCAGGCTGAAATAGGCGGTAAACAGCAAGGTGATGATGATGGCCGCCAGAATGCCCAGCAGCGGTACGGCGGTGCTCTCCGCCGGGTTGCCGAACAGCGTGGTGCGATCGTTGAACGATTCGCCGACGATCACCCGGTACTGGCGATTCTCGCTCCAGCTGCCGGCGAGATGCCAGTTGGCGCCGGCGTAATTGACCGAGCCGGACAGCACCGAAGGCGGCAGGCGCAGCGGCTCTCCCTGCGTTTGCGAACTGTAAAGCACCCGGTTGTCTCGATCGTAAACCACAAACAGCGGGTGATAGTCGATTTCGTCCTGCATGCCGTTATTGATGGAATCAATGTACATGCCTTCAATGGTCTTGATGATGCCGCGGTAATCGATATGGTCAGTGCCGGTTTCGTCGAGAATATTGGCGATGCCTGCAGCGACGATGCGTTGCTGGTTATCGAAATATTTCTCCATGTCGGGGTAATACCAATATTTCACCCAGGCGACGAGGATCCCCCACAATAATAAAATGGCCAGCACCTGGAAAATAATGGTGCGCATAAAGAAGGATTTGAAACCGATCATTTCGCTACTCTTTCTTCAGCAAATAACCAATGCCGCGTACGGTAATAATTCTTTCTTTACCGATCTTGCGCCGTAAATTATGCATGTGCACTTCCAGCGAGTTGCTTTCCACGCTGTCGCCGTGGCCGAACAGCCGCTGTTCCAACACCGCTTTGCGCACCACGGTGCCGGCGCAGCGCATCAGTTCGTGCAGCAGGTGATACTCTTTTTTCGACAGCATCAGCAGTTCGTTATCCAGCATGACCTGATGGTTGACCGGATCGAGATACAGCGCGCCGAGGCTCCAGGTTTGTGACGCGAAGCCCGCCATGCGCCGGTTGACCGCCTTGACGCGCGAGATGAGTTCGGGCAGCGCAAAGGGTTTGGCCAGAAAGTCGTCCGCGCCGGAATCCAGGCTGTTCACCAGGCTTTCAATGCGGTCGCGGGCGGTCAGGATGATGATCGGGATATTTTGCCCAGCGGCGCGCCAGGCGATCAGCCTCTGCAAACCGTCACCGTCCGGCAGCGTGAGATCCAGCAGCATCAAATCGAACCCGCCGGATGAAAGTTTATTTTCCGCGTCGACGAGCAGGCGCACCCAGCACAAATTAAAGCCGGCCAGCTCCAATGCTCGGCACAGCGCCTTGCCTAATTGCAGGTCGTCTTCCACCAACAGTATGTTCACGTTATTTCCGCTGAGATCCTTGAGTCGCGCTTATCTAACTATAACGCTGACGGGAAGACAACGGGGAAACCTGCGCTGCCTGCACGTTCTTAAGCAAACCTTAATCTGGCTTTAATCTCGCGTTAAGGGAACGAGGGGGGATTTCAGTTATTTTGCTGCCATTCGAAATCATGGCTGAGGGAGCGAAACATGCAGACTGACGGTTCCCCGCTCGCGGGCGCCTCGCGGCGGCTGATGTATTCAGGCGTGGCGATGCTGCTCATTCTGTTGATGCTGTCGTTTCGCGGCGATGTGCACAGCCCTGCTCACAAAGGCCTGCATGCTTCCGGTTTGCAGCGGGGCCATCAGGTGGCGGTAACGGACGCCTCCGGCTGCGCGAAATATCGGATTAAAAAGCTGCTGCGCCGCCTGGCTCAGCTCTGAAGCGTTTTCTAGAGCGCCGCTCTATACTCTGACTGGCAAACGGGGAGCCTGTGCGCAGGCCGTTATTTTTATATCGCCAACCAGAGAAAAAATACGATGACGAAAGTGGCATTGGTAACCGGCGCAAGCCGGGGAATTGGCCGCGCGACCGCTTTGCTGCTGGCCCGGCAGGGCTATGCGGTGGGCGTGAATTACCTGCGTGACGAAAGTGCGGCGCGCCAGGTGGTGGCGGAGATTGAGACGCAGGGCGGTAAGGCGCTGGCATTGCAGGCTGACGTGGCCGACGAAGCGCAGGTGATGGCAATGTTCGGCGCACTGGATGCCGGGCTGGGCACGCTCAGCGCGCTGGTCAACAACGCCGGCATTCTGTTCCAGCAGGCGAACATTGAACAGTTGACCGCCGAGCGCATCAATCAGGTGCTCAGCACCAACGTTACCGGTTACTTCCTGTGTTGCCGCGAGGCGGTGAAGCGCATGGCGCAGCGTCATGGCGGGCAGGGCGGCGCTATCGTCAATGTGTCTTCCGCCGCTTCTCGTTTAGGCGCGCCGGGAGAGTACGTCGACTATGCCGCCTCGAAAGGCGCCGTCGATACGCTGACCATCGGGTTATCGCGGGAAGTGGCGGCGCAGGGCATTCGCGTCAACGGCGTGCGGCCCGGATTCATCTATACCGAGATGCACGCCAGCGGCGGCGAGCCTGGCCGGGTGGATCGCGTGAAGGACAGTTTGCCGATGCAGCGCGGCGGCCAGCCGCAGGAAGTGGCGGAGGCGATCGCCTGGTTGCTGTCTGACGCCGCATCTTACGTGACCGGCACCTTTATCGAGGCCGCAGGCGGGCGTTGAACGCATCCGTAGGGTTTTGACATCCCTCCGGATGCGAGGTATTTTGATTAAATAACAATCAAAATGTAGTTACAAAAATGTATGTTTATTTTGAATGGAATCAGGATAAAAATCACAGTAACCAGCACAAACACCGTGTCAGTTTTGAGATTGCGCAACGGGTTTTTCTGGATCCCAACCATTTGGCTGTGTTGGAAAGGATCGAGGGTGGAGAAGAACGTTGGCAAACGATCGGCATGGTCGGATCCTGCTTGCTGTTGCTGGTGGCGCATACGACGATCGAAACGGATGTCGAAGGCGATACAGTAGAGATCGTGCGTATCATTTCAGCACGCAAGGCCGATGCCAAAGAGAGGGGAAGATATGAAGCGCAAAAATTCCGCCAAAAATCTGGCCCATAGCGTACTCCCGCCGTTGACGGAGGAGCAGAAAGCGCAAATTGCTTCACTGAGTGCGTTGCCGGACGAGGACATCGATTATGCCGATGCGCCGGCACTGGATGAGGAAAAGTGGCAGGCTGCGGTTCAGGGGCGTTTTTATAAACCGATGAAAGTATCGAAAACCATCCGAATCGATGCGGATGTGTTGGCCTGGCTTCAGCGGCCAGGCAAAGGCTATCAGAAACGCCTGAACGCCGTGTTGCGTGAGGCGATGTTGAAAGAGCATGAACACGGGGAATAATGTGTGCTAGGCGGCTAACGATCCGGTGAGGTTCTCACCGGATTTTTTTTGCTGTTTTTTCAGGTAATGCGTTATCAACGCCGGCGGTCTAATTGCGGCGCTCGGTCAAAACCACACAAACGGTCATTAACGGTCATACTGCGGAGCGTGGAATTGTGACCGTTTACCGTTTCTCTCCTGTTTACCTCAGGCGTACGCGCATCATAACTGCCTGTTACTCCACACTTTCATAATTATTCATTTCATTTCCTTCCCGATTTTTTTGACAACTATCACATCGCGATCGTTGACCGATCGCAGGGCGATGCGCTTTGCGTCCGCGCGCAAAACGCGGCGCGGCAAATCGATATCGTAATCAACGTTGTGGAGGAGAAAAGAAACATGCTGCCTGTAGAACGTCATCGCTTTATCACCGAAGTCTTGAGCCAGCGCGGCCGCGTGATGGTGCAGGAGGTGGCGCAGCTGTGCCACATCTCTATCGAGACGGCGCGGCGTGATCTGGCCTTGCTTGAACGGCGCGGCCTGCTGCTGCGCAGCCACGGTGGCGCGGTGTTCGTCGAGCCGCCGGCGGTGGAGAAAACCTATGTGCCCGCCGAGATAGACCAGGGGGAATCTTTCCGCCAGCGCAGCAACGAGGCGCCGGAACACAAGACGCGCATTGCCAAACGCGCGCTGGAATTTATTGCGCCGGGGGACTGCCTGCTGCTGGACAGCAGTTCCACCAGTTGGTTTTTGGCGCGCCAACTGCCGGATATCTCGCTGGTGGTGCTGACCAACTCGCTGCACATCATCCAGACGCTGGCCTGCAAGGCCAATGTGCGCACCATCGGCCTGGGGGGCGAGTATTCCGCCAAGTACGAGGATTTTATCGGCGTGCTGGCGGAGCAGATGCTGAAGGAGTTCGTGATCAACAAGCTGTTTTTCTCCTGCCACGGCATCTGCCAGGACGGCGGCATCCGCGAGAGCAATGAGCACCATGCGCGGCTGAAGCAGCAGATGCTGCTGGCGTCGGAACGCAAGTTCCTGCTGGTGGACAGCAACAAGTTCGGCCGCCGCTCGTTCGCCCGCATTTGTCATTACCGGGAAATAGACACGCTGATCACCGATAGGCTCAGCGACGACGAATTTCGTCAGGAACTGGCCTGGAACAACGTCGACGTGATTGAAGTTTCACCCGCCGCGAAAAGGGCGGCGCGATAACAACAACGAAAACCCTTATTACAGCCAACACTTGTGGAGAGAGAACAATGAAAAAATCCGTACTGGTCGGTCTGTTTGCCTCGCTGCTGCTGTCGGTCTCCGCGCAGGCGGCGGACAAGCTGAAAATGGGCGTGGTGGTGAAGATCGGCGGCATTCCCTGGTTCAACGCCATGGAGGCCGGCATCAAAAGTGAGAGCGCCAAACGCGGCATCGACGCCTGGATGGTCGGGCCGACGGCGGCGGATCCGGCGCTGCAGGTGCGCGCCATCGAGGATCTGATCGCGCAGAAGGTGGACATCATCGGCGTGGTGCCGAACGACGCCCGGGTGCTGGAGCCGGTGCTCAAGCGCGCGCAGGAAGCGGGCATCAAGGTGATCGTGCACGAATCCCCCGGCCAGAAGTACGCCGACTGGGATTTTGAGCTGGTGGACGCCTCGCAGCACGGGGTCAACCACATGAAAGCGCTGGCCGCCTGCATGAAAGAGCAGGGCAAGTACGCGGTATACGTCGGCAGCCTGACGGTGCCGCTGCACATCACCTGGTCGGACTCGGCCATCAACTACCAGAAGCAGCACTACCCGAACATGCAACTGGTGGGCGACAAGTTCGGCGTGGGGGAATCGCTGGATGACAGCGTGCGCACCACCAACGATCTGATGGCCAAGTATCCCGATCTGAAAGGCGTGCTGGCGTTCGGTTCGCAGGGGCCGATCGGCGCCGGGCGCGCGGTGCTCAACCGCGGCAAAAGCAACGATATCTGCGTCATCGGGCCGTTCAGCCCGGGCCAGGGCGCTTCGCTGGTCAATCGCGGCGCCATCAAGGGCGGTTACATCTGGAATCCGATGGTGGCCGGCGAAGTGTTCGTGCGCATCGCCGACATGATGCACAAGGGGGAGAAAATCACCGACGGCATGACCATCGAAGGCATGGGCAAGGTGCAGGTGGATGCGCAGCAGCACACCATTCTCGGCAACGCCACCGAAAGCCTGGATAAGCAAAACCTGCCGAAACTGGTGAAGATGGGGCTGTAATCATGGCGATTTCCGGCAATACGGCAACGCAGGGCGCGCCGCTTATCGAACTGCAACAGCTGTCGATGACCTTTGGCGGGCAGCGTGCGCTGAACGATATTTCATTGGCGCTGATGCCGGGGGAGGTGCACTGTCTGGCCGGCACCAACGGCTGCGGCAAGAGCACGTTGATCAAGGCGATTGCCGGCGTCTATCAACCGGACGACGGCAGCCGCATTACCCTCGATGGACAAACCTTCGGCCGGCTGTCGCCGGATCAGGCGCGCGCCTTCGGCATTCAGGTGATCTATCAGGATCTGTCGCTGTTTCCCAACCTGACGGTGGCGGAAAACATCGCCTTCGAACACAACCTGCGCGGGTTGCTGGGTTGGCACCGCCCGGCGCGGCTGCGGCGCGCCGCCGAGCGCCAGCTGCAATCGCTGAGTTTCAATCTGGATCTCGACAAGCAGGTGGCGGAGCTGCCGATCGCGCAGCGCCAACAGGTGGCGATCTGCCGCGCGCTGGTGGCGCAGGCGCGGCTGGTGATCATGGACGAACCGACCGCTTCGCTGACTCGCACCGAGGTCAACCAACTGCTGCGCACGGTGGACTATCTGAAAGCGCAGGGCATCTGCGTGGTGTTCGTCAGCCACCGGCTGGACGAGGTGCTGGAGATCTCGGATCGCGTCACGGTGATCCGCGACGGCAACAAAGTCGGCACCTGGCCGGCGGCGGAGATCACCGGCGATCGTCTGACCGAGCTGATGACCGGTCTGAAGCTGGACTATCACCTGAAAGCGCCCAGCCTGAATAAGGATCGGGTGATGCTGGAGGCGGATCGCCTCAGCCGCGCTGGGCAGTATCAGGATGTGAGCTTCCGTCTGCATCAGGGGGAGGTGCTCGGTCTGTGCGGGCTGCTCGGCTCCGGGCGTACCGAGCTGGCGCTGAGCCTGTTCGGCATGACCCGGCCGGACAGCGGCAAACTCTACCTCGACAGCAAACCGGTGCGCTTTCGCGGCCATGAGGACGCGATCAAGGCCGGCATCGGCTACGTCTCGGAGGATCGCCTGACGCTGGGGCTGGTGCAGCAACAGTCGGTGGCGGATAACGCGGTGCTGACCATTCTCGATAAGCTGCGCGGGCGCTTTCGCCTGATCGACGATTACCGCAAGAATCGCATCGTGGCGGAGTGGATCGCCAAGCTCGGCGTGCGGGTGGCGGATCCGGATCAGGCGGTTTCGACGCTGTCCGGCGGCAATCAGCAAAAGATCGTGCTGGCCAAGTGGGTGCTGACCCAGCCGCGGATCTTGATCCTAGACTCGCCGACCGTCGGCGTCGACGTCGGCGCCAAGGCCAGCATCTACCAACTGATCCATCTGCTGGCGCAGGAGGGGATCGCCATTTTGCTGATCTCCGACGAGGTGCCGGAGGTGTATTACAACTGCGATCGGGTGCTGCACTTCAGCGGCGGCAGCGTGATCGGCGAATACCTGCCGGGGCAGGTGAGCCAGCAGCAGCTGGCGGAGGCGGTCAATGCGTAGGTTCAGTTTGAAACCGCGCGGCAACGAAGGCTATCTGGCCTGGGTGTTGCTGCTGACGGTCATGGTCTTTTCACTGCTTAGCGATCGGTTTTTAACGGTGCAAAACCTGCTCGATCTCAGCGAAAGCTACGCGGTGAGCGGCATATTCGCCCTCGGCCTGTTTGTGGTGCTGGTGACCGGTGGCATCGATATCTCCTTCGCCGCAGTCGCCTCGGTGGTGCAGTACCTGATCGCCACGCTGGCGACCCACTACGGCCTGGCCAGCCCGGCGGGCAGCATTTTGCTGGCGTTGGCGATCGGCGCCGCGCTGGGCATGGTCAACGCGCTGTTGATCTACTGCCTGCGCATCGTCTCGATCATCGTCACCATCAGCATGCAGGCGTTGTTGTTCGGCATGCTGATGTGGCTGACCAACGGCCGCAGCCTGTACGCATTGCCGGACTGGTGGACGCTGCCGCGCAGCGTGCTGCCGTTCCAGCTGGGTGAACAGAGCTATCAGCTCGGTTTGCCGACGCTGGTGATGCTGGCGGTGGCGCTGTTGACCTGGCTGCTGCTGAACAAAACGCACCTCGGGCGCCAGCTGTTTGCCGTGGGCGGGGATGCGGAATCGGCGCGGCGCATCGGCATCCGTGTTGGCCTGCTGCATTTGTTCGCCTATGGCTATCTGGGCGCGATGGCGGCGATCGGCGGCTTGGTGCAGGTGTATCGCATGGGGGAAGTGGTGCCCAACGCGCTGGTGGGCGGGGAGCTCGACGTGCTGGCGGCGGCGGTGCTGGGCGGCGCCAGCCTGAACGGCGGCAAGGGCAGCGTGGTCGGCACGCTGATGGGCGTCTTCCTGATCGGCGTGCTGAAAAACGGCCTCAACCTGATCGGCGTGTCCAGCTACTTCATGAACGTGGTGATCGGTCTGGTGATCGTCGCGGCGATCACCGTCACCCACTACAAGAAACGTAAAGAAACCGACGTCGGTTTCGCCTGAGGAGCGCCTGATGGGCAACAACCTGAAATTTCGTCCGGACGGGGTCGCCGTCGGTCTGCTGGCATTGCTGCTGGCGGTGGTGCTGGCCTTTAGCCTGCTGATGCCGGGGCGCTTCTTCAGCGGCGCCACCTTCACCAGCGTGGCCTTCCAGCTGCCGGAGCTGGGCCTGCTGACGCTGGCGATGTTCATCCCGATCCTCAGCGGTGGCCTGAACCTGTGCATTATCGCCAGCGCCAACCTGACCAGCCTGCTGATGGCCTGGCTGTTCATCAGCTACCTGCCGGCGGATGCCGGGCTGGGTTTGCAGGCGCTGTGGCTGGCGTTGGCGCTGGCGGCGGCGATGCTGTTGGCCGGGCTTATCGGCGCGGCGACCGGCGCGCTGGTGGCTTACGTCGGCGCGCATCCGATTCTGGTGACGCTGGCCACCATGACCACGGTCAACGGCATCGGCATCTACCTGACGCGCGGCGCGGCCCTGAGCGGCATGCCGGAGATCGTGCGGTTTATCGGCGCTGAGCGCGTGCTGGGCGTGCCGGTACCGCTGTGGATTTTCCTGGTGGTCGCCGCCTTGCTGGCGCTGTTCTTGCAGAAAACCCGGCTCGGCAAATGCATCTACATGAGCGGCAGCAACATCAACGCCACCCACTTCAGCGGCGTGAATACCCATCGGGTGTTGATCGCCATTTACACCCTCTCCAGCCTGCTGTGCGTCATTGCCGGGCTGGTGATGATGGCGCGCTTCAACTCGGCGCGCATGGGTTACGGCGACTCCTACCTGCTGCTCACGGTGCTGGCGATCATTCTGGGCGGCACCGATCCGTTCGGCGGTTTTGGCCGGGTCAGCGGCGTGGTGTTGGCGCTGATCGTGCTGCAGGTGATCGCGACCGGTTTGAACCTGATGAACGTCAGCCCGCATTTCAGTCTGGCGATGTGGGGCGCGGTGCTGATCGCGGTGCTGGCGCTGAAGTTTTTCCGCCATCGCTATCGGCAGCGGCGGGCGATGCGCCGCAGCGCGGCCCAGGCCAGAATCGCGGCGGGCCACTGATCCCTTTTCCCTTTTGCGCAGGATAACGCTAATGAAATACCAGATTTCACCTTCACTGATGTGCATGAACCTGATGGATATCCGGCAGCAATTGGCGGTGCTGAATCGCCGCGCCGATATGCTGCATATCGACATCATGGACGGGCACTACGTTAAAAACATCACGCTGTCGCCGTTCTTTATCGAACAGATCCGCCCGCATACCTCGTTGTTGCTGGACGTGCATTTGATGGTGGAGAACCCGACCGATTTTATCGAGCCGATCGCCCGCGCCGGGGCGGACTTTATCTGCCCGCATGCCGAAACCATCAACCGCGACGCGTTCCGCGTGATCAATCAAATCCGCGCGCTGGGCAAAAAAGTGGGGGTGGTGCTGAACCCGGCCACGCCGGTGGAGTTTATTCGCCACTACCTTCACCTGCTGGACAAGGTCACCGTCATGACCGTCGATCCGGGCTATGCCGGGCAGCCGTTCATTCCCGAAATGCTGGACAAGATCCGCCAGTTGCGCGATCTGAAAAGCCAACAAAATCTGCGCTATCTGATCGAGATCGACGGATCCTGCAACCAGCGTACTTATCGCGATCTGATGGGCGCCGGCGCGGAAGTGTTGATCGTCGGCAGCTCCGGGTTGTTCAATCTCGATCCGGATCTGGAGGCGGCATGGGAAAAAATGCTGGATCAGATGCGGCAGGCGGCCTGAGGCGGGGGACATGATGCGGCATTTTCTTGGCGTTGACGTCGGCGGCACCAATACCCGCCTGCTGTTGATGGATGATGACGGCGAGTTTAGCGCTTACCGCAAGATAGCGACCGCCGACTGGGCACGGCAGGCCGATCCGCTGGCGGCGTTGGGCCGCCTGATCGCCGGGCATAGCCAGGATCGTCAGGTGGCGCAGGTGATGCTCGGGTTGCCGGGGATCCTCAGCCGCGATCGCTCGCGGGTGCTGTCGCTGCCGTTCATTCCGGCGCTGGATGCCCAGCCGGTGGCGGCGCTGTTGGCCGATTTGCTGGCGCTGCCGGTGCGAATGGACAAGGACGTCAACCATCTGTTGTGGTGGGACTTGCAGCAGCTGCCGGCGCTGCCGCAGGTGGCGGTAGGGCTGTATCTGGGCACCGGCATGGGCAACAGCCTGTGGCTGAACGGCGATTTTTACCACGGGGCGCATGGCGCCGCCGGCGAGTTGGGGCACATTCCCTGGCCGGGCCATCTGGGCGAGTGCCCATGCGGCAAACGGGGCTGCGTCGAGAGTTTGACCTCCGGCCATTGGCTGACCGGCTGGGCGCGCGCCAACGCGGCGCAAACGCCGTTCGACCGGCTGTTCGAACGCCATGGCGATCATCCGGATTTGCAGCGTTTCGTTGAACGATTGGCGCAGACCATCGCCATCGAAATGAATGTGATCGACCCCCAACGGCTGATCCTGGGCGGCGGCGTGATCGCCATGCGCGGTTTTCCGTTGGCGCGGCTGGAGCAAGAGATCCGCCGTCATCTGCGCGGGCCGCAGCCGGCACAGGGATTGGCGATCTCCATCAGCCGCCTGACCGATGAAACCGGCAGCAAAGGCGCCTGTCTGGCCGCCCGGCGCCACCTCCAATTGAGCAGGGAGTACCAGCAATGAAAGGCAAAGTCTGCGTGTTCGGTTCGTTCAACCTGGATATCGTCGCCGGCATGGCGCGGTTTCCGCAGCCCGGCGAATCGCTGATCGCCCGTAACAGTATGATGGGGGCGGGCGGCAAGGGCGCCAACCAGGCCACCGCCGCGCTGCGCGCCGGGGCGCGGGTGCATTATATCGGCAAGGTGGGGCGCGACGACTTCGGCACCTTCGCCCGGCGTCATCTCGCTGCCGCCGGCTTCGATGCGGTGACGCTGTTCTCGACCGGCGATTGCCCGACCGGCAATGCGCTTATCTACGTTGCCGGCGAGGATGCGGAGAACATGATCGCCGTCGATCCCGGCGCCAACCTGACGGTCAGCGAGGACGAGGTGCGCCAGTGCCGCCCGGCGATCGCCGCGGCGGATATTCTGTTGACCCAGCTGGAGAACAACCTGCCGGCGATCGAACAAGTGATAGCCATCGCCCGCGAGGCGCGGACGTTCATCATTCTCAACCCGGCGCCGTTTCAGCCGGTGCCGGACAGCCTACTGGCGCAGGTCGATCTGCTGACGCCCAACGCCACCGAATGCACGTTGCTGACCGGCGTGCCGGTGCGGGATGTGGCTTCGGCGCGTCAGGCGGCGCAGGTGCTGCACGCCAAGGGCATTCGTTTGCTGATCGTGACCTTGGGCACGCAGGGGGCGTTGTTCTCGGACGGGGAAAACAGCGAGCTGATCCCGGCGTTTCCGGCGCAGCCGAAAGACACCACCGGCGCGGGGGATGCGTTTAACGGCGCTCTGGCGGCGCAGCTGGCGAATCAGGTGCCGTTAGCCGATGCGGCGCGCTTCGCCGCCGCCTACGCGGCGGTCTGCGTGGAACGCGCCGGGGCGGCGGGATCGATGCCGAGTTATGAGGAGGCGTTGGAACGCCAGCAGGCGTTCGCTTGACGTTGACGGGCTGCGGCGCAGAGGCGGCAGCCCGGCTCCCTTACTTCAACCAGCCTTTGCGCTGCGCGTCCCGCAGATGTTGCTCCATATGGTGCCACAGCTCGGGGTGTACGTCGGCGATCGACGCATTGCGCGCCAGTACCTGCTCCAGGCTGATGCCGTTTTCTACCCAGCTCTGGCCTTCATTGTGCAGATTCATCAGCATCGGCATGGTGCGATCCAGCAGCAAGGCAAAGCGCGCATCGGCGCTTTCGCCGTCTTCATATTCCTGCCATAAAGCGGTGAAATACTCGCGCTGAGCCTCCGGCAACATGCCGAACAGACGGCGCGCCGCCGCCACTTCCTGATCGTGGATCGCCGCGCGGGCCGCCAGATCGTAGACCAGCACGTCGCCGGCGTCGATTTCCACGATGTCATGCAGCAGCGCCATCTGGATCACGCGCTGAATGTCTACGTCATCACCGGCGTAGGGCGCCAGGCTCATGGCGGCGATGGCGAAATGCCAGCTGTGTTCGGCGGAGTTTTCCTGGCGCTGGGTGCCCAGTACCTTGGTGCGGCGTTGTACGCCTTTTAACTTATCGATTTCCATCAGGAACTGGATGGCCTGGGTCATTGAACCGAAATCTAACGCGGGTACAGCGGATGACATGGTGTAAACCTCAAGGTGGGTGGGTTGAAGCCTGACGATTGTAGACCAGCGGGCGGGGGATTTCGATGGTTACACGCGTTCACATTTTTATTTTAGCGTACACGTGTACACTGGAATTATTCTCAGTTAAGCTGCTTTGCGTTAATTTCGAACAAAGCAGGGCATTTTGAGGGGTTGCGCGTTATGGGGAAAACGGACGTAGTGAAAGCCGGGAGCAATAAGATTGTCGCCGCGGCTTATCCGTGGGCGGAAGAGATCGCCAACAGCATCAGCCACGGCATCGGGCTGGTGTTCGGCATCGTCGGCCTGGTGTTGCTGTTGGTGCAGGCGGTGAATACCGGCGCCGATGCGACGGCCATCACCAGTTACAGCCTGTACGGCGGCAGCATGATCCTGCTGTTTCTCGCTTCCACGCTGTACCATGCGATCCCGCATCAGAAGGCCAAGCATTGGCTGAAAAAGTTCGATCACTGCGCCATTTATCTCCTGATTGCCGGCACTTACACGCCGTTTTTGCTGGTGGGGCTGGATTCGCCGCTGGCGAAGGGTCTGATGGCGGTAATCTGGGGGTTGGCGCTGCTCGGCGTGCTGTTCAAGCTGGCCTTCGCCCACCGTTTTGAAGCCCTGTCACTGGTGACCTACCTGACGATGGGCTGGCTGTCGCTGATCGTGATTTATCAGCTGGTTACGCGGCTGGAGGCCGGCGGCGTCACGCTGCTGGCGATCGGCGGGGTGGTCTATACCCTGGGCGTGATTTTCTATGCCTCCAAGCGCATTCGCTTTGGCCACGCCATCTGGCACGGCTTCGTGCTCGGCGGCAGCGCCTGCCACTTCATGGCGATCTACCTGTACGTCTAAGCGTTGCCGCTACATCTGAATGCGTATTGAACAGGCGCCTCTTTTGTTTTAAAAAAGAGGCGCTTGCTTCTTTCGGGTATCCAGCAAGCCCTGTCTTTCATTTCTGAGCCCGCATACCGTTTCTCTCACTTCTGTTCAGGACTCATCAAGATGATCGTTCGCTTATCCAAAGCGCTGCTGGTCTGCGCTATCGCCTTGTTCGCTTCGCTGGTGGCCTTCGGTAACCTCACCGACTACGGCTCCAATTTCGCCTTCGTGCGCCACGTCTTTATGATGGATACCCTTTTCCCCGACGCCACCATCGGCTACCGCTCGATACAGACGCCGTGGCTGCATCACGCCGGTTATATTTTCATCATTGCGTTGGAGAGTCTGACCGCGCTGCTGTGCTGGATTGGTGGCCTGCGCCTGCTGGGCGGCCTGAAACTGCCCGCCAACGCTTTCAACGGCCGAAAAAAATGGGCGGTAGCGGGGCTGACGCTGGGCTTCCTTACCTGGCAGGTCGGTTTTATGTCGATTGGGGGGGAGTGGTTCGGCATGTGGATGTCGCAGCAATGGAACGGCGTGCCGAGCGCGTTTCGCTTCTTCGTCACCATCATCTTGGTGCTGATCTATCTGGTGCAGCGCGACGGGGAGTTGGACGAGTAACGAAGATGGCCGCAGGCAGGGGGCCTGCGGCCGACGGATTATTTCTCTTCGGCCAGCGAGTAGGGCAAAGGTTTGATCGTCAGCTGGCTGGCGGCATCGTCGCGCACCCGCAGCTTGCTGTCGGCATCCAGATCGTTGTTCATCACCACCTGCACCCACAGCGTACCGTCGGCTAACTGACTCGACGCCAGTACGGTGCCGGTGCGACGCCAGTTTTCCCCCAGCTGCAGCTCCAGATCTTCCGCCGCCTGCGGGGCGCGGGCCGCTTTACCTTCCAGCCAGTAGAGCGCACGTTTGTTGGCGCCGCGGAACTTGGCGCGTGCCACCATCTCCTGACCGGTATAGCAGCCCTTGCTGAAACTGATGCCTTCCAGCGCCTGGAGGTTGGTGGCCTGCGGGATCAGCTGCGCGCTGTTGGCGGCGTCGATAACCGGATAACCGGCTTCGATCTCCAGCGCCAGCCACTGGTTGCTGTCATTCCGTTCCGCCTGGTCATGCAGTTTGCCGATCAGCTGTTCGGCCACGGCGGGGCGGGTCACCAGCAGAAAACGTTCTGCCGGCGCATTGAAGTGCAGAATCGTGGTCTCGCCGTCCTGCACTACCGGGTGCTCAGCGCTCGGCAGCGTGGCGAACAGGCCCGCCAGCGCGGCGCGCGCCTGGAAACCGGCGACGCCCAGCAATACCGCGTCATTATCGGCGGCGATGGTGACTTTGGAGAACACCGCATATTTTTTGATTTCCGCCAGTTGGCTGTCCAGCACGCTGCGGCGTTCCAGATAGGCGAAGCCTTCGCCGCGGTGGAACAGACGCAGGTTGCTCCACATTTTGCCCTTGGCGTCGCAGTGGGCGCACAGCACGTGTTGATCGGCCGCCAGCGCGTCGATGTCCGCCGTCACCTGGCCCTGGAGATATTTCACCGTGTCCGGCCCGTTCAGCTTCACCAGCGCCCAATCTTCCAGCGAGATCAGCGTCAGGGGCAGATGGGTGGAAGCGGAGGGCTGACGGGGTGGGAATGGAATGTTATGCGCCATAGTAAGTTCCTGCTCAACGTTTAGCTTACCTGAAGGGTATTGAACCCATGGTAAAAGAGGCGGCGGGCTTTGCAAACTGTTATTCGCGCCGCGGCGCCGGGGGGCGCTTTTTTTGGCATTTTGCGCTTTATTGCGTTTTCCGCCACAAAGCGCCTTCCCGGCGTGTATGTCAAATTGTTACTCTATAGACTTGTGGCCAGGGCACCCTTGCACACAGCCCCCCCGGCTGATGGAATTATATTGCGACGGCGTTGCCATACAGTGTGTCATTTGAACCCTGCGCTGGCGCTGCCGCGCTGAAAAGAGGTGAGTCATAACAACATGGATATTAACAACAAAGCACGTATTCACTGGGCTTGCCGCCGTGGCATGCGCGAGCTGGACATTTCCATCATGCCGTTCTTCGAATACGAATACGACAGCCTGAATGACGCGGACAAGGCGCTGTTTATCCGCCTGCTGGAGTGCGACGATCCCGATTTGTTCAACTGGCTGATGAATCATGGCGCGCCGCAGGACGGCGAGCTGCAGAGAATGGTGACCCTGATCCAAACGCGAAATAAAGACCGTGGCCCAGTGGCGATGTGATATCCGCATTTCCTGGCGCACCCAGCTGTTTTCACTGTTAACCCACGGCGTTCTGATCCTGCTGATCCTGATTTCGCCCTGGCCGGAAGGCTTTGGCCCGCTCTGGCTGGTGCTGCTGACGCTGGTGGTGTTTCAGTGCATTCGCAGCCAGAAGCGCATCGCCGCGGTGCAGGGCGAGCTGCGGCTGCTGGCGGATCGGCGTTTCAGCTGGCACGGCCGCGAGTGGCGACTGGCGAAAAAACCGTGGATGCCGGGTTACGGCATGCTGTTGACGCTGCAGCCGATGGAAGGCAAAAAGCGCCGCCGGCTGTGGCTGGCTTCCGACTGCATGAGCAAAGAGGAATGGCGCCACCTGCGGCAGCTGTTGCTGTATCCGCCGGCGGGTGACGGCGAGGAGTCCTGATGAAACCCGTACTCTGGTTGGTGGAGGATGAACCCAGCATTGCCGATACGCTGGTTTACACGCTGGAGAGCGAAGGCTTCGAGGTACGTTGGTTCGAACGCGCGGAGCCGGCGTTGCAGGCACTGGCGCAGGGGGCGCCCGCGCTCGCTATCCTCGATGTTGGTTTGCCGGATATCAACGGCTTTGAATTGTGTCGCCGCCTGTTGGCTCAGGCGGCCGACCTGCCGATTCTGTTTCTTACCGCCCGCAGTGATGAAGTGGATCGCCTGATCGGGCTGGAGATCGGCGCCGACGACTATGTCGCCAAGCCGTTCTCCCCGCGCGAGGTCAGCGCACGGGTGCGCACCATTTTGCGCCGCCTGCATAAGCAGCAGCGCCTGCAACAGAGCGCGCGCTACCATTTCGGCGCTTTCGTCCTCGACGAAGATGCGGCCACCATCTCCTACCATCAGCGGCCGCTGCCGCTGACCCGTTATGAATACCTGTTGCTGAAGACACTGTTGTTGGCGCCTGGACGGGTGTTCTCGCGGCAGCAACTGATGGAAAGCGTTTGGGCGCAGGCGGAAGAAAGCCTGGAGCGCACCGTCGATACCCACATAAAAACCCTGCGCGCCAAGCTGCGTGCGGTTGAACCCGGTGAGCCGCCGATCCACACCCACCGCGGATTGGGCTACAGCGTGAGCCGCCAGCCATGAAAATTGGCCTGCGCCTGCTGCTGGGATATTTCCTGATTGTGGCGGTGGCCGGGTACTTCGTGCTGAGCATTTTCGTCCAGGAAGTGAAGCCCGGCGTGCGGCGCGCCACCGAAGGCACGCTGGTGGATACCGCCAATCTGCTGGCGCAGATCGCCCGTCAGGACATGCAGCGCGGCGATGCGGCGCATGGCCAACTGGCGCAGGCGTTTACGCAGCTGAACCAGCGGCCGATCGGCGCCAATATCTCCGGCATCCGCAAGGATCGCAGCGAATACCACGTCTATCTTACCGATGCGCGAGGCAAGGTCATCTTCGATTCCGCCGGCCGCGCGCAGGGGCAGGATTATTCCCGCTGGAATGACGTTTATCGGACGCTGCGCGGCCAATACGGCGCCCGCAGCACCCGCAGCGACCCGCAGGATGAAAACAGTTCGGTGATGTATGTGGCCGCGCCGGTGATAGAACAAGGGCATATTATCGGCGTGCTTACCGTGGGCAAGCCCAACAGCACCATGGCGCCGGTGATCAAACGCAGCGAACGGCGCATTTTGTGGGCCGGCGCATTGCTGCTGGGGATCGCGCTGCTGATCGGGGCGGCGTTCGTCTGGTGGATCAACCGTTCCATAGGCCGGCTGGTGCGTTATGCCGACGGGGTGGCGCAAGGGGAAACCGCGCCGTTGCCCAAAGTGGGCGGCCGGGAATTGACGCAGCTGGCGCAGGCGTTGGAGAGCATGCGTCTGAAGCTGGAAGGCAAAGCTTATATCGAACAGTATGCACATACCCTGACGCATGAGCTGAAAAGCCCGCTGGCGGCGATCCGGGGGGCGGCGGAGCTGTTGCAGGAGCTGCCACCGCCGGAGACAGCCCGGCGCTTTCTCACCAATATTGAGCAGCAAAGCGCACGTATCCAGCAACTGGTGGACAAACTGCTGGTGCAGGCGCGGCTGGAGAGCCGGCCAGAAATGGAGACCGCGCCCCTCGCGATCGCGGCGCTGATCGGCCAGACGGTGGCGGGCAAAGAGGCGCAGGCGACGCAGCGCGGCGTCAGATTGCAACTGGAGGCGTTGGCGGAGGTGACGCTGAACGGCGATGCGTTGCTGATCAGCCAGGCGCTGACCAACCTGCTGGACAACGCGATCGACTTTACCCCGCCGGGCGGTTGCGTCAGCGTGCGAGGCGAACGGCGGGAACAGCGTTATTGCATCAGCGTTTGCGATGACGGCAGCGGCATTCCGGACTATGCGCTCGATAAGGTGTTTGAGCGTTTTTATTCGCTGCCGCGCGCCGAACGGCCGAAAAGCAGCGGGCTGGGCCTGAACTTCGTGCAGGAGGTCGCGCGTCTGCATCATGGCGGCATTCACCTGCGCAACCGCCGGCCGCACGGGGTGGAAGCGACTTTCATTTTATCGCTGTGACTTCACCTTCCCTTCACATAACCACATTCTGATTTCACCAGCGGGTTTTATCGTGGCCTCATTACCTACGAGGAGTGAGCATGATGAAATCGGTACTTTTCTGGAAAATAACCACGCTGCTGGGATTGATGGTGGTGATGTTGATCCCCATCACCCAACTGATGAGCGTGATCGACGAACGCAGCGGCTATCGGCAAAGCGTGGTCGGGCAGATGAGCGAAAGCACCAGCGGGGCTCAGCGCATACTCGGTCCGTTGATTGTCATTCCCTACGTCGAACAAGAAGAGAAGAAAGACGAGAAAGGGCAAACGGTGGTGCAGCGAGTGCAGCATTACCGCTATGTGCTGCCGGAGTCGCTTCAGGTACAGGGCGCGCCGAATGTGGAGGTGCGCAAGCTGGGCATTTATCAGACACAGGTTTACCAGGGGCCGCTAAACTTCAAGGTGCGTTTCGGCCAGCCGGAGCTGTCGGATTTGCAACGCGCCAACGTGACCGTCGGCCAGCCGTTCCTGCTGGTGGCGCTGAGCGACTCTCGCGGCATCAAGCGCATTTCCCCGCTGGCAACACCGCAGCCGGTGGCGTTTGAACCGGGCACCGGCGTGGGTTTGTTGCGTCAGGGGATCCACGCACCGCTGACGCTGGCGGCTCTGCAACAAAAAGAGGGGCTGAACGCCGACTTTACCCTGACGCTGGCGGGCACCAGCAGCCTGTCGCTGGTGCCGCTGGGGCGCAGCAGCGAGCTGCAACTGCAAAGCAACTGGCCACACCCGAATTTCCTCGGCAACTTCCTGCCGGATGAACGTAAGGTGACGGAGCAAGGGTTTAGCGCTCGCTGGCGCAGCACCTGGTTCGCCAACAACATCAACAGTGCGTTTCATTACGACGATGGCATTATCGACGAGGACAAACTGCCTGCCTTCAGCGCCAGCCTGGTCGAACCGGTCGATCACTATCAGCTGACCGAGCGCGCGGTCAAATACGCGCTGTTGTTTATCGGGCTGACGTTTATGGCGTTTTTCCTGTTCGAAACCCTGACCGGGCTGCGGGTGCATCCGATTCAGTACCTGCTGGTCGGCGCGGCGCTGGTGTTGTTCTACCTGATTCTGCTGGCTTTCTCCGAACACCTGGGATTCGCTCTCGCTTACCTGGCGGCCAGCATCGCCTGCAGCGGCCTGATCGGCTTCTATCTGTGCGCCGTACTGCGCGGCAAGCTGCGCGGTACGCTGTTCGCCGCGAGCCTATTGCTGTTGTACGGCGTGCTCTATTTGCTGTTGCAGTCGGAGGACAATGCGTTGGTGCTGGGGGCTGGGCTGCTGTTCGCCATTCTGGCGGGCATTATGCTGTTGACGCGCAAGCTGGACTGGTATCAGGTGGCCGATCCGGCGCGTTTGACCAAGGAAACGCCGGCCGGGGAAGACGAGCCACGCTTCCGGCTGTGGAAATAGTGAGGGAAATCGGGCGCTACGCGCCCGATAGCGGCTACAGCAGCGGCTCCATCTCCAACAGGATCTGTTCGCACCATTGCTGCAGGCGCTCTTCGCTCAGATCGTATTGGTTGACCTCATCGAGCGCCAGGCCGACGAAGTGTTTGCCGTCGGCGCTCAGCGGTTTGGGGCTGGTGAACTCGAAACCCTCAGTGGGCCAGAAGCCGATGAACTGTACGCCCAGCGGCGCGATGTGATCGTGCAGCATGCCCAGCGCGTCGAGGAACCACTCACCGTAACCGAGTTGATCGCCCATGCCGTACATGGCGACGATCTTGCCTTTCAGATCCAGCGCCGCCAGCTGCGGCCAGATCGCTTCCCAGTCTTCCTGCAGTTCGCCGAAATCCCAGGTCGGGATGCCGAGGATCAGAATGGAATAGTCCTCCATCAGCTTGGGCGATACGTCTTTCAGGTTGTGCAGGTCGACCAGGTCTTCACCCAGAATCTCACGGATTTTTTCTGCCGCCATTTCGGTGTAGCAGGTGCTGGAGCCGTAAAACAGACCAATCTTCATGTGTAAACCGTTACGTTGCTGTTTAGAGAATTGCAGCGAGTATACCTGATTTGCCCCGGCTTAAGGCATAATGGCGCGGGTGGAAATGCAACAAAGAGAGGACCGCGTGCAACAGCAAGACAATGCGCTGATTGAACAATTCCTGGATGCGCTGTGGCTTGAGCGCAATCTGGCGGAAAATACGCTGGCCTCCTATCGGCTGGATTTGCAGGCCCTGGGCGCCTGGCTTGGCCAGCAGAAGACCGATTTGCTGCAGGCGCAGGCGTTGGATCTGCAGGCGTTTCTCGCCGAGCGGGTGGATGGCGGTTACAAGGCCACCAGCTCCGCGCGTTTGTTGAGCGCCATGAGGCGCCTGTTTCAATATCTGTACCGCGAAAAGCTGCGCGCCGACGATCCCACCGCGCAGCTGGCGTCTCCCAAATTGCCGCAGCGCTTGCCGAAGGATCTGAGCGAGGCGCAGGTCGATGCATTGCTGCAGGCGCCCTGCGTCGATCAGCCGCTGGAGCTGCGCGACAAGGCGATGCTCGAAGTGTTGTACGCCACCGGGCTGCGGGTTTCCGAGCTGGTGGGGCTGAACATCAGCGACGTCAGCCTGCGTCAGGGCGTGGTGCGGGTGATCGGCAAGGGCAACAAGGAGCGGCTGGTGCCGCTGGGCGAAGAGGCGGTCTACTGGATCGAAAACTATCTGGAGCACGGCCGCCCATGGCTGGTCAACGGCCAGACGCTGGATGTGCTGTTCCCCAGCACCCGCTGCCAGCAAATGACCCGACAGACGTTCTGGCATCGCATCAAACACTATGCCATCCTTGCGGGCATCGACAGCGAGCGTCTGTCGCCGCACGTGTTGCGGCACGCGTTCGCTACCCATTTGCTGAACCATGGGGCCGATCTCCGTGTCGTACAGATGTTGTTAGGGCACAGCGATCTCTCGACCACGCAAATTTATACACATGTAGCGACCGAACGACTGAAACAGCTACATCAACAGCATCACCCGCGCGCCTGAGCGGCGGGTTCGAAAGGATTGGAATAATGAAAAAAGGTTTAATGCTGCTTTCACTGCTGGTGGCCTCGGTGGCCGGCGCCGCCCATGCCGATGACGCGGCGATCAAAAAAGCGCTCGCCAGCCTGGGCATCCAGCAGGCGGACGTGCAGCCTTCACCGGTCAACGGCCTGAAAACTGTGCTGACCGACAGCGGCGTGCTGTACGCCTCCGAAGACGGCAAGCACATCCTGCAGGGCCCGCTGTTCGACGTCAGCGGCAAAGAGCCGGTCAACGTGACCAACCAACTGCTGAGCAGCAAGATGGACGCGCTGAAAGATCAGATGATCGTGTACAAGGCGCCGAAAGAGAAACACGTGATCACCGTGTTCACCGACATCACCTGCGGTTACTGTCACAAGCTGCATCAGCAGATGAAAGAGTACAACGATCTGGGCATTACCGTGCGTTACCTGGCATTCCCGCGCCAGGGGCTGGCATCCCAGGCTGAAAAAGACATGCAGTCGATCTGGTGCACCGCCGACAAGGCCAAGGCGTTCGACGCCGCCATGAAGGGCGACGCCGTTTCTCCGGCGACCTGTAAAACCGACATCAGCAAGCATTACGAGCTGGGCGTGCAGTTCGGCATTCAGGGCACGCCGGCCATCATCCTGGAAAACGGCATGATGATCCCGGGCTATCAGGGGCCGAAAGAGATGGCCGCCATGCTGGATGCGCACCAGGCCGCCACCAAAGCCGGTGGTTAATCGCCGGTGAGTATCAAAACGCAACTACGCCGCCGCCCGGCGGCGGACGACACGCATCTGCCCGCCAGTTTGCCGCCGCTGCTGCGTCGGCTTTACGCCCTGCGCGGCGTGCAGGCTGAGCAAGAGCTGGAACGCAGCGTCAAGGGCATGCTGCCTTGGCAACAGCTGGACGGTATCGACGACGCCGTCAGCCTGCTGCAACAGGCGCTGGCCGACGGCCGCCGCATCATGGTGGTGGGCGATTTCGACGCCGATGGCGCCACCAGCACCGCGCTGACGGTGTTGGCGCTGCGCAGCATGGGCGGCGCAGCCGTCGATTATCTGGTGCCAAACCGCTTCGAAGACGGCTACGGCCTGAGCCCCGAAGTGGTGGAGCAGGCGGCGGCGCGCGGCGCAGAACTCATTGTTACCGTCGATAACGGCATCTCCTCCCACGCCGGCGTCGATGTGGCGCACGCCAAGGGCATGCAGGTGCTGGTGACCGATCACCACCTGCCGGGTGAGACCCTGCCGGCGGCCGAAGCGATCGTTAACCCCAACCTGCGCGGCTGCGCCTTCCCGTCCAAATCGCTGGCGGGGGTAGGCGTGGCGTTCTACCTGATGCTGGCGCTGCGCGCCCGCCTGCGGGACAGCGGCTGGTTCGAGCAGCGCGCGCTGGCGATGCCCAATCTGGCGGAGCTGCTGGATCTGGTGGCGCTCGGCACCGTGGCCGACGTGGTGCCGCTGGACGCCAACAACCGCATTCTGGTGTATCAGGGGTTAAACCGCATCCGCGCCGGCAAATGCCGCCCGGGCATCCGCGTGCTGCTTGAGGTGGCCAACCGCGACGCCCGTCAGCTGGCGGCCAACGATCTCGGTTTCGCCCTCGGCCCGCGGCTCAACGCCGCCGGCCGGCTGGACGACATGTCGATCGGCGTGGCGCTGCTGCTGAGCGACGACATTGCGCAGGCGCGCATGCTGGCCAACGATCTCGATGCGCTGAACCAGACGCGCCGCGAGATCGAGCAGGGCATGCAGGTGGAGGCCTTGCAGCTGTGCGATCAGCTGGAGCGCACCAGCACCGAGCTGCCTTATGGGTTGGCGATGTATCACCCGGAATGGCACCAGGGCGTGGTGGGCATCCTCGCTTCGCGCATCAAAGAGCGTTTCCACCGCCCGGTGATCGCGTTCGCGCCGGCGGGCGACGGCATCCTGAAGGGCTCCGGCCGTTCGGTGCCCGGCCTGCACATGCGCGACGCGCTGGAGCGGCTGGATATGCTGAATCCTGGGCTGATGATGAAGTTCGGCGGCCACGCGATGGCGGCCGGGCTGTCGCTGGAAGAGGCCAAATTCGACGAGTTCCGCCAGCGTTTCGGCGAGCTGGTGGGGGAATGGCTCGATCCGGCGATGCTGGAAGGGGTTATCTGGTCTGACGGCGAACTGGCGATGCAGGAGCTGTCGCTGACCACGGCGGAGCTGCTGCGCGAGGGCGGCCCGTGGGGCCAGGCGTTCCCGGAACCGACCTTCGACGGCAAGTTCCGCATTCTGCAGCAGCGGCTGGTGGGCGAGAAACACCTGAAACTGATGGTGGAACCGCTCGGCGGCGGCCCGCTGCTCGACGGCATCGCGTTCAATGTGGACACCACGCTGTGGCCGGACAGCAGCGTGCGCGAAGTGGAACTGGCCTACAAGCTCGACGTCAACGAGTTTCGCGGCAACCGCAACGTGCAACTGCTGATCCAGCATCTTTGGCCGCGCTGAAGTGAAATTGAACACAATTCGGGGATTGGGCTCTCCAATCCCCGGCATCCTTCCCGATCGCCACAAAAACTGACCAACTCGCTATAAACTGCCGCCCGGATCCGTTAGAATTAGCGGTTCCAATGGCATTCCGCCATCGACGACATCAACGTAAAAGAACGAAACCATGTTTGAAATTAACCCGGTAAAAAACCGAATTCAGGACCTGTCCGAGCGGACTGCGGTTCTTAGGGGGTATCTTTGACTATGATGCCAAGAAGGAACGCCTAGAAGAAGTCAACGCCGAGCTGGAACAGCCGGACGTCTGGAACGAGCCGGAGCGCGCGCAGGCGCTCGGCAAAGAGCGCGCCGCGCTGGAAGCCATCGTTGAAACCATCGATCAGCTGGAGCAGGGCGGCGAAGACGTCGGCGGGCTGCTGGAACTGGCGGTGGAAGCCGACGATGAAGAGACCTTCAACGAAGCGGTCGCCGAGCTGGATCAACTGATGAGCAAGCTGGATCAGTTGGAATTCCGCCGCATGTTCTCCGGCGAATACGACAGTGCCGACTGCTACCTGGATATCCAGGCCGGCTCCGGCGGCACCGAGGCGCAGGACTGGGCCAGCATGCTGCTGCGCATGTACCTGCGCTGGGCCGAAGCCAAGGGCTTCAAGACCGAAGTGATCGAAGAATCCGACGGCGACGTCGCGGGCCTGAAATCGGCCACCATCAAGATCATCGGCGACTACGCGTTCGGCTGGTTGCGCACTGAAACCGGCGTTCATCGCCTGGTGCGCAAGAGCCCGTTCGACTCCGGCGGCCGTCGCCACACCTCGTTCAGCTCGGTGTTCATCTACCCGGAAGTCGACGACGATATCGATATCGAAATCAACCCGGCGGATCTGCGTATCGACGTGTACCGCGCCTCCGGTGCGGGCGGTCAGCACGTCAACAAAACCGAATCCGCCGTACGTATTACTCACCTGCCAACCAACATCGTGGTGCAGTGCCAGAACGATCGTTCTCAGCATAAGAACAAGGATCAAGCGTTTAAACAGCTGCGAGCCAAGCTGTACGAGTTTGAGATGCAAAAGAAAAATGCTGATAAGCAGACGATGGAAGACAACAAGTCCGACATCGGCTGGGGCAGCCAAATCCGTTCTTACGTGCTGGATGACTCCCGCATCAAGGATTTGCGCACCAACGTCGAAACGCGTAACACGCAGGCCGTACTGGATGGCGACCTGGATAAATTCATTGAGGCAAGTTTGAAAGCCGGGTTATGAGGAATAGAAATGTCTGAACAACAAGTACAGGGCGCCGATCAGGCGCTGGATCTCAATAACGAACTGCAGTCCCGCCGCGAGAAACTGGCCGGCCTGCGTGAGAACGGCATTGCGTTCCCGAACGACTTCCGTCGCGACTCCACCTCCGACAAACTGCACGCCGCGTACGGCGATAAAGACAACGAAGAGCTGGAAGCGCTGGACGTAGAAGTGACCGTCGCCGGCCGCATGATGACCCGCCGCATTATGGGCAAGGCATCCTTCGTTACGCTGCAGGACGTGGGCGGCCGCATTCAGCTGTACGTCGCGCGCGACGATCTGGCTGAAGGCGTGTACAACGAGCAGTTCAAGAAGTGGGACCTGGGCGATATCCTCGGCGCGCGCGGCAAGCTGTTCAAAACCAAGACCGGCGAACTGTCGATCCACTGCACCGAACTGCGTCTGCTGACCAAAGCGCTGCGCCCGCTGCCGGACAAATTCCACGGTCTGGCGGATCAGGAAACCCGTTACCGCCAGCGTTATCTGGATCTGATCGCCAACGAAGAATCGCGCAACACCTTCAAGGTGCGTTCGCAGGTGATGTCCGCTATTCGTAACTTCATGGTGGAACGCGGCTTCATGGAAGTCGAAACCCCGATGATGCAGGTGATCCCGGGCGGCGCGTCCGCGCGTCCGTTCATCACGCACCACAATGCGCTGGATATCGACATGTACCTGCGCATCGCGCCGGAACTGTATCTGAAGCGTCTGGTGGTCGGCGGCTTCGAGCGCGTGTTCGAAATCAACCGCAACTTCCGCAACGAAGGCGTTTCTCCGCGTCATAACCCAGAGTTCACCATGATGGAACTCTACATGGCTTACGCGGATTACAAAGACCTGATCGAGCTGACCGAGACGCTGTTCCGCACCCTGACCGAGAAAGTGCTGGGCACCTCTCAGGTGCAGTATGGCGATGAAGTGTTCGACTTCGGCAAGCCGTTCGAGAAGCTGACCATGACCGAGGCGATCAAGAAATACCGTCCGGAAACCGATCTGGCTGACCTGGCCGACATGGGCAAAGCGGTGGCCATCGCCGAATCCATCGGCATCAAGGTTGAGAAGAGCTGGGGCCTGGGCCGCGTCGTGACCGAAATCTTCGAAGAAGTGGCGGAAAGCCATCTGATTCAGCCGACCTTCATCACCGAGTACCCGGCTGAAGTGTCGCCGCTGGCGCGCCGCAACGACGTGAACCCGGAAATCACCGACCGCTTCGAGTTCTTCATCGGCGGCCGTGAAATCGGCAACGGCTTCTCCGAGCTGAACGACGCCGAAGACCAGGCGCAACGCTTCGCCGATCAGGTGAATGCTAAAGACGCCGGCGACGACGAAGCGATGTTCTACGACGAAGACTACGTCACCGCGCTGGAGCACGGCCTGCCGCCGACCGCCGGTCTGGGCATCGGTATCGACCGCATGGTGATGCTGTTCACCAACAGCCACACCATCCGCGACGTGATTCTGTTCCCGGCGATGCGCCCACAGAAATAATCCAACAACCGGTGCAGGCGACTGCGCCGGTTTTTTTTCGTCTACGGGACTTAACCGCTTAAAACATCGACAGTTACGCGCCATCTCCGCTTGCCCGCCGCCGATAACCGGTTATAATGCCTGTCGCACACCGATGCGGGTGTAGTTCAATGGTAGAACGGCAGCTTCCCAAGCTGCATACGAGGGTTCGATTCCCTTCACCCGCTCCAATCTCCCTATGCATCACCCCATTGAGTTATAACCGTTTTTAGAAAAGCTGATTCTCAACGATCGCATCACCGTTTGGTGCGGGTTGGCGTGTGAGTCGCTCAAGCCATTGGCCTGGCATTTAACCGCGATAACACAACGCGCCGCCCAATCCTGATGCGGGTGTGAGCCGCCGTTGCTGCCCACAGCGCGCCATTACCGTTTAACTCCACTTCTGTTTAGCCCCGGATGGCAGGCGGTTGTCCGTTTCTTCGCAGGAGCGGTCGCATTCTTTCGGCAGCAGGAAGGTGATACTTCCTGCCAGCAACAGCGATGCCGCCAGCGCGCAAACCGCGACGTTCTGTCCGTACAGATAAATCATGACGCCTACCAGATAGGGGCCGCAAAACCCACCGAGGTTGCCCAGCCCGTTGATCACCCCGCGTGCGCTGCCCGCCACTTCCGCCGCCGCAATGCGTCCGGGAATTGACCAGAAGGGGCTGGTCGCCGCTTTAAGGAAGAAGCCGCACACCACCAACGCGATATAGGCGGCCACCACGTGCTCATGCAGGATCACCGAGGCTATCAGCGCCGCTGCAAAACAGTACAGGGAGATCCTGACCCACAAACGGCGTTTACCGCTGCGATCGCTGAACATCGAAATCACATAAATCCCCGCCAGAGTGGCAACAAACGGCAGGATCGCCAATACCCCAACATTGGCCATGCTGCCACCGGTCAGGTTTTTCAAGATGGTGGGCAGCCACAACGTATACCCATAGTCTCCGGTCTGGTAAAAGAAATTCAGCACGACCAGGCGCATCAATCCCTTGTTGCGAAACACCGCTTTTAACGGCGCTTTGGCCGCCGGCGTCATCCCTTCCCGCGCTTTGCGCTCCCGGGCCAGTTCGGTCAATAAATAGTCGCGTTCCTTCGCCGGTAGCCAACGCGCCTCTTCCGGACGGTCACTGATTACCAGCCACCAAATGGTCAACACCACGACCGACAACAAGCCTTCGATAATGAACAGCCAGCGCCAGTCGAGAGTGGCAATAATCGCGCCGGAAACCGGGGCGGTCAGCATCCCCCCTAGTGGGGCAAACATCATGACAAAGGCATTGGCGCGGCCCAGTTCTTTTTCCGGGAACCAATTGCTTACCATGGTCAGCACGACGGGCAACATTCCCCCTTCGGAGATCCCGAGAATAAAACGCAGCACGAGCAGTTGATATTCATGGGTGACGAACCCGGTGGCGATAGAGACAATCGCCCAGGCCACGAGCGACCAGGCTATAAAACGTTTTCCGCTACCGTAAACCGCAAGTCGTCCGCCAGGGATTTGCAGAAATAAATAACCAATAAAAAAGATACCGCTGGCCACGCCAGCCATCTGGCTGGTAATGCCTAAATCCTGTTCCATGCCACCCGGCAGAGCAAAGCTGATATTAACGCGATCCATAAATGAAATAATACAGGTGATAAGGATCGGCGCGATAACCCGCAGCCAGCGAGTTCCTGGTATTTTATCGGTCATAATAGCGTCTCGATGATGTCCGCCATTCACAGAGAATATTGTGTTGGCGGATAAAAATGATTATTCGTAACTCAAACGATCATTTTTATTGAATTAACCCAGGAATATCCTGATGTGAAAAATAACCTGCCAGATTATCCAAAACGGATTGGCTCATTCCCTGACGGGTTTCTACGGTAGCGCTGGCCACATGGGGTTGAAGCAGAACATTCTCGAGAGCAAAGAACGCTGTCGGGACATGGGGTTCGTTTTCAAAGACATCCAGAGCGGCCCCGGCGATAACATGATTTTGTAACGCCTTTATCAGCGCCGCCTCATCGACCAGGCTGCCGCGGGCGATATTGATAAGCCAGGCGCGTTCGGGCATGGCGTTAAATACGCTGGCATCAATAATCCCGCGGTTTTCCGCACTGCCGGATGCCGCGATCACCAGGAAATCACTCTGTGCTGCGAGCGTGTGCAGATCGGCGCACCACTGGTAATCCAGGCCGTCTTTGCGCTGGCGGTCAGTATACAGGATGGTCATATCGAAGCCTTTCGCCCGGCGGGCGATGGCTTGGCCGATATTCCCCATGCCGAAAATACCGATGCGTTTACCGCTCACTTTGGTCGCCAGCGGTGGCGGCGTCGTTTCCCAGCGGCCTTCGCGTACAAATCGGTCCCCTTGGCAGAGGCGGCGGCCGGCGGACAGCATTAGCCCCAGAGCCAGATCTGCCACATCATCGGTCAGCACGCCGGCGGTGATCCCGACGCTGATATGGCGTTCCCGGGTGTAGTTGAGATCGATAGCGTCGGTTCCCACGCCAAAGACAGCAATCATGCCCACCTGCGGCAACTGCTCCAGCGTCTCTCGGGTTACCCCCACATCACCACGGGTGACCACCGCCTGAACGTCTGCGCCATGGCGAACCAGGAAGGCTGGAATATCTGATTGTTCATAGAGACGGAATACCCGGTAGCGGGCGTCCAACGCGGCTTGCAAAGCATCCATCACCGGCGCGATAAGTAAAATGGTAGGTTGAGTGTCAGTGTGCATCGTTGCGATCCTGTCTGAAAAATAGGGGATACCCTGTATCAGACGTTTTTTTACCGCTTATTTTTGCGATCTGCATCACGCCAAAGAGTGTTAAAAAAGCATGTTACTGCTGGCGTGATCTCGTGTGCAATTTCGTGGTTTCTGCCAGTGACTATCAGGGAAAATAACCCATTATGCCCGTAGGGGGAGAAGGCGGAATCGATCGATTTTGGTGAGGGCGGTGAATATCCAGTGATTTTCTGCCGTGGATCACAGGATAAGTAACGTTGTTTCGTAACACTTAATTAAGTGACTTTTGTCACAGTTTTAAGCGGCTAAAAACCGTGAGATAGGTCATGACTTATTTCACCATGCCGAATAGCCTTTCAGGTGGAGTTTACTCACAGTGGTGATAGGTTGTAAATATTAACAACAAAGCGGTTTGCTTTGTGGCTTATTCATAGTGGCGCCCGTAGAACGATCGAATAGCGATTCTACCGTAATTATGCCGAGATTGCCTGTTGCCATAAAAATACCCAGACATTGTTCTTGTCGGTGAAATGCCGAATCGATCTCTACCAGAGAAAATATTATGATTATTGATGCCTTAACCACTGCCGTAAATAATAAATTCTATCCGGCAGCCATTCGAAAAATGCTGGCCAGCATTATTGAAAGTGAGCCGTACAATTTACCTGTCGGCCACTATCAGGTGCAGGGTAAACAGATGTTCTTTAACGTCGTTGAAGGGGAAACCAAACTGTTGGCCGACCAGAAGCCGGAGTTTCATCGCCAGTATCTGGATATCCATCTTGTCCTGGAAGGGAGAGAAGTGATTGGCGCCGGGGTTCTGGGGCTGCCTTTGCCCCTGAGTGAGCCATTTAACGAGGCGCACGACCTTGGGTTTAGCCCGGCGATCCCCGGTGAGACTCTCATCCACCTGCAACCCGGTGAACTGGCCGTTATCTTTCCGGGGGAGCTGCATCGCCCGATGAGTACCTGCACAACGCCGGCAGTTCTGCGTAAAATTGTGGCGAAAATCGACGGCGCCCTGCTGACGTAGCAAGACGTTCAGCGGCGGCTGGTATCGCTACTTCAGGCTGCCCGGCGGAAAGCCTTGCTCATCCGCCGTCTGCAGCGATTCCGAAGAATGCGCCTTTCCCGTCAAAGCCATAGCCCCTAACTTTTAAAGATTGAGTTGGGTTGAATAAATGTACGGCAGAGATTACGCCGTATTATTTACAGGGATATTTGCTTCAGGTTCAGATTACATCATTAAGGCCGGAGTTTACCTCTGTAGTCGATGTAGCCAATCCCATAACGCCTTGATCTTTTAATGCGGTTCCTCCCCATCAGCACAATTTTTTATTTTGGTTTGCCTGCGTTCTGATAGATATTAAAAAAACTATATAAAAATAAATTATTTCGGAGCTAATAATGTCGTTGCAAATCGTGCTTACCCGCAGGGAGGCGCTGGGGAAAATGGTGGGCGTAATCGTCGCCGCCAGCCTGTTGCCTTATTCAAATATAACCTATGCCGAACGGACGCAAATTGCCGCCTCGCCCGTTGAATACGCGCAATTTTTGCAAATTTCGAGAAAAATTACCGAGTTTGACGATTTGGACGTCACACTCTCCGCCCGCTATTTTTCCGCACTGCGTGAACATTTTCCGCAGTTGAACTCGCAACTCAACGCCCTGTTCATCCTGAGCCAGCAAGCCACCGATGCGGAAGTCTTGAACCGACATGCGATTGAACAGGGGCAGAGGGAGCTTATCCAGGCGATCGTGACCGCGTGGTATACCGGAACCGTAGATCCTTCAAACGCTGAGCAGGGTCAGCTGATTAGTTATAAAGAGGCGCTGATGTATCGCACGGTTCAGGATGCCCTGATTGTGCCGACCTGGTGCAATTTTGGCCCGCTGTGGTGGACCGGCTTGCCGCCGGGCGTTACCCGCCAACCTTCCATTCCCGCAACAGATTTGCCTGCCGTAGCCGATAAAAAAAAATATGAGGACCGCGTGTGAAAAGCCCAATAATTAATGCTTCCGGCGATGCAGAGGCCGATGTCGTCATTGTCGGTTCCGGTATTGTGGGCGGTCTGATGGCGGATGCTTTGGTGAGCCAGGGCTACTCGGTGCTGGTGCTTGAGGCAGGCCCGCGCATTGAGCGCGCACAGGCTGTGGAAAACTGGCGCAATATGCCACTGCACAATCGTGCGGGGTCGGATTTTCAGGGGCTTTACCCGCAATCGGAGTACGCCACCGCGCCGCTCTATTTCCCGGAGAACGACTATATCAAACTGACCGGCCCCAATGGCTCAGGCTTTAAACAGGGCTATTTGCGTGTGGTGGGGGGAACCACCTGGCACTGGGCCGCTTCTTGCTGGCGCAACCATCCCAATGATTTTCGCATGAAATCCCTCTATGGCGTGGGGAGAGACTGGCCTATTTCCTACGAAGATATCGAACCGTGGTACGCGAAAGCCGAAGAGGAAATCGGCGTTGCCGGCCCGAATAATCCGGAGTGGCAGTCCCCTGCGGAACGCAGCGGGCCTTACCCGATGGACATGGTGCCCTGGGCCTACGGCGACAGACGCATTGCTGAGATTGTTAATCCTCACGGTTTTAAATCGGTGCCCATTCCGCAAGGCCGCAGCACCCGGCCCTGGAACGGACGGCCCACCTGCTGCGGCAATAACAATTGCCAGCCGATTTGCCCGATCGGGGCGATGTACAACGGCATTCACCACGTTGAACGGGCCGAACACAAGGGGGCGAAGGTGATCCCCGAGGCGGTGGTGTACAAAATTGACACCGACGATAATAACCGCGTCACCGCCGTTCACTGGTACGACACGGCGCACAACTCCCATCGGGCGATCGGTAAAACGTTCGTTCTGGCCTGCAATGGGATTGAGAACCCGCGCTTACTGCTGCTGGCGGCCAACGAAAAGAACCCGAACGGCATCGCGAACAGCTCGGATCAGGTGGGGCGCAACATGATGGATCACTCTGGCCTGCACTGCTCCTTCCTGGCGCGAGAGGCTCTGTGGGTTGGACGCGGCCCGGCGCAGAGCAGCTGCATGGTGGGGTATCGTGACGGCGCGTTCCGCAGCGACCACTCCGCCAACAAGATCATCATCAACAATATCAACCGGGTGATCCCCTCAGCCCTTGAAGTTCTGAAAACGGGCAAGGTCGGCAAGGCGCTGCAGGATGAAGTGCGCGATCGCGCCAGCCGCTCGGTGGATCTCTCCATCAGCCTGGAACCGCTGCCGGACCCGAACAACCGTCTGACCCTGAGCCCCACTCGCAAAGACAAGCATGGCCTGGCCTGCCCGGACATCCACTACGACGTCGGCGATTATGTGCGCAAAGGGCTGGAAGTGGTAAAAACCCAGCTACGGCAGATTGGCGACTTGTTCGATGCGCAAGAGTTTGTGATTAACGACAAGCTGAATGCCAACAACCACATTATGGGCGGCACGATCATGGGCAGCGATCCCACGAACTCGGTGGTGAACGGCAATTGCCGCGCCCACGATCATGACAACCTTTGGATCCCGGGTGGAGGCGCCATGGTTTCAGCCAGCGTTGTCAACACCACGTTGACAATGGCGGCGCTTGGACTCAAGGCGGCCAATGACGTACTGCGCGCCCTGGAGAGCAAATGAATAAAATCACCCACTCGCTGGCAGCGACGCTGCTGCTGGGAAGCGGCTTCGCGGCGCATGCCCAGGACGGCGATCTGATCGCTAAAGGGCAAGCGCTGGCTATCGCCTCGGACTGCATGGCCTGCCATACGAATACGCAGCAGCAGGGCAAGCCTTTTGCCGGAGGGTACGGCATTGCTTCTCCCATGGGCACTATCTACGCCACCAATATAACCCCATCGGTAAAATACGGCATCGGCGGCTATTCTGAAGCGGCGTTTGCCGAGGTTCTGCGCTCTGGGATCCGGCAAGATGGGACGTATCTCTATCCGGCAATGCCTTACACCGCCTATACCCGTCTGAGTGATGACGAGATCCACGCGTTGTATACCTATTTCATGCATGGCGTTGCCCCGGTCGATGAGCCGGCCAAGCGCCAAACCGATCTGCCGTTTCCGTTCAACATCCGCCTCTCCATGGCGGTGTGGAACATGCTTTATTTGGACAATCGGCGTTTCACCCCGGATGTGACGAAAGGTGAGGCGTGGAACGAGGGGGCCGCGCTGGTGCAGGGGCCGGCTCACTGCGGAACCTGTCATACGCCGCGTAATGTGCTGATGGCGGAAGACAATTCGCGCTTCCTGATGGGGGCATCGTTGGGGGCTTGGTACGCGCCGAATATCACCGCCGATCGCCAGGAAGGGATCGGCGACTGGAGCGAGCAGGAGTTAGTGGACTACCTGAAAACCGGTCGGGCGGAAGGGCGCGCACAAGCTGCGGGGCCAATGGCTGAAGCCGTTGAGCACAGCTTCCAATACCTGACCGACCGGCAGCTGCGGGCGATTGCAACTTACCTGAAGACCGTGCCGTCACAGGGCGAGGGGCGCCAGGGCAATGGCCTTGGTCAGGCGCACTACAACGTTGAGCACCATCTCCGCGGCATGGATTCGCCCAACGCCAACCACACGCTCAATAGCGGCGAGGCGCTCTACAGCGGCTACTGCGCCAGTTGCCATCAGCCTGACGGCAGCGGCAGTTTGAACCAGGCCTATCCTTCGCTATTCAACAACTCCACCACGGCCGCGAGCAATCCGTCAAACCTGATTGCCGCCATTTTACAGGGAGTTGATCGCCGGGTTGACGGCAAGCACGTCCTGATGCCGAGCTTTGGCGCCGGTTCCTATGTCGGAGAACTGACGGATAAGCAGGTTGCCGATATCGCTAACTTCGTGCTGCAGAAATACGGCAACAGCGCGCTGAGCGTGAGCGAGGCCGACGTGAGTGAGGTGCGCGCCGGGGGCCCGAAACCGCTGTTGGCGCGCGCACAGCCGATGATTCTGCCTGGCATGGCCGTCGCGGCGGTCGTCATTATTCTGCTGGTCCTATTCTGGCTCCGGCGCCGCAAGACACGTTAAGGGGGCGTTCGGTCAGGTGGGTGACGCCATCTGGCCGAATTTCTGGTCGGGATAGCGAGTGACGTTCTTCTGACGGCGCGGGTAGCTATGGCCAGTGCTGAAGTCACTGGCGGGGAAAGCTATATTGTCTCCCCCATTGATAGGCGGAAGTGGAGATCGACACGTTCAATGGTCGGCAGCCCTTTAATTTTTTTTATTATGATTTCTGTCGCCACTTTCCCCATCTCATAGCGTGGCGTCAGTACGCTGGCTAACCGAGGGGTGATGATCTGCCCGATCTCAAGACCGTGAAATCCGGCAATGGCAATTTGCGCTGGAACGCTGATACCGTTTGCCAGACATTCCTGTAACACGCCCACGGCCAGATCGTCGTTGGTACAGAGAATTCCATCCATATCCGGGTACATCTGGCTCGCAAGCGTCATCATGCCTGTCCCAATTGAAATGGAAGAGATCTTATTGGGGGAAATACGACCGGTAGGTAAATCATGGTTAGCCATTGCCTGACAATATCCCGTGTAACGCTGTTCATCGCGGATATCAGACATTGAACCAAAATAGATAATGCGTTTTTTACCGCTGGCCAGCAACATGGTGGTCATATCGTAGCCGGCTTTCACATTATCAAAACCCACGTTAATTCGATCTGCATTGCCTGACAGCCCCATGATTTCAGCAACGGGTATTTTTGCCGTCTTCAGGAATTTTTCCGCCCGCAGACTATGAACTGACTCGGTCAGCAGCAGCCCTTTGATCTTACAAGCCAGGATCGCGGCAATTTGCTCCTCTTCGCGTTTGCTGTTGTAGTCATAATTGACGACCAGCGTCTGATAACCCTGTACAGACGTCACGGATTCAATGCCGGCGAGGACATCAGCAAATATCAGATTGTTAAAAGAAGGAACCAGAACGCCGATGAGGGGAGGGCTATTGGAATAGAGGGCGGGATTGTCAGGATCGGCCTGATAGCCGACTTCCTCGATCACGGCGGCGATGCGCGCAGCGGTTTCCGGTTTAACCCTGTCCGGCGTGCGCAGATAGCGGCTGACCGTCATTTTGGTGACACCAGCCAGTACAGCAATGTCATTTAACGTAATGCGCTGCGACTTCACCATTCATACTCATCTGACCCAGACCGTGTTTGTCATTATGCCCACTGCCGAGTCAAAAGAGAATGCACGCAATGTGCTGCCTCCGCCGTATCCGGTGACAACCGCACGATGCGCCGATTCCGGTCTCCGGCATTATATGTTCGTTATCTTCGCATTTCGTAACGCGGGGAAAGAAAGGCACGCATCTGTGCGCCGTGGACGCGGTGGAAGAAAAGACGGGCAGTTTGATACCTTATTCGGCCCGCTCAATAAGATGAACGGGCCGATATGGCCGGATTAACTGAGAATATCTTCGGCGATCACGTTGAACAGCGTATCGATCTCGCCCCGAGTGTTGTAGTGCATCATGCCGATGCGCAGCACGCCGCCGTCCTGCAACCCCAGCTGTTGCACCAAGCCCAACGCATAGAAATGCCCGCTGCCGGCGCAGATGTTGTGCTGCCCCAGGCGGCGGGCGATCGCGTCAGGCGTATGGCCGCTGAAGGTCAGGGCGAAGGTCGGCGTGCGGCGCGCGCTGTCCGCCCGGGGGTTGCCATAAAGCCGCACGCCGTCGAGTTGTTGCAGCCGCTGCAGGAAGTGGCTGCACAACGCCTCTTCATGCCGGTGGTAGGCGGCGAAGCTCTCCTGCAGACGCTGCCTTAACGGCGCACCGGGCGTGCCCCACTGCGCCAGATACTCGATCGCGGCCGCGACGCCGGCCAGCGCTTCGAAGCTTTGCGTGCCGGTCTCGAAACGGCCGGGGCCGACGTCGGTGGCCGGCTCGACCTTGTAAGGGCGCAGGCGCTGCAACCACTGCGGCGCGATGTAGGCCATGCCGACGTGCGGGCCAAAGAACTTGTAGGCGGAGCACACCAGGAAGTCACAGCCCAGCGCCTGCACGTCAATCAGGTTGTGCGGCGCATAGTGCACGGCGTCGACATACACCTGCGCGCCGACCCGATGCGCGGCTTCGACGATGGTTTTGATATCGACGATGCTGCCGGTGACGTTGGAGGCGTAGCTGACCGCCACCAGACGAGTGTTGGCGTTGATGCGCTCGCACACTTTCGCGGCATCCAATGCGCAGTCGGCGTTCTCCAGCGGTATCTGATGCACCGCGGCTCCTTTGTCAGCGGCAGCCTGCTGCCAGCTGGAGACGTTGGCGTAGTGATCCAGTGCGGTGACGATGACTTCATCGCCGGCCTGCCAGTCGCGGCTGATGATGCGGCTGAGATGGAAAGTCAGCGTGGTCATGTTCATGCCGAAGACGATGTTGTCGGGCGACGGCGAATTTAACAAGGCGCGCACCGATTCCCGCGCCTGGCCCATCACCTCGCCGGTGACCCGGCTCGAGAAATAGTGGCCGCCCAGGTTGGCGTTGTACCTTCCCAGGTAGTCGGTCATTTTTTCCAGCACGCCCCGTGAAACCTGCGCACCGCCGGGGCCGTCGAAAAAGATGGCCGGTTTGCCGTCGATCTGCTGTGACAGCGCGCTGAACTGGGCGCGGGCGAGCTCGGGGGTAAAGGTCATGCTTTCTCCCCCCGCGCGGTGAGGACAAAGAGATCCAAATGACCTTCTTCTTCCGGGCTCACGGCGTTGATCGGCGTGGCGTTGTGCCACAGTTTGCTGTCCGCCAGCAGCACGGCTTCACCGTCCGCCAGCGCTTTTTTAAAGAAAGGGTCGTGGTGGCTGTCGTCATACAGCATGATTTCACCGCCGACGATGTTGTGCCGGTGAATGGCTATCATCGCGATATGGTCGAAACCGTCCTGGTGAATGCCTTCCGGCGCCACCTGGGTGTCTTTCTCGATGGCGACCACGCGCATCTGGTGGATCTCTATCTCGGCGCCTTCCGGCAGTTCGTTGCTTTCTGCAAACAGGTTGCACATCTCCGCCATGCCGGCGCTCTGCAACACGGCGCTGTCGATAGGTTCGAAGCGGCGCACTACATTGCCCTGGAAGTGGTTGATCTGATCCGACTGCATGAAAGTGCGCGGCCCTACTTCGGCGACGTTGGGGTTGAGGTATTTAACGACCGAATAACGGCGCAGGCGATATTTGCCGTCGGCGTGTTGCGTGTGGGGCAAGGAGGAGAACGATGGCATCAGCTGTTGGGTGGCTTGCGGGCTTAGTACAGTCATACTTATTACGTTTTCGTGTTTCTGTAACATAATCACCTCTAATAATAATAATTTCTGATGTTGTAGGGGGTAATTCGATTGAATTGTAGACGACTCTATAACCAACGCAATTTAGCGGTGGCGAGGTGTGACGGCGGTCGTAAAGTGGGGTGAACAGCAGAGAGGATGAGCGGAAGGGAATGCTGGTATGAAGCCGGTCATTCAGCAAAATAAGCGCTAACGGGGGAGAATTCATGCGCAAGCATAACGTGACCAAGGTTACGCTTTCAGGGATAATTCTCATGAATATGAGGTGCTTTACTATAATTCCGGGACAGAGTGACCGCAGTGGCATTGCCTGGTTGTTGAAAGAACAATCTTCAATTCCCCCTGAATAAGGACTCCGATCATGCAGCATGTCAGAAAATTCGTCATTTCCTGCCTGTTTGCTTCGATAATGCTTCCCGGCATGGCGTTCGCGGAGGATCCCCCCGTGACCCCGTTGGCTACCGGGATCGTCAGCAGCGGCGTAGCCGAAGCGCAAGTGACCGAGGCCGTGCGCCACGGTGAAATCCTGACCATCAAAGTGCGTTTCAAAGGGTTGAAAGACAACCTTAATGGACAAGGCTTGTATAGCAGTCTGGATAAAAGCAGTCTTGAGAAATCCTTCTACATTCTGGTGGGTAATAAAAAATACCTGCTGCTTACCGATAGCAATAATGTCCCACTGGCCTCTCCCAACGTGTCATTCAGCTCAAGCTCAGGCATTCCCTATGTTGCCACCTGGTTTGGCAGCTTCCCCGCGCCTCCACCTGATGTGAAAGAGGTGTACCTGACGATCGCCAACGTCGAGCCGCTCGGGCCGATAGCCATTACGGATCGTTGAGCGATGAACGGCCTCAGGAAAGCCGCCTGTGTGGGTGGGATGTTAGCCTTTGGGATGGTGTCATTGGGTTCATGGGCTGACAGCGGAGAGCCGGCATCCGTGGGGAAACCGGTGATACTCGATCTCAAGGCTACCCGGCTGGATTTGGTTGGTTTGCCTTCGGGGCTGAATGCCGGCGTCCTTGACCTGCAAAGTAAGGCAGCGGATTTGGCTAAACAATCCGCCGACATTTCTGTCAGAGACAGCAAAAATGCCGTCACGTTATCGATGCGCAGCGATGTGCTGTTCGCCTTCGACAGCGATGCGATTGCTGCTAAAGCGGAGCCTGCGCTGCAACAGGTGGCGCAATTTATCGCGGCCGAACCGGTAGGGAACGTGGTGATCGAGGGGCATACCGATGCGGTGGGCAGCGATAAATATAATCAGGATCTGTCGCTGCGACGCGCACGTGCGGTGGCTGTTTGGCTGATCGCACACGGGGTAGAAAAATCTCGTCTGAGTGAACGGGGAAAAGGGGAGGCTGAACCGGTGGCTTCCAACGACACGCCGACGGGCCGGGCCAAGAATCGGCGGGTTGACTTCGTGTTGCCGAAAACCGCTGCCGCCGGTTAACCCCGCGCCGGTGGACGTTTCCTTTGCCAGAGCCGCTTTTAAACGGGCTCCTCTCGCTGACTGCTCGCGGAGTTCAGGCTGTATGGCGTGGAGCCGGTGACGCTAATGATTGATGAACATGATCAAAAGCCCGTATCTCGCTTTCGGCTTTCGCTTTAGCGGCGCCGACAACATGCGGGGTCAGAACGTCTCGAAATACAGCTCACGCAACAGCCAGGATATTTCGTTATTGGTGCGGTTTAGGACGTCTATTCTGTGAACCCCTATCGCTTCTGCGCGCAGATCGAGCAGCAAGTTGCGAATCTGCCGGAATAACGGGGTTTGCGGGTTGGGTTTGGCCAACTGCTGGCCGCACAGTTTGATACCGGCGTCGCAACCGGTGGCGATGTCCGCCAGGCAGCACGGGCAGGTGGTATTTTGGCGCGCCATATTGCGGCATTGTTGCCCGATTACCTGATTGAAATGGCGTAATTGCAGGCAGACTTCCCGCGAGTTCAACGGGTTGGAATGGGTTGTCATCGGTTTCAGCTCCCTTGTCTGCGCCTATATTGGCACTTACCGATGAAGATAACCACGGACAAGCCGAGGGGGTATCGCCTTGTTTTGTCTGGAAGCGACGAAAGCGATGAGGCCCGCGATGGCGGGCCGGTAGCATCAGGCGCGTTTAAACAGATTCGCCGCCTGGAACAGCGCAAAGGAGCTGACCAGCATCTCGATGCCGACGATCGCCGTCACCAGCGTGACCGACGCCGCCGGGCCTGAGCCGATCAGCATCCAGGCGATGATCAAATCGAGTACGCCAATGACGAACTGCAGCCAGTTGCCCGGCAATCCGCGGCGCATATAGCCGGCCGCCAGGCGCGCGATGCCGCCGAGCGCGAACAGCACGGCAAGGTACACCGCCAGCGCCAGAATGCCCGCCAGCGGGCTGGTGATGAACACATAACCGATAATCAGGTAGGCCACGCCCAGCAGAATGCCGCCGATCATCGGCCAGGTATTCTGCGCCCGGTTGGCGATCATGGCGATAATCAGCCCGGCGCCGCTCAACAGCAGCAGGACGCCGACCACGATGCTCAGCGCCGCGCCGGAGGCGAAAGGGTTGACCAGGCACAGTATGCCGCCCGCCAGCAGCAGGAAGGCGATGATCAGCAGGGTGGTGCGTTGCTTTTTGAGCAGTTCTTCGCTCAGGAGGGGCAGATTATTGCGATCAAGGTTTAGCATGTTACAGCTCCATTCTCTTTGTTGCGATCCTCGGGGGCACTCTATTTTTCCGAGCGCTCTATTATAGTAGTCACTTTTTAATCGCTGCGGTAAATCCGGCGTGGCGTTTATGCTTGGAAGCGGCGTGTTATTCGGCCAGTTCATCAACGATGAAATCAATCAGCGCCCTTACCGAAGGAGGGAGTCCTTGTCTGGAAGGGTAAAACGCGACAATCTTGTGTTGTTCCAATGTCCAGTCGTCGAGCAGCGTTTTCAGGCTGCCGTCGAGCAGTTCCTGGCGGGCTAATTTCAGCGGCAGGCAGCCAACACCGACGCCTTTTACGATCGATTCCTTGATCAGGCGAATGTCATCGCACACCATGCGCGACTCGTTGTTTATTTTGACTTCGCGATCGGCTTGTTGAAACGTCCAGGCGGCCTGAAGATGGGTCGATAACCACCCGACCGTTGGCAAACTGGAGAGATCTTCGGGCGTATTTATACTTTGGTACTGAATAGCTGCAGAGGGGGCGACCATAAATGCGGTGGGCACAGCGCAAATTCGACGCATCACCAAATTGCTGTTTTTGGGCTCATCGGCGATGAGTTTTAATGAGAGGTCATACCCTTCAGAAATAATATCCACGTTGCGATTAAATATTTTCACATGCAAATTGACCTTGGGATATTGCAGCATGAATCTCGCCAGCACTTCCGTTAGGCCAAGATCCAGGAGAATGTTTGAGCAGGTCAGTTTTATTTTTCCAGTGGGTTTTTCGCTTTTGTTAATAATAAGGCATTCCGCTTTCTCTGCGGTGCTAATCATCTGCAGGCAGTACTGAAAATATTCTTTTCCTATATCGGTGACCATGAGGTTTCGCGTTGAGCGCTGAATAAGCCTGACATTAAGCCTTTTTTCCAAATTGGATATTCGCCTTGATAGCGTCGATTTGGGTATACCAAACTTCTTACTGGCGGAAAGAAATCCACCGCATTCAACTACTCTGGCAAACATAACCATCTCATTGAAATCTATCATATAAAATTAACCTTCCCAGTGGTGAAACACTCATTCCCAATAATCGTGCTATTTACCCGGCTGGTTCATTGCTAGCCTGATGTCGGAGCGTTTGAAAGTATGCTACATGCTTGGAATGCATGGGGCGATCGGAATTTGATGATTTTGATGATAAAGGAGAAGGGAATGACTTTTAAATATAATCGATTAGATAAGACACAGGCCGCCGTTTTATTAGTCGATCATCAGACCGGGCTACTGTCCCTGGTTAGAGATCAGGATCCGGATAAATTCAAAAATAATGTTTTGGCGCTGGCCGATCTGGCTAAATACTTCAATTTACCGACAATACTGACCACGAGTTTTGAAAACGGACCGAACGGCCCTTTGGTGCCAGAGCTAAAGCAAACTTTCCCTGACGCCCCCTATATTGCTCGTCCCGGCAATATCAATGCCTGGGATAATGAAGATTTCGTCAAGGCGGTAAAGGCCACGGGCAAGAAACAACTGATCATCGCCGGCGTGGTGACCGAGGTTTGCGTGGCGTTTCCTGCGCTCTCTGCGCTGGAAGAGGGGTATGAGGTTTTCGTCATCACAGACGCATCCGGCACGTTCAATTCGATTACGCGCGATGCGGCTTGGGATCGCATGTCCCAGGCCGGCGCGCAACTGATGAGTTGGTTTGGCGCGGCGTGCGAATTGCACCGCGATTGGCGAAATGATATCGAAGGGTTGGGGAGCCTGTTCTCTCAACATATTCCTGACTATCGCAATCTGATGACCAGCTTCAGTTTGCTGACCTCAGGTAAACAGTAATCCCGGCATCGCTGCATGATTTGGCGCCTTATGGCGCCATTTTTCCTCCCGCCGATCGTGCCGCAGCGGCCTCCGCGCCAGCTGTTTTCCGATATTTGCCTCTTCCCCGCTTTTTGACTGACCCGGCGCAAATGTTACACTGTGTGGCTGAGGCGTATCAGAACCGAAAAGACGACTGGGGACAGGATTTGAGCACAGGAAGCAAGCTGGCGAGGTGGCGCCGCATCGCGGTGTGTCTGACATTGGGGCTGCTGTTGGCCGGATGTTCGGGTAAAAACACCTACAACCGCGACTACGACAAACTGCCGAAGGGCAGCTATACCGGCAAGTCCTACACCGTCAAACGGGGCGATACGCTGTATTACATCGCCTGGATCACCGACAGCGAAGTCAGCGATCTGGCCAGAATCAACAAGATACGCCCTCCTTATAGCCTGGAAGTGGGGCAAAAGCTGCGGCTGAGCGGCAGCGCGCCGACCAAAACCGCCGCCACGCGCCGTAAAACTTCTTCCTCCGCGATCGCCAAGCAAACGCCGCCGCCGGGCGCCGCACGTTGCTGGCGCTGGCCGACCAGCGGCCGGATCGTGCAGGCGTACTCCAATGCCGATGGCGGCAACAAGGGCATCGACATCGCCGGTAAACGCGGCCAGCCGATCTATGCTTCCGCCAAGGGCAAAGTGGTGTACGTCGGCAACCAACTGCGCGGCTACGGCAACCTGATCATGATTAAGCATGGCGAAGACTTTATTACCGCCTACGCGCACAACGACACTACGTTGGTGCGCAACGGCCAGGATGTGAAAGCGGGGCAGAAGATTGGCACCATGGGCAGCACCGGCACCGATTCGGTGTTCCTGCATTTCCAGATCCGCTATCGCGCCACCGCGCTCGATCCGCAGCGCTATCTGCCGCCGCAGGGATCGTCGCCGTCCTGTTAACGTCAATCCGGCTCCTTGCGGAGCCGGATGTCAGCTATTTCAGCGGCAGATAAAGATCGGTCACCAGTTCATATTCCGCCACCTCGTGCACGAAGTTGTGGTAGTGGAAATAGAGCGGAAAATCGCGCAGCTCCTCGCCGCTGGCCGGCAACCACTCGCTGTAAAGATAGCGGGCGCTTTCCGAGAGCCCATCCAGCGATCCGAGATGGCGCAGCACCGCGCAGCGCCCGGCCGGCAGCGTGCCGTTCACCACGCCGAAGGCGTTGTCCTCCGGGATCGGCGCAGTGACCTCGCCGCAAATGAAGAAGCGGAAGTCCTGCGCTTCGGTGGTGGCCGGATCGTGCGGCGCGATACCGTAAGTGCGGCTGCTTCTGACCGGCGACAGGCCGCTGATTTTGCGCCACTCGATAAAGCGTGCGGCGGTTTCGTTGACCAGCGCGGACGGGCCGCGATGTTCGATCATCGCCACCGGCGTGACCGGGAAGTCGACAATGTCTACCTTCATGGGTTGTTTCCTTTTGTGTTTCGGCTCGGGAAAGCGTTGTTGCCAATCGATCCAGGCCGGCCGTTTGCGAAACTGGCTTGGCGTTTGGCTGAACGCCTGTTTGAAGGCGCGGCTGAAGGACTCCGGGTTTTGAAAACCGGCGTCCAGCGCGATGTCAATCACCGGCTCCAGCGGGTTATACGCCAGGCGGTACGAGGCGCGTTTGAGCCTCATCCACTGGATATAACGCCACACCGAGATGCCACAATACGCGCTAAACTGGCGTTGAAAGTGAAAGCGCGAAAAGTGGGCCACTTCGCTCAGTTTTTCGACGGTGAGCGCCTCGTCCAGGTGGCGGTCGATATAGTCAAAGACCAGCGCAAAGCGCTTTGCATACGTCTGGGTCATGTGATTGTCTCCTCCATGCCTGAACTTTGCCCGAGCCGCCGCCGCTTCTCCTGACGGATGATGCTGAGTTATCGCTGCAGGAAAAGGGAATGGTGCGGCGTTCGCCGCCGGCCAGGCCAAACTCATAACCCCCGCGCGGCTGTGCGCCGCGATCCCGACCGAGAAGATGAATATTACATGATGGATCGTTCCCGTTTGCTGAAATTCCTGCTGCCCTATCTGTGGCCGAAAGATAACCCGCGGCTGCGTTGGTATCTGGTGGTGGCCTTCGTGTTCATGGTGGCGGCCAAGGTCAGCACCACGCTGGTGCCGCTGGCCTACAAAGAGATGGTTGATGCACTGAGCGGCGAGACGGCGAAAATGCTGGCGGTGCCGCTGGGGCTGATCGTCGCCTACGGCGTGGCGCGGGTGGGTGGCGCGCTGTTTGAGGAACTGCGCAACGTGATGTTTATTCACGTCAGCCAGAACGCCACGCGCCTGTTGGGCGTGCGGGTGTTCCGCCAGCTGCATGCGCTGAGCCTGCGTTTCCATCTGGAGCGCCAGACCGGCGGATTGTCGTTGTCCATCGAGCGCGGTACTCAGGCGGTGTCCACGGTGCTGTCGCGGCTGCTGTTCTCCATCGTGCCGATCCTGTTCGAGCTCTCGCTGGTCACGGCGATCATGTGGCATATGCTGAACGGCTGGTTCGCGCTGGCGATCCTGACGACGGTCGGTTGCTACATCCTGTTCACCGTGCTGGCGGTCAGCTGGCGCACCCGCTTTCGCCGCGAGCTCAACAAGGCCAACGCCGACGCCAACAGCAAATCCATCGACAGCCTGCTGAACTATGAGACCGTGAAGTACTTCGGCAATGAAGAGTTCGAGGCCGAGCGTTTCGACCTGTCGCGCCGGCTGTACGAATACGCCGCCATCAAGAACCAATTCAGTTTTACGGCGATCAACCTGGGGCAAACCGCCATTATTTCGATCGGACTGATCGTGATGATGACCATGGCGGCGCGGGGCATTACGCAGGGGACGATGACGGTCGGCGACTTCGTGCTGGTCAACGCCTATCTGCTGCAGCTGTATCAGCCGCTGAACTTCTTCGGCTTTATTTATTCCGAGGTGCGCCAGGCGCTGATCGACATGGAGAACATGTTCGATCTGCTGCAGGAACCGCGTGAGATCGTCGATAGCCCGGATGCGCAGCCGCTGCGCCTCGATCGCGGCGAAGTGAGGTTCGACGCGGTCAGCTTCGGTTACGACACGCGCCGGCCGATCCTCAAGCAGGTGAGCTTTACCATTCCGGCGGGCCACACGGTGGCGGTGGTCGGCGCCTCCGGCGCGGGCAAGTCCACGCTGTCGCGCCTGCTGTTTCGCTTTTACGACGTGCAGGGGGGCGCCATTACCCTCGACGGCCAGGACATTCGCCAACTGACCCAGGCCAGCCTGCGGCAGGCGATCGGCATCGTGCCGCAGGATACGGTGCTGTTCAACGATACGTTGCGTTATAACATCGGTTACGGCAAAACCGGCTCCAGCGATGAAGAAATCGAGCGGGCGGCGCGGCTGGCGCATATCCATGATTTTATCGTCGGTCTGCCCGACGGTTACGACACCCGGGTGGGCGAGCGCGGGCTGAAGCTGTCGGGCGGGGAAAAGCAGCGGGTGGCGATTGCGCGCACCATTCTGAAAAATCCGGCCATCCTGGTGTTTGACGAGGCGACCAGCGCGCTGGATACCCAGACCGAGCGCGAAATCCAGGGGCACCTGCGCGAGGTGAGCCGCAATCACACCACGCTGGTGATCGCTCATCGGCTCTCCACCGTGGTGGATGCCGATGAAATTATCGTGCTGGAGGCGGGGGAGATCGTCGAGCGCGGGGGGCACGAGGCGTTGCTGGCCGCGAACGGCCGCTACGCCGCCATGTGGCAAACCCAGTACAGCGAAGAGCAGGAACCGCACTGACGGAGCCGTTCACGTTCACCTCAGAGGCTGAGCGGCGTTGAGCCGCTGCGCCACGTAGTCGCAGGCGATGCGGCAGTCCCGCTTTAGGTCGGTCTCGTCGCCGGCCAGGCTGCCGCGCAGCCAAAGCCCATCGATCATCGCCGCCAGCCCGCGCGCCGCGTCGCGCGCCTGCTGCAGCGGCAGCTCGCGGCGGAACTGGCAGCAAATATTGGAATAGAGCCGCCGATCGTTGGCGCGCTGCAGGCGGCGCAGCACCGGTTGGTGCATGCTGGCGGCCCAGAAGTCGAGCCAGGCGCGCATGGACACGGCGTTGGTTTGGCTGGGGTGGAAGTTGCCCTGGATAATGGCGAACAGCTGTGACTGGCTGTCGCTCGCCGCTTGCGCGCGGCACTCGGCCACCGCGTCGCGCAGATCGCGCAGGATCTTGCGCATGGTGGCGCTCAGCAACCCCTCTTTATCGCCAAAATAGTGGCTGACGATGCCGGTCGACAGCCCGGCTTCTTTCGCGACCTGAGACAGGGTGACGCCGGCCAGCCCGACGACGTTTATGGTCTCGAAGGCGGCGTTAATCAACTGCTCCTTACGCTGCTCCGGAATGTCTCTTCGGTACATATTTTCCTCAACTGATAGGCCAATCACACTTTGGATTTGATTGATTGAACGGTCAATCAATACTCTATATGCTGCGAAAATGTCAAATAAATGGCGATAAAATGTTAATTAAAAGTTGCATTTAAATCGTCTGTCTTTCGCATCATGGAAGCCTGCCAATGACAACAAAAACTCCCCCATCGCTTGACGAAGAACCTGTCAGATTGAATGTCCCGGTATTTTTCGGCTCGGCGGCGGTGATCCTGCTGCTGGGATCGCTGGTCGTGCTGTTTCCCGCCGCCAGCAAACAGTGGTTGAACGTCGCGCAAAGTTGGGTCGCCGACGTGTTCGGCTGGTACTACATGCTGTTGATGGTCGGCTGCATGGTGTTCGTCTTCTGGCTGGCGCTGTCGCGCTTCGGCCATATTCGCCTCAGCCAGGATGACGAACCGCCGCAGTTCAGCTATCCCTCGTGGGTGGCGATGCTGTTCTCGTCGGGCATCGGCATTGCGCTGGTGTACTACGGCGCCTATGAACCGCTGGATCATTTTTTGTCGCCACCGGAAGGCAGCGGCGGCACCGTGCAGGCGGCGCGGCAGGCGATGGCGCTGACCTTTTTGCATTGGGGGCTGCACGGCTGGGCGCTGTATGCGCTGATCGCCACCGCGCTGGCCTATTTCGCCTATTGCCGCGGCCTGCCGTTGGCGCTGCGCTCTGCGTTATACCCGATCTTCGGCGAGCGCACCCACGGCGGCGCCGGCCATCTGGTGGACAGCTTCGGCATTCTGGTGACGGTGATTTCGATGGTAACCAACCTGGGGATCGGCGCGCTGCTGGTTAACTCGGGGCTGTTTTATCTGTTCGATATTCCGCAAAGCACCGGCGTGCTGCTGGCGCTGATCGTGGTGATGATGGTGGTGGCCACGCTGGCGGCGGTCACTGGCGTCGAGAAGGGCATTGCGATGCTGTCGAACATCAACGTCGGCTTCCTGTGCCTGTTGCTGCTGTTCGTGTTTCTGGCCGGCCCGACGCTGAATCTGCTCAACGGCATGTTGCAGAACCTCGGCGATTATCTCACTTCGCTGGTCAGCCGCAGCTTCGATATGTATCTGTACGGCAAGGCGCGCCAGTGGCAGGGCGCCTGGACGTTGTTCTATTGGGCCTGGTGGGTGGCGTGGGCGCCGTTTGTCGGGCTGTTCATCGCGCGCATTTCCAAAGGGCGCACCATTCGTGAATTGATCTTCGGCGTGTTGCTGATCCCGCTGGGCTTCACGCTGGCGTGGCTGTCGATCTTCGGCAATACCGCCATCAGCCTGGTGTTGGAAGGCGGGCAGGCGATCCTCGGGCAGGTGGCGCAAAGCGATCCGCCGATGGCGGTGTTCAAGCTGTTCGAATACCTGCCCTATACCCAGCTGACCGCCGGTTTTGTGGTAGCGATCAGTTTCGTGCTGTTCCTGACGCCGGTTGATTCCGGCACGCTGATGATAGCGAACCTCTCCTGCCAGGGCGGTTCCGCCCACGATGACGCGCCGGCCTGGCTGCGGGTATTTTGGGCGGCGGTCACCACGTTGATCTGCGCCGGGTTGCTGTACGCCGGCAGTTTCAGCGCGATGCAGACCGCGGTGGTGCTGTGCGGCCTGCCGTTCTCGGCGGTGATCGTGTTGTACATGGTCAGCCTGCGCAAGGATCTGCGCGGTTACGCCATGACGCCGGCGCTCCCTTGAGGCGGCTTATTCGTCCGCGCGCGGCCGGTGATGCACGTATTCGATAATCGTGCCGTCCGGCAGGCGCGCATTGAAACAGGCGCCGGTGGGCACTTCCACCGGGCCAAAGAAGATATCGGCCCCGGCGGCCAGCAGCCGCTCGTGGTAAGGATAAATGTCATCGACCAGCAACGTGCCGAAGGTGCTGCGGAAAGGACGCAGGCTTTCTTCCGAGCCCTCCAGGATCAGAAACGGCCCTACTGCCGCCAGCACCAACCGATGTTCGGGAAAGTCGAAACGCATATCCGCTTCCACGCCGTGCAGCCGCTCGTAAAATGCGATGGCGCGGTCAATCTCGCCTTCATCGACGTAGACCCGGATCAGCACGCGCGGCTCGCGCAGCGATGAAGAGTCGGCGGTTTTGCGCCAAAAGCCCGCTTCTGTCAGTTTTGCCGTCATTGCTCATTCCTCATGGTGGTTCGTTGCCCCGTCATCATGCCGCCGTTTGGCCGCAGGGATTAGACTGAGTTGTTATGAACTAGCAGCGGCGGAAATAAAAAAGCCCCGGTAACGGGGCAAAGACCCGCTCAGGTCGGAATAGCGGGCTAAAGCGGGCGTCAGGCGCGATGGAATTCCGGCAACACCAGTTGACCGATCTCCTGCATCGTCTCTTCCAGCGGCCGCTGGTTGCGGCGGAAATGCAGGCCGATGTGGTTGACCCCGGCGTCACGCATGGCGCTCAGTTCCTGAATCAATCCATTGCGGCCGCTCTTGATGCCGAAGCGATGGCGCTGAATCGGCGCGTCGGCGTTATCGGTGAGGTCGAGATGAATAAAGCTGACGTAGGGCTTGTCACCGGCTACGTTACGCCAGAGTTTGACTCGCGAAACGTGGTCCGCAGGCGTGCCGGGATACGACAGCCAGCCATCCATATTTTTGCCCACCCACTCGGGCGTTTGTTGCGCCAGCCCGGCGACCAGCAGCGGCGGCGGCGGCGTGGCCGGCAGCAGGCGCAATCCGGGCTGGAGCGCGCTGTCGGCTTCACCTTGGAGAATGCCGACGCTGGTGCGGAAGTTTTCACCGCGCGCGGCGTAATCGGCGCCGAACAGCGGGTACTCCACGGGGCGATCGCCGCTGGCGACGCCGAGCAGCAGACGATCGCCGCTCAGCGTTTGCAGCGTGGAAGCCGCTTTGCGCACCAGCCAAGGCTGGCGCAGCGGCAGCACCACGGCCGCGGTGCCCAGCAGAATATTGCGCGTCAGGCTGGACAGGTAGCCGAGGTAGGTAAAGGTCTCAAACACCTGCGCGGCGTCGCCGAAGTCAGGATCGTACAGCGGCACGTCACGAACCCAGGCGGCGCGAAAGCCGAGCTCATCGGCCAGCTTGATGCGCGCAGCGTGTTCACTCATGTCCGGCACGCCGAACGGCCGCCCGTCCTGCTGGCGTTTCAGCTGCCCACTGGTGGACCAATCATTGTCCAACGGCAGCTCAATACCGATGGAAAGCGGCTCCCGGGTTAGTCTTTCGATGCTCATGTGTCACTCCGTCTCAGGCCTTGCGGCGCGGTGTCGAACGATGGCACGAAGTGTTGCATGACGATTAATTGAGATAAACAGCCCTAATCGCAATAGATAATTGCTGTTGCGAGCATAATTACCTTGCAGGATACGGCATGATTGCCGTGATTTACGTCACGCTCTGCGCTTTTGCTATTGTCCAGATGAAATTATGTAACTTTGCCAATGGCCTTTCCCTCATAAGAGTTAGTTTGTTGTGCGGCAATAAAATAAAACGAAATGATTCAATAGATAAAAGTCAAACTGAATATTCCCCAGCGTTCATTCAATACGGGTAAAAAATTAATAAGCCTGAAGAGTGATCGTTGAGATTATTCGCAAATGGCGTGGAAATAGGCGTTTTTAACCGAAGAAAAATACCCGTTATTATTTTATTTTCTGTAAAAACAGAGAGGTAAAATATCTTTTTGTGATAATGCGATTTTAAAATAGTACCGAACAAAAACTTCATTCGTCTCTAAGAAAGCGCCGGTTGACAGACCGCCGGCTTACGATAATTTTATGTCATTAACATGTTAATGAGTTGTTGTCGTGATGGAGGGCCAATTTCTCTCTTGGCCGTGCGCTTAACACACTTATGCCATGGCGGCTTGCCATTCATAAGTTAACTTATGGACACATGACGCTATGAATACATCGCCAGAGCCTCGCAGCGCATTAAGTGAAGAGAACCGGTTGCTGATTATTTTATTTTTCGTTTTCGGCTGCGTGTTCGTCGATCGTCTGACCATCTCGTTTCTGTTTCCGATGATTGCCGCCGACCTCAAGCTCAGCAACGTGCATCTCGGCACCCTGTCGGCGGTGCTGGCGTTAACCTGGGCGCTGTCTGGCGCCGGGCTGGGGGCGATAGCCGATCGTTTTAATATCCGTAAACCGATGCTGATCCTGTCGATCCTGGTGTTTTCGCTGTTCTCCGCGCTGTCGGGGTTGGTCAGCGGCTTTGCCATGCTATTGATCTTCCGGGCGTTGATGGGGATCGCCGAAGGGCCGGTATTGCCGATCGCACAGTCGTTGATGGTGGAAAAATCGCAGCCGCAGCGCCGCGGTTTCAACATGGGGTTGATCCAGGGCGCGGCGCCGGGATTGTTGGGCGGTATTATCGCGCCGCCGCTGATCATCTATCTGGCGCAGAAGTGGGGCTGGAGCATGGCGTTTCACCTGACCGCCGTGCCGGGCATCATTCTGGCGTGGCTGATCTATCGCTATGTGAACGGCAAAAAGGATCCCGCTTTCAGCGCCGCGCCGGCGGCCGACAAGGCGGCGAACAAAGGTGCTTACGGCGAGTTATTCAAAATCAAGAACGTGGCGCTGTGCATTCTGATCTCCTGTGTGTTCGTCACCTGGTTCATGATCATCATTACCTTCACCCCCAACTTTTTGGTGACCGACCGCGGTTTCGGCGAAGGCACGATGGGCGGCATCATGAGCGCCATCGGCGCCGCCTGGGTGTTTTGGGGCGTGGCGGTGCCGGCGATTTCCGATCGCTTCGGCCGCAAGCCGACGCTGATCTTCTTTTCGCTGCTGGCGGTGTGCTGCCCGCTGTTTTTGAGCTACGTCGATAACCCGTGGCTGCTGGGCGTGCTGGTGTTCCTGTCTTATACCGGCCTTGGCTGTTTCACGTTGTTTATGGCCACCATCCCGTCTGAAACGGTGTCGCCGGCGCGCATCGCGACCGCGTTGGGGCTGGTGATGGGAATTGGCGAGGTGATTGGCGGCTGCCTGGCGCCGTTTATCGCCGGGCTGATCGCCGATCGCTACGGGCTGGTCAGCGTGATGTGGCTGGCGGCCGCCGGCGCCGTGTGCGCCGGCGTACTGAGTTGTTTTCTCGATGAAACCGCCCCTGCCGTGGCGAACCGCCGAGCGGTGAAACCGGCGGGCGTCGCCGACGTCTGAGGCGGTTTTCATCCCATTCAATCAAGGAGAGCGAAGATGTCAGCAGAACCATCCGTACTGAATCAAAATGCCGAACCGGACTGGAAGAATTACGACGATTTCGCGCGCGGCATCGACACCAACCGGCTGCCGGGCACTCAGGACTGGCGCGGCAAAACGTTGCAGATCGCCTTTGAAGACGGCGGGGAAATCACGCTGCGTTTCAGCGCCGATCGGCAGCGGGTGCTGTGGGCCTGGGGCGGGGAGAGCGGTGAGGACGCTTACGAAGAGGTGCAAACCTCCGCCGCCCGCTATTTCTTCAATATTCCGCTGCAGTCGCCGGGCAACGAATGCCTGACGCTGGTGCTCAACCGCGACAGCGGCCGGGCGCTGCTGGTGCGCAGCACGTTGCTGCCCGAGCAAACGGTGGAAAAGGGATCTCGCCTTAAGCAAAGCTTCCACGTTGGGCAGATTGCCGGCGTCACGCCGGGCGGCGTCGCGCCGCATCTTACCCGCGAGCTGATCGGTTATCGCACGCTGAATGTCTACAGCCCCAACCATTATTACGAACACTTCTACGTCAACACCGAGCGCTACGCCTGGCAAAACCTGCGCGGCGAACAATTCGGCCACGGCGACATGGACTACGCCACTTACTACAAGTTTGAGGACGAGATGTTCCTGTTCACCTTCCGGGAAAAGATTATCCCGGTGTGCTCGGTGTTCTTCTTCGACTTTATCTCCGGGCGCTGCACCGGCACCTTCCTCGGGTTGGACGCCGCCGGCCGGGTGTTGGTGTCACCGGCCGGGGCGTTCATCAGCAAGATGAGCTACAACGCCTACCCGGAAGGGGTACAGCCGCTTTGATTCAGGCGTTTCTGACCAGCGATCCGGCGTTGATCTCCGCAATGGTTTTCGCGCCGGTGAGCGTCATGGCGACGCGCATCTCTTTGTCGATCAGATCCAGCAAGTTAGCCACCCCGGCTTCGCCGGCCGCCGCCAGCGCATAGACGAAGGCGCGCCCCAGCAGCACGCTGTCGGCGCCCAGCGCGATCATGCGCACCACGTCCAGGCCGCTGCGGATGCCGGAGTCGGCCAGCAGGGTGATGTCGCCTTTCACCGCGTCGGCGATCGCCGGCATGGCGCGCGCGGTCGACAGCACGCCGTCCAGTTGGCGGCCGCCGTGGTTGGAGACGATGATGCCGTCGGCGCCGAAGCGCACCGCATCTTTGGCGTCTTCCGGATCAAGAATGCCTTTGATGATCATCGGGCCGTCCCAGAATTCGCGGATCCACTCCAGATCTTTCCAGGAAATCGACGGATCGAAGTTGGCGCCCAGCCAGCCGATGTAGTCTTCCAGGCTGGTTGGTTTGCCGCGGTAGGCCGAGACGTTGCCCAGATCGTGCGGCTTGCCGAGCAGGCCGACGTCCCAGGCCCACTGCGGATGGGTAAACGCCTGCAGCACGCGGCGCAGGGCGGCGTTGGGGCCGCTCATCCCCGAATGGGCATCGCGGTAACGGGCGCCCGGCACCGGCATGTCGACGGTGAACACCAGCGTTTTCACGCCGGCGGCCTTGGCGCGCTCCAGCGCGTTGCGCATAAAACCGCGATCTTTCAGCACGTAGAGCTGGAACCACATCGGCCGATCGATCGCCGGCGCCACCTCTTCGATCGGGCAGACCGACACGGTGGACAGCGTGAACGGAATGCCTTTTTTGGCCGCGGCGCGCGCGGCCTGCACTTCGCCGCGGCGGGCGTACATGCCGGTCAGCCCCACCGGCCCCAGCGCCACCGGCATCGCCAGCTGCTCGCCGAACAGCGTGGTCTCCAGGCTGAGTTCGGACATATTGCGCAGCACGCGCTGGCGCAAGGCGATATCGGCCAGATCCGCGGTATTGCGCTTCAGCGTATGCTCCGCGTAGGCCCCGCCGTCGATGTAGTGAAACAGAAACGGCGGCAGTTTGGCCTGGGCGGCGGCCCGGTAGTCGGTTGACGCGGAGATGATCATAGTGTTTACCTTCTTGTCTTGCTTGCGATAACGAGTGTTCGGTCAGAGCGTGAGGATCGCTGCCATGGCGGCGGCGATCCCGCCGTACGCCAGCATCGGCAGTACGGTCTTTCTGATGATTTTGCCTTCGGCGTTGCCGATCCCGAGGATCGAACAGACCGCGATAATGTTGTTCAGGCACACCATGTTGCCCATGGCGCCGCCGACGGACTGCAAGGCCAGCGTCAGGTTGACGTCAAGGCCGCTGCTCTGGGCGATCGACTGCTGAATACCGCCGAACGTCAGGTTCGAAACGGTATTGGAGCCGGAGAAGAACGAGCCCAGCGCGCCGAGGAACGACGAGAACAGCAGCCAGCTGTCGCCGGTCAGCGCCGGGAATTCATAGTTCACCTGGGCCAGCAACAGATAGGGCAGGGTGCAGCTCAGCACGCTGAGCAGGATAAACGGCAGGTTGCGGCGGATATCCTGCCAGGAAACGATAAAGCGCAGCGCCAGCAGAGGAATGACGAAGCCGGCGACGAAGTGGATCAGCGCGGTTTGCCGGCCGATCTCCAGCAGGCTGGCGTCCGACAGGCCGAGATTGGCAAAGCCGAACCAGGTAGGGGTGCCCACGGCGCCGAAGGAGACCGGTACCGAGTTCATCACCAGCGTCAGCAGGGCGACGCGCAGCGGGTTGAAGCCCAGCCCGACCAGAATCGGCGCGGCGATGGCGGCCGGGGTGCCGAAGCCGCTGGCGCCCTCGATCATAAAGGCGAACGCCCAGCCGATAATCATCAACTGGGCCACGGGATTGGGGCTGATGGTTTCCAGCCAGCGGCGCACCACGTTCTCCGCGCCGCTTACCTGCATCAGTTTGTTGAGCAGGATGGCGCCGGCAATGATGGTGATCGGCGTCAGCGTCGACACCAGCGCGGTGATGATATTGGCATGCAGCAGCCGCAGCGAGGCATCGAACCACAGGAGCTGTACGACATACACCACGGCGGCCGTCAGCGGCAGGGCGAGATAAGAGGGCACGCCATTCCTTTTGGTCATCATCCAAATCAGCAGGACGATGGGCGCAATACTGAAAAGCAGGGGCATAAGATCCTCAGGGTTATTATTTTTATGGGCAGAGATATGTAGCTGAAAGGTTAATTGCCGCAACATTTTCATTCTAATCACAACGTTGGCGACGATGCCATGCGGTAATTTTTTAACATCGGCGAACGGCGCCGGCGGAGGGAAACTGGCCGGCAGGAGGCGTTAAGCTAACTGCTTTAAAATCAGTTTGATAGGAAGAGTTTTTGTGTGATGAATGCGTGAGTTCACATTAATTAAGCGGTAATGTTCAATAGTTCATGTCCAAAAATGCGGTAATCCCCGCGTCTTTTTACGGCCGCAGGGAAATAATCAGAGCAGGGAACTCAAAAATAATGGCTGATATTTTGGTAGGAACCGATGATATGTTCGATCAGCAGACGGGTTTTTAACGGCAGATTGCGGGTGTAAGGATAAACGGCGTAAATGCCCAGCACTTTGCCGCAGTGGCCGGCCAGGATCTCCGTCAGTTTACCGTCCTGCAAATCTTCATACACCATGCAGCGCGGCACCATGGCGATGCCGTGGCCGCCGATCACCGCTTTGCGGATCGCCCGCGCATTGTTGGCCGACAGGTTGCCGTTAACCTGCAGCTCGTAGATGTCGTTGCGCCCCGGCCGCTTCATCAGCCAGTTGGCGGTGCCGCTCTCCTGGTAGGTGTAGGTCAGGCAGTTGTGGCTCAGCAGATCGTCGGCGTTGCGCGGTTCCGGGTGGCTTTCCAGGTAGCCCGGCGAGCAGACGATCACCCAGCGGGAATCGAAGATCGGCCGGGCAATCAGGCTGGAATCCGGCATGGTGCCGGTCCGGATCGCCAGATCGATGCCTTCTTCCACCAGATCGACGAAGCGGTTTTCCAGCCGCATTTCGACCTTCAGGCTGGGATGCAGGGCGCAAAATTCCGCCACGCTTTCGCTCAGCAACAGCTCGCCCGAAATGGTCGGCACCGACATACGGATGGTGCCGGTCAACTCTTCGCTCTTTTCGCTGACGGCATACAGCGCCTCCTGCACTTTGGCGCCGATCTCTTTGGCCTGCTGGTAGAGCGCCTGGCCGCTTTCGGTCAGCGTCAGGCTGCGGGTGGTGCGGTACAGCAGGCGGGCACCCAGCGATTTTTCCAGCCGCCCGATGCGTTTGCTGACCACCGAGCTGGTGATGCCGGCGCTCTCCGCGGCTTTGCTGAACGAGCCGCAGTCGACAATCAGGGCAAACAGAATCAGGTCGTTGGCGTATTCGTGAGTGGCGAGCATAATCGGCTGTTCCCTTCAGCGGCAAGTGGCGCCAGTGTAAGTCTCTCGTTTCAATAAGCAATCATCAAAATGCCCTTGGCGTCGAATTCAGAGGCTGCGCGAGCAATGAGAATTCGTCTTGATCTCATTCTCGCGCCGCTTACAATGCCTGCCAGATCGCGACTTCAGAGGTTTTTTCATGGAACTGCTACGGGTGGTTTATCACCAGTATCGTTGGCCATTTCTGGCGGTTATGGCATTGACCATGACCAGCGCCGGCTTGGGTATCGGTATCATTGCGTTTATCAATCAATACCTGATGGACGCCGGCGGCGATGCATTGGCTGTGCTGCCGATGTTTCTCGCTCTGCTGGCATTGCTGATGGCGGTCACGCTGGGATCGCAATTGGCGCTGACGACATTGGGCCATTACTTCGTCTACCGCCTGCGCGGGCAGTTAGTGAAGCGCATCCTGGATACCGATATTGAACGCCTTGAACAGTTAGGCAGCGCCTCATTGTTGGCCAGTCTCTCCAGCGATGTCCGCAATATCACCGTCGCCTTCGTGCGCTTGCCCGAACTGGTGCAAGGGGTGATTTTAACACTGGGGTCGGCGGCCTATCTGGGGTGGCTATCACCGAAAATGCTGGCGGTGACGGCGGTGTGGGTCGCCGTCACCGTGGTGGGCAGCGGTTGCCTGGTCTCGCGGGTTTATCGCCATATGGCCAGTTTGCGCGAGTCGGAAGAGCGCCTCTATCATCATTACGAATCGGTGATTGACGGTCGCAAGGAACTGACGTTAAACCGCAAGCGAGCGCAGGCGCTGTACGAACAGACCTATCAACCCGATGCGCAAGCTTACCGCCACCATATCATTCGCGCCGATACCTTCCATCTGAGTGCGCTCAACTGGTCAAATATCATGATGTTGGGGGCGATCGGACTGGTGTTCTTTATGGCTAACAGCCTGGGATGGGCGAACTCGGCGGTGGCCGCCACGTATTCCCTGACGCTGCTGTTCTTGCGCACGCCATTACTGCAGGCGGTCGGGGCGTTTCCGACGCTGGTCAGCGCCGAAGTCGCTTTCAACAAGCTGAAGACGCTGCGCCTGGCCGAGTACCAACCGGCGTTCCCTGCCGCCGCCGGCCGTTCCTGGCAGACGCTGGAGCTGCGCGACGTGGTTTTTCACTATGCCGATACGGAGCAACAACCCGGTTTTGCCGTCGGGCCGCTTAATCTGACGCTGCGGCGTGGCGAGCTGATCTTTTTGATTGGCGGCAACGGCAGCGGCAAGTCAACGCTGGCGATGCTGTTGACCGGGTTGTACCGGCCGGTGAGCGGGCACATCGTTCTGGATGGCGTCGCGCAGACCGCGGCGGATATGCCGGACTATCGTCGGCTGTTTTCGGCGATTTTCACCGATTTTCATCAGTTCGATCGTTTGCAAGGGCCGGAAGGCGGCGAACCCGATGCGGAACTGGTCGCCGGCTGGCTCGAGCGGTTGAATATGAAAAGCAAGCTGCAGTTCGACGGCGCCAGGGTGACCAACCCGCAACTGTCGCAGGGGCAGCGCAAGCGTCTGGCTTTGCTGCTGGCCGTGGCGGAACAGCGCGATATCTTGCTGTTGGATGAATGGGCCGCGGATCAGGATCCGCAATTCCGGCGCATTTTCTATCGCGAGCTGTTGCCAGAACTGCGCGCGCTGGGCAAAACGGTGTTTGCCATCAGCCATGACGATCACTATTTCGAACATGCCGATCGGCTGCTTGAGATGCGCTCGGGTCATTTACGTGAGCTGACCGGCAGCGAGCGTGAACACGCCAGCCGGGACTCCGTCAGCAGAATCGGTTAACTCACGCCGGCCCGAGCGAGACCAAAGCGGGCCGGTGCTTCTCTCCGTATGATCCCAGTGCGTCGCTTCATTTTATCCCCCGCCTTCAGCGCTGTCTGTTGCCGATTTGGCTTATGATCAGTCAAGTAATTGATAGTTGAATTATTTACCAGTGGTTTAATTTTGACCTTTCAAGGTATGGCACACTGCACGTTCGTTCGCCTATCAATTCAAGTTATCGCCTGCCGATAACAGTGATATCCACGGTGCCGTTCTTACTGAGGCGGTGATGCAGGTCTATGGCTAGCAGCTGTTTTTTAAATTTCCATAGGAAAAAACGACTTTATCGATCGTTAAAACAGATCAATAATTGTTGTTTGAATGGTTTAATCTATTGGTTGAGGGCGCTGTGGTGAGCAAGGATGGATCGGATATCAAACGTAGAGCATGGCTGTGTGTGTTTATCGGTAGCGGGCTGTTCTGGCTGTTAACCGCCGCCGTGATTTACTGGTTACTGAGTTAGCAGGTTAAGCAGGAAGGCGATTCGTGAACAAAAAGCAGGCTAAAAACCGTGAGGGCGCTGAGCGTCGCGCACAGTCCAAAATTCCGCCGTCATGGGTGCTGAGCGATGAGCAGCGCGCCTTTATTGATGATTTATGGCAGGACACCGACTCTGAGCCCGTGCGGCCCCCATTGCGCCGCAGCGTTAGCTGATCACGCGGCTGCGGCCGGCCAGCGCGCCGAACAGCATTTGCAAGACGGTCAGGCCCAGCAGGGCGATCAACGGCAAGCGCCAGCCTTCCGTCAGATCGTGCAGCAGGCCGAATAGGGTGGGCCCCAGCGCCGCCAACAGATAACCGACGGATTGCGCCATACCCGACAACAGCGTCGCCTGATGATGATGCTGACTGCGCAATCCAAAGAACGACAGCGCCAGCACCAGCGAGCTCCCCGCCCCCAACCCGGCAAACGTCAGCCACACCAGTGAACTGGCGGGTTGCACCAATAATCCCCCGACGCCGATGAAGATCAGCAGAGAGCTGCCCAACGCTATCGCCCGCTGATCGCGCGCCCGCGGCAAAATCACCACCATGACAAAGTTGGCGACGATCGCCACCACCTGGTAAACGAACAGTTCGAAACCCGCCTGCTGAGCGGAGGTGCCGTGGCTGGCGGCAAAAGCGCTGAACCAGCCGATGATGGTGTAGAAGGCGATCGATTGCAGCCCCATGAACATCGCCACTTGCCAACCCAGCGCGCTGCCCCAGGGAGAGCGATAGCGTTGCGGCTCCGTCGGCTGCGGTTCTTTAGCGGCGGGTGTGGCGGAGCGCCGCAGCTGCGGCAACCACACCAGCAGCGCCAACAGCGCAGGCAAGCCCCAGCATAACAAGGAGAACCGCCAGCCAAGGTCGGCCAGCGAAGCCAGTGGCACGGCCAAACCGGAAGCGATGGCGGCAACCAGCGACATCACCGCCGCATAGGCGGCGATCATCGCGGCGGCGCGATGTGGGAAATCTCTTTTCACCAGCGTCGGCAGCACCACGTTGGCGAAGGCGATGGCGGCGCCGATCAGGATGCTGCCCGGCCATAGCATGGCGTCTTGCGGCAGGGAGCGCAGGGCGATGCCGCAGATCAGCAGCGCGAGGGCGAGGCCCAGGGTACGCTCGATACCGATGCGTTTCGCCAGCGCCGGGGTCAATGGCGAGAGGATGGCGAACAGGATCAGTGGCAGCGAATTGATCAGGCCGGCGGCGGTGGCGGACAACGCCAGCTGTTGCTGGATCTGCTCCAGCAGCGGGCCGACGCTGGTCAGGGTGGCGCGCAAATTGGCCGCGATCAGCATAATGCCGACGATCAGCAGAATAGGGCGGTGTAACCGGCGACGCGGGGTCACGGTGGACGCTGGGGGTGAAGCGGGTTGCGGCATGGGTTCCTCGCACCAGGGCATGCAGTCAATCAGTGCTGCATGGCGTGATGCGTTGATTGACGTTAACGCTTACGTACCGAAAATCGACGGTATCCGTTCGCCAGTGTAGGGAAGATGTCTCGTGCTGACAAGGGTGCGGCCCGGCGGGATGGTGGCGGTTAATCCCCGTCGGCCGACGGATAATTGCCATTATGTGATCCTGGTCACTGAGTGAACTAAAAGTCATGGCGCGGGGCGCACCATGCGCCGCTTTCGCTTTCCGTGCAGCCCACGCCTCAGCACTCCGGGGGGTATCGCCCGTCATGGCATTTCACTTTTCCCCCCTTCCGCTTTTAGGCTTTTCGATCCGTTTCGATTCGAAAGGTTTTTTGGCGGTTTTTTTGCTAAAACGGGGCTGTAAGCCCGATCACAATTTCATTGCTTTCGCTTTGCTGTAATGCCAGCGCAGTAGAGCGAAAGCCATCTTCTCCCCGGCGATGCCGGAAACCTGAGGACCGCAGCTCATGCCAGTGAATACCGCAAAGCGACGTGAACACATTATCGATCTGTTATGCGAGCACGGCAGCGTGCGCGTGGAGCAGCTCAGCAAACAGTTTGCGGTATCTACGGTGACGATCCGCAACGATCTGCGCTTTCTGGAACGAAAAGGGTGTGCGCTGCGCGCTTACGGCGGCGCGATGCTCAATCAGCAATTCGCTTTCGATCGGCCGCTGCGGGACAAAGGGCGGTTGAATCGCGATGTCAAAACGCTGATCGCCAACGCGGCGGCCGGCTATGTGCGCGACGGCGATGCGCTGATCCTCGATTCCGGTTCAACCACCGCGCAGATCGTGCCGTTCCTGAAGGGGCGGCGCGATCTGGTGGTGATGACCAATGCGCTGAACATTGCCTACGAGCTTTCGGGAAACGACGGGGTGGAAGTCATGGTGCTGGGGGGCAGCGTGCGCCGCAACTCTTACTCGCTCTACGGTCCGGCTGCCGAGCAGCAATTGCGTCAGTACCGCTTCGACAAACTGTTTTTGGGCGTCGACGGGTTCGATCTGAGCGCCGGCATCACCACGCCTCACCCCGGTGAAGCGCACCTCAATCGCGTGATGTGCGAGGTGGCGCGCGAGATTATCGCGGTGGCGGATGCCAGCAAATTCGGTCGCAAAAGCTTTTGCATGATTCGCGAAGCCGGACAAATCCATCGGCTGATCACCGACAGCCGTCTTCCGGACGATTACGAGCGGGCGTTAACCGAGCTGGGCGTTGAGGTCATCATCGCCGATCGGTAGCACGGCGCCTGCATGGGGGCTTCATGCAGCAGTTGTTACAGCTTATCGAGCAGCACAAGGCCGGTATGCCGGTCGGGATCTTTTCCGTCTGTTCCGCCCATCCCTGGGTTCTGAAGGCCGCGCTGCGGCAGGCCAAAGCGCGTGGCACGCCGGTGTTGGTGGAGGCGACGTCCAATCAGGTCAATCAGTTCGGCGGCTATACCGGCCAAACGGCGACCCAGTTCCGCGATGCGCTGTGGCGTCTGGCGGATGAGGTGGGCCTGGCGCGCGAGCGCGTGTGGCTGGGCGGCGATCATCTGGGGCCCAACGCTTGGCAAGATCGCCCGGCTCAGGAAGCGATGGCGCTGGCGGAAACCTTGATAGACGATTACGTTCGCGCCGGATTTCGCAAAATTCACCTCGATTGTTCCATGTCGTGCGCCGATGATCCCTCGCCTCTGGGGGATGCCACGGTTGCCGAGCGGGCGGCGCGTTTGTGCGCGGTAGCGGAACGCGCCTGGGCGCAGAGCGGCGGTGAAGCGCCGGTCTATGTGATCGGCACCGAAGTGCCGGTGCCGGGCGGCGCGCAGGAGGCGCTGGCGGGTCTGCAGGTCACCACGCCGCAGGCGGTGGCGCAAACGCTGGAAACACACCGTATCGCCTGGCAAAAGGCCGAGCTGAACGATGCCTGGCAGCGAACTATCGCGCTGGTGGTGCAGCCGGGCGTCGAGTTCGATCACCACAGCGTTGAGCACTACCAGCCACAGCGCGCCGACGCATTGAGCCATTTCATTGAACGGCAGCCGGGCATGATCTATGAAGCGCACTCCACGGACTATCAGCCGCCGCAGGCCTACCGCCAACTGGTGCGCGATCATTTCGCCATCCTGAAGGTGGGGCCGGCGCTGACCTTTGCGCTGCGCGAAGCGCTGTTCGCTCTCGATCGCATCGAGCGCGAATGGCTGGGGGAACGCCAGTCGGCGCAGCTGTGCGCCACGCTGGAGCAGGTGATGCGCGAGCAGCCGCAGCAGTGGAGCCGCTATTACCACGGCACGCCGCACCAACAGTACCTCGATCGCCACTACAGCCTGAGCGATCGGGTGCGTTACTACTGGCCGCAGCCGCAGGTGCAGCAGGCGGTCGACGGTTTGCTGGACAACCTGCGCCGCAGCCCGGCGCCGCTGGCGCTGCTCAGCCAGTACCTGCCGGATCAGGCGCGGGCGCTGAACGCCGGTGAATTGAGCGCCGATCCGCAGGAGTGGGTGCTGCACAAAGTGACGCAGGTGCTCGATGATTACCACGCCGCCTGCTATCCGGAGGGCCGCTGATATGCCGAACATTTTAATGACCCGCATCGACAATCGTCTGGTACATGGCCAGGTGGGCGTGACCTGGACCAACACCCTTGGCGCCAACCTGGTGGTGGTGGCCAACGACGAGGCCGCCGCCGATCCGGTGCAGCAGAACCTGATGGACATGGTGGTGGCGGAAGGGGTGCAGACCCGTTATTTCACGCTGCAGAAAACCATTGACGTGATCCACAAGGCGGCGGATCGGCAGAAGATCTTTCTGGTGTGCAAAACGCCGCAGGATGTGTTGACGCTGGTGCGCGGCGGGGTGCCGATCCGTTTCGTCAACGTCGGCAATATGCACTTCGCCGAGGGGAAGCGGCAGGTGCACAAAACGGTGTCGCTGGACGACGGCGACGTGGCCGCGTTCCGCGCGCTGGCGGAACTGGGCGTGGAGTGCGAAGTGCGCCGGGTGCCGGATGAAGCGGGCGAGGCGATCGGCAAACTGCTCTTTTGAGCCTGGGGGAAAGCATGTTGACGGATGCGTTATTGATTGCGCTGTTGGCCGGGCTGGCGGGGGTTGACCTGTTCGACGGTCTGACCCACTTCCACCGGCCGGTGGTTATGGGGCCGCTGGTGGGGCTGATTTTGGGCGATGTCTACACCGGGTTGCTGGTGGGCGGCACGCTGGAGCTGGTGTGGATGGGGATGGTGCCGCTGGCGGGCGCCCAACCGCCGAACGTGGTGATCGGCGGGGTGATCGGCACCGCGTTCGCCATTCTGACCAAGGCCGATCCTAAAGTGGCGATCGGCGTGGCGGTGCCTTTCTCGATCGCGGTGCAGGGCTGCATCACGCTGCTGTTTACGTTGTTTTCACCGATGATGCACCGCTGCGATCGCATGGTGAAAGCGCTGAACTGGCGCGGCATCGAACGGGTGAATTACCTGGGCATCAGCATTCTGTTCATCTTCTATTTCGTGGTGGCGTTCCTGCCGATTTACTTCGGCGCCGATGCGGCCAGCGCCATGGTGCAGAAGGCGCCGGGCTGGCTGCTGGACGGGCTGGCGGTGGCGGGCGGCATGATGCCGGCGATCGGTTTCTCGCTGCTGATGAAAGTGATGATGAAAAAAACCTACGTGGCCTATTTTATCCTCGGTTTCATCTCGGTCACGTTTCTCAAGCTGCCGATCCTGGCGGTGGCGCTTGGGGCTCTGGCGATCGCTCTGATCGACTTCTTCAACACGCAACGCGGCGCGACAGAGGCAACCGCCCGGCCCGCTCCGCAGGAGGACGCCGAAGATGGCATTTAACGATTCCGACGATCTGCTGGCGCAAAAGGCCGAGCAGCGCATGGCGCAGGCGCTGGCCACCAGCCAGGTGGAACAGGACGATTATCTGGACAGTCAGCCCGCCGAAGCGCTGACGCGCGGCGACATCAACCGCATGGCCTGGCGTTCGCTGCTGTTGCAGGCGTCGTTCAACTACGAGCGCATGCAGGCGGGCGGCTGGCTGTATCAACTGATCCCCGCGCTGCGCAAGATCCATCGCAACCCGCAGGATCTGGCCAACTCGATGAAGATGCACATGGAATTTATCAACGTGCACCCGTTCGACGTCACCTTCCTGTCCGGTTTGGTGTTGGCGATGGAGCAGAACAAGGAGAAGATCTCCACCATTCGCGCAGTGAAAGTGGCGCTGATGGGGCCGCTCGGCGGCATCGGCGACGCGCTGTTTTGGCTGACGCTGTTGCCGATCTGCGCCGGCATAGGCGCTTCGCTGGCATTGGAGGGCAGCCTGTTCGGGCCGATCGTCTTCCTGTTGCTGTTCAACCTGTTCCATTTCGGCCTGCGTTTTGGGCTGGCGCACTACGGCTACCAGGCCGGCACCAGCGCGCTGGCGCTGCTGAAGACCCACACCCGGCGCATTTCGCACGCCGCCTCCATTGTCGGCATGACGGTGATCGGCGCGCTGGTGGCCTCGTATGTGCATCTGTCCACGCCGCTGGTGATGCATGCCGGCAAGGCCAGCGTGGCGCTGCAGACCGACGTGCTGGACAAGCTGATGCCCAACTTGTTGCCGCTGTGTTTCACGCTGCTTATTTTCTTCCTGATGAAGCGCGGATTCTCACCGGTGAAGCTGATTGGCGTCACCGTCGCGATTGGTGTAGCGGGCAAATTTATCGGTATTTTGTGAGGAGCGGGCTATGCCAGGCATTGTGATTACCGGCCACGGCGGCTTTGCCACCGGGCTGTTGCAGGCGGTGGAACAGGTGGTGGGGCCGCAGCCGCACTGCGCGGCGGTCGATTTCCCCGAACAGATGAGTACCGCGCAGCTCAACGACGCCCTACGCTCGGCGCTGGCGGCGGTGGCGCAGCCGGACGGCGTGGTGTTCCTGACCGATATGCTCGGCGGTTCGCCGTTTCGCAGCGCCTGCGAGCTGGCGGATGCGCAGGGGGATTGTGAAGTGCTGACCGGTGTCAACATGCAGTTGGCGGCGGAAATGATGCTGGAGCGCGATGGGCTGAGCCTGGATGAATTTCGCGAGATGGCTTTGGCGTGCGGTAAACGCGGGCTGACCAGCCTGTGGCATGAACGCCGCCGGGTGAAGTGCGAAGACGCGCAGGCCGATGGCATCTGAACGAAAACCGGGCGCGCCTGCGCCCGGCTTCGTGAGTTATGCCGGCAACGGGCTCAGCGCCAGGCGCGCCGGTTGGTCTTCGCCACGGCTGAAGCGCCAGCAGGTCTGGTGGTACTTCGCCACGCTGTTGCGGTGCGCTACGCTGATCAGCGTCATGTCCGGCAGTTCATCCACCAGCAGGCAGTACATCAGTTGCTCGGTTTCGTCGTCCAGCGCGCTGGTGGCTTCGTCGAGGAACAGGAGGTTCGGGCGAATCAACAGGGCGCGGGCGAACGCCAGCCGCTGTTGCTCACCCGGCGACAGGCGATGGCTCCAGTTGGCGGAGGTATCCAGCCAGCGCTGCAGGTGTTTCAGACGGCAGTTTTCCAGCACCCGCATCAACTGTTCGTCGCTGTATTCTGACGCCAGGCTCGGGTAGCTCAGCGCCTCGCGCAGCGTGCCGATCGGAATGTAGCTGCGTTGGGGCAGGAACAGCGTGTTGGCGTTGGCCGCCACCCCGATGGCGCCCGCGCCGTAAGGCCAGATACCGGCGATGGCCCGCAGCAGCGTCGACTTGCCGCAGCCGGAAGGGCCGACGATCAGCAGGCGATCGCCGCGTTGCAGCGTCATCTCGGCGCCGGCCAGCAGCGGTTGGCCGTCGGGCAAGTTCAGGCTGAGGTTATCCAGCGTCAACGGATGGGCGCTCTCTTCCCGCAACTGAATGCCGCGCGGCTGATGGTGAACCTGATCGACGGCGGCGTTGAAGCCGGCCAAACGGTTAACGCAGGCTTTCCAGGTCGCCAAGTCGTTAAACGCGTCGATAAACCACGACAGCGCACCCTGCACCTGGCCGAAGGCCGAGGCGATCTGCATCAGGCCGCCCATCTGAATGGCGCCGGAGAAGTAGCGCGGCGCCGCCACCAGCAGGGGAAACACGATGGCGAACTGGCCGTAGAAGTTGGTGGCGATGTTCAGCCGCCGGGTGATGCGCATGATCGCCCACCAGTTGCTGCGAATGGTGTCGAAACGGCCACCCAACTGTTGCGCCTCGCGCGGTTCGCCGTGGTATAGCGCAATGGCGTCGTTGTTTTCGCGGATGCGGATCAGGCCGAAACGGAAGTTCGCCTCATACCGCTCCTGGTTAAAGCCCAGCATGACCAGCGGTTTGCCGACCCACCAGATCAGCAGCGATCCCAGCACCGCATACAGCAGCGCGAACCACACCATATAGCCGGGCAAGGTGATGGCGTGTTGACCGAGCGCGAAGGTCATCGGCCCGCTGACGTGCCATAAAATGTCGATGAAGGAAAACAGCGTCACCAGGCTGGAGAGCAGCCCGAGCGACAGTGACAGGGTATATTGGGTCAATACGTTGAGATCTTCGGCGATACGCTGGTCGGGGTTATCGACGATCTGCTGCTGCTCGGTATGGTAATACGCCTGGTGCGCCAGCCATTTTCCCATGAACTTTTCCGTCATCCAGCGCCGCCAGCGCATCTGCAGCCCCTGAGTCAGGTAGATCTTGTAGACCGCCAGCACGATGAAGATCAGCGCCAGATAGGTGAAGCGCCACAGCTGCGTCTTGAACACCGGGTAGTTTTTGTTCTGCAACGCATCGTAGAACACCTGGTTCCACTGGTTGATCTGCACGCTGATATAGACCAGACCGAGCGACAGGATGACGATGGCGATCAGCATCATCCAGGCGCGCCATCGCTCCTCAGACACCCAAAAGGGTTTGATCAGCTGCCACACGGCGTGTTTCTGCAAGGGGGTTGCGTTCATAACGGCTCGATAATTGCGGTATTTTGTTCAGCATGGGCTGCGGGCCGGTAACAAACAAACCGCGACTGTAAGCAGTTTTGACTCCGCTAACCGTTTGAAATAAGGCGGCTGAATCGCCAGCGGCACGCTGGCGGGCGCAATTGCGGCATACACTCTGGCGCCGGGCGGTTATACTGGCGCCGAATTTTTGCAGAAAGGATAAACGATGAAGGCTTGGTTTCCCCTGTTGCTGACCTGCGGCGTCTTCGCCAGCGCCCGGGCCTGGGCGCACATTGACGAGCCGGACATCGCCGCCGACTGCCAAAAGGTGGCGAGCTACGCCGAACTGGGAAAAAAGGCCTATCAGCGGCAGGATTACGCCAAAGCCGCCGACATCTTTCGCGATCAGGCGGCCTGGAGCGAGTTTTGCGGCTTGAGAGAGCAGGCGGTCGCCACGGCTTACAACAACGTGGCGCTGTCGCTGATGCACGCCGGCGAATTGCTCAAGGCGCAGGCCTATCTGGCGCTGGCGCCGCACGATGACAAATCGCAGCACAACCTGAGCCTGTTGCGCCAACGGCTGGCGCAGCGGCAGCAGCCGCAGGGGCCGGGCGGCGTATATTGGCAATACGCCGGGCGCGGTGTGTGGAGCGAAGTGGTGGTGAAGCCGCAGGGCGAGCGCTGGTTGATCGATTTTTCCGGCTACGCCATGCCGCAGATGGGGCTGTATTACGGTCCGAACATGGGGGACTTCTCCGCCGAGCTGCCGATCGCACACGGCAAGGCCGTCTACCACCAGCACGAGTCGGACAGCGCGCAGGTCTGCGACGTGACGATGGCGTTTGGCGAGCAGGCGCTGGAGATGCATACGCGGGGGGATTGCGGGTTCGGTCACAACGTGCGGGCGGAAGGGCGATTCGTGCGGGTCGAATGACCCGCCCCGACAACCGGGGCGAGAAGGGTTACGCCAGCGCGGCGGCGCCCAGCAGGTTTTTCCAGGCTTCCACATTACCCAGATAGTTGCCGGCTGGCAGCAGATGCAGGCGGCCTTCGTTGTCCTGCAGCGCAAAGGTCGGGAAGCCCTGGCCTTGCACTTTGGCCAGCAACGCCCGGCTTTCCGCGATGTGTTGCGCGGTCGGCGCACCGCTGTTGAAACGCATTTCGGCGATAAACGCCGCCGAAGGCAACCCCAGCTCTTTCGCCAACGCCTCCAGCACCGGTGTGTCGGCGATGCGCCGGCCTTCCTTATAGTGTGCCTGCTGAATGCGGTGCAACATATCCAGCCCGCGTCCCGCCAGCTTTTCTGCGGCCAGGATAGCGGTAATTGATGGCTCGGAATCCATCACCGCCGTCGTGTCACGCAGCAGGCCGTTGAAATAGGCTTCGCCAAAAGGCTGTCCCGTCATCTCGGCGATGCGTTTGTCGTGTGGAATGACGTAGTTGCGCCATTCATCGGTGATTTGGCGGCGGTTGTTACCGGTCATCATGCCGCCGGCGTGCGGCACGATCTTCAGCCCGGGGAGGCTCTGAGCCGCTTTCACCAGCGGCGCGGCGCCATAGCACCAGCCACACAGCGGATCGAAAATGTAATGCAGAGTGGTTTCGGTCATCTTTACTTTTACTCCTCGCTTGGCGCGCGGCAGCTCGCCGCGGCGCCAGGGCTGGCTCAATCACGCAGGGGCGCTTATTGCGGCCACTTCATCTCGCCTTTCAGCACTTTCGCGCTCAGTTCCAGGCTCGATTCGTCTTTCAGCGTCGGGTAGTGTTTTTTCATCGCTTCAATCAGCGCGGCGGAATCCTTGGCCTTCGGCAGTTCGGCTTCCAGCGTGGTCAGGTATTTCTGGGTAAAGTGCACCGATGCCAGCGTCTGTGCGGCACCCGGCAGGAAGTGGCCCGGCACGACGACCTGCGGCTTCAGCGCTTCGATGTTTTTCAGCGTCTGCTGCCAGTGCTGGCGCGATTCCACGGTCTGGTTGTCGGCGATCCACGGATGGATATTGTCACCGGCGACCGCGACGCCGCCCACGACCGCTTTCAGCGCCGGGATCCAGACGAAGGTGCGATCGGGGGTCGGGCCGTTCAGGCCTTTCACTTCCACTTTCTGGCCGTCGATGGTGAAGCTGTCGCCCTGCAGCGGCTGCGGCACGATCACGGTTTTCGGCGCGTTGTCTTTCAGGATCGGGCCCCAATAGGCGACTTTGCCGTCTTTGGTGGCGTTGATGTCCTTGATGGTGCCAGGCGAAGCGATGATTTTCGCCTCCGGGAAGGCCGCCTTAATCACGTCCAGACCGAAATAGAAATCCGGGTCTGAGTGGCTGATATAAACGGTGGTCAGCTTCTTGCCGGTCGCCTTGATCTTTTTCACCAGCTCTTCGGCATCGTTACGCTGGAACTGAGCGTCAATCAGCGCCACTTCGTGTTGGCCGCTGACGATTTCGGAAGACACCGGGAACACGCTTTTCTCGCCCGGGTTATACACTTCCATGGTCAGGGTATCGGCAGCGGTGGCGTAGGTGCTCAGGGTGGCGACGCCGGTGAAGGCCAGAGTTAATAGTGATTTCTTAAACATGGGCAGAGATCCTTAGGTATCGGTTAATGTTGTAACGATGTTAGGTTGCATAAAGCGATAGAAAAACCGGATAATAAGCAATTATTCGTTGCATAAATCGGACTAATCATGGATCGCATTACCGCCGCTGAAGTTTTTGTCACCATCGTCGATCGCGGCAGCATGATCGCCGCCGCGGAAACGTTGGAGATGTCGCGCGCGATGGTGACGCGCTACCTGGCGCAGATGGAGCAATGGGCCGGCGCGCGTTTACTGCACCGCACTACCCGTAAGCTTAGTCTGACCGACGCCGGTGAGCGTACTCTGGAACGTTGCCGACAAATGCTGGCGCTGGCGGGAGAGATCGATCTGGTGGAGGAAGGGCAGAGCGACGAACTGCGCGGCCTGCTGCGCATTACCTGTTCGCAGTCGCTCGGGCAAACGGCGCTGGTGGGGGCGGTCGCTCAGTATCTGAAGCGTCACCCGCAGGTGGCGGTCGATCTGCAGATGAACAACCGGGCGGTGAACCTGGTGGAAGAGCGCATCGATCTGGCGCTGCGCATCACCAACGAGCTGGATCCCAACCTGATCGCCCGTCCGCTGTCCACCTGTGCATCGGTGGTGTGCGCCGCGCCGGCGTATCTGGCGGCACACGGTACCCCGCGCCAACCGCAGGATCTGGCGTTGCACAACTGCCTGACCTACTCCTATTTCGGCAAAAGCCTGTGGCACTTCGACGCTCAGGGGGTGAAATCGGCGGTGGCGGTCAGCGGCAACCTGAGCGCCAACGAGTCGGTGGTGTTGATGGCCGGCACGGTGCAGGGCGCGGGCATTTCCATGCAGCCCTATTATTCGGCTGCCCCGCTGCTGGCCAGCGGCGAACTGGTCGAATTGTTGCCGGATTATCGGCCGCAGTCGATGGGCATCTACGGCATCTACACCTCGCGTCGCCAGATGCCCGCCACCTTGCGCACCATGCTGGACTTTCTGGTGGAGTGGTTCGCCACCGATCCGCAGTGGCAGGCGACGCTGCGCTAAGGTCCCAGCAATATTCCCTGGCCGCTTTCAGCGCCTGACAGCGGCGGCCAGCCGGGCGGAGAAGCGTGCCGCCTGCTGATGCAGATGGTCGATAAAGGCCGTGACCAGCGCCGATGAAGGGCGGTGCAGCGGCCGGATCAGGCTGACGGTGAACGGCACGTCGATGCTGAACGGCCGCACGTGCACGCCGCTGCCGGCATAGTCGAGCGCCGTCAGCGGGTTGACGATCGACACCCCCACGCCGGCTCTCACCATGGCGCACACCGACGCCGCACTGTGCGTTTCCATCACCATGCGGCGCTCGACGCCCTGTTCGCCGAACAGCGCATCCAGCAAGTGACGATAGCTGTCGGTGCTCGACAGGCTGATAAAGTTCTGCCCGGCGAAGTCCTGCGGCGTCAGCTGGTCTTTTACCAGCAGCGGGTGGCCCGTCGGCAACACGCACACTTCGTTCAACGTCATCAGCGTCACCCGTTCGGTGCCCGCCGGCGTGAGGGTGGTTTCCGTCAGCCCGAGATCGTGGCGCTGGGCAGACAGCCACTCTTCCAGCAGCGGCGACTCTTGCGGGATCACGCTGAAGCTGACTTCCGGATAACGTTCGATAAAGGGCTGGCACACCGCCGGCAGCAGCGATTGGGAGAATACCGGCAGGCACACGATCGACAGCTGCGCCTGTTGAAACTGGCGGATGCCGGCGGCGGCGTTGACGATGCGATCGAGGCCGTAATAGGAGCGCTGTACCTCTTCGAACAACCGTAACCCTTGCACGGTGGGGGACAAACGCCCGCGCACCCGGTCGAACAGCTGCAGCCGAATCAGCTTTTCAAAGCGCGCCAGCTCGCGGCTGACGGTCGGTTGCGAGGTTTGCAGCAGGGTTGCCGCCTCGGTCAGGTTGCCGGTGGTCATCACCGCCCGAAAGATTTCGATCTGCCGCAAAGAGATACTGTGCATGGCGAGGCCGCTCGACTGTAGAGAAAGCCATATCATAAATGAATAGACTACGGCTAAATAGATATTTTCCACTCGATTCAGCGTGCGGCACTATAGCTTTATCTGCCGTCATTTTCGAATTGGGAATATCGCCATGCCACGCCCGTTGCACGACATCTCCACCGCGTTGAACGCCGCTAACCTGCTGGCCTTGCCGCAGCGTTTCGGTTGCCCGGTCTGGGCCTATGATGCGGACATCATCAGCCAGCGCATCGCTCAGCTGCGCCACTTCGACACCATTCGTTTCGCGCAGAAGGCCTGTTCGAACATTCATATTTTGCGCTTGATGCGCGAGCAGGGCGTGAAGGTGGATTCGGTGTCGCTGGGCGAGATCGAACGGGCGCTGCAGGCCGGTTTTCAGCCAGGAGGCGAACCGAGCGAGATCGTGTTTACCGCGGACGTGTTGGATCACGCCACGCTGGCGCGCGTCAGCGAATTGAAGATCCCGGTTAACGCAGGTTCCATCGACATGCTGGATCAGCTCGGCCAGGTTTCCGCAGGGCACCCGGTGTGGCTGCGCATTAACCCGGGGTTTGGCCACGGCCACAGCCAGAAAACCAACACCGGCGGCGAGAACAGCAAGCACGGCATCTGGTATGCCGACCTGCCGCAGGCGGTGGAGAAAATTCGCCGCTACGGCCTGCAACTGATCGGCGTGCATATGCACATCGGTTCCGGGGTCGATTATCAGCATCTGGAGCGCGTCTGCGATGCGATGGTGCAGCAGGTGATCGATCTCGGTCATGACATCAGCGCCATTTCCGCCGGCGGCGGCCTGTCTATCCCGTATCAGTACGGCGAAGAGGCGATCGATACCGAACACTATTTCGGTTTGTGGAATCGGGCGCGTGAACGCATCGCTGAGCATCTGGGGCATCAGGTGCAGCTGGAGATTGAACCCGGGCGTTTCCTGATGGCGGAAGCGGGCGTCTTGGTGGCCGAAGTGCGGGCGGTAAAAGACATGGGCAGCCGCCACTTCGTGCTGGTGGACGCCGGTTTTAACGATCTGATGCGCCCGGCGATGTACGGCAGTTACCACCATATTTCGCTGTTGCCGGCCGATGGGCGCGATACCTCGGGGCAAGCGCTGCGCGACACGGTGATCGCCGGGCCGTTGTGCGAATCCGGCGATGTGTTCACCCAGCAGGCGGGCGGCGGCGTGGAAACCCGCGAGCTGCCGCCGGTGCAGATCGGCGATTATCTGGTGTTCCACGATACCGGCGCCTACGGCGCGTCGATGTCCTCCAACTACAACAGCCGTCCGCTGTTGCCGGAAGTGCTGTTCGAAAACGGCGAGCCGCGTTTGATCCGCCGCCGCCAGACCATCGAAGAACTGATCGCGCTGGAACTTATCTGATCAGCGGGCGGGCGCTTTGCGCCCGCTTCACAGCGTCATGCGGCGGCGGGAATTACGGCTGTTCGTGCGCGTTATTGAGGGTGGCGACCGAGTGGCGGCGCACCAGCGTTGGGCTGAACATGTTGGTGATTTCCGGCAGCGGTTGCCGGTTGGCCAGCGCCAGCGCCAGCTCCGCCGCCTGGGTCGCCATCGCCACGATCGGGTAGCGAATGGTGGTCAGGCGCGGCCGAAGATAGCGCGAAATCAGCACGTCGTCGAAACCGATCAGCGAAATTTCCCCCGGTACGTCGACGCTGTTATCGCTCAGCACCGAAAGCGCGCCGGCGGCCATCGGATCGTTGTAGCAGGTAATGGCGGAGAACGAACGGCCGCGGCCGAGCAATTCGGTCATCGCCTGTTCGCCGCCGATTTCGTCCGGTTCGCCATAGGCGATCAGCTTTTCATCCACCGCGATACCGTGTTCCCGCAGCGCGTCGAGATAGCCCTGCAGCCGGTCGGTGGCGTCGGAAATCTGGTGGGTGGAGCAGATGATGGCGATGCGCTGATGCCCTTGCTGGATCAGATGACGGGTTGCCAGCCAGGCGCCGTAGCGATCGTCGAGCGCCACGCAGCGCGTTTCGAAGCCCGGCAGCGTGCGGTTGATCAGCACCATGCCCGGGATCTGTTGCATCCAGCCGCAAAGTTCCTGATCGCTCAGCCTTTTGGCGTGCACCACCAGCGCTTCGCAGCGGTGCCGCACCAGCTGTTCAATCGCCTGACGCTCTTTTTCGGCGTCGTGGTAACCGTTGCCAATCAGCAGAAAATTGTGGGTGGCGTAGGCCACCTGCTCGACCGCTTTGACCATCGCGCCGAAGAAGGGATCGGAAACGTCGGAGACGATCAGCCCCAGCGTCTCGGTGGATTGCTGCGCCAGCGCCCGAGCGTTGGCGTTAGGGTGATACTGCAGCTGTTCCATCGCGGCCTGCACCGCGGTGCGCGACCCTTCGCTGGCCTTGGGGGAATTGTTTATTACGCGGGATACCGTGGCCACGGAAACCCCCGCCAGCCTGGCAACATCCTTTATCGTAGCCATATCAGTCAACACATCCTGGGTAATCGCTTACATCCCCCAGTTTTGCGGAAAAAAACCGGGGCTGCAAGCGGTCTCGTGCGCAACTTGTGGCGGCGGTTGCAGAATCTCTTCGAGTCTGTACGCATAACCAACTGCTACCGAACGATAGCGCAATTTGTACGTTGGCACCGGCGGTGGGCTGAGGTAACGTCTGTGCATTCCGATTTGCGCCGAGAACGCCATGTCCATTAAACGCTATCCGCAGCTCGCCCATTGGGGCGCTTATACCGCCGTGGTTGAAGACGGCCGGCTTATCCGTTGTGAACCCTTCGTCGACGATCCCGACCCTTCGCCGCTGCTCGATTCCATCGCGCCGATGGTTTACTCCGACAAACGCATTCGCAAGCCGGCGGTGCGCCGCTCGTGGCTGCAAAAGCGCGAGGGCAGCGACCGTACGCTGCGCGGCAGGGAAGATTTCGTCGAGGTGGACTGGGAATTGGCGCTCGATTTGGTGGCGCAGGAGAATCGTCGGGTGCGCGAGCGCTACGGCGCCTCCGGGTTGTTTACCGGCTCTTATGGCTGGTCGTCGGCCGGGCGGCTGCACCATGCCCGCTCGCTGGTGCGGCGGTTCTATTTCAGCGGCGGCGGCGGGGTCGATCAGCAGGGCAACTACAGCTGGGGCGCAGCGCAGTTCTTTCTGCCGTATGTGATCGGCACTTTCTCGCCGTTGACCGGGCGCGTCACCAGTTGGCCGAGCGTGGTGGAGCATTGCGAGCTGTTTGTGGCGTTTGGTGGGTTGGCGCTGAAAAACGCTCAGGTCTCTTCCGGCGGCGCGGCGGAACATGCGCTCAAGCCCTGGCTGCAAAAGCTGGCGCGCAAGGGTACGCCGGTGGTCAACATCAGCCCGATGCGCGATGATTGCCCCGAGTTCGTCAATGCGGAATGGATCCCGATCCGGCCGAATACCGACGTGGCGCTGATGCTGGCGCTGGCTTACGAAATCCAGCGGCTGGGCGCGCAGGATGAAGCCTTCCTGCACAGCCACTGCGTGGGCTATCAACAGTTGGCGGATTACCTGAACGGCGTGAGCGACGGCGTGGCGAAAACGCCGGCCTGGGCCAGCGCCATCACCGGCATTCCGGCGGCGCGCATCGCGCTGCTGGCGCGGCAACTGATCGGCGTGCGCAGTTTCATCACCTGTTCCTACTCTGTGCAACGCGCGCATCGGGGGGAGCAACCGTATTGGATGATGATCGCGCTATCGGCGATGCTGGGCCAGGTGGGGCTGCCGGGCGGCGGTTTCTCGTTCGGCCACGGCTCAATGAATGGCGTCGGCAATCCGCGCGTGGATACCCCCGCGCCGACCATGCCAGTAGGGGATAACCCGGCCGGGCTGGCGATCCCGGTGGCGCGCATCTGCGACATGCTGCTGCACCCCGGTGAGGCCTATCAATTTTGCGGCGAGACGCGGCATTATCCGGATATCCATCTGGTGCACTGGGCCGGCGGCAACCCGTTCCATCATCATCAGCAGTTGAATCGGCTGGTGGAGGGCTGGCAGAAGCCGGACACGGTGATCGTACAAGATATCTGGTGGACGGCGGCAGCCAAAATGGCGGATATCGTGTTGCCGGTCACCAGTTCGCTGGAGCGCAACGACATCGGCGGCTCGTCGCGCGATCGCTACGTGTTGGCGATGCACCAGGCCATTGCGCCGCAGCATCAGGCGCGCAACGATTTCGATATCTTCGCCGATCTGGCCGAGCGTCTCGGCTATCGTGAGCGCTTTACCGAGAATCGCGATGAGCGCGCCTGGATCGAAGCTATCTATCGGCAATGCGGCGCAGCGCAGCAGCGCGCCGGCGTCGCCTGGCCCGAGTTTGAGGCGTTCTGGCAACGGGGCTATGTCGAGCTGCCCGCGCCGGCCAAAGAGTTTGTATTTTTTGACGCGTTTCGCGCCGATCCCCAGGTTAACCCGCTGCAAACGCCCAGCGGCAAGATCGAATTGTTCAGCGAGCGGATCGCCGGCTATCGCTACGAAGATTTCGCTCCGCATCCGCAGTGGCGGCCGCCGGTGGAGTGGCTGGGTGCGCCGCAGGCCAAAAACTGGCCGCTGCACCTGATCTCCATTCAGCCGAGCGATCGCCTGCATAGCCAGATGGATCCGGCGCCGCTGGCGCAGGGCAACAAGACCGCCGGGCGCGAAACCCTGTATATGCATCCGGACGACGCCGCGCCGCGCGGCGTGGCGGACGGCGCCGAAGTGCTGGTCAGCAATGCGCGCGGCAGCTGTCTGGCGGGGGTATCGCTCACCGATGGTGTGACGCGCGGCGTGGTGTTGATGGCGACCGGCGCCTGGTTCGAGCCGGGTTTCGACGCGCAGCGCCGGCCGCTCGAGCAGGCGGGCAACCCGAATGTGCTGACGCTGGATATCGGCACCTCGCCGCTGACGCAGGGGCCGAACGCCATGAGCTGCCTGGTCGAGGTCAGCGCGCGATGAGTGAAGATTTCACGTCTGGGTCACTGGCTCGTCGTTGTTATATTTATTTTCGTCGCTGCGGGAAGGTTTAAGTTTCATTGAGTTATTACAGCAGATCGCGGGAAATTTACAGCTGGTTGCATTTGGAGCAGAACTCTTGCGATTCGGCGGTAGTTTCCTGCACGCCATCTCTCTAGAGTAGGTGATCCCAGAGGTATTGATTGGTGAGAAATCAGCATACTCTGTATGTTGAAGCCATTTTCAATTGCACCAACCTACGCGGATGCGTAGGTTTTTTTTTGCCTGCCATATAGTATTCTTTTCCCTACAACGATTTACGCCTCCATGGCCAAGGGAGAAGGGCATGATCTTTTCACTGCTGCGCGCGCTGTTTCGCCTGTTGTTTCGGGTACGGGTCGAAGGGGACGTCCAGCACTTCGAACGGCAAAAATTACTGATTACGCCGAACCACGTCTCTTTCCTCGACGGCGTACTGCTGGCGCTGTTCCTGCCGATAAAACCGGTGTTTGCGGTCTATGCCAGCATTGGCGAGAGCTGGTTTATGCGCTGGCTTCGGCCCTACATCGATTTCGTCTCGCTCGATCCCACCAAGCCGATGGCCATCAAGCAGCTGGTGCGCATGGTCGAACAGGGGCGGCCGATCGTGGTGTTCCCTGAAGGGCGCATCACCGTAACCGGCGCGCTGATGAAAATCTACGACGGCGCGGCGTTTATCGCCGCCAAATCGGGCGCCACCGTGGTGCCGGTGCGGATCGACGGCCCCGAATTCAGCCCGTTCGGCCGCATGGCCGGGGTGTTCAAGATCCGCTGGTTTCCGCAAATCAGCATCCACATCTTGCCGCCGACCACGCTGCCGATGCCGGAGGCGCCGCGTGCGCGCGAGCGGCGGGCGCTGGCGGGCGATCGGCTGATGCAGATCATGATGCGGGCGCGCATGGAGACGCGCGAACCGCAGACGCTGTTCCATGCCTTGCTGGCGGCGCAGCAGCGCTATGGGCGCCGCAAGCCGTGTATCGAAGACATCGCTTTCAAAGAGGACAGCTACCAAACGCTGATCAAGAAATCGCTGGGCGTCAGCCGCATTCTGCAGCGCTTTACCGCCGAAGGGGAACACGTCGGGCTGCTGTTGCCCAACGCCACCATCACCGCGGCGGCGATCTTCGGCGCTTCGCTGCGCAACCGCATTCCGGCGATGCTCAACTACACCGCCGGCGCCAACGGCCTGAACAGCGCGATGACCGCCGCCGGCATCAAGACCATCGTCACCTCGCGCCAGTTCCTGGAGAAGGGCAAGCTGACCCATCTGTCGGATCAGGTGACGCAGGCCAACTGGGTGTATCTGGAGGATCTGAAAGACACCGTTACGCTGGCGGACAAGCTGTGGATCCTGCGGCACTTGCTGCAGCCACAGCGCGCGGCGTTGCCGCAACGCCCGGAGGATGCGGCGCTGATCTTGTTCACGTCCGGCTCCGAAGGCCACCCCAAGGGCGTGGTGCACTCGCATGCCAGCCTGCTGGCCAACGTAGAACAAATTCGCACCATCGCCGATTTCACGCCGCGCGACCGTTTCATGTCATCGCTGCCATTGTTCCACTCGTTCGGCCTGACGGTGGGGCTGCTGACGCCGCTTCTCACCGGCAGCCGCATTTTCCTCTACCCCAGCCCGCTGCACTATCGCGTGGTGCCGGAGTTGGTGTATGACCGTAACTGCACGGTGCTGTTCGGCACGGCGACCTTCCTCAACAATTATGCGCGCTTCGCGCATCCGTATGATTTCGCTCGCCTGCGCTATGTGGTGGCCGGCGCGGAGAAACTGGCGGACAGCACCAAACAGATCTATCAGGATAAATACGGCATCCGCATTCTGGAAGGCTATGGCGTGACCGAGTGCGCGCCGGTGGTGTCGATCAACGTGCCGCTGGCGACCAAGGTGGGCACCGTTGGCCGCATCATGCCGCAGATGGAGGCGCGCTTGATCGCGGTGCCGGGCATCGATAACGGCGGCCGCCTGCAGCTGAAGGGGCCGAATATCATGAAAGGCTACCTGCGGGTTGAACGTCCCGGTGAGCTGGAACCGCCGGCGGCGGAAGATGAGAACGGTGTGCTGCAGCCGGGTTGGTATGATACCGGCGATATCGTCAGCCTGGATGAGCAGGGTTACTGCACCATTCGCGGACGCGTGAAGCGCTTCGCCAAGCTGGCGGGCGAGATGGTGTCGCTGGAGAGCGTCGAACTGCTGGCGCAACGGCTGTCGCCGGAAAAACTGCATGCCGCCACGGTCAAAAGCGACAGCAGCAAAGGCGAGGCGCTGGTGCTGTTCACCACCGATCCCGCCATTACCCGCGAGGCATTGCTGCGGGTGGCGCGCGAGCTGGGCAGCCCGGAGCTGGCGGTGCCGCGCGATATTCGCCTGTTGAAAACGCTGCCGGTGCTCGGCAGCGGCAAACCTGATTTCGTCACCCTGCGTCATATGGCCGAACAGCCGGAGAGTGCCTGATGAATCCTTCGACCGAATCCCCTTTGTTGTCACGCGGCATGATCGCCGTGATCAGCGCGCAGTTCCTCTCGGCGTTCGGCGACAATGCGTTGCTGTTCGCCACGCTGGCGCTGATCAAGCAGCAGCTGTATCCGGACTGGAGCCAGCCGATCCTGCAGATGGCCTTCGTCGCCACCTACATCATCCTGGCGCCGTTTGTCGGCCAGGTGGCCGACAGCTTCGCCAAAGGGCGGGTGATGATGTTCGCCAACGCGCTGAAGCTGGCGGGGGCATTGGTGATCTGTTTTGGGGGGAACCCGTTTCTGGGTTACAGCCTGGTCGGCGTGGGGGCCGCCGCGTATTCTCCGGCCAAATACGGCATTCTGGGCGAGATCACCAGCGGCGAGAAGCTGGTCAAGGCTAACGGCCTGATGGAGGCCTCGACCATCGCCGCCATTCTGACCGGTTCGGTGGCCGGCGGTATTCTGGCGGACTGGCACGTGGTCGCGGCGCTGGCGGCCTGCGCGTTGGTTTACGCGGGGGCGGTGGTCGCCAACCTGTATATTCCACGTCTGGCGGCGGCGCGCCCAGGGGCTTCATGGCGGCCGCGGGCCATGACGCACAGTTTCTTTACCGCCTGCGTCACATTATGGCGCGATGGGCAGACGCGTTTCTCATTGATTGGCACCAGCCTGTTTTGGGGGGCCGGCGTGACGCTGCGTTTTCTGTTGGTACTGTGGGTGCCGGTGGCGCTTGGCATCGCCGATAACGCCACGCCGACGCTGCTGAACGCCATGGTGGCCGTCGGCATCGTGGTGGGCGCCGGCGCCGCCGCGCGCTTCGTCACGCTGAAGACGGTGAAGCGCTGCATGCCGGCCGGGATCCTTATCGGCGTCGCGGTCGCGGTGTTTGCGTTGCAAACGACCATGCTCAATGCCTACGTCTTGCTGGCGATCATCGGCATGCTGGGGGGCTTCTTCGTGGTGCCACTCAATGCGTTGCTGCAGGAGCGGGGCAAACATTCGGTCGGCGCCGGCAATGCGATCGCGGTGCAAAACCTGGGTGAAAACGCCGCCATGTTGCTGATGCTGGGCCTGTATTCTTTGGTCGTGAAGCTGGGCGTGCCGGTGGTGGGCGTCGGCGTAGGGTTTGGCGTGGTGTTTGCGCTGGCGATTAGCGCGTTGTGGTGGTCGCAGCGGCGGTGAAACGGGGCGCAGCCTGGCTGCGCCCTCAGGGGGATTAAGGCGCCGGAATGGTAAACCGGGTGTGGATTTCTTCGAGCGCCTGCAGCACGTCCTCATCCAGAATCACGTCGAGGCTGTCGAGGTTGATTTTCAACTGATCCACCGAGGTGGCGCCCAGCAGAGTGCTGGCGACGAACGGCTGCTGACGCACGAAGGCCAAGGCCATCTGCGAAGGATCCAGTCCGTGTTTTTTGGCCAGCGCCACGTATTCGGCGATCGCCAACTGGGTTTGCTGTCCTGAATAACGGTTGAAGCGGGTGAACAGCGTATTGCGCGCGCCGGCCGGTTTTGCACCGTTGAGGTATTTACCGCTCAGGGTGCCGAACGCCAGGCTGGAATAGGCCAGCAGTTCCACCCCTTCGTGCTGGCTGATCTCGGCCAGGCCAATCTCAAAGCTGCGGTTCAGCAGGCTGTACGGGTTTTGAATCGACACGATGCGTGGCAGCTCATGTTTTTCCGCCAGCTGCAGGTAGCGCATCACGCCCCAGGGCGTTTCATTGGAAACCCCGATATAGCGGATCTTGCCGGCGCGCACCTGCTCGGTCAGCGCCTCCAGCGTTTCCAACAGCGTGACCGTAGCTTTGTCGTCGGTGTATTGATAGTTGAGTTTGCCAAAGCAGTTGGTGGCGCGCTGCGGCCAGTGCAATTGATAAAGATCGAGATAATCGGTGTTCAGCCGTTTGAGGCTGGCGTCCAGCGCGGCGCGGATGTTTTTGCGATCGAGCGCCTGCTGCGGGCGGATGCTGCTGTCGGTGCCGCGCACCGGGCCCGAAACTTTGCTGGCCAGGACGATTTTTTCGCGATTACCGCGCGCCTTGATCCAACTGCCGATATAGCTCTCGGTCAGGCCCTGGGTTTCCGGGCGAGGCGGCACCGGGTACAGTTCGGCGGTGTCTATCAGGTTCACGCCTGCGGCCAATGCATAGTCCAGTTGCGCATGGGCGTCGGCTTCGCTGTTCTGTTCGCCAAAGGTCATGGTGCCCAGTCCCAGCACGCTCACTTCTAAAGAACTGTGGGGAATACGGTGGTATTGCATTAACGGCCTTCCTTTCTTGTTAGCGCTGACGGGCCGCGCGGCCCGGTGAAACAGGAGCCCAATTCAGAAGACGGCGCAAAGTCCGTCGGGCGGCGATGTCGCCTTTCCTGACTATAACCAAGCGGTGAAGATGGGGGAAGCGGATTCAGTGCGGAGACGAATGAGGGCTACCGCGCTTGAACGGGCGATAGCCGGCGAGCGGTGATTAGCGTTCGATAACCTGGGAAACCTGATCGCCGTTGATCTGGCGGTGGTTGCCTTTCTCGTCTTTATAACTGATGAGTCCGGTGTCTTCGTCGATCTCTGGTTTGCCTTGCGTCAGGATCATGTTGCCGTCTTTGGTCGCCATGACGTAGTCGCTGGAACATCCCGCCAAACCGGCCGCCATCACCAGCGCAGACACTGCCATTACCCACTTTTTCATCCTGCGGATCCTCGATTATGCAAAAACAATGTTCTTTCAAGATTAGCAAACTCTTGGCCGGGGACGTCTCAGATAAGTCTTTATCTGATAAGAAAAACTGAAATGAGGGGGCAACGAAACGGCGGAAGCCGCCGATGGCGGCCTCCGCGCAGGGTTATTCCGGCGAACGGTTTTTCTTGCTGCGCATCAGATTGAGCGCTTCTACCGACATGGAGAAGAACATGGCGAAGTAGATGTAGCCTTTCGGCACGTGCACCTGGAAACTTTCCAGCATCAGCGTGAAGCCCACCAGGATCAGGAACGCCAGCGCCAGCATTTTCACCGACGGATGGCGATTGACGAACTCGCCGATCGGCCGTGCGGCGAACATCATCACGCCGACGGCGATCACCACCGCCGCCATCATGATGAACAGATGGTCGGAAAGGCCCACGGCGGTAATCACCGAATCCAGACTGAAGATGATATCCAACAGCATGATCTGTACGATCGCGCCGAAGAAGCTGTGCACCTTGGTGTGGTGCTCTTCTTCCGACCCTTCGATGGTTTCGTGGATCTCTTTGCTGGCTTTCCAGATCAGGAACAGTCCCCCCAGCAGCAGGATCAAATCGCGGGCGGAAATGGCGTGATCCAGCACGGTGAACAGCGGGTGCGTCAAGCGGATCACCCAGGCGATGGAGGCCAGCAGCGCCAGGCGCATCAGCATGGCGGCGGCCAAGCCCATTCGGCGAGCTTTGTTCTGTTGCGCTTTGGGCAGCTTCGCCACCACCAGCGACAGAAAAATGATGTTATCAATACCCAGTACGATCTCAAGAATGGTTAGCGTACCTAACGCTAACCAGGCATTGGGATCCATAATCCATTCGAACATTGCCCGACACACCTTAATACTTAATAAATGCAAAGCGTGAATTATACGCGTTTATCGTGGCGCTGACAGGGCTAGCTAAACCAGAGTTAAACGAAATCGCTTAGATTGAGAAATGTCTTGCCAGCAGCGCGCCGGTAAAACCCTTTTTCAGATAGAAACCACGCGGCAGCGTCATGATAGGTTGCCCCTGTTCGCCGATGGCTTCGGTGAGCGCCTTGTTGTTGGCCGCTTTGGGGCGCAGTTGCAGCACTTCGCCGTGGCGTGCGGTGATGCGTTCTACGTGACCGAGCACAATCAGATCCATCAGCTCTTCCCAATCGCGGCGCAGCATCTCTTCTTCTGCAGCGCTCGGGCTCCATAGCAGCGGCGAACCGACGCGGCGCTGCGCCAGAGGGATTTGCCGTTCGCCCTCTACCGGTATCCACAACACGCGCGCCAGCTTGTGGCGAACGTGGCTGCTGGCCCAGGTGACGCCGCTGTTGCCGGTGAGCGGGGCGACGCAGACGAAAGTGGTCTCCAGCGGTTTGCCGGCGGCGTCGACAGGAATGGTTTTCAGCTCAATGCCCAGCTCAGGAAAATCCTGTTCCGGTTTACTGCCGGCCATGGCGCCGAGATACAGCTCCAGCAGCATGCCCACCCAGCCTTTATCGCGTTTCAGATCCTTGGGGATCGGCAACTGCGCACGGGCGGCCAGTTCGCCAAAACTGAAGCCGGCCAGCGCCTGAGCGCGCTCGAACAGCTGCCGTTCATTTTCCGGCGGGGGCGGCAGAGGGGATAAAAATGCCATAAATCAAGCCTGTCGAATTTGGTTGAAAAACGTACTGCAATTATACACGGCGAGCAATAACCGCTATCGCCTGGGGAAAAGAATAATAGTAGCATGATTTTACATGACTTTTTTTCTTTCCTTGCGCGGGCGACAATGCACTTGCGGGGCTTGTTCACCTGAAGCCACCGACAATAAACAGGATCTTACACCTATTTATCCACAGATTTATGGGATAACCCAAATTTTTACCGATCACTGGTTCAATTTACAGCCTTGACTCAGGCGGATTTTTACGAATTTGTCCGTTTTGTGCGTAACTTGCCCGGATAATCTGTGGATAAAAACGGCGTTGGTGGATCTTTCGCCAGGGTAAGATCCTTACCGTGCATAGATCACATTTTTGCCCTGTGCATCACTGTGAGATATTGGTTAACTATATGTTTTTAAATTTAATATTTGTTTTTAGGTATGAGGGGGGATTTTAGGGGACGAGAGTTTTACCGGCTTATCCCTCGAGTTCTGCACACACCTATCCACAGAAAAAGTGAATAAAACCGGTCTGAAAGGCTGGGGTATGTTTATAACTTTGCCTATATCTGTGAGTTATCCCAATGTTATCCGGCCCGCAGCGCCGTAAAGCAGTGGTTTACCGCCTGTAGCTTGTGTGAAACAATCAGGACATCTATGCGAATTTAAGCTTATCGAGGTAGTCCGGTGATCGATGATGATGGCTACCGCCCGAATGTTGGTATCGTAATCTGTAATCGTCAGGGGCAGGTCCTATGGGCCCGCCGTTACGGTCAGCACTCCTGGCAGTTTCCCCAAGGTGGGATTAACCCTGGCGAAACTGCGGAGCAGGCGATGTACCGTGAGCTGTTCGAAGAAGTGGGGCTGAGTAAAAAGGATGTGCGCATCCTGGCTTCGACCCGCAACTGGTTGCGCTATAAATTGCCGAAACGTTTGGTGCGTTGGGACACAAAGCCGGTTTGTATCGGCCAAAAGCAAAAATGGTTTTTGTTGCAGCTACTGTGCAATGACGCTGATATCAATATGCAGCGCAGCAGCACGCCGGAGTTCGACGGTTGGCGCTGGGTGAGCTTCTGGTATCCGGTGCGCCAGGTGGTGTCGTTCAAACGCGACGTCTACCGCCGGGTGATGAAAGAATTCGCCGTGACCGTGATGCCGATGCAAGAGCAGGCGGCGCCGCGGCAGGCTCCCGCTTATCGCCGAAAGAGAGGTTAAGTTAAGCCGACTATGCTCACGCGCTTGCGAGAAATTGTAGAGAAGGTGGCCGCGGCGGCCAGTCTGACGGATGCGCTGGATCTGCTGGTCAATGAAACCTGTCTGGCGATGGACACCGAAGTGTGTTCCATCTACCTGGCGGACAACGATCGCCGCTGCTACTACCTGATGGCCACGCGCGGGCTGAAAAAGCCGCGTGGGCGCACTATCGCATTGGCGTTTGACGAGGGCGTCGTCGGGTTGGTCGGCCGCCGAGCCGAGCCTATCAACCTGGCCGATGCCCAAAGTCACCCCAGCTTCAAGTATGTTCCGCAGGTGAAAGAGGATCGCTTCCGATCCTTCCTCGGGGTGCCGATCATTCATCGGCGCCAGCTGCTGGGGGTGCTGGTGGTGCAGCAGCGCGAGCTGCGCCAGTTCGATGAAAGCGAAGAGTCGTTCATGGTCACCCTGGCCACGCAGATGGCCGGGATCCTTTCACAGTCGCAGCTCAACGCCATTTTCGGCCAGTATCGCCAAACGCGCGTGCGCGCGCTGGCGGCCTCGCCCGGCGTGGCGGTGGCGGAAGGGTGGCAGGACAGTAGCCAGCCTTCGCTCGATCAGGTTTACCGCGCGTCGACGCTGGACACCGCCAGCGAGCGCGAGCGCCTGATGTTGGCGCTGGAAGAGGCCGGCGCGGAGTTTCGCCGCTTCAGCAAGCGTTTTGCCGCCAGCTCGCAAAAAGAGAGCGCGGCGATCTTCGATCTTTATTCTCACCTGTTAAACGACGCTCGCCTCAAGCGCGAACTGTTCGCCGAAATCGACAACGGTTCGGTGGCGGAGTGGGCGGTGAAACAGGTGATAGAAGCCTTTGCCGAACAGTTCGCCAAACTGCAGGACACCTATATGCGCGAGCGCGGCAGCGACCTGCGCGCGCTGGGCCAACGCCTGCTGTTCCACCTCGACGACACCACCCAGGGCGCCACCCAGTGGCCGGCGCGTTTTGTGCTGGTGGCGGATGAGCTGACCGCGACATTGCTGGCCGAAGTGCCGCAGGATCGCCTGGTCGGCGTGGTGGTGCGCGACGGCGCCGCCAACTCGCATGCGGCGATTTTGGTGCGTGCGATGGGCGTGCCGACGGTGATGGGCGCCGACATCCAACCTTCTCTGCTCAGCCAGCGGTTGCTGATCGTCGACGGTTATCGCGGTGAACTGTTGGTCGATCCTGAGCCGGTGCTGGTGCAGGAATATCAACGGCTGATCAGCGAAGAGCTGGAGCTGAGCAAGCTGGCGGAAGACGACGTCGAGCAGCCGGCGCAGTTGAAAAGCGGCGAGCGTATCCAGGTGATGCTGAACGCCGGCCTCAGCCCGGAACATGAACAGCTGTTGGGCGGCCGGGTGGACGGCGTGGGGTTGTACCGCACCGAAATCCCGTTCATGTTGCAAAGCGGTTTCCCGTCCGAAGAAGAACAGGTCGCGCAGTATCAAGGCATGCTGCAGCTTTATCCGAGCAAGCCGGTGACGCTGCGCACCCTGGATATCGGCGCCGACAAGCAACTGCCCTACATGCCGATCAGCGAAGAAAATCCCTGCCTGGGCTGGCGCGGCATTCGCATCACTCTGGATCAGCCGGAGATCTTTTTGATACAGGTGCGCGCCATGCTGCGCGCCAATGCCGGCACCGGCAACCTGGGTATTTTGCTGCCGATGGTCACCAGCCTTGAAGAGGTCGACGAAGCTAAACGCCTGATTGACCGAGCCGGGCGCGAGGTGGAAGAGGTGCTTGGCTATGCGATCCCGAAACCGAAAATCGGCGTGATGCTGGAAGTGCCGTCGATGATTTTCCTGATCCCGCATTTGGCCGGGCGCGTCGACTTCATCTCGGTAGGCACCAACGACTTGACCCAGTACCTGCTGGCGGTGGATCGCAACAACACGCGGGTAGCCTCGCTGTACGACAGCCTGCATCCCGCGATGCTGCAGGTGCTGAACTTGATCGCCGAACAGGGAAAATCGGCCGGGCTGCAGCTTAGCCTGTGCGGTGAACTGGCCGGCGATCCGATGGGCGCGCTGTTGCTGGTGGGCATGGGCTATCGCAATCTGAGCATGAACGGACGCAGCGTGGCGCGCATCAAATACCTGCTGCGGCATATCGACCTTGCCGACGCTGAAATGCTGGCTCACCGGGTGTTGAACACCCAGATGACCACCGAAGTGCGCCATCTGGTGGCGGCGTTTATGGAGCGGCGCGGCATGGGCGGGCTGATCCGCGGGGGCCGATAACCGCCGCGCGGTGTGATTTTTTTACAGAACTTTTCCCGCCCTGCCGGACCGGACCGCGCTAAGCCTATGTTATGATGCGCAACCTCAGCGCGGCGCATGTTCGTCGTCTTGCAGACCGCAGCGGCTAATGCTGCCGCTTGCAAGGCGCGGGATAATCTCCGTCGCCGCTTGGCACCTGCCGCCCCCGCATGGGGAAAAATAACAGACATGTTGTGGTGATAGATGAGCAATAGCTATCTGGCGTTTCCTAAATTTGATCCGGTCATTTTCTCCATTGGCCCGGTTTCTCTGCATTGGTACGGCCTGATGTACCTGGTCGGTTTCGTTTTTGCCATGTGGCTGGCGGTGCGTCGCGCCAACAAGCCGGGCAGCGGCTGGACCAAAGACGAAGTGGAAAACCTGCTCTACGCCGGCTTCCTGGGCGTATTCGTCGGCGGCCGCGTAGGCTATGTGCTGTTCTACAACCTGCCGCTGTTCCTGGATAACCCGCTCTATCTGTTCAAGGTCTGGGATGGCGGCATGTCATTCCACGGCGGTTTGATGGGGGTGATTCTGGTGATGTTCTGGTTCGCTCGCCGCACCAAGCGCACCTTCTTCCAGGTTTCCGATTTTATCGCGCCATTGATCCCATTCGGCCTGGGCGCCGGCCGCCTCGGCAACTTTATCAACGGCGAGCTATGGGGCCGCGTGACCACCGACACCCCTTGGGCGATGTTGTTCCCAAGTTCGCGCAGCGAAGACGTGGCTCTCGCCGCCGCCGATCCTTCCCTGCTGCCGCTGCTGAATCAGTATGGCGTGCTGCCGCGCCATCCGTCGCAGCTGTATGAGCTGCTGCTGGAAGGCGTAGTGCTGTTTATCATTCTGAACCTGTTTATCCGCAAGCCGCGGCCGATGGGCGCCGTATCAGGCCTGTTCCTGATCGGGTATGGCGCATTCCGCATCATCGTCGAAGCGTTCCGCCAGCCGGATGCTCAGCTCGGCCTGTTCGACGGCGTGATCAGCATGGGGCAGATCCTGTCCATCCCAATGGTGGTGGCCGGTGTTATTATGATGATTTGGGCGTACCGTCGTCGCCCACAGCAACAAGTGTCGTGAGGGACAAATGAAACAGTATCTGGATTTGATGAACAAGGTGCTCGCCGAGGGCACCCCTAAAGCCGACCGTACCGGCACTGGCACATTGTCGATTTTCGGCCACCAGATGCGTTTCAACTTGCAGGAAGGTTTCCCGTTGGTGACCACCAAGAAATGTCATCTGCGTTCGATCATTCATGAGCTGTTATGGTTCCTGAACGGCGATACCAACATCGCCTACCTGCGTGACAACAAGGTCACCATTTGGGACGAGTGGGCCGATGAAAACGGCGATCTCGGCCCGGTGTACGGCAAACAGTGGCGCGCCTGGGGCGCAGCGGACGGCCGTCAGATCGATCAGCTGAGCAACGTGCTCCAACAGCTGAAGCAAGATCCGGATTCGCGTCGCATCATTGTTTCCGCCTGGAACGTCGGCGAGCTGGATCAGATGGCGTTGGCGCCTTGCCACGCGTTCTTCCAGTTCTACGTGGCGGATGGCAAGCTCTCTTGCCAGCTGTACCAGCGTTCCTGCGACGTCTTCCTCGGCCTGCCGTTCAACATCGCCAGCTACGCGCTGTTGGTGCACATGATGGCGCAGCAGTGCGATCTGGAAGTGGGCGATTTCGTCTGGACCGGCGGCGATACCCACCTGTACAGCAACCACATGGAACAGACTCAGCTGCAACTGACGCGTGAACCCCGTCCGTTGCCGAAACTGGTGATCAAACGCAAACCGGCTTCACTGTTCGATTACCGTTTCGAAGACTTCGAGATCGAAGGTTACGATCCGCATCCGGCCATCAAGGCGCCGGTCGCGATCTGACCTTAACCGCATCACACCAGGGGCGCAGCGATTGCGCCCCTTTTTTTATCCGCATTGCGTACCGCGCCGCATTTTTTTGTCGCGGTCTGCCGTCGTAGAGAAAACATTGCGCAGCTTGCCGCAGCGCTTGCGCATGTGGCTTTACCGCGTTGTTACGGCCCTTACACTGGCGGCATGAACGACAATACTCTCTCGAACATCGATGATCGCCAACGGGGCATGACGCTAATTGAGCTATTGGCGGCGATCCTGATCGCCGGCATGCTCACCGGCTGGGGCGTCGGGCAATGGCGCTATCATCAGCAAGCGCTGCGGTTGGAACACACGGCCCAACAGCTGCTGGCGTTTTTGCTGCGACTGCAGGCGGACGCCAACTGGCGTAACCGCACGACGCTGCTGTGGTTCAAAAATGGCACGCCCTGGTGCCTGGGCGGCGGTGTGCCGCCGCCGGATTGCGCTTCCGCCGAGGGTCCCGTTTTCTCACCGTCTTACCGCGACGTCGTTTTGAGCGGCTACTCCGGCAAAGAGATTGGGTTTTATGGTTTGCGCAATACTGCGCAGGCGGGGCACATCCTTCTCAGCAATGACGCAGGCGGCCTGCGGCTGGTGCTGTCCGCCCGAGGGCGGCTGCGTTTGTGCAGCGAAGGGCTCCGGATAAGGGGGATCGCGCCATGCTGACTGTCGAACGCGGTTTTACCTTGCCGGAGGTGATGTTGGCGCTGGTGTTCGGCAGCGTGATCGTGCTCGGCGCCGCGAAAACCTACCCGCTGTTGCGTCAGCAAAACGTGGCCGTCGGCCAGCATTTTCGGCTGGAGTCAACGCTGCGACAGCTGGCGTTCGGCATCGAGAAAGACCTACGCCGTGCCGGTTTCTGTGCCGGGCAGTGCGCCGGCCGCCCACTGCTGATCGGCCAGGCATCGGGAGAAGCGGCGGGCAGCTGCGTTATCGTTGCCTACGACATTGCTCGCAGCGGGCAATGGCTCACCTCGGGCGAGGATGCAGGTTATTTCGGTTATCGGCTGCGCAATGGCGGCTTGGAAGGGCAGCGCGGCGTGAGCCAATGCGATGGCGGCGGCTGGGAGCGGCTACTCGATCAGGACGAAGTGCGCATTGAGCGGTTTCATGTGGCGATAGAGCGGGGCGATCACGGCGCGGCGTTGGCTCGCCTGACGCTGACGGGGCGCTCCGCCAGCGATACGCGTATCAGGCGTAGTCTGAGCGGGAGCGTCGAAATGGCGGCGCTGCCATGAACCGGCGGAGCCAGCGAGGCGGCAGCACCCTGGCGGCGGTGATGTTGCTGTTGGCGCTGGGGCTGATGTTGCTCAATGCTCAGCATCGGCAATTGGATAACGCGCTGTTACTGGCCGCCGATCAGCAGCGTTACCTTCAGGCTTACAATCAGGCCGCTTCGGCGCTGAGTTGGGGCATGAGCCAGCGTTGGCCGCGCGCCGAGCTGAGTGCAGCGGCCTGGTTATGCAGGCAGCGCGTGGAACTGACGGCTTGCGCTCGGCTGTCAGCCAGAGCGGGCATGGTGACGATACGCGGCCTTGGTGAGATGCGCGGCGGTGAACCGGTATGGCTGTATCAATGGGGCACCTTTGACGGCGCCGAGGCTGCTGGCAAGTTGCAAGCACAGCCGGGCGGTCGGCTGGATTTTTGCCCCGAAAAAAGGTTGGCCGACTGTGACGGCTAACGCTCGGGCAGCGCGGATATCCCGCAACGGCTTCAGCCTGCCGGAAGTGTTGGTGGCGGCCTTGCTGTTCTCGGTGTCGCTGCTTGGCTTGTTACAGTATCATCAGGTGCTGTTGCAGTCGTTCCAGCGCCAGTGGCACTACCGGCAAGCCTGGGGGCTGGCGCATCAGCAGTTGGAGGCGTTTGCCGTCACCGGCCGGCTCGAGGCTGAACCGCTGCCGGAAGGGTGGCGGCGCGAGACGACACTTGACGATGCGGGGAGTGATTGCCGCCGATTGACGGTCAGAGTACAAACTCCGCAACGGCAGTGGGCGACGCTGAGCCGCTGGTATTGCGCCCGTTTTTGAGCCGGTACGTATCTTGTTTTAAAGGAGCCATCATGTTCACGGTTTATCATTCCAATCAGCTGGATTTATTGAAAACGCTGACCAGCGCGCTGATAGCCAGAGATCCGTTGGCCGATCCTTTTCAACAGGAAGTGGTGCTGGTTCAGAGCCCCGGTATGGCGCAATGGCTGCAGATGCAGCTGGCGGAACAGTTCGGTATCGCCGCCAATGTCGCGTTTCCGCTGCCGGCGACCTTCATTTGGGACATGTTCACCCGGGTGTTGCCGGATATCCCGAAAGAGAGCGCCTTCAGCAAGGATGCCATGACCTGGAAGCTGATGTGGTTGTTGCCGGAGATGCTGACTCAGCCGGCGTTTGCGCCACTGCAGCACTATCTGACCGATGACGGCGACAAGCGCAAAATCCACCAGTTGGCCGGCCGGGTCGCCGACCTGTTCGACCAATATTTGGTTTATCGCCCGCAGTGGCTGGAGAGCTGGCAGCGCGGCGAACGCATCGACGGTCTGGCGGAGGCTCAGCAATGGCAGGCGCCGCTCTGGGCGCGACTGGTGGAATACACGCGTGAACTGGGGCAGCCGGAATGGCACCGCGCCAATCTGTATAGCCGCTTTATCCACGCGTTGGAACAGGCAACAACGTGTCCGCCCGGTTTGCCGCCGCGGGTGTTTATCTGCGGCATCTCGGCGTTGCCGCCGGTCTATCTGGAGGCGCTGCAGGCGCTGGGGCGGCATATCGATATCCACCTGATGTTCACCAACCCTTGTCGTTATTACTGGGGCGACATTCAGGATTACGCTTTCCTGGCCCGCTTGCAGAGCCGCAAGCGCCGTCACTATCATCAGGCGCGCGAGCAAGGGCTGTTTCGCGAACCGGCCGACGCGGCGCGCCTGTTTGACGCCGAAGGGCAGCAGCAACTCAGCAACCCGCTGCTGGCCTCCTGGGGCAAGCTGGGGCGCGATCACCTTTACCTGCTGTCGCAGATGGAAGGGGCGCAAGAGGTCGACGCCTTTGTCGATATCCCAGCCGATACCATGTTGCACGCCGTTCAGCGCGATATGCTGGAACTGGAAGACCATGCGGTAATCGGTATTACCGCGGAAACGCTGGAAAGCAGCTTCAGCAAACGTCCGCTTGATGAGAACGACCGCTCCCTCAGCCTGCACGCTTGTCACAGCCCGCAGCGGGAAGTGGAGGTTTTGCACGATCAGCTGCTGAGCATGCTGGCGCAGGATCCGTCGTTGACGCCGCGCGACATCATCGTGATGGTGGCGGATATCGACAGCTACACGCCATACATTCAGGCGGTGTTCGGCAATGCCCCCGCCGAGCGCTACCTGCCGTTTGCCATTTCCGACCGTAAAGCGCGCCAGGCGCATCCGGCGCTGCAGGCGTTCATTTCACTGCTCGATCTACCGCAAAGCCGCTTTACCTCGGAACAGGTACTGGCGTTGCTGGAGGTGCCGGCCCTGGCCGCCCGTTTCGCCATTGGCGAAGAGGGGCTGCGCCTGCTGCGTCATTGGGTCGGTGAATCCGGCGTGCGCTGGGGCCTGGACGATGATAACGTGCGCGAACTGGATCTGCCCGCCACCGGCCAGCACACCTGGCGCTTCGGCATTACGCGCATGCTGCTTGGCTATGCGATGGACAGCAATGCCGGCGATTGGCAGGGCATTTTGCCTTACGACGAATCGAGCGGGTTGGTCGCCGAACTGGCGGGGCAACTGGCAGACCTGCTGGCGCAGCTCAGCCACTGGCGGCAAATCTTGAGCGAAGCGCGCCCGCTCGAGGCGTGGCTGCCGCTGTGCCGCCAACTGCTGGATGCCTTCTTCGCAGCGGACAGCGACACCGAAGTGGTGCTGGCGCTGATCGAACAGCAGTGGCAGCAGGCCATTAATTTTGGCTTGGCGGCGCGCTATCCCGATGAGGTGCCGTTGACCATTCTGCGTGACGATCTGGCGGCGCGCCTCGATCAGGAGCGCATCAGCCAGCGCTTCCTCGCCGGGCAAATCAACTTCTGCACGCTGATGCCGATGCGTTCCATTCCGTTCAAGGTGGTGTGCCTGCTGGGCATGAACGACGGCGTGTATCCGCGCACGCTGCCGCCGCTGGGCTTTGATCTGATGGCGCAGCAGGTCAAACGCGGCGACCGCAGCCGCCGCGATGACGACCGCTATCTGTTCCTGGAAGCGATTTTGTCCGCTCAGCAGCGGCTGTATATCAGCTTCATCGGCCGTTCCATTCAGGACAACAGCCCGCGCTACCCTTCGGTGCTGGTCACTGAGCTGCTTGAGTACCTGGAGCAAAGCTATTGCCTGCCGGGAGATGAGGAACTCAGCGCAGACGACAGCGCCCGACGGGTTGGTGAGCACTTGCTGAAGTGGCATGCGCGCATGCCGTTCGCCGCCGAGAATTTCTTGCCGGGCTCGGAGGCGCAAAGCTATGCCGCCGAGTGGCTGCCCGCCGCCGATGGTCGCGGTGCGGCGCATCCGGCGTTCAACCAGCCGCTGCCTGCCGAAGCGCTGCAGCAAATATCGTTGGATGAGCTGCTGCGGTTTTACCGCCATCCGATTCGCGCGTTTTTCCAATTGCGGCTGGGCGTCAGTTTTATCTTGGAAGAGACCGAGCTGCCGGACGAAGAGCCCTTCACGCTGGATAACCTCAGCCGCTACCAGTTTAACAGCCAACTGCTGAATACCCTGATCGACGGCGACGATCCCGAACGGTTGTTCCAGCGGGTGCGTGCCGCCGGCGGCTTGCCCTATGGCGCCTTCGGCGAGATCTATTGGCAAAAGCAGCAGGAAGAGATGAGCGAACTGGCCGAGCAGGTGCGTGCGGAACGCGCAGAGAGCCATAGCCTGGAGCTGGATATCGATATTGCCGGCGTACGTCTCAGCGGCTGGCTGCATCAGGTGCAGGATGACGGCCTGTTGCGCTGGCGGCCCGCCACGTTGTCGGCGGTGGATGGCATATTGCTGTGGCTGGAGCACCTGGTGTACTGCCGCGCCGGCGGCACCGGCGAGAGCCGCATCTACGGCCGCAAGAACTCCGCCTGGCGCTTTGCCGCGCTGGCGCCTGAAGAGGCACAGGCGCAGCTGGCGGAGCTGCTGGCGGGCTATCAGCGCGGTCTGAGCCAGCCGCTGTTGTTGCTGAACAAGAGCGGCTGGGCATGGTTGAGCCAGTGTTATCTGCCGGAAACGCAGCAAATCGACTGGGAGGAAGAAGCGCAAATTAAGGCACGCGCCAAATTGCTGCAGGCCTGGCAGGGCGATCAGCGCATTCCCGGAGAAGGGGAAGATCCCTACGTGCAGCGAGTATTCCGCCAATTGGATAATGAATACTTAGCGCAAATACTGGCCGAAACAGAGCGTTATCTGCTGCCGGTGGCGCGACATAATCTGGGGTAACAATCCCCCGGTGGTGCTGTACGTCGGGAGGTGGTAAAAATAACGAAGGTTATATTCAACCATTGGGGTGATTCCCGGTCTTACATAACGTACAGGCATATACACGCCGTGTTTCGGGCCGCCACATTGGCGAAGAGCCCGGCGAGTACAGATTTGGTTATGTGGTTTTGATGCACGTCGCCAACGTCAGGGAGTGGGCGTAGCGACGTCAGAATAGGGGTTTATTTTGGATATGCGCAGACAGTTGGCCCGTATCACCGGGCTGGTACTATTGGCTATGTGTTGGGCACCGTTGAGTTGGGCCGCGCAAGGATGGCAACCGCTGACGGAGAAGATCAACAAGAGCGAACACGATCCGCGTCAGTATGAAGCGATCAAGTTGGCTAACGGCATGACGGTGTTGCTGGTGTCCGATGCCCAGGCGCCGAAATCGCTGGCGGCGCTGGCATTGCCGGTTGGATCGCTCGAAGATCCGAACAGCCAACTGGGATTGGCACACTATCTGGAACATATGGTGCTGATGGGCTCCAAACGCTATCCAGAGCCGGAAAACCTGTCCGAATTCCTGAAAAAGCACGGCGGCAGCCACAACGCCAGTACTGCCTCTTATCGCACCGCCTTCTATCTGGAAGTGGAAAATGATGCGCTGGAGCCGGCGGTCGACCGCATGGCCGACGCCATTGCCGAGCCGCTGCTGGAACCGGGCAATGCCGATCGCGAGCGCAACGCAGTGAACGCCGAGTTGACGATGGCGCGTTCGCGCGACGGCATGCGCATGGCGCAGGTCGGCGCGGAAACCCTTAACCCGGCGCACCCGAGCGCGCGCTTCTCCGGCGGCAATCTCGATACGTTGAAAGACAAGCCGGACAGCAAGTTGCACGATGAACTGACCGGCTTCTATAAGCGTTACTATTCCGCCAATCTGATGATGGGCGTTTTGTACGGTAATCAGTCGCTGCCGCAGTTGGCCGACATTGCGGCGAAAACCTTTGGCCGCGTGCCGAATCATGACGCCAGCGTGCCGCCGATCACCGTGCCGGCCGTCACGCCGGAACAGCAGGGCATCATCATTCACTATGTGCCGGCGCAGCCGCGCAAGCAGCTGAAGGTCGAGTTCCGCATCGATAACAACAGCGCCGCGTTTCGCAGCAAAACCGATACCTACATCAGCTACCTGATCGGCAACCGCAGCAAAAACACCCTGTCTGACTGGCTGCAGAAGCAGGGGTTGGCGGACGCCATCAATGCCGGCGCCGATCCGATGGTTGATCGCAACGGCGGCGTCTTCGCCATCAGCGTTTCACTCACTGACAAAGGCCTGGCCCAGCGCGATGAGGTCGTCGCCGCCATTTTCAACTACCTGAAAATGCTGCGCAGCGAGGGCATCAAGCAGAGCTACTTCGATGAAATCTCGCATGTTCTGAACCTGGACTTCCGTTATCCCTCGATCACGCGCGACATGGACTATATCGAATGGCTGGTGGACACCATGCTGCGCGTGCCGGTTGAGCATGCGCTGGACGCGCCTTATCTGGCCGACCGTTATGATCCAAAGGCGATCGCCGAACGCCTGGACGCCATGACGCCGCAAAACGCGCGCATCTGGTTCGTCAGCCCGGATGAACCGCACAACAAGACGGCCTATTTCGTCAACGCGCCTTACCAGGTCGACAAAATCACGCCGCAGCGCTTTACGCAGTGGCAGCAGTTGGAGAGCGGCATTTCCCTGTCGCTGCCGGCGCTCAACCCGTACATCCCGGATGACTTTACCCTGACCAAGCCATCGCACGAGTTCAAAAAACCGGAAATGGTGGTGGATAAACCCGGCCTGCGCGTGTTGTACATGCCGAGTCGTTACTTCGCCGACGAGCCGAAGGCCGACGTCACCGTCGCTTTCCGCAACGCCAAAACCATGGATTCCGCGCGCAATCAGGTGCTGTTCTCGCTGACGGATTATCTGGCCGGCCTCGCGTTGGATCAGTTGAGCTATCAGGCGTCGGTCGGCGGGTTGAGCTTCTCGACCTCGCCGAACAACGGTCTGATGTTTAACGCCAACGGTTTCACCCAGCGTTTGCCGCAGTTGCTGACGGCGCTGATCGAGGGGTATTCCAGCTTCACGCCGACGGAAGATCAGTTGGCGCAAGCCAAATCCTGGTATCTGGAGCAGCTGGACGCTGCCGAGAAGGGCAAGGCGTTTGAGCTGGCCATTCAGCCGGTGCAGATGGTTTCCCGCGTGCCGTATTCCGAACGCAGCGAGCGCCGCGAAGTGCTGAAGACGTTAACGCTGAAAGACGTGCTGGCCTATCGCGACAGCCTGCTGGCCGAGGCCACGCCGGAGCTGCTGGTAGTGGGCAACATGAGCAAGCAGCAGGTCGACACGTTGGCGTCGACGCTGAAACATCGTCTGGGCTGTATCGGTAGCGAATGGTGGCACGGCGAAGACGTGGTGGTGGACAAGAATCATCTGGCCAACCTGCAACAGGTGGGCAGCAGCACTGACTCGGCGCTGGCGGCGGTTTATGTGCCGACCGGCTACGACGAAGTGACCGGCATGGCCTACAGTTCGCTGCTGGGGCAGATTATTCAGCCGTGGTTTTACAGCCAGCTGCGCACGCAGGAGCAATTGGGGTACGCGGTCTTCGCCTTCCCGATGTCGGTGGGGCGCCAGTGGGGCGTGGGCTTCCTGTTGCAGAGCAACAGCAAACAGCCGGCCTACCTGTACCAGCGCTATCAGGATTTCTACCCGAAAACCGAGAAACGCCTACGCGACATGAGCGAGGCGGACTTTGAACAGTACAAACAGGCGCTCATCAATGAGCTGAAACAGCGGCCGCAAACCCTGAGCGAAGAGGCCAGCCGGTTCGCCAACGATTTCGATCGCGGCAACTTCGCCTTCGATACTCGTCAGAAACTGATCGCACAGGCGCAACAGCTGACGCCGGCCAAACTGGCGGATTATTTCCACCAGGCGGTGATCCAGCCACAGGGGCTGGCGGTGCTGTCGCAGGTTAGCGGCAGCGGGCAAGACAAGGCGGATTACGCGGCGCCTAAGGATTGGGTCACCTATCCGAACGCGTCGGCATTGCAGCAGATTTTGCCGCGTAAAGTGGCAACACCATGACGGAAATTGCCCCGCAGAGGCTGGAGCCGCTGTCGCTGCCGCTGTTCGGCGAACGCCTGATAGAAGCGTCGGCGGGCACCGGCAAAACTTTTACCATCGGCGCGCTGTATCTGCGCTTGCTGCTGGGGTTGGGCGGTGACGCGGCGTTTCCCCGCCCGCTGACGGTCGAAGAAATCCTGGTGGTGACCTTTACCGAGGCCGCCACCGAGGAGCTGCGCGGGCGCATCCGCGACAATATCCACGGGCTGCGCATTGCCTGCGTGCGTGGTAAAGACGCGGAATGCAAAAATCCGCTGTTTATCGCGCTGATGGAAGAAATTGACGATTTGAGCGACGCCGCCTCGCAGCTGCTGGCGGCGGAGCGGCAAATGGACGAAGCGGCGATCTACACCATTCACGGCTTTTGCCAACGGATGCTGACGCACAATGCCTTCGAGTCCGGCATGTTGTTTGAACAAACGCTGGTGCAGGACGAGCTGCCGCTGCGGCGGCAGGCCTGTGCCGATTTCTGGCGTCGCCACTGCTATCCGTTGCCGCTGGGCGTGGCGCGTGCGGTCAGCCAGGAGTGGAGCGGCCCGGAAGCGTTGCTGGCCGATCTTTCCGGTTACCTGCACGGCGAAGCGCCGGCGCTGCGTCGGCCGCCGAAGGACGAAGAAACCGTCCTGATGCGCCACGAGCAGATCGTCGCGCGCATCGACGCCATCAAGGCGCAATGGCGGGCGGCGGCGGGCGATCTGGAGGCGTTGATCGCCCAGTCCGGCGTCGATAAGCGCAGCTACAGCAGTAAACACCTGCCGAACTGGCTGAACAAGGTCGGCGAATGGAGCGGGCAGGAGACTCAGGACTACCAGCTGCCGAAGGAACTGGATAAATTTCGCCAGTCGGTGCTGCTGGAGAAGACCAAGAAAGGCGAGCCGCCGCGTCATGCGCTGTTCACGGTGATAGACGAACTGTTCGATGAACCCTTGACGCTGCGCGATCTGATCATGGCGCGCGCGCTCAGCGAGATCCGCACCTCTATTCAGCAGGAAAAGCGCCAGCGCGCCGAGCTGGGGTTTGACGACCTGCTCAGCCGGCTGGACGGCGCCCTGCAAAGCGGCGGCGGCGAACAGTTGGCGCTGGCGATCCGCCAGCGCTATCCGGTGGCGATGATCGATGAATTCCAGGATACCGATCCGCAGCAATACCGTATTTTCCAAAAACTTTACGTCGGCCGGCCCGATTGCGGCCTGCTGTTGATCGGCGATCCCAAGCAGGCGATTTACGCCTTCCGCGGCGCCGACATCTTTACCTACATGCGCGCGCGTTCAGAGGTGAGCGCCCACTATACGCTGGAGACTAACTGGCGCTCGTCGCCGTCGATGGTCGCCAGCGTCAATCACCTGTTTTCTCAGGTAGAAAAGCCTTTCCTGTTCGGCCAAATCCCCTTTATTGAGGTTAACGCGGCGGAAAAGAACCAAGGGCTGGCGTTTGAATTGCACGGCAAGCCGCAGCCGGCGATGCAGTTCTGGCTGCAGCAGGGGGAAGGCGCGGGTGTAAGTGATTACCAACAGCTGATGGCGCGCCTGTGCGCCACGCAAATTCGCGACTGGCTCAGCGCCGGACAGCAGGGCCTGGCACGGCTGCAGAACGGCAAGGCGTCACGGCCGGTACAAGCCTCCGATATCACGGTACTGGTGCGCAGCCGCAATGAGGCGGCGTTGGTGCGCGATGCGTTGAGCGCGCTGTCTATCCCGTCGGTCTACCTGTCCAACCGCGACAGCGTGTTTGACACCCCGGAGGCCAAAGACCTGCTGTGGTTGCTGCAGGCGGTGTTGGCGCCGGAGCAGGAGCGTACGCTGCGCAGCGCCATGGCCACCGGGCTGATGGGGCTGGACGCGCCGACGCTGGACGGCCTGAGCCGCGATGAGCGCGCCTGGGACGCGCTGGTTAACGAGTTCGACAATTACCGCACGCTCTGGCTGCGCCGCGGCGTGTTGCCGATGCTGAGCGAGCTGATGAAAGCGCGTCAGCTGGCGGAGAACCTGTTGGCCAGCGCCGGCGGCGAGCGTCGCTTGACCGACGTGCTGCATCTGGGGGAGCTGTTGCAAGAGGCGGCGGCGCAGCTCGACAGCGAGCATGCGCTGGTGCGCTGGCTGGCGCAGCAGATCGCCCAGCCCAATCGCCAGTCCGATAATCAGCAGCTGCGGCTGGAGAGCGACCGGCATCTGGTGCAGGTGATCACGATTCACAAGTCCAAGGGGCTGGAGTTCGATCTGGTGTGGCTGCCGTTCGTCGGCAACTTCCGCCAGCAGCAACAGGCGCTGTATCACGATCGCCACAGTTTCCAGGCGTTGCTGGATCTCGACGCCAATGAAGAGAGCCAGGCCTGGGCGGAGGAGGAGCGCTTGGCGGAAGATCTGCGTCTGCTGTACGTGGCGCTGACCCGCTCGGTGTACCACTGCAGCATCGGCATCGCGCCGCTGTTCCAGGGCACGCGCAAGAAACAGGGCGATACCGATCTGCACCGCAGCGCATTGGGTTATCTGGTGCAGGGCGGGCAGGCCGGCGACGCCGTGTATCTGCAGGAGCGGCTGCAGCAATTGGCGGGCGGGGGTATCGCGCTGTCGCTGGTTGAACCGCCGGACGAAGAACCCTGGCACCCTCAGGCGGCACTGGCCGAAGCGCTGGCGGCGAAAAGCTTTACCCGGCGGATCCAGGATTTTTGGCGGGTGACCAGCTATACCGGTTTGCAACAGCACGGCGCGAGCCTGATGCAGGATCTGCTGCCGCGTCTGGATGTCGACGCTGCGGGGGAGCGGAGTGAGGAGAGTGAGCCAGCGCTCACACCGCATACCTTCCCGCGCGGCGCGACGCCCGGCACCTTCCTGCACAGTCTGTTCGAAACGCTGGACTTCACCCAGCCGTTGGATGAACAGTGGTTGCTGGCACAGCTGCAACAGCAAGGATTTGCCGAACACTGGCAGCCGATTTTGCTGGCGTGGATGCAGGTATTGCTCAACACGCCGCTCGCCGACAGCGGCGTGACGCTGGCGGCGCTAACGCCGCAGCACAAGCAGGCCGAGCTGCAGTTCTATTTGCCGATCAACCGGTTGTTGCAGGCGAAGGAGCTCGATGCCCTGGTGAAGCGTTACGATCCGCTTTCCGCCCGCTGTCCGGCGCTGGATTTCCATCAGGTGCAGGGCATGCTGAAAGGCTTTATCGACCTGGTGTTCTGTTGGCAGGGCAAATACTACCTGCTGGACTACAAGTCCAACTGGTTAGGGGAAGACAGCAGCGCCTATACCCGGCCGGCGATGGAGCAGGCGATGGCGGAGCATCGTTACGATCTGCAATATCAGCTGTATACGCTGGCGCTGCACCGTTATCTGCGTCATCGGCTGCCGGATTACGATTACCGGCGCCATTTCGGCGGGGTGATTTATCTGTTCCTGCGCGGCGTGGATACGGCGCACCCGGGCAACGGCATTTTCACCTGTCTTCCCGAGTTTGAGCTGGTGGCGGGGATGGATCGCTTGTTCAGCGGCGAGGCTGCTGCGACGGAGGATGGATCATGATCGCACTGCTGGAGCAGGCGGTGGCGCTTGGCGTGTTGCGCCCGCTGGACGTGCAGTTCGCCCGCGTGGTGGCGAACGAAGACGAGCCCGATATTTTGCTGGCCGCCGCCTGCCTGAGCGCAGAGGCGGGGGCCGGTCACGTCTGTCTGATGCTGGAGCAGCTGCAGGCGGATACGCTGTTTGAAGGGCGCCAACCGGCGCTGGCGCTGGCGCTGTGGGAGGCGGCCGGGCGACCGGATAGCGAGCGTTGGCAGCAGCGCCTGGCGGCCAGCGCGGCGGTCGGGGACGGCAGTAGCGCTACGCCGCTGGTGCTGCGCGGGCCGCGCCTGTATCTGCAGCGCATGTGGCAAAACGAAGGTGAAGTGGCGGCGTTTATCGGCGGCGAAGGCGAGTCGCTGGCGGTGCCGGAGGCTGAACTGCGCACTATTCTCGACCGCTTGTTCGGTTCGGCGAGCGACGAACCCGATTGGCAGAAGATCGCCGCCGCGGTAGCCGCCACGCGGCGCATTGCTGTCATTTCCGGCGGGCCGGGCACCGGTAAAACCACCACCGTCGCCAAGCTGTTGGCGGCGCTGGTGCAGTTGGATGAAAGCGCGTGCTTGCGCATTCAGCTGGCGGCGCCGACTGGCAAGGCGGCGGCGCGTCTGACGGAGTCGCTTGGCAGCGCCAGCCGTCAGCTGGCGTTGACCCCGGCGCAGCAGGCGCTGTTCCCGACGGAGGCGGCGACGTTACACCGCCTGTTGGGGGCGCAGCCGAACAGTCAACGCATGCGCTATCACCGCGGCAACCGGCTGCATTTGGATGTGCTGGTGGTGGATGAGGCCTCGATGGTCGATCTGCCGATGATGGCGCGCCTGATTGCCGCGCTGCCCGATCGGGCGCGGGTGATTTTCCTTGGCGATCGCGATCAGCTGGCCTCGGTGGAGGCCGGCGCGGTGCTGGGGGACATTTGCCGTTTTGCCGAGCAGGGATACAGCGATGCGCGTGCCGCAGAGCTGAGCCGCCTGACCGGCTGTTCGCTCGCAGGGCGGCAGGCCGACGCGGAAGCGGCGGTGCGCGACAGCCTGTGTTTGCTGCGCAAGAGCTACCGTTTTGACGCTCGATCCGGCATCGGTCAATTGGCGTTGGCGGTCAACGCCGGTGCTGGGGAGCGCGCGCTGGCAGCCTTGAGCGGCAGTTTCGGCGATGTCGCGGGCTATGCGCTGGCAACGAGCGAAGAGTATCAGGCGCTGCTGGACGCGTGCGTGGCGGGCTACCGCGACTATTTGCGATTGGCCGCCGAGGGCGCGGATGCGGCGGCGGTGTTGGCCGCCTTTAGTCGCTTCCAGGTGCTGTGCGCGCTGCGTGAAGGGCCGTTTGGCGTTGCCGGCCTGAATGAACGTATTGAACTCGGGCTACAGCGCGCCGGCCTGATTGACCGCAAACCGGGAGTGATCGGCCGCTGGTATCGGGGGCGGCCGGTGATGATCGGCCGCAACGACAGCGCGCTGGGGTTATTCAATGGGGATATCGGCATTACGCTGCCGGATGAGCGCGGCGAGCTGCGCGTGCATTTCCAACTGCCTGATGGAAGCATCAAGTCGGTGCAGCCGAGCCGTTTGCCGGCGCATGAAACCGCCTATGCCATGACGGTGCACAAATCTCAGGGATCGGAGTTTGACCATACGGTGCTGGTGTTGCCGAATCACTTCCTGCCGGTGCTGACGCGCGAATTGGTCTATACCGCGATCACTCGCGCGCGTAAGCAGCTCTCGCTGTATGCCACGGAGGCGGTGCTGCTGCGGGCCATTCGTATGCCGACCCAGCGCCGCAGCGGATTGGCTGAACGGCTGCAGGCAACGGAATAAGCGTTGAAGGGGCGCGGTAGCGGCCGCGCCCACAGGGATTACAGATCCGCCAGCAGAATTTTGGAGCGGCGTTGGTAGTTGTACAGCGCCTGTTTCTGCATCGGCAGCACGTCGACCTCCGCCGGAGTGAATCCGCGCTCCTGGAACCAGTGGATGCTGCGGGTGGTCAGTACGAACAGCTTCTTTAATCCCATCTGCCGCGCCTGGTTTTCCACCCGCTGCAGCAGCATTTCGCCGCGCGAAGAGCTGCGGTAGTCGGGATGCACCGCCACGCAGGCCATTTCACCGATTTTTTCCTCCAGGAACGGGTACAGCGCCGCGCAGGCGATGGTCAGGTTGTCGCGTTCGATAATGGTGAATTTGTCGATCTCCATCTCCAGCTGTTCACGCGAACGGCGCACCAGAATACCCTGCTGCTCGAGCGGCCGGATCAGCTCCAGGATGCCGCCGATGTCGTTGATCGTTGCCCGGCGCACCTGTTCGGCGCTCTCCATCACGATTTGGGTGCCGATGCCGTCGCGCGAGAACAACTCCTGTACCAGCGCGCCGTCTTCCTGGTAGCTGATCAGGTGGCTGCGGCGCACGCCGCTGCGGCAGCCTTTCACCGCGCCGCGCAGGAAGCGCACGGTGCCGGAATGGTAGTCACCGCCTTCCTCCAGCTCTTCAAGGCGCTTTTGCGCGTCGTTGGGGAACAGCTCGGAAAGGATGTTGCCTTCCGCGTCGGTCACGCCCTGTGAGGAGCAGAAACCGATCATTTTTTCCGCCTTCAGCTTAATCGCCAACTGGGTGGCCACTTCTTCCGAGGTCAGGTTGAAGCTCTCGCCGGTGACCGAAACCGCGACCGGGCCAATCAACACGATGGCGTTGCTGTCGAGCTGACGGTGGATCGCTTCTTCATCGATGCGGCGAATGCGGCCGCTGTGGCAGTAGTCGATGCCGTCATCGACGCCCAGCGGCTGCGCGATGATGAAGTTGCCGCTGACCACGTTAATATGCGCGCCCTGCAGTGGCGTGTTGTTGAGGCTCATCGACAGCCGAGCGGTGATGTCGAGCTGCAGCAGGCCGGCGGCCTGCTTGACCAGCTCCAGCGTATGGGCGTCGGTCACGCGGGTGTGTTTGTGGTAGATCGGCTCATAGTTATGCTGAGCCAGATTGGCGTCGATCTGCGGCCGCGCGCCGTAAACCACCACCAGGCGAATACCCAGGCTATGCAGCAACCCGATATCGTTGACGATGTTGGAGAAATTCTCGTGTTCGATGGCTTCCCCGCCGAGCATGATGACGAACGTCTTGCCGCGGTGGGCGTTGATATAGGGGACTGAGTGACGGAATCCTTGCACCAGCTCTGTACTACGTTCCTTCACGGCCAAACCTCTTTGCATATTTATACGATATTTTTGTATTTTTATTCTTTTATTGCGCCGATGGCAAGTGGGAAATCGTCATGAAGCGTGCGCTAAGGGCGCTAAATCGTTAATAAATTGAAAAACCATAAAAAGATTTTCTGATGACAGGGCTGGAATGATTGGTTAAAGTTTTCGGCATCCCCATTTCATTGGTGTTTTTTTCATCTGTTGTAAACAGCTATTACTGCCGGAGCCGCATGCCAAACGCTAATCACAATCTGGGCCGCCGTCGTTTATTACAGGGCGTTGCCGCCAGCTGGTTGCTGAGTGTGAGTCGTACGGGCTTCGCCGCATCATCGCACGTGATCGCCGTGCGCGTCTGGCCATCCTCCACCTATACCCGCGTCACGCTGGAATCCAACGTCGAGCTGAAATACAAGCAGTTCGCCCTGACCAATCCCGATCGCGTGGTGGTGGATATCGAAGGCGTTCACCTCAACAGCGTGCTGAAGGGCATCGCCGGGCAGGTGCGCGCCGACGATCCTTATCTCAAGCAGGCGCGCGTCGGCCAGTTCGATCAGAATACCGTGCGGCTGGTGCTGGAGCTCAAACAAAGCGTCAGCCCGCATATTTTCACGCTGGCGCCGGTGCCGGAGTATCGCAACCGTCTGGTGATGGATCTCTATCCGACCAAGGGCGGCAGCGGCGGCGAGGAATATGATCCGCTACTGGCGTTACTGGAAGATTACAACAAGGGCGATCTGGAGCGCACGCTGCCGCCGGAAGCGCCGCAGGCCGGCAAAGCGGGGCGCGATCGGCCGATCGTCATCATGCTGGATCCCGGCCACGGCGGCGAAGATCCCGGCGCGATCGGCAAGTACAAGACGCGCGAGAAAGACATCGTACTGCAGATTGCCCGCAAGCTGAGCGCCATGATCAAGCGCGAGCCGAACATGAAAGTGTTCATGACGCGTAATGAGGACGTGTTTATTCCGCTCAAGGTGCGCGTCGCCAAGGCGCGCAAGCAGCGCGCCGATCTGTTCGTTTCGATTCACGCCGACGCCTTCACCAGCCGCGCTGCGCGCGGGTCATCGGTGTTCGCATTGTCCACCAAAGGCGCCACCAGCTCGGCGGCCAAGTTCCTGGCGCAGACGCAGAATGCCTCGGACCAAATCGGCGGTGTCAGCAAGAGCGGCGACCGCTATCTTGACCACACCATGTTCGATCTGATCCAGACCGCGACCATCAACGACAGCCTGAAATTCGGCAAGGAAGTGTTGAACCGGATGGGCAAAATCAACCGGTTGCACAAGAATCGCGTCGATCAGGCCGGTTTTGCGGTGTTGAAGGCGCCGGATATCCCGTCGATCCTGGTGGAAACGGCGTTTATCAGCAACATCGAAGAGGAGCGCAAGCTGCGCACCAGCCATTTCCAGCAGCAGGTGGCGGAGTCGATTCTGGCGGGCATCAAGGCTTATTTCGCCAACGGCGGCGCGCTGGCGAGTCGATAACGGCAGGGCCGGGCGCGAGTCCGGCTGTTTTCGCGGATTGCAGATACAAAAAAACACCCGTCAGGGTGCTTATCTGTTGTCATCAAGAGTTGGTTGCGGGGGCCGGATTTGAACCGACGACCTTCGGGTTATGAGCCCGACGAGCTACCAGGCTGCTCCACCCCGCGTCCGTCTTGATGCGGTATTACGACGAAACCACCGTTCATGTTATGCCGCTGGTACGACATTCGGTTGGTTGCGGGGGCCGGATTTGAACCGACGACCTTCGGGTTATGAGCCCGACGAGCTACCAGGCTGCTCCACCCCGCGTCCGTGTAATACTTTGTTATCGAAACCAAACGAAAAATACCGCCAATGCGGCATCGGTTGGTTGCGGGGGCCGGATTTGAACCGACGACCTTCGGGTTATGAGCCCGACGAGCTACCAGGCTGCTCCACCCCGCGTCCGATGGATGCGCACTATACTCTCCATGCGTTTTGTTGCAAACCCTTTTTGCATTTTATTGCCCTAAACCCGTTTTTCTGCTGAATTTGCCCGCAATTTGCCTTCTTTTTCATCACCATCCTCCGTGCGGCTTTTTTTATTTGCAGCGATTCCTTTATCAATGAGCGTTTGTTATCGTTCAGCCGGTAGATCATATCAGTTTGAGAGTGTGCGCGATGAAAGGACGTTGGGGCAAATACCTGCTGGGCGGGTTGATGGTGGCGGTGTTGGCGGGCTGTTCGTCCAAGCCGACCGATCGGGGTCAGCAATATAAGGACGGCCGTCTGGATCAATCGCTGGAGCTGGTCAATCAGCCCAACGCCAAAGGTTCGCCGGTCAACGCCAAGGATTACTCGGATCAGCTGATGGAGATCAAGTACGCGTCGCCTTCGCTGTTTAACCGCAACAACAGCACCTATCAGGCGGTGCAAAGCTGGATGGCGTCCGGCGCCGACACGCGCATGCTGAGCCAGTACGGCCTCAGCGCTTACCAGATGGAAGGCGTCGACAATTACGGCAACGTGCAGTTTACCGGCTACTATACGCCGGTGGTGCAGGCGCGCTATACCCAACAGGGCGAGTTCCGCTATCCGCTGTACCGCATGCCGCCGAAGGGCAGGGGCCGCTTGCCGGATCGCGCGGGCATCTACTCCGGCGCGCTCGACGATCGCTATATCATCGCTTACACCAACTCGCTGATGGACAACTTCATGATGGAAGTCCAGGGCAGCGGTTATGTCGACTACGGCAACGGCCAGCCGCTGGTGTTCTTCGGCTACGGCGGCAAGAACGGCCACGCCTATCGCAGCATCGGCAAGGTGCTGATCGATCGCGGCGAAGTGGCCAAGGCGGACATGTCGATGCAGGCGATCCGTCAGTGGGCGGATACCCACAGCGCCGCAGAGGTGCGTGAGCTGCTGGAGCAGAACCCGTCGTTCGTGTTCTTCCGCCCGGAAGCTTTTGCGCCGGTGAAAGGCGCCAGTGCGGTGCCGCTGATCGCCAAAGCCTCGGTGGCTTCCGACCGTTCGCTGATCCCGGCGGGCACCACGCTGCTGGCCGAAGTGCCGCTGCTGGACAACAAGGGTAAATTCACGGGAAAATACGAGATGCGTCTGATGGTCGCGCTCGACGTGGGCGGCGCCATCAAGGGCCAGCATTTTGACATGTACCAGGGCATCGGGCCGGAAGCCGGCCACTCGGCGGGGTACTACAACCACTACGGCCGCGTCTGGGTGCTGAAGAACAATGGCGGCGGCCAGCTGTTCAGCGCCAATAAGTCAAACGGCGGCGGTTCGTTGCTGGCCACCCGCTAAACGCATACGGCGTGAAAAGAGTGACCCGCAAGGGCCGGATTTTCCGGCCCTTATCATTTGCATTACGAAGGTAATTAAAGCGTTATGAGCACAGCTTATTCGGAAGCCTATCTGCAGCGTTTCGGCGGCACGGCGCGGTTGTACGGCCAGCAGGCGCTGGCGGTGTTCGCGCAGGCACACGTCTGCGTGATCGGCATCGGCGGCGTGGGTTCCTGGGCGGCTGAGGCGCTGGCGCGCACCGGCATCGGTGCCATCACCCTGATCGACATGGATGATGTCTGCGTCACCAATACCAATCGTCAAATCCACGCATTGCGTCAGCATGTCGGGCAATCCAAAACCGAGGTGATGGCGGAGCGTATCCTGGCGATTAACCCGGAATGCCGGGTAACCTGCATCGATGATTTCATCACTCCGGACAACGTCGCCGAGCTGCTGGACCATAACTTCAGCTATGTCATCGACGCGATCGACAGCGTGCGGCCGAAGGCGGCGCTGCTGTCCTACTGCCGCCGTTTCAAGATCCCGGTGGTGACTACCGGCGGCGCCGGCGGGCAAATAGACCCGACTAAAATCGAAGTGGCCGATCTGGCGAAGACCATTCAGGATCCGCTGGCCGCCAAACTGCGCGAGCGGCTGAAGCACGATTTCAACGTGGTGAAAAACGGCAAGGGCAAGCTGGGCATCGACTGTGTCTTCTCCAGCGAGCCGCTGGTTTATCCGCAGCCGGACGGCTCGGTATGCGCTTCGCGCAGCACGGCGGAAGGGCCGAAAAGAATGGATTGCAGCGCAGGTTTCGGCGCGGCGACCATGGTTACCGCCACCTTCGGCTTCGTCGCCGTGTCGCACGCGCTGAAAAAGATGGTGGCGAAGGCGGCGCGTCAGGCGTAACGGGCGGCGATCGCCTTTACGGCGGCGGCCAACGCCGCCAGGCCGCTGGCGCGGGTGGCGCTCAGCTGCGCGCGCAATGCCAGGCGGTCGAACAACGCCAGCGGATCCAATGCGGCGATCTGCTGCGGCGTTTTCCCTTCCACTTCGGTCAGCAGCACCGCCAGCAGGCCGCGCACGATGCGGCCTTCGCTGTCGCCATAGAAATGCAGCGTGCCGTCTTCCAGCAACTGGTGCCCCAGCCAGACGCGGTTTTCACAACCGCTCAATGCCATTTCTTCACTGCGCAAGGCTTCCGGCAGCGGCGGCAGCCGTTTTGCGAGCATAATCAGCTGGCGGTAGCGGTCTTCCCACTGTTTCAGCGCGCTGAAGGTGGCGATCAACGCGTCGGCGGTGACCTCTCGGCCAAAAGGATGGGGGGCGAGCATAGCGTCTCCGGGAGTCAAGTCAGTCGGCCAGCAGATCGAGGGCGTGAGTCAACGCGCTGACCAGCGTATCGACGTCCTGTTGAGTATTGTAGGGAGCGAACGACGCGCGCAGCGTGCCGCTGACGCCTAACGCCGCCATCAGCGGCTGCGCGCAGTGCTGGCCGGCGCGCAGCGCAATGCCTTGCTCCGCCAGCAGCGTGACGATGTCGCTGTGGTGTACGCCGGCGATGTCGAACGCCAGCAGGCTGGAACCGGAACTGCGGAAGCTGCGAAAACCCGGCAGCTGCGCCAACCGCTGTTCTGCCCGGTCCGCCAGCTCGCGGCTGTAGCGCTCCGCCGCCGCCATGTCCTGTTCACTGAGCCAGGTGAGCGCGGCGGCCAACCCCAGCACGCCGGCGATGTTCGGCGTGCCGGCTTCGAAGCAGTGCGGCGGCTTTTGCGGGGTAAAGCCGTCGAACGACGCCTGGATCAGCATCTTGCCGCCGCCTTGCCACGGCGCCATCTGCGCCAACAGCTCGGCTTTGCCGTACAGCGCGCCGATGCCGGTCGGGCCATACAATTTGTGGCCGGAGAAGGCGTAGAAATCGATGTCGAGCCGCTGCACGTCGGCCGGGCCGTGCACCACGCCTTGTGCGCCGTCGATCATCACGCGCGCGCCGGCGGCATGGGCCAGCGCGATAGCCGGCGCCAGATCCGGGCAGCCGCCGGTGACGTTGGACATTTGCCCCAGCGCCAACAGGCGGGTTTTGTCATTGAGCAGGGCGGGCAGCTGCGTCAGGTCCGGCAGCCGGTCGGCGCCGATCGGCAGTTTCACCACCCGCGCGCCGGTTTGCTCCGCCACCATCAGCCAGGGGATCAGGTTGGCGTGGTGTTCCGCTTCGCTCACCAGAATTTCATCGCCCGGCTGCAGGCGTGGCTGCAGGTAGCTCTGCGCCACCAGGTTGATCGCCTCGGTGGTGCCGCGCGCCCAGACTATGTCGTCGGCCGACGGCGCATTGATCAACTGGGCCACCTGGCCGCGCGCTCGTTCGAAACGGGCGGTCAGATCCTGCGCCGCCCGATGCTGGCTGCGGTGCACGGTAGCGGCGTCATCGCGATAAAATTGCTGCGTGGCGTCGATCACCGCCTGCGGTTTCAACGCGGTGGCGGCGCTGTCCAGATAGATACCGTCCTGCGCGAGCGCGGGAAACTGTTGGCGAAAAAGGCTGGGGTTAAAAGGCGTCATACCCTGATTGTCACTGGCTTGAGTCGATGGGTGATCCTGTCCTATTTTGCCGCCGGAGACAAGCGATCCTGCCTATTAGGACTTATCGCCTGGCAAAACTGAGAAAGTTTGTTATGCTATTAAATGTGCGCTTATTAATCGCATCTATACACATAAAAGGTATTTATCAGCATTTAAAACTACAAAGGAGTCCTCAATGAAGAAAACAGCCGCAGTTCTCTCTGCCCTGATGCTTACGTTCACCCTGGCCGCCTGTTCCAGCAACTACGTGATGCATACCAATGACGGACGCACCATTGTTGCTGACGGTAAGCCTAAAGTGGACAACGACACCGGCATGATCAGCTATAAAGACGCCAACGGCGTCGAGCAACAGATCAACCGCGCCGATGTGAAAGAGATGGTTGAAAGCAACCAGTAATCGTCAGGCAAAAAAAAGCACCGCAAGTTTTGCGGTGCTGCATAAAATCACTATGGACAGACAGGGTAAATGTACAGGAAGTGAAAAAACAGTAGCCTAGCTACCATGTCCGGAATCGCCGGACAATTTGCAAACACAACATCACAACCACAAGCCAAAAGTTCATCGGCGTCCTCGACACCCACTCCCTTTTCGTTCCGGCCCGGGAAGTGCCGCCACTATAGGTATTTGCTGGCACATCCTCAACGGACAAATTATAATGGCTCGGATAAAAAAAACTAATGGCAATACGCCGTTAGCGTTTACCGATGGCTTGCCACGCAAAGCCGCCCGATTTTCGGCGCCGAATCATTCGGATTAATGTTACACAAAAGTAGCTAATTTAATGTCTAAACGCTTACCTCCCCTCAATGCGCTGCGCGTGTTCGATGCGGCCGCTCGCCACCTGAGTTTCACCAAGGCGGCGGAAGAGCTGTTCGTGACCCAGGCCGCGGTGAGCCACCAGATCAAGTCGCTGGAGGACTTCCTCGGGCTGAAGCTGTTTCGTCGGCGCAACCGCTCGCTGCTGCTGACCGAAGAGGGGCAAAGTTATTACCTCGATATCAAGGAGATCTTCTCTTCGATCAACGAGGCGACGCGCAAGCTGCAGGCGCGCAGCGCCAAGGGGGCATTGACCGTCAGTCTGCCGCCGAGCTTCGCCATTCAGTGGCTGGTGCCGCGCCTTTCCGGCTTTAACTCAGCTTATCCGGGGATCGATGTGCGCATCCAGGCGGTGGACCGCGAAGAAGACAAGCTGGCGGACGACGTCGATGTGGCGATTTTCTACGGCCGCGGCAATTGGCCGGGGCTGCGCGCCGAGCGCCTGTATGCGGAATATCTGCTGCCGGTGTGTTCGCCGAGCCTGCTGACCGGCGATCATCCGCTGAAAACCGCAGACGATCTGGCTTATCATACGTTGCTGCATGACGTTTCACGCCGCGACTGGCTGGCTTATACGCGCCAGCTGGGGTTGCAGCACATCAACGTGCAGCAGGGGCCGATCTTCAGCCACAGCGCCATGGTGGTGCAGGCGGCGGTGCACGGCCAGGGCGTGGCGCTGGTGAATAACGTGATGGCGCAAACCGAGATCGAAGCCGGTCGCCTGGTGTGCCCGTTCAACGATGTGTTGGTCAGTAAAAACGCTTTTTATCTGGTATGTCATGACAGCCAGGCAGAACTGGGTAAAATAGCCGCCTTCCGGCAGTGGATCCTGGCGCGCGCCGCCAGCGAACAAGAGAAGTTCCGCTTCCGCTACGAACAATAAGGCCGGCCGCCGCCTTGCCGCGGCCGGTGATTTTTAATGGGATAGATCACGATGAGCAGCCGTTCCATGCTGGTTTTCGCCGCTATCAGCGGCTTTGTGTTTGTCGCGTTGGGCGCATTCGGCGCGCATGTGTTAAGCGGCACGCTGGGCGCAAACGAAATGGCCTGGATCCGCACCGGGCTGGAATATCAGGGGTTCCATACCCTGGCCATCCTGGCGCTGGCGGTCGCGATGCAGCGCCGCGTGAGCCTGTGGTTTTACTGGAGCGGAGCGCTGTTGGCGTTCGGCACCGTGTTGTTCAGCGGCAGCCTCTATTGCCTGGCGCTGTCGCACCTGAAGGTCTGGGTATATATCACGCCGGTTGGCGGCGTGTGCTTCTTGATTGGCTGGATATTGATGTTGATTGGCGCTTTGCGTCTGAGGAAAAAGGCCGAGCGCCATGAATAAGATTGCGTTGTACTGCCGCCCCGGCTTCGAAAAAGAGTGTGCGGCGGAGATCACCGATAAAGCCGCCCAGCTGGAGATTTACGGCTTTGCGCGGGTAAAAGAGCACAGCGGTTACGTGTTGTTCGAATGCTATCAGCCGGACGATGCCGACCGTCTGGCGCGGGAAATTCCGTTCCGCGAACTGATTTTCGCCCGCCAAATGATTGTGGTGGGTGAGCTGCTGCGCGATCTGCCGCCGGAAGATCGGGTATCGCCGATCGTCGGCATGCTGATCGGCGTGGTCGATCGCGGCGGCGAGCTGCGGGTGGAAGTGCCGGACACCAACGAAAGCAAAGAGCTGATGAAGTTCTGCCGCAAGCTGACGGTGCCGCTGCGCGCCGCGATGCGCGAGCAGAAGGTGCTGATGGCGCGCGAGAACCCGACTCGCCCGGTGGTGCATGTATTTTTCATCGCGCCGGGCTGCTGCTACGTCGGTTACTCCTACAGCAACAACAACTCACCGTTCTATATGGGCATTCCGCGTCTGCGTTTCCCGGCCGATGCGCCGAGCCGTTCGACGCTGAAGCTGGAAGAAGCGTTCCATGTGTTCATCCCCGCCGACGAGTGGGACGAGCGCCTGGCCAGCGGCATGCACGCGGTCGATCTGGGGGCCTGCCCGGGCGGCTGGACCTATCAGCTGGTGAAACGCAGCATGATGGTGCATTCGGTGGATAACGGCCCGATGGCGCCGAGCCTGATGGAAACCGGCCAGGTGACGCACCACCGCGCCGACGGCTTCAAGTTCGAGCCGAACAGCAGCAAGATCTACTGGCTGGTGTGCGACATGGTGGAGAAACCGGCGAAGGTGACCAGCCTGATGATTCAGTGGCTGGTGAAAGGCTGGTGCCGTGAAGCGATCTTTAACCTCAAGCTGCCGATGAAAAAGCGCTACGAGGAAGTGTCGCAAAACCTGATGAGTATCCGCGAAGCGCTGGGCGCCGCCGGCATCAGCGCTGAAGTGCACGCCAAGCAGCTGTATCACGATCGCGAAGAGATCACCGTACACGTGCGCCGCATGTGGTCGGCGGTGCCGGGCCGCCGCGACGAGCGCGATTAACCGCGTGAAGCCTTGATGAAGGGCGCTGCTTGCAGCGCCCTTATTGTATCGGCAGGCGCAGCTGCTGCAGGTTGCCGTCCAGCGACAGATTGGTGCACAGCGTGGCGACCCGTTTGCTGACGTAGGCCAGCTCGCGGTGCTGCTCCAGCTTGCCGCGCCATTTTTCCGGCACCTGCTCCAGGTGCTGATAAAGCCCGTCCAGACTGCCCGACTGCTGCAGCAGCAGCACGGCGGTTTTCGGTCCGATGCCGGCCACGCCGGGGATCTTGCTGCTGCCGATCCCCGCCAACCCCCAGTAGTCCGGCAGCTGCTGCGGCTGCACGCCAAACTCCTGTTGCACGAAAGGCATATCCAGCCAGCGTTTCTGGAAGTAATCGCGAATTTGTACGTTCGGCGCCAGCAGTTGGCAATAGCCTTTGTCGGTGGAGACGATGGTCACCTGGTGGCCGCCGCCGGCGACCTTCGCCGCCAGCGTGGCCGCCAGATCGTCCGCCTCATTGCCGGGCGAATGCCAGCTGGCGACGCCCAGTTCGGCGAAGGCCTCGCGCAGCTGCGGCATCTCCTGCTGCAGGTTTTCCGGCATCGGCGAGCGCCCGGCCTTGTAGTCCGGCAGAATTTGGTGGCGCCAGCTGTCGCTGCGGTCGTCCTCGTCGAATACCGCCACCGCGTGGGTCGGGCGGCTGTGCTGGATCAACTGCTGCAGCGCGTGGCGGCAGGCGTTGACGCAAGGGGTGCCCTGCACGGCGTGAATGCGGCGGATGAGGTTCAGGGCGTCGACAATCAGTAGGTGTATCATCATGGGCGGTAAGGTCAGAAAAAACAGGGCGGCCGTTACGCCGCCCGGGATTGAGGGTCAGGCGACGATTTCGTAGCAGGGCACATAGGCGCTGCCCGGCAGCTTCATGCGGTGCTGGGCAACAAAGCCCTGCAGCAGGCTATCCATCTGCTTCATCATTTGCGGTTCGCCGTGCAGCTTGTACGGGCCGAACTGCTCAATGGCGTGGATGCCGTTTTCCTTCACGTTGCCGGCCACGATGCCGGAGAAGGCGCGGCGCAGCGCGGCGGCCAATTGCTCCGGCGGCTGGTTCGGATACAGGTTGAGGTTCGCCATGTTCTCGTGGGTCGGTTCGAACGGCAGCTGCAGATCCGGCGCGATGCGGATCGACCAGTTAAAGCTGTAGGCGTCGCCGGTGTTGCGGCGGTTTTCCTTCACCAGCGGCATGGCTTTTTTCATCTGCCGCGCCACTTCCGCCGGATCGTCGATGATGATGGTGTAATGGCGGCGCGCTTCGTCGCCCAGCGTGTTCATGATGAACTCGTCCAGCACGCGGAAGTAGTCGGCGCTCTCTTTCGGCCCGGTCAGGATCAGCGGCAGCACCTGTTCACTGTTCTCCGGGTTCATCAGGATACCCAACAGGTACAGCAGCTCTTCGGCGGTGCCGACGCCGCCCGGGAAGATAATGATGCCATGCGCGATGCGCACGAAGGCTTCCAGGCGTTTTTCGATGTCCGGCATGATCACCAGCTCGTTCACTAGCGGGTTAGGCGGCTCGGCGGCGATGATCGAAGGCTCGGTCATGCCGATAAAGCGGCTGTTGCGGTAACGCTGTTGCGCGTGACCGACCGCCGCGCCTTTCATCGGCGCTTCCATGGCGCCCGGCCCGCAGCCGGTGCAGATGTTGAGCTCGCGCAGGCCCAGCTGGCTGCCGACCTTGCGCGCGTACAGATATTCGTTCTCGTTGATCGAGTGCCCGCCCCAGCACACCACCATGTTGGGATCTTCATCCAGATGCAGCGTGCGCGCATTGCGCAGGATCGAGAACACTAGGTTGGTGATGTGGGCCGAGTTTTCCAGGTTCAGGTGTTGGAAACGGCCGGCGCTGGCGATTTGGCCGTGCACGAACAGAATGTCGCGCAACACGGCGAACAGGTTGGCCTGCAGCGAACGGATGATGCGGCCGTCGACGAACGCCTCTTCCGGCGGGTTGACCAGCTCCAGCTTCACCCCGCGCTCGCGGCGCAGCACGTTGATGTCGAAGGTTTCATAGCGCGACAGCAGCTGTTTGCTGTTGTCGGTTTGGCTGCCGGAGTTCAACACGGCCAGCGAACAGTTGCGGAACAGGCGGTACAGGTCGCTGCTGGCGGTGCGCTTCAGCATGTCTACTTCCAGCTGCGACAATAAATCCATAGAGCCAAGCGGGCTGATGTGTGTAATCAAGGTAACTCCTTTGCACCCGGTGCGGGGCGGTAGTAATCCATACGCAGCAAAACAGCATCTCGTTATGGTTGGCGTGCTGCGGCGCAGCGGGCGCTCTGCCCGGCCGCAGCCTCGTTTTAACCTTACCGCCGTCCCTGGGCTTTTACCAACATAAACCGCTCGTTAGCTCAGTTGTTGAGCAATGTTTCGCACTTATTGGCGCGCCAGGCGGCCGTGCGCGGGTGCGAATACGACGTTGCTGCGCCACGGGTTGATGTCCAGCCCGCCGCGGCGGGTGTAGCGGGCGTAAACCGTCAGGCTTTGCGGCCGGCAGTAGCGCATCACATCGTTGAAGATGCGCTCGACGCACTGCTCGTGGAATTCGTTGTGGTGGCGGAAGGAGACCAGGTAGCGCAGCAGCGCTTCGCGATCGATCTTGCCGCCGCGGTAGCTTATCTGCACCGAGCCCCAGTCCGGTTGATGGGTGATCAGGCAGTTGGACTTCAGCAGGTGGCTGACCAATTGCTCTTCCACCACCTCTTCACCGGCGGCGTTCAGCAGGTAGTCGGCGTTGAACTCATAATTGTCGATGCGGATATCCTGCTGGTCGATGCAGTCGCCGGCCAGACGGGCGATCGGCGTGCCTTCCAGCTGCTCGACGCTGAACAGGGTGACGTTTACCTCGCCCTGGGCACAGGCAGACAGATCGCGCTGCAGGGTGCTGCGCACCGTTTCCCAATCGGCGAACGGGGTTTGGTTGAAGCTGTTGAGATACAGTTTGAAGCTTTTCGATTCGATCAGGTTCAGGCTGTCGGCGTTGAGGCTGATCTCGCCGACCGCCACCTGCGGCAGCCCGTTGGCGTTCAGCCAGGAGAGTTCGTACAGCGTCCAGATGTCCGCGCCGTGGAAGGGCAGGTTGTCGGGATACAGCCCCAGCGGCTCGCGGTTCATGCTGCGCGGCACCGCCTGCAGCAACGTGGCGTCGTAGCGATCGCGGTAGGCGGTGGGTTTGCCCAGCGTCAGCCCTGACAGGGCCTGGTGGTCTTGATAGGAGGACATCTGCTGTCACCTCGCTCAGAGATAGGTACAATGGCCGTCAGTTTAACGTATGCGAGAAAGAATATGGACCATGATGTATCGCACGCTCTGCGTGAATTCACTCAACGCTATGTCGAGTTGTGGCAGCAAGCGCGCGGCCACGCGCCGGCCAGCCAGGCATTGTACGGCGTGCCGTCGCCCTGCATCGTGGAGAATCGCGAGGACGAGGTGCTGTGGTTGCCGCAGCCTTTCGAGCCGGCGGCGACGCTGGAGAAGGTAGAAGCCGCGCTGGAGCTGCGTTTGCAGCCGGATGCGCACCGTTTTTACACGCAGCAATATGCGGGCGACATGAGCGCGCAATTTGGGGAGCATCGCCTGAGCCTGCTGCAGGTCTGGAGCGAGGAGGATTTCATCCGCCTGCAGGAGAACCTGATCGGCCATCTGGTGACGCAAAAGCGCCTCAAATTGTCACCGACCCTCTTCCTGGCGACCACCGAATCCGAGATGACGATGGTGTCGCTGTGCAACGTCAGCGGCAACGTGGTGCTGGAGCAATTCGGCAGCGATAAGCGCACCTTGTTGGCGGCGACGCTGGGGAATTTCCTCGATGCGCTGCGCCCAGTGCTGGACTGAAGCGCGGCGGATTCGCCGTCGGTCGTGTAAGAGATCTCTCACACGGGCTGTGAGAGATCGCTCTTAATTTTTTTCACCTCTCTTTGGACCATGAGATTATTGTTATCCAGATCAATTGGTTAGAATTTCTTTAGGATAACTCTTAGTCTTAATTTAGTGTGAGACACCTCTCAAACCCTTGTGATTCCGGGAAATTTGAGCGATCTTATCATTACCGGCACGGACCCGGCGGAGCAGGAAAGCATCAGGATGATGCAGCTTCAGGAAGAAGAAAGGGATGCGCTCAGGCAAGAGCGAGGGATGGCGTCAGGAGATGCCCAGGATGTTTCAGGATAGAAACCAGGGACACCTCCAGGACGGAGATTGAGAGCCGGCACCGGATTGTCGGCGGGTCAGGAAGGCTGAGGAACCGCGTCAGGACGATGCTGCAGGATGATGCAAGGACCACTTGGTCAGGATGGCCGCAGGAAAAGTTTTCAAGGATTGAGCAGGGAGCACGCTGTGTAGCGGGATAGCTATAAAACGAACCGGGGGCACTGTTAACGCAGTGCCCCCAACTTTTTGTTCTATCCCGTCGCGCGTGCTTCTCTGCTTAATCCATCGCCAGCGTTAACCAATAGCGCCCAGCGTATCGCCTGAGCCCTGTTTTTTCGGCAGCAGGAACAGCGTGGCATAGATATCCAGCAGGTAAATCGCCGCCAGCAGGCTGATAGCGGCGGTGAACGACACCTGCGTCACCAGCGCGCCGATCACCAATGGCCCCAGGCCGCCGACACCGCGCCCGAGATTGAACAGGATGTTTTGCGCGGTGGCGCGCGCCTGTACCGGGTAAGTATCGGAAATCAACGCGCCGTAGCCGCCTATCATGCCGTTAACGAACATGCCCATCACGGCGCCGGCGAACAACATCAGCATCGGGTCGCTCAACTGGGCGTAGCCGATCACCATCACCACCGCGCCGACCTGATACAGCACGAAAATCTTCCAGCGGGCGAAGCGGTCGGCCAGCACGCCAAACAGCCAGATGCCGAACGTCATGCCCACGACCGTCACCGCCGTCCACAGGCCGGACTTGGTGAGCGAGAAACCAAAGTTTTTCGCCAGGTAAGTCGGCATCCAGATCATCAGCCCGTAGTAACCGAAGTTCTGCACCGAACAGAGAATGAAGATGCCGATGCTGGCCTTGCCGGTGGCGCGATCCTTAAACAGCAGGCGCAAACGCTGCAGGAAGGAAAGCGGCTGCCCGGCGTCTTTCTGCCGCACGAATTCCTCCGGTTCGCCCAGCGTGCGGCGGATCAGAAATGACGCCAGCGCCGGCAGCAGGCCGACCAGGAACATGCCGCGCCAGCCGATGTGTTCCAGCAGCAGCGGCGTCAGGAAAGCGGCCGCCAGCACCCCCAACTGCCAGCCCATGCCGACGTAAGCCGAAGCGCGATTGCGTTTCTCCGCCGGCCAGGCCTCGGCGATCAGCGCCATGCCGATGCCGAACTCGCCACCCAGCCCGATGCCCGCCAGGGTGCGATAGGCCAACAGATCCCAATAGCCTTGCGCCACGGCGCACAGGCCGGTGAACAGGGAAAACATCAGGATGGTGATAGTCAGCACCCGGATGCGGCCGAAGCGATCGCTGAGATGGCCGAAGATCACGCCGCCCAGCACCGCGCCGATCAGCGTCCAGGTGACCAGCGAACCGGCGGCCGATGAGGATAATCCCAATTCGATGCTGATGGCCGGCAGCATAAAGCCGAGGATCAGCAGGTCAAACCCGTCCATGGCATAACCGGTGACCGAGGCCAACATGGCCTTACCGGGCGTCGCGTGGTTTTTTTTCTCTGTTATTACGGACATGAATCTTTATCTGTGTGGTGAATTCGGTGGGCCTATTGTGCCGCGCGACGGCGAACGTCACCAGATAAAAACGGCGAGCTGTCTCAGGCGCGCCGAATTTGGGCTATAAAAATGCTATGCTTTGCCGCCTTTCAGCCAGAGCGCTGAATACCATGATGAAAAGAGATCGGGAATGCAGATGAGTATACATAACCAGGTGCGCCGCAGTTTGCAGGCGATTGAACAATCCATGCGCGATCTGGCGCTGTGGCAGGCCACGCCCCCTGAGCATGAGGCTTTCTCCAGCACCGAGCCGTTCTGCATCGACAGCATGTCGGCCGAAGCCTGGCTGCAGTGGGTGTTCTTGCCGCGCATGTATGCGTTGTTGGACGCCGAGGCGCCGTTGCCGACGCGCTTCGCCATCACGCCTTATTTCGAAGAGGCGTTGAAAGATCGTGAACCGAGCAGTCTGCCGCTGCTGGTGCTGCTGCAACAGCTGGATTTGATGTTGAATAAAGAGCCTTAATGCGCCGGCGGCGCGCAGATTTTTGCCGCCCGGCAGTGTAGAGTACTCGCGCGGATGCCGGGCAGGAGAGCCGACGGCGTCTTTCGGCTCGGTTTAACCGCGGCGGTTGACCGGGAGCTGCATTAGGATGATGAGGTGCTGCAATAATGGATTTATTAAGGTTTATCCTGCGTTTGCCTTTTACCCTGGTTAAGGGCGTTTGTCGCCTGCTGGGCGGGGCGTTGTCGCTGTTGGGGCGGTTGCTGAGACCGCTGGTCGGCAACCTCAGCTGGCGTGCGCCGGCCTGGTGGGCTGCGCTGCCGCGCGGTTTTTTGCGGCTGGAAAGCGGCGTGGATAAACACCCGAAAGCGGTCGGTCTGAGCCTGCTGCTGCTGGCAGGCGTTGCGGGCGGCGCATTTTACGGTTGGCACTGGTGGCAAAACCGGCCCCAACCGATTGAACCTGCGCCGATGGTGGTTCAGGAGATCAACGCCGAGTTGTCCAACCCCGAGCCGATAGACTACGCCGCCGCCCGGCAGGCGCCGCAAACGGTGAGCCTGACCTTCAGCGGCTCGGCTGCGCCGATAACCGCGGCGGGCAAAACCGTGAGCGCCGGCATCACTCTGAAACCGTCGGCGGAAGGGCAGTGGGCATGGAGCAATGAGTCGACACTGGTGTTCACGGCGAAAAAGCCGCTGCCGATGGGCGCGAAATATGAGGTGACCCTTGAACCCGCCACCTTGCTGGCGCCGCAGGTCAAGCTAGTCAAAACCCGTTATGCCTTCACCGTGCCCGCGTTCGATTACCGCCTGGGGCAGGCCGAGTATTACCGCGATCCGCAAAATGCGCAAAAACGCAGCGCGATCTTCAATTTGCAGTTCAACGCGCCGGTTGACGTCGGCAGCTTTGAAAAACAGATTTCGCTGGGATTGAAAGAAGGCAGCGCCACCTCCGAGAAAAAGCTGAATTTCTCTCTGGTCTATGACGAGAAAAAACTGAACGCCTGGGTGCATTCCGAGCCGCTGCAGGCGCTGGATCAGGGCGGGGCAGTGCATCTGACCGTCGGCAAGGGCGTTAAATCGACGGCGGCCGGCAATGCGGTCGAAGAGGCGAAAAGCAACTGGGTCAAAGTACCGACGCTGTACAGCCTGGCGCTGAGCGACGCCAGCGCCCAGGTGGTGGATACCGACGGCGGCCAAGGGCAGCGTGCCCTGGTGGTCGGTTTCAGCGATGCGGTGAAGGATAAAGAGCTGGCGCGGGCCGCGAAAGCCTGGCTGCTGCCGCAGCACGATCCGAGCGATGCCGAGGCCGCCGACGATGCCGACGATTTCTATCAATGGACGGTCGACAGCGTCGGTAAAAACGTGCTGGCGCAGGCGACGCCGCTGCCGTTGACGCTTAACGAGGCGGAAGAGGCTTACCAACCGCAGTTCAGCTTCCGTTTCGACGCCCCGGCGCACCGCTTTGTGCTGCTCGAGATCGATAACCAGCTGGTTTCCGCCGGCGGTTACAAAATGCCGAAGAAGGTTTACCGCGTGGTCGAAGTGCCGGAGTTCCCGAAATCGCTGCAGTTCATGTCGCAGGGCTCCCTGCTGTCGGTCAACGGCGACAAGCAGATCAGCGTGGCGGCGCGCAACGTGGCGGGCCTGCGGCTGGACATCAAGCGGGTGATCCCGAGCCAGCTGCAGCACATCGTCTCCTTCAAAAGCCGGGAATACTCCTCCACGGAATTTAACCGGCTCAACGACGAATATTTCACCGAGCATTTCAAATACCAGACGGCGCTCAACAACGAGCGGCCGGGGGAAGTGAACTATCAGGGCATCGATCTTTCCCGCTATCTCTCCACCAACGCCAGTTCCCATCGCGGGGTGTTCCTGCTGACGCTGTCTGAATGGCAGCCGAACCGAAAACCGGCGGCGGAAGAGGCGGGCGCCGAGCAGGATCAGGAACAGGACGAGAGCGAAGGGGAAGAACAGCCCGACGTCGGCGATTCGCGCTTTGTGGTGGTGACCGATCTGGGCATCGTCGCCAAGAGCTCGCAGGACAAGACGCGCGACGTCTTTGTGCAGTCGATCCAAAGCGGCGCGCCGGTCAGCGGCGCCACCGTGTCGGTGGTGGCCAAAAACGGCGTGACGCTGCTCAGCCAAACCACCGGCGCCGATGGTCACGTGCGTTTCCCGGCGCTGGATGTCTACACCAACGAGCGCCAGCCGGTGATGTTCCTGGTGGAGAAAGAAGGGGATGTCTCCTTCCTGCCAACCGGCAGCTATAACGATCGCGGGCTGGATTTCTCGCGCTTCGACGTTGCCGGTGAACAAACGCCGACCGATCCGCGCACGCTCAGCAGCTACCTGTTCTCCGATCGCGGCGTTTATCGGCCGGGGGATACCTTTAACATCGGCCTGATCACCCGCGCCGCCGACTGGGGCGTTGGCCTGGCCGGCGTGCCGGTGCGCGCCGAAATCCGCGATCCGCGCGACAAGCTGATGTCCACCGTGCCGCTGACGCTGGGCGCCAGCGGTTTCAACGAGCTGAGCTATACCACCGATGAAAATTCGCCTACCGGCGAGTGGAACGTCTATCTGTATCTGATCGGCAAAAACAACGACACCTCCACGCTGCTCGGCCATACCGCAGTCAATGTGAAGGAGTTCGAACCGGATCAGCTGAAAGTGAAGCTGGCGTTGACGCCGGACCGCCAGCAAGGCTGGGTAAAACCGTCCGAGCTGAAGGCCAGCATCGATGTGCAGAACCTGTTCGGCACCCCGGCGCAGGATCGCCGCGTGACCTCCAGGCTGACGCTGCGGCCGATGTATCCGAGCTTCGATCGCTTCCCGGATTATGCGTTCTATGAAAACCGACAAAACAGCGACGGGTTCGAGACCGAGCTGGAAGATCGCACCACCGATGAGCACGGCGCGGCCGATATTCCGCTCGATCTGAAATCCTACGCCGACGCCACCTATCAGCTGCAATTGCTGTCGGAGGCGTTCGTCGCCGGCGGCGGGCGCTCGGTGGCGGCTACCGCCCGCACGCTGGTTTCCCCTTACGATTACCTGATCGGCGTGAAGGCCGACGGCGATCTGGGCTACATCAACCGCGACGCGGAGCGGCATCTGAACGTGATCGCCATCGATCCGGCCCTGAAACAGATCGCCATGCCGAACCTGAAGCAGGTGTTGATCGAGCAGAAATACATTTCGGTGCTGACCAAACAGGATTCGGGCGTTTACAAATACCAGTCGAAGATGAAGGAAGTGCAGCTGTCGGAACAGCCGCTGGCGCTGAGCGAGCAGGGCGCGGATCTGAGGCTGGCGACCGATAAGCCTGGCGACTTCGTGCTGGTGATTGAAGATGCGCAGGGCAAGACGCTCAATCGCGTCGCCTACAGCGTGGCCGGCAACGCCAACCTGAGCCGTTCGCTGGATCGCAATGCCGAACTGAAGCTGAAACTCAACCACGCGGAATACCTGCCCGGCGAAGAGATCGAGGTGGCGATCAACGCGCCTTATACCGGCAGCGGCTTGATCACCATTGAAAAGGACAAGGTTTACGCCTGGCAGTGGTTCCACACCGATACCACCAGCTCGGTGCAGACGATCCGCGTGCCAGCCGGCATGGAGGGCAACGGCTACATCAACGTGCAGTTCGTGCGCGACATCAACTCCAGCGAGATCTTCATGAGCCCGCTGAGCTACGGCGTGATGCCGTTCAAGATCAGCACCCAGGCGCGCCAAAACAGCCTCGAGGTGACAGCGCCGGAGATCATCAAGCCGGGTGAAAATCTGACGATGACGGTCAAGACCGATGCGCCGCAGCAGGTGGCGCTGTTCGCCGTCGATGAGGGCATTCTGCAGGTGGCGCGTTACCGCCTGAAGGATCCGCTGGAGTTCTTCTTCAGCAAGCGCGAACTGAACGTGAGCAGCTCGCAGATCCTCGATCTGATCCTGCCGGAATTCAGCAAGCTGATGGCGCTGACCGCGGCGCCGGGCGGCGATGCGGGCGAAGGGCTGGATCTCAACCTCAACCCGTTCAAACGCAAGCGCGACAAGCCGGTGGCCTATTGGTCCGGCATTACCGAAGTCAGCGGCGAGAAACAGTTCGTCTACCCGGTGCCGGATTACTTCAACGGCAAGATCCGCGTCATGGCGATTTCGGTGACGCCGGAAAAAATCGGCAAGGCGCAAACCGCCGCCACGGTGCGCGACAGCTTTATCATGACGCCGAACGTGCCGGCGATGGTGGCGCCGGGCGATGAGTTCGACGTCAGCGTGGGCGTCAGCAACAACCTCGAAGGGCTGAACGGCCTGTCGGTGGCCATCAACGTCCTGCTGACGCCGCCGCCGCAGTTGGAGGTGGTGGGCAACGCGACGCAAAGCCTGACGCTGGCGGAAAAACGCGAAGGCGTTATCACCTTCCGCCTGCGCGCCAAAGCCGTGCTGGGCGATGCGCCGCTGGTGTTCGACGCCCGTTACGGCGACCAGGCCAGCCGCCGCACCGTCAGCACCTCGGTGCGGCCGGCGGCGCCGTACCGCACCCAGTCGGTGATGGGGCGCATGAGCGGCGGCAGCCAAAACGTCGACGGTCTGCGCCAGATGTTCGACGCTTTCGCGCAACGCCGGGCGGCGGTGTCGAATTCGCCGTTGGTGCTGACCAGCGGGCTGGCGCAATACCTGGCGGATTACCCGTATTACTGTTCCGAGCAGATCGTCAGCCGCTCCATTCCGCTGATGCTGCAGAGCCGTCATCCGGAGATGAAAAGCAGCCTGAGCCAGGCGGAAGTCAGCAAGCAGCTGCGCAATCTGCTGGGCGTGCTGCGCGCCCGTCAGAACGACAGCGGGGCGATCGGCGCCTGGCGTTCGTCGCCGGATGCCGATCCTTTCGTCACGCCTTATGTGGTGCAGTATCTGCTCGAAGCCAAAGCGGCGGGCTACGCCCTGCCGGAAGGCATGCTGGACGAGGCCAACGGCGCATTGCGCGAGCTGGCGGCCAGCGGATTCGACGATCTGTATCTGCTGCGCCTGCGCAGCTGGGCGGCTTACCTGCTGACGCTGCAGGGCGAAGTGACCACCAACTCGCTGGCGGCGGTGCAGGATACGCTGCAAAAACGCTATGGCGAGGGGTGGAAAACCGATCTGAGCGCGCTGTATCTGGCCTCTTCCTATCGCCTGTTGAAGATGGACGACGAAGCCGCCGCGCTGCTGCAACCGAGCTGGCAGCAACTGAGCAAGGCGTATGACAGCGCCTGGTGGACGCAGAACTATTTCGATCCGCTGGTGCAGGATGCGACGCGGCTGTATTTGATTACCCGTCACTTCCCGGAGAAGGTGGCGTCGATTCCGCCGCAGGTGCTGGAGAATATGGTCAAGGCACTGAAAGAAGAGCGTTACACCACCTACTCCTCTGCAATGAGCATCCTGGCGCTGGAAAGCTATTCGGCCCAGGTGGCGGCGCAATCCGCCAATGCGGACGCGTTAGGCATCGTGCAGGTGGGCAAAAGCGACGGCGACCCGCAGCGCATCAGCGAGCTGCAAGGGTTGTTCGTGCAGGGGCAGTTTAACGCCGATGCCACCGCGGTGCGCTTCACCAACGGCGGCAGCGCGCCGGCCTGGTATGTGGTGACGCAGGCCGGTTACGATCTGAATGCGCCGCAAAAAGCGCTGTCGCGCGGAATTGAGATCGTCCGCGATTACACCGACGAACAGGGCAAGCCGGTCACGCAGGTGACGCTGGGGCAGAAGATCAACGTCCATCTGAAGGTGCGCGCCAACTCGAAAGAGGGGCAGAGCAACCTGGCGATCGTCGATCTGCTGCCGGGCGGGTTCGAAGTGGTGCAGCAGACGCCGCCGGAGCCGGCCGACGCCGGCGAGGAGAGCGACGAGCGCGGCGGCTGGCAGTCGCCGCTGGCCGCCTCCGGCTCAACCTGGGCGCCGGACTACAGCGATATCCGTGAAGATCGGGTGATCATCTACGGTAGCGCTGGCACCGAAGTGCAGGAGTTCGTTTATCAAATCAAGGCCACCAATACCGGCAGCTTTATTATTCCACCGGCCTACGGCGAAGCCATGTACGACCGTGAAGTGCAGGCCATGTCGGTCGGCGGCGGCAAGCTGGCGGTGGTGCCGGCGGGCAACGACTAGACCATATCCGGCGCCAGGCCAGCGTCTGGCGCCGGAATGCTGAGAACGTATGAAGATCCTGACCGGGCGCGTGCTGCAAAACGGTTTGATGGCGGTGTTTTTACTGGCGCTGCTGTTGGCCGCGATTCGGCTGTGGCCGCATCCGCCCTTGTGGCAGGGGCTGCCGCAGTCTTCCGTTTATTACGACAGGCACGGCGCGCTGCTGCGCATTACGCTGGCCAACGACGATCGCTACCGGCTGTGGACCCCGCTGGAGCAAGTGTCGCCGCTGGCGGTGCGCGGGTTGCTGCTGCACGAAGACCGCTGGTTCTACTATAACCCCGGTTTTAACCCCGTCAGCCTGATGCGCGGTTTCTGGCGCAGCTATGTCGCCGGCGGCAAAATGCAGGGCGGATCGACCATCAGCATGCAGCTGGCGCGCATGCGCTGGCATCTCAATACCCGCACGCCGGGCGGCAAGGTGTTACAGGTGCTGCGCGCGGTGCAGCTGGAACTGAGCTACTCCAAGCGCGATATCCTGGAAGCCTATCTGAATTACGCGCCCTACGGCCGCAACATTGAAAGCATCGGCGCCGCCAGCCTGATCTATTTCGCCAAGTCGCCGAAGGATTTGACCCTGCCGGAGGCGCTGACGCTGGCGGTGTTGCCGCAGTCGCCCAGCTACCGTCTGGAGCCGAAAACCGGCGTGCTCGGCGCCGCATTGACGCAGGCGCGCAACCGTCTGTTCCTGCGCTGGCAACAGGTTTACCCCACCGACGCCAGCCAGCAGACGCTGTTTCGTCTGCCGTTGGCGCTGCGGCAGCCTGAACAAGTGCCCTATATCGCGCCGCACTTTATCGAACAGCTGCGCCTGCAGACGCAGCAACTGGTGCAGCGCGATACCCGCGTCGACACCACGCTGGACGCCGGGCTGCAGCGGCTGGTCGAACGACAGGTCAACGCCTTTATCGCCCGCAACCGCAGCCGCGGCATCCAAAACGCCGCGGTGCTGCTGGTGGACAGCCGCGATATGGGGGTGCGCGCGCTGGTGGGATCGGCGGACTATTACAGCCGTCCGATTCAGGGGCAGGTGAACGGCACCAACGCCAAGCGTTCGCCGGGATCGACGCTGAAGCCGTTCATCTACGCGCTGGGCATGGAGCAGGGCGTGCTGCATCCGATGACCATTCTTAAAGACGTGCCTTCGTCGTTCGGCGCCTATGCGCCGGAAAACTTCGATCGGCGCTTTCTCGGCCCGGTGACCGCCACCGACGCGTTAAATTTCAGCCGCAATATTCCGGCGGTCTATGTCGCCTCGCAGCTGCGTCAGCCAACCTTTTATCAGTTCTTGCGCCTGACCGGCGTCGCCAATATGGCCAACGAGAGCCACTACGGACTGTCGCTGGTGTTGGGCGGCGGCGAGGTAACGGCGCAGGAATTGGCGAAGCTGTATGCGCTGCTGGCGAACCGCGGCGAGCTGCGGCCGCTTCGCATGCAGCTGAACCAGGCCGAATCGACGCCGGTACGGCTGCTGAGCGAGGAGGCCAGTTTCATCACGCTGGATATGCTGCGCCAGCACCGGCGGCCGGGCGATACGCTGGCGCAGCGTTCTTCGTCGCTGCCGGTGTACTGGAAGACCGGCACCTCATGGGGCTTTCGCGACGCCTGGAGCGTCGGGATTTTCGGCCCTTATGTGCTGGTGGTGTGGGAAGGCAACTTCGACGGGCGCGGCAACAATGCGTTGGTCGGCGCCGAGGCGGCCGCGCCGCTGTTCTTCAACATCATCGACAGCGTCAACGCCAGCTATCCCGGCCTGCGAGAACCGAAGCACCCGTTCCCCAAACGGCTGCGGCGGGTGGACATTTGTCTCGCCAGCGGCGATCTGCCGACGCCGTGGTGCCAGCAAAAGGGCAAGACCTGGTTCATTCCCGGCAAGTCGCCGATCAAGGTCGACAGCGTTTACCGGCCGGTGGTGCTGGATATTCACAGCGGTGAGGTCGTTTGCCCGCCGTATGATGCGGCGCAGACCCGCACCGAAATCTTTGAGTTCTGGCCTTCCGATCTGGCCAATGTGTTCGCTCAGGCCGGGTTGCCGAAGCGGGCGCCGCCGATCAATCGCTGCAAGGACAACGGCATCGCCGTCGGCGGCAGCGCGCCGCGCATCACTTCACCGCTGAAAAACACCACCTATACCCTGCGCCAGTCGCAGCAGGGACGGGACAAAATCGCCTTCAATGCGGTGACGGACGCCGACAGCAAGACGGTGTACTGGTTCGTCGACGATATCTATCTCGGCAGCAGCGCCAGCAAAAAGCCGATCGACTGGCGGCCTATCGACAACGGGCGCTACCGCATTCGGGCGGTGGACGAGCGCGGCCGCGCCGATACGCGGCTGGTGACCATCGAATGGGTGAACTAGCGTTGCGTCTCATGCCTGTTATACTCGCGCCCGAAACGGCTATTGACCTGGGAACGTGATGTGATTGAGATTTTGTATCAGGATGAACACCTGGTGGCGGTGAACAAGCCGTCGGGTTGGTTGGTGCACCGCAGTTGGCTGGATCGTCATGAAACCCGCTTTATGATGCAGACGGTGCGCGATCAGCTCGGGCAGCACGTTTTTACTGTGCACCGTCTCGATCGTCCGACCTCCGGCGTGCTGCTGATGGCGCTGTCCAGCGAGGTGGCGCGCCTGCTGTCGCAGCAGTTCGAACAACATCAGGTGCAGAAAACCTACCATGCGGTGGTGCGGGGTTACGTGCAGGAGGGGGCGACCCTCGATTATCCGCTGACGGCGGAGCTGGACAAAATCGCCGATAAACATGCCGATGCCGATAAGGGGCCGCAGCCGGCGGTAACGCATTACCGGCCGTTGGCGCAGGTGGAGATGCCGGTGGCCGTCGGCCGCTACGACAGCGCACGGTACAGCCTGGTGGAACTGCAGCCGGAAACCGGCCGCAAACATCAGCTGCGGCGCCATATGGCGCACCTGCGCCATCCGATCATCGGCGACAGTAAGCACGGCGATCTGCGGCAGAACCGCGGGATGGCGCAGCATTTCGGCTGCCCGCGCCTGATGCTGCACGCCAGCCATCTGCAGCTGACGCACCCGGTGACCGGCGAGCCGCTGCAGGTGACGGCGCGCTGGGACGAAGCCTGGCAAGGGGTGATGGCGCAGTTCGGCTGGGCGGGGGTATTCCCTGAACTTGCCGGGGTTGAGTTTAGCGCGGCTAACGGTCAGGATAGCTGACAATTTTTAAAGGTAATGAAGGGAGTAGGAGCCATGGCTCAGGTTGGTATCTTCGTGGGAACGGTCTACGGCAATTCGCTGCTGGTGGCGGAAGAGGCGCAAAATATCCTCAGCGAGCAGGGCCATGAGGTCAAACTGTTCGAAGAGGGCACGCTGGAGGCCTGGCAGTATTATCGTCAGCACTACGCGCTGGTGATCACCTCCACCACCGGGCAGGGCGATCTGCCGGACAGCATCGCGCCGCTGTTCCACGCTATCCGCGATCAGGTTGGCTATCAGCCGGAGCTGCGCTATGGGCTGATCGCCCTCGGCGACAGCAGCTATGACAACTTCTGCGGCGCCGGGCGCGCGTTCGACGCGCTGCTGCAGGAGCAGGGCGCCACCCGCGTTGGCGAAGTGCTGGAGATCGATGCGATGGAACAGCCGGAACCGGAAGTGGCCGCCTGCCCGTGGGTCGAGCAGTGGGGCACGCTGCTGCAATCGTAAAGTAAAAAGGCGCCGCAAAAGGGCGCCTTGGCGATGATGCGGGTCAACCGATCCGCATTATTTGCCGCGGGTGAGTTTTTCCAGATCGGCTTCGATCTCGGCAATCTTGTGCGACACTACGCCTTCGAGATGGCGCAGGTCGTCGAGGATTTTACGCTTCAGATCCACTTCCACCTGATCGCGCTGGCACAGCTGATCCAGCTCGTCGATCACGTAACGCAGGTTCGGGTTGATCTCGTGAATTTCCTTGTAGCCCTGGCCGGCGTTGTCCGCCACCACGGTTTTACGCTGGCGCGGATACTTGAACTTCACGCTCTTGGCGAAGAACTCGCCCTTGTCCTTGCGGAAATAGATCTTGAGGATGTCGTTGTTCGCCTCTTGACGCAGGCTATAGCGATCGACGTCTTCCGGTTGATTGATGCCCAAACTCTTCAAGTTATCGTACATACTGCGCCCTCTTTAGATGTGATCGTTATATTCCACGACTGCGATTATGGCGGAAAGCGAGATCTGCGACTGTGACTGCCAGCGAAACGCAGACAAAAAAATAGCGGGTGAATCACCCGCTATTTCAATTTAGTCGATAGTGCGCAATAACTCATTAATGCCGACTTTACCGCGCGTTTTGGCGTCGACCTTCTTGACGATCACCGCGCAGTACAGGCTGTAAGAACCGTCTTTCGACGGCAGGTTGCCGGAAACCACCACTGAACCCGCCGGCACGCGGCCGTAATGGATTTCGCCGGTCTCGCGGTCATAGATGCGGGTGCTCTGGCCGAGGTAGACGCCCATTGAAATCACCGAACCTTCTTCCACGATCACGCCTTCTACCACTTCGGAGCGCGCGCCGATAAAGCAGTTGTCTTCGATGATGGTCGGGTTGGCCTGCAGCGGCTCCAGCACGCCGCCGATGCCGACGCCGCCGGACAGGTGAACGTTTTTGCCGATCTGCGCGCAAGAACCGACGGTGGCCCAGGTGTCGACCATGGTGCCTTCGTCGACGTAGGCGCCGATGTTAACGTAAGACGGCATCAGCACGGTGTTGCGCGCGATGAACGCGCCCTGGCGCACGGTGGCCGGCGGCACGACGCGGAAGCCTTCCTTCTGGAAGCGCGCTTCGTCGTAGTCGGCGAATTTCATCGGCACTTTGTCGTAGTAGCGGGTTTCCGCGCCGTCCATCACCTTGTTGTCGTTGATGCGGAAAGAGAGCAGCACGGCTTTCTTCAGCCACTGATGGGTGACCCATTGACCGTCGATCTTCTCGGCGACGCGCAGGGCGCCGCTGTCCAGCAGGCCGATCACCTGGTTTACCGCTTCGCGCGTTACGGTGTCTACGTTCGCCGGAGTGATGTCCGCACGGCGTTCGAAGGCGCTTTCAATAACGTTCTGTAATTGCTGCATGCTGTTCTCTTTCCTGATGTTGTCGGTAAAAAGTTACTTGTATCACATTTTATCGTTTGGGGTGAGGGCCTCTGTCAACCGTTGCTCCAACTTTCTGCGCGTTTCTTGGTCGAGCGCGCGCCGCTCGCCGTCGGCCAGGATAAACAAATCCTCGACCCGCTCGCCGATGGTGGAAATGCGCGCGCCGTGCAGCGACAGCCCCAGATCGGCGAACACTTCGCCCACCCGCGCCAGCAGGCCGGGTTGATCGAGTGCGGTCAGCTCCAGGTAGCTGCGGCGATCGGTGTGGGTCGGCAGGAAGGTGACCTCGGTCGGCACGCTGAAGTGGCGCAGCTTGGATGACGGCCGGCGCACGCGCGGCGGCTGGTACTCCCGCTGGGTGATGGCCTGCAACAGCGCCTGGCGGATCGCCGCGTGGCGATCCTGCGCCAGCGGGCTGCCGTCCGGCTCCAGCACGATAAAGGTGTCCATCGCCATACCGTCGCGGTTGGTGAAGATCTGCGCGTCGTGCACGCTCAGGTTGCGGCGATCCATCTCTCCGGCGACGGCGGCGAACAGGTAAGGGCGATCCGGGCTCCAGATGAAGATCTCGGTGCCGCCGCGCGTCGCCTGGCGGCTGACCAGCACCAGCGGCTGGGTGGAGTCGTGGGCCAGCAGGTGGCGGGCATGCCAGGCCAGCTGATTCGGCGAGTGGCGCAGGAAGTAATCGGCGCGGCAGCGGCTCCAGATGCGGTGCAGCGCCTCTTCGTCAATGTTGTCCATGCGCAGCAGCGCCAGCGCCTGCAGGCGATGGTGGCGCACGCGTTCGCGCAGATCCGGGCTGTTTTGCATGCCGCGGCGCAGCTGTTTTTCGGTGGCGAAATACAGCTCGCGCAACAGGCTCTGCTTCCAGCTGTTCCACAGGGTTTCGTTGGTGGCGCAGATATCCGCCACCGTCAGGCACACCAGATAGCGCAGGCGGGTTTCGCTCTGCACTTCGCTGCTGAACTGCTGGATCACCGTCGGATCCTGAATATCGCGGCGCTGCGCGGTGACCGACATCAGCAGGTGGCAGCGCACCAGCCAGGCCACCAGCTGGGTTTCGCGCGAGTTGAGGCCGTGCAGTTCGGCGAACTCCACCACGTCTTCCGCGCCAAGGATCGAGTGATCGCCGCCGCGCCCTTTGGCGATGTCGTGGAATAAGGCCGCCAGCAGCAGCAGTTCCGGGTGCGGCAGGCGCGGGTACAGCTCCACGCACAGCGGATGGCGCGGCCGGGTTTCAGGCTCGGCGAAACTCTCCAGCTTCTGCAGCACGCGGATGGTGTGTTCGTCGACGGTATAGGCATGGAACAGGTCGAACTGCATCTGCCCGACGATCTTGCCCCACTGCGGCATATAGGCCCACAGCACGCTGTGACGGTGCATCGGCACCAGCGCGCGCGACACCGCGCCGGGGTGGCGCAGGATGGCCATAAACAGATCGCGCGCTTCCGGGATGGTGCACAGCGGCTGTTTCAGGTGGCGGCGCGCGTGGCGCAGCTGGCGCACGGTGGTGGAGTAAATGCCTTTGATCTCGCGGTTGCGCACCATCAGGTAGAACATGCGCATGATGGCTTGCGGCTCGCGGATGAACAGCGTTTCATCGCGCAGATCGATCAGATCGCCGCGCAGCTGGAAATCGTCGTTCAGCGGGCGCGGCTTTTCGGTGGCGTCCAGCGCCAGGATGGCTTCGTCGAACAGCTGCAGCAGCATGTGGTTCAACTCGCTGACGCGGCGCGTCATGCGGTAGAAGTCTTTCATCATGCGCTCGACCGGCTCGTTGCCTTCGCCTTCATAGCGCAGCAGCTGCGCCACGCTGAGCTGACGATCGAACAGCAGACGGTTGTCGTAACGCGGCAGCACCAGATGCAGCGCGAAACGGATGCGCCACAGGAAGCTCTGGCATTCGTTCAGCTCGTTGCGTTCGGCCTGGGTGAGGAAACCGAAGCCGACCATTTCGTCCAGCGAGGTGGCGCCGAAGTGGCGACGCGCCACCCACAGCAGCGTGTGGATGTCACGCAGGCCGCCGGGGCTGCTTTTGATATCCGGTTCCAGGTTATAGCTGGTGCCGTGGTAGCGCTGATGACGCTCCTGCTGCTCGCTGATCTTGGCGTGGAAGAACTGCGGCGAAGGCCAAAAGCCGTCGCTGAAGATATGCTTTTGCATCTGCAGGAACAGCGCAACGTCGCCGCAGATCATGCGCGATTCGATCAGGTTGGTGGCCACGGTCAGATCCGCCAGCCCTTCCAGCAGACACTCTTCCAGGGTGCGCACGCTGTGGCCCACTTCCAGCTTGAGATCCCACAGCAGGGTGATGAATTCGCCGACCCGCTGCGACTGTTGCTCCGTCAGCCGGCGCTGGCTGAGCACCAGCACGTCGATATCCGACAGCGGATGCAGCTCGCCGCGGCCGTAGCCGCCGACCGCCACCAGCGCGGTTTCCGGGATATCTTCAAAGCCGTAGAACGTCCACAGCCGGCGCAGCAGGCGATCGATGAAGTCGCTGCGCGCCGCCACCAGGCTTTCGGCGCTGGATCCGGCGTTGAACGCCGCCGCCAGCCACAGCTGGAACTGCTCCAGCCGCTGTTTCAGCAGCGGGCAGGTGAGCTCGTCGTCGCCGTAGACGCTGGGAGAGGCGGGCGGCATCGGCACGGCCGGTTGAAGGAGATTGTCAGACATAGTGCGCAGCCCATAAAAAAGGCCGGCATAAGCCGGCCTGGTGACATTCTGCACGCGGCGTGCGCCGCAGTGCTTACATCTCGTGCGTAATGATGTTGGGGATGGTGTCATCCTTGCGCAACGTCATTATCTCGCAGCCGTTATCAGTGACCACAATAGTATGCTCATACTGCGCCGACAAGCTGCGATCTTTGGTTTTTACCGTCCAGCCGTCTTTCATGGTGCGGATGCGGTAGTCGCCGGCGTTGACCATCGGTTCGATGGTGAACGCCATGCCCGCCTGCAGCACCACGCCGCCGTCGTCCGCGTCATAGTGCAGCACCTGCGGCTCTTCATGGAACACTTCGCCGATGCCGTGGCCGCAGTACTCGCGCACCACGGAGAATTTCTCGGCTTCGACGAATTGCTGGATGGCCTTGCCCAGGGTGCGCAGGCGGATGCCCGGCTTGACCATCTTCAGCGCCAGATACAGGCTTTCCTGAGTGACGCGGCACAGGCGCTCCCCCAGAATGGTCGGTTTGCCGACGATGAACATCTTCGAGGTGTCGCCGTGGAAACCGTCTTTAATCACGGTCACGTCGATGTTGACGATGTCGCCGTCTTTCAGCGTTTTGTCGTCGCTCGGGATGCCGTGGCACACCACTTCGTTCACCGAGATGCACACGGATTTCGGGAAGCCGTGGTAGCCGAGGCAGGCGGAGATGGCCTGCTGCTCGTTGGTGATGTACTCGTGACAGATACGGTCCAGTTCGCCGGTGGTCACGCCAGGTTTGACGTGCGGCTCGATGATCTCCAGCACTTCGGCGGCCAGGCGGCCGGCCACGCGCATTTTTTGGATGTCATCAGGTGTTTTAATTGAGATTGCCATGAAATTCGTCCGCAGGTGTCGTTATCGTCGACAATAAGAAGCAGTGACTTATGGTATCAGCCCGGCCGGGGGCTGCCAAATTTCATTTCCTGACGCCCGGCGAAACGCAACAAAAGTTGGTGTCGGCGGCGGGTTTATGGTATAAAGCGCGCCGGCGATCCGCGACTTGGTTCTTGTGGCCTGGCGGAAATCGGCCGAAAATACTTTAACTGCACTCATTTTGTGTAAATAACACACACGTATCGGCACATCCGCCGGGGTGCCCTGAGGTGACTTGTCGCCGCCAGGGTCGGCGTTATGGGATACGTGGAGGCATAACCCCAATTAATCTATAGAGGTTTAATCATGGCAACTGTTTCCATGCGCGACATGCTCAAGGCTGGTGTTCACTTTGGTCACCAGACCCGTTACTGGAACCCGAAAATGAAGCCTTTCATCTTCGGCGCTCGTAACAAGGTTCACATCATCAACCTGGAGCAGACCGTACCAATGTTCAACGCCGCTCTGGCTGAACTGACCAAGATCTCTTCCCGTAAAGGCAAGATCCTGTTCGTTGGTACCAAGCGCGCAGCAAGCGAAGCGGTAAAAGACGCTGCGAACAGCTGTGACCAGTTCTTCGTGAACCACCGCTGGTTGGGCGGTATGCTGACTAACTGGAAAACCGTTCGTCAGTCCATCAAGCGTTTGAAAGATCTGGAAATCCAGTCTCAAGACGGCACCCTGGACAAGCTGACCAAGAAAGAAGCGCTGATGCGCACTCGTGAACTGGCCAAGCTGGAAAACTCCCTGGGCGGTATCAAAGATATGGGCGGTCTGCCAGACGCACTGTTCGTTATCGATGCCGATCACGAGCACATCGCGATCAAAGAAGCCAACAACCTGGGTATCCCGGTATTCTCTATCGTTGATACCAACTCCAACCCAGACGGCGTTGACTTCATCATCCCTGGTAACGACGACGCAATCCGTGCAGTAAACCTGTACCTGACTGCTGTTGCTGCCGCTGTGCGTGAAGGTCGTTCTCAAGATCTGGCCGTTCAGGCGGAAGAAGGCTTCGTAGAAGCTGAATAATAAGGCAAGCTCGTCACTGAGCCCTTATTAACCAGGTATTGACATATGTTGGTTAGGGGGGCCTGTTAAGGCCCCCTTTGCTTATCTGAATGAGAACTGTCTCCACGCGAGATAACCGAGGAAAAAGAAATGGCTGATATTACCGCTGCCCTGGTAAAAGAACTGCGCGAGCGTACCGGCGCTGGCATGATGGATTGCAAGAAAGCGCTGGTTGAATCCAACGGCGACATCGAACTGGCAATCGAAAACATGCGTAAGTCCGGTGCGATCAAAGCCGCTAAAAAAGCAGGCAACGTGGCTGCTGACGGCGTGATCAAAACCAAGATCGAAGGCAACTACGGCATCATTCTGGAAGTTAACTGCCAGACTGACTTCGTAGCAAAAGACGCCGGTTTCCAGGCGTTCGCCGACAAAGTGCTGGATGCCGCTGTTGCTGGCAAAATCACTGACGTTGACGTGCTGAAAGCGCAGTTCGAAGAAGAGCGCGTAGCGCTGGTGGCAAAAATCGGCGAAAACATCAACATTCGTCGCGTTGCTTCCCTGGAAGGCGAAGTGCTGGGCAGCTACCTGCACGGCGCGCGTATCGGCGTTCTGGTTGCGGCTAAAGGCGCTGACGAAGAGCTGGTTAAGCAAATCGCAATGCACATTGCGGCGAGCAAGCCAGAGTTCGTGAAGCCAGAAGACGTGTCTGCTGAAGTGGTAGAAAAAGAGTACCAGGTTCAGCTGGACATCGCCATGCAGTCCGGCAAGCCGAAAGAAATCGCAGAGAAAATGGTTGAAGGCCGCATGAAGAAATTCACCGGCGAAGTTTCTCTGACCGGTCAGCCTTTCGTTATGGATCCGAGCAAATCCGTTGCTCAGGTGCTGAAAGAGCACAACGCTGACGTGACCAACTTCATTCGCTTCGAAGTGGGCGAAGGCATCGAGAAAGTCGAAACCGACTTCGCTGCTGAAGTTGCCGCGATGAGCAAACAGTCTTAATGACTGTCGATGGAACCGCCGTCTGGCGGTTCCATACTATCCAGCCAGAATTACACCGGTGGCAAGCCCTGCAGCGTGATACTCACCTCAGGCGCGTTTCATCGGCTGAAATCCCCAATACTAATACTGCTTCTTAGGACAGAACACCATGGCAACCAATGCAAAACCCGTATATCAGCGTATTCTGCTTAAACTGAGTGGCGAAGCCCTGCAAGGTGCAGAAGGTTTTGGTATCGACGCCAGCGTTTTGGATCGCATGGCTCAGGAAGTGAAAGAGCTGGTCGAACTGGGAATTCAGGTCGGTGTAGTTATTGGCGGCGGGAACCTGTTCCGCGGCGCGGGCCTGGCGCAAGCCGGCATGAACCGCGTAGTGGGCGACCACATGGGAATGCTGGCTACCGTGATGAACGGCCTGGCTATGCGTGATGCACTGCACCGTGCCTATGTGAACGCCCGCCTGATGTCGGCGATCCCGCTGAACGGCGTGTGTGACAATTACAGCTGGGCAGAGGCGATCAGCCTGCTGCGCAACAACCGCGTGGTGATCTTCTCCGCCGGTACCGGCAACCCGTTCTTCACCACCGATTCCGCCGCTTGCCTGCGCGGCATCGAGATCGAAGCGGACGTGGTGCTGAAAGCCACCAAAGTGGATGGCGTCTACTCCGCCGATCCGGTGAAAAACCCGGATGCGACGCTGTATGAACAATTAACCTATCAGGACGTGCTGGAGCGCGAGCTGAAAGTGATGGATCTGGCGGCGTTTACGCTGGCTCGCGATCACGGTCTGCCGATCCGCGTGTTCAACATGAACAAGCCTGGCGCGCTGCGCCGCGTGGTGATGGGTGAGAACGAAGGTACGCTGATCAGCAAATAAGGCTGTTCACACCCCTTTTCGGAGCGCGTGACGCCAGGCGCCGCGCGCTCTCCGAGTACGATTACGGGCTATACTTGAGTATCGCCTGCCAAGTAACCAGCTTCCAAGGGTTTGCAACGTGACTAATGAAATCAGAAAAGATGCTGATTCACGCATGGAAAAAAGCGTAGAAGCATTCAAAAACCAAATCAGCAAGATCCGCACCGGCCGCGCTTCGCCAAGCATTCTGGACGGCATCATGGTGGAATACTACGGTGCCGCTACGCCGCTGCGTCAACTGGCCAACGTGACCGTGGAAGACTCCCGCACGCTGAAAATCAACGTGTTCGACCGCAGCCTGAGCCAGGCCGTTGAGAAAGCGATCATGAGCTCCGATCTGGGCCTTAACCCGTCTTCCGCCGGTTCTGACATTCGCGTTCCGCTGCCTCCGCTGACCGAAGAACGCCGTAAGGATCTGATCAAGATCGTACGCGGCGAAGCCGAGCAGGGCCGCGTAGCGGTGCGTAACGTGCGTCGCGACGCCAACGACAAGGTCAAGGCGCTGCTGAAAGACAAAGAGATCAGCGAAGACGAAGAACGTCGTTCACAAGACGAGATTCAGAAAATGACCGACGCTTACATCAAGCTGGTCGACGCCGCGTTGGCGGAGAAAGAAAAAGAGCTGATGGATTTCTAATCAGCATCGCGCAGAAAAAAAGCGTCGCCTGGGCGGCGCTTTGTTTTTTGTGGCGCAGATCCCGTTTCATCGTACTGAAAGATCATGGACAAGCACTGTCCAAGGTTCCACACTGGAGCACCTCCGATCTCATCAGACAGTTATTCAGAGTGAACTCATGAAGCAACTGACCATTCTTGGCTCGACCGGCTCGGTAGGGACCAGCACCCTGGCCGTGGTCAGGGCGAATCCCGAGCGTTTTGCGATCAAAGCGCTGGTGGCCGGCCGCAACGTCGCGGTTATGGCGCAGCAATGCATCGAATTCCGGCCCGCCTTCGCCGCGATGGCGGATGAAAGCGCCGCCCGCGAGCTGCGCGCCATTCTGGCGGAAAACGGCGTCGCTACCGAGGTATTGGCCGGGGAGCAAGCGGCCTGCGAACTGGCGGCTTTGGACGACGTCGATCAAGTGACGGCGGCTATCGTTGGCGCTGCGGGGCTGTTGCCGACGCTGGCGGCGATCCGCGCAGGCAAGCAGGTGCTGCTGGCCAACAAAGAGTCGCTGGTCACCTGCGGCCGCCTGTTTATGGACGCGGTGCGGCAAAGCCAGGCGCAACTGCTGCCGCTCGACAGCGAGCACAACGCGATTTTTCAGAGTTTGCCTGAGAGTATTCAGCGCCAGTTGGGATACTCTTCACTGGACAGTCATGGTGTTTCGCGCATCGTACTTACCGGCTCCGGCGGCCCGTTCCGCACCACGCCGCTGGAACAGTTCGCCGCGATGACGCCGGATCAAGCCTGCGCCCACCCGAACTGGTCGATGGGGCGCAAGATCTCGGTGGATTCCGCCACCATGATGAACAAAGGTCTGGAATACATTGAGGCCCGCTGGCTGTTTAACGCCTCGGCCGAGCAAATGGAAGTGATCCTGCACCCGCAGTCGGTGATTCACTCGATGGTGCGCTATGCCGACGGCAGCGTGCTGGCGCAGCTGGGTACGCCGGATATGCGCACGCCGATCGCCCACGCGATGGCGTATCCGCAGCGCGTGAACTCCGGCGTGGAAGCGCTGGACTTCTGCCGCATCGGTTCGCTGACCTTCGCTGAACCGGAACGCGAGCGTTATCCTTGCCTGTATTTGGCGATCGAAGCGTTCGAGGCCGGCCAGGCGGCAACCACCGCGCTGAACGCGGCCAATGAAATCGCCGTGGCGGCATTTTTGCAGCAGCAGATTCGTTTCACCGACATTGCGGCGGTCAACCGCCAGGTGGTGGAGCGTCTCGCGCTGCAGGAACCGACCTGCATCGAAGCGGTCTTAGACATTGACCGCCAGGCGCGCGCCGCCGCCGAGGAACGCGTTCGCGCGTTGTGCGGCTGATCACGGCGATTATCCGATTTTGCTCGTAATTCGCGCGTGCCGCCGCGGGGCCGTTTGTTCATGCCCCGCTGAGGTGGTATAGTCTGCGCCACCTGTCAGCGGTTATACCGTTGAATTATGGCTCGATTGGCGCCTTGTGCGCCAATGGCGACCCGGCTGCGTCGGGTATCGCGAGGGCAGGCTGAAAGCCGTGTCGGGCACACGGCTTTTTTTGCGCGTAAGGGTCTGATGTTCCGGAAAGGCAGTTATATTTCTATTGAGGAAATAAGTACGAGTTATGTCGTCCGCAAACCAACAAGAGGCTAATCCATCTTCCCCGGGGCCGCGCCATGTCGCCATTATCATGGACGGTAACGGACGCTGGGCCAAACGTCAGGGCAAGTTACGTGTCTTCGGTCATAAAGCAGGGGTGAAATCGGTTCGCCGCGCGGTCAGTTTTGCCGCCAGCCACCATTTAGATGCACTCACGCTTTATGCCTTCAGCAGCGAAAACTGGAACCGTCCGGTGCAGGAAGTATCCGCCCTGATGGAGCTTTTTGTCCGCGCTTTGGATAGTGAAGTAAAAAGCCTGCATAAACATAACGTCAGGTTGCGGGTAATCGGCGATATCAGCCGGTTCAGCGCGCGTTTGCAGGAGCGGATCCGCCGCTCTGAAACACTGACGGAAAATAACGATGGCCTGACGCTCAATATCGCTGCCAACTACGGCGGCCGTTGGGATATCATTCAGGGAGTAAGGGAACTGGCCGAGCAGGTACGGGGCGGGGAGTTGCACCCGGATCAGATCAGCGAGGAATTATTGAGCGAACGGGTTTGCATGAGCGACCTGGCGCCGGTGGATCTGGTTATCCGCACCGGTGGCGAGCATCGCATCAGTAACTTCCTGCTGTGGCAAATCGCCTATGCTGAACTTTACTTTACTGATGTGCTCTGGCCTGATTTCGATGAACTTGTCTTTGAAGGTGCGCTGAATGCATTTGCACAACGTGAGCGCCGCTTCGGGGGAACAACACCTATCGGCGCCGATGCGTCCTAGGGAGAACTTTTGCTGAAGTATCGCCTCATAACTGCTCTGATTTTAATCCCGATCGTTATCGCGGCGCTGTTCCTGTTGCCGCCGCTGGCCTTTGCTCTGGTAACGCTCGTCGTGTGCATGTTAGCAGCCTGGGAGTGGGGCCAACTGGCCGGTTTTACCTCCCGTTCGCAGCGCATCTGGCTGGCGATACTGTGCGGTTTTCTGCTGGCGCTGATGATGCTCAGCGTTCCCGCCTACCATCAATCCGTGCCGCAGGTAAGCGGCTCGCTGTGGCTATCGCTGGCCTGGTGGCTGGCGGCGCTGCTGCTGGTGCTGTTTTACCCCGGCTCGGCCGCCATCTGGCGCAATTCGCGCCCGCTGCGCCTGCTGTTTGGCCTGCTGACCATCGTGCCGTTCTTCTGGGGCATGCTGGCGCTGCGCCAGTTCGGCTATGAGCAAAACCCGTTTACCGGCGCCTGGTGGCTGCTGTACGTGATGCTGCTGGTGTGGGGCGCGGATTCCGGTGCCTATATGTTCGGCAAGCTGTTCGGCAAGCATAAGCTGGCGCCGAAGGTCTCGCCGGGTAAAACCTGGGAAGGGTTGATCGGCGGGCTGCTGACATCGGCGGTCATTTCTTGGCTGTTCGGCCGCTACGCGCCGCTGAACGTGGTGCCGACCACGCTGTTGGCCTGTTCGGTGATCGCCGCGCTGGCTTCGGTGCTGGGCGATTTGACCGAAAGCATGTTCAAACGCGAAGCGGGCATCAAGGACAGCGGTCATTTGATTCCTGGCCACGGCGGCATACTGGATCGTATCGACAGCCTGACCGCGGCGGTGCCGGTGTTTGCCTGCCTGATGCTGTTGGTGTTTTAATCCGTCAATGACGGAAAGTGAGGGATGATGGTCAGCGTGCTTTGGAACCTGGTGGCGTTTCTGATTGCGCTCGGTATTTTGATTACCGTGCACGAGTTCGGACACTTTTGGGTTGCCCGTCGTTGCGGCGTGCGCGTTGAACGCTTCTCCATCGGCTTCGGCCGGGCGCTGTGGCGCCGCACCGATCGCCAGGGCACCGAGTACGTCATCGCTTTGATTCCGCTCGGTGGCTACGTGAAGATGCTGGACGAGCGCGTGGAGTCGGTGGCGCCGGAAATGCGCCATCAGGCCTTTAACAACAAAACCGTCTGGCAGCGCGCGGCCATCATCAGCGCCGGCCCCATCGCCAACTTCCTGTTTGCTATCCTTGCCTATTGGCTGGTGTTCATCATCGGCGTGCCGAGTTTCCGCCCGGTGATCGGCGAAATCGCGCCGCAATCCATCGCCGCCAAGGCCGAAATTTCGTCTGGCATGGAACTAAAGTCGGTTGACGGCATCGAAACGCCTGATTGGGAGTCAGTTCGTCTGGCGCTGGTGGCGAAGATTGGCGATGCGCAAACCGAAGTCGGCGTCGCGCCGTTCGGTTCTTCGCAGGTGGTGACCAAAACCCTGGATTTGCGCCAGTGGAACTTTGAACCGGACAAGCAGGATCCCGTTGTCGCGCTGGGCATTATGCCGCGCGGCCCGCAGATCGAATCCGTGTTGGCGGAAGTGCAGCCTAACTCGGCGGCGCAAAAGGCGGGTTTACAAGCGGGGGACAGGATCGTTAAAGTCGATGGTCAGCCGTTGGGTCGTTGGCAGACGCTGGTGAAGCGTATCCACGATGGCCCGGGGCAACCGCTGGCTTTGGAGATTGAAAGAAACGGCGCCCCCTTGTCTTTGACGCTGATACCGGATACAAAGCCGGTGGGAAAAGACAAATCGGTGGGGTTTGCAGGCATCATTCCAAAAGTGCTGCCGCTGCCGGACGAGTATAAAACGATTCGCCAGTATGGACCGTTCCCGGCGCTGTATCAGGCCGGCGACAAGACCTGGCAGCTGATGCGGCTGACGGTCAACATGCTGGGCAAATTAATAACCGGTGATGTAAAGCTGAACAACCTGAGTGGCCCGATCTCGATTGCACAGGGAGCTGGGGCGTCAGCCGGAGTCGGGTTCGTGTATTATCTGATGTTCCTGGCGTTGATTAGCGTCAACCTGGGTATCATCAACCTGTTCCCATTACCGGTGTTAGATGGTGGGCATCTCCTCTTCCTGGCGATAGAAAAGCTGAAGGGTGGGCCGGTTTCCGAGCGAGTACAGGACTACAGCTACCGCATAGGTTCGATCGTGCTGGTGTTGTTGATGGGTCTTGCACTTTTCAATGATTTTTCCCGCCTCTAGGGGCGGGGATAGGTTAGGAAGAACGCATAACAACGATGGCGATGAAAAAGTTGCTCATAGCGTCGCTGCTGTTTGGCAGCGCCACCGTATACGGTGCAGACGGGTTCGTAGTGAAAGACATTCATTTCGAAGGCCTGCAGCGAGTCGCCGTCGGTGCGGCGTTACTCAACATGCCGGTTCGCGTCGGCGATACCGTCACTGACGATGACATCAGTAATACCATCCGTGCCTTGTTTGCCACCGGCAACTTCGAGGACGTGCGCGTGCTGCGCGATGGTAATACCTTGATCGTTCAGGTGAAGGAACGTCCTACCATCGCCAGCATCACTTTCTCCGGCAACAAGTCGGTGAAGGATGACATGCTCAAGCAGAACCTGGAAGCCTCCGGCGTCCGGGTGGGCGAGGCGCTTGACCGCACCACGATCTCCAGCATTGAAAAAGGGCTGGAAGACTTCTACTACAGCGTCGGTAAATACAGCGCCTCGGTGAAAGCCGTAGTCACGCCGTTGCCGCGCAACCGTGTCGACCTGAAGCTGGTGTTCACGGAAGGGGTCTCCGCCAAGATTCAACAAATCAACATCGTCGGCAACCATGCCTTCACCAACGACGAACTGATCTCACGCTTCCAACTGCGTGACGAAGTGCCATGGTGGAACCTGGTCGGCGATCGCAAATACCAGAAGCAAAAACTGGCGGGCGATCTCGAAACCCTGCGCAGCTTCTATCTGGATCGCGGCTATGCTCGCTTCAACATCGATTCTACCCAGGTGAGCCTGACGCCGGATAAAAAAGGCATCTACATCACCATCAACATCACCGAAGGCGAGCAGTACAAGCTTTCCGATGTTGTCGTGAACGGCAATCTGGCCGGCCACTCGGCGGAAGTCGCTCAGATCACCAAAATCGAGCCAGGCGAGCTGTACAACGGCAGCAAGGTGACCAAAATGGAAGACAACATCAAAACGATGTTGGGCCGTTATGGTTACGCCTACCCGCGCGTTGGCACTCAGCCTGAGATCAACGACGCGGATAAAACCGTCAAACTGCACGTCAACGTTGACGCGGGCAACCGCTTCTACGTGCGTCGCATCAAGTTCGAAGGCAACGACACCAGCAAGGATTCCGTACTGCGTCGCGAAATGCGCCAGATGGAAGGCGCCTGGCTCGGCAACGAGCAGGTCGAGCAGGGCAAAGAGCGTCTGAACCGTCTGGGCTACTTCGAAACGGTTGACGTGGAAACCCAGCGCGTGCCGGGCACCGCCGATCAGGTCGATGTGACCTACAAGGTGAAAGAACGCAACACCGGTACCTTCAACTTCGGCGTCGGTTACGGCACCGAGAGCGGCGTCAGCTTCCAGGCGGGCGTGCAGCAGGATAACTGGTTGGGGACCGGGTACTCGGTCGGCATCAGCGGCACCAAGAACGACTATCAGACCTATACCGAACTGTCGGTCACCAACCCGTACTTCACCGTTGACGGTGTGAGCCTGGGCGGCCGCATCTTCTACAACGACTTTAAGGCGGATGACGCGGATCTGTCGGACTATACCAACAAGAGTTACGGTATCGACGGCACGCTGGGCTTCCCGATCAACGAAAACAACTCGTTGCGTACCGGCCTGGGCTACGTCCACAACGGCCTGTCGAACATGCAGCCGCAGATCGCCATGTGGCGTTACCTCGACTCGATGGGCGTGGATGCGAATAAAACCGACCGCGCCAGCTACTCGACCGACGACTTTACGCTGAACCTGGGCTGGACCTACAACAACCTGGACCGCGGCTACTTCCCGACCTCGGGTAACCGCACCACGTTGAACGGCAAGGTCACCATTCCGGGCTCGGACAACGAATACTACAAGGTGACGTTGGACAGCGTACAGTACGTGCCGATCAACGACGATCGCACCTGGGTGCTGTTGGGCCGTGGCCGTCTGGGGTACGCGGATGGGTTGGGCGGCAAGGAAATGCCGTTCTACGAGAACTTCTACGCCGGTGGTTCGAGCACCGTGCGCGGCTTCCAGTCCAACACCATTGGTCCGAAGGCGGTGTACTACAACTCCAACTCGTACCAGTGTCAGTTCAACGCCGGCAGCACGACCTCGCGTCAGAGCATCTGTAGCTCGGATGACGCGGTGGGCGGTAACGCCATGGCGGTCGCCAGCCTGGAGCTGATCACCCCGACGCCGTTCATCAGCGAGAAATACGCCAACTCGGTGCGGACCTCGCTGTTCATCGATGCCGGTACCGTGTGGGATACCAAGTGGAAGAATACCGACGAAACGCTGATGTACGGCGTGCCGGACTACAGCAAGGCCAGCAATATTCGTTCTTCCGCCGGTATCGCGCTGCAGTGGATGTCGCCATTGGGGCCATTGGTGTTCTCTTACGCCAACCCGATCAAGAAATACGAAGGCGACAAGTCCGAACAGTTCCAGTTTAACATCGGTAAGACCTGGTAACGGGTCTCGCCTCTGGGCATAACAGTTATTAAGAATCGCAATGGCCAGGCGCCCGCCGGCAGAGGGAGATGATTCTCATTGTTTGGTGGGACAAGTCTGGCAAATTGTGTACTTCAGTGTCATATGACACAAATGGGTGATGGTAAGGAGTTTATAGTGAAAAAGTGGTTGTGTGCCGCAGGCCTCGGTTTAGCAATGGCTGCTTCAGCTGGCGTTCAGGCAGCAGATAAGATCGCTGTCGTTAACGTCTCCAGCATTTTCCAACAGCTGCCGGCCCGCGAAGCGGTCGCTAAACAGCTGGAAAACGAGTTTAAAGGCCGTGCAAGCGAACTCCAGAACATGGAACGTAGCCTGCAGACCAAAATGCAACGTCTGCAGCGTGACGGCGCTACCATGAAAGCCAGCGACCGCAGCAAGTTGGAAAAAGACGTGATGGCGCAACGCGAGCAGTTCTCTCAGAAAGCCCAGGCTTTCGAGCAGGACAACCGCCGTCGCCAGATGGAAGAACGTAACAAGATCCTGAGCCGCATTCAGGACGCGGTGAAATCTGTCGCCAGCAAAGGCGGTTATGACGTGGTGATCGACGCCAACGCCGTTGCCTATGCAGACTCTTCCAAAGATATCACTGCTGACGTGCTGAAACAGGTTAAATAACACATGCTTTCAATTCGACTGGCTGATTTAGCGCAGCAGTTGGATGCACAATTGCACGGTGATGGCGATCTCGTCATCACCGGCATTGCTTCTATGCATTCGGCACAGCCTGGCCAAATCACGTTTTTGTCAAACAGCCGCTATCAAGAGCAGCTGTCTTCCTGCCAGGCAAGCGCCGTGGTGCTTACCGAAGCGGATTTACCACACTGCCGTGCTGCGGCGCTGGTGGTTAAAAACCCTTATCTGACCTACGCGCGCATGGCGCAACTGATGGACACTACGCCGGCACCGGCGCAGGATATCGCGCCAAGCGCGGTGATCTCGCCTGAAGCGCAGCTGGGGCAGAACGTCGCCATTGGGGCGAACGCGGTGATTGAGTCGGGTGCGGTGCTTGGCGATAACGTGGTTATCGGCCCGGGTTGCTTCATCGGCAAACACGCACGCATCGGCGCGGGAACGCGTCTGTGGGCGAATGTCACAATTTATCATGCGGTTGAAATCGGCCAGCGCTGCCTGATCCAGTCCGGCACCGTGATCGGCGCGGACGGTTTCGGCTATGCGAACGAGCGCGGCGAATGGATCAAAATCCCTCAGTTGGGCACGGTGATTATCGGCGATCGCGTCGAAATCGGCGCTTGCACCACTATTGACCGCGGCGCTTTGGATAACACCCAAATCGGGAATGGTGTTATCATCGACAACCAATGTCAGATTGCACATAACGTCGTGATTGGCGACAATACCGCCGTCGCCGGCGGTGTGATCATGGCTGGCAGCCTGAAAATCGGCCGCTACTGCCAGATCGGCGGTGCCAGCGTGATCAACGGTCACATGGAGATTGCCGACAAGGTTGTTGTTACCGGAATGGGAATGGTTATGCGACCAATCACCGAACCTGGGGTATACTCTTCGGGCATTCCGTTGCAGCCTAACAAGGTTTGGCGTAAAACCGCTGCGTTGGTGATGAATATCGATGAGATCAGCAAGCGCTTGAAAGCTGTCGAACGTAAAGTCGGAAAAGACTAATCATTGCCGCCCGCCCTGGCGGGTACAAAACGAAACGCGTTGGTCGTGAGACCAAAAGCGCAAAGAGATGTTAATTTGCGGCCTGCATGATGATCTCCTTTTGGGGTCAACGCAGGCCGTGTTGTTGATGCCATCAGTTTTTAGAGACAGGAAGAGTATTTTGACTACTGACACTCATACTCTGGATATTGCAGAAATTTTGGATCTGCTTCCTCACCGTTACCCGTTCTTGCTGGTCGACCGCGTCCTCGAGTTTGAAGAGCACAAATATCTGCGTGCGGTGAAGAACGTATCGGTGAATGAACCGTTTTTCCAGGGCCATTTCCCTGGCAAACCGATTTTCCCAGGCGTATTGATCCTGGAAGCCATGGCGCAGGCCACCGGTATCCTGGCGTTTAAAAGCGTCGGCAAACTGGAGCCGGGCGAGCTGTATTACTTCGCCGGTATCGACGAAGCACGTTTCAAGCGCCCTGTGGTGCCAGGCGATCAGATGGTCATGGAAGTCACCTTCGAGAAAACTCGCCGCGGTCTGACTCGCTTCAAAGGCGTGGCGACCGTTGACGGTAAAATTGTCTGCGAAGCAACCATGATGTGTGCCCGCAGCCGGGAGGCTTAATCCGTGATTGACCAAACCGCCTTTATCCATCCTAGCGCGATAGTCGAAGAAGGCGCCGTGATCGGCGCCAACGTGCATATCGGCCCATTCTGCTACGTCGGCTCCCAGGTGGAAATCGGCGCCGGCACGGTGCTGAAATCCCACGTGGTGGTGAACGGCATTACCAAGATTGGCTGCGATAATCAGATTTATCAGTTCGCCTCTATCGGCGAAGTGAATCAGGATCTGAAATACGCGGGCGAACCGACGCGCGTTGAAGTGGGCGATCGCAACCGCATCCGCGAAAGCGTGACCATTCATCGCGGCACCGCGCAGGGTACCGGCCTGACTAAAGTGGGCAACGACAACCTGCTGATGGTCAACGTGCACGTCGCCCACGATTGCGTGGTCGGCAATGCTTGCGTGCTGGCCAACAACGCCACGCTGGCGGGGCATGTGGAAATCGACGATCACGCCATCATCGGCGGCATGACGGCGATCCACCAGTTCTGCATTATCGGCGCGCATGTGATGGTAGGCGGTTGTTCCGGTGTCGCTCAGGACGTGCCTCCTTTCGTCATCGCTCAGGGCAACCACGCTACGCCGTTCGGCGTCAACGCGGTCGGCCTGAAGCGCCGCGGTTTTGACAAGGATGAAATGCAGGCAATCCGCAACGCCTACAAAATCCTGTATCGCAGCGAGAAAACGCTTGATGAAGCGAAAGCGGAAATCGAAGCCCTGGCCAAAGAACAGCCGGTGGTGCAGCAATACCTCGATTTCTTCACCCGTTCCACCCGTGGCATCATTCGCTGAGTTATGTCGAATCGTCCATTGACTATCGGACTGGTCGCCGGAGAAACCTCCGGTGACATTCTCGGGGCCGGCTTGATCCGTGCGCTCAAGGCGCAGATCCCCGACGCGCGTTTCGTAGGCGTCGCCGGCCCGTTGATGCAGGCCGAAGGCTGCGAAGCCTGGTACGAAATGGAAGAGCTGGCGGTCATGGGCGTGGTGGAAGTGCTCGAGCGTTTGCCACGCCTGTTGAAGATCCGCAAGGATCTTACCCGCCGCTTCGGTGAGCTGCGGCCGGACGTGTTTGTCGGCATCGACGCGCCGGACTTCAACATCACGCTGGAAGGCCGCCTCAAGCAGCGCGGTATCCGCACCATCCACTACGTCAGCCCTTCCGTGTGGGCCTGGCGGCAAAAGCGCGTTTTCAAAATAGGCAAAGCCACCGATTTGGTGCTGGCCTTTCTCCCTTTCGAAAAAGCGTTTTACGATCGTTTCAACGTGCCTTGCCGGTTTATTGGCCACACCATGGCGGACGCCATGCCGTTGCAGCCCGACCGGCTGGCGGCGCGCGCTCAGCTTGGCATCGCTCCGCAGGCGCGCTGTCTGGCCTTGCTGCCGGGTAGCCGCGGCGCCGAAGTCGAGATGCTGAGCGCCGACTTCCTCAAAACCGCGCAGCTGCTGCGCACTCGTTATCCCGAGCTGGAAGTGGTGGTGCCGCTGGTCAACGCCAAACGGCGCGAGCAGTTTGAGCGCATCAAGGCCGAGGTTGCGCCGGATTTGACCGTACACCTGCTGAATGGGCAGGGGCGCGAAGCGATGATCGCCAGCGACGCGGCGCTGCTGGCATCCGGTACGGCGGCGCTGGAGTGCATGCTGGCCAAGTGCCCGATGGTGGTGGGCTATCGCATGAAACCGTTCACTTTCTGGCTGGCGCAGAAGCTGGTAAAAACGCCTTACGTTTCGCTGCCGAATCTGCTGGCGGGGCGCGAGATCGTCACCGAGCTGTTGCAGCATGACTGCGTGCCGGACAAACTGGCCGCCGCCGTGATGCCGCTGCTGGAAGAGAGCCCGGAAACCGAAGCGTTGAAACACACTTTCCTTACCTTGCACCAAAGCATCCGTTGCGGTGCGGACGAACAGGCCGCTCAGGCTGTGTTGGAGCTGGCGAAAGCATGATTGAACCCTTTATCTATCCCGCTGCCACGCTGATTGCCGGTGTGGACGAAGTGGGCCGCGGCCCGTTGGTCGGCGCGGTGGTCACCGCCGCCGTGATCCTCGATCCGGCGCAGCCGATCGTCGGTCTGGCGGACTCCAAGAAACTCAGTGAAAAACGCCGCCTGGCGCTGTATGACGAAATCGTCACCAAGGCGCTCTCCTGGAGCCTGGGGCGCGCCGAACCGGCGGAAATCGACCAACTGAACATTTTGCACGCCACCATGTTGGCGATGCAGCGCGCGGTGGCCGGGTTGCATATCGCGCCGGACATGGTTTTAATCGACGGTAACCGTTGCCCGAGCTTGCCGATGCGTTCGCAGGCGGTGGTGAAGGGCGATAGCCGCGTGGCGGAGATCAGCGCGGCGTCCATTCTGGCGAAGGTCACGCGCGATCGCGAAATGGCCGAGTTGGACAGCGAGTACCCGGACTACGGTTTCGCGCAGCATAAAGGCTACCCGACCGCCTTCCACCTGGAGCGGCTGGCCGCGCTGGGCGCCACCGAGCATCATCGTCGCAGCTTCGCGCCGGTGAAAAGAGCGCTGGCGCTGTAGCCTGCGAGCCTGACCGGCTCGACGATAGCATTAACCCGGGCTCAGCCTGCTGAGCCCCTTCAATCAGGTATCTGGAGATGGCCGAACCTCGTTTTATTCACCTGCGCGTCCACAGTGACTACTCCATGATTGATGGATTGGCCAAGACGGCGCCGCTGGTGAAAAGAGCCGCCGCGTTAGCCATGCCTGCACTGGCAATCACCGATTTCACCAACCTGTGTGGGCTGGTGAAATTCTACGGCAGCGCGCACGGCGCCGGGATCAAACCGATCATCGGCGCGGATTTCCATGTGCAAAGCGAAGAGCTGGGCGATGAACTGGCTCAGTTGACGGTGCTGGCCAGCAACAACGAAGGCTACCAGAACCTGACGCTGCTGATTTCCCGCGCCTATCAGCGTGGCTACGGCGCCGCCGGCCCGACCATCGATCGCGACTGGCTGATTGAACATCGCGAAGGGCTGATCCTGCTCTCCGGTGCGCGTCAGGGCGACGTCGGCAAGTTTCTGCTGCGCGGCAACCAGGCGCAGGTGGATCAGTGTCTTGATTTCTACCAGCAGCATTTCCCGGACTGTTACTATCTGGAACTGATCCGCACCGGCCGTCAGGACGAAGAGAACTACCTGCATGCGGCGGTGGCGCTGGCCACTGAGCGCGGCTTGCCGGTGGTGGCCACCAACGACGTGCGCTTCCTGGTGGAAGATGACTTCGACGCCCATGAGATTCGCGTCGCCATTCACGACGGCTTTACGCTGGACGACCCTAAGCGGCCGCGTAACTACAGCCCGCAACAGTACATGCGCAGCGAAGACGAGATGTGCGAACTGTTCGCCGACATCCCGGAAGCGCTGCTGAACAGCGTCGAAATCGCCAAGCGCTGCAACGTCACCATTCGCCTCGGCGAATACTTCCTGCCGCAGTTCCCGACCGGCGATATGAGCACCGAGGACTTCCTGGTGCTCAAATCGAAAGAGGGGCTGGAAGAGCGTCTGGAGTTCCTGTTCCCCGATCCTGAAGTGCGCGCGCAGCGCCGCCCGGAATATGACGAGCGTCTGGACGTAGAGCTGAAGGTGATCAACCAGATGGGCTTCCCCGGCTACTTCCTGATCGTGATGGAGTTTATCCAGTGGTCGAAGGACAACAACGTGCCGGTGGGCCCGGGGCGCGGTTCCGGCGCCGGTTCGCTGGTGGCCTATGCGTTGAAAATCACCGACCTCGATCCGCTGGAGTTCGATCTGCTGTTCGAACGCTTCCTGAACCCGGAACGTGTCTCAATGCCCGACTTCGACGTCGACTTCTGCATGGAGAAGCGTGACCAGGTGATCGAGCACGTGGCGGAGATGTACGGCCGCGAAGCGGTATCGCAGATCATCACCTTCGGCACCATGGCGGCGAAAGCGGTTATCCGCGACGTGGGCCGCGTGCTGGGGCACCCGTACGGCTTCGTCGATCGCATTTCCAAGCTGGTGCCGCCGGATCCGGGCATGACGCTGGAGAAAGCCTTCGCCGCCGAACCGCAGCTGCCGGAAATTTACGAGGCCGACGAAGAGGTCAAGGCGCTGATCGACATGGCGCGCAAGCTGGAAGGGGTGACGCGTAATGCCGGTAAACACGCCGGGGGCGTGGTGATCGCGCCGACCAAGATCACCGACTTCGCGCCGCTGTACTGCGATGCCGAAGGGAACCACCCGGTGACCCAGTTCGACAAGAACGACGTGGAATACGCCGGGCTGGTGAAGTTCGACTTCCTCGGTCTGCGCACCCTGACCATCATCGACTGGGCGCTGGAGATGATCAACGCCCGGCGCGCCAAGACCGGGCTGGAACCGATCGACATCGCCGCCATCCCACTCGATGACAAGAAAAGTTTCGACATGCTGCAGCGCTCGGAAACCACGGCGGTGTTCCAGCTTGAATCGCGCGGCATGAAAGATTTGATCAAACGTCTGAAGCCCGACTGCTTCGAAGACATGATCGCACTGGTGGCGCTGTTCCGTCCGGGGCCGCTGCAGTCGGGCATGGTGGATAACTTCATCGACCGCAAACACGGCCGTGAAGAGATCTCCTACCCGGACATTCAGTGGCAGCATGAGTCGCTCAAGCCGGTGCTGGAACCGACCTACGGCATCATCCTGTATCAGGAACAGGTGATGCAGATTGCCCAGGTGCTGGCCGGTTATACGCTGGGCGGAGCGGACATGCTGCGCCGTGCGATGGGTAAAAAGAACCCGGTCGAAATGGCCAAGCAGCGCGGCGGCTTTGAAGACGGCGCCAAAGCGCGCGGCATCGACGGCGAACTGTCGGTGAAAATCTTCGACCTGGTGGAGAAATTCGCCGGTTATGGCTTCAACAAATCGCACTCCGCCGCCTATGCGCTGGTGTCGTACCAGACGCTGTGGCTGAAGGCCCACTACCCGGCCGAGTTTATGGCGGCGGTGATGACCGCCGATATGGACAACACCGACAAAGTGGTGGGTCTGGTGGACGAATGCTGGCGCATGGGGCTGAAGATCCTGCCGCCGGACATCAACAGCGGCCTGTATCACTTCCACGTCAACGACGACGGCGAGATCGTTTACGGCATCGGCGCCATCAAGGGCGTAGGGGAAGGGCCAATCGAGGCGATCATCGAGGCGCGCAACAGCGGCGAACAAGGTTACTTCAAAGACCTGTTCGATCTCTGCGCGCGCTCCGACATCAAGAAACTGAACCGCCGCATTCTGGAAAAACTGATCATGTCCGGGGCGTTCGATCGCCTTGGGCCGCATCGCGCCGCGCTGATGAATTCGCTCGGCGACGCGTTGAAAGCGGCGGATCAGCATGCGAAAGCCGAAGCTATCGGCCAGGTGGATATGTTTGGCGTGCTGGCGGAAGCGCCGGAGCAGGTAGAGCAATCCTACGCCAATATCGCGCCCTGGCCGGAGCAGGTGGTGCTGGACGGTGAACGGGAGACGCTGGGGCTGTACCTGACCGGCCACCCGATCACCCAGTACCTGAAGGAGATCGAACGTTACGCCGGTGGCCAGCGTTTGAAAGACATGCACCCGACGGATCGGGGCAAAATGACTACCGCCGTCGGGTTGGTGGTCGCCGCGCGGGTGATGGTGACCAAGCGCGGCAACCGCATCGGCATCTGCACGCTGGATGACCGTTCGGGCCGTCTGGAAGTGATGTTATTCACCGAAGCGTTAGAAAAATACCAGCATTTGTTGGAAAAAGACCGTATCCTTATCGCCAGTGGACAGGTCAGCTTTGATGACTTTAGCGGCGGGCTTAAAATGATGGCCCGCGAGGTAATGGACATCAGTGAAGCCCGGGAAAAATACGCTCGCGGGCTTGCTATCTCGCTGACTGACAGGCAAATTGATGACCAGCTTTTGAACCGTCTCCGTCAGTCGTTGGAACCCCATCGATCGGGGACGATTCCAGTGCATCTCTACTATCAACGGGAAGATGCGCGAGCCAAGCTGCGTTTTGGCGCAACCTGGCGCGTGACGCCCACCGACCGCTTGTTGATCGACTTGCGGACGTTGGTAGGCAATGAGCAGGTGGACTTGGAATTTGACTAAAATAGGAATGCTATGAGTCTGAATTTTCTTGATTTTGAACAGCCGATTGCAGAGCTGGAAGCGAAAATTGACTCGCTGACTGCAGTCAGCCGTCAAGACGAAAAATTAGATATTAATCTGGACGAAGAGGTTCAGCGCCTGCGTGAAAAGAGCGTTGAGCTGACGCGCAAGATTTTTGCCGATCTTGGGGCCTGGCAAATTGCCCAATTGGCACGCCACCCGCGCCGTCCTTATACCCTGGATTATATCAAACACATCTTTACCGACTTCGAAGAGTTGGCGGGCGATCGCGCTTACGCTGACGACAAAGCGATCGTCGGTGGCATTGCGCGCCTGGATGGCCGCCCGGTGATGATCATCGGGCACCAGAAAGGCCGTGAAACCAAAGAGAAGATCCGCCGCAACTTCGGCATGCCGGCGCCGGAAGGCTACCGCAAGGCGCTGCGCCTGATGGAAATGGCCGCACGCTTCAAGATGCCGATCATCACCTTTATTGATACCCCGGGCGCTTATCCAGGCGTGGGCGCGGAAGAACGCGGCCAGTCGGAAGCTATCGCGCGCAACCTGCGTGAGATGTCGCGTCTGAACGTGCCGGTCATCTGCACCGTCATCGGCGAAGGCGGCTCCGGCGGCGCGCTGGCGATCGGCGTGGGCGACAAGGTGAACATGCTGCAGTACAGCACCTACTCGGTGATTTCGCCGGAAGGCTGTGCTTCCATCCTGTGGAAGAGCGCCGATAAGGCCCCGCTGGCCGCAGAAGCGATGGGCATCACCGCACCGCGTCTGAAAGAGCTGAAGCTGATCGACTCGGTGATCCCGGAGCCGCTGGGTTCCGCGCACCGCGACGTGCCGGCGATGGCCGCCGCGCTGAAAGCGCAGCTGCTGGCCGATCTGAAAGATCTGGATGGTCTGAACGATGAAGAGTTGCTCAACCGCCGTTACCAGCGTCTGATGAATTACGGCTACTGCTGAGTTCTGTGCTTCGCTGCAAGAAACCGCCTCCGGGCGGTTTTTTTTTTGGCTACACACCGCCGGATTTTCGTGGTGTTATAGAGACTTGGCCGTTAACTGACAGGAGCTGCCGATGAATATCATCGCCATCATGGGCCCGACGGGCGTCTACTACAAAGATGAGCCGATTCGCGAGCTCCACGCTGCGCTGGCCGCCATGGGATTCCAGCTGGTGTACCCCAAAAACAGCGGTGATCTGCTGAAGCTGATCGAAGCCAACGCCCGCATCTGCGGGGTGATCTTCGACTGGGACGACTACAGCCTGGAGCTGTGCAGCGAGATCAACGAGCTGAACGAATACCTGCCGCTGTACGCCTTTATCAATACCCACTCCACCTTCGACGTCAGCCTGCATGAAATGCGCATGGTGCTCTATTTCTTCGAGTACGGCCTGAACGCGGCGGACGACATCGCGCAGCGCATCCAGCAGTACACCGCGGAATATATCGACACCATCACGCCGCCGCTGACCAAGGCGCTGTTCAACTATGTGCGCGAAGGCAAGTACACTTTCTGCACGCCGGGCCACATGGCCGGCACTGCGTTTCAAAAAAGCCCGGTGGGCTGCCTGTTCTATGACTTCTTCGGCGCCAATACCCTGAAGGCCGACATCTCGATTTCGGTCACCGAGCTCGGTTCGCTGCTGGATCACACCGGGCCGCACCTGGAGGCCGAAGAGTATATCGCGCGCACCTTCAACGCCGAGCAGAGCTATCTGGTCACCAACGGCACCTCCACCGCCAACAAGATCGTCGGCATGTATTCGGCGCCGGCGGGCAGCACGGTACTGATCGACCGCAACTGCCACAAATCGCTGTGCCACCTGCTGATGATGAGCGATATCGTGCCGATCTATCTGCGCCCGCTGCGCAACGCCTACGGCATCCTCGGCGGCATTCCGCAGCGCGAATTCACGCGTGAGAGCATCGCCGCCCGGGTGCAGGCGACGCCGAACGCCACCTGGCCGGTGCATGCGGTGATCACCAACTCCACCTATGACGGCCTGTTGTACAACACCGACTACATTAAGCAGACGCTGGAGGTGCCGTCGATTCACTTCGATTCCGCCTGGGTGCCTTACACCAACTTCCATCCGATTTACGACGGCAAGAGCGGCATGAGCGGCGAGCGGGTGCCCGGCAAGGTTTTCTACGAAACCCAATCTACCCACAAGCTGCTGGCCGCCTTCTCGCAGGCCTCGATGATTCATATCAAGGGCGACTACGATGAGAGCACCTTCAACGAAGCCTACATGATGCACACCACCACTTCGCCGCACTACGGCATCGTGGCGTCGATGGAGACCGCCGCCGCCATGCTGCGCGGCAACCCGGGGCGCCGTTTGATCAACCGTTCGGTGGAACGCGCGCTGCATTTTCGCCGTGAAGTGCAGCGGCTGCGCGAGGAAAGCGACAGCTGGTTCTTCGATATCTGGCAGCCGGAAGAGATCGATGAGGCGCAGTGCTGGCCGCTGGATCCGGACGATAACTGGCACGGTTTCGGCCAGACCGATCGCGATCATATGTACCTCGATCCGATCAAGGTAACGATCCTGACGCCGGGCATGAATGAGCTGGGCGCGCTGGAAGAAGAGGGGATCCCGGCGGCGCTGGTGGCGAAGTACCTCGACGAACGCGGCATCGTGGTGGAGAAGACCGGGCCGTACAACCTGCTGTTCCTGTTCAGCATCGGCATCGATAAAACCAAGGCGATGAGCCTGCTGCGCGGCCTGACCGACTTCAAGCGCGCCTACGATCTCAACCTGCGGGTGAAGAACATGCTGCCGGATCTGTACGCCGAAGATCCGGATTTCTATCGCCATATGCGCATCCAGGATCTGGCCGCCGGCATTCATCGCCTGATCCGCCAACACGATCTGCCAGGCCTGATGCAGCGGGCGTTCGACGTGCTGCCGGAAATGAAGCTGACGCCGCACCAGATGTTCCAGGAGCAGGTGCGCGGCAATGTCGAAACCTGCGAGCTGGATCAGCTGGTGGGCAAGGTGGCGGCCAATATGATCCTGCCTTATCCGCCGGGCGTGCCGTTGGTGATGCCGGGGGAAATGATCACCGAAGAGAGCCGGGCGGTGCTCGATTTCCTGCTGATGCTATGCTCGATCGGTGAGCGCTATCCCGGTTTTGAAACCGATATCCACGGCGCCAAACTGACGGAAGACGGGTGCTATCTGGTGAAGGTGCTGAAAGCCCCGCAGCCATAAGGCCATAACGCGCCCGGCGGTTTGAAGATAAGCCGGGCTTTTTCATTGACGGCATCGCCGCCGCCGGATACCGTGCCCCATCAGAATGAACAGGAGAGGGTTTCTATGCTGGCATTACGTCAGGTGCATCACATCGCGATCATTGGCGCGGACTACGCCGCCAGCAAGCGTTTTTACTGCGACATTCTCGGGTTTACCCTGCTGAGCGAAGTCTACCGTGAGGAGCGCGGCTCCTGGAAAGCGGATCTGGCGCTCAATGGGCAATACACCATCGAGCTGTTTTCTTTCCCCTCGCCGCCGGCTCGCGTCAGCCGCCCGGAGGCCTGCGGCCTGCGCCATCTGGCGTTCAGCGTCGACGACATCGATCAGGCTATCGCTCATCTGCAGGCGGCCGGCGTTGCCTGCGAACCGGTGCGTGTCGATCCCTACACCCAATCCCGCTTTACCTTTTTCAGCGATCCCGATGGTTTACCGTTAGAATTATACGAGAGTTAACGGCTTAATCGCCTCCCGGCGGCCACAGCCGGGGGCGGTTATGCTATGATCGCGCCCTTGCCCTACATGCCTACAGAGTTATTTCCGCCATGCAAGAGCCTGCTTTTCGCGTCGGGGAGTGGCTGGTTACTCCTGCCGACAACACCATCAGCCGCGATGGTCGCCAGAAAACGCTGGAACCGCGCCTGATCGACATGCTGTGCTATTTCGCCCGGCACCCCGACGTGGTGCTGAGCCGCGACGAGCTGATCGACAACGTCTGGAAGCGCAATATCGTCACCAACCACGTGGTGACCCAATGTATTTCAGAGCTGCGCAAGTACCTGAAAGACGGCGACAGCGACAGCCCGGAATACATTATCACCGTGCCCAAGCGCGGGTATAAGCTGGCGACGTCGGTGATCTGGTGTGAAGAGGGGGAGACACAACCCGCGATTGCACCGGCGCCGCAGATCGCGGTGATTATGCATGAGCCGGAAGACGGCAGCGATGATGAAGAGGATACGCCCTATGTGCCGCCGCGCCGGGCAAGCGTGCCGGCTGCCGCGCCCGGCGAGAAGAAGCCGCATTTTTATCGCCGCTCGACGTTCTGGGTGTGGCTGGCGTTTCTGAGTGCGCTAAGCGTCTGCGTGGCGTTTGTCGGCATCGCCACGCTGTCGCAGCGCGTGCCGGTATCGACCATGCCGGTGCTGCTCAACCCGCGCGATATCGATATCCGCATCCAGGGCGGCGAGAGCTGCAGCAACTGGATGCCCCAGCTCTCTTACGTGGTGGGCGTCAGCGAGCTGATCACCGATTCGCTGAACACCTACTCGACTTTCCTGGTGCATGACCAAACTAATTACAACTATTCCGGCCCCAGCAACTCGGGCAAGTCGCTGTATATCGAGTTCGTCAATCAGCGCCACTACCGCGCCCAGCAGTGTTTCCTCTCCGTGCGGCTGGTGGATAACGCCGACAGTTCGATCATGTTGGACAAGCGTTACTTCATCACCGCCGATAACCAGCTGAAGATCCAGACCGACTTCCTCGCCAGCCTGTCCGCGGCGCTGAAGCAGCCTTGGCCGCCACAGCTGGAGCAGCGTCTGGCGCAGTTGCTGCCCGACAACGGGCCGTTGCTGCAGCGTTTCTACCAGGCGCATCAGTTGCTGATCCGCGGTGACGCCGATTCGTTGACCCGCGCCAGCGCCCAGCTGAGCGAGCTGATTAACAGCGCGCCGAACTTCCGCTATCTGCTGGCTGAAAAAGCGTTGGTGGATCTGCTGCGCAATTCTTATCAACCGTTCGACAGCCCGGCCTTGGGGCAACTGCGCGCCGATATCAGCCATCTGGCGACGATCCCCGAATTGAAGAACACGCCGATCATGCAGCAGGTTCTGGCGGTAGATGCTTTGACGCAGGGGCGCATTGACGAAGCGCACCGGGCGATCGATCTGGGGATTGAGCTGCAAATGTCGTGGCTGAACTATGTGCTGCTGGGCAAGGTGTATGAAATGCAGGGGCAGAATCATTTGGCGGCCGACTCTTATATTACCGCCTTCAATCTTCGCCCCGGAGAGGATACCTTGCATTGGATCACCAATGGCGTATTCCAGACGTCATTGACCAACGTGGTGCCTTATTTAAATAACTATCAGCGCCAATAATTAACCCAATATCACGCCGCCCTTATTCTTCGGGGATCATGGCGGCGTTATTTATTGGTGAAGTCATGTTGCATGAATGTATTATTTTGCTGCGCGATATTATCTCTTTTTTGCCATTTGTTATGCGTTATTAACCTTGTCATCTTTTTGTTTTTAAATGATGTTTATCTTTTCTTTAGCCTGTCTTTTTATCTTGATGTGTTAATGAAAAACCTCAGGTTATCATTTGTATGATCATGAGCGTAATCTCACTTTATCTTTAGGACTTTATTCCCCCCGATGGTTAGCATCCTGACTATCAAGCCGGCTCATTAAAATCTTTTATTTATGGGCGTGGCTTATAAGAAACGTAAATCAGGAGAAACTGACCATGGCTTCACCCAAGAAAATAGGGCTTATTGCCTGCACCGGCGTGGTCGCCGGTAATATGATGGGGAGCGGGATTGCCTTATTGCCCGCCAACCTGGCGAGTCTCGGATCCATCGCCATTTGGGGATGGGTGATCTCGATTATCGGGGCGATGTCGCTGGCTTATGTGTATGCCCGCCTCGCCACCAAAAACCCACAGCAGGGCGGCCCTATCGCCTACGCCGGTGAAATTTCCCCGGCCTTTGGTTTCCAGACCGGCGTGCTTTATTACCATGCCAACTGGATCGGTAACCTGGCCATCGGCATTACCGCCGTTTCTTATCTCTCCACCTTCTTCCCGGCGCTGAATAACCCGGTGCCCGCCGGCATCGCCTGTATCGCCATCGTGTGGGTCTTCACCTTCGTGAACATGCTGGGCGGAACCTGGGTCAGCCGTTTGACCACGCTGGGCCTGGTGCTGGTGCTGATCCCGGTGATCGTGACCGCCACCCTTGGCTGGCACTGGTTTGACGCCGCCACCTACCAGGCTAACTGGAACACCTCCGGCACCACCGACAGCCATGCGGTCATCAAAAGTATCCTGCTGTGCCTGTGGGCGTTCATCGGCGTGGAATCCGCGGCGGTCAGCACCGGCATGGTGAAAAACCCGAAACGCACCGTACCGCTGGCGACCATGCTCGGCACCGGTCTGGCGGGCATCATCTATATCGCCGCCACCCAGGTGATCAGCGGCATGTTCCCGGCGTCTGAAATGGCCGCCAGCGGCGCGCCGTTCGCCATCAGCGCCTCGGCGATTATGGGCAACTGGGCCGCACCGATGGTTTCCGCCTTCACCGCCTTCGCCTGCCTGACCTCGCTCGGTTCGTGGATGATGTTGGTCGGCCAGGCCGGGGTGCGCGCCGCCAACGACGGCAACTTCCCGAAAGTGTACGGCGAGCTGGATAAAAACGGCATTCCGAAGAAAGGCCTGCTGCTTGCTGGCTGCAAAATGACCGCGCTGATGGTGCTGATCACCCTGATGAGCTCCGCCGGCGGCAAAGCCTCCGACCTGTTCGGTGAGCTGACAGGCATCGCGGTGCTGCTGACCATGCTGCCTTACTTCTACTCCTGCGTAGACCTGATCCGCTTTGAAGGGGTCAACGTGCGCAACCTGCTGAGCCTGATCGCTTCAGTGTGCGGCTGCGGCTTCTGCTTCATCGCGCTGATGGGCGCCAACTCTTTCGAACTGTCCGGCACCTTTATCATCAGCCTGATTATCCTGATGTTCTACGCCCGGAAAATGAATACCCGCCAGGCTGCCAACGCCGCGGCGGTTGATGAAAACACCACGGCCAAAGCGCACTGATTCGCGTCCGCTGACCGACTGAATTTACCCAGCCCCTTTCTTTCCGACCTGTCAGCCGCGACGGGAAGGGGCTTGCTTTGCCAGGAGAAATGCATATGAACGTTATCGCCATCATGAATCACATGGGTGTCTACTTTAAAGAAGAGCCTATCCGTGAACTGCATCAGGCGCTGGAAAGTCTGGATTTCCGCATCGTTTACCCTAACGATCGCGAAGACCTGCTGAAACTGATCGAGAACAACGCCCGCTTGTGCGGGGTGATCTTCGACTGGGACAAATACAACCTGGAGCTGTGCGAAGAGATCAGCCAACTGAACGAGTACATGCCGCTGTACGCATTCGCCAACACCTATTCGACGCTTGACGTCAGCCTGAACGATCTGCGCATGCAGGTGCGCTTCTTCGAATATGCGCTCGGCGCGGCAACCGACATCGCCGCCAAGATCAAACAGAATACCGACGAGTATATCGACACCATCCTGCCGCCGTTGACCAAGGCGCTGTTCAAATACGTGCGCGAAGGCAAATACACCTTCTGTACGCCGGGCCACATGGGCGGCACCGCGTTCCAGAAAAGCCCGGTGGGCAGCCTGTTCTACGATTTCTTCGGCCCGAATACCATGAAGTCGGATATCTCGATTTCGGTGTCCGAGCTGGGATCGCTGCTGGATCACTCCGGCCCGCACAAAGAGGCGGAAGAGTATATTTCTCGCGTGTTCAACGCCGAACGCAGCTACATGGTCACCAACGGCACCTCCACCGCCAACAAGATCGTCGGCATGTATTCGGCGCCGGCGGGCAGCACGGTGCTGATTGACCGCAACTGCCACAAGTCGCTGACTCACCTGATGATGATGAGCGACATCACGCCGATCTACTTCCGCCCGACCCGCAACGCTTACGGCATCCTCGGCGGCATCCCGCAGAGCGAGTTCCAGCGCGCCACCATCGCCAAACGCGTGAAGGACACCCCGAACGCCACCTGGCCGGTGCACGCGGTGATCACCAACTCCACCTATGACGGCCTGCTGTACAACACCGACTTTATCAAGAACACTCTGGACGTGAAGTCTATCCACTTCGATTCCGCCTGGGTGCCTTACACCAACTTCCATCCGATCTATAAAGGCAAGTGCGGCATGAGCGGCGGCCGCGTGGAGGGCAAGGTGATCTATGAAACCCAGTCCACCCACAAACTGCTGGCGGCCTTCTCGCAGGCGTCGATGATCCACGTGAAGGGCGACATCAACGAAGAGACCTTCAACGAAGCCTACATGATGCACACCACCACTTCGCCGCACTACGGCATTGTGGCCTCGACCGAAACCGCTGCGGCGATGATGAAAGGCAACGCCGGCAAGCGCCTGATCCACGGCTCTATCGAACGCGCGATCAAGTTCCGTAAAGAGATCAAACGCCTGAAAGTCGAATCCGACGGCTGGTTCTTCGACGTCTGGCAGCCGGAGCACATCGATGAGCCGGAGTGCTGGCCGCTGCGCTCCGACAGCGCCTGGCACGGTTTCAAGAACATCGACAATGAACACATGTATCTGGACCCAATCAAGGTCACCATTCTGACGCCGGGGATGAGCAAGGAAGGCGAGATGCAGCCGTTCGGCATCCCGGCCAGCATCGTGGCGAAATACCTCGACGAGCGCGGCATCATCGTCGAGAAAACCGGGCCGTACAACCTGCTGTTCCTGTTCAGCATCGGCATCGATAAAACCAAGGCGCTCAGCCTGCTGCGCGCGATGACCGACTTCAAACGCTCGTTCGACCTGAACCTGCGGGTGAAAAACATGCTGCCTTCTCTGTATCAGGAAGCGCCTGATTTCTATGAAAACATGCGCATTCAGGATCTGGCGCAGAACATTCACCGCCTGGTGGAGCAACACAACCTGCCGGACCTGATGTACCGCGCGTTCGAAGTGCTGCCAACCATGGTGATGAACCCGTACCAGGCGTTCCAGAAAGAGCTGCACGGCGAAGTGGAAGAGGTCTATCTGGAAGAGATGGTCGGTAAGGTCAACGCCAACATGATCCTGCCATACCCGCCGGGCGTGCCGCTGGTGATGCCGGGCGAGATGCTGACCGAAGAGAGCCGGCCGGTGCTGGAGTTCCTGCAGATGCTGTGCGAAATCGGCGCGCATTATCCGGGCTTTGAAACCGACATTCACGGCGCCTACCGTCAGGCGGACGGACGTTATCGGGTGAAAGTGCTGAAGGCGAAATAACCGCAGCCAAAAACAGGGGAGGCGCTCGCGCTTCCCCTTTGTCGTTCACCGACTGATGGGAGACCACCATGAAAACACCCTCACAGCCGCGCGCAATCTACTATGTCGTAGCGATACAAATTTGGGAATATTTCAGCTTTTACGGCATGCGTGCGTTATTGATCCTCTATCTGACCCACCAACTCGGCTATACCGACAGCCACGCCATCGATCTCTACAGCGCTTACGCTTCGTTAGTTTACGTCACTCCTATTCTTGGCGGCTGGCTCGCCGACCGCCTGCTGGGCAACCGCGTCGCGGTGATCGCCGGCGCGGCGCTGATGACCCTGGGGCATATCGTGCTCGGCCTGAGCGCGGTCTCCGCCCAGTCGCTCTATCTGGCGCTGGCGATCATCATCTGCGGTTACGGCCTGTTCAAATCCAATATCAGCTGCCTGCTGGGCGAGCTGTACCCGGCGCAGGACTCGCGCCGCGAAGGAGGCTTCTCGCTGCTGTACGCCGCCGGCAACGTCGGTTCCATTTTGGCGCCGATCGCCTGCGGGTTGGCGGCCGAGCGCTATGGCTGGCACGTCGGTTTTGCGTTGGCCGGGATCGGCATGTTCGCCGGTCTGGTGATTTTTCTGCTTGGCGGACGCCATTTCCGCCACACCCGCGGCGTGAATGCCCCGCTGATGCGTGCCAGGAGCCTGGGCCTGCCGCACTGGGGATGGCTGCTGGCGGCGCTGCTGGCGTCGCCGCTGTTCTTCACGTTGCTGTTTGAACGCGACTGGGCCGGCTATTTGCTCGGGTTGGTGTGCGTGGCGGCGGTGGCGCTGGTGGCGCGCATTATGCTGCGCGCGGACGCCGGCCAGCGGCGGGGGCTGTGGCAGATCATCGTACTGATGCTGCTGGGCACGCTGTTCTGGGCTTTTGCCCAGCAGGGCGGCAGCTCCATCAGCCTGTTTATCGATCACTTCGTCGACCGGCGCTGGTTCGGCTGGACGGTGCCGACCGCGCTGTTCCAGTCGGTTAACGCCTGCGCGGTGATGCTGGGCGGCGTGGCGCTGGCCTGGCTGGCGAGTGGCGGTGGCGCGGGCGACCGGACGCTGCGTATCTGGTGCAAGTTCGCCTTCGGTCTGCTGTTGATCGGCGTCGGCTTTATGCTGATGGCGCTCAATACGCGGCTGCACGGGCCGGGTTCGATGGGGCTGATGATCGCCGGCCTGGCGGTGATGGGCTTTGCCGAACTGTTTATCGATCCGGTGGCGATGGCGCAGATCACCCGGCTGAATATCCCCGGCGCCACCGGCGTGTTGACCGGTATCTATATGCTGGCGACCGGTTCGATCGCTAACTATCTGGCGGGCATCATCGCCAATCAGACCGCCGAAGACCACATCGAGGGGGCGGCGATGCAGGCGTATGGCCGCATTTTCGCTCAGATCGGCTGGGGGGCGGCCGGGTGCGCGCTGGCGGTGATCGCGGTGCTGGGCGGCTGGTGGCTGCTGACGCGGCGCCAGGCCCGGACGGTTAATGCTTGATTGATGGCGGTAGGCGGAGTTAACGTGCAGCTATGTAGAAGTGACAAAGCCTACCGATGGATACTGATCAATTAACGACGCAGGTGGCGGACCAGCTGGGCGCGCAGCAGCGGCTGCTGGTGGCGTTCAGCGGCGGCCTGGATTCCAGCGTGCTGCTGCATCTGCTGGCGACGTTGCGCCGCCAGCGTCCGGCGCTGCAGCTGCGTGCGCTGCACGTGCATCATGGCCTGAGCGCCTTTGCCGACCGTTGGGTTGAGCATTGCCGCCGCCAGTGCGCCGACTGGCGGGTGCCGCTGACGGTGACGCACGTGCAGGTGGACGCCCGCCAGGGCGGCATCGAAGCAGCGGCGCGTGCGGCGCGCTATGCCGCCTTCAGCGCAGCATTGGCGGAGGGAGAAGCGCTGCTTACCGCTCAACACCTTGACGATCAAAGCGAAACCTTCCTGTTGGCGCTCAAGCGCGGCAGCGGGCCGGCGGGGTTGTCGGCGATGGCGGCGCGCGCCACGCTGGGCGAGCACTTGCTGTTGCGGCCGTTGCTGGGCTGCTCGCGTCAAACGCTGGAAAGCTACGCGCAGCGCCACGCCTTAAGCTGGATAGATGACGACAGCAATCAGGACACGCGCTTCGATCGCAATTTCCTGCGTTTGCAGGTGTTGCCGCAGCTCAACCAGCGCTGGCCGCACTTCGCTTCGGCGGTGGCGCGCAGCGCCAGCCTGTGCGCCGAGCAGGAGCAGCTGCTGGACGAACTGCTGGCGGAACCGCTGCAAAGCCTGTTGGCGGCGGACCGCTCATTGGCGATCGACGGCCTGACCGACTGTTCGCCGGTGCGGCGTTTCGCCTTGTTGCGGCGCTGGATCGCGTTGTTTAACGTCACTATGCCGGCGCGTGAGCAGCTACAGCGCCTGTGGGAGGAGGTGGCACTCAGCCGGGAAGACGCCGAACCGCAGCTGCAGCTCGGCGCCTATCAGATCCGCCGTTTCCGTGGCCGACTGCACCTGCTGCCGCCGCTGGCGGCGCTGCGTGGTGTGCATCTGCTCTGGCGGCCTGACGAGCCGCTGACGTTGCCGGACGGGCTGGGGCGCCTGATCGCCGGTGAGGGCGATCTGGCGCTGCGCGCGCCGCTGTCATCGCAGCGGATCAGCATTCGTTTCGGCGGCGTGCAGGGCGCCGTGCGCATCGTGGGGCGCGCCCATTCGCGGCCGATAAAAAAACTGTGGCAGGAGCTGGGGATCCCTCCCTGGCAGCGTGATCGCATCCCGTTGATTTATTATGATGAGCAGTTGATCGCTGCCTTGGGCGCATTCGTCTGTGAGGCGGGGCAGGTGGCGGAAGGCGAACGCCCGTGGCGGCTGCGCTGGGAAAAAAATCATAATCGTGAGGAGCAATGATGAAGTTTGTGGGGATCACGCTGTTGGCCGCCGGCCTGTTCAGCCTGCCGGCGTTGGCGGCGGGGGATGCGGCCGCCGGTCAGGCGAAAGCCGCCGCCTGTGCGGCGTGCCACGGCGCGCAGGGCAAGGTGACGGTGCCGATGTACCCGAATCTGGCCGGACAGAACGCCATGTACCTGCAGCATGCGCTGCAGGCGTATAGGAAAGGGGAGCGCAACGGCGGCCAGGCCGAGGTGATGAAGGCCTATGTGTCGGGGCTGTCGGATAACGACATCGCCGATCTGGCGGCTTACTATGCCAGCCTGAAGCCGTAAATGACGAGGGCAGCCGTCGGGCTGCCCTGTTGGGATGGGGTTACCGCTGCTCAGTCCGACAGACTGACGACCACGGTACCGATTTCCGGATGACTGAAACTGCTGATATGGTCCAGACGCAGGTCGCGCTGCTGGCCGTTCTGTTCGATGGTCAGATACTCAACGCGTTTCTTTTGCAGCAGGTCGATCGCCTTGGCCTCGATCACTTCTCCGTCGCGTAACTCCAGCTTCAGAATAAGTTTATGCTGACAGGCGAGTTCCAGGTTGTCGTAGTCATCGCAATTGATGGGTTGGTACTCATCATTCATCAACATAGTCGCTCACCAATAAGTTAGCGGCGGCAAAGGCCGCCTGTTCCCTAACGGAGGACGGTAGCGCGTCGTTCGCTGCGACATCGTCCAATGCCTTTAACGCACAAGCCAGCGCATCAGGCACGTAGCCAAGATCTCCACTGCCAATCTCGGCGTAAGTACGGCGTACTAACTCACAGTATTGTTGCACAGTTTCCTCCCTTAAGAACCTCTGCATCATCAAGACCGCTCTCGCGATGAGGCGCAGGCTCTCGGAGTTTTATCCTATCCTAGACGACTATAGCACAGCTGTTATGGAGTTATCAGCACCTCGACACGCCTTTCGTTCTGCGCCGAACCGGGCTGCGCTGGCGGCGTTCGCCCCTGATCAAGTACACTGTCGCCGAATAATAACGAGGTCACCCATGGCGCTGAAAGCAACCATTTATAAAGCCGCGGTCAATATCGCTGATATGGATCGTCACTTCTATCACGACGCCACGCTGACGCTGGCGCAACACCCGTCCGAAAATGAACAGCGCATGATGCTGCGCCTGTTGGCCTGGATCTGCCATGCCGACGAGCGGCTGGTGTTCACCAAAGGGCTGAGCGCCGACGATGAGCCGGAGATCTGGCAGCGCAACGACCATAACGGGCTGGAAATGTGGATCGAGATGGGGTTGCCCGACGAGAAGCGCATTCGCAAGGCCTGCAACCAGTCGCCGCGCGTGGTGCTGTACGCCTACGGCGAGCGCGCCGCGCACGTGTGGTGGCAGGGAATGCAGGGCAAGGTGGCCGGTTACAAGAACCTGAGCGTGCGTTTCCTCGATGACGAGCAGCTGGCGCGGCTGACGGCGCTGGCCAGCCGCACCATGACGCTGCAGGCGACGCTGCAGGAGGGAACTATTTGGCTGTCCGATGCTCAGAATAGTCTGGAAATCCAGTTTGCCGAGTGGCAGCGGGCGCAGGTGTGACCGGTGCTGGAACTGTCAAGAAACGTCGCCATACCGGATAATGAGCTGGAATTGACGGCGATCCGCGCGCAGGGCGCGGGCGGCCAGCACGTGAACAAAACCTCAACGGCGATCCATTTGCGCTTTGACATCCGGGCATCCAGCCTGCCAGAGTATTATAAGGAAAGGCTGCTGGCGCTGAATCACCATTTAATTACCGCCGATGGCGTGGTGATTATCAAGGCGCAAGAGTATCGCAGTCAGGAATTGAATCGCGAAGCGGCGTTGGCCAGGCTGGTCGCGTTGATTCAGCAGGCGATGGTGGTGGAAAAAACGCGCAAGGCGACCAAGCCGACGAAAGGAGCGAAACTGCGTCGTTTGGAAGGCAAGACGCGTAAAGGCGCCACCAAGGCGCTGCGCGGCAAGGTTCGCACTTAGGAATACATGAACACAGTAGGAGAATAACTGTGAAGAAAATTACGATAGCCCTGTTCTTGGCGGCAGGTGCACTCTCGTTGTTGGGATGCAATAATCATTATCAGCCGAAGGAACAACCGCTGCAGGCGATGCCGCAGAGTTATCAAGGGGTGTTGCCTTGCGCTGATTGCGGCGGCCTGGATACGGCGCTGTTCCTGGATGAAGACGGCACCTTCGTGCTGCAGGAAACCTATCGCGGCAGCAAAGACGGCGATCAGACCTTTGCCGACTACGGCAAATGGGCGCGCACCGCGGATAAGCTGGTGCTGACCGATAGCACCGGCGAGAAACGCTACTTCCGTCCGGTGGGCAAGAGCCTGGAGATGCTGGATCGCAGCGGCGCGCCGATCGAGTCCAAGCTGAATTACCGTCTGGAGCCGGTCGAAAAGCCGTTGCCTAAAACCCCGATGGCGATGAAAGGCAGCTACAGCTATATGGCCGACGCGGCGGTGTTCAAAGATTGCGCCACCGGCATCACTTTCCCGGTGGATAACAACATCGCGCTGGAGCAAGGTTACGCCAAGGCCAATAAGACTGCCGGCGAGCCGGTGTTCCTGACCTTCAACGCGCACTTCAGTGTGCAGCCGTCGATGGAAGAGGGGCAGATTGAAAAAGCGGTGGTGCCGGACGGCAAGATCGCGTTCGACCGCAGTAAAAGCTGCAGCAGCAAGTAACGCGTTTCGAATATAAAAAAACCCGCCTAGGCGGGTTTTTTATTCTCTGGCGATCGGCGCTTAGCGTTTGATCTGGCCCAGCAGGAAATCAACGATTTCGCCGGTTTTGATCATTTGCTTTTCGCCGACGCGGCGGTTCTTGTACTCGATCTCTTCGTTATCGAGGTTACGGTCGCCGATAACGATAGAGTGCGGCACGCCGATCAGTTCCATATCCGCGAACATCACGCCCGGACGCTCTTTGCGGTCATCGAGGATCACATCGATGCCGTGGGAGCGCAGGGTGTTGTACAGCTCTTCCGCCAGCGCCTGCACGCGGAATGACTTGTGCATGTTCATCGGCAGGATCGCCACCTGGAATGGCGCGATGGCGTCCGGCCAGATGATGCCGCGTTCGTCGTGGTTCTGCTCGATGGCGGCGGCCACGACGCGCGTGACCCCGATGCCGTAGCAACCCATGGTCAGCACCTGGTTGCGGCCGTCTTCACCCTGCACGGTCGCTTTCATCGCTTCCGAGTACTTGGTGCCGAGCTGGAAGATATGGCCCACTTCGATGCCGCGTTTGATCAGCAGCGTACCCTGACCGTCCGGGCTGGCGTCGCCTTCCACCACGTTACGGATATCGGCCACCTGCGGCAGCGGCAGATCGCGCTCCCAGTTGATGCCGAAGTAGTGTTTGCCGTCAACGTTGGCGCCGGCGCCAAAGTCGCTCATCGCCGCTACGCTGCGGTCGGCAACCACCGGCATCTGCAGCTTGACCGGGCCGAGGGAACCCGGGCCGGCGCCGACGATGGCGCGGATCTCTTCTTCGGTGGCGAAGGTCAGCGGCGCGGCAACCTGCGCCAGCTTCTCGGCCTTGATTTCGTTCAGCTCGTGATCGCCGCGCACCAGCAGGGCGACCAGCTTGTGGCCGCTCTCTTCGGTGGCGCGCACCATCAGCGTCTTCACGGTTTTTTCCACCGGCAGCTGGAATTGCTCGACCAGCTCGGCGATGGTTTTGGCGTTCGGCGTATCCACCAGGCGCAGTTCTTCACTGGCTGCGGCGCGCGGCTCTGCCGGCGCGACCGCTTCCGCCAGCTCGATGTTGGCGGCGAAGTCGGAACCGGTGGAGAACACGATATCGTCTTCACCGCTCTGCGCCAGCACCTGGAATTCGTGCGAGGCGCTGCCGCCGATCGAGCCGGTATCCGCCTGCACCGGGCGGAAATCCAGGCCCATGCGGCTGAAGATTTTGCTGTACGCTTCGTACATTGCGTCGTAAGTCTCCTGCAGAGACTCCTGTGAGGTGTGGAAGGAGTAGGCATCCTTCATCAGGAACTCACGGGAACGCATCACGCCGAAACGCGGGCGCACTTCATCACGGAACTTGGTCTGGATCTGGAAGAAGTTCAGCGGCAGCTGTTTGTACGAACTGATCTCGTTGCGGATCAGATCGGTGATCACTTCTTCATGCGTCGGGCCCAGCACGAACGGACGATCGCCGCGGTCGACGAAGCGCAGCAGCTCGGGGCCGTATTGCTCCCAACGGCCGCTTTCCTGCCACAGATCGGCAGGCTGAACCACCGGCATGGACACTTCGATCGCGTTAGCATTGTTCATTTCTTCGCGAACGATGTTTTCAACCTTCTTCAGAACGCGCAGGCCGGTCGGCAGCCAGGTGTAAAGACCGGAGGCCAGCTTGCGGATCATCCCGGCGCGCAGCATCAGCTGGTGGCTGATCACTTCGGCGTCGGCAGGTGTCTCCTTCAGTGTGGAGAGCAGATATTGGCTAGTACGCATGGTGTTTTGGTTCCGTTAGAACTGCAAATTGCATCGGGCTGCCAGAGTGGCGGCCAAAAGTGACAAAAGTGGTTTAGTTTACCAGCGCGAGCGGGTCGCCAAAAGAGAGGCGGCGGAATTTTAACGCGGGTCGAGCGCCAACACTTCGGTGCGGCCGTCCACGACGCGCCAGCGCACGTTGAAATCCAACAGCCAGACGGCGTAATCCCGTTCGACGTCCTCTCCTTTACGATAGGCGGGACGGGGATCTTGCGCCAGCACCTGGCTGATAAAACGCCTTAATTGCGGGTAGCGCGCCTGATGTTGCTGCAGCTGTTGCTCGGCCTGCGGTGCGAAACGCACCGGCATATCGCCGGCGGGCGCGGCCTGGGCAAAGCCGGCGCGGGCCTGCGGCTGGCTCTCGGCGAACGGCAGATAAGGCTTGATGTCCACCACCGGGGTGCCGTCGACCAGGTCGAGGCTGCCCAGTTCCAGCGCCACTTCACCGTTTTTCACCCGCACGCCCTTCAGCTCAATGAGCGACATGCCGAGCGGGTTGGGGCGGAAGGTGGAGCGGGTGGCGAACACGCCCATGCGGGCATTGCCGCCTAAACGCGGCGGACGCACCGTCGGGCGCCAGCCGCCTTCCATGGTTTGATGGAAAATGAACATCACCCACAGATGGCTGAAATCGCTGAGGCCGCGCACCGCTTCCGCCTGGTTGTAGGGCGGCAGCAGCAGCAGTTCGCCGCCGCCGTCTTCGACCAGCCCCGGCTGGCGGGGCACGGCGAATTTTTCTTTATACGGCGAGCGGATCACGCCGATCTGCTCGAAAACGAATTCGGTCATTTGGAGGAGACGTTAAGCGCCGAGCCCTGACAAACGGCCTGTTGATAGCAACCGGCGACGCCGCTGACAATTTGGCAGTCGTGCAGCAGCACGGCGTTGGCCTTCATGTAAGACGCACGGATTTGCATGCGTTTACGGGCGGTAGCCAGATTCGGTGGAGAGTCTTGCACGGTGGTTTGGCACGATTCGCCGGACACTTCACCCAGATCGCGGAACGGTTTACCCACGAGTTCTTCTGCACTTTTGTACAGTTTTACCGGTGCGGGGCGGGCGGCCGGCGTAGTTTTGGCCGGAGCGGTGGTAGTCGGCTTGCTGGTGCTGCTTGTTGAGGACGGCGCGATACGCTGCGATGAACATCCGGCCAGCGCGAGCGCTAACAAACAGAGAGGTAAAACACGCATTGAGATTCCTCTGCCTTAATGAAAGTGGCGCTATTGAAGCAAGCTATGGCGGAAATAACAAGACGGGCCTTGGCCCGTCTTGCAATTATAGGAATAAAATGGGTGAATAAGCGCTTACCAGCCTTTCACCGCGCCGCCGTTGAAGATTTTGTTGGCGGCCGCGTCAACGTCGTCAGACTGATAGGCCTGAACGAATTTCTTCACGTTTTCCGCATCTTTGTTATCTTCGCGCGCAACCAGCAGGTTGACGTAAGGCGAGTCTTTATCTTCCACGAACAGACCGTCTTTCGCCGGCGTCAGGCCGATCTGGCTGGCGTAGGTGGTGTTGATCACCGCCAGCGCGATCTGCTGATCGTCCAGAGAGCGCGGCAGCTGAGGCGCTTCCAGCTCAACCAGCTTCAGGTTTTTCGGGTTCTCGGTCACGTCCAGCACGGTCGGCAGCAGGCCAACGCCGTCTTTCAGCTTGATCAGACCAACTTTCTGCAGCAGCAGCAGCGAACGGCCCAGGTTGGTCGGATCGTTAGGCAGCGCGATCTGCGAACCTTCTTTCAGCTCGTCCAGCGATTTGATTTTCTTGGAGTAACCGGCGATCGGGTAAACGAAGGTGTTGCCGACCGGCACCAGCTTGTAACCGCGGTCTTTGATCTGCTGATCCAGATAAGGCTTGTGCTGGAAGGCGTTCAGATCGATATCGCCTTTGCTCAGCGCTTCGTTAGGCAGCACGTAGTCGTTGAAGGTGACCAGTTCAACGTCCAGACCGTACTTCTCTTTCGCCACTTTCTGCGCCACTTCAGCCACTTGCTGCTCAGCGCCGACGATCACGCCGACCTTGATGTGGTTCGGATTCTTTTCATCCTGGCCACAGCCCGCCAGAGCCAGCGTGCCGATCAGTGCGCCAATTGCCGCGATGGATTTAAATTTTAACGACATATCCCTTCCTCATTAGACTCGCATTAACATGCGGTGAAACTATTTATGGGTAACGGCTTTGACGATGCGATCGCCGCAGAATTGGATCAGATAAACCAAAACTACCAGTAATACTAATACGGTATTCATCACTGTGGCGTTATAACCGATATAACCGTATTGGTAACCGATTTGGCCCAGGCCGCCGGCGCCGACCGCGCCGCCCATGGCGGAGTAGCCCACCAGGGTGATCAGGGTGATGGTCGCGGCGTTGACCAAGCCCGGCAGGGCTTCCGGCAGCAACACTTTCTTGATGATCTGCATCGGCGTGGCGCCCATGGCGCGCGCGGCTTCCACCAGGCCGGACGGGATCTCCAGCAGGGCGTTTTCCACCATGCGCGCGATGAACGGCGCGGCGCCCACCGTCAACGGCACGATGGCCGCCTGCAGGCCGATCGAGGTGCCGACGATCATGCGGGTAAACGGAATCATCCAAACCAGCAGGATAATGAACGGAATGGAACGGAAGATGTTCACCAGCCCGGACAGGATCTTATACAGCGAATTGTTGGCGATGATCTGCCCCGGGCGGGTGACATACAGCAGCACGCCTACCGGCAGGCCGAGCACGAAACCGAAGAAGCCGGAGACAAAGGTCATCATGACGGTTTCCCACACGCCACGCGCCATCAACCACATCATTGCCTCAGACATAACCCAGAACCTCTACTTTTACCTGATTTTCTTGCAGGAACTTAATCGTCGCCAGCGCGTCTTCGTCGCTGCCGTGCAGCTCCGCCAGCATCACGCCGAATTTCACGCCGCCGGCATAATCCATCTGGGCGCTGATAATGTTGTTGTTCACGTTGAAGCGGCGAGCGGCTTCAGACAGCAGCGGCGCATCGACCGACTGACCGGTGAACTCCAGGCGCAGCAGCGGCTGGCGGTCGCCCTGACGCTCCGGCGACAGGCGCGCGGCGTAGTCGTCCGGGATATCCAGATGCAGCGTGGACTGAATGAACTGCTGGGCCAGCGGGGTTTTCGGGTGTGAGAACACTTCGCTGACGCTGTCTTTTTCAATCAACTGCCCCTGGCTGATGACCGCGACCTGGTCGCAGATGCGTTTCACCACGTCCATTTCGTGGGTGATCAGCAGAATGGTCAGGCCCAGACGGCGGTTGATGTCTTTCAGCAGCTCCAGGATGGAACGGGTGGTGGCCGGATCCAACGCGCTGGTGGCTTCGTCGCACAGTAGCACTTTGGGATTGCTGGCCAGCGCGCGGGCGATCGCCACGCGCTGTTTCTGGCCGCCGGACAGATTGGCCGGATAGGCGTCGTGTTTGTCTGCCAGCCCGACCAGTTCCAGTAGTTCGGTCACGCGCTTTTTGATCTCGGCGCGCGGCGTATTGTCCAGCTCCAGCGGCAGCGCCACGTTGCCGAACACCGTGCGGGAAGAGAGCAGGTTGAAGTGCTGGAAGATCATGCCGATTTGGCGACGGGCGCGCGTCAGTTCGCTTTCCGACAGAGACGTCAGATCCTGGCCATCGACCAGCACCTGGCCGGAGGTAGGGCGCTCAAGCATGTTGGCGCAGCGGATCAGCGTGCTTTTGCCGGCGCCGGAAGAGCCGATAACGCCATAGATTTGCCCGGCAGGGACGTGAAGGGTCACGTCAGAGAGCGCGGTAATGGTGCGCGAACCCTGCTGGAACACTTTAGTGATGTTAGAAAGTTTAATCATATTCTTCTTATTTTAGCGTGGTTGCCCGTGGCTAGATAAAAGTAAACCTCGGCGTGGAACCAAGGTATGGATCAGATGTTAAGGCGTCTAGACGTCTAAGTCAACGGCCAGCGACGTTCTCCGGCGTTCTCAGTGCGGGGTAAAACATGCGATACTGTCAGCGTATTCAGCCCCTCAGGAGCAAAGCGGTGACACAAAGCGTTCCAGCAATTTTTCTCGATCGTGACGGTACGATTAACGTTGACCATGGTTATGTCCATGAAATCGACAATTTCCACTTTATTGACGGCGTGATTGACGCCTGTCGCGAACTCAAAAAGATGGGGTTCGCGCTGGTGATGGTGACCAACCAGTCGGGCATTGCGCGCGGCAAGTTCAGCGAAGACCAGTTTATGTACCTGACCGAGTGGATGGACTGGTCGCTGGCCGATCGCGACGTCGACTTCGACGGCATCTATTTCTGCCCGCATCATCCGGAGGCGGTAGTGGAAGAGTATCGTCAGGTCTGTGACTGCCGTAAACCGCAGCCGGGCATGCTGCTGCAAGCGCAGCAGGAATTGAACATCGATATGGCCGCTTCTTATATGGTGGGCGATAAACCGGAAGATATGCAGGCGGCGATCGCGGCCGGCGTCGGCACCAAGGTGCTGGTGCGTACCGGCAAGCCGGTGACGGAGCAGGGTGAAAAGCTGGCCGATTGGGTGCTAAATAGCCTGGCGGACCTGCCGGCAGCCATCAAAAAGCGGGTTTAATAGGCGTTACGCATGAATAGTGAGCGGTCAGATAAAAAATGCATATTATCGCTTGTCATTCTGAACCGGCTCCCTATAATGCGCCTCCATCGACACGGCGCAAGTGATTCACTTCACAGAGCGGCCGGGAAGAAAGAGAAAAAATCCTGAAAATTAGGGTTGACTCTGAAAGAGGAAAGCGTAATATACGCCACCTCGAGTTAGCAAGCGAAAGCA